>NZ_BLAD01000038.1:74295-252507 GCF_009687845.1 Acrocarpospora corrugata
CGTGGAAGCCGCGTGGGGCCTTTCCGCTTCGGGGCTGATCGTGGACGCTGGGCGGGGCTCGCGCGCGTCGGGGCTGATCGTGGTGGGCTGGGTGGGACCTTCTCCGGTGGGGGCGGGATGATGAGGCGTCACCCGCTGCCGAGTCTGAGGTCGCCGTCATGAGAGATCACGTCGTCATCGCGCCGGACAAGTTCAAGGGGTCGCTGACCGCGCCGGAGGTGGCGGAGCATGTGGCCGCCGGGCTGGGGGTGCCGGCGGTGTCGCTGCCGGTGGCGGATGGGGGCGATGGGACCGTGGACGCCGTGGTGGCGTGCGGGTTCGAGCGTGTGGAGGTTGAGGTCGCGGGGCCGACGGGGGAGCGGGTTGTCGCTTCGTATGCGGTGCAGGGGGAGACGGCGGTTGTTGAGATGGCCGACGCGTCTGGGTTGCGGAGGCTGTCCGGGGGGCTCGCGCCGTTGACGGCGACGAGTTACGGGACGGGGGAGTTGATCGCGCACGCGGTTCGGGGTGGGGCGCGGCGGATCGTGCTCGGGCTCGGGGGGAGTGCGTGCACGGATGGGGGAGCGGGGCTGGCACAGGCCCTCGGCGCACGATTCCTGGACGCTTCGGGCAACGAACTTCCCCTCGGCGGAGGGGCACTCCGGGACCTCGCTCAAATCGACATTTCCCGATTTATGACGGGGCTTCGCGAAATTTCGGGACATGAGCCTGTGGCGGGACATGAGTCTGGGGCGGGGCATGATCATGAAGTGGGAGATGATCATGGCGTGGGGGAGGGTGATGGGCATCGGCACGCGAGTGATGCCGTCGCCGGGCTGGAGTTCGTGGTCGCCAGCGATGTCGACAATCCGCTGCTCGGGCCGTTCGGGGCCGCCGCGGTCTATGGGCCGCAGAAGGGTGCGGATCCGGACGAGGTGAAGGTGCTGGAGGCCGGTCTGGCCAGGCTGGCGGCGGTCGCCGCGCACACGCACGGGCTCGCGGGATCGGTGGAGCACGACGGGGTCGTCCGCAGCATGGGCGTGGCGGGGCAGCCTGGGGCCGGAGCCGCCGGCGGGGTCGGGTTCGCGGCGCTCGCGTTCCTGCACGCGGAGATCCGGCCGGGCATCGAGTATCTGCTCGATCTGCTCGACTTCGACCGCCATGTGCGCGGCGCCCGGTTGGTGATCACCGGCGAAGGTTCGCTGGACGAGCAGTCCCTCCGCGGCAAGGCGCCCATCGGCGTCGCCAATGCCGCCGCCCGGTACGGCGTTCCCGTCGTCGCCGTCTGCGGCCGGCGGGCGATCGGCGACGAGGAACTGCGTAAGGCCGGAATCGACGCGGTGTACGCGCTGACCGACCTCGAATCCGACGTCCGGGTCTGCATGACCGAGGCGGGGCCGTTGCTGGAGCGTCTCGCCGTACGGATAGCGGCGACCAGGTTGGAGGATGCCGGTGAATGAGTTCGACTTGGTCGTACGGTCGCGGCGGGCGGTTGTCCCGGAAGGGGAGAAGGCGCTGGCGGTAGCCGTACGGGATGGGCGGATAGCGGGGCTTTCCGGGTATGACGCGCCGCTGGATGCGCGGGAGACCGTCGATCTCGCCGATGTGGCCTTGCTGCCGGGGCTCGTGGACACGCATGTGCATGTGAACGAACCCGGACGTACCCACTGGGAGGGATTCGCGTCCGCGACCCGGGCGGCGGCGGCCGGGGGAGTGACCACGATCGTCGACATGCCGCTCAACTCGCTGCCGCCCACGACGACGGTGTCCGCGCTGGAGATCAAGAAGAAGGCCGCCGAAGGGCAGTGCCACGTGGACGTCGGCTTCTGGGGCGGCGCGATCCCCGCCAACGCCGACGACCTCGAACCCCTCTTCGCCGCCGGGGTCTTCGGCGTCAAATGCTTCCTGTCCCCCTCCGGTGTGGACGAATTCCCCGCCCTCGATCCCGGCCAGCTCGTCGAGGTCCTGCACCGGCTCGCCGCCATCGACGGCCTGCTGATCGTCCACGCCGAGGACCCTGGAACCCTCACCGACCCTCTCGGCCCGACATATCCAGAATTCCTGGACTCCCGCACCCAGGACGCCGAACTCAGAGCCGTCGAACGCGTCATCGACGCGGCGGCGACGACAGGCGCTCGCGCCCACATCGTCCACATCTCCGCGGGTTCATGCGTGGAGCCCCTCCGCCGTGCCCAGCAGGCGGGCGTACGCATCACCGCCGAAACCTGCCCCCACTACCTCACCCTCAGCGCCGAGGAAGTCAGCAGCCCCGCCTTCAAATGCTGCCCGCCCATCAGAGAGTCCGCCAACCGCGACACCCTCTGGCACGGCCTCGCCACCGGCGTCCTGATGGGCGTCGTCTCCGACCACTCCCCATGTCCCGCCGACCTCAAGGGCCTGACCGCCCACGACTACAGCTCCGCCTGGGGCGGCATCGCCTCCCTGCAACTCGGCCTCCCCATCATCTGGACCGAAGCCCAACCCCGCGGGTACGGCCTCGCGGACGTCGCCAAGTGGATGTCCGCAGGTCCCGCAGCCCTGGTCGGCCTGTCCACCAAGGGCGCGATCGCCATCGGCAACGACGCCGACCTGGTCGCCTTCGACCCCACAGCCGAGTTCACGGTGAACGCGACGAAACTTCACCACAAGAACCCCGTCACCCCATATGACGGGCGCAGGCTCACCGGCGTCGTACAAACAACCTGGCTGCGCGGCCAAGCCGTGCAGGGCACGCCCTTCGGCCAATTCCTCCTCCCGCAGAACCGGCCATGAGCACGCGGGCTCGCATCCGTGTTCATCCGGCAGCAGCATCGGCCATGAGCACGCGGGTTCACACCCGTGTTCATCCGGCAGCACCAACGACCAATGAGCACGCGGGCTCGCGGCGCGCGTCCATCCGGAGTCATGGGCGACGTACATTCACGACCGCATCTGGTTGGGCGGACTTGACCGACCTTGGGAGGCACCAATGGCCGATTTCACGAAATTTCCGGATTTGGCGTTGCGGAAGTATGGCGGGGCCGTCATCGCCGCCAACGACGAATCCTTCGCCGAGCGCGAAGCCCTGATCCGGCCCGGCCCGGCCGCCTTCCAAACCCACACCTTCGGCGCCAAAGGCCAGATCTACGACGGCTGGGAAACCCGCCGCCGCCGCGCCCCCGGCTTCGACTGGGCCATCATCCGCCTCGGCCTCCCCGGCGTCATCAAAGGCATCGTGATCGACACCGCCTGGTTCAAGGGCAACTACCCCCCGTACGCCTCGGTGGAAGCCTGCGCCGCCGATGACCACCAGGCCCCCGTAGAACTCACCGACTGGGTGGAAATCGTCCCCAAACAAGCCCTGAAAGGCGACACCGCCCACGAGTTCGAGGTCAAGAACCCCCGCCGCTTCACCCACGTCCGCCTGAACATCTTCCCCGACGGCGGCGTCGCCCGCCTCCGCGTCCACGGCGAGGTCATCCCCGACCCCCGCTTCCTCACCGGCCTCACCATCGACCTCGCCGCCCTCCAGAACGGCGCCACAATCGTCGCCTGCTCCAACGAGTTCTACTCCACCCCCGCCAACGTCATCGCCCCCGGCCTCCCCCGCAACCAGGCCGAAGGCTGGGAAACCGCCCGCCGCCGCGACGACGCCAACGACTGGCTCATCGTCCGCCTCCCCGCCCCCGGCCGCGTCACCATCGCCGAACTCGACACCACCAACCTCCTCTTCAACGCCCCCGGCTGGGCCGCCATCACCGGAACCGACTCCCGCACCACCATCCCCGGCAAAACCGCCAAATGGTTCCCCCTCCTCCCCAAAACCCGCCTCCAACCCGACACCCCCCACCGCTTCCGCCTCGACAGCGACCGCAAAATCACCCACGCCCGCCTCGACATCTACCCCGACGGCGGCCTGGCCCGCCTCCGCCTCCTCGGCACCCTCACCGAAAAAGCCGAACGCGACCTAACCACCCGCTACACCACTCTGACCGGAACCCACCCGGAACCGGTTCGCTTCCCTACGCGACGTCCCGGGTGATGGGCTGGTCACGGGAGGACTGGAGCCTCCCCAAAATCCCCTGACCACCCCGTCGGAGTCCGGCCCACAGCGCACCACTTTGCCAATACGAAGTCCTCCGAAGCGCTCGGATGGGCGACGGGCTTCAAAGTGGCCATTCGGACAGGGCGGTTTATTGTTCAGTCTTGAAACAGTTGGTTTTCCCGACTATCAGTATGTTCGGCTCAGTCGTTCGCGTAGCGACCATGAACGTGACCGCAGTTTTGCGGGTTGCGCATGACCACTACCGACAGGTCGTCATCGAAGAAATCCAAGCAGTCGACGATCTGATCGAACTTCAGCAAGATGAGTCCGCTTCGTACCAGTCCGGCTGCGGTGACAGGTGTCCCGGTCGGACGAAGTTTCTCTGCGCCCGGAAGAATCGTTGTTTGGACCCGTGAACACAGGCGGTGTCGGAGTCCTTCTCGGCTTTCTCGGTTATCTGGAACAGTCCCGCACTCTGGACTGGTTCAGACGCGAGTAACTCCTCGCCATTACTGACCAGACTGCGCGTGGCTGTCGCGAGAGTCGGCTGGGCCGGTCCGGAGCACCCCGTCAGCGTGACGAAACAGACTCCAGCCGCGGCGATCCGGGAAGCCAGCTTCACCATCCGGACATTACCTGAATCGCCGCATCCGCTGGCTGGGTTCAGCAAACGCAGACGGCTCCCGCGAAACCACGCAGGGTCTGTGGTTCAGCGCGGACGGCCACTCCGGGGTCACGCCGAGCATGGTGTCCGAGTGGAACTCGGAAGACACCCGACCAGCATCGGGCACCGCGCGACACTCTGCGACATCTACAGTGCTCGGGGCGGCGTTGGCGGCACAGCTGCTGGATCATGGCAGGCAGGCCGGAGACCATCGAGGAGGTCACCGCGCTGGACGTGCTGCGGGAAAGGAGTTCACAGATATGACGAGCAAGCGGAACGCTGCCATCGACGCTACGGGCTCGTTGCGGGTCGCTCGTGATGACCATGCCGGGGTGGTGAAGCTGACCCGTGAGCTGGTGCGGATTCCCAGCCGCGGCGGTATCGACCACTACGACCCGGTGTTGGACTATATGGAATCCTGGCTGGTCGAACATGGTCATGCCTGTCGGCGCCTTGCCGATCCAGGCGGGACGACGGTCGCCTTGACTTGCGAGGTCACCGGGGCTGGGCTGGGTCCCCGCTACGTGCTGGACGCTTGCTTGGACACCGCCCCGTTCGGGGACGAGAGCGCCTGGACCTACCCGCCGACCTCGGGAGAGATCATGGGGGGCTGGCTGCACGGGCGCGGATCGTCAGATTCCAAGGCCGGAGCGGCGATCTTCGCGCACATCGCCGCCCGGCTCCAGCAGACGGCCGACCAGTGGCAGGGCAGTGTCGTGCTGTGCATCGCAGTTCCCGGTACCGGCTCCGGTGCCGCTATCAGCGCGTTCCAGGTTGGCCGGGGCAGCCGATTCACCAAGGTAGGCGGCGGTTTGCCGGTCCACTTCGTTCCCGTCGACTTTGGCCAGTACCCGGCGCATCGTGCGCTCGCTGGGCGGGTGGCGAACGCCCGTGAGCGGGTCACGCCAGCAGCCCAGGCGGGCCAGCAGATCCTGCGGCGCATCCCTGGCCCACTCGATGATCGCCGTGATCGAGTCGCCGCCGACCACGGTCGTGCCAAACGTCATCACCGCCAAAATGGCCTCCAGGGTGTGGCGGACCTTGCTCGCCTGCCGAGGGTCGCTGATCGACCGGAATCGGGCGAGAAGTCCGTGCTCCCGCCCCTGATTCATTGGAGAGTCGCTGTCGATCTGGCCTACCTCGGGCACGCTGATCAGCGATGATGGAGCGACGGGCACGGTTTCCTCCGAGGATCGAACGGCGTCAGACACCGCTGATCTTCAGGAACCGTGTCCTTCTTCGTCTGGCACTTGGTCAGTCATTACTCGACCTTCACTCCTACGCAGCCCGCGCCCAGGCTCAGCGGTACCGAAGAAATCAAACCCGGACGAATCCTCGATACGCCGGGGCCCTGGGGCTGGCACGAGGGTCTCACGGGCCAGGTGGTGTGGTTCCAGCTCACGGAAGGCCCGGTTCCGGGTGAAACCGAACGCGGCAGCTGCCCAAAGTTCGCCCGGCGGTGACTGGTCGGGCCCAGTCGTGCTCAGGCAAAACTCAGTCGTGCTCAGACAAAAGGAGAAAGAGAGATGACAGGTATGCGGACCGAATTCGAGCGGCGTCGTGCGATGCAATTGATTTTGCAGGAAAGGCGGGCGACCGAAGCGCCGGGTTCAGGCTCGCGGGACTCCCGTGCGACTCCCGAGCTCCGGGTCGTCCCGGCTACGCCCGGTGAGCCGTACAAGTTCGGCGGTCCCCGCGGAGCCCTCCTCGCCATCCGCCGACGGGAGATCATCGAACTCCTGGCGGAGCGGATCACCAGTGGTGAAGTGCGCGAGGGCGCGGATATCCACCTTCCAGCAGCTGATGGTCGCCTATGCCATTCCCCGGTACGCCGCCATGCGCATTCAGCGTGAGCTCCGGAATCGGCGAATGATACGCAATGTGCCCGGCGTCGGGTTCGTCGTCGGCGTCCCCACCGGCCCGCTCCCGCCTCCGCGCGTGTCGGCGCAGGATCGCATCACCCAGATCGCGACGGAGCTGGCGGAGATGATCCGAACCGGCAAGATCCCCCCACACGAGCGGGTCGCCACCCAGCGCCGGCTGATGACCGAACACGGCATTTCCAGAGCGACCGCCGGGGGCATTCTGAGCCGTCTCGTCGCCAAGGGCTTGGCCTACGAGATCCCGTACCTGGGCACGCTGGCGTCGCCCCGCCATCTGTGGCCGCCCAAAGGCACTTCGCTGGCCCTGAGCCCGATACCGGCCGACCATGTCCGCAAGTCCCGCGTCGTTCAGGCACGGAACGAGGCGGCTCCGGGTCGCGTCAGGTGACATGCCATCACCACTCAGCGGGCAGCGAGGTCGGCGAGGAGGACCGGAATGAGGCGTTCCTCCATGACGGCCCGGCCCTCGGTGGCCATCGCCTCCGACAAGGACGGATCCCACGGGCTGCCGGTCCGGCTGCCGGTGAGTGGGGTCGACTCGCCCAGCGCGAGGCCGGTCGTGTAGTCGGACGCGCTCATCCGCCAGGGCGTGCTACCTGCCGCCGCCACGATGCGCAGGCCCGTCCAGTCGAAGTCGGCGCGCCAGCGCAGCCGCGACCCGGCGGCCACGGCGGCGGCGAGCAGCTTGTGGCAGGCCGCGGACGGGATTCCCTCGGTGCAGACGAGCGCCGCCGACCGGTTCCCGAGTTCGGCCGCCGCCGCGCGGAGAACCGCGGGATTCTCACAGATGAAGAGTTCCTCGGCGACGGGGACGACAGGGTGCCCATTCTGCTGGTGAAGGGTGAGCCGGAACGGGATCCCAGACCGGGCGGCGTCGTTCAGCCACCGGGACACCACGTTGTCGCCCCGGGTCCGCACATTGAGCAGCAGCACCTGACTGGCCAGGTCGTCCACGATCACCCCGGCGGACTCCCACAGCGCCCGCTGTCCCGTCCGGCCGGAGGGTACGCCGGGCGAACCCGACCGGAGTGCGAGGGCGCGCAGCACCAGTGTCGCCAGCGGACTGCCCGGGGTGAGGGCCTTGGTGTCACCGGTGGCCGACTCGGCCAGGACGGGCAGCGGGACGAACCTCGCGGGCAGCTGATCGAGCACGGCGGTCGCCTGCCGGATCAGGTGGGAGTCGCCCCGCCGGATCAGCCGGGTGAGCGTGCCGTCCTCGGTCATCGCCGACAGCCACGCGGCGAACCAGTCCTCCCCGGCCGACATCGCGGCTCCGGCCACCGCCAGCAGCGACTGCCTCGCGGAGACCTCCGCGGCGCGTTCCGCGGGCCGATCCCGGACCGGATCGCCCAGCCGGGCCAGCGTCTGGAGCAGACCCGCGCCGTGCATCCTGGTGAGGGCCTCGTCCAGGCCGGCCAGCGAGACCGTGAGCCGCTTGACGGTCTCTGGCCGGTACGTGCCGGTGATGCCGATGATCACCCGGCGTTCGGTCTCGGACGGGGCGGCCAAGCCGACGGAGCCGTCGAGCGCGCCTCCGGTCTGCTCCAGCTTGCGCCGTGCCGCCGCGAGGAGACGCCGCCAGCCGTCGCCGCGCAGCTCATCCAACGGGGACCCGCCGCACGCCCGGGGATCCCAGCGCCGCGGTCAGGTCGCCGGTGTCGTCGGCGAGGAGTTCCGCCCCGTCCCACACCAGCAGCAGCGCGCTGACCGTGTGCTCCACCGGGGAGTGGGCCAGGTCGTAGTGGGCCGCCGCGGGCACCCCGGCGTGCGTGGCCCACAGGTCGTAACCTGTCATGAACAGGTCCAGATCGAACTGGGTGGCCAGGCCCATCAACTCGCTGCGCCCGGTGTCGTCCACCCCGGCGAACGCCTCGTCCAGGGCGAGCAGCCGGGGCGCGTCAGGGCGCGCCGAGTTGAGCATGGCGTGCGCGGCGGCGAACAGCGGCAGGTGCAGCGACACCGACTGCTCGCCGCCGGACAGCCGGCTGTGCTTGGCGCGGGTGAGGCGCTCCTCGTGCGTCGTCCCGGCGGCGGCGCCGGGCCGGACGAGCTGGAAGGCGAACTGCCGCCACCGCCGATAGTCGAGCACCTTGGTGAGCAGCTCCCGGTAGGGGAGCTCCCGCTCACGGGCCCGTGCGTTCTTGATCTGGGTGGCGAAGTGGCCGCGGATCCGGCTCAGCTCGTCCGGCCGGAGCCGGGCGGCGTCCGCGTCCAGCAGCCCGCAGACCGCCCGCTGCTCCTCCTCCAGGTGGTCGGCGAGCTGCCAGCTCACCCCCACCGTGGTCCCGGACGACATCCGGCGGGACCGCATCTCGGTGTTCATCCGCCGGATCAGGTCGCGCGCGTCCACCGTGCGGTCGTGGATCTGCTGGGCCAGCCGGGTGAGCAGCGCGTCCTCCAGGATCCGCTGCTCGGACTCGCTGAGCAGCTGCTGCTGGTCCTTGCGGGCGGCGGTCATCTTCGCGGCGAACGCGCCCACCGGCAGCGGCCCGTCCTCGTCCGCGATCCGGACCACGATCACGCCGTCCGCGCCGTCCCACTCGGGCCGGTAGTCCTGACCGGCGGTGGCGAGCTGCGCCTGGAGATCGTCCAGCGCCTTGGTCAGCCGGGTGGTCGACTGTTTGAGCGAGATCTCGGTGGGGGTCAGATCGCGGGTCACGGTGCGGATGGCCTCGTGCACCGCGGTCACCGCGTCCGGCAGCCGCTCGCCCAGCCAGTCGGCCTTCTGCGCGGGCCAGGCCAGGCCGGGCGGGCATTTGAGCACGTCGAGCAGCTCCCGCTGGGCGAAGGGGGCCAGGGCTCTGGCGGTCTCCCGCTCCTCGACCGCCGCGACCCGCAGCGACTCCCGCGCGGCGGCCAGCCTGGCCTGCGCGGTGGCGTGCTCGGTGAGCGCCGCGCGCTCGGCGGCTCGCGCCGCCTCCGCCGTCCGCGACGCGGCGACGATCCCGGTCTCGGCGGTCTCGACCTCGGCCAGCACCTGGCCCGCCTCCGCGCCCATGGTCTGCCGGAGGGCGTCCAGCTTGGCGGCTTCCTCGGTGTGCCGCCGCCGCGCCCCCGACTCGGTCGACTCCGCCGCGGCCTCGTCGTCGGCCGCCGCCTCCAGCCGCTCCGTGCCCTCCTCGACCGCCTCGCGCTGCCTGGCCTCCTCGCGCCGCCGCCCGACCAGCGTGCCCGCGGTGGACTCGAAGCGCCGGACGGCCTCGGCCACCTCGTCCACCCGATCGGGGTCGAGGCTGTGCTCGGCCCCGATCCTGCGCAGCGCCCGCTCGGCGGCGCCGCAGGCGGCGACGGCCTCGTCGTAGCCGCTCTGCGCGTCGTCGGCGGTCTCCCTGGTGGCGCGGAGCCGCCCGGCGGCTCCCTCGTGCTCGCGCAGCGCCGACACGATCGGGCCCGTCCTGGGCAGCGCGGCGCGGGCGGCGGCGATCGCCTCCATCGCCGATTCGGCCAGGGCGGCCCGCCGGTCGAGCTCGGTGACGGTCTCGGTCAGCACCGCGATCCGGGCGTCGCATTCGGCCAGCCGGGCGGCCCGGCGGCGGGCCCGGGCGGTCGCCCCGACATACTCGGCGTGCTCCTTGCGGTGCGCGCCGGCCTGGATGCCCTGCGTGAAACGGCCGTCGGGGGAGATCATCGGCCGGTCGTCGCCGGTGTGGCCGAGCGCGACGGACCGCAGGATCGCTGTGATCCGCTCGGCCGGAACCGGCGTCTCCTCCTCGGGGACCAGCAGGTCGGCCAGGCTGGACGGCACCGGGGGACCCGGAACCAGGTAACCCTCGGAATCCCCGGCGGCGACGGCCTCGGGCGCCGGGGTGACCCAGGCGTCCAGCAGGTTGGCCGCCTCGAGCGCCGCCTCGACGGCGGCGGCGTGCTCGTCGCTCACCTGGTCGGCGAAGCGGACCAGCCGCCAGAACGGGGCTCCGGCCCGGCCTTCGCGGTCCGCGGTGCGGGCCGCGAACGGGGGCGGGGCGTCATCACGCTCAGCCGCGATCTCCGCTCGCTCGGCCAGGACCCGGGCGCGCTCGTTCCCGGCCTCGGCCCGCTCGCCCTTGAGCCGGGCCCGGGCATCCCGCAGATCCTGTACGGCCTGCGCGCTCGCGGCCCCGAACACCGCGTCGAGACCGGGCGCGTCCGGCTCCCCGGCCTGCTCCAGCGCCCCGGCCAGCGACGCCACGTCGAACCCCAGCTCGGCGAGCACCCCATGGTGCCGCTCCGCCCAGCCGGCCAGCTGGGTTCTGGCCTCCCCGCGCGCGCTCTCCACCGCCTGGGCCGTCCCGGCCTCGGCCTGCTCCGCCTGGACGGCGGCGGCGAGGGCCCGATCGAGGGCGATCCTGGCCAGATCCCGGGTCTGCTCGGCCTTCTGCCCGGTCGCGATCGCGGCCCGGACCGCGCGCACATCACCGGTGCGCGTGGCCGCCCGGCCGCCCACCCGGTCGGCGAAGCCCGCGTGCTCCGCGTCGGCCGGGGCCCAGCCGATCCCCGCGGCGGCGGCCTCGTCGGCGAGTTCGGTGGCCGCCCGGGAGACCGCGCCCGCCAGCTCGGCCAGCACCCGATGCGCGGCGGCCAGTCCGGCGCGGGCCTTCTGGGTGGCGGCGGCGCGCCGGTCCAGCTCGGCCCTGGCCGCCCTCGCGGTGTCCGCGCACGTCCGCACCAGGCGCTCCAGGTCGCCGAGCTGTTCGAGGGCCTGGTAGGCGGCGCTGCCCTTGAGCTGCTCCAGCCTGGCCCGGAGCCCGGCCAGGGCGTCCTCGGCCGCCGACAGGGTCTGCTCGGACTCCGCCTGGGAGCGCGCGGCGGTGGTCACGGCGGCGGCAGCCGTACCCAGCACGGTGCGGTGCGTCGTGACGTCGGCGCGGCGGCGGGTCAGCGCGTCGGCCGCCCAGCGGGAATGCGTGCGCAGGTAGGTGGTGTAGCTGGACAGGAACGACTGGGTCGCCTCGTCGGCCGCGACCAGGCCCTCCAGGGTGCGCTGCACCGTCTCCATGTCGTCGAAGGAGCGGGACGCCTCGGCGATCAGGTCGTCGTCGATCGGGCGCAGGCCGTCGGTGAGGGTGTCGGACAGCTTGCCCGGATCCAGATTCTTGGCGAGCTGCGGGCGGCGCAGCGTCAGGATGAGGGTGATCAGCTGCTCGTACCGCTCGCGGCCGAGGCCGAACAGCCGCTGGTCGATCGCCTGCCGGTAGTCGGAGGAGGTGGCGGTGATCGCCTGCTCGCCCAGCTCCTCGGCGAGCTGCCTCTTGGTCATCGGCCGGTCGTCGGCGGTGAGCAGGGAGAAGTCCACGCCCACCCGGCCCTCGGTGACGAAGTGCCAGCGGACCGGGGCGTCCCGGTGGCGCTGGGCGTGCAGCCCGATCCCCACCGTGACGGCCTCGCCGGTGTCGCGGTGCCGCAGCTCCAGCCAGACGTAGCCGAAGGCGCTGTCCTGCCCGCGGAAGAGCAGGTTGGACTTCATCGTCCGGTCCTCGGAGGCGAACGGGTTGAGCCGCTTGGGGTCGATCCGCCCGTCCAGCGCGAAGGGGAAGAGCACTTCCAGCGCCTTCGTTTTGCCCGAGCCGTTCGGTCCGCGCAGGATCAGCCAGCCGTTCGCGAAGGTGAACTCCTCGTCCCGGTAATCCCAGAGGTTGATGATCCCGGCCCGGGTCGGCACATACCGCGTCACTTAACCTCGCTCGCCTCGAAGAGAGTGTCCTGTTGCCGCTCGGCGCGGCGGGCCCGGGGCCTGACTTCGGCCGTGGCGCCCCGGTAGCGGGCCAGCAGCGGGAGCGCGAGCACGCCGCCCTCGACCCTGACGACCAGGCGCAGCGCGACGAGCAGCCGCACCGCCTCGCGCAGCAGCCGGTCGGGATCGCCGCGCCAGGCGAGGGAGAAGGCCGTCCCGTAGGTCTCCATGAGCTGCGTCATCGCGGCGCGCAGCCAGGCGTCGGTGACGAACGGATAGGCCTGCGCCTCGGCCGGTTCCCGCTCGGCGGTCTCGGCCTCGCTCAGCTCCGCCAGGACCCCCTTGACCGGCAGCCCGGCGTCGATGCTGGCCGCCAGCGTCTCGGTGCGCTCGGCCGACGTCGGCGCGGGCAGCATCGAGGGCCGCGATGTCTCCACCCGCGCGGCGATCCGCGCCGCCAGCAGCAGCGCCGCCTGGGACGGGGTGCCACCGCTGGGGAAGCGCAGATCGGACAGGCGTCCCGAGGTGTCGACGAGCGCCACCCCTTCGGCGCGGCGCTCCACGGCCTGCCCGGTCAGCCGCTCCAGGTCCTCGGCCAGGCCGGGGTGGCGGAGCTGGCCGCGCAGGGATTCCCCGGCGTCGGCGTAGTAGACCACCGGGTGTTCGAGCACCAGCCGCCGCGCCCGCCGGGCCGCGGCCTCGCGCACCCGGTGCACGCCCTGGGCGACACCGCGGTCGTGGTCGAGCAGCCCGGTCACCGAGCTCATGTGCTGCAGCACCCGGCTCGGCTGGTAGATCGCGAAGACGACCTCGCGGTCGATGTCGTACAGCGCCTCGGCCTGGTCGGGACTGCTGACCCAGTCGGCGGCGGAACCGTCGGCCAGGGTCAGCGCGCCGCGCTCGGCCAGCCAGGTCACCGCGTCGACGAAGGCGTCCCGGTCGGGCTTGCGCTCGGTGTCCAGGCCGAGCCCGTCGATCCGGGCGGCGTCCGCGGCGACCGCGTCCGCCAGCTCGCTGAGGGCGGTCTGGGGGCCGGACCGGCCGAGCGTGGCGAGCGTGAGCACCAGATAGGCGTAACGGCGGCGGTCGAACGGCCGGTCCGTCCTGGTCCGCGCCGGGCGCGTCACGTCCAGCTCGTCCTGCGCGCGGAGCAGCCGCGCGGTGTTCGGCGTGGTCACCAGGCGGTAGCCGAGCACCTCGTGCAGGTCGGTCCTGAGCTGGCCCGCCCAGCGGCGGATCAGGGGCAGCGCGGCCCGGTTCGGGTGGGCGTCGGTGATCAGCGCGTGGCTCAGCAGCAGCCGCACCGCCCGCTGGTAGTCGGCGAGCTCCAGCGAGCTCACCTGTTCGGCGACCCCGCCCATCAGGACACCTCCAGCGTGACGCCGGACAGGTGCAGGCGGCCGTGCACGGTGCGCACGGAGGTGCTGCCCTCGCAGGGGCGCAGCGTCAGCCGCACGCCGTGGGCCGAACCGGTGGCGGTGACCCGCCGGCTGGCCGGCACCCTGGCGGTGAGCGCTTGGTCGAGCAGGCTCAGCAGGGCCTTGGTCTCCGGCTCGTTCAGCACCCGGTCATAGGGGCCTTCGGCCGCCAGGGACGCCGCCGCGTCGCGCCGCTCCCTGGCCAGCTTGAGCTGGTCGGCGCGGAGCCGCTGCCGCTGGGCGTCGTTGCGCTCGATCCGCGCGGTGGTCCCGGCCATCCGCGGTTCCCGGCCGGACTCCACCAGGCCGCGGGCCAGCCGCACCGGCGCGGCGTCCCACCAGGACAACCTCGCGGGGATCAGCTCGGGGTCCTCGTGCGGGACCGCGATGTGCCGCGGGCCGCCCAGGCCGAAGGCCGCCTGGAAGAGCCCGTGCGCCGCGTCCTCGTCGGGGCAGGAGGCGAACCACTGGGCCAGATGCCGGAGCTGGCTCTCCCGGCTGACACCCCCGCGGCGCGCCTCGGTCACCCGCCTGAGCAGGGCCAGCACGTTCGCGATCGCGGTGACGGTCGCGTTCTGCAGCCGTTCCGCCTCGCTGCGGGAGTCCCGGGCGGCGCGGCCGTGACCGGCGCCGAACCAGTGCGTCAGGCCGGACCAGCGCTGCCGCCAGTCCGCCTCCCGGTCGCCTGGCGCCCGGAAGAGCCGGTCGTCGGCCGCCGCGGCCCGCGCGATCAGCGCGTCCACCCCGGTGTCGGCCACGTCCTGGACGGCCTGGGCCAGCCGGGGCGTGAAGCGGGCCAGCTCCGCGGTGAACTCCCGCATGTGCGTGAGCAGCGCGTCCTTGTGGGAGAGGAACACCTCGGGTCGCGTGTCGTTGGTGCGGGCCAGGTCGCCCAGCATCAGATAGAACCGGGCGGCCCGCTGCGCCATGTCGCCGAGCACCTGGTCCAGCCGGCTGAGCTTGCGGTAGATCTCGTCGCCGTGGCCGGCCCTGTTGGCCTCGGCCAGCGCCTCCAGGTCGGCCAGAATGTCAGGAAATATCAGCCTTGATAGCTGGGCGTCCTCCAGGGTCGCCCCGAGCACGTCCTCGACCGCCCGGTACGCGCGATAACCGGCCTGAGTGAACTGATACACGTAGTGCCGGTTGCGGTATTCGGCGAGGCTGGCCGCGCGGGTCCCGTCGTAGCTGCGATCGAGCAGCCGCCACTCGTTGAGCGAATCCAGCAGGGACTGCACGTCGCCGACCTCCGGGCAGCCCGGGTGCTCCTCGCGGAGCTGGTTCAGCAGGCCACGGGCACTGGCCGCGTGCAGCAGCACCTGATAGTTGGCCCGGCCCCGGTCGAACGCCCGCAGCAGCCACAGGTACTCCTCGCGCTTCTCGGCCGCCGCGAAGTGGAACAACCGCATCCGGTCGTCCAGCGTGAACGCGTCGATCCCGAACGTGTCCGCCGTGCTGGCGGGGGCATCGTCCGCAGGAGCGGCCCCGAGGGGAGGATTGGCGAGGTCCATGGTCCCGTCCGGCTCAAGAAGGAAGCTGTAAAGACCCCTCCAGCATGGCGTACCCCACCGGTAACTCAGGCCAGGCGGCGGTATCCGGAGAGCGACGTTATCGATCCTCAACGTTACCGATTCGTGGCGAGCGGGCCTCCGGCGGTGAGGGCGCCCAGGACCTGGAGGGCCGCGCCTCGGCTGAGCTGGTCGTGGTGCCGCTCGTTGTGGCGGGTGCGCAGGCAGCCGTAGCAGGAGGTCTCGGCGCCGCAGTCGCAGGAGGCGACCCGCTTCAGCGCGGCTTCGGCCACCAGGTCTAGTGACTCGGCGACGCGCAGCGCGCTGCCGGCGCCGCCGGGCACGGTATCGAAGATCACCAGGCCGGTCCGGCTGTCGGAGCCGGGATTGATCGCGCCGTCGATGTCGTTGCGGCTGATCTCCAGTCCGTCCGCGGCCCCTTCGAGCAGCGCGTACAGCGTGGACCGCCAGTGGTCGCCGACGCCGGGCGCGTCGAACCGCAGCTCCAGGATGTCGGTCTCGAAGCTGTGCGCCAGGGAGCGCCACCGCAGCGGCCCGGTGCACTCGGTCCGCCGGAGCGGGCTGAGGTGTGACTTGGCGGGCCTGCCGTGATTCGGCGTGCCCCAGCCGCACCAGTCGCAGATCAGGAAGCCGCTTCCGGACGGCCCTTCGGAGAGCACGACCAGCCGCCCCCGGGAGCCGGAACGGCACCAGACGGAGGATCCCCCCGGGGACGCCCAGCGGCGTTCCGCGAGTTCCTCGCCCAGGGAGACGATGTGGGTCGCGCCGTGCCACGAGCCCTTCGGCGGGGCGGTGCCCGGTTTGGCGGTCCGGTGGTCGGCGACGAAGCCGAACTCCGGCACGTAGTACTGCCGCAACGCTCCCTCGGGCGCGTTTCCGCAGGCGGGGCAGGCCCCCGTCAGGGTCTCGTCGCCCTCCCGGTAATGCTGGCAGGTCCGGCAGACGGTGTAGTGCCTGCTGATCAGCTCCCGGCCGGGCAGCCGGTAGACGCCGGCCGAGCGCCAGAGCACCCCGCCGGCCACCACCTCGGCTCCCGGCGCGTACTCGTAGATCGCCGAGGACAGGTCGCGGCTGAGCTCCAGCCGGGCCCCCACCTGGCTCTCGCAGTGCGCGGTGCGCAACTCCACGCTGTCCACCGGGAAGCCGTACTTGGGCAGCACGTTCCTGTTCGCCAGGTAGCCGATCAGGGAACGGCGGGTGACGGTGTTGATGGTCCGCTCGTAGCGGGCGGCCAGATCGCTGCGGCGGCCGTCGAACGCCTCCCGGCGGCGTTCCTCGAACCCTTCGACGTCCTGGGCGAGCTCCTGCCGCACCTGTTCCAGCAGCGCGCACAGTTCGGTGACCCAGGCGCCGGTCTCCAGGCCGAGTTCGGTCCGCACCGAGGCGGGCAGGACCCGGCGCAACGAGGCGAGCACGTCCGGGGGGACCGGCGTGAGGAACTGCCTGACCTGGGAGCTCGCCCCGGACAGGAAGAAGTCGCCGGCCGTCTTCCATACCGTGCCCGAGGTCTGCCTGGAATGGCGGAAGAAGGCGGCCAGCGCGACGGAATGGGCGTGCCGCCGGTCGATTCTGGCGTTGCCGAGCGGCACGTACGGCGCCCGCACCTGACCGGCGATCATCGTTTCCGGCTCCTGATACCGGGACAGGTCGTGCGAGCGCCGCTGGGCGTAGGTCAGCACCAGGGCCGCCGAGTCCGCGCGCCGCCCCGCCCGCCCGGCCCGCTGAATGTAGTTGGCCGTGGTCGGCGGCATGTTGCGGAGCATCACCGCCTGCAGTTCGCCCACGTCCACGCCCAGCTCGAAGGTGGTCGAGCAGGACAGGACGTTCACCTCGCCGCGCACGAACCGCTGCTGGATGCCGGCCGCCTCAAGCCCGGTCCACTGGGCGGTGTGCTCCTTGGCCAGCAGCGGCACCGGCGTCATCGCCTGGTAGAGCACCCGGTGGTGGTCGTCGGCGTCCGGCTCGGCCGGGGCCAGCGAGCCCAGGCAGCCGAGTGTGGGGCAGACCCCGCGCACCGAGGTCGCGCTGACCCGCCGGCACAGGCCGCACCGGTAGCTCTCCCCGGCGGCGGACAGCTTCAGCCAGGCGTGGTCGAGCTGATGGACCTGGCCCAGTTTCGGCAGCGCGGCCGAACTCAGCCAGCCCTCCCGCAGGGAGGTGAGCAGTCGCCAGCACCCGTCCAGGATCTGCCGCGCGTCCGCCGCCCCTGAGCCGGCGGCGGCGAGCACTCGGCGCAGATAGTCCAGCCGCCGGTTGACGCCGCGCGTCGGCAGCCAGCTCAGCACCTTCAGCTTCGCCTCCGCGCCGTCGCGCCGCACGTAGATGGGCCCCCGCCGGGGATCGAACAGCTCATCGCGCGGATCGACCTGCTCGGGCATGGTCAGCGCGCCCTGCTGCCGGAGGGATCGGGCCAGCTCGCCCAGGAGCAGCCAGCACTCCGCCGCGCTCAGGCCCAGGTCCAGCAGCGGCGCGGGCAGCCGCCAGCCGGGCTCACGGTCCAGCTCCACCCGGAGCAGCCCGAGTCCTTCCAGGGACTGGCGTTCGTCCATGGCCACCAGCTCCCGCATCACCCACAGCGCCACCGTGCGGCCGCGCTGCTGGCGGGAGTCCCGGCGGCCGAACACCCCGGCCCGCCCCGCCGCCGCGACCACCTCGTGCACGAGGTCGTCCACGGTGGCGGCCTCGTCGGCGGCGGCGCGCCGCAGCCCGTCGAGGATCAGCCGCCGCTGCTGGATCTGGGCATAGCTGGACTCCAGATACGGGGCGAAATACGCGGCCGCCTGGCGGCTGTCGCTGAACGTCAGCAGCTTGCGGCCGCCGCCCGGCCGGTCCTCGAACTCGGGCGCCGGGGGCAGCGCCTGGTAGAGGGCGGTGGCCAGGACCGCCGCCGCCGCCTCGTTGCCGCTCTCGAACTGGCGGATCAGGCCGGCGCCGCGCGCCCCGCAGGCCAGGCAGCCGCTGGGCGAGCTGGCCCGCGTCTTCAGCCGCCGCACCGGGCGCAGCTGGGTCTCGCCGCAGCCGTCCCGGTCGCATCGGCTCCGCCGTACCGGATGGAGAGCCCCGCACCGGCCGCACAGGAACGCGTCCTGCGCCTCGGTCTCGGGCAGGTCCTCCAGGGTCTCGTCGTCCTCGTCCGTCATTTCCGGGGTGTCGCCGAGCAGCAGCCAGACGCGGGAGTCGTCCCGGCTCACCCGCGGGCTGAACAGCTGGCCCGCGCCGGACTGTTCCACCGCGCCGATCAGGTGCACCGCCCCGCATCGCTTGCAGGCGCCGAACTCGAAGACCGCGCCGGCACAGGCAGGGCAGGTCTCGTGGCGGCCCAGGGCGACATGAGGCCCGGCGAGGCAGGCGAACGCGCCCTCGGTGGCGCGGGCGAACAGATGGTAGCGGGCCGACAGGATCGCGCTCCCGGTGCCGTCCCTGACCTTCCCGCCGACCGCCACCAGCGCGGCCAGGCCCTCCTCCGGCTCATCCTGGCCGCCGAAGACCAGCTGGGCCAGGTCGGCGAACGGCCGCGGGCCGCCGGAGAGGGCGCCGCGCAGGGTGGCCATGGCCTGCTCGTGGGCCAGCGCGGCCCCGGCGCCGGGCAGGCCGGACCGGCGGACCAGCTCGCCGTGCGGGTCCTCGCTCACCGCCAGCTTCCGGTAGTCGGCCGCGGTCAGCGGACCCCAGAACGGGCCGGATGGCATCGCCACCCGCGCGGCGGTCACCAGGTCCTGGCGGGCCGGGTCGCCGGGAACCCACTCGAAGGGCACGTCGAACAGTTTGGTGGCGAAGTCCATGACCGCGCCCGGCTCGTCGCCCACGGTGGCGCTGGTGGCGATGGCCTGGAGCGTACGGTCCCCGGCCACCCGATCGTGCAGGCGGCGCAGCAGCATGCCGAGCTCCTCGGCGCGGGCGCCGTCGTACACGTGGGCTTCGTCCAGGACCACGAACCGCCACCGGTCGGCGGGCTCGAAGAGCTCCAGGTCGGCCGGGCGAAGCAGTAGATACTCCAGCATCGCGTAGTTGGTGAGCAGCAGATGCGGGGGAGCCGCCCGCATCTCCTCCCGGCTCAGCAACTCGTTCGGCAGCCTGGGCGTGCCCGGGTTGAGCTCCTCGAACAGGGCCGCCCCCTGCTGGGCGCGCTCCGGCGTGTCACCGGTGTAGCGGCCGAAGGTGATCCGCGGTACCGCCGACAGCAGCTCGCGAAGGCGTTTGAGCTGGTCGTTGGCGAGTGCGTTCATCGGGTAGAGCAGCAGCGCCCGCACCCCGGGGGACAGCCGCCCCTCGGCGATCAGCGCGGACAGGATCGGCAGCAGGAAACTCTCCGTCTTGCCCGAGCCAGTGCCGGTGGCGACCACCAGGTGCCGCCCGGTGGCGGCTTTCCGCAGCGCCTGCTCCTGATGCAGGTACAGCGGCCGGTCCAACGGGAGCGCGGGGCTGCCCAGGACGGCGAACGCCGGATCGAGCACACCCTCGCCGATCAGCTCACGGAGGGTCGCCCCGGTCCGGTACGGCGGGGTCGCCTCCAGCAGCGGCCCCTTGCTCAGCAGCGGGCTGGCGGAGATCTCCGCGGCCAGCGCCTCGGCGATCGCCGGGTCCCGCACCGGCAGCAGGGACCGGAGGTAACGCCGGTACGTGCCGGTGATGAGCGCGCTCGTGGCGAGGGGATCCATGGATCAATCGTTGCAGAGCCACGGATCTGGGGCGGCTGGTACCGCGGGAGAAATCACCGCCAGCGGGATGAGCCGCCCGTGCCGCCGGACCGCCAGAAGGGCCTGCCCGTGCGCGGCCACGGTGTCGAGCACGCGCCGCAGGGGATACTCGCCGTTCGCGTGCGGAGTCAGTTCCTGAACGAGGACGCCGCCGGCCCGGACCTCGATGGGTGGTCGCTCCCGGACGCCCGGAATCTCCAGGCGCAACGATCCGAGCTCCTCCGGCGTCAGCCGGAGCGGGGCGGTATGCCACTCCCGGCCGGCCAGGACCCGCATGTGCGGCGGGGTGACGGTCAGGGCCAGGACCCGGTCACCCGCCACGCAGGTGATTCCGCGGGTGATCTCCGTCCGGGTGAAGGCGAGCGCCTGCGGCGCCACCGTGAGACCGGGCACCGTGCCGAACAGGGCGTCCACGGGCGTCGGCCCGCCGTCGTCGAAGAGCCGGACCGGCGGGTCGTACCGTGCCGAGAGGCCCTCGGCGAGGGTGACGGTCTCCCGCGTGCCCCGGCCGCGCGCGTCCCTGACGTCGACCGTGAAGGTGCCCAGGAGCGGGCGGGGGAGCCGCGCCCAGAGGTCGGCGGGATCGGCTGGGGCCGGCCGGGCACCGGCCGGCTGCACGGTGGCCAGCCAGGTTCCCGCCGGCAGCCGCAGGGCGGGCGGCGCGGCCAGCACCGGGGAGCCGCCGGGCCCGGCCAGTCCTGGCGTCGGCTCCTCGATCAGCAGGCGGGGCCGTACCCTCCCCCGCACCGGGTGCCGCGGGCCGTCCGCCAGGGCCAGCCAGGCGGCGTTCGCCAGGGAGATCTGCGTCAGCCGCCAGCCGTCCCAGCCGGACGGCAGGAAGCTCTCGGCGATGATCCGGATCGGGATGTCGGCGATCAGGTCGCGGTCGCCGGGGTGGGCCACCCAGACGGCGGCTTCCGGCAGTTCGCCGGGCAGGTGCCGCCCGTCCTCGCCGAAGACGAGCAGGGTCTCCTCCCCCGGGTGGGTCAGCGCCGTCCCGCCGCGCCGGACTCCCGCCCCGAAGGGGTCGAGGTCGAGCGGGCTGGGGACCTCCGGGGCGGTTCCATGGCCGGCGTGCATCATGATCGAACGTTTGACGTCAGGATCGGCCGGCAGGCCCAGGACGCGCAGCGCGTCCAGAAACGCCGTGCCCCACCTGGCCGGGCTGCCCCGATGGCGGGAGGCGGCCCACCAGCGCGGCCAGAAGGCGTCCGCCGCGCCGTGGCGGGCGGCCACCCCGGCGACGCACCCCGCGACACACGCGGGCCAGCGGGTGGCGAGTTCCCGGTGGCCGACCCGACGGCAGGCCTCGCCCAGGGCGTCGGCCGCCGCGTCGATCGTCTCCCCGGCCAGGCCGGCCTCGATCACCAGCGACACGCGGCGCAACTGCCAGGCCCAGGACCGTTCGAGCAGGTCGAGGAGGGCGGTGGCGTCGAACGTCCGGGGGCCGGGCACGCGGCGTCAGTGCCAGAGGGTGATCCGGGTGCCCTGCGGGACAGCTCCCACGGGGTTCTGTGAGATCACCCGCCGCCCTCCGACGACCTTGCGGACCTTGACCTCGAAGCCGGCCGATTCGAGTTCGCGGCGTGCGTCGTTCACGTCCTTGAAGCGGACGTCGGGGACGTTGACGAAGTCGGGGGCCGCGATGGACGGGTCGCGCTCCCAGGGCCAGAACGGCGTGTCCGGGCCCTTTGACACGGTCATGCAGATCTTGGTGGTGGGTTCCATCTCGGCGCCGCCCGCGGGTTCCTGGGCGATGACCGTGCCGGGGGCCGCGTCGTCGGTGACCTCGTTGACGCAGTCGCCGGGGTAGCCCTTGGTCTGCAGGAACTGCTGGGCCTGGTCGCGCATCATGCCGGTGACGTCCGGCGCGAGCAGTCCGACGCTGATGACCAGGACGACGGAGGAGCCCTTGCGGACGCGTTTGCCGACGACGGGGTCGGAGCGGATCGCCAGGCCGCGGGCGATCTTGTCGCTGGCGGACTTGCGGACGCGGGAGACGGTGAGCCCGGCTTCGGAGATCTTCAGGCGGGCGTCGGCCTCGCTGGAGTTCTCGACCTTCGGGACGACCACCATCTCCGGTCCTGCCGAGGCGATGATGGTGACCAGGGAGCCCTTCTCGACCTCCACGCCCTCCGCGGGCTGGGTCTCCAGGACGATGTCCTTGGCCACCTTGCCGTCGAACCGGGGTTCGCCGATCTTGACCTGGAAGCCGAGTTTGCGTGCCGCCTGCTCGGCCAGTTTCACGTTCTGCTTGAGCAGGTCGGGCACCTTGGCGTACCGCTCCTGGGAGAAGTACCAGCCGCTGAAGGCGATGCCGGCCAGCATGAGCAGGGCGAGGCCGGCGACGAACCAGACCGGGCGGAGGTTCCGCTTGACGGGGGCGGCGGGGGGCAGGTCCAGGCTGGGCTGGACGGTGGTGTGCTGGACGCCGGGCGGGAAGGTGGGGACGGAGTGCTGGCCGCTGACGCGGGCGGCGGCGAGGCCGCGGTGGGCCTCGACGGCGGCGACGAGCATGGCGGCCGCGTCGTTGGGGCGCTGGGCGGGGTCCTTGGCGGTGGCGGAGCGGACCAGCGCGTCCAGCGCGGGCGGGGTCTCAGGAGCGAGCGCGGAGGGGGCGGGGACGCTGTCGTGGACGTGCCGGTAGGCGACCGACATTGGCGACTCGCCCTGGTACGGCTGGTGCCCGGTCAGCAGTTCGTACAGCACGATCCCGGCCGCGTACACGTCCGCGCGGACGTCGGCGACGCCGGCGGTGACCTGCTCGGGCGACATGTACGCGATGGTGCCGATCATGATGCCGGACTTGGTCTGGTTGCTCGCCTCGATCGCGCGGGCCAGCCCGAAGTCGACGACCTTGACCCGGCCGTCCTCGGTCAGCAGCACGTTCTCCGGCTTGACGTCGCGGTGGATCAGCCCGGCCTGGTGGGCCGCGCCGAGGGCGGCCAGCACCGGGATCATGATCTCCAGGGCTTCCCTGGCGGGGATCCGGCCGCGCTCGCGCAGCACGTCGCGGAGGGTCTTGCCGGGGAAGTACTCCATCGACAGGTAGACGTGGTCCCCGTCGGTGCCCTGGTCGAAGACGTGCACCACGTTGGGGTGGGACAGGGAGGCGACGGATTTCGCCTCGCCGATGAACCGCCGGACGAACTGCGGGTCCTCGGCCAGTGAGCGGTGCATCACCTTGACGGCGACCATGCGGTCGAGCCGGATGTCCAGAGCCAGGTAGACGGAGGCCATGCCGCCCCGGGCGATCCGGGACTCGACGCGGTAACGCCCGTCGAGCGTCTGCCCTACGAGTGGGTCGGTTAGCGTCGTGTCCACGGCCCAGAGTTTACGGGTGATTTGCCACCCACAGAGCGTGGGAATCCCAAACCGAGACCCACAAAGTGGTTTACCGGCGCTTCACGTGCCACTTGGATCGCTCCGGTCACGCGCGGGTGATGACGCCTCAGCGTAACGGCGTCGCGGGATGCGCCCCGCCAGGCGCGCCCGCCGCCCGGCGGTGACGGCGTCGCGCATGGCGGCGGCCATCAGTTCCGGCCGCCTGGCCCGGGTGACGGCGGTGGCCAGCAGCACGGCGTCGCAGCCGAGTTCCATCGCCAGGGCGGCGTCGCTGGCGGTGCCGATCCCGGCGTCCAGGATCACCGGCACCTGCGCGGACTCGACGATCAGCTCGATGTTGTGCGGGTTGCGCACGCCGAGCCCGGACCCGATCGGCGCGCCCAGCGGCATCACAGCCGCGCAGCCGGCCTGTTCCAGCCGCCGCGCCAGAATCGGGTCGTCCCCGATGTACGGCAGCACCGTGAACCCGTCCGCGACCAGCCGTTCGGCGGCGTCGAAGGTCTCGATCGGGTCCGGCAGCAGGGTCCGCTCATCGGCGATGACCTCCAGTTTGACCCAGTCGGTGCCGAGCGCCTCCCGGGCCAGCCGCGCGGTCAGCACGGCCTCGCCGGCGGTGAAGCAGCCGGCCGTGTTCGGCAGCACCCGGATGCCCCTGGCCTTCAGCATGTCCAGCACCGACCCCTGGGCGGCCGGGTCGAGCCGCCGCATCGCCACCGTGGTCAGCTCGGTCCCGGACGCCACCAGCGCCCGGTCCAGCACCTCCAGCGACGGCGCGCCACCGGTCCCCATGATCAGCCTGGACTCGAACTTCTCGCCGCCGAGAACCAGCACGTCGTCTGTCACGCCGTCATCCTCCCTGGACCGCGGTGAGCACTTCGACCCGGTCCCCATCGGTGAGCGCCGTGGAGTCCCAGGCCCCGCGCCGCACCACCTCGTCGTTGACGGCCACCGCCACGCCGCCGGTCTGCCCGGTCAGCTCCCGTACGGCTTGCGCCACCGAAGCCCCCTCCGCCAGCTCATGCGCGCTGCCGTTGATCGTCACTAGCATCTGTCCCTCACTCGAATCGGGCCGGATCGCAGGCGGCCAGGAGCGGCGGCCCGGCCGCGCCGGTCAGCAGGTCGGCGACCGCGTCGGCGGTGACGGGCGACAGCAGCACGCCCGCCCGGTGGTGCCCGGTCGCCACGTACACCCCCGGCAGGCCGGTGGCGCCGATCAGCGGCAGGTTGTCGGGGGTGCCGGGGCGGAACCCGGCGCGGGTCTCCGCGAGCTCCAGCTCGGCGATGCCGGGCACCAGGTCGCGGGCGTCCCTGAGCAGCTGGTAGACGCCGCCCGCGGTGACCCTCGGGTCGAAGCCCTGCTCCTCCATGGTCGCGCCGAGCGTGATCTCGCCGTTCTCGCGCGGCACCAGGTACACGGGCACGCCGTGCACCCAGCCGCGCACGCAGGCCGACAGGAAGCCGCGCGGCCCGCGCAGGCGCAGGATCTGGCCCTTGACCGGGCGGACCGGGAGGCCGGGCAGCAGCGCCGCGGAACGGGCTCCGGCGGCGACCACGATCTGCTCGGCCCTGACGGCGCCGCCGGCCAGCCGTACCAGCCCGGACTGGATCTTCACCGCCGGTTCGGCGACGAACGTGGCGCGGGCCCGGGCCAGGGCGGCGCACAGGGCGGGGGCGAGCAGGCGCGGGTCCACCCAGGCGTCGTCGCGGGCCAGCAGGCCGCCGCGGATCGAGGGCGCCAGCATGGGTTCGCGTTTGCGGCATTCGCGGCCGGTCAGCCGTTCGACGCGCAGCCCCAGTGTCGCCTCGAAGGCGGCCAGATCGTCCAGCTGGGCCAGGTCGTCGGAGTCGTAGGCGAGCTCCAGCGTGCCGTCGGTGCGATAGTCGACAGCCCTGCCGCTCGCCTCCTCCAGTTCGGTACGGAACGACGGCCACCGCGCCAGCGACGCCAGCCCGAGCCGGAGCAACGGCTCCTCGGTGAAGGTGACCTCGCTCACCGGCGCCAGCATGCCCGCCGACGCGTACGTCGCGCCACGCCCGGGATCCGGGTCCACGACGGCCACCCGCAGCCCCCGCAGCGCGGCCCGCCAGGCGATCGAGAGGCCCACCACCCCCGCGCCGACGACGGCGACGTCGAAAACGGAATTCGGGGTATGGCTTTCCGAAATTGCGGATTCAGGCACCGCGCTCCCTTCGCCGGCATTACCCGGATCAGGTGTCATAGCGGTCGAGAACCTGGAGAGTTCTCCTCTCAGCCCGGTCAGCCGGACTCCCGCGCGTCTTACACCATCAGCCTAGTCGTGTTCGGGGCCGCAACGCACAACACGCAATTCAGATACTGTGCGCGGTACTTACCCAATTTGTTACCCAATCTCCATTGGCGAGTGCCCCGGTAGGCAATCTAGGGTCAGGGCGTGGATCACGTCGTGGTGGTGGGAGCCGGCCTGGCCGGTATTCGGAGCATCGAGGCATTGCGGGCCCACGGGTTCGCCGGCCGCATCACGCTCGTGGGGGAGGAGAACCATCGCCCCTACGACCGTCCGCCGCTCTCCAAGGCCGTGCTGCTGGGCGCCGCGGACTCCTCGGTGGTCGACTCCGACCTGGACGCGCTGGATGTGACGCTCCGGCTCGGCGCCGCCGCCAAGGGGCTCCGCGAGGGCGTCGTGGAGACGACCGACGGCGAGCTCCAGTTCGACGGCCTGGTGGTCGCCACCGGGGCCGCCCCGATCCGGTTGCGCGGCGAGGGCCACCAGCATGTGCTGCGGACCATCGACGACGCGCTCGCCCTGCGCGCCAAGCTGCTGCCGGAGACCCGGGTCGCGATCGTCGGCGCGGGCTGGATCGGCGCCGAGGTGGCCACCGCCGCCGCCCGCGCGGGCTGCCAGGTGACCGTGGTAGAGGCCGACGACGCGCCGCTGGCGAACGCGCTCCCGGTCGGCGCGTACATGATCCCCTGGTATGCGGAGGCCGGTGTCGAGCTCCGCCTCGGCACCAAGGTCGGCACCGTCGACCCGGACGGCCTGACCCTGCTCGACGGCGACCGGATCGCCGCCGACGTGGTCGTCACCGGCGTCGGGGTACGGCCCGCCGTGGCCTGGCTGGACGGCTCCGACGTGGAGCTCGACAACGGCGTCCTGGTCGACGAGCACCTGCGCACGTTCGCCCCCAACGTGGTCGCCGTCGGCGACTGCGCCAACTGGTGGTCCCGCCGGTTCCGCCGCCGGATGCGGATCGAGCACTGGGACAACGCGCTCAACGGCCCCGACGTCGCCGCCGCCACCCTGATGGGGGAGTCGGCGATCTACGACCCGGTGCCGTACTTCTGGTCCGAGCAGTTCAACCACATGGTCCAGTACGCCGGCCACCACGACGGCGGCCGCATGGTCATGCGCGGCGACCCCGAGCGGGACGCCGGCTGGTCGGTCTGCTGGCTGACCGACGACGACCGCCTCACCGCCATTCTCACCGTGGACCGTCCCCGTGATTTACTTCAGGGCCGCAGGCTCGTGGAAAGCCGCCAGAGGATCGACGCCGTAAGGCTCGCCGACCCCGGTGTTACCCTGCGTGATTGCACTGTGGCTTAACCGAGGTGTTTCATGGCGGGGGCATGTGGTAATGGTGGTTTCGTGACGCTTACTGTTGCGCAGATCGACCGAGAGACCGACCACCTGGTGGGAGAGTGGCTGCCACTCTCGACGGTCGCGAAGAAGCTGGGCCTGAGCATTGGCCGGGCCAAGCAGCTCATCAAGGACAAGAAGCTCGTCGGAGTCCGCCGCGGCGGCGGCGAGCCGCAGATCCCGGCGGTGTTCCTGGCTGGTGACGATGTCATCAAGGGACTTCCCGGCACCCTGACTGTCCTTGCCGACGCCGGATACGGCGAGGTCGAGTCCATCCGCTGGCTGTTCACCAGCGACGACTCGCTCCCCGGCGCGCCCATCGACGCGATCGTGGCGGGCCGCCACACGGAGGTCAAAAGGCGGGCCCAGGCACTGGGCTTCTGAGCGCATGACATCGTTGGTGGGTGACTGAGGCAACTCCGAACGCCCGGCAGCGTCTTTCACGCGCCCTCCTGTACCTGTGCACCGACAGCCGGCGCGACCGCGGCGACCTGGACGAGTTCCTGGACGCCGCGCTCGCCGGCGGGGTGGACATCCTCCAGCTCCGGGAGAAGGGTCTGGAGGCGCGCGAGGAGCTCGGCCTGCTCGAACGCTTCCGCGCGGCCTGCGACCGGCATGGCGCGCTGCTGGCGGTCAATGATCGGGCCGACGTCGCGTGCGCTGCCGGGCTGTCCGGGTTCGGGCCCGACGTGCTGCACCTGGGCCAGGACGACCTGCCGGTGCCGGCCGCCCGCGCCATCCTGGGTTCCGGCATGCTCATCGGCAGGTCCACGCACGCCGAGGCCGAGGCGTCGGCCGCCGCCGTCGAACCCGGCGTCGACTACTTCTGCTGCGGCCCGATCTGGCCCACCCCCACCAAACCGGGCCGCCCCGCCCCGGGCCCCGCCCTGCTCCGCCACGCCGCCACCCTGGATCGCCCGTGGTTCGGCATCGGCGGCATCGACCTCGCCAACCTCGACGAGGTCCTGTCGTACGGCGTCCGCCGGGTGGTCGTCGTCCGCGCCATCACCGAGGCCGACGACCCGAAGGCGGCGGCGTCCGAGTTCAAGCGCCGACTCGCCGGCCGGTTGAACTAGCCGTGGAACTTCTGGCCGGGCCGGAAGCTCAGCCCCCAGCCGTAGTGGTCGCTCATCTGCTTGGCGCTCTGGAAGTACCGCACCTCGTGCCGGACGGTGAGCCCTCCCGCCTCGTCGCCGACCATCAGCGCGACCGTGCACACCGAGGCCCGGTACGAGGGCCCCTTCAGCTCGACCACGATCGGGGCCGCGTCCTCCTGGTACACGGTCGCCACGGCATGCGCGGCGGCGAAGTTCGGCACGCCATCGGAGATGTGGGCGTATACGAGGATGCGCCTGATGTGGTGCGCCCGGGACATGTCGATGAACAGGTTCTCCCCGTCGCCGCCGCCGGACTTCTTGTCCTCGTCCAGCCTGATCAGCGGGTTCTGGCTGTGCGGGGGCACGGTGAACTTGTCGCCCAGGGCCTGCACGCAGCCGATCTTGCCGTTGGCCAGCGCCCAGAAGCAGGACAGGTCCAGATCCACCGGAGATCCGGAGTCATCCCACCGGAGATTGACCCGGATCTGCCCGGCCTGCGCGGGCACCGCGGCGGTCGGCTTGTCCTTGCTCAGCCGCACCTTTCGCGGCTGCTGCCGTGGCGGCTCGGCTGGCTCGGGCGGCTGCGTGCCGTTCCCGCTGCCTTTGCTCAGGTTGACTGCCATCGTGTCCTCAGCTCTTGGCCGCGGTCATGGCCGGCGTCTCGTCCGAAGGACTGGGCACGCTGCGGCGGTGGATAGTGGAGGTGATCATCGCGGTCCCGATGAAACACAGCCCGATCAGCCCGGTCACCACCTCGGGCACGGTGAACCCGAAGCTCAACACCATGATCACGGCGAGCGCCCCGATCGCCCAGTGCGCGCCGTGCTCCAGGTGGACGTACTTGCTGAGCGTGCCTCGCCGGACCAGGTAGATGGTGAGCGCGCGGACGTACATCGCACCGATGCCCAGACCGGCCGTGATGACGAACAGGTTGTCGCTGATCGCGAACGCGCCGATCACCCCGTCGAAGGAGAAGGAGGCGTCCAGCACCTCCAGGTAGAGGAACAAGAAGAATCCGGCCCGCCCGGTGGCGTAGGCGATGCCTGGCTCGCCCCCCTCCTCCTGGAACAGCTCGCCGAGACCGTTGACCAGCAGATACGTCACGATCCCCAACACCCCGGCGATCAGCGCGGGGCCAGGCTCCGCGAGCAGCTGGGTGGTGGTGGTGACCAGCACCACCAGGGCCACCGCCACCGAGAGCTGGTCGAGCTTGCCGATCCGGGCCAGCGGACGTTCCAGCCAGGCCAGCCAGGTGAAATCGTGCTCCTCGAAGACGAAGTCGAGGAACAGCATCAGCAGGAACATGCCGCCGAAGGCCGCGATCATGGGATGCGCCTCGTGCAGGCGGGCGCCGTAGCCGGCCGGGTCGTTCACCGCCAGGCTGATGGCCTCGGCCGGGCTGAGCTGGGCGGTGATGCCCACGATGAGCAGCGGGAACGCCAGCCTCATGCCGAAGACGGCGATCAGAATGCCGATGGTGAGGAACATCCGCTGCCAGAACTGGCTCATCCGCTCGATCACTTTGGCGTTCACCACGGCGTTGTCGAATGACAGCGATATCTCTAGGACCGAGAGGATCGCCACCAGGGCGAACGCCTCCCAGCCGCCGATGAGCAGTGCGCCGATCAAGCCGACTGCGGTGGTGCCGAAAGGCACTCCGAAGATGCGGAGATTCACGGGATCACTTTCCTATCCGGGCACTCTGGCGTGGTCATTCGACATCGACCCCGTGCGCCCGGAGGATTCGCTCCAGGCCTTCCCGATAGCCCTGCTCGACGGCTCGGAACTTCCATTCGGCGCGGTGCCAGTAGAGCTCGCCGAAGATCATCGCGGTCTCGCCGGCGTAGTCTTCGGCCAGGTCGAAGCGGCCCAGCAGGAGGTCGTCCGAGCCGTCGCTGACCGTGATGTACGCGTCCCTGACCTGCCCGAAGTTCTGCCTGCGCTCGATGGCGAGGTGGATCGAGACCGTGAATATGATCTTCACGCACTGGGCGGGCACCCGGCCGAGGTCGATCCAGATGCGCTCGCCCTTGGCCTGCCCGTCCCGGTCGTCCCCCTCGTGCCGGACCGCGCCCTCGGGGCTGCGCAGGTTGTTGTAGTAGATGAAATGCTCGTCGGACAGGGCCCGGTCGCCCGGCCCGACCATGAGAGCCGACGCGTCGAGGTCGAAATCGGCCCCTACGGTGGCGCGCGGGGTCCAGCCGAGCTCGATGACCACCTGACTGAGATCAGCGCCGGTTTGGGTCAGCGAGAAGTTCTCGCCCTTGCTGAGTTTCACGCTCATCGGATCTGTGCCCTCTGACTTTCTCCCCGTTGTGTTCGACCGCGTGCACCGGAGCGCCGTCCGCATCGCACGCGTCAGGATTCCGCCATGTTCAGCTCGTGCCGGAGGCGCCGATGCCGGCGCAGGATGCCGGGACCGAAGAGCACCACCCGATCGATCCGGTCCGGATCGTCGTCCTTGGCATCCACAGTCATGGCCAGCGAGTTGACGTAGATCTCCTCGGCCTTGTCGAAGTGCTGCTCGATCTGGGCCGGCCCCCGCTCCTCGGCGGCCGTCAGCTCGGCCAGGAAGGCGGCGATCTCCTTGGACTTGCGGGCGGCCTCGGCCTTGCGCCGCTGGGCCTGATCGAGCACGCCCCTGGCCCGCAGCCGGTTGGCCCGCTGCTCTTTAAGCAGACGGTCGTTCGGGTTTCCCATCCGCCGACCCAGCTCGGTCGCGATCAGCGCCGTGAAGATCATCAGAGCCAGGAAGACGATCAGCAGCGGGAGGTAGCCCAGCTGGCCGAGGAGCGTAGTGTCGGACGGGATCTCGTTTCCGGCCGCGTCGAAGTTCTTCGCCAGCGGCTTGCCGTCCGCGCCGTAGAGGACCGGCGGGTTCTCGTACAGGGACTTCAGCCGCATGTACGCGATGCTGCAGATGGAGACGAACCAGAGCACCGGAATGACGAACAGTAGGATCGGCCATTTGGCCAGGCCACGCCGGTCCGCCCGGTCACCCCGGTCCCGGTACTCCTGCCACTCCCGGAAACTGCGCCCATAGAAGTGCGGGCCGAGCACGAAGACCAGGATGGCCCCGATCGCCAGGGCGTAGGTGAGCACCGGGCTCTCGCCGAACACCAGGAACGTCGCGTAGTAGATGGGCACGTCGACGGTGAGCAGCAGGGCCAGAATGATGATCGGGCCGGCCCAGTGCCGCAACGCCGCCTTCCAGCCGCCGCCGGACAGGGCCAGGGTGCTGGGCAGCCGGTCACCCGCCCGCGTGGAGGGCCCCGACTCCATCATTGTCACGGTCTTGTTGATGTGGTCATAGGTCGTCTGCGAGGTGGAGAAGTCCTTCTCCATCGTCGTGGCGTATTCGTCCAGCTCGGCCTGGGCGCCTTCGGTCTCCCGGCGCAGGCGCTGGAGCTGGGTCTGGAACTTGGCGATCTCCGCGTCCCGGTCCCCGTCGAGCTGGTTCAGGTGCAGGGATTCGAACTCCTGCATCAGGGCGATGGGCTCGAGCGACTGCCCGTGCTGGACGCCGTCGGCCCGGGCCTTCGCTTCGATGGCGGCCCAGTCCGGGTACGGAATCTCCGGAGCGTTCCACCCGGGCGGCTGGGCGGGCAGGTAGTCGTTGCTGTGCTGGGTGCTCACGATTGATCTCCAAAGAGCGAGGGGTTCACAGGAACCGCACTTGGTCTGCGGGAACCCCCGAGGCGATGAGAAGTTCGGTCCAGAGCTGTTGGAGCTGGGCGACCCGCGCCGGGTTCTTCTCGGAGGTGAGGTTGAACCCGTGCACTTCGACCACGGTGTCGCTGAAGTTGGGCAGGTGCTTGCCGATACGCAGCTTGTCGATCGTGGACTTTCTGAAGGACTCCTCGGAGTAGTCCCCCTTGGACAGGTCGAGCGGATCGACGTTGTTCATCAGGTCGCTGAAGATCATGACCTGGTACGGGCCGGGCAGTCCGGAGAGGTTCCGCACCCGGTCGCCGATCAGTTGCAGCGCGCCCAGGACGTCCGACCCCTTGGCCTGGGGTTCCTCGCACTTGAGCAGGTTTCCCGCGGCGGTGATCGCCTCCCTGATGTGGGCCTCTCTGGCGCGCTTCTCAAGGAGGGGATTGCCGTTGGGGTTCTCCCGTTCGGAGGCCGGGAAGGTGACCGGGTTCACGGCCTGGCACGGGCTGCCCACCGACCGGCCGGTGGCCGCGGCGAAGGCGAGCCCGTCGCAGCGTTCGACGAATTTCGTGACGTTGCCCTCCAGCAGCTTTGTGGCGGCCGGCACCTTGCGGAAGCCGGTCACGTCGACGACCAGGCCACAGGCCGGCTTGAACTCGTCCGGGTCGCAGGCCGTCATCGTGAGCAGCAGGGCGGCCGCCGTCGCGGCGGCCAGAACGCGTGGTCTCATGTTGCGCTGCCCCATGTCGTGTTATTCGAGTTCAAAGGTGCCGTCGTCGCCTGATTCGAGGCTGAGCGGCTGCGGGTCGCGCTGCCAGAAGTTGAGCCAGGCGTGCGCGAGTTCGTCGCCGTGCTGGAGGATGCCGGGCGGGAACGTCCGCTCCCGATGCTCGTCGGGGTCGAAGTACCACTCCTCCCGCAGTGCGAGCTCGGGTGGTGTCCAGACGCCGACCAGCAGCGGGGCCCGCTCGTGCCGGGAGTAGAGGCCTTCCTTGTAACAGGCGAGCAGTCTCCGCGCCTGGGAGAGCGCCCCGCCGACGGCCCCGCCGTGTTTCTGCCAGCAGGTGTTCCAGCTGCCCTGCAGGTTGGAGATGACCGCGATCTCGGTGTCGATGCCGTTCCGCAGGGTGTGGCGTTCTTTCTCCATCCGGCGCCGCCGCTGCCCCATCTTGACCTGCTGGGCTTCGTACGGGGTCAGTGGCCGCATGTACTCGCGTGAGGTGGGCGCCTGCGGCTCCGGGCCCAGCGCGATGAGATCGTTCTCCAGGACGCCATAGCTGCGCATCGCGGTCGCCACGAACCGGATGGCGTTCTCGTAGCCCTTCTGGATCCCGTCGAGCTCCCCGGTGCGGTTGGTTAGCAGCTCGTGCTGCTTGGCCTCGAACGAGGCGCAGATCTGTTCCAGGAAGGCCGGCACGAAGTCGGACTTGTCCACGAAGAGATGCTGCAGGTGCGGGGCGGTCGCGTTGGACACCCCCATGCCGTGCGCCTGGGCGCAGGTCAGCGTATCGAGTGTCCAGTCAGGTGGGACTGGATCGGGTTTCTTCCGCTTCCACATTGGCCCCGCGGTCCTCTCCCTCACGCATCGGTGTGCGGTTCAGCATGAGGGTGCAGGGACGGGTGAATCCCATCAGAATGTGGAATGCGGGATGTTATGTCCGGCGAGTGGTGGCCGCGACGGCCAGGGCGGCCAGCGATTCGCGGGCGGCGGAGGTGATCCCCGCCGTCTGGAGACAGGCCAGCGCGTCGTCCAGATACCGCCGGATCATGTCCTCGCAGTACGCGAGCGCCCCGGTCTCCTCGATGATCCCGCGCAGCCGGGCCACCCCCTCCGCGTCCAGCTTCGGATCGCCCAGCAGGTTCCGCACGTCGTGCGCCTGCTCCTTGGAGGCGGCCGCCAGGGTGCGGGCGATCAGCATGGTGCGTTTGCCCTCGCGCAGGTCGTCCCCGGCCGGTTTGCCGGTCTCGACCGGGTCGCCGAACACGCCCAGGACGTCGTCGCGGAGCTGGAAGGCGATGCCCACCTTCTGGCCGTACTCGGCGCAGAACCGGTCGATCCACGGTTCGCGCGATCGGGCGGCCAGCACCATGCCGAGACGGAGGGGTTGTTCGACCGAATATTTACCGCTTTTGTACAGAGCCACCCGGAGCGCGCTGTCGAAGGTGTTCTCGCCGTGCGCCTGCTCCAGCAGGTCCAGGTACTGCCCGCTCATCAGTTCGGTGAGCATGTGGTCGAACACCGGCTGGGCGGCGGCCATCGAGTCGGCGGGCACGCCGCTGGTCCGCCACATCTCGCCGGACCAGATCAGCAGCAGGTTGCCCAGCAGGATGGCCGCGCCCTCGCCGAACTGGAGGGCCGAGCCGCTCCACTCCGAGTCCAGGTGCAGCTTCTCGAACCGGCGGTGCGCGGACGGCATGCCCCGGCGCAGGTCGCTGGAGTCCATCACGTCGTCGTGCACGAGCGCGCTGGCCTGGAGCAGTTCCAGGGAGGCCGCCGCCGTGTAGACCGAGGGATCGGCGCTGCCGCCCGCGGCCCGCCAGCCCCAGTAGCAGAAGGCGGGACGCAGCCGCTTGCCGCCCGACAGGAAGTCCTCGGCCGCCGACAGCACCGCGATCAGGTCGGGATCGTCGAACGCGGGGCGCTGGCGGTCCAGGAACCGCAGCAGGGCACGGTCCACTTCCGGGCGGATGAGCTCCAGCGGCCCCGGGACATATGTCATAAATGAGAGGGTATCTTCCGTTGATCCTTATCTCCTTCCCGCGGGGTGGATGAGGATCCGGTGGATCTCTTCCTGCGCGGTAGTGGCCTGTAACCTGTGGGGTATGTCTCTGGGACTCCCGTCGCGCTTTCCTGACCGTGTTCCGACGGTCAAGGACCTGCTGGCCGCAGGTGAAAGGTCCTTCTCGTTTGAGTTCATGCCACCGAAGACCGACGAGGGGGAGCGGCAACTGTGGCGGGCCATCCGGGAACTTGAGGCCCTGCGGCCGACCTTCGTCTCGGTGACGTACGGCGCGGGCGGCGGAACCCGGGACCGCACGGTCGACATCGTCGAGCGCATCGCGCACGGGACGACGCTCACGCCGGTGGCGCACTTCACCGCCGTCAACCACTCCGTGCGGGAGCTGCGGCATCTGGTCGGGCGGTTCGCGGACGCCGGCGTGCGGAACATCCTGGCCGTCCGGGGCGACCCGCCGGGGGATCCGATGGGGACCTGGGTGCGGCATCCGGAAGGGGTGCTGTACGCGGAGGAGCTGGTCCGGCTGATCCGGCAGTCGGGGGAGTTCTGCGTGGGGGTGGCGGCTTTTCCGTACAAGCACCCCCGGTCGGCGACCATCGAATCGGACACCGAGCAGTTCGTCAGGAAATGTCGTGCGGGGGCTGATTACGCCATCACGCAGATGTTCTTCAAAGCCGACGACTACCTGCGGCTGCGCGACCGGGTGGCCGCGAAGGGCTGCGACACCCCGATCATCCCCGGCATCATGCCGGTCACCCAGATCAGCACGATCGCCCGTTCCGAGCAGCTGTCGGGCGCGCCCTTCCCGCCCGAGGTCGCCGCGCGTTTCGAGGCCGTCGCCCACGATCCGGAGTCGGTCCGCCGCCTCGGCATCGAGCACGCCGCCGAACTCTGCCAGACCCTGCTGGACGAGGGCGCGCCGGGCATTCACTTCATCACGTTCAACCGGTCGAGCGCGACCCGCGAGGTCTTCCAGGCCCTGACTCCTGCGGTCGTCGTTTAGGCGAGCGGGAGCCGGGTTCCGGCGATCGCGTACGTCTCGTACCCGCCGGGGAAGACGAACTCGGTCATCAGATCCAGGAAACCGATGCTCCGGTAGAGGTGCCGGGCCGCCGTGGGCGCGTCATGCGTGGACAGCACGGCGGTCCGCTCGGTCCGGTCCGCGCAGATCGCCTTGATCATCCCGCGCCCGATGCCCTTGCCCTGGAAGTCCGGCCGGACGTGGATCTCGGCCAGCTCCAGCGCGTCCCCGAACCAGTCGTCCGCGATCACCGGGCCGGCCCGCTCATACAGCGCCCGCCGGACCACGTCGTGCCACCACTGCCCCTGCGCGCCGCGAAACCCGTAGGCGAAGGCCACGATCTCGGGCGCCCCCGCGAACACGCACACGAATTCCGGATATGTGGCGTGATTCCGCATGATGGCCATACGCCCGGAAAGCTGATCGGGCGGCGGTCGCATCGCCGCGGTGTAAATATCGAGCACGGTCTCCAGGGAGCCGACAAACGCGTCCGCTCCACCCCGCCGCAATTCGATCACGCGACGCACACTAGCAAAGTCCCTCAGCCAAGGCCCGGCCAGATGTGGCTAAAGGGACGTTTCCGATACATGTGACTACTCGACCTCGGTGGGGGTGCCGCCGGTGAGTTCGAGTAGCTCGTCGTAGGTGCTCGGGAAGACCGTGTGCGGGTGGCCGGCCGCCGCCCAGACCACCGGGTGCTTGGCCAGCCAGGTGTCGACCAGGGTGCGGACCGGGGCCGGATGGCCCACGGGGCCGACGCCGCCGATCGTCTGGCCCGTGTGGGCGCGGACGAACTCCGGGGTGGCGCGGCGGACCCGGGAGGCGCCGATGAGCGCGGCGATCAGGTCGGTGTTGACGCGGTGCGCGCCGCTGGTGAGGACCAGGAGCGGCGCGCCGTCGGCGTCGAAGATCAGGCTGTTGGCGATCGCGCCGACCTCGCAGCCCAGCTGCGCCGCCGCGGCGGCCGCGGTGGGCACCGATTCGTCGAAGACCACGATTTCCCCGGTTGCGCCCAGTTCGCGGAGGATCGAGGCGACATGGGCGACGTTGGGATGCAACTTTTCCGGCACCCGCCAACTCTAACCAAGACAGGAGGGTGCGAGATTCGGTAACGACCTCATTGCCCCCGCAAGGGACTGAGCACACCGTGCGCTAAGTTCCTTTGTCGAAAGATGGTGTACATGAGGGGGTTGATGTAGATGAGGGCTCGACGCCGTCATCTCGCCACCGCGGCGCTGTTATCGGCGGTGGCCGTGGCGCTCACCGGTTGCGCTGTGACGGGTGCTGAGCAGGCACGTCCAGCCGCGGTGAGCCTGGATTCTGGAGCGGTCCGATTGGTGGCGGCCTCGGTGCCGGCGCCGTTCACCGCTCCGAACAAGACGCTCAAACTGGGGGCCAAGGGGGCGGCGGTCAAGGCGCTCCAGACGCGGCTCAAAGAACTCCGGTACCTGCCCGGCAAGATCGACGGCAGGTACGGCGGCACCACCCAGGCCGCCGTCTGGGCCTTCCAGAAGATCAACGGTCTCAAGCCGACCAGCACGATCACGGCCAGGACCTGGAACGCGCTGGAACAGCCGGCCGAACCCCGGATCCTGGTGCCGAACGGCAAGCCCGACCGGGCCGAGGTCAACCTGACCAAGCAGGTCATGGTCCTCTACCGGGGTGGCCAGGTCCGCCTGATCACCCATATCTCCTCCGGCAGCGGCGTCCCGTACGTCGAGTACGCGATGTGGAACGGCGAACGCCAGAAGTTCACCGGCGACGCCCGTACGCCGACCGGCAACTTCAAGACCACCTGGCGGCGGAGCGGCTGGCACAAGTCCTACCTGGGCCAGCTGTACAACCCGATCTTCTTCAACGGCGGCATCGCCTTCCACGGCGCGCAGTCGGTGCCGCTCTACCCGGCCTCCCACGGCTGCGTACGGCTCCCGATGCACGTCGCGGAGATCCTCCCCGGCCAGCTGGGCACCGGCGTGCCGGTCCACGTGAAGGGTAAGTTCGCCCGCTGAGCGATTGATCGACGGCCCCGCATCTCCCCAGGTGCGGGGCCGTTTTCGCGCGCTGACAGCATCATTGATCGAACCCTTGTTCGGCGAAGTGCTTGACTTTGACCTTGGTCGAATTTATGTTCGAGCTGTGAGAGTGGGACTCGCGGCCTGCTCTCACCCCAAGAGGGGCCCGCGCTCCCCGTCGTCGGCGGAGACGAGTGGGAGCGCGGCCCCGCAGCTTGAGGCCGGACGGGGAGAGGGGAAGCTCCTCGTCCGGCCACGCAGTCTGGAGGAACCGCAGGCGGAAATGTCGGTGGGGTCTGCAAGTGTGATTCCACCGGCGGAGACCGCCGGAGGCCACCAAGCCCTAGGAGGCTGGCATGACCGGACCGCAGAACGGGCCCACCGGGCCCAAAGTGTCGCGGACCGTTCTCGCACACCTGACCGACGCCCGCTCCTGCCTGGCGGACGCAGCCCTCGCGACAACCCCGGCCGAACGATACATCAACGCCCACCTGGCGGCCCTCCGTGCCGCCGCGGCGATTCTGGCCGCCCGCCCCCAGCCCATCGACGGCCGCCGCCGCCGGCTGCGCAGCGCCTGGGAACTCCTCCCGGAGACCCAGCCCGAACTCTCCCAGTGGGCCGCCTACTTCGCGACCAGCGCCAAGAAGCGCGCCGCCGCAGAAGCCGGCCTGGTCCACCTGGTCAGCGCGCACGACGCCGACGAACTCATCGCCGAGGCCGAGGGCTTCGTCACCATCATCGAATCCACCCTCGGCGTCGCCACCCAGCAGACCCTCCCCATGGCGGGTTGAAGAGAACGCCGGCAAACGGGCTAGCCCGCCGGGATACGATCGCTCTGACCTTCGGGGGGTGACGAAGGGGAGGGGCGAGCGTGGATTTCGCTGAGCCGGCTTCGCCAGTGGTGGCAGGGCCGGGCAGCCGGGTCATCTCCGGCCTCCAGATGGGCGCGGCCCGCGATGTCGACATCCGCCGGAGCTGACCCCGCGTTTCCGGCCGACCGGCAGAGCGTGACGGAGTCGAGCGCGGCCCGGGACGTTAATCAGATCGGTTCGGCGCGTGATGTGTCCATCGGCGGCGTGCATCTGCAGATGCGGGCGGCGTTGCCGGACGCGTCGGCCACCGCGGCCCCGGCCGGGCTGACCGGTCTGCCGCGCCCGCCGGCGGCGGTGTTCGTCGGCAGGGCGGACGCGCTGGCCGGTGTGGAGCGGGCGTTGGCCGCCGGGTCGGCGGGGGTGATCACGCAGGCGGCGGTGTACGGGCTGGGCGGCGTCGGCAAGAGCGAGCTGGCGTTGCAGTACGCCACCCGGCACCGGGACCGATACCGGGTGGTGTGGTGGGCGGAGGCCGACACCCCGGCCCAGATCCAGACCTCGCTGGCGGGGCTGGCCCGGGCGATCTGCGCCGGTTCGCATTCGGTCGCGGCCGGTCAGGCGACGGTGGAGGAGGCGGTGGAGGAGGCGGTGGCGTGGGCGCTGTCCTGGATGGCCACCCATCCGGGCTGGCTGCTGGTGCTGGACAACGTCGAGCAGGTCGGTGACGTCGAGCCGTATCTGGGGCGGCTGCGCGGGGGCCAGGTGCTGCTCACCACCCGGCGGGACATCGGCTGGCGCGATGCCGGCTGCACGGCGATCGACCTGGGCGTGCTGGCGCGCGAGCCGGCGGTGGAGCTGCTGGCCGACCTGATCGGCGCCCGCACCGGCGAGGCCGTCGACCTGGCCGACCTGGCCGACCTGGCCGATGAGCTCGGCCACCTGCCGCTGGCCCTGACCCAGGCCGGAGCGTTCGTCGCCCGCACCCCGGGCATGACCGTGGCCCGCTACCGCGGCCCGCTGCGGACTTCACCCGCCCGGCTCTACGGGATGACCGCCCCGGGCCGTGACCCCCAGCGCGTCGTCGCCAGGGTCTGGACGCTCACCCGCGACCGGATCGCCGAACAGGTCGCCCTGGCGCCGAGCCTGCTGGCCCTGCTGGCCTATTACGCCCCCGACCAGCTGCCCGTCGACGTCCTGCACCACCTCCCGGACGCCGACGAACTGCGCATCGGGGCGGCGCTGGGCCTGCTGGCCTCCTACAGCGTGATCACCCTGACCGGGGACGCGGTGAGCGTGCACCGCCTGGTCCAGGCCGTCACCCTCGCCGACCTGACCCCCCGACCGGCAGAGCGAAGTCCGGCGCCAGGCGGCCGAGCTGCTGGCCGCCGCGCTCCCCGACGATCCCCAGCTGATCGGGAACTGGCCGGCGTACGGCCGGCTGCTGACCCATGCCCGCGCCGCGCTGCCCTTCGACTCCCCGGCCCTGGTCGAGGTCATCAAATACGTGAACGCCAGCGGCGACTACGCCACCGCCATGACCCTGCAACATCACCGCCACCAAGCCCTCCAGGACGCGCACGGCCCGGAACACCCCGTCACGCTGAGCGCTCGCGCCGGCCTCGCCCACTACACCGGGCGGGCGGGAGACGTGGTCGCGGCACGGGACCAGTTCGCCGCCCTGCTGCCCGATCCGGGAGCGGACCCTGGGCGCCGAGCACCCCGACACGCTGACCGCCAGGGCCAACCTCGCGCACTGGACCGGGCGGGCGGGGGACGTGGTCGCGGCGCGCGACCAGTACGCCGTCCTGCTGCCGATCCGGGAACGGGTCCTGGGCGCCGAGCACCCGCACACGCTGAACGCCCGGGGGAACCTCGCCTACTGGGCGGGGGGCGATGGGGGAGGCGGCCGCGGCGCGCGATCAGTTCGCGATCCTGCTGCCGATCAGTGAGCGGATCCTGGGCGCCGAACATCCCGACACGCTCAACGCCCGGAGCAACCTCGCCCACTGGACCCGGCTCGGCGAAGAACGGGATCCGAAGAGTAGCTCCCTAGATCCCGTCCCGCTCAAGGGGGCAGCTCATGCAGCGGGGGCCGCCGCGGCCCCGGCCGAGCTCACTGCCCCGGATGGTGATGACCTCGACGCCACGGGCCCGCAGGTAGTTGTTGGTCGTGGTGTTCCGCTCGTACGCGACGACCACCCCGGGCGCGACGGCCAGCACGTTGCAGCCGTCGTCCCACTGCTCCCGCTCGGCCGCGTGCACGTCCTGCACGGCGGTGAGCACGGTGATGTCGTCCAGGTCGAGCGCCCGCGCGATCGCCAGGTGCATGTCCTCGGCCGGGTGGTCGGTGACCTTCAGCTCCTTGTCGGTGTCGCCGGGCTCGATCGTGTACGACGGCAGCATGCCCAGCCCGGCGTACTTGGTGAAGACCCCCACGTCCACGTTGGTGAGCACCGTGTCCAGGTGCATGAACGCCCGCGTCTTCGGCAGGTTCAGCGCCACGATCCGGTGTGCGGAGCCGGCCCGGAACAGCCGCTGGGCGAGCATCTCGACCGCCTGCGGCTGGGTCCGCTCGCTCATCCCGACCAGGACCGCGCCGCGCCCGAGGACCAGGACGTCGCCGCCCTCGATGGTGGCGGGGGCCATCGGGGTGCCCTCGTTCCAGATCCGGAACGCGGTGCCGTACCCCGCCGCGAACATTGGATGGTACTTGTAGATCGCCTCCATGTTGACCGTTTCGCGGCGGCGGGCCTTCTTCCGCATCGCGTTGATCGAGACGCCGTCGTAGATCCAGCACGAGGTGTCCCGGGTGAACAGGTGGTTGGGCAGCGGCGGCAGGACGAAGTCGTCGGGGCCGAGGGTGTGGAAGGCCAGCGACTTGGGGTCGCACCCTAATTCCATGATCTCGCGCTTGGTGATGCCGCCGGTCAGGTACGGCGCGAGCGCCTCCGCGTCGAGCGCGTCCAGCGCGTTCCTGACGGCGTCGGTGGCCAGCGGCCCGAACCAGCGCTCGTCGATGCTGCGGTCCAGGATGTGCTTCTTGGCCTCGGGCAGCACGATCGTCTCGCGGAGCAGGTCGAGCAGCATGACGAGGGTGATGCCGCGATCCCGCAGCACCTGCTGGAACTCCCGGTGCTCCTCCATGGCGCGCTGCACCCACAGCACGTCGTCGAAGAGGAGTTCGTCCATGTTGCTGGGCGTGAGGCGCTTGAGTGACAGGTCCGGCATGTGCAGCAGGACCTGGCGCAGCCGGCCCACCTCGGAGCCAACGTGAAAGGCCATGATCCCCCCGCTCGCACGTGCGACAAAAGGTGACGTGCCCGGCACAAGGGGTGATAAACCGCAGCGACCAGTGAGCCCTAAGGCGGGATATTTCCTACTTCGGGGCGGTGATTGCGTAGAGGAGCGCGCAGCCGGCCACGATCACGGCCAGGGCGACGACCGGCCAGGCCTGCGGCCGGGTCGGGAGCATCTCGGCGTGCACGACGCCGGTGCCGTGGCTGGACAGGCGGCTGGCCAGAGCCGGATCCTCGGCGCGTACACGGCGAGCGATGTCATCGAGCACACGGCGCTCGCGTGTGGACAGCCCCATGTCTGCTTCCTCCCGCTAAATCTGCTTGAAGGAAGTTTTATCGCTCTTTGCCCTATTTTTCCAAGATGTTGTGGGTAGATCTTCGGCGGTTCCCCTCCGGCGGCCAGGCCGCCGGAGGAAACGGAGCCGCGGAAACAGGACTCAGAACGACTCGACCGCCCGGCGGGCCTCGGCGTCCAGCACACCCCAGCTGATGAACTCCTCGGTCAGCTCGGCCGGCGACTTGTCGTAGATCACGGCAAGCGAACGCAGGTCCTCCTGGCGGATGCTCAGCACCTTGCCGTTGTAGTCGCCGCGCTGCGACTGGATCGTCGCGGCGTAGCGGGCCAGCGGGCCGGCCTTGTCCTTCGGCAACTGGGAGAGCCGCTCCAGGTCGATGACCAGCTTCGGAGTCGGCAACAGCGGGGAGGGAGCGGCGCCCCCGGGCAGCAGCTCCGAGACGGGCACCCCGTAGAAGTCCGCCAGCTCGGCCAGCTTCTGCACCGTGACCGCACGATCCCCACGCTCGTACGATCCGACGACGACGGCCTTCCATCGCCCCCGGGACTTCTCTTCGACCCCATGCAAGGACAGACCTTGTTGGGTGCGGATGGCGCGGAGTCGCGCGCCCAGCGACTTGGCGTAGTCAGACGGCATCGTATGGCCCCCGGCTTTCTATGTCTGTTCTTAGGTTGATTGTGCGTCCTTGTACCGAATGCACTAACCACCGGGGCTGTACCTGGGGGCAGGCACCTTCGGTGACCACTGCGTCGGGTTTTACCCAGGAAGGTCGCGAGTTGTGGTTACGGACAGTGACGGTAAAGCCGTGACCGGGAAAGGTCAAGTCGATTGGGAAAAGATGGCCAAACAGTGCTCTCCCCGACAACCGAGCCATACTCGGGTTTCGGGCGGGGGCGGTTCGATGCCTGCTGGGGGGTATCGTCCCTGGCCAACGGCGGGGGCCTGGTAGTGTTCTAACGCCTGACACCCTTTTAAGACCCGTCCTGTGAGGCGGGAAAGGCGGTGATTTTTTCATGTCAGATGCCCAAAATCCCCCCGTTTCCGGCGGGGATCTGGCGCGAGCTGTCCTGGAAGGCCCCGACATCCACCGGGCCCTGACCCGGATCGCGCACGAGATCCTGGAGCGCACCAAGGGCGCGGAAAGCGTCGTCCTGGTGGGCATCCCCACCCGCGGCGCGACCCTGGCCCGGCGGCTCGCCGAACGGGTGGCCCGCTTCGAGGGCCGCAAGGTGCCCGTGGGGGCCGTCGACATCACGATGTACCGCGACGATCTCCGGCTCCGCCCCGCCCGGCCGCTCGGCCACACCGAACTGCCGCCCGGCGGCATCGACGACCGGATCGTGGTCCTGGTGGACGACGTGCTGTTCTCCGGCCGTACCGTGCGGGCCGCCCTGGACGCGCTGAACGACCTCGGCCGCCCCCGCGCCGTCCAGCTGGCCACCCTGGTCGACCGCGGCCACCGCGAACTGCCCATCAGGGCCGACTACGTCGGCAAGAACCTGCCCACCGCGAAGAGCGAGAAGGTCAAGGTCTACCTGGAGGAGACCGACGGCCGCGACGCCGTCGTGCTGGTCAGGGAGGGAGCGCGGTGAAGCACCTGATCTCCGCGGGCGACCTCGGCCGCGACGACGCGCTGCTCATCCTGGACACCGCCGAGGAGCTGGCCCGGGTCTCCGAGCGCTCCATCAAGAAGCTGCCGACGCTGCGCGGCCGCACCGTGGTGAACCTGTTCTTCGAGGACTCCACCCGCACCCGCATCTCGTTCGAGGCGGCGGCCAAGCGCCTCTCCGCCGACGTGATCAACTTCTCCGCGAAGGGGTCCAGCGTCTCCAAGGGCGAGTCGCTCAAGGACACCGCGCTCACCCTGGAGGCGATGGGCGCCGACGCCGTGGTGATCAGGCACGGCGCCTCCGGAGCCCCGCACCGCCTCGCCAACTGGGTGCGCGGCAGCGTGGTCAACGCCGGCGACGGCACCCACGAGCACCCCACCCAGGCCCTGCTGGACGCCTTCAGCATGCGCCGCAGGCTGGGCCGCCTGGAGGGCCTCAAGGTGGCCGTGGTCGGCGACATCCTGCACAGCAGGGTGGCCAGGTCCAACGTGCTCCTGCTGTCCGCCCTGGGCGCCGAGGTCACCCTGGTCGCCCCGCCCACCCTCCTCCCTGTCGCCGTGGAGAACTGGCCCTGCCAGGTCTCCTACGACCTGGACAGCGTGCTGCCCAAGTCCGACGTGGTGATGATGCTCCGCGTCCAGCTGGAACGCCAGAACGCCGCGTTCTTCCCGTCCGCCCGCGAGTACAGCCGCCGCTACGGCCTGGACCGCGACCGGGTCGCCAAACTGCACGACGACGCCATCGTCATGCACCCGGGACCGATGAACCGTGGCATGGAGATCTCCGCCGAGGTCGCCGACTCGCCGCGCTCGACCATCGTGGAACAGGTCGCCAACGGGGTGACGGTCCGGATGGCCGTGCTGTACCTGCTGCTCGGCGGCGCGATCGGGGGAGACGTTCAGTGATCATCAGAAACGCCCGCATCCTCGGCGGCGACCCCGTCGACCTGCGGATCGAGAACGGCCTGATCGCCGAGATCGGCCCCGGGCTCGGCGGCGTCACGGCGTTCGACGCCGACGGACTGCTCGCCCTGCCCGGCCTGGTCGACCTCCACACCCACCTGCGCGAGCCCGGCCGGGAGGACGCGGAGACGGTCGAGACCGGCACCCAGGCCGCCGCCCGCGGCGGCTACACCGCCGTGCACGCGATGGCCAACACCTCCCCGGTGGCCGACACCGCCGGCGTGGTCGAGCAGGTCTGGCGGCTCGGCCAGGAGTACGGCCACTGCGACGTGCAGCCGATCGGCGCGGTCACCAGCGGCCTGGACGGCCGCCAGCTGGCCGAGCTGGGCGCGATGGCCGACTCGGCGGCCCGGGTCCGGGTCTTCTCCGACGACGGCAAGTGCGTCTCCGACGCGGTGCTGATGCGCCGGGCGCTGGAGTACGTGAAGGCGTTCGACGGCGTCGTCGCCCAGCACGCCCAGGAGCCCAGGCTCACCGAGGGCGCCCAGCTGAACGAGGGCGAGGTGTCCGGGCGGCTCGGCCTGGCCGGCTGGCCTGCGGTGGCCGAGGAGGCGATCATCGCCAGGGACTGCCTGCTGGCCGCGCACGTCGGCTCCCGGCTGCACGTCTGCCATGTCTCCACGGCCGGCTCGGTGGAGATCATCCGCTGGGCCAAGTCGAAGGGCTGGGACGTCACCGCCGAGGTCACCCCGCACCACCTGCTGCTCACCGACTCGTGCGCGGAGCACTCGCCGGTCGGGCCGTACAACCCGATCTACAAGGTGAACCCGCCGCTGCGCACCCGGGAGGACGTCAGGGCGCTGCGCGAGGCACTGGCCGACGGCACCATCGACTGCGTGGCCACCGACCACGCGCCGCACCCGGTCGAGGACAAGGAGACCGAGTGGGCCGCGGCCGCGATGGGCATGATCGGCCTGGAGACGGCGTTGAGCGCGGTGCAGGAGGCCATGGTGGAGACCGGCCTGCTCGACTGGGCGGCGGTGGCCGACCGGATGTCGGCCAGGCCCGCGCGGATCGGGCGGCTGGCCGGGCACGGGCAGCCGGTCGAGGTCGGCTCCGCCGCCAACCTCACGCTGTACGACCCGTCGGCCCGCGCCCTGGTGGATCCGGGCGCGATGGCGTCCAAGAGCAGAAACACCCCGTACGAGGGGATGACGCTGCCCGGACGGGTGGTGGCGACCTTCCTGCGGGGCAGGCCGACCGTTCTGGAAGGGAAACTCGTATGAGTCCAGCGCTCCTGGTCCTGGAAGACGGCCGCGTCTTCGAGGGCGCCCCCTACGGAGCCGTGGGCGAGACGTTCGGGGAGATGGTCTTCAACACCGGCATGACCGGCTACCAGGAGACCCTCACCGACCCGTCCTACCACCGGCAGATCGTCGCGATGACCGCGCCGCACATCGGCAACACCGGCGTCAACGAGGAGGACCCCGAGTCCGGCCGGGTCTGGGTGGCCGGCTACGTGGTCCGCGAACCGGCCAGGGTGGCCAGCAACTGGCGTTCGACCAAGTCCCTGGACGAGTACCTGCGGGAGCAGGGCGTGGTCGGGATCGCCGTGCGCGGCACCCGGGCGCTCACCCGCCACCTGCGTGAACGCGGCGCGATGCGGGCCGGGGTGTTCTCCGGGGACGCGCTCGCGCCGGTCGCCGAACTGGTGGACCGGGTCCGGCGCTCGCCGGCCATGCTCGGCGCCGACCTGGCCGCCGAGGTGTCGACGCGGGAGCCCTACGTGGTGCCCGCCATCGGCGCGAAGCGGTTCACCGTGGCCGCCGTGGATCTGGGCATCAAGTCGATGACGCCGCACCGGATGGCCGAGCGGGGCTGCGAGGTGCACGTGCTGCCCGCGACCGCGACGGCCGCCGACATCCTCGCCGTCGAGCCCGACGGCGTGTTCTTCTCCAACGGGCCCGGCGACCCGGCCACGGCCGACGGCGCGGTGGCCGCGCTGCGCGGCGTGCTGGACGCGGGCAAGCCGTTCTTCGGCATCTGCTTCGGCAACCAGATTCTCGGGCGGGCGCTGGGGCTCGGCACGTACAAGCTCAGGTACGGGCATCGCGGGGTCAACCAGCCGGTCCAGGACCGCCGTACCGGCAAGGTGGAGATCTCCGCGCACAACCACGGCTTCGCCGTGCAGGCTCCGCTGGACGGGCCGTTCGACACGCCGTACGGGCGGGCCGAGGTGAGCCACGTCAACCTCAACGACGGCTGCGTCGAAGGGCTGCGGCTGCTCGACTATCCGGCGTTCAGCGTGCAGTACCACCCCGAGGCCGCCGCGGGGCCGCACGACGCCGCCTACCTGTTCGACGAATTCTGTGAGGTCATGGGTGCCTAAGCGGACGGATATCGAGTCGATCATGGTAATCGGCTCCGGGCCGATCGTGATCGGGCAGGCCTGCGAGTTCGACTACTCGGGCACCCAGGCGTGCCGGGTGCTGCGGGCCGAGGGCTTCCGGGTGATCCTGGTCAACAGCAACCCGGCGACGATCATGACGGATCCGGAGTTCGCCGACGCGACCTACGTGGAGCCGATCACCCCCGACATCATCGAGCTGATCATCGCCAAGGAGCGCCCGGACGCGCTGCTGCCCACCCTGGGCGGCCAGACCGCGCTCAACGCGGCCGTCGCGCTGCACGAGTCGGGCGTGCTGGCCAAGTACGACGTCGAGCTGATCGGCGCCAACTTCGACGCCATCCAGGCGGGCGAGAACCGGCAGCTGTTCAAGCAGATCGTGGCCAAGGTGGCGGACGAGCGCGGCCTGAACGCCGAGTCGGCGCGCAGCGTGATCTGCCACACCATGGCCGACTGCCTGGGCGCGGCCGGCGAGCTCGGCTACCCGCTGGTGGTGCGGCCCTCCTTCACCATGGGCGGCGTCGGCTCCGGTTTCGCCCACGACGAGGCCGAGCTGCGCCGGATCGCGGGCGCGGGCCTGGACGCGTCGCCGACCACCGAGGTGCTCCTGGAGGAGTCCATCCTCGGCTGGAAGGAGTACGAGCTGGAGGTCATGCGGGACCGGCACGACAACGTGGTCATCGTCTGCTCGATCGAGAACGTGGACCCGATGGGCGTGCACACCGGCGACAGCGTGACCGTCGCCCCGGCCCTGACGCTGACCGACCGCGAGTACCAGAACATGCGGGACGTGGCCATCGCGGTCATCCGCGAGGTGGGGGTGGACACCGGGGGCTGCAACATCCAGTTCGCGGTCGACCCGGCCACCGGCCGCATGATCGTCATCGAGATGAACCCCCGGGTGTCCCGGTCGAGCGCGCTGGCGTCCAAGGCGACGGGCTTCCCGATCGCGAAGATCGCGGCGAAGCTGGCGATCGGGTACACGCTGGACGAGATCCCGAACGACATCACCAAGGAGACCCCCGCGTCGTTCGAGCCTTCGCTCGACTACGTGGTCGTCAAGGTGCCTCGGTTCGCGTTCGAGAAGTTCGCCGGGGCCGATCAGACGCTGACCACGCACATGAAGTCGGTCGGCGAGGCGATGGCGATCGGTCGTTCGTTCCCTGAAGCCCTCCAGAAGGCGCTCAGATCGCTGGAGAAGAAGGGATCCTCGTTCAGCTGGGCAGGAGACCCCGGCGAGAAGCAGGAGCTCCTGGCGGCCTGCCGGACCCCGCACGACGGGCGGCTGCGCACGATGCAGCAGGCCATCAGGGCCGGCGCGACGGTCGAGGAGCTGTTCGAGGCGACTTCGATCGACCCGTGGTTCCTGGACCAGCTGATGCTGATCCACGAGATCGCCACGGGGATCACCGAACTCGACGAGCCCACCCTGCTGCGGGCCAAGGAGCACGGGTTCAGCGACGCGCAGATCGCCGAGATCGCCGGCATCGACGAGGTCCGGGTCCGCGACCTGCGGCACGCGCTCGGGCTGCGGCCGGTCTACCACACGGTCGACACCTGCGCGGCGGAGTTCGAGGCGCGCACGCCGTACCTGTACTCGACCTACGACGAGGAGACCGAGGTCCCGGCGGGGGACCGGCCCAAGGTCATCATCCTGGGCAGCGGGCCGAACCGGATCGGGCAGGGCATCGAGTTCGACTACGCGTGCGTGCACGCCTCCTTCGAGCTCAGCCGGGCCGGGTTCGAGACCGTCATGGTCAACTGCAACCCGGAGACGGTCTCCACCGACTACGACACCTCCGACCGGCTCTACTTCGAGCCGCTCACCCTGGAGGACGTGCTGGAGGTGGTCCACGCCGAACTGCGGACCGGGCCGGTGGCCGGGGTCATCGTGCAGCTTGGCGGGCAGACCCCGCTCGGGCTCGCGCAGGCGCTCAAGGACGCGGGCGTGCCCGTGGTCGGCACCTCGCCGGAATCCATCCACCTGGCCGAGGAGCGCGGCGCGTTCGGCCGGGTGCTGGCCGAGGCCGGGCTGCCCGCGCCCCGGCACGGCACCGCGCTCAGCGTCGCCGAGGCCCGCGAGATCGCCGAGGAGATCGGCTATCCGGTGCTGGTCCGGCCGTCGTACGTGCTGGGCGGGGCCGGCATGGCCATCGTGTACGACGAGGAGACCCTGGCCACCTACATGGCCAAGGCCGCCACCGACCACCCGGTGCTGATCGACAAGTTCCTGGACGACGCCATCGAGATCGACGTGGACGCGCTCTACGACGGGACCGAACTCTACCTGGGCGGCGTCATGGAGCACATCGAGGAGGCCGGGATCCACTCCGGCGACTCGGCCTGCGCGCTGCCGCCGATCACCCTCGGCGGGCACGACATCAAGCGGATCAGGACGGCCACCGAGGCCATCGCCCGCGGCGTCGGCGTGCGCGGCCTGCTCAACGTGCAGTACGCGATGGCCGCCAACGTGCTCTACGTGCTGGAGGCCAACCCGCGGGCCAGCCGTACCGTGCCGTTCGTGTCCAAGGCGACCGCGGTGCCGCTGGCCAAGGCGGCGGCCCGGATCATGATGGGCGCCACCGTCGCGGAACTGCGCGCCGAGGGCATGCTGCCGGCCGAAGGGGACGGCGGCACCCTGCCGCTGGACGCGCCGATCGCGGTCAAGGAGGCGGTGCTGCCGTTCGACCGGTTCCGCGGCGTGGACATCGTGCTCGGGCCGGAGATGCGCTCCACCGGCGAGGTGATGGGCATCGACGAGTTCTTCGGCACCGCGTACGCGAAATCCCAGGCCGCCGCGTACGGCGGGCTGCCCACCACCGGGCGGGCCTTCGTGTCCGTGGCGAACAAGGACAAACGCGCCATGATCTTCCCGGTCAAGGCGCTCGCCGACCTCGGGTTCGAGATCCTGGCCACGGAGGGTACGGCGGAGGTGCTGCGCCGTAACGGCGTCCATGCCAAGATCGTGCGAAAGCAGAGCGACGGCGCGGGTCCGGGAGGTGAGCCGACGATCGTGCGGCGCATCCTGGACGGCGAGGTTGATCTCATCGTGAACACCCCGTTCGGCAGCCCCGGCCAGTCCGGGCCGCGGCTGGACGGCTACGAGATCCGCACCGCCGCCGTGCTGCGCGGCATCGCCTGCATCACCACCGTGCAGGGGCTGGCGGCCGCCGTACAGGGCATCCAGCACATCCTCCGGGGGGACGTTGGCGTACGGTCGCTGCAGGAACACGCGCGGCGGCTGCGAGGCTGATCCGAGGAGTTACGAGTGGCCGGGACGCCGGTGCAGGTGACGGGCACGGTGCTGACGACGCGCCGGGTCGACGCGTACCACGCGCTGACCGTGGTCGCGCCGGCCATCGCCGACCGTTTCCGCCCCGGCCACTTCGTCACCCTCGCGGTCGGCGGCCCGCAGACCTCGATGCTGACCAGGCGCGCGTTCGCGGTGCACGACGTGAAGCCCGACTACGGCGGCACGGTGGAGTTCGTCTTCGCCGTGCGCGGCCCGGGCACGGCCTGGCTGGCCGAGCGCAAGGCGCGCGACGCGCTGGACCTGGTCGGCCCGCTCGGCCGCCCTTTCCCGCTCCCGCGCGACCCGGCCAGCTGCCTGCTGGTCGGCGCCGAGTACGGCTCCGCCCCGCTGTTCGCCCTGGCCGACGCGCTCCAGCAGCGCAACTGCCGGGTCGACTTCGTGCTCGGCGCGGCCAGCTCCGACCGGGTGTTCGGCGCGCTGCGGGCCCGCCGGATGGGCGAGACCACCACGCTGACCACCCAGGACGGCTCGCTCGGCATGCGCGGCTCGGTCGTCGACGTGCTGGCCGCGGTGATCGCCGACACCCGGGCCGACGTGGTCTACGCGTGCGGCCCGATGCCGATGCTGCGCGGCGTCACCGCGGTCTGCGTGGAGTACGGCATCCCGGTCCAGGTGTCGGTCGAGGAGGCCATGGCCTGCGGGATCGGCGTCTGCATGACCTGCGTGGTGCCGGTCATCGACGACGACGGGACGACCCAGATGGTCCGGGTCTGCACCGAAGGCCCGGTCTTCCGGGGGGAGCGGGTCCGGTTCGACGACGTTGGCACGATCCCGTTCGACGCGCTCGGCGCGCCGGGAGGCGACCGTGGCCGTTGACATGCGCGCGTACCTCGCGCACGTCGAGCTGCCCAACCCGATCCTGGCGGCCGCCGGCTGCGCCGGGACCGGCCGGGAGCTGGCGCCGTTCGCGGACGTGACCCGGCTCGGGGCGCTGACCACCCGGTCCATCACGATGGCCCCCAGAGCGGGCCGTCCGACCCCCAGAATGGCCGAGACGCCCTCCGGCATGCTGAACGCCGTCGGGCTGCAGGGGCCGGGCGTGGAGGTCTTCCTGGCCCGCGAGCTGCCCTGGCTGGCCGAGCGCGGCGCCAGGACCGTGGTCTCCATCGGCGGCGGCAGTGTGGCCGAGTACGCCGCGCTGGCCCGGCGCCTCGCCGACGCGCCCGGCGTCACCGCCGTCGAGATCAACCTGTCCTGCCCGAACGTGGAGGACCGCGGCCGGGTGTTCGCCAGGGACGGCGGCGCGGCGGCCGAGGTGGTCGCCTCGGTGCGCGCCGCGATGCGCTACGACGTGCCGGTGGTGGCCAAGCTCGCCCCCGACGTGGCCGACGTGGTCGCCATCGCCCGCGCCTGCGTGGACAGCGGCGCCGACGCGCTCGCCATGATCAACACGCCGATCGGGATGAGCATCGACGTGGACACCATGCGACCGGCGCTCGCCGCCGGCACCGGCGGCCTGTCCGGGCCCGCCATCCGGCCGCTGGCGGTCCGCTGCGTCTGGCAGGTGCACGCGGCGCTGCCCGGGGTACCCCTGATCGGCATGGGCGGCGTCACGTCCGGCCGGGACGCCCTTGAGCTGGTCCTGGCGGGCGCCTGCGCGGTCGCCGTGGGCACCACCCTGTTCCATGACCCGTACGCCTGCCCGCGCATCCTGCGGGAGCTGGAGGAGCTCCTGGCCGAGCGCGGCTTCGACCGGCTGGCCGACGCCGTCGGCCTGGCCCACCGCCCCGCCCATCGTAACGATCTTGAGGAGAGCCCGCTGTGACGCCCGCACCCATCGCCGTCGCCCTGGACGCACCCAACCTGGACACGGCGGCCCGCTGGGCGAGCCTGGTCACCCCGCACGTCTCGACCGTCAAAGTCGGCCTCGAACTCTACCTGCGGTACGGCCCTGACGTGATCGCCACCGTCCGCGGCGCCAGCGGCGTCCGGATCTTCCTGGACCTGAAGCTGCACGACATCCCGAACACCGTCGCCGGGGCCGCCCGCGCGGTGGCCCGGCTCAAGCCCGCCATCCTCACCGTGCACGCCACCGGCGGCGCGGCGATGATCGCGGCGGCGGTCGAGGCCGCGCCGCAGACCCAGATCGCCGCCGTCACCCTGCTCACCTCGCTGTCGGAGGCCGACCTCGCCCGGGTGGGCATCGAGGGGCCCGCCGGGGACGCGGTCCGGCGGCTCGCCGCGCTCGCGGTCGGCGCGGGGGCGCAGGCGCTCGTCTGCTCACCCCGCGAGGTCGCCGCGGTGCGCGCCGAGGTCGGGCCCGGCGTCACGCTGATCACCCCGGGGGTCCGCCCGGCCGGAGCCGACACCCAGGATCAGGCAAGAGTAGCGACTCCGGAGGCCGCCATGGCCGACGGAGCCGACCTGCTCGTGATCGGACGCCCGATCACGGGTTCGCCGGACCCCGGCGCGGCCGCCGCCGGGATCGCCGCCGCGCTGCGCAGGACGGCCCTTTCCCGGCCCTGACCCGTTCATCGGGCGGCACCCGCTTCCGTAGCAGATAGGGCCGTTTTCGTAGACAGTCAGTTAGATATCGATTACGCAGAGTAGTTTATTGGACTTTGTGGCCACAGAAATAGGTCTTGACGTTGCCGGATGGGGCAAAGACCAGCTACTTTCCCATCCCGTCCGAGTACATCGACAGAAATTCGAGGTGACCCGGCGTGGCTCTTCCTCCCCTGACCCCCGAGCAGCGCGCCGCAGCACTTGAGAAGGCTGCCAAGGCCCGCAAGGAGCGTGCTGAGGTCAAGAACCGGCTCAAGCATGGCGCGGTATCTCTGGCCGAGGTGCTGAAGGATGGGCAGACCGACGACGTCATCGGCAAGATGAAGGTCTCGGCTCTGCTGGAGTCGCTCCCTGGCGTGGGCAAGGTCCGCGCCAAGCAGCTGATGGAACGTCTTGGTATCGCCGAGTCCCGCCGCGTGCGGGGCCTCGGCGCGAACCAGCGCGCCTCCCTGGAGCGCGAGTTCGGCGGCGCCGAAGGCTAGGCGTACGCTGTCGGTCATCCTGCGGGCTTGCGAACCCTCAGGGTGACCGGACCGCGCGACACGGGGGGCATTGAGTGACCGGCTCGTCCTGGCCTGAAGGCATTGAGGCGCAGGCCCACAAGGCCGCCGCATCCAGCGGGCCCGGGACACGTTACGGTGACTCCATGCCTCAAACCCGCCTGACGGTCCTCTCCGGACCGTCCGGTGTGGGCAAGTCCACGGTCGTCGCCGAGCTCCGGCGGGCACACCCGCAGGTGTGGCTGTCGGTCTCGGTGACCACCAGGAAGCCCCGCCCCGGCGAGACCCACGGCGTCGAGTACTTCTTCGCCGGCGACGCCGAGTTCGACCGCATGATCGCCTCAGGCGAGCTGCTGGAATGGGCGGAGTTCGCGGGCAACCGCTACGGCACGCCCCGCGACGCCGTGATGGCGCGGATCGCCACCGGCACCCCCACGCTGCTGGAGATCGACCTCCAGGGCGCGCGCCAGGTCCGGGCCAGTATGCCAGAGGCCCTGCTGGTGTTCCTGGCTCCCCCGTCCTGGGAGGAGCTCGAACGCCGCCTGCGCGGGCGCGGCACCGAACCCGCCGACGTCATCGCCTGCCGCCTCGAAGCCGGCCTGGTCGAACTCGCCGCCGAGAAGGAGTTCGACGTGACCCTGGTCAACACATCCGTCCAGGACGTGTGCGAAGCACTGATAGCCTTGTTGGTTGAAGCTGACAACTAGCTAGGGGAATCACGACGTGACCACCAGCGCGGCCTACTCCGAAGGCATCACCAACCCGTCGATCGACGCGCTCCTCGACGTGGTCGACAGCAAGTACAGCCTGGTGATCATGGGCGCCAAGCGGGCCCGCCAGATCAACGCGTACTACTCCCAGCTCGGCGAGGGCCTGCTCGAATACGTCGGCCCCCTGGTCGAGACCCACGCCCAGGAGAAGCCGCTCTCCATCGCCCTCCGCGAGGTAAGCGAGGGCCTGCTGACCTCCGAGCCCATCGAAGGCTGACTGAGAAATCGCCGCGCCTCCGGCGCGGCGGGCTTGTGGTGTTTATGGCCGATCCCTCGGATCGGCGGGCTTGGCCGCTGGGGAGCCTGTGTCTTCCCTCGTCACTCCGGGCCGCATCGCGACCCTGCGTTCCTCAGTCCAGACACAGGCGCGGCCAAGCCGGGACATACGACTTATGGTGCGGCGGTTGCCGGTGAGGGCCGGAGCTAGCGATCCAATGGGCGGGTGGGTGGGATGAAACCCCGTGTCGTTCTTGGGGTTGGCGGCGGGATTGCCGCTTACAAGGCCTGTGAGCTGTTGCGGTTGTTCACCGAGTCGGGGCATGACGTGCAGGTTGTGCCGACTCGGGATGCTTTGAAGTTCGTGGGGGAAGCCACCTGGGCGGCGCTTTCGGGGAAGGCCGTCAGTGCCGAGGTCTGGGATGCGGTGGAAGAGGTGCCGCATGTGCGGATCGGGCAGCTTGCCGATCTGGTGGTGGTGGCGCCCGCCACGGCGGATCTGATGGCGCGGGCGGCTCATGGGCTGGCCAATGATCTGCTGACGAATACGCTGCTGACCGCGCGGTGTCCGGTGGTGTTCGCGCCGGCGATGCATACCGAGATGTGGGAGCACGCGGCGACGCGGGCCAATGTGGCGACGCTGCGGGAGCGCGGGGTGGTCGTGGTGGAGCCCGCGGTGGGGCGGTTGACGGGGGCCGACACCGGTCGGGGGCGGTTGCCGGAGCCGGCCGAGATCTTCGCGGTCTGCCGGGGGATTCTGCGGAAGCCGGGGGCCGGGCTGGCCGGGCGGCGGGTGGTGGTGTCGGCCGGGGGGACTCGGGAGGCCATCGATCCGGTGCGGTTCATCGGGAACCGGTCGTCGGGGTTGCAGGGGTACGCGCTGGCGCGGGCCGCGGTCGCACGGGGCGCCGAGGTCACGCTGGTGGCGGCCAACGTCGGGCTGGCGGATCCGGCGGGGGCGCGGGTGGTCCGGGTCGAGTCGGCGATCCAGCTGCGGGAGGCCGTGCTGGCGGCGGCCGAGGACGCGGATGTGGTCGTGATGGCGGCGGCGGTGGCGGACTTCCGGCCGGTACGGCAGGCGACGACGAAGATCAAGAAAACGTCGGACGACCCCGAGCCCATCTATCTCGTGAAAAATCCGGACATCCTTGCGGAGCTGGGGGAGGTCCGGCGGGAGCGGCGGCAGGGCGGCAAGCCGTACCCGGACGTGCTCGTCGGCTTCGCGGCCGAGACCGACGACGTGCTCGCCAACGGCCAGGCCAAACTCGCCCGGAAGGGCTGTGACCTGCTGGTCGTCAATCAGGTCGGGGAGAATCTGGCATTCGGCACGCCCGACAACGCCGCTACCGTTCTGATCGCGGACGGTGACCCGGTCGAGATCCCGCGCGGGCCAAAAGAGGATCTGGCGGGCATAGTGTGGGATCTGGTAGCGACACGCCTGGTGTAACCACGGCCTAGTCGGGACAAACAGGGATTAGGCCCAGTCCGGACGCACCCGGCTCCGCTCCGGACGGGCCGCGCGCGACGCTGGATTCGCCGAGGCGGACACCGCCGCCCGGGTGATTCCAGGTGATCCCAAGTGATTCAATGCCGACCCCGGGCAAAGCGAACAGCAGAGGGCACGCGAAGGAGCGAAAGCCATGCCGGTGACCGCCGCTATCCGAGCGCGCTGCCGGGCACTGCTTCCCATCGGGGAAGACCTCCGATACGTCTTCCCGGCCCAGTCGGTGAGCGCCCCCGGCGTGGCCGGATTTCTGATCGTCGTCACCGACCGCTCCATCACCGTCCTGGCCACCAAGATGTTCGACCGCTCAGAACCCGCCTCCGTGTGGGCGGTCCACCCGCGCAGGACCAGGCTGGGCCCGATCGAATTCGCCGGCGGCCCCACCATCGAATTCGGCGGAATGGTGTTCGAAGTGGACGAGGAATATGTCGCCGTGGTCGGGGCAGCGGACGCGGAGGCGTTCGCTCCCGGAGATCTTCCGCGCGATCCCCTTCCTGACTTGTAGATTTGAGACAGTTTCGCGACGCCAAGCCCCGTAGGGCTACACTCGGCGGAGCCAATTTAGACGCCAGCAGCCGCTGCATAGGAGCCACGAGTTGTCCCGTCGCCTGTTCACCTCCGAGTCGGTAACCGAGGGTCACCCCGACAAGATCGCCGACCAGATCAGTGACGCGATTCTCGACGCCATGCTCAAGGACGACCCCAAGAGCCGCGTCGCCGTCGAGACGATGATCACTACCGGTCAGGTCCACGTCGCGGGCGAGGTGACGACCGAGACCTATGTCGACATCCCCGGCGTCATCCGCGAGAAGATCCTGGAAATCGGATACGACGCCTCGCACAAGGGCTTCGACGGCGCCTCCTGCGGCGTCTCGGTGTCCATCGGCGCCCAGTCGCCCGACATCGCCCAGGGCGTCGACGACGCGTACGAGGCCCGCGAGGGCGAGACGGCCGACGAGCTCGACCGCCAGGGCGCCGGCGACCAGGGCCTCATGTTCGGCTACGCCTGCCGCGACACCCCCGAACTGATGCCGCTGCCGATCATGCTCGCGCACCGGATGGCCAAGCGCCTGTCCGAGGTCCGCAAGAACGGCACCGTGCCCTACCTGCGCCCCGACGGCAAGACCCAGGTCACCATCGAGTACGACGGCGACCGCCCGGTCCGCCTCGACACGGTCGTGGTCTCCACCCAGCACGCTCCCGAGATCGACCTCAAGGAGATGCTGACCCCGGACATCCGCGAGCACGTGGTCGAGCCGATCCTGGCCGACCTGGAGCTGGACGTGGAGGGTTACCGGCTGCTGGTCAACCCGACCGGGCGGTTCGAGATCGGCGGCCCGATGGGCGACGCCGGCCTGACCGGCCGCAAGATCATCGTGGACACCTACGGCGGCATGGCCCGGCACGGCGGCGGCGCCTTCTCCGGCAAGGACCCGTCCAAGGTGGACCGCTCCGCGGCGTATGCGATGCGCTGGGTGGCCAAGAACATCGTGGCCGCCGGTCTGGCCGACCGGGCCGAGGTCCAGGTGGCGTACGCGATCGGCAAGGCTCAGCCGGTCGGCGTCTTCGTGGAGACCTTCGGCACCGAGAAGGTGGACGTGGAGAAGATCCAGGACGCCGTGCTCCAGGTCTTCGACCTGCGCCCGGCCGCGATCATCCGCGACCTGGACCTGCTCCGCCCGATCTACCAGGAGACCGCCGCGTACGGTCACTTCGGCCGCGAGGGCCTCTCCTGGGAGTCGACCGACCGCGCCGACGCGCTCCGCCAGGCCGCCGGTTTGTAACCCCGTTCCGTACATGCGACGACGGCGTCCAGCGCGAGTTGGGCGCCGTCTTCGTGTTCTGGTTCAATGAGAAAGGCGTGATCTGGACGGCCGCGGCGGAGAGTTGGCTGGTCGGCGGCATGCGGCGGGGCATGGGATGGTTTTCTCGTTGATAGGACGAGGGTGTGACTGAGTCCCGGGGGGTTTCGCAGGAGGCGCTGATCGCGCTTCCCGAGAAGCGCACGAGCCCCGCGAAAGGTGTTCCCGAGCCGGCGGGCGTGGATCCGGTCGCCCGGATCCTGGTGGATTCGCCGCTGCCGCACCTGGACCGGCCGTTCGACTACCTGGTTCCGGCCTCGATGCACGAGGACGCGGTGCCCGGGTGCCGGGTGCGGGTGCGGTTCGCCGGGAAGCTCACCGACGGGTTCCTGCTGGAGCGGGCCGCGGGGAGCGAGCACGAGGGCGCGCTGCTGTTCCTGGACCGGGTGGTGTCGCCGGAGGCGGTGCTGACGCCGGGGATCGCCGCCCTCGCCCGCGCGGTGGCCGACCGTTACGCCGGGACCATGTCGGACGTGCTCCGCCTGGCCATCCCGCCCAGGCACGCCAAGGTCGAGGCCGAGCCGCCCGCCGAGGTGGCCGTGCCGGCGCCGCCGCGCCAGGAGAAGGCGTGGGCGCCGTACCCGATCGGCGAATCGTTCCTCACCGCGCTGCGCGAAGGCCGCGCCCCGAGAGCCATCTGGTGCGCGGTGCCGGGCACCGACGACGCGGGCCCGGCCTGGCCCGCCGCCGTCGCCGAGGCGATGCGGGCGACGCTGGCGGGCGGCCGGGGCGCGCTGGTGGTGCTGCCCGACGGCAAGGACGTGGCGCTGCTCGATCGGGCGCTCACCGGCGAGACCCGCAAGCGCGGCACCTCCGACGGGACCGCGACCGCGCATGTCGCCCTCACCGCCGACCTGGGCCCGGCGGAGCGGTACCGGCGCTGGCTGCGGGTGCTGCGCGGCCAGACGCGCGCGGTCATCGGCACCAGGGCGCAGTCCTTCGCGCCGGTGCGCGACCTCGGCCTGGCCGTCATCTGGGACGACGGCGACGACCTGCACGCCGACCCGCACGCGCCGTACCCGCACGCCAGGGAGATCCTCGCGCTGCGCGCGCACCACGCCGAGGCGGGCATGCTGATCGGCGGGTACGCGATGACCGCCGAGGCCGCCCAGCTGATCGCGACCGGCTGGGCCAAACCCCTGGTCGCCGACCGGGAGACGGTCCGGGCGCGGGCCCCCCGGGTGCGCCCGGCGGGCGAGGACGCCGAACTGGCCAGGGACCAGGCCGCGCGGGCCGCCCGGCTGCCCAGCCTGGCCTGGCGGGCGCTCAGACAGGGCCTGGAGCACGGGCCCGTGCTCGTTCAGGTGCCGCGCCGGGGGTACCTGCCGGCGCTCGCCTGCCAGCAGTGCCGCGCCCCGGCCCGGTGTACCGCGGTGACGTCCTCCGGGCCGTGCTCGGGGCCGCTGGCGCTGCGCGGGGGGCACGCGATGCCGTACTGCCGCTGGTGCGGGCGGATCGCGGGGGAGTGGCGCTGCCCCGCGTGCGGCGGCGCGCGGGTCCGGGCCAGCGTGGTCGGCTCCCGGCGCACCGCCGAGGAACTCGGCCGGGCGTTCGCCTCGGTCCGGGTGACCACCTCGGGCCGGGACGGCGTGCAGGCCACGGTCGGCTCCGCGCCCGCCCTGGTGGTGGCCACCCCCGGCGCGGAACCGGTGGCCGACGGGGGCTACGCGGCGGCCGTGCTGCTGGACGGCTGGGCCCTGCTCGGCCGCCCCGACCTGCGCGCCGGCGAGGAGACGCTGCGCCGCTGGCTGAACGCGGCCGCCCTGGTCCGGCCGGGCGCCGAGGTGGTCGTCCTGGCCGACGCCGGGGTGTCCGTCGTGCAGGCCCTGCTGCGCTGGGACCCGGCCACCCACGCCGAACGCGAACTGGCCGACCGGGCCGAACTCGGCTTCCCGCCGGCCACCCGGATGGCCACCCTCACCGGCGCGCCCGCCGCCGTCCGCGAGATGCTCGGCGCCCTCGCCCTGCCCCCGCGCGCCGACGTGCTCGGCCCGGTCCCGGTCGAGGCGGGCCAGGAGCGCGCCATGATCCGCGTCCCCCGCGCGGGCGGTTCGGAGCTGGCCCGGGTGCTCAAGGGCGCCGAGGGCGTGCGCTCGGCGCGCAAGGCCGACCTGGTAAGGGTCCAGGTCGACCCGCTCGACCTGATCTGACGGATCGCGCACCCCACCCGCCCCACCCCACGCAGGAGGTTCGCGCCGATTCGCGATGCGGTCAGTAACCCGTTAGCGTCTCCCTGTGTCGATCGAATGGGTGAACCGAGCCATCGACGGTCTCCGCGTCTGGGGGAAAGAGAAGGGCGTCGAGGTCGACGTCGACGAGGTGCGGTTGCTGTGTGACTACGCCAGCGACTACCTCGAGGTGAACGAGCTCGGCGACTTCAAGCCGGGCACGTTCGAGGAGCTCCTGCTGGAGATCTACCCGCGCAAGGTGATCGCCCCGCCGGAGACCGCCCCCGAGACCGTGGCCGCCGCCAGGACGCTGATCGAGTTCCTGGTCGAGACCGGCGAGATCGCCACCAAGGTGGCCGCCCGGATGCGCGCCACCATCGACAGGATCGGCCCCGAGATGCCCGCCGCCCTCGCCGACACCAGTAAGTACGGCATGGCCAAGAGCATCTTCAGCGCCATCGGCGCCGACTCGCTGGAACTCGGCGACCCGCTCCCGGTGCAGGGCGCGACCGCCGAGGCGGTCAAGGACACCGCCACCCTGGACGAGGACTGCGACTGCCCCGGCTGCGCCCCCCTGCCGCCGGTCCGCCTGCCCGCCGTCGCCGACGTGGTGGCCGCCGCCCGCCAGGTGCCGCTGCTCCGCGACGCGCACACGGTGGCCGGCTGGCTGGCCGACCACGACCGCACCACCACGACCCGCCGCGCGCTGCGGGTCAAGGACGCCAAGCAGATCAACCGGGAGCTGGGCGTGGCCAAGCCCGCCCTGGCCTGGCGGCTGGCCCTGGAACTCGGCCTGGCCGACCTGACCGGCATCACGGTGGTCAAGGAGACCGGCTTCAGGTCGCTGGCAGAACGCGCCGCCGAGGAGGTGCTGGACCTGTGGGTCGGCACCGTGGAGTTCCTCGGCGAGGAGGGCCGCGACGTCACCGGCGAGGCCCTGGTGGACGACGCCATCTACTCCATCCACGACCTGCTCTACCGGCTGCAGGAGCCGGTCCCGTTCGACCAGGTCGGCGACTACCTGCGCGAGGTGGGCGACGGCGGCCTGGTCGAGGACCTGCCGGCCGCGCTGGCGGCCCTGTCCTACGCGGGGACGGTCCGGCTCACCCCCGGCGGGCTCGCGCTCACCGACCACGGCCTGTGGGGCCTGCGCGAGATGTACGACGAGCTCGGCCTGGACGCCCCCGTCGCCCCCGACCTGGCCGCCGGTGACGCCGGCGCGCTGATCTCCGGGCTGCTGCACGAGTGGTTCCCCGACGAGGCCGCCGAGCGGGACGTGGTGCGCTGGCTGGCCGCCCGCACCCCGGCCGAGGCCGCCGCCGAGCTGCTGTCCGCCGTCGCCGGGGCGCCCGCCCAGGTCCGCGGCGTCGCGGTGACGATCGTGGACCGGCTGAACCACGCCGCCGAGCCGGCCGTCCGCGGCCATCTGGGCGATCCTGAGCTGCGGCCGCACGCGATCCACTGGCTCTCCTCCCGGGGCCTGGACGCGCCGCCGCTGTCCGAGGCCGAGATGCTCTGGGTGACCGTGGACATGCTCGCGCTGGCCCTGCCGGCCGCCGAGGCCGAGCCGGAGCGGTTCGCCGAGAACATGGGCGCGTCCGGGCCGCCGCCCGAGGTGATCGAGGATCTGTGGCGGGTGGAGCACCCCGATCTGGTCGAGGTGCTCGAACTGCTGGGCCAGACGCTGCCGGACGAGATGGCCGCGAAAGCCGCCAGGAAGGCGGCCTTCAAGGCTCGTTCGCGGGGCATCAGGTAACTCCTGTGGAGTAAGTTGCAGAGATGCCTGGTTCTGGGATCCTCGACAACGACGTGCTCACATTCCCGCCGGTCGAGCTGGCGCTCGACGACGAGCTTGCGGCCATCGTGCTCGCGGTGCCCCTGGTGCGCGACGCCCACCGGCTCGCCGCCTGGACCGGCGCCCGTGCCGTCACCGAGGCCGGACTGCCGACCGAGACCGACTCCGCCGCGGCCGCCGGGGCGCTGGGCGTGCCGCCGTCGCGGCTGGGCCTGCTCTGGGTGGTCGCGGTGAACGGCCGCCTGATCGAGATCACCAAGGAGGTGGCCAGGCCGGGCCCCGGGTTCACCGACCCGATGGAGTTCTGGGACGGCGTCGTGATGGACGTGCTGGACCGCACCGACGACCAGCTCGGCGCCGGGCTGACCGGCTCCGCGGTGATCGACGAGCACCTGACCGAGATCCTGGCCACCATGTACTCGGTCCGGGACGGCATGGCCTTCACCGCGCTGGCCTCCGGCATCCTGCAGGCGCACGAGGTCGGCTGCGAGGCCCGCCCGGCCGAACTGCGGCGGCTGCGCCTGTCCCTCCCCGCCGAGCTGTCCGGCGCGATGGAGCTGCTCCGCTACTGCGGCCTGATCGAGATCGCCCGCGACGAGCTCGCCGGGGACCTGGTCCGGCTCACCCCGCCGGGCGTCTGGGCGGTCCGCCGCGACCTGCTCCGCGAGGGCCACGACGCGCCCTCGCTGCGCGAGGTCGCCGGGCTGGCCGAGCTGAGCGCGGGCGAACTGGTGGACGCACTGCTGGCGGGCCGCGCCTCGGCCAGCGCGGCCACCCTCTGGCTGGAGCGGCGGGCCCCCGAGGAGGCCGCCAGGGACCTGATCAAGATCGCCGCGTCCGGCAACGCCGCCCAGCGCGGCACCGCCGGCACCATCCTGGAGGAGCTCGGCCCTGAGGCCGCCCCCGCCGTCCGGGAGGCCCTGGACGAGCCGATGATGTGGCGGTACGCGGCGGCCTGGCTGGGCGTCCGGGACCTGGAGGCCCCGGCGCTCGGCGGCGGGGACGGCGCCTGGGTGGCGGTGGACACGCTGGCCGCGCTGCTCTACCTGAACACCCGCCTGGACTCGGCCGCCAAACTGGACATCCTCGGCGAGGATTTACTGAGCCTGGTCCCCGAGATGGGCGCCGCCGACCACCCTGACACGCTGGCCGTGCTGGAACTCCTCGGCAAGCACCACCCGGACGTGGTGGTGGCCAAGGCCGCGCGCAAGACCGCGATGAAGGCCCGGTCGCGCTGACCGGCCGCCTCCCGGCTGGCCGTAAACTGGGGTGATCCCTAGCATGAGGAGCCCGCTGGTGGCCATTCAGCCGATCCGCCTGTTCGGCGACCCCGTCCTGCGCACGCCCGCGGAGCCGGTGGTGGACTTCGACAAGGAGCTGCGCAAGCTCGTCAAGGACCTCACCGACACGATGATGGACGCGCCGGGCGCGGGCTTGGCGGCTCCGCAGATCGGCGTCGGCCTCCAGGTGTTCACGTACTACATCGACGAACAGCTCGGCCACCTGATCAACCCGGACCTGGACCTCTCGGCCGATCTGGACGAGGAGGGCGAGGAGGGCTGCCTGTCCTTCCCCGGCCTGAGCTTTCCGACGCCACGGGCGATCACGGCCGTGGCCAAGGGTTTCACCATGTACGGTGAGCCTGTCACGATCGAGGGCACCGATCTGATGGCCCGCTGCTTCCAGCACGAGACCGACCACCTCAACGGGGTGCTGTTCATCGACCGCATGGACGTCAAGCAGCGCAAGCTCGCCATGAAGGCGATCCGCGAGGCGGAGTGGAGCGGCATGTCGGCCCCGGTCGTCAAACTGTCGCCGCATGCCACCCAGGGCCGGGCCATCTAGTAGCACGTCCCGGAAAGGACTGAGTTGAGGCTGGTCTTCGCGGGCACGCCCGAGACCGCGCTGCCGTCGCTGCGGGCGCTGCTGGCGTCCCGGCACGAGGTCGTCGCCGTGGTCACCCGGCCGGACGCCGAGGCGGGCCGCGGGCGCAAGGTCCGGCCGAGCCCCGTCGCGGCGCTCGCCGAGGAGTCGGGCATCGAGGTGCTCCGGCCGGAGAAGGCGGGCGACCCCGCGTTCCTGGACCGGCTGCGCGCGATCGCGCCGGATTGCTGCCCGGTCGTCGCGTACGGCGCGCTGCTGCCGCAGGCCGCCCTGGACATTCCCGCGCACGGCTGGATCAACCTGCACTTCTCGCTGCTGCCCGCCTGGCGCGGAGCGGCCCCCGTGCAGCACGCCGTCCTGCACGGCGACGAGATCACCGGCGCGGCCACCTTCCAGATCGTCCGCGAACTGGACGCCGGCCCCGTGTTCGGCGTGGTCACCGAGGTGGTCCGCCCCTCCGACACCAGCGGCGACCTGCTCGCCCGGCTGGCCGAGTCCGGCGCGGGCCTGCTGGCCGCCACTCTGGACGGCGTCGAGGACGGCACCCTGGAGGCCCGCCCGCAGCCGCTCGACGGCGTCAGCCTGGCCCCCAAACTCACCGTCGAGGCGGCCAGGGTGGACTGGCTGGCCCCCGCCATGCGGGTGGACCGGCTGATCCGCGCCTGCGACCCCGCCCCCGGCGCGTGGACCGAATTCCGCGGCCAGCGCGTCAAACTCGGCCCGGTACGGCTCGCGCCGGACGCCGAGAAACTCGCCCCCGGCGAACTCCGGGCGACCAAGAACAGCGTCCTCGCCGGCACGGGCAGCCACCCGGTCGAACTCGGCGAGGTGCGGCCACAAGGGAAGCGCCAGATGCTGGCGGGAGAATGGGCGCGCGGCGTCCGCATAACAGACCAGGATCGGCTGGACTAGTGACGGGAAACCGGGCCGGAATGAGCCAGGGTGCGAACAGGCGTGGCGGCAACCGACCGGGCCGGCCGGCCAAACCGGCCAGAGACGAGGCCCGCAACGCCGCCTACGACCTGATGCGCGCCGTGGACGAGCGGGACGCGTACGCGAACCTGCTGATGCCGCACCTGCTCAGGCAGCGCGGCATCACCGGCCGGGACGCCGCGCTGGCGACCGAGCTGGGCTACGGCACGCTGCGCGGGCTCGGCACCTACGACGAGGTGGTGGCCGCGTGCAGTGACCGGGCCCCCGAGGACGTCGACCCACCGCTGCTGGACGCGATCCGGCTGGGCGTGCACCAGCTGCTGAAGACGCGCATCCCGGCGCACGCCGCGGTCAGCGCCACCATCGACCTGGTCCGGCTGCGCGTCGGCGAGGGCCCGTCCAAGTTCGCGAACGCGATCCTCCGCAAGGTCGCCGGGCGCGACCTGGCAGCCTGGCTGGAGATCGTCGCGCCGCCGGCGGACAAGGACCCGATCGGCCACCTGTCGGTCGTGCACAGCCATCCGGCCTGGATCGTGTCCGCCCTGCGGGACGCGGTCGGCGGCGACTTCGCCGAGACGGCCGCGCTGCTTGAGGCCGACAACGAGCGTCCCCGGGTGGCCCTGGTGGCCCGCCCCGGCCGGGCCACCATCGACGAACTGGTCGACGCGGGCGCGGAACCCGCGGCGTACTCGCCGTACGGCGCGTACCTGACCGAGGGGGATCCCGGCGCGCTGGCCGCCGTCGGGGAGGCCCGCGCGGCCGTGCAGGACGAGGCGAGCCAGCTGGTGGCGCTCGCGCTCACCCGGGTGCCGCTGGACCGGGACGGCCTCTGGCTGGACATGTGCGCGGGCCCCGGCGGCAAGGCCGGGCTGCTGGACGCCGTGGCCGTGCAGACCGGCGCCCGGCTGCTCGCCGCCGACCTGCAGGATCACCGGGCCAGGATGGTGTGGCGGACCACCAAGGAGGCCAAGGTCGTGGTCGCGGACGGCACCCGGCCGCCGTGGCGGCCCGGCGCCTTCGACCGGGTGCTGCTGGACGCGCCGTGCACCGGGCTGGGCGCGCTGCGCCGCCGCCCCGAGGCGCGCTGGCGGCGCGACCCGAGCAGCATCCCCGAGCTCACCGGCCTGCAGCGCCGCCTGCTCGATTCGGCTCTTGACGCGGTCCGGCCGGGCGGTGTCGTCGCCTATGTCACCTGCTCGCCGCACCTGGACGAGACCCGCGCGGTGGTCGCGGACGTGGCCGACCGGGTGGACACGCTGGACGCGCGGGAGTTCCTGCCGGAGGTCCCCGGCCTCGGCGACGGGCCTTACGCGCAGTTCTGGCCGCACCGGCACGGCACCGACGCCCTGTTCCTGGCCCTGCTCAGGAAACGTTAGGCGTCCCGCCGCCGGAACAGCCAGAACGCGGCCACCAGGATGATCGCGGTGTAGGCCGCGAAGACGCCCAGTCCCGTCCACGGGGCGAGTGAACCGGACGCCGGGCCGGCGTTCATGATCGCCGCGCCCGCGCTGGACGGGAGGAACTTCCGCACCGTCGCCCCCCACTCGCCCGGCAGGAACGCGCCGAAGATCGGCAGCACGAACAGGATGCCGAGCACGGCCGTGACCGCCCCGGCCGGGTGCCGGACGACGGTGGCCACGCCCAGCGCGAACAGGGCGACCAGAGTCAGGTAGAGGCCGCCGCCGATGACCGCGCGGAGCAGGCCGGGCTGGCCGAGGGTGACGTCCAGGTCCTTGGTCGCGAACACCGCCTGGGAGGCGAAGAACGAGACGAACGCCACGACCAGGCCGGTGACCAGGCTGACCGCGGCCAGCACGAGCGCCTTGGCCGCCAGCAGCCGGGCGCGCTTCGGCACCGCCGCCAGGGTGGATCTGATCTGGCCGGTCGAGTACTCGCCCGACATGGTCAGCACGCCGAGCACGCCGAGTGTGATGACGCCGAAGTTGAGGCCGGCCAGGCCGTACGCGCCCGGGTCGAAGGCGGCGCGGCGGGCCGGGGGCAGCTGGTTCAGCGAGACGATGTAGGCCAGGGCCAGCAGGGCGGACAGGCCGACCGTGACGACCAGCGTGGCGAGCAGCCCCCAGAACGCGGAGCGCACCGAGAAGAACTTGATCCACTCCGCGCTGAGGGCCTGGCCGAAGGTGGCGGGGCGCCGGGTCCGCCGGCTCACGCCACGTCCCGGGAGCGCGCGTGGTATTCGACGCTGTCGGCGGTCAGGCGCATGAACGCGTCCTCCAGGGACGGCTGGATCACCGCCAGCTCGTGCAGGCGCAGCCGGGCCGCGTGGGCCAGGTCGCCGATCTGGGCGGGGCTCACGCCGTACACCAGCAGGGAGCCTCGGTCGGCGGGGGCGGTGCGCCAGCCGCGCGCGGTCAGCAGCGGGGCCAGCGTGATCAGGTCGGGGGAGCGGACCTTGACGTGCGTGGAGGCGTTGGCCGCGATGAAACCCGTCATCGTGGTGTCGGCCAGGATCCGGCCGCGGCCGATGACCAGCAGCTGCTCGGCGGTCAGCGCCATCTCCGCCATCAGATGGCTGGAGACGAACACGGTCCTGCCCTCCGCGGCCAGGCTCCGCATCAGCCGCCTGATCCACCGGATCCCCTCCGGGTCCAGTCCGTTGACCGGCTCGTCGAACAGCAGCACCCCCGGGTCGCCGAGCAGCGCGGCCGCGATGCCCAGCCGCTGCGCCATGCCGAGCGAGAACCCGCCCGCCCGCTGATCCGCCACCTCGGTCAGCCCGACCAGGTCCAGCACCTCCTCCACCCGGCGGCGCGCGATCCCGTTCGCCGCCGCCAGGCCGCGCAGATGGTGGTACGCCGTGCGCCCCCCGTGCACGGCCTTCGCGTCCAGCAGCGCGCCCACTTCGCGCAGCGGCGCGGGCAGGTCGCGGTAGCGCCGCCCGCCCACGGTCACCCGCCCCGCCGTCGGCCGGTCCAGGCCGAGGATCATCCGCATCGTGGTGGATTTGCCGGCGCCGTTCGGGCCCAGGAACCCGGTCACCACGCCGGGCCGCACCTCGAACTCGATGCGATCGACCGCCGCCTTCGCGCCGTAGACCTTGGTGAGGCCAGTTGCCTGGATCATGGTTTCGAGGCTAGGGCGCGTGATTCCGGAAATGGGTAAAGCCTCGTCGGAGGGTTCGTTCAATCTGGCGGGCTCTAGAATTTCGGCTCATGGCCGTACAGATCTCGCCCAGCATCCTGTCCGCCGACTTCGCCCGCCTCGCCGAGGAGGCGGCCCGGGTGGAAGGGGTGGCCGACTGGCTGCACGTGGACGTCATGGACAACCACTTCGTGCCCAACCTCACGATTGGGCTGCCCGTGGTGGAGGCGCTGCTGCGCGCCACGCCGATTCCGATCGACTGTCACCTGATGATTCAGGACCCGGACCGGTGGGCTCCCGCGTACGCGGAAGCGGGTGCCGGGAGTGTGACCGTGCACGCCGAGGCGGCCAAGGCGCCGGTGCGGACGTTGCGGGCGATCCGGGCGGCGGGCGCGCGGTCGGGGTTCGCGCTGAATCCGGCCACGGCGATCGAGGTGTACGAGGATCTGCTGCCGGAGATCGACATGCTGTTGCTGATGACGGTGGAGCCTGGGTTCGGCGGGCAGAAGTTCCTGGATGTGGTGCTGCCGAAGGTCACCCGGGCGCGGGCGCTGATCGAGAAGCATGGCGGGGAGATCTGGCTGCAGGTCGACGGTGGGGTGTCTGCTGAGACGATCGAGCGGTGTGCCGCGGCCGGGGCCGATGTGTTCGTGGCGGGTAACGCGGTGTATGCGGCGGAGGATCCCGCGCGGGCGGTCCAGGATCTGCGGGCGCTCGCCGAACTTGCCTGATGGGGGTTCGGGGGGTAAGCCTTCACTTATGGCGGACCATGGGATATTCGGGCCGGAGTCGGTGACCTGGCGGGTCATGGGGGAGCCGATCCTGCTGGTGGGCGGGTTCCGGGCGCTGCTCATGCAGGGACTGCATCCGCGTGCCATGCGAGGGGTTCAGCAGAATTCCGACTTCCTCGACCCTGCTCAGGCGTGGTCCCGATTCGTGCGAACGACCGAGTTTGTCCGCGTTCGTACATATGGGAGCCGTGCCGAAGTCGAGAAGGCGGCTGAGCGGGTTCGGCGCATTCATGCCACCTTGACTGCCTTCGATCCGGATACCGGCCAGGAGTTCCACCTCGACGACCCCGACGCGCTGCGCTGGGTCCATGTCGGCGAGGTCGACTCATACCTGACCGTCGCCCGCCGCGCTGGCGTCCCCCTCAGTGACGCCGACGCCGACCGTTTCGTCGCCGAATGGCGCCGAGCCGCCCAGCTGGTCGGACTGCGCCGCAAGGACGTTCCCGGCAGCGTGGCCGAACTGCGCGACTACATCGACGCGGAACGCCCCAACCTCTACCTGATCCCCGAGGCCGCGCATCCCCTCCGGATGTCGCTCAACGCGCCGCTCCCTCGCAAGCTCACTCCGCTCAAGCCCGCGTTCCCCCTGGTGATGCTGCTCTCCTTCGCCACCCTGCCGCGCTGGGCCCGCCGCCTGTACGGCCTTCCGGCCACCCCGATCGGCGATCTGTGGGCGACGATGACCCTCAAGACCCTGCACCAGAGCCTGCGCGTCATCCCCGCCAATCTCCGCTACAGCTCGTCCGCCCGGCGAGCCCAACAGGCGATGCGCGCCGCCTGACCGGAGCTTTTCGTGGGACAGACGGGGTAACGCAGGCTGTGGCGTGCGCGATGGTTCCGATATGCCGGGTTTTCGACGCGTTGCTGCACAGGCGTGGTTTTTGCTGTGGGGGTGAGGATGAACGTTATGCCAAGTATCTGGGGCGAGGACAGCGGGATCATCTCCATCGGCGATAGTACCCCGCTGCGGTGAGCCCCGAAGAGCGGCGAAGGCCACCCTCCGAGCAGCCCTCCCCGACTCCAGGGCGCAAGGCCGGTGGGCGCGTAGCACGCCGAGCTCCCGCGCGGTGAAGTCGGGTACGTCGGTGCCCCGCATCAGGACCATCGCCCCCCACACCCGTCCGTCCGGCGCGCGGAAGCCGACCCGGACCTCGTGCCGGACACCGGACGGGCTCAGCACGTCGCGGAAGCGAGGGCTGCGGGCGAGGTCACCGTTCGTCGCCTGCGCGAGGGTCCGCGCGGTCACGCCGCTACGGACCAGCTCGCGCATGGTGAGGTAGTCCGGGTCGCTCTCCTGCTGCTCGGTCTCGGTCAACCGGCCCAGGTGCTGGAGCGGGAGCCCTTCGTCGTGGAAGCCGCTGGTGGGGTTCCCCGTACCCGGGTCCAGAGTCAGCGCGCACCACAGGTCGGTCGGGACGATCCTGGTCAGCTGCGCGGCGACTCCACGCTCCAGCGCGAGCGGGGAGTCCGCCCGCCGGGACAGGTCGGCCACCGCCTCCCTGACGTCCCGCACCGTCGGAGCTCTCATGCCGTCAGTATGGGCGCGGGCCCGGAGCCTCACCCCCCCTCGATCGAGGGATGCCGCCCGCCGGCCGCCCTGTCCCACGCTTGGGCCAACAAGCCGAAAGACAGGGATTGACATGACCACCACGGTTCCCGCCCTCGACGGATTCGAGGGCCAGCTGCTCACGCCGGGCCACGCCGACTACGACCGGTACAGGCGGATCTGGAACGGATCGATCGACCGCCGCCCCGCCTTCATCGCCCGTTGCGGGACGACGGCGGACGTGGCCGCCGCGGTGGTCTTCGCCCGCAGGCACGGCCTCCCGATCGCGGTACGCGGAGGAGGCCACAGCATCCCGGGCTTCTCGGTGGTCGAGGGCGGACTGATGATCGACTGCAGCCCGATGAAAGGGATCACGGTCCACGCCGGAGCACGGCGCGCCGAGGTGGGTCCCGGCGTCCTGTGGCGGGAGTTCGACGCGGCCGCGCAGGCGGCGGGCCTCGCCACACCCGGCGGGGAGATCTCCGACACCGGAGTCGCTGGGCTCACCCTGGGTGGCGGCATCGGCTGGCTCTCCCGCTTGTACGGCCTCGCCGCCGACAACCTGCTCGGCGTCGAACTCGTCACCTCGGCGGGAGACGTCGTGACCGCCGACGACGACACCGATCCCGACCTGATGTGGGGGCTGCGCGGCGGCGGCGGCAACTTCGGCATCGTCACCCGTTTCACCTTCCGGCTCCACCCGGTCGCCCCCGCCTGGGCCGGGATGGTGATGTACCCGGGCGCGCTCGCCGGGGACGTCCTGCGCGCCGTGCACGAAGCCGGCGCCCTGTCCCCGCGCGAGTTGTCCCTCGTCGCGGCACTGGTGTCCGCCCCTCCGGCGCCCTTCGTGCCCGCCGAGGCCGTCGGCAAGCCCATCGTCGCCGTCGCGGCCGCCTACTTCGGCGCGCACGACACCGGGCAGGAGCTCACCGCGGCCCTGCGCGGCCTCGGACGGCCGCTCATCGACACGTTCGGCGTGATGGGGTACGCCGACCTGCAGCGGATGTTCGACGACGCCAACGTGCCCGGCCGGCAGCAGTATGTCCGCTCTGACTTCCTCGGCCCCCTGCCGGACGAGGCCCTCGACGCGCTCGCCCACCACGGCACCCACCCGTCGTCCCCCCTGAACCAGGTCCTGCTTCGCCGCGTCGGCGGTGCTGTCGGCGACCGGGACAGCGGCGCGACCGCCTTCGGGCATCGCTCGGCGGACCACCTGACGCTGATCGCGGCCACCTGGGAGGACCCGGCCGAAGATCCGGAACCGCACCGCCGCTGGGTACGCGAAACCTGGAACTCCACCCGCCGGTGGGCGAACGGCACCTACGTGAACCACCTCGGCGACGAGGGCGGCGACCGCATCCGAGAGGCGTACCCACCCGACAGCTGGACCCGCCTGACCCGGCTGAAGGCGCGGATGGATCCCGCCAACGTCTTCGCACTGAACCAGAACATCCCGCCGGCGGCCCTGCCCTCACCGCAGCCGTGACCGCCCGGACGTGGCGAACGCCCGCCCAGCTCAATATCCACGCGACCACCGCCTACGGCGACATCACCGCCCGCAGCCGCTGAGAAGTAGCGGCATGCAAGCTGGCCTCCCCAGCTGGCCTCTGGCCATCGTGTCCGACCTGTGACCAACTGTCCCCCGTCTCCTGAGTCCAACGGGGTGACGGGGAACGCGGATCAGTGCACGGGGGAGTAATGGGATGAAGATCAGGATTCTGGTGGCGCTGGCGGTCATGCTGGCCGCCGTGTTCGGGGTGCAGGGGGCGGCTCAGGCCGAGTACGGGCACGGGGACAGCATCCGGTACGCCTCGGCGAAGGGATGCGTCAAGAAGGGCGGCGACATCCTTCCGTGTGGGACGTGGCGGCTGGTGACGCACCACGGCAGGGTGATCCTGCTGAAGGACGCCCAGGTCAGGGCGCTCGACAAGAAGGGCCACCCGATGACCAGGGTGACGGCGCCGGTGGCTGTCAGCGGGAACGGGCAGAAGGTCGCCTATTTCAGGAAGGACGGGCGGCTGGCGGTACGGTCCCTCGACGGCAAGGTCAGGCTGCTGCCCGAGAACGCCCTGCCCAGCAGGACCGCTCAGTACGACGTGACGCTGCAACTGTCCGACGACGGCGCCGTGGTCGCGGTCACCGCCGGCCGGACGAAGCTGTTCGACACCGCCTTGGGCAGGCGGCTCGGCCAGCTGCCCAAGGGGCGCTACTTCCTCGGCTTCAGCGGCGACGGCGCGAAGGAGCTCGACTGGACCGGCGAATACCAGGTGACACTGCACGCCTCGAAGATGTCCAAGAGCGCCCGGATCGGGATGACGGTCCTGCAACAGGACGTGAGGTCCGGCGCCACCACGATTCGCGACAAGTACGAACTGCTCAAGGACACCTTCGTCTACGCCTCTTGCGGCGGCTGAGACTCGCTCCTCACAGCGGCCAAGGCGAGCACCGTGAACAGCTCGGACACGCGACCTGTGGCCGGGCGGCGGGGATGCTGTCGGAGACGGACTCCGGGTGGGGGCAGAAAAGACGGCCGAAGCCCCGGGGGAACCTTGCTCAGGAAAGATCGATGACGAGGCCGGCAGTGGCGATGCCGGTCTCGCCGTCGTATTCGGCCTGAGCGGCGGCTTGCGCGGCCGCGGGGTCTGTGCCCGGCTGCAGGTGAGTCAGTAGCAGGCGTCGCGCGTCGGCTTCGTTGGCTTGCCGGCCTGCCTGGCGAGCGCTGGACAGGTGGCGTCGCGAATCCTCCGGAACCTCGTCCGCGTAGGTGGCCTCGGCCAGGAGCAGGTGAGCGCCGCGCGCCAGATCCACCAGGTCGGGGCTCGGGCCGCTGTCACCGGTGTACACGAGCACCCGGTCGCCCGCGGTCAGCCGTACCCCGGAATTGGGCACCGAGTGCGGCAGCAGACGGGTCTGCGCGTGGAACGGCCCGATGTCGAGCCGGTCCCCGGCCGTGAACTCGCGCAGGACATAGGCGTCGGCCAGCATCCCCGGGCGGTCCAGCGCGAGTACGGCATCCAAGGCACCGGGCAGTGAGTACACCGGCAGCGGCGCCGGCGGGTCCGCACGCAACGCACGCGCCCGCAGCAGCGGGTTCAGGTCGGCGCAATGGTCGGGATGTCCGTGTGTGACGAACACCGCGTCGACCTGATCGGCGGCGACCCGTTCCAGCAGCCGCGGCACCGTCGCGTATCCCGGATCGACGAGCAGCCTGAACCCATCGTGCTCCACGAGGTAACCACTACAGGCCTGGCCCGCCCCCGGCCACGCACCACATCCGCCAAGGATCGTCAGCAGCATCCGTGAACTCTAACGGCGCGGGCGAACCCGCGGCGGCGACCAGTTCGCCGCCCCCGCTGCCCATCATCGGGCGAGTCTCCAAGCACTCGGCCCCGCAGACTGCCCCACCAAGCTTCAGCGGGCGATGATCCTCGAGACCCTGCACCAGAGCCTGCGCGACATCCCGCCTCCACTGCTGCTCGTCCGGCCGCCATGCCCACCGGGGCGATGCACGCCGCCTGATTCGGCGCTCAGCACGCTTCTTCGTGGGACGGCTCCGATTGCCGTTTCTTCTGCAAAGCCCCGGCGAACTGGACCAGCAGCGAGGAATTCTCGCCCTTGACGTGCATGGTCCGGCCCGCGCGCACGCCTGGTTCCGGCCCCTCTTGGCTGGCCGAGATGAGACTGAACACGCCGAAGGCGACCTCTCTGCGCCGTCGGCTGATCCACTGATCCCAGTCGGACGGCCAGGTTGTCTTCTCCGACCACGTGCACCCGGTGAGGATCTTCCCGTCGGCCAGGTCCGTATCCGACCATTCGAGCGAGGACAGGTCCAGCCCTCTGACGTCGAGTCTGATAGCCCAGAGCTCGGTGGCGAGGTCGGGGGCGGCGAGGTCGGGTCGGCGCCTCGGGGTGCACGCGGTGTGCAGCCGGAGGGCGCCGGCCAGGTCCTCCGCCACGCTGCGCGCCCGCGCGATGTCGGTGGCGAGTTCGAGCGCCACGTCAAGGCCGATGGATTTCGATCCGAACCGATAGAGGCGGTCGTGGGCAGTGGACAGGGTGCTCTTCGCATCGCGATCGACGACCGCCCACCGGGCGTTCTGCTGCAGGTCGCTCGCGTCGTTCGCCCCGTCCTGCCCGGCGGAGTGGTGCGGCTCACGGATCGTGGCCCGATCGAGGACCAGGCCGTGGGCGCGGCCGAGTGCGTCGGCGAGGGTGGCGGCGTGCTCGCGGGTGAGGTCGTGGCCGACATGGCAGCCCAGCTCGTAGGCCAGGTCGAGATCGTCCGCGAGGCTGTAGGAGAGGTTTCCGGCCAGCCAGTGATCGAGATGATCATCGACGTCCAGCGTGAGGGAGGCGGCTCTCAGATACCGGAGATCCGGCTGGAGAGCGTGGAGCAGGAGATCCGCGTGGCCCCGCAGGTGCGGCAGGGTCATGGCGTGGTCGAGTTCGGTGCGATGGGCGAGCGCGCGGAGACGGAGGACCGTCGCCGCCCATCCGGTTCTCAACACGCGGGCCATCGAGACGCGTTCGGCGACCGGCCGGGGGATCAACCCGGACTTCTGGGCCTGCTCGATCGCGATCTTCGCGTGCGCGGCGTCGGTTTGCTCACGCACGTATGCCACCAGGTGCGGGCATGCTCCGCTCAGGATGCTCTCGAGCTCTCCTGGCAGCTCAAGGCGATCGTTCTCGTTCGCCGCGGTCATCGGCTCGACCTCCCCTGTCGCGTGAAGTTCTCCTGGTTCAGAGCGGGATGTTTGTCTCTGAGCTGCCGTTTGGCAGCCTTGCGCACGTCGCGGACCCGCTGCTCACTCAAGTTCAGCCGCGCCGCGATCTCGGCGGTGCGGAGACCATCGAGACCAAGGGCCAATACGGTTCTCTCCAGTTCCGGAAGGTCGCGCAGAAGCGCCAGGATGTCTTGGATTTGAACCACCCGATCGCTGTGGTCGCTTTCGATCGCCTCCGGATCCATGGCAGTGGAGAGCGGGGTCGTCAGAATTCGTTTTCTCGCCTCGCTCGGGGGGCGCAACAAGGATCTCCAAGCAACCGCTCTCAGCCATTCTCGTGGATCTCGTACGGTGTGCCACTTGTCATTGGCGAACAGGATCAGGGCCTGGAGTATCGCGTCCTGAGTGGCGTCTTTGGCTTCCTCCAGACTGGCGCCTTTCTTGGTCAGATAGTGGATGACCGGGCGAAACTCGCCTTCGATGAAATCATCGAATCCATTCATGGCGTTATGATGGCACAAATAAAGGTAGCTGGTGGTTCTTGCGAATGATGACGGTTAAATGTCCTCTTTCGGCGGGTCCTGGGGTGGATTCTCACTGATTTCAAGGACGATTGTGTGATTGTCGCGATTCAATTCCGTGTCGTCCGGCGGAAAGGGCCGGACGCGAACGTGGTAGAGCCTTCTTCCTGCGCGCGAACGCGCGCGCAGGGCGACACCCCCGAGGGCGGCGAGGCTCATGCCGATGGTGGCGAGTTGTGCGGCGGTCGCAAGGTCCATTCGATCTCCCGGACGCGGGTGGTTGTCATCAGCTAAGTGGCCGTCTGGGTTCATGATCGGGAGCGCTGGCGCGAAGATCTTTCCATCCTGAGCAAGCGCTCGCTTGTTTCATCTGATGGCGGGGTCGCCGTTTTTCGCAGTGGCATGGCACACTGGAAACCGAGCAAAGCGTGCTCCGGGGTCGGTGTAATTCCGAACCGGCGGTTATAGTCCGCGACCCGGCCGAAGCCATCGGCCGGTTGACCTGGTGAAACTCCAGGACCGACGGTGAAAGTCCGGATGGGAGGCAGCGCGCTGGCGGGCGGTTGGTCGTTCTCTGTGTCGGAGAGCGCCGGCGTCCGCTGACGGAGTGCACGGTTGTGCGCCCGTCGCCATCCCCCGGGGCCCGCCTGTGTTGAGACAGGTGAGGAGAGGACCGGGGTGGCCGATCAGCCGGACATCGCCCAGATGCGGCGTGCCGTCGCGCTCGCCGCGCGCGGCTTGGGCACGACCAGCCCTAACCCGATCGTCGGATGCGTGATCCTCGACGCCGACGGCGAAGTGGCGGGCGAGGGATTCCACGAGTACGCCGGCGGCCCGCACGCCGAGGTCAACGCGCTGCGCGCGGCGGGGGAGCGGGCCAAGGGCGGCACCGCGTACGTCACGCTGGAGCCCTGCGACCACACCGGGCGGACCGGGCCGTGCAGCCTGGCGCTGATCGAGGCGGGCGTGGCCCGGGTGGTCGTCGCCGTGCCCGATCCCAATCCGCTCGCCTCCGGCGGGGCCGAACGGCTGCGGCGGCACGGGATCCGGGTCGACACGGGGGTCCTCACCGAGGAGGCCGAGAACGGCAACGCCGCCTGGCTGACCTTCGTGCGGCGGCGCCGGCCGTACGTGACGTGGAAGTTCGCGGCGACGCTGGACGGGCGGTCGGCGGCCGAGGACGGGACCAGCAAGTGGATCACTTCGCCGGAGGCGCGGGCCGACGTGCACCGGCTGCGGGCCGAGCATGACGCCATTCTGGCCGGGATCGGGACGGTGCTCGCCGACGATCCCCAGCTGACCGCGCGGCCGTCACGCAAGCCGTTGCTGCGGGTGGTGCTGGACAGCGACGGCCGTACTCCGCCGGGCGCGCGGGTGCTGGATTCGGCGGCGCCCACCCTGATCGCGGTGGCGGAGGGGACCGAGATCAGCCATCCGGATGTGGTGCGGCTGGCGCGGACGCCGTACGGGATCGATCTTGACGGGCTGCTCGCCGAGTTGTATCGCAGGCAGGTGGTGAGCCTGCTGGTGGAGGGCGGGCCGGTGGTGGCGGGGTCGTTCCTGCGGGCGGGGCTGGTGGACCGGGTGGTCGGGTATCTGGCGCCGGCGCTGCTCGGGTCGGGGGCTTCGGCGCTCGGATCGGCGGGCGTGGCCACCCTCGCCCAAACCCATCGACTGATTTTTCACGATATTTCCCCTGTTGGGCCGGACCTGCGCCTCATCGCCCGGCCGGCACCCCCGAAGGAGACAGATGTTCACTGGAATCGTTGAGGAGCTCGGCGAGGTCGTGCACGTCGAGCAGCTGCATGAGGCGGCCCGGCTGGCTGTGCGCGGCAAGGTCGTCGCCGTGGACGCGCGGCACGGCGAGTCGATCGCGGTCAACGGCGTCTGCCTGACCGTGGTGGACGTGGACGGTGACGTGTTCACCGCCGACGTGATGAAGGAAACCCTGAACCGTTCTTGCCTCGGCGTGCTCCAGCGGGGCTCCCGGGTCAACCTGGAACGCGCGGTGCGGGCCGACCAGCGGATGGGCGGCCACATCGTGCAGGGCCACGTGGACGGCACCGGCGTCATCCTGACCCGCGAACCCGCCCAGCACTGGGAGATCGTCCGCCTCTCCCTGCCCAAGGAACTGAACCGCTACGTGGTCGAGAAGGGCTCGATCACCGTCGACGGCGTCAGCCTCACCGTCGCCGCCATCGACGACCAGAGCTTCGCGGTCAGCCTCATCCCGGCCACCCTCGGCCTCACCACGCTCGGCCTCAAGCAGCCGGGCGACCCGGTCAACCTGGAAGTTGACATCATCGCCAAGTACGTCGAGAAACTGGTGGTCCGCTCATGAACACCCCCATCCGGCTGGACCCGATCGAACGTGCGATCGCGGACATCCGCGACGGAAAACCGGTCGTGGTCGTCGACAACGAGAACAGGGAGAACGAGGGCGACCTCATCTTCGCCGGATCGAAGGCGACGCCGGAGCTGCTGGCGTTCACCATCCGGCACAGCAGCGGCGTGATCTGCGTGGCCGTGCCCGGCGCGGATCTGGACCGGCTCAGGCTGCCGCTGATGGTGCACGACAACCGGGAGCGCATGCGCACCGCGTACACGATCAGCGTGGACGCCAGGGACGGGGTCAGCACCGGCATCTCGGCCGCCGACCGGGCGCGCACGATCCGCACGCTCTGCGACTCCGCCACCGAGCCGTACGAGCTGGTCCGTCCCGGGCACATCTTCCCGCTGCGCTACCGCGAGGGCGGCGTGCTGGCCCGGCCGGGCCACACCGAGGCGGCCGTCGACCTGGCCCGCCTGGCCGGGCTCACCCCGGCCGGCGCGCTCGCCGAAGTCGTCAACGACGACGGCACCATGGCCAGGCTGCCCCGCCTGCGCGAGTTCGCCGACGAGCACGACCTGGCCCTGGTCTCCATCGAGCAGCTGATCGAGCACCGCCGCCGCACCGAGCGCATGGTCGCCCGCGTCGCCGAGACCCGGATCCCCAACCAGTACGGCGTCTGGCGCGCCTACGGCTACACCAGCTCCCTGGACGGCGGCGAACACCTCGCCCTGGTGCTCGGCGAGGGCCTGGACGAGAACGTCCTGGTCCGGGCCCACTCCGAATGCCTCACCGGCGACGTCCTCGGCTCGCTCCGGTGCGACTGCGGCGTGCAGCTCGACCACGCCATGCGCGCCATCGCCGAGGAGGGCCGGGGCGTCATCGTCTACCTGCGCGGCCACGAGGGCCGGGGCATCGGCCTGGTCGCCAAGCTCCGCGCCTACAGCCTGCAGGACAACGGCAGCGACACCGTGGACGCCAACCTGGAGCTCGGCCTGCCCGTGGACGCGCGTGAGTTCTCCAACGCGGGGCAGATCCTCGGCGACCTCGGGGTGAAGTCGATCCGGCTGCTCACCAACAACCCCGCCAAGATGCGCGGCATGGACGGTTACGGCATCAAGGTGCTGGGCCGGGAGCCGATGCCGGTGGCGGTCAACCCGTACAACCAGAGTTACCTGGCGGCCAAGCGTGACCGCCTCGGCCACGACATCCCTGGAGAGAAGTCATGAGTGGAGTAGGACGCCCGGAAGCCGCCATCGTCGAGGCGGACGGCCTGACCGTCGGCATCGTCGCCGCCCGCTGGCACGAGAAGATCACCGACCAGCTGGTGGCCCGCGCCGTGCAGGCGGCCAAGGACTGCGGCGCCACCCCCGTCGTGGTCCGGGTGGCCGGCTCGCTGGAGATCCCCGTCGTGGCCCAGGCGCTGGCCCGCCGGTACGACGCCGTCGTCGCCCTCGGTGCCGTGATCCGCGGGAAGACCGCCCATTTCGACTACGTCTGTGACTCGGTCACGGCCGGTCTGACCAGGATCGCGCTGGACGAGTCCACGCCCGTGGGCAACGGCGTCCTCACCTGTGACAGCCTGCACCAGGCCGTGGCCAGGGCCGGTCTCCCGGGCAGCCATGAGGACAAAGGTTACGAAGCCACTGTCGCCGCTCTGGAAACGGCCGTCCTGCTCCGCGGCCTGACGCCGTGATCTAGTACGGTTCAGTGGTCCCCGCCCCGACTCACCTGGTGACCCGCGATCGTGCCCGAACCTCTGCCGGCCCTTCCCCTGACCTGGCGCCCCCGCCGTTCCCGTTTCGTCGCGTACGGCCTGGCGGCGCTCATGGTCGTGGGTTCGCTGTTCCTGGCGGTCATCCTCCCCGAACAGTTCAAGGCCCCCGACCGGATCGGCATGGTCGCGTTCTTCGGCGTGATCGCCTGGGTCCTGCACCTGCTCGGCCGGATCCGGGTGACCGCCGACGAGGCCGGGATCACGGTCGTGAATGTGTTGCGGACGCATCGCTACGAGTGGGCCGAGGTCCTCGACGTCACCCTCGTCGACGCCGATCCCTGGCCCAGGCTCGATCTCGCCGACGGCACGGTGATCGGCGCGATGGGCATCCAGGGTTCGGAGAAGATCCGGGCCGCCCGTGCGGTGGCAGAGCTGCGCCTGCTGGTCAAGGCCAGGGGAGAGGCCCCGGAAGAGCGCTGAGCGCATCGGGTGGACAGGAATCGGGGGCCTGGGAGAGTAGTTCTTTGGGTGATCGGCTGCTGATCGGGGCGTGGGGCGGGCCGTAACCTGAGGGGGTGTGGGAGCGAACTGGCAGGGCTTCTGGTGTCGAGTCTCCGGCTGAGCTGGTGCGGCTCATGGCCGAGCGGGACTACCTCGCCGACGAAGGGCTGGCCACGGCGGCCTTTCTGGCGCTGAAGATGGGGCGGCCGCTTTTCCTGGAAGGCGAGGCGGGTGTCGGGAAGACCGAGCTGGCCAAGACGCTGTCGGCGGTGCTGGACGCACCCCTGATCCGGTTGCAGTGCTATGAGGGGCTGGACGCGGCCCAGGCGCTGTACGACTGGGATTTCGCCCGGCAGCTGCTGCACCTGAAGGCGGCCGAGGCGGTGGGCGCCGGGGACGTGCGGGCGCTCGAAGGGGAGATCTACGATCGGCGGTTCCTGATCGCCCGGCCGCTGCTGCGGGCGCTGGAAGTGCAGCCCGCGGTGCTCCTCGTGGACGAGATCGACCGGGCGGACGACGAGTTCGAGGCGTTCCTGCTGGAGGTCCTGTCGGATTTCACCATCTCGATCCCGGAGCTGGGGACGATCGCGGCGGCGGCGCCGCCGGTGGTCGTGGTGACCTCGAACCGGACCAGGGAGGTGCACGACGCCCTCAAGCGGCGGTGCCTCTACCACTGGCTGGAGCATCCGGGGTTCGACCGGGAGGTGGCGATCCTGCTGCGCCGCCTGCCCGCCTGCACCGAGACGCTGGCCGCCCAGGTGGCGCGCGCCGCCACCCGGCTCAGGGAGGCCGACCTGGTGAAACCGCCGGGTATCGCGGAGACCCTGGACTGGGCGGAGGCCCTGCTCACCCTCGGCGCCACCGACCTGAACCCCGATCTCGCCGCCGCCTCACTCGGCGCTGTCCTGAAATATCGGGAGGACCAGCAGTTCGTACTGAAGAACGGGCTGCTGCGTGATGCCTGACCCGCGCCTCCGGCTGGTCTCGGTCCTGGTGGGGTTCGCCCGGACCCTGCGGGCGGCGGGCGTCGGCGCCGACCACGAGCGGACCCAGAGTTTCCTGGCGGCGCTGGAGCGGCTCGACCCGGCGCGGGAGCGCGACGTCTACTGGGCGGGCCGGCTGACGCTGTGCGCGAGCCCCGACGACCTGCCGAGGTACGACCGCTGCTTCGCCGCCTACTTCACGGGGGCGCGGGCAGGCCCGCGAAGCCCGCGGCTGATCGTGACGGTGACCCGGTTCACCGCCACCCCTTCGGGCGGCCGGGGCGAGCAGGACCCGGATCCGAACGTGCTGCCGGCCACGGCCAGCGCGGTCGAGGTGCTGCGCAACCGGGACATCGCCCGGATGACCGCCGCCGAGCGCGACGAGGTGCACCGGCTGCTCGCCCTGCTCCGGGCGTCCAGGGAGATGCGCAGGTCACGGCGGCTGGCGCCGTCCCACGGCGGGATCCTGGACCCGCGCAGGACCGTGCGCGAGGCGATCAGGCGCGGCGGCGAGCCGGCCAGGCTGTACTACCGGGATCGGCGGCAGAAGCCGCGCCGGGTGGTCATGCTGGCCGACGTCAGCGGCTCGATGGCGGCCTACGCGGACGCGCTGCTGCGGTTCGCGCACGCGCTGGTGCGGTCCGAGCCGAGGGCGACCGAGGTGTTCACCGTCGGCACCCGGCTGACCCGGGTCACCGGCGAGCTGCGGCACCGGGATCCGGCCGTGGCCATGGACGCGGCGTCCAAGGCGATCCCGGACTGGAGCGGCGGGACCCGGCTGGGGGAGGAGCTGCGGGAGCTGCTGAAACTCGCCGACGCGCGCGGCGCGGTCGTGGTGATCGCCTCCGACGGGTGGGAGCGTGGAGATCCCGGGCTGCTGGCGGCGCAGATGGCGCGGCTGGCGCGGATGGCCCACCGGGTCGTCTGGGTTAACCCTCATAAGGGGGATCCCGGGTATCAGCCGTTGACGGCGGGCATGCGGGCCGCGCTGCCGTACGTGGACGAGCTGGTCGCGGGGCACAGTCTGGCTGCTTTCGAGGAGCTGGCGGATCGGCTGGGAGGGTTGCGGCATGCGTGACGTGCTTACGCAGATCGTCCGGTGGTGGGAGGCCGGGGAGCGGTTCGGCCTGGCCACCGTGGTCGGCACCTTCCGGAGCGCGCCCCGGCCGCCGGGCGCGGCCATGGCGGTGCTGGCGGCCGAGGCGGTCGGCAGCGTGTCGGGCGGCTGCGTCGAGGGCGCGGTGTACGAGCTGGCGCAGGACGTGGTGGCGGACGGGAAACCCGTGCTCCAGCGGTACGGCGTGACCGACGACGACGCCTTCTCGGTGGGCCTGACCTGCGGCGGGATCATCGACATCTTCGTCGAGCCGGTGTCGCGGGCGAGCTATCCGGAGCTGGGGGAGATCGCCTCCTCGATCGAGAAGCGGCAGCCGGTGGCGGTGGCGACCGTGCTGTCGGGGCCAGGGAAGGCCGGGGCGCGCCGGGTGGTGTGGCCGGATCGCAGTTCCGGCACGCTCGGGTCGGCCCGGCTGGACGACGCGGTCGACGACGACGTGCGCGGCATGCTCGCGCAGGGGCTCACCGGCATCCGCAGGTACGGCGCGCGCGGCGAGCGCCGGCTGGACGATCTGCAGGTGTTCGTGCAGTCGTTCGCGCCGTCGCCGCGGATGCTGGTGTTCGGGGCGATAGATTTCGCGGCCTCGGTGGCCAGGGTCGGCAAGTTCCTCGGCTACTACGTGGTGGTCTGCGACGCCCGCCCGGTGTTCGCCACCGGCAAGCGCTTCCCGGACGCCGACGAGGTCGTGGTCAAATGGCCGCACGACTACCTGACCTCGACCACCGTGGACGAGCGCACGGTCATCTGCGTGCTCACCCACGACCCCAAGTTCGACGTCCCGCTGCTGGAGGTCGCCCTGCGCACCCCCGCCGCCTACGTGGGCGCGATGGGTTCCCGCCGCACCCACGAGGACCGGCTGGTACGGCTTCGCGAGGCCGGTCTCACCGAGGACGAGCTGGCCCTGCTGCGTTCGCCGATCGGCCTGGACCTGGGGGCGCGCACCCCGGAGGAGACCGCCGTCTCGATCGCCGCCGAGCTGATCCAATTGCGCTGGGGCGGCTCGGGACGCCCGCTGACCACCACCGAAGGCCGTATCCACGGTGACTGACCACCACATAACCGATATCACCGGCATCCTCCTCGCGGCCGGGGCCGGACGCCGCCTGGGCACCCCGAAGGCGCTGGTCGAGTTCGACGGGGAACGCCTGGTCGATCGCGGCGTGCGCCTGCTGACCGAAGGCGGCTGCCACCCGGTCGTCGTCGTCCTCGGCGCGGCGACGACACCCGTATGCGGCGCGGTCACCGTGCTGAATCCCGACTGGGAGACCGGCATGGCTTCCTCCCTCCGCGTCGGCCTCACGGCGATGCCCGAATCGGCGAGCGCGGTGGTGATCGCCCTGGTCGACCAGCCGCTGATCCGCCCGGCCGCGATCGAACGCCTGACCGCCGCCTACCGGAAAGGCGCGGCGATCGCCGTGGCGACCTACGGCGGCAAACCCCGCAATCCGGTGCTGGTCGCCCGCGAGTACGTGGCCGAGCTAAGCGAATCTTTGACGGGCGACGCGGGCGCGAGACCCTTCTTACGCGCGCATCCCGAACTCGTCACTGAAGTCCCCTGCGACGACGTCGGCGACCCGGCCGACATCGACGAAGCGGCCGACCTGACGGCGATCCGCGAGGCGGCCCACAAGCGCGAGTAGGTGTCAGAAGCGCAGTGTGGCCGCCGCCGCCCGATGGTCGCTGCCCGCGGCCTCCTCGACGGTGGCCGACGTCGCCGTCATCCCCCGGAACAGGATGTGGTCCGGCCGGGTGATCGGGAACCCGGACGGCCAGGTGAACCCGAAGCCCTGTCCGGCCTCCTGCTGCGCGTCGGAGAGCGGGGGCACCAGGTCTTCGCGGTGCCGGTCGTCGGTCGCGGTGTTCAGGTCGCCGAGCAGCAGCAGCCGCTTGCTCGTGTCCTTCGCGATCAGCTTCCCGGCCTCCTCCAGCGTCTCGTCCCGGAACTCGGTCTCCCCGGGCCGCGCTGAGGCCAGATGCATGACGTACACGGTCACCTCGCCCTTGGGAGTCTGGACCACCGCGCGAAGCGCCCGCGCCCAGCCGAGCCCGACGTCCACCTTCCGTGGCCCCTCCAGCGGGAACCGGCTCCACAGCCCGACCGTGCCGACCTGGTAGTGGTGCGGATACCGGTCGTTGAGCTCCTTCGCCGCCGGGCCGCCGGGCGTCAGCTCCTGCAGGGCGACCAGATCCCGGCCTTCGGACAGGGTCTGCACCGCCGTACCGGACAGGTCATTGGCGACGCCCACGTTCAGGGTCGCCACGGACAGGTCGCTGGGCCCGCCGGGCGAGCCGCGCAGCAGGCTCGGCCCGAACAGCACGCCCCAGACCACGCCGGGCACGAGCGCGGCGATGATGGCGGGCCGGGACCTGGACGCCAGCGCGGCGGCCAGCAGGAGCGGGACGCCGAGCCCGATCCAGGGCAGCACGCTCTCCAGGACGGGGGTGAACCCGCCGAGATCGGGTAACAGGCGATGTCCCGCGAGCACCGCGGCGAGCACGGTCGCGAGCACGATGACCGCGCGTCTGAGCAAGATCACTCCCTGGGCTGCGTCCACCAGTCTAAGCCCCTGGGATCACGGGGCCGCGTGCTCATGTACCCTCGGAATGCCGAAGAAACCGAACAACATTCGGTCAAGGAGGACTGCTATGCGGATCGGGATGGCTCTGAGCTACTCCGGGGGCTTCAAGGAGACGGTGGCCGAGCTGGCCGACTACGAGAAGGCCGGGCTCGACATCGTCTTCGTCGCCGAGGCGTACAGCTTCGACGCGGTCAGCCAGCTGGGGTACATCGCGGCCAGGACCGAGACGCTGGAGATCGCCTCCGGGATCCTGCCGATCTACTCGCGGACGCCCGCGCTGCTGGCCATGACGGCGGCCGGGCTGGACTACGTCTCGGACGGGCGGTTCACGCTCGGGCTCGGGGCGTCGGGGCCGCAGGTCATCGAGGGTTTCCACGGCGTGCCGTACACCGCGCCGCTGGGCCGGACCCGGGAGGTCATCGAGATCTGCCGGAAGGTGTGGCGCCGGGAAAAGCTGGAGCACCAGGGTAAGCACTACACGATGCCGCTGGCCGGCGGGACCGGGCTCGGCAAGCCGCTGAAGCTGATCAACCATCCGGTCCGGGAGCGCGTCCCGATCGTGATCGCCGCCATTGGCCCGCAGAACGTCGAGCTCACCGCAGAACTGGCCGAAGGCTGGGAGCCGATCTTCTACCTGCCGGAGAAGGCCGCCGACGTCTGGGGCCCTTCGCTGGCCGCCGGCAAGGCCAACCGGGCCCCCGAACTCGGCGAGCTGGACGTGATCGCCCAGGCCACCCTCGCCATCGGCGACGACGTGGCCCCCCTGCTGGAGTTCGGCCGCCCGATGGCGGCCCTCTACATCGGCGGCATGGGCGCCAAGGGCAAGAACTTCTACAACGACCTGGCCCGCAGGTACGGCTACGAGCAGGAGGCCGAGCGCATCCAGGACCTCTACCTGGACGGCAAGAAGGACGAGGCCGCCGCGCTGGTCCCGCACGAACTGCTGCAGAACATGTCCCTGATCGGCCCCGAGGGCTTCGTCAGGGACCGGATCCAGGCCATGCGCGAATCCGGCGTCACCACGATCAACGTCACCCCGGTCGGCGCCACCCACGCCGACCGGGTCGCCCTGATCGAGAAGATCAGGGAGATGACGTCAGCGTGAGCGCGTAGAGCGCGATGGCCGCGAAGTCGTCGGCGGGCTCGGACGCCTGCCAGGACCGCACGTCGTCCACGTAGCGCGCGCCCCGGCCGGTGAACTCCTCATACCGGTCGACGCCGTCCGGCGGGCAGTGGTTCATCTCGTCGAAGTGCCCGCCGAGGCCGTCGGCGAACAGGTCGGCGCTGTTCGGGCCGTTGACCACCGCGCCGGTCAGCATCGGGTGCCGCCCGTCGGCCCGCCCCTTCAGGTTGGCCACCTGGTGGTGCGGGCAGCGCTCCGCGTTCTCGCCTGCGCCGACCATGAAGGACACCCCCCACGGGTTCGCGCCGAACGCCCAGCCGCGCTGACGGGTGCCGAACGCGTCGTAGGACGGGTCGCCGGACACCGACCGGTACAGCCGCGCGGTCGCGGCCAGGCCGAAGGTGTGCGGGACCGCGTCGAACTGGGCGTAGTCTGCGCCCGCCTGGAACGGATCCGGGGTGGCCCTGGCGACGCCGATCTCCAGCTGGGCCTTCAGGTCGGCGATCAGGTCCTGCTCGCCTACCGCCAGGCCCCGGGGGCCGGACGCGCGCAGGGCCAGGATCAGGTCACGGTGGGCCAGGGCGCTGACGTCGTACAGGTTCAGGGTGTCGCCGCCGGCCTCGTGGGTCAGGTACTCCCCGGCCCAGTGCGCGGCCCGCTCCAGCCAGGCGCCGGCCCGGTGGTCGCCGAGGCGCCTGGCGGCCAGGGCGAGTTGGGCGGCGCCGAGCTCCATGTCGTCCCGCCAGGCCGACTCGGGGTAGAAGGCGAACGGCAGCGAGGTGGTCAGCTGGCCGACGCCGGTGGTCTTGGCCATGGCGTACAGGCTGGCGGCCTTCTCCAGCAGGTCCCGCGCCGCCTTCCGGTCCGGCTCGACCTGGGAGGCCAGCGCGAAGGCCGCGGCGGTACGGCCGGCCAGGTTGGGGCTGATTTTCTGGCCGGGCGCGGCGGCCCGGAAGACCGGCCGGTTCCGGATGAACTGCCTGCCCTCCCCGGTGTCGTGGTCGTCGGCCTCCGGGAGCCGCCACACGTCGTGGTCGCCCGCGAAGGTGCCCTCCTCGTTGCCCGCGCCGATGCCGACCTGGATGTAGAGCGTCCTGGACTTCTCGTCCCACATCTTGTCCAGCCACCTCAGACCGTGCCGGGCCTCGGCGGTCACCCCGGCGGCGAGCGGCCCGCCGTCCCGCCTGGCCGCCCACATCAGGGTGTCCACGTAGGCCAGGATGTGGGTGAACTTGAGGTAGTCCCCGGCGTCGAACCAGCCGCCCTCGACGTCCACCCGGCCGCCGATCTTCGTCAGCTCACCGCTGATCACGTCGGTGTCCGGGCCGGTGAAGGTGGGCCACTCGTAGACGGTCGCGGCGCGGTCGTTGCGGTGGCTGGGCCTGCGTTCCAGCTCGCCGGGGCGTACGTCGGCGCCGTCCCGCTGGGCAGAGAAGAAGGTCAGTGCCTTGGTGGCGGGGACGGCGAACTGGGCGGCCGGGGCGATCCGGAACTCGGGCGAGGTCAGGCCGCCCGCCTTGATCCGGTAGGAGCCCGGACGCTCCAGAGCGGAGACGTCGATCGGATACACATGCGGATATTTCGTGTTCCAGGTACCCCGATCGGCCCCCGGGGAGCCCGTCAGGACGGTACGCCCCCGCGCGTCCACGACGGTGAAACTTACAGCCGCCCCCGAAGTCAGCAGATAGGCGTGCTTGCTCTCCGCCGGGGTGAACCCGACCTGGTCCACCCGGATGAACCCGGTCGTCTTCGCGTCCGCCATGGCGGGACTCGCCGTCAGTGTGGCGGTCAGCGCGAGCGCCAGCGCCGATCGGGACAGGTAACGCACAGCCATACTCCACCCCATAGTTAGGAAAGATTCCTAACGTTGTAGCCCGCCACAGAGAACTGGTCAAGATATCCCGTAAATTCGGCACATGACCTACGTGGAACGGCGGCTCCGGCTGGCCTCCTCGCTCGACCTGCCCGCCCTGCTCGTCACCCGTGCCGTCAACGTGCGCTACCTCACCGGCCTGTCCAGCAGCAACGCCGCCCTGCTGGTCCGCCAGGACGGCACCGCCGCCCTGGCCACCGACTCCCGCTACGTGCAGACCGCCCGCGACCTGCCCGGCCTCGACGTGATCGAGGCCCGCGACGCCGCCGCCGCCCTGCTCGCCCCCGGCGTCGCCGTGGAGGGCCACGACATGACCGTGGCCGAATACCGCCGCCTGGGCGGCGACCTGCCCGTCGTCACCGGCAAGGTGGAAAAGCTGCGCACGGTCAAGGACGAGACCGAGATCGACGCGCTCCGGCGGGCCTGCGCGCTCACCGACGAGGCGTTCGCCCAGATCGTCGGCCGGATCGTCCCCGGCAGGACCGAGCGGGAGATCGCCCGGATGCTGGAGTCCCAGATGGTGGAGCTCGGCGCGGACAAACCCGCCTTCGACACCATCGTCGCCGCCGGCCCCAACGGCGCGATTCCGCACCACACGCCCGGCGACCGGCCGGTCGAACGCGGCGATCTGATCACCATGGACTTCGGGGCGCTCTACCGGGGCTACCACGCCGACATGACCAGGACCATCGCCCTCGGGGAGCCCGCCGCCTGGCAGCGCGAGGTGTACGAGCTGGTCAGCAGCGCCCAGCGGGCCGGGCGCGAAGCCGTACGGGCCGGGGCCACCGCGCACGACATCGACGCCGCGGCCCGGGACCTGATCGGGCAGGCCGGGCACGCGGAGCACTTCGGGCACGGGCTCGGGCACGGAGTCGGCCTGGAGATCCACGAGCTTCCGTTCCTGGGCCCCGACAGGACCGGTAGACTAAAGGATCGAGTTCCGATCACCGTCGAGCCCGGGGTCTACCTGCCGGGCAGGGGCGGTGTGCGCATCGAGGACACGCTGGTGACGCGTGCCGACGGGCCGGAGCTGCTCACCCTCTCGACCAAAGAGCTGCTCGTCCGTTAGGGCGGCCCGCAAGCAGGAGAACCACGTGGCGACGACGAACGACCTCAAGAACGGACTGGTGCTGAAGCTCGACGGCGGTGACCTCTGGGCCGTTGTCGAATTCCAGCACGTCAAGCCCGGTAAGGGCGGCGCGTTCGTCCGTACCAAACTGAAGAATGTGATGTCCGGCAAGGTGGTGGACAAGACCTTCAACGCCGGCGTGAAGGTGGACGTGGCGACCGTCGACAAGCGCGAGATGCAGTTCTCGTACATGGACGCCGAGGAGTTCGTGTTCATGGACACCGAGACCTACGACATGCTCAACGTCTCCCGGGTCTCGGTCGGCGACGCCGCCAACTACCTGCTGGAGAACATGACGGCCACGGTCGCCATCAACGAGGGCAACGTGCTCTACGTCGAGCTGCCGGCCGCGGTCGAGCTGCTGGTCGCCGAGACCGAGCCGGGCCTGCAGGGCGACCGCTCCACCGGCGGCACCAAGCCCGCCACGCTGGAGACCGGCGCCGAGATCAAGGTGCCGCTGTTCATCACGACCGGCGAGAAGGTCAAGGTCGACACCCGCACCGGCGACTACCTCGGTCGCGCTTGATGTCAGCCCGGGGGAAGGCCCGCAGACGCGCCCTGGACATCCTCTTCGAGGCCGAGGCCAGGGACCGGAGCCCGCTCGACGTGATGGCCGAGCGGATCGAGCGGGCCGACCCACCCGTGAACGAGTACACGGTCACCCTCGTCGAGGGGGTGACCCGGCATCTCGGCCGGATCGACGAGCTCATCTCGACCTACGCCGAGGGCTGGAGCATGGAGCGTATGCCCGCCGTGGACCGCAACGTGCTGCGCGGCGGCACCTACGAGATGCTCTGGTCGACCGAGGTGCCCGAGGGCGTGGTGATCAGCGAGTGGGTGCATCTGGCCGGCGAGCTGTCCACCGACGAGTCGCCCCAGTTCGTGAACGGCATCCTGGCCAGGTTCAAGCAGCTCAAGCCATCCCTGGTGCTCTAGCGGCGTAGGCTTACGCCTGTTCAGCGGCTCTCACCCGGGAGGAAACATCAAGGTGCGGCAGACAGTGGTGTGGGACGCGTTGCGCGCGGTGCTGGCCGAGCGGGCGGGCGCCACCGGGCGGGAGACCCTGGACATCGTGGACGCCGGGGGCGGCACCGGCGGGTTCGCGGTGCCGCTGGCCCGGCTCGGGCACGCGGTCACCGTGGTCGACCCCACGCCGGACTCGCTGGCCGCCCTGGAGCGCCGGGCCGCTGAGGCGGGCGTGGCGGTCAAGGGGATCCAGGGGGATGCGGGAGATCTCGGGGAGCTGCTTCAGCCCGGCAGCGTGGATCTGGTGCTTTGCCACAGTGTGCTGGAGTATGTCGAGGATCCTTCCGTGGCGCTCGCCGCGATCGGCGGGCTGCTGCGGGCCGGCGGGGTGCTGAGCGTGCTGGCGGCCAACCCGGTGGCGACCGCCATCCACCGGGCGGTGGCCGGGAACTTCGCCGAGGCCCGCCAGGTGCTGGCCGACCCGTCCGGGCGCTGGGGCGAGAAGGACCCCACCCCGCACCGGTTCACCGCCGACGCGCTGGCCGCGCTGCTGGCCAAGGCCGGGTTCACGGTGGGCGAGACGCACGGCGTGCGGATCTTCGCCGACCTGGTGCCGAGCCGGTTCGCCGAGGCGGACCCGGACGGCCTGGTGGCCCTGGAACAGGCCGCCGCCACCCATCCCGTGCTCCGCGACATCGCCACCCAGCTGCACGTCCTCGCCTATCAATAGAACAGGTGTTCGGATAGGCTGAGGTTGTGTCCAGGAAACAGGTGCGGCCAGGTGGTGGCGGGGGCCTCGCGGACGACGCGGGCTGCCCGATCCTGCACGTGGACATGGACGCGTTCTTCGCCAGTGTGGAGCTGATCGACCGGCCCGAGCTGCACGGCCTCCCGGTCATCATCGGCGCGGCCGGCGCGCGCGGCGTGGTGCTCAGCGCCACCTACGAGGCCCGCAGGTTCGGCGTGCACTCGGCGATGCCGATGACCCGGGCCAGGCGGCTCTGCCCGCAGGCCGTGGTGATTCCCCCCAGCCACGGCAAGTACGGCGAGATCTCCAAAGGCGTCATGGAGATTTTCCACACGATCACCCCCGAGGTGGAGCCCCTCTCGGTGGACGAGGCCTTCCTGGACGTGAGCGGGGCCCGGCGCCGGCTCGGCCCGCCGGCCGGGATCGCGGCCATGATCCGCGAGCAGGTGGCCGAACGATTCGGCATCACCTGCTCGGTCGGGGTGGCGAGCACCAAATTCGTGGCAAAACTCGCCTCCCGCGAGTGCAAACCGGACGGCTTGCTGGTGGTCGCCGCCGACCGGGTGGCCGAATTCCTGCACCCGCTGCCCGTGGCGGCCCTGTGGGGCGTGGGGGAGCGCACCGAGCAGGCCCTGACCCGGCTGGGCATCAGGACCGTCGGGGATCTCGCCCAGGTGCCCGTCACCACCCTGCGCCGCGAGTTCGGCGTGGCCGGAGCCCACCTGCACGCGCTGTCCTGGGGCCGCGACGAGCGCCGGGTGGTGCCGCACACGCCGGACAAGAGCATCGGCAACGAGGAGACCTTCGCCCAGGACGTGGACGATCCGGTGGTGATCGAGCGGGAGCTGCTGCGGCTGTCGGAACGGGTGGCCGCCCGGTTGAGAGCCGCCGGGCTGGTCGGGCGTACAATCAGTGTGAAACTACGCCGATCTGATTTCTCCACGATCACCCGGGCTCGCACCTTGCGTGAGGCCACCGACGTGGCCAAGGAGATCCACGCCACCGCGTGCGAGCTCTACCGGGCCGCGGGCCTGCAGCGGATTCGGCTGCGCCTGGTGGGTGTCCGGATGGAGAATCTCGGACCGGCGGGCACCGCGACCAGGCAACTCGGTCTCGGTGATCGGGAGACGGGCTGGCGGGAGGCGGAACAGGCGATGGACAAGGCGATCCAGCGTTTCGGTCCGGATGCCGTGCGCCCGGCATCGCTTGTTCGCCCACCGTTTGGTCCAATGGATCTATGACGTCACCTCCGGTTTGGACCGCGCTTGTGGACGTTGTGACCGTTTTCTTTCGTCTACGTCTACAGACTCGTATTCTGGGGATAACCGACCGCAGGGTTCGGACACCCCGTGTCGTCCGTTGCCGTCTACCCCGTACAGGGGCTGTCCTTGGGAGGCGCCGTGCCGCTGTCTGAGCACGAGCAGCGCTTGCTCGACCAGATCGAGCAGGCGCTCTACGCCGAGGACCCGAAGTGGGCCAATACCGTCCGGATCAGTGATCCGCGCAGCCATTACAAGCGCCGCCTGGTGAAAGCCTCCATTGGCTTCACGCTCGGCGTCGTCCTGTTGATGGTCGGCGTCGTCTCGAACACTATCTGGCTCGGCGTCGCCGGCTTCGTGGTCATGCTCGCGACCTGTCTTTGGGGTCTGTCCAGCTGGAAACGTATGAACGGTTTCGGCGGAGAGACCACGTCATCGGCCGCTCCTCCCCAGGGCGGTCGCCGTAGTGGGCGCCGTCCTGGTTTCATGGAGCGCATGGAAGAGCGCTGGCGCCGTCGTAACGACGAACGCTGAAAAGGCCCGGGGGTTCGAAAACCCCCGGACCCTTTTGTGAACAGAACTAGCGCCGGGTCCCGGCCAGCGGGCGATCCGCTGTGGGCTCGGTCTGCTCGATCTTCCTGACGCGGGCCTTCCGGCGGGGCCGCCAGCCGATTCCCTCCAGCCGGTCGAATCCGTCCAGCAGTCCTTCACCGACCGCCTTGAGCCGCAGCAGCGCCGACACCGGTGTCAGCAGCGCGCCGAGCCTGCGCTGCCAGGAGACGGTCGCGGCCAGCGCGCTCCGGGCCGTGCGCAGGTCGCTGACCAGCGGGCCCGCCCCCGCCGGGTCGCGGGCGTAGCGCAGCCGCTCCTCGGCCGAGGAGATCTTGGCGATGGCCGCCGCGGCCTCCCGGTCCAGTTCGTACCGCTCGGTCAGGCGGCGGCCCAGCGCCCGCGGGGTCTCGCTGGTCTGCCGGGCCATGCCCAGGTCGGTGAGGGTGTCACAGAGCTCGGCCCAGGCCGCCTCCACCGCCGGGGCGGTGAACTTGGCCGGATCCACCGCCGGCCGGTCGTCCGGATCGGCCGCGGAGCCGATCTCGTCGCGGACCCACTCACCGGATTCCGGTTCTTCTGGTGTGCTCACTTCGATGGACCCAAATCCCACCGCCCGGGTCAGGATCCGCCGCCGCCACAGCCACAGCCACAGCCGCAGCAGGGCCGGGACGAGGGACAGCAGCAGCGCGATCCCCACCCCGATCAGGATCTTGACGATGAGCGGCAGACCCTGATCCGCCGCGAGCCCGGACGTGCCCGTGAACGGATCCTCCAGCTCGCGGATGTTCCTGGCGGCCTCGGAGTCGGGACCGCCCGCGTCGGTCGCGCCCGTGCTCGGATTGGCCGTGGCGCCCGCGGACGGGCTGGCCGTCGGGGTCACCGGCAGCGTGTACTGCGGCACCCGGGCGGTCGCCTGGCCGCCGCCGCCCGCCGGGGTCGGCTCGAACCTGAGCCAGCCCGCGCCCTCGAAGTAGAGCTCGGGCCAGGCGTGCGCGTCGTGGGTGCGCACCACCCAGCGGTCCTCGATCTTCGAACCGCCGGTGTAGCCGATCGAGACCCGGGACGGGATGCCCAGCATCCGCGCCATCACGGCCATCGCGCTGGCGAACTGCTCGCAGTAGCCGGCCCGGCTGTTCAGCAGGAAGTCGGCCAGCGCCTCGTTGCCGGAACCCCGGGCGCGCAGGCTGTAGGCGAACTTCCCGGTCTTGGTGAACCACTCCTGCAGCTGCACCGCCTGCTGGTACGCCGACGACGCACCCTCGGTCACCTGGTACGCCAGGTCCTGGATCCGGGGGTCGAGCCCGCGCGGCAGCGCCAGGAACCGGGACTGCACCTCCACCGGCGGCGCCGGCGCATTGTCCAGCGCGTCGTAGTTCGGCCGCAGATCCAGGCCGGTCACCTTGTACTCAAGACCGGCCGCCTCGTCCTTGGTCGAGAAGACCATCAGCGTGGTCTGGTCCGCCCGCCAGTCGCCGTCCACCTCCACCTGGGTGGCCGGGTACGGCAGCGGCAGGAACCGCAGCTCCTCGATCTCGTCGCTGATCTGGACGGTGGTCTCGGTCCGGCCGCTCGGGGTCACCGGGGACAGGCCGGGCACCGGGGGCATCGGCCCCTCGTCCACCTTGTCCTCCGGGCGGCCCTTCAGCGAGCTCGGCTTGAACTGCCGCCCGTCGAAGACGTCCAGCGAGTAGATCCGCAGGTACCTGGGCTGGTCGTCGGCCGAGGTGTAGCTCATCACGGTGGCGTTCACCGGCTGGGTGAGCTGCCCGCTGAGCTTGGCCACCGCGTCCGGGATGCCGACGTTGTTGCCGCCGGACCCCAGGCCGTTGCCGACGCCGAAGCCGAACAGCGGGTCCGGGGTCAGGGTGGGGATGAGCGCGGGGATCGCGATCGACAGCGCGATCGCGGTCACCCCGACCCGCTTGCCGGACAGCGCCAGCTTGCCCGCGTCCGCGGTGGTCGTGGTCTTGGACCGGCGGACCAGCACGGCCCGGCCCCAGTGGCTGACCCGCTCCCGGCCGTCGGCGACCAGCAGCCCGACGTAGCCGAACGCGCCGAGCACGAAGGCCGGCCAGCCGATCGGCTCGTTCAGCACGGCGGCCGGCACGGTGAACAGGGCCAGCATCGGCAGCCCGGCCAGGGCCGCCCGGCGCACCCGCACCGCGAACAGGTCCACCAGGATCGCGATCATGCCGATCCCGCCCGCGGTGAGCAGGGTGATGCCGGGGCTGGTGGGCACCGGGGCGGCGTACTGCTGGATGTCGTCGAACCCCTCGGCCAGGACGGTGGCCAGGGTGAGCACCGAGTCCTTGGTGGGGATGACGGCCCACCAGGCGTCGTCCCTGGCGTACACGAAGGTCAGGTACAGCCAGATGCCGACGATCATGCCGACCGGGGCCAGCCAGTCCGGCAGCGTGAACCGGGTGACCGCACTGGCCACGAAGGTGGTGACCAGGAGCACGCTCAGGCCGGCCCAGAACCAGGCGCCGTCGGCGAACAGCGGGTAGAGGGTGAGCGAGACGGCGCCGGTGGCCAGCCCCGCCGAGATCGGCAGTCTCATCTAGGCCGCGCTCCTCTTGTATGCCGCGTCCGGCCAGACCGCCGCCAGGGACGTCCCGGCGGGCAGCCGCAGTACGCGCCAGCCCATTCCGGTGAGTACGGCCTGGGCCTTCTCGAACCGTTCGTCGGCCTCGCCGGTCTGCTCCCAGGTCGAGGTCTCCAGCATGACGGCGACGCCGGTCATGTGGCCGTGCCTGACCCGGGCCAGCGCCTGCGCCTCCTCGGCGTCGATCGCGCCCAGCACGGCGACGATCAGGCTGTCGCCGCCGCCCTGGCGGAGCGCCGAGACGCCCAGGTCCAGGCCGCGGGCCTGGCTCTGCCGTACCACCGCGAGCGTGTCGAGTAACGACCAGGAGACGCCGGTCTCAGTGAGATGCTGCGCTCCCTGGTCGGTGACCAGGCGCAGGCCGAGGCCCTCCTGGGCGAGGTGCACGCCGATCGACGCGGCGGCCGACACCGCCACCTCGAACGAGGAGCGCGGGCCGTCGCCGCGGTGCGCGGGGCGGCGGGTGTCCAGCAGCAGCGCGCCTCGGCTCTGCCACTGCTGCTCCTCGCGGCGCACCATCAGCTCGCCGTACCTGGCGGTGGAGCGCCAGTGCACCCGGCGCAGGTCGTCGCCCTGCCGGTACTCGCGCGGCGCGACGTCGTCGTCCCCGGCCGCCGCCACCGACCGGGTACGGCTGTCGCCCCCGCCGGTCCACTCCCCGGACAGCCGCACCTGCGGCAGCGCGATCACCTGCGGGGTGACCACCAGCGTGTCCGTCACGGTGAACGTCCTGGCCAGCTCGACCAGGCCGAACGGGTCGGTGATCCGGATCGCCAGCGGGCCGATCGAGAACCGGCCGCGCAGGTCGGAGCGGACCTTGTAGTCGATCTCCCTGATGCCCTTGGCCTCCACCCGGTCCAGCACGAAGCGGGGGCGGGTGCCCAGCGCGTACTGCAGGGTGTCCTCGATCAGGAGCAGGCCGGTCGGCAGCCGGGTGACGTTCTCCAGCCGGAGCGTCACGGTGCTGTCGTTGCCGGCCTCCACCCTGGCCGGGTCCAGGCGGCGGGCGCAGCTCAGCCGGTACCGGGTCCTGGCCACCACCATCGCGGCCAGCAGCGGCAGCGCGGCGATCAGGATGGCGACCCGGAGCAGGTCGTGCTCGCCCAGGAAGAAGGCGCACAGCAGAGCGGCGAAACCCGAGGCCAGAAAGGACCGGCCCCGGGAGGTGAGCGCCTTGAGCCCGGTCATTTGGTGTCCGGCACCGGGACGCGCCGGACCAGCTCGGTCATCACCTGCTCGGGGTGGCGGCGCTGGCCCTGGGCTTCCAGGCTGGGCAGCAGCCGGTGCGCGAGCACCGGGACGGCGAGGTCCTGCAGGTCGTCCGGGATGACGTAGTCGCGGCCCGACAGGGCGGCGTGCGCGCGGGCGGCGCGGACCAGATGCAGGGTGGCCCGGGGGGAGGCGCCCAGGCGCAGGTCGGGCGAATGCCGGGTGGCGTCGACCAGGCCGATGGCGTACTTCTTGACCGACTGGGAGACGTACACCGCGCGGACGCCGCGGATCAGGGCCTGCACCTCGGCGGTGGTGGCCACCGGCTCGAGCTTGGCGAGCGGCTGCGAGGCGCCGTGCACGTCGAGCATCTCCAGCTCGGCGGCCGGGTCGGGGTAGCCCATCGCGATCTTCACGGTGAACCGGTCGCGCTGGGCCTCGGGCAGGGGGTAGGTCCCCTCCATCTCGATCGGGTTCTGGGTGGCGATCACCATGAACGGCGACTCCAGCGTGTACGTCACGCCGTCGACGGTCACCTGGTGCTCCTCCATGCACTCCAGCAGCGCCGACTGGGTCTTCGGCGAGGCCCGGTTGATCTCGTCGCCGACCACGATGTTGGCGAACACCGGTCCCGGCTTGAACTCGAAATCCCGGGTCTGCTGGTTGTACGCGCTGACCCCGGTGATGTCGCTGGGCAACAGGTCGGGGGTGAACTGCACACGCCGGACGGGACAGTCGATGGATCGTGCCAGCGCCTTCGCCAACATGGTCTTGCCGACTCCGGGCACGTCCTCGATCAGGAGGTGGCCCTCCGCGAGCAACACCGTCAAGGTGAGCCGGACAACGTCGCCCTTGCCCTCGATCACCGATTCGATCGCGGCGCGGATCCGGTGCGCGACCTCGACCAGATCCTCAAGCCGTTCCGCGTCGACATCGGTGTCGGCGCCTTGTCTTACTGCCACCTGGCCTCCAGAGGCGTGCCGTATTGCTGGGGGTTTGCCATTCCTTATCCATTGTGTGTACCGACACTATGCCGCGTAGGGTTCCTGGGCGACTTTGTGCGAAACAACCGTGAACTGCCCACAGTGTCGTGAACTCGCTTCTCGATCGGGTGCTACGGATGTCCGAATTCTGTGACATGAGGGCATCCGTTGCTGGTAGTGGCCTCGCGTGTCAAGTAGCCCCCGCGACACGCCCAAACGCGGGGCAGCGGGCCGCGCCGCGCCTCACCCCGCTCCACCCCCACTGACCTGCGGAAACGCGCAGTTAGCGCGCCCTCCATACCGTTTGAATCAGTTGACGGTGGGGAGAAGTGGAGTATGGTGGAGCCCAGTGGAGGGCCGTGGCTGCAGAGCTAGGTGTTCCGCAAGGTACGGGAGGTGGGGCCGGTGTTCCTCGGCACCCATCAGCCGCGCCTCGACGACAAAGGACGACTGTTCCTGCCGGCGAAGTATCGCGAGGAGCTGGCGGAGGGTCTTGTGATCACCAAAGGCCAGGAGCGCTGCCTCTACGTCTTCCCCGTAGAGGAGTTCCAGCGGCTCACTGACGCTTTGCGCACCGCGCCGGTGACAGCCAAGGCCGTCCGCGACTACAGCCGTGTCTTCTTCGCCAGCGCCTCCGACGAAACGCCCGACAAGCAGGGGCGGATCACCATCCCCCCGAGCCTCAGGCAGTACGCGGGACTGGAACGTGACTGCGTCGTCATCGGAGCCAACACCCGTCTGGAGATCTGGGACGCCCGCGCCTGGGAGACCTACCTGGCCGAACAGGAGCCGGCGTTCGCCGATCTGTCGGAGGAGGTGTTGCCCGGAGTCCTCTGACCGGCGATCAGCCGTCCCTGGTGTGGCGATCGGGACAAAACCGATTGACCGGACCATCGGTCGTACTGATCTTATTGTGACCCGTCGGTGACGTTCGGCGAGGTCTCCACCCGCACCCTGCCGGCAGCTGATGCACCTTCCCCGGTGTCAGGTGCCGTGACCAGTGGTCTGCGGATGGGGACCTGGCCGGACGGGTCGGGGTTTGGGGACCCGCCCGCCGAGGGTGAAGCCGCGTATCCGCGAGCCTAGAAGCGGCAGTTCGTGTGGGGGTTGAACGATGTCTGAGGAAATCCGGCAGCCGGGCGGTCATGTCCCGGTGCTGCTGGATCGTGTGCTGGAGCTGCTCGGTCCCGCGCTGACCGGGCCGGGCCGCGTCGTCGTCGACGCCAACCTCGGCCTCGGCGGGCACGCGGAGGCGCTGCTCGCGGCCCACCCGGAACTGCACCTGGTCGGCATCGACCGCGATCCGGTCGCGATCGCGCGATCCACCGAGCGGCTCGCGCCGTACGCGGAGCGGGTCACGATCGTGCGCGCGGTCTCCGACGAGCTGGCCGAGGTGCTCTCCGACATCGGCCGCCCGGTCGTGGACGGGGTGCTCTTCGACCTGGGCGTGTCCTCGCCGCAGCTGGACGAGGCCGAGCGGGGGTTCGCCTACTCGTACGACGCCCCGCTGGACATGCGGATGGATCGGGAGCAAGAGCTTACCGCGGAAAAAGTGGTCAACACGTACCCGCCGGGGGAGCTCACCCGGATCCTGCGCGACTACGGCGAGGAGCGCTTCGCGTCGCGGGTGACCGGGCTGATCGTAAAGGAACGGGCCAAAACGCCGATCACCTCGACCAAGCGGCTCGCCGACCTGGTCAGGGAGGCGATCCCGGCCGCCACCCGGCGTACAGGGGGCAACCCCGCTAAACGGACTTTTCAGGCATTGCGCATCGAGGTGAACGCGGAGCTGTCGGCGCTGGAGACGGCGCTTCCGGCCGCGCTCGACGCGCTGGCCGTCGGCGGGCGCGTGGTCGTGCTCGCCTACCACTCCTTGGAGGACCGGCTCACGAAGCAGGTGCTCTCGGCGCGGACCAAGGACACCGGCCCACCCGGGCTGCCCGTCCTGCTGGAGGCGTATCAGCCTCGGTTCCGCCTCCTGACGAGGGGAGCAGAGCTCCCGGACGACCACGAGGTGGCCCGCAATCCGCGGGCGGCCTCGGCCCGGATGCGGGCGGCAGAGAGGATCCGCCAGGGATGACGACCGACCAGGACAAGCGGCGCACGAGCGCCGACATCACGCCCAGGACGCGGACTCGGACGTCGGGCCGGATTGCCCCGGCGGCAGCGGCGGCGGCCAAGCCATCGGCGGTTCCGGCCACTTCGGCCGGTGCGCCGGCCAAGTCGCCGCTCCGGGCGCAGCCCCGGCAGGCCCCTGCCCAGGTGCCCGCCCAGGCTCCGCAGAAGGCACCCGCCCAGGCACCCGCGAAGGCACCCGCGCCGGCTCCGCAGAAGGCGCCCGGGCACGCGCCCGCGCCGGAGCCCAAGCCGCTGCGGCGGCCGGAGCCGAAGCAGGCGCCCAAGGCGCTCGGCGGGAGCGTGCCCAAGGCGGTACGCAAGCCGGTGGCCGCGCTGGTGCCGGGTGGGCGGCGTCCGCCGCGGGCGCCGTTCGTGCTGCTCGTGGTGGGGCTGCTCGGCGGTGGCCTGGTGAGCCTGCTGCTGCTCAACACGGTGCTCGCGCAGGACTCCTTCAAATACAACGAGCTGCGCCGGATCACCGAGCAGCTGCACCAGCAGGCCGACGAGCAGAAGAACGACATCCGGGAGAAGCTGCAGCCCGGCAACCTGGCCGAGCGGGCCGACGGTTTTGGCCTGGAGCTGGACAACTCCTCGCCGGAGTTCGTCGGCGAGGGCGCGCACCCGGCCAGCCTGGGCGAGCGCCTCGCCGACCCGGCGGCCGGGCCGACCGCCCAGCCGAGGGCGCCGCGCGCCACCGGCACGCCCGCCCCCGGCGTGGGTACGGCAGGGGAGGGCACGGTCCGGTGAAAGACGGCGGCGGCCGGCCACCCAGTGCCGGCCGCGGCGGTCCGGGAGGCGGTTCCAAGGGCGGTCCGGGAGGATCCGGGGGCCCGCGCCGCACTCCCGGCAGCCCACACGATCGTTCGGGCCGCCCCAGGCCCGCCCAGCCGCACCCCGGTCTCCCACGCGACCCCCGGGCCCCCGGCCAGCCCCGGCCTGCCCAGAACCCGGCCCAGAACTCATCGCAGCACACGGACCAGAACCCCGGCCAGAACGCGAGCCAGGGTCCGGCCACCAAGCCGGGCCCGAACCCAGGCACCAAGCCGGGCATGGGCTCCGGTCCCAAGCCGGGTCAGGGTTCCGGTCCCAAGCCGGGTCAGGGCTCAGGCGCCAAGCCCGGTCCGGGTTCCAGGCCGGGCCAGGGCCGGGACGTCCAGACGCAGGCGCGAGAAGCTCAGGGGCGTACCGCACCGATCGGGACCGCCCGTGGACGGGCGGGGACGCCGCCGCGCCCGCCGGCCCGGCCCCCGCGTCCGCCGGTGCGCCCGCCCGCGATGCTGCGGCTGGGGGATCCGTCCAGGCGGATCAACGTCGCGCTGGTCGTGATGGCGTTCGTGCTGTCGCTGTTCGCCGGGCGGCTGGTCCAGCTGCAGGGGCTGGATTCGCGGTCGTTCCAGGCCAAGGCGGCCCAGCAGCGGGTGCAGCCGGAGACGCTGCCGGCCAGGCGCGGCTCGATCACCGACGTGAACGGCCACGAGCTGGCGCTCACCTCGGAGGCGCGCGAGATCTACCTGGACCCGCACGAGGTCAGGGTCAGCCAGCGGGACCTGATCGCGACCACGCTCGCCGCCGAACTGGGCCGCCCCAAGGAGGAGATCGCCGCCAAGCTGGCCCAGGCCGACAAGCGCTACCTGGTGGTGGCCAAGGACGTGGACCCGCTGCGGGCCCGCAAGATCATGGGCCTCGGCTTCCGCGGCGTCGGCTCCAAGGCGACCTACCGGCGGCTCTACCCCGGCGGCACCCTGGCCGGCGGCCTGGTCGGCTTCGTCGGGGACGAGGGTTTCGGCCTGGAGGGCCTGGAGCAGGCGTACAACAAGCTGCTGGCCGGCCAGGACGGCCAGCAGAGCATCGAGATCGGCCGGGACGGCCAGCGCATCCCGATGACCCGCAGCACCAGGGTCGCCCCGGTGCCGGGCCGCGAGCTGCGCCTCACCATCGACCGCTACATCCAGTGGGCGGCCCAGCAGGCCATCGCCAAGCAGGTGAAGGCGACCGGCGCCCGTAGCGGCAGTGTGATCGTGATGGACACCAGGACCGGGCAGATCATCGCCATGGCCAACGCCCCCGAGGTGGACCTGCGCAGCTGGCAGAAGGTCACGGCGGAGCAGCGCGGCAACCGGGCCGCCGCCGAGGTGTTCGAGCCGGGCAGCACCAACAAGGTCATCACCGCCGCCGCGGCGCTGGAGGCCGGCGTGGTCGCCCCCGGGACGATCTTCCGGGTGCCGGACAACATCCAGTGCGCCGACCGCACCCTGCGCGACGCCCACCCGCACCCGCCCGAGCAGATGACCTACGCCGAGATCCTCGGCGAGTCCAGCAACGTCGGCACCATCCTGGCCGGGCAGAAAATCACCAACCAGCGCCTGTACGACATGTTCCGGTCGTTCGGCTTCGGCGCCAAGAGCGGCGGCGCGCTCCCCGGCGAGGAGGCCGGCCTGCTGCCCAAGTGGCAGGACTGGAGCGGCAGCCAGCGCTGCACCATCATGTACGGCCAGGGCATCTCGGTCACCGCACTCCAGCTGGCCAGCGTCTACCAGACCATCGCCAACGGCGGCGTCCGGATCGCCCCCTCGATCGTGGCGGGCACCACCGACCAGCACGACAGGCTCACCCCGGCCGCGCCCGGCAAGCCCACCCGGGTGATCAGCGCGCTGACCGCCCGCCAGCTCACCGCCATGCTGGAGGGCGCGGTCTCGGGCCAGGACGGCACCGGCAACGCGGCCGCCATCGACGGCTACCGGGTCGCGGGTAAAACCGGCACGGCGATGCGCTATGACCAGAAATGCGCAGGTTACTGTGGGTACACGGCCACCTTCGTCGGCTTCACCCCGGCGGAGGCTCCCCGGCTGATGGCGCTGGCCGTGATCCAGGACCCGAAGAAGGACCACTACGGCGGGACGATCGCCGCGCCCGTGTTCAAGGACGTCATGACATTCGCGTTGAAGACCAAGAAAATCCCGCCGACCGGCTCGACGAGCGTTCTGCCGTGACCGGGAACGATACGCTCTCGCCGTGAACCAGCCCGCAGCGCATCCCACGGGCCATCCCGTGGATCACCCGATGCGTCCGTCCACGACGCCCGCCCGCCCGCTCTCCGGGCTGGCGACCCTGCTCGGCGCGCCGTCCGCCTCCGGCCGGGTGGCCCGCGGCGTGATCACCGGCGTCACCATCGACTCCCGGCGGGTCCAGCGCGGCGACCTGTACGTGGCGCTGCCCGGCAAGGCCGCGCACGGCGCCGTGTTCGCGGCCAACGCCTGCTCCGCGGGCGCGGTCGCCATCCTGACCGACGAGGAGGGCCGGGACGACTCCGCCGCCACCGGCCTGCCGGTGCTGGTGCTGCCGGACCCGCGCGCCCTGCTCGGCCAGGTCGCCGCCTGGGTGTACGGCCAGCCCGCCACCGACCTGCTGGTCATCGGGGTGACCGGGACCAGCGGCAAGTCCACCTCCACCTTCCTGCTGGAGGCGGGCCTGGCCGCGGCCGGGCACCGGACCGGCCTGGTCGGCGGGGTCGAGATCCACGCCGGGGACGTGCGGATCACGCCCGAGCTGACCACGCCGGAGGCCACCGACCTGCAGGGCCTGTTCGCGCTGATGCGGGAGCAGCGGGTGACAGCCGCCGCGATGGAGGTCTCCAGCCACGCGCTCGCGTTGGGCCGCGTCGACGGCATCTTCTACGATGTCGCGATATTTACGAACCTGTCCCAGGACCATCTGGACTTCCACCGGGACTTCGACGACTACTTCGCCACCAAGGCGCGGTTGTTCACCCCGGAGTTCGCCCGGCTCGGCGTGGTCAACCTGGACGACCCGCACGGCCGCGAGCTGACCGGCATCGCCAAGATCCCGGTCACCACGTTCTCCGCGGCCGGGGACCCGCGGGCCGAGTGGCGGGCCGACGACGTCCGCCTCGGCTCGGACGGCAGCGCCTTCCGGCTGGTCGGCCCCGGCGGCATCGAGGCCGACGTGTCGGTCGCCATGCCCGGCCCCTTCAACGTCGCCAACGTGCTCGGCGTGCTGGTCGCCCTGGTCGAGGCCGGGGTGCCGCTGCAGACCGCCGTGGCCGGGGTGAGCGGCTTCGCCGGGGTGCCGGGCCGGATGGAGCGGGTGCCGTCCCCGGACGGTTTCGTGGCGATCGTCGACTACGCTCACAAACCGGGCGCCGTCGAGTCGGTGCTGCGCTCGCTCCGCGAGGTCACCGAGGGCACGCTGACCATCGTGCTCGGCTGCGGCGGCGACCGGGACCGGGGCAAACGCCCGCTGATGGGAGAGGCCGCCGCCCGGCTGGCCGACGTGGCCATCTTCACCAGTGACAACCCGCGCAGCGAGGACCCGCTGGCCATCCTCGCCGCCATGCTGGACGGAGCGCTGGAGGTGCCTCCTCCGGAGCGGGCCCAGGTGCTGATGGAGCCGGACCGGGCCGGCGCCATCGAACTGGCGATCTCCCGTGCCCGCCCGGGAGATGTGGTAGTTGTGGCCGGAAAGGGCCACGAACTGGGCCAGTACGTCGCAGGCGAGGTCGTGCCATTCGACGACCGTCAGGTGGTCGCCGCCGCCATTCGCAGGAGGAACGCATGATCCCGTTGCCTTTGGGCCGGGTCGCAGAGATCACCGCGGGCGCCCTGATGGGCCAGACCGACCCCCGGACCGTGGTAGGCGGCCCGGTCGTGATCGACTCGCGGGCCGTCGAGCCGGGGTCGCTGTTCGTCGCGCTCAAGGGCGAGCGGGTGGACGGGCACGACTACGCGGTCCAGGCCTGCGAGTCGGGCGCGGTGGCCGTGCTGGCCGGGCGGCCGGTGGACGCGCCGGCGGTGATCGTCGGCGACGTGGTCGGCGCGCTGGCCGAGCTGGCCAGGGCCGTGGTGTCGGAGCTGCCCGAGCTGACCGTGGTCGGCGTGACCGGGTCGGCCGGCAAGACCTCGACCAAGGACCTGCTGGCCAGGCTGACCGCGCGGATCGGGCCCACGGTCGCGCCGGTCGGGTCGTACAACAACGAGATCGGCCATCCGCTGACCGTGCTCAAGGCCGGCGCGGAGACCCGGTACCTGGTGCTGGAGCTGAGCGCCAGGAACCTCGGGCACATCGCCTACCTGGCCGGGATCGCGCCGCCCAGGATCGGGGTGGTGCTCAACGTGGGCACCGCGCACCTGGGCGTGTTCGGCGGCCAGGACGTGATCGCGCGGGCCAAGGGCGAGCTGGTGGAGACGCTGCCCAAGGACGGCGTGGCCGTGCTGAACCTCGACGACCCGCTGGTGGCCGGGATGGCCGGGCGGACGGAGGCCAGGGTGACCTGGTTCGGGCGGGGCGCGGGCGCGCACATCAGGGCCGAGGACGAGCGGCTGGACGAGCGGGGGCGTGCCGTCTTCACGCTGCGCGCCCCGACGGGCGCCGCGCCGGTCCGGCTCCGCCTGTACGGCGCGCACGCCGTCGCCAACGCCCTGGCCGCCGCAGCCGCCGCGTATGAGCTGGGGCTGCCGGTGGCCACCATCGCCGAGGAGCTCTCCGCGGCCGAGCCGCGCAGCCGCTGGCGGATGGAGGTCACCGACCGGGCCGACGGCGTCACCGTGATCAACGACGCGTACAACGCCAATCCCGACTCGATGCGGGCCGCCTTCGCCGCGATGGACGCGATGGCGGCCGGCCGCCGCCGGTTCGCCGTGGTGGCCGCCCTCCGCGAACTGGGCGAGGAAGGTCCCGAGCTGAACGAGGGCGTCGGCCGCCTCGCGGCGGGCGCGGGCCTGACCGGTCTGATCGTGGTCGGCGAGAACGCCGGCCAGATCATGGCCGGGGCCCCGGGCGCGATCCACGCGCCCGACGCGGCCGAGGCCGCCGCCGTACTCGCGGACCTGCTCGCGCCCGGCGACGTGGTGCTGATCAAGGGCCCCCGGGCCGCCGGTCTGGAACGGGTGGCCGAGCGGCTGCTGGGGGGTGACGCCCAGTGAGGGACATTCTCGTCGCCGCGGCGGTCGGCCTGATCCTGTCCATGCTCGGCACGCCGCTGGCGATCCGGCTGTTCGCCCGCCGGGGCTACGGCCAGAACATCCGCGAGGAGGGGCCGTCCGGCCACTACGACAAGCGCGGCACGCCCACCATGGGCGGCACCGTGATCGTCATCGCGGCCCTGCTCGGCTACGCGGCCGCGCACGTGGCCACGCTGCTGTCGGCCAACCCGGCGCCGCCCACCGCGTCGGCGCTGCTGGTGCTGTTCCTGATGACCGGCCTGGGCATGGTCGGCTTCCTGGACGACTTCATCAAGATCTACAAGCAGCGCAGCCTGGGCCTGCGCAGCGGCGCGAAGGCGCTCGGCCAGCTGGTCGTGGGCGCCATCTTCGCGGTGCTGGTGGTGCAGTTCCCGAACGCGTACTCGATCACGCCGGCCGAGACCCGGCTGTCGTTCCTGCGCGACTTCGGCCCGCCGATCGGCCTGCTCGGGTTCACCGTCTGGGTGCTGATCATGATCGTCGGCTTCTCCAACGCGGTGAACCTCACCGACGGCCTGGACGGGCTGGCCTCCGGCGCGACCGGGATCGTGCTCGCCTCCTACGTGCTGATCGGCAACTGGCAGCTGCGCAACAGCTGCACCACCGCGATCCTCGGGCCGAACTGCTACATCGTGCGGGACCCGCTGGACCTGGCCGTGGTGGCGGCGGCGACGCTGGGCGCGCTGGTCGGCTTCCTGTGGTGGAACGCGCCGCCCGCCAAGATCTTCATGGGCGACACCGGCTCGCTGGCCCTGGGCGGCGTGCTGGCCGGGCTGGCCATCACCACCAGGACCCAGCTGCTGCTGCTCATCCTGGCCGGGCTGTGCGTGGTGATCACCTCGTCGGTGATCATCCAGGTCGGCTTCTTCAAGATGACCAGGAAACGGATCTTCCGGATGGCCCCGCTCCAGCACCACTTCGAGCTGAAGGGCTGGGCGGAGACCACCATCGTGGTCCGGTTCTGGCTGATCGCCGCGCTCAGCGCGTCCGCCGGGCTCGGCCTGTTCTACGTGGAATGGATGCCCAAGCTGTGAGGGGCTGCGTCGTCGTGGCCGGGCTCGGGGTGTCCGGCGCCGCCGCCGCCCGCGGCCTGGCCCAGGGCGGGGAGCGGGTGGTCGTGCTGGAGCAGCGCGAGCGCCCGATCCCGGAGATCCTGTCCGAGCTCGGCGTCGAGGTCAGGTTCGGCGAGCAGGAGCTGCCCGCCAGGACCGAGCTGGTCGTCACCTCGCCGGGCTGGAAGCCGGACCACCCGCTGCTGCGGGCCGCCGCCTCGGCCGGGATCGAGGTCATCGGCGAGGTCGAGCTGGCCTGGCGGCTGCGGCACGACGGCGCGCCGCCCTGGCTGGCGCTCACCGGCACCAACGGCAAGACCACCGCGGTCCGGATGCTCACCTCGATGCTGAACGCGGCGGGGGAGCGGGCGCTCGCCGTCGGCAACGTGGGCACCCCGATCGTGGACGCGGTCCTCGATCCTGGCGACACCACCGTGCTCGCGGTCGAGCTGTCCAGCTTCCAGCTGCACTGGTCGGCCAGCCCGGCCCCGAAGGCGGCGGCCGTGCTCAACGTGGCCCCCGACCACATCGACTGGCACGGGTCGCTGGAGGAGTACGCGCGGGCGAAGGCGCGGATCTTCGCCAGGGCCGAGCGGGTGATCTACAACGCCGACGATCCGTGGGCGGCCCGGCTGGCGGAGCCGTACCGGGATCGCGCGGTGGGGTGGACGCTGGGGGCGCCCAGGCCAGGGCAGCTGGGCGTGGTGGAGGACCTGCTGGTGGACCGGGCGTTCACCGACGATCCTGTCCGGTCGGCGGAGGAGCTGGCCGCGCTCTCCGACGTGCACCCGTTCGCGCCCCACAACGTGGCCAACGCGCTGGCCGCCGCGGCTTTGGCACGGTCCCATGGCGTGCCCCCCGGCGCCGTACGGCAGGGCCTGGCGGACTTCCGCCCCGACCCGCACCGGATCGCGCACGTGGCCAGGGTCGGCGACGTCGACTACGTGGACGACTCCAAGGCGACCAACCCGCACGCCGCCGCGGCCTCGCTGGCCGCCTACGCCTCGATCGTCTGGATCGCCGGCGGCCAGCTGAAGGGCGCCGACGTCGACGACCTGGTCCGGCGGGCCGCGCCCCGGCTGCGCGGCGCGGTGCTGCTGGGCGCGGACCGGGAGCGGATCGCCGAGGCATTGGCGCGACACGCGGCGAATGTCCCAGTGCTTGAGGTGGCCGGGGACGACACTGGGGTGATGGACCGTGTCGTCACCGAAGCCGCCAGGCTCGCCTCCCCGGGAGACACCGTGCTGCTGGCCCCGGCCGGGGCCTCGCTGGACATGTTCCCCGGTTATGGCGCACGGGGGGAGGCCTTCGCGCGAGCCGTCCGCAACCTGACCGGTCTGACCGGCCTGCCCGGTCTGGCGGAACGGTGACCTCCGCCATCCCGCAGCCGGAGCGCCGCGCCGGCTGGGCCCGGGTGCAGCTGGCGCTCCTGCGTGAGCTGCTCAGCCGTCCGCTCACCTCCTACTACCTGGTGCTCGGGTGCAGCGCGCTGCTGCTCACGCTCGGCCTGATGATGGTGCTGTCGGCGTCCAGCATCGAGGCGCTGCAGGTGAAGGGCGACCCGTTCTACTGGTTCCTGAAGCAGTCGCTCTCGGTCGGGCTTGGCATCCCGCTCATGTACCTGTGCGCCAAGGTGCCGCAGCGGTTCTTCCGGCTGGCCGGGTATCCGCTGCTGGCGCTGTCCATCATCGGCCTGGTCATGGTCATCTTCATCGGTTCGACCGAGCTGGGCGCGCAGCGCTGGATCTACGTCGGCAGCCTCACCATCCAGCCGTCGGAGCCGGCCAAGCTGGCCCTGGTGCTGTGGGGGGCCGACATCCTGGCCCGGCACGCCAAGGGCCGCCTGATGGAGTGGCGCAACCTGCTGATCCCGCTGATGCCGGGCGTGGCCATCCTGGCCGTGCTGGTCATGTGGGGGCGCGACCTGGGCACCACGCTGGTGCTGATGATCATCTTCCTGGCGCTGCTGTGGGTGGTGGGCGCGCCGGTACGGCTGTTCGCCGGGATCCTCGGCGTGCTCGCGCTGGCCACCGTGTTCATGATCACCTCGGAAGCGTACCGGTCGGATCGGATCACCGGCTGGCTGAACACCTGGGAGAACGCGCAGGGCTCCGGCTACCAGGCGGCGCAGGGCCAGATCGCGATGGGCTCGGGCGGCTGGTTCGGGCTCGGCCTGGGCAGCAGCAGGCAGAAATGGGACTGGGTGCCGCACGCGGAGAGCGACTTCATCTTCTCCATCCTGGGCGAGGAGCTCGGCCTGATGGGCACGCTGGTGGTGATCGCGCTGTTCGGCCTGCTCGGTTACGCGGGCCTGCGGATCGCGGCCCGGGTCAACGACCCGTTCGTCCGGATCGCCTCGGCCGCCTCGGTGGCCTGGATCGTCGGGCAGGCCATCGTCAACATCGGCGCGGTGATCGGCGTGCTGCCGATCACGGGCATCCCGCTTCCCCTGGTCTCCTACGGCGGCTCCGCGCTGTTGCCTACCCTGGCCGCCCTCGGAATGTTGTTGTCGTTCGCGAAACGTGAGCCGGGTGCGGCCGAAGCGTTGGCCGCGCGGGGGCCCGGTCCGGCGGCGCGGGCTCTAAGCTGGCTTGGCCTCCGGGCATAATCCGCGACTTGAAACACGCGGCTTTTCACATAGGGAGAGACATGAGGGTGGTCCTCGCCGGCGGCGGGACGGCCGGCCATATCGAGCCGGCGCTCGCGCTGGCCGACGCGCTTCGTCAGATCGACCCAACGATCGGGATCACCTGCCTCGGCACCGATCGCGGCCTGGAGACCCGGCTGGTGCCGGCCCGGGGCTACGAGCTGGAGCTGGTGCCCGCGGTGCCACTGCCCCGGGCGCTCACCCCGCAGCTGCTCGCGGTGCCCGGCCGGCTGGCCGGGGCGATCAACGCCGCGACCGGCATCCTGGACAAGGTGGGCGCCAACGTCCTGGTCGGCTTCGGCGGCTACGTCGCCACCCCGGCCTACCTGGCCGCGCGCCGCCGCGGCATCCCGATCGTGGTGCACGAGGCCAACCCGCGCCCCGGCCTGGCCAACCGGCTGGGCGCGCGGCTGACCGACCACGTGTTCACCGGCCATCCGGACACCGCGCTGCCGGGCGCCCAGTGCATCGGCATCCCGTTGCGCCGCCAGGTGGTGGACATGGACCGGTTCTCGCTCGGCGACAAGGCGCGCTCCTACTTCGGCCTGGAGTCGGACCGGCCGACGCTGCTGGTGTTCGGCGGCTCCCAGGGGGCCCGCTCGATCAACAAGGCCGCGCTGGACGCCGCGCCCGCGCTGCGCGCCGCCGGGGTCCAGGTGCTGCACGTGATCGGCCCGAAGAACACCGTGGAGCAGGAGCCCCCGCCCGGCGACCCGCAGTACGTGATCCTGCCCTACGTGGACCGGATGGACCTCGCCTACGCCGCCGCCGACCTGGTGCTGTGCCGGAGCGGCGCGATGACCTGCGCCGAGCTGACCGCGGTCGGGCTGCCGGCGGCGTATGTGCCGCTGCCGCACGGCAACGGCGAGCAGCGGCTCAACGCCCAGCCGATCGTGCAGGCGGGCGGCGGCCTGATGGTGGAGGACGCCGAGCTCACCCCCGAGTGGATCATGAGGGTGCTGGCCCCGCTGCTGCACAACCCGGAGAAGGTGGCCGTCATGTGCGAGGCCGCGCTCCGGATGGGACGCAAGGACGCCGACGTGACGCTCGCCCGCAAGGTTCTGGAGATCGCAGCGCGATGACTTTGGTGAAACTGATAGAGCCGGTGCCGGCCGAGGAGCTCGGCCGGGTGCATTTCATCGGCATCGGCGGGTCGGGCATGTCGGGCATCGCCAGGATCCTGCTCAAGCGTGGCGTCGCCGTCTCCGGCAGCGACGCCCGCAGCTCCGACATGCTGGTCGAGCTGCGCGAACTCGGCGCGACCGTGCACGTCGGGCACGCGGCCTCGCACATCAGGGACGTGAACACGGTCGTGGTGTCCACCGCGATCAGGGACTCCAACCCGGAGCTGGGCGAGGCGCTCCGGCAGAACGTCCGGATCATCCCGCGGGCCGCCGCGCTGGCCGCGGTGATGACCGGCCGGGTCGGCATCGCGGTGGCGGGCACCCACGGCAAGACCACCACCACCTCCATGCTGACGGTGGCGCTACAGAAGTGTGGCGCGGACCCGTCGTACTGTGTCGGCGGCCAGCTGGTCACCACCGGGCTGGGCGCGGACGAGGGCACCGGCGAGGTCTTCGTCGCCGAGGCCGACGAGAGCGACGGCTCGTTCCTGATGCTGGCCCCGCGGATCGCCGTGGTGACCAACGTCGAGGCCGACCATCTGGACAACTACGGCGACCCGGAGGCGGTCTACGACAGCTTCAACCGGTTCGTCGAGCGGATCGGCTCCACCCTGGTGCTCTGCGTCGACGACCCGGGCGCGGCCCGGCTGGAGCCGATCGCCCGCGCCCGCGGCCTGAAGGTCGTCACCTACGGCGAGGGCGAGGCGGACATCCGGGTCACCGAGGTGGTCCCGCAGGGCCTCGGCGTCGAGTTCGAGGTGGCCGGCCACGGCCGGGTCAAGCTGAGCGTGCCCGGCCGGCACAACGCCCTGAACGCGGCCGCGGTGATCGCCGTGGCGCTCGAACTGGGCCTGCCGTTCGAGGAGGTCCGGGACGGCCTGGCGGCCTTCACCGGGGCCAAGCGCCGGTTCGAGGCCAAGGGCGTGGCCGGCGGCGTCAGCGTCTTCGACAGCTACGCACACCACCCGACCGAGCTCGCCGCCGACCTGGCCGCGGCCAGGGACGTGGTGGCCGGCGGCGGCCGGGTGATCGCCGTCTTCCAGCCGCACCTGTACTCCCGAACCCGCTTCTTCGCCGCCGAGTTCGGCGCCGCCCTCGGCCTGGCCGACGAGGCGATCGTGCTGGACGTGTACGGCGCCCGCGAGGACCCGGAGCCCGGCGTCTCCGGCGCGCTGGTGGCGGGCCAGATCCCGCTCCCGTCCGCGCAGGTCTCGTATGCTCCGGACAGGTCCGCGGTGCCCGCCCTGGTGGCGGGCCGGGCCCGGCCGGGCGACATCGTGCTCACCATGGGCGCCGGGGACGTCACCGAGCTCGGCCCGCACATCGTCGCGGAGCTGCACGCCCGATAAGGGAGCCCGCGGTGAGGAAGAACGTCCTGTGGCGTACGGCTGTCGCCGTCCTGCTGGCCGGCGGCGTGGTCGCCGTAGCCGGGTGGGTGGTGTTCCTGTCGCCGGTGCTCGGCGTCCGCGAGGTGGCCGTGGCCGGCGCCGCCCGGATCCCCGCAGAACAGGTCCGCAGAGCCGCCGGAGTGCCGCTGGACACCCCGCTGGTCAGCGTCGACCTGGAGGCCGTCAGGGCCAGGGTGGCCGCGCTGCGGGACATCGAGTCGGCCCGGGTGGACCGGGAGTGGCCGGGCACGCTGCTGATCGCCGTGGTCGAGCGGGTGCCGCTGGCCGCGGTGCCCTCGCCCGGCAAGACCACCGTGGTGGACCGGTACGGCGTGGTGCTGGACGTGGTGGCCACCGAGGACGCGGCGACCCTGGTCTCGCTCCGGCTGCCGGAACTGCGCGCCCACCGGTTCGACCCGGCAGACCCCGGCATCAGGGCCGCGCTGGCCGTTCTCGCCACCCTGCCGGAGAGCCTGTCCCGCCGGGTGAAGCAGGTCACGGCCGCGTCCGCGGAAACCGTGACGCTGACGCTCGCCGATGGCCGTACCGTTGTGTGGGGCGGGCCGGAGCGTACCGGCGACAAGTCCAGGATCCTGACCGCGCTGCTGCGCGAGAACGCCATGACCTTCGATGTCAGCTCGCCTGACGTGGTGACGGTCAAGTGAGATCGGCGACACGCCGGGCGTGCTTGCGGCGCGGTTAGTTGACCCTGGGGGAGGCGCAACCCTACTGTCCGTATCAATCCTCAGGTTGACATAACTCTAAATCTCAACTTGAGGGTGAGGGTTTGACAGAGCGGGCGCGATGCGCGGCATCGCGATCCATGAACCCCCATAGACCAGAGACATATGTAAGCGAGCGGAAAGGCCCCTCGTCGTGGCAGCACCGCAGAACTACCTCGCGGTCATCAAGGTCGTCGGAATCGGCGGCGGCGGAGTGAACGCCGTGAACCGGATGATTGAGGAGGGACTCAAGGGCGTCGAGTTCATCGCCATCAACACCGACGCCCAGGCGCTGCTGATGAGTGACGCCGACGTGAAACTGGACGTGGGGCGTGAACTCACCCGTGGCCTGGGCGCCGGCGCCAACCCCGAGGTGGGCCGCAAGGCGGCCGAGGATCACCGCGAGGAGATCGAAGAGGTCATCAAGGGCGCCGACATGGTGTTCGTGACCGCGGGGGAGGGCGGCGGCACCGGCACCGGTGGCGCGCCCGTGGTGGCCAGCATCGCCAGATCGCTGGGCGCGTTGACCATAGGGGTCGTGACCCGCCCGTTCAGCTTCGAGGGCAAGCGGCGCGCCATGCAGGCCGAGGCCGGGATAGAGAATCTCCGGGCCGAGGTGGACACCCTCATCGTCATCCCGAACGACCGGCTGCTGTCCATCTCCGACCGCCAGGTGAGCGTGCTGGACGCGTTCAAGGCGGCCGACCAGGTGCTGCTCTCCGGTGTGCAGGGCATCACCGACCTGATCACCACGCCGGGCCTGATCAACCTGGACTTCGCCGACGTGAAGTCGGTCATGTCCGGGGCGGGCTCCGCGCTGATGGGCATCGGCCACGCCCGGGGCGACGACCGCTCGGTCGCCGCCGCCGAGATGGCGGTCTCCAGCCCGCTGCTGGAGGCCAGCATCGACGGCGCGCACGGGGTGCTGCTGTCCATCGCGGGCGGGTCCGACCTGGGCCTGTTCGAGATCAACGAGGCCGCCCAGCTGGTGTCCAGCGCGGCCGCGCCGGACGCCAACATCATCTTCGGCACGGTCATCGACGACGCGCTCGGCGACGAGGTGCGGGTCACCGTGATCGCGGCCGGGTTCGACGAGCCGGTGCCGGAGAAGCCGGCCGTCATGCCGCAGCCACGCCAGCAGCAGACCCGCCCGGCTCCGGGCGCGGCGGCCGCCGCGCCCGCCCAGACGGGCCGGGAGCGTCCGGCGCTGTCATCCTTCGTGGCGCCCAAGGCGGAGCCCCGGGTGGAGCAGCAGCCCGCGCCGGTCCGCCCGCTCAACCCGCCGGTCTCGCCGGTGCAGCCGGTGCCGCCGCTCAACCCGCCGGTCCAGCCGGTGCCGAACCACCCCGCGGTCCAGCCGCAGGTGGCCTCGGCCGAGCAGGTCGCGCCCGCCGTGCCGTTCGGGCGGGAGGGTGACGGCTCCCGGTCGGAGGCGTCGGGCACCGGCCCTTTCGCCATCCCGCGGCCGACTGAGCCGCCGACTCCGATCACCTCCAAGCTGAACCAGCCGGTGCCGCGGCGCCCGGTGGTCTTCGAGGAGCAGGAGGAGGAGCTCGACGTGCCGGACTTCCTCAAGTGACGCAGCTTGAAGTGACACGGTCTCTATGAACTACCCGGATCCCCCCGCCGGGCGCGGCAGTGAGATCGCGGCCGGGCTGGCCGAGGTGGAGCGGCGCATCCTGGATGCGTGCCGCTCCACTGGCCGTTCCCGGGACGAGCTCACCCTGATCGCGGTCACCAAGACCTATCCGGCCGCCGACCTGCGGCTGCTGGCCGGGCTCGGGGTGACCGATATGGGGGAGAACCGCGACCGGGAGGCGGCGGCCAAGGCGGCCGAATGCGCCGATCTCCCGGTCACCTGGCATTTCATCGGCCAGGTGCAGACCAACAAGGCCAGATCCGTGGTCTCCTACGCCGACCTGATCCACGGCGTGGACCGCGGCCGCCTGGTGGGCGCGCTGAGCCGCGAGGCGGTCCAGCAGGGCCGCGAGGTGGGCTGCCTGGTCCAGGTCGCTCTGGACGACCGTCCGGAGCGCGGCGGAGCCCGTCCCGCCGACGTGCCCGCCCTCGCCGACGCAGTTGCTGGAGCTCCAGGTTTGCTGCTGCGGGGGGTGATGGCGGTGGCCCCCTTGGGATCCGACCCAGATGTGGCTTTCGCCCGTTTGTTCGAGGTGGCGCAAGCCGTACAGAAGGAACATCCGGGGGCGGATGTGATTTCTGCTGGGATGAGTGGCGATCTCGCGCAGGCGATAGCGAACGGTGCGACACACCTGCGTGTCGGTACGGCGTTGCTCGGCCGCCGGACGCCCTTCGTCAGGTAATGTCCCCCGAGTAGACAGCTAGAGGTCGATCAGCGGTTCGCCAGTCGGGGGGTTACGGCTTCCGCCACGGACCTTCAAGGCCCTTGACGGCGCCCTTAACGCTAGGGTGGCCCGAAAGGCATGGTAGACGGAGGACGACGGAGCGATGGCCGGCGCGATGCGCAAGATGGCGGTCTACCTCGGTCTCGTGGAGGACGACGACCGCTACGACAGGTACCGGGACTATGACGCCGACGACTTCGGCGTGGACCCGTACGACGGGCAGGGCGAGGATTTCGCCCAGGCCGGGACCCACGGGCGCGACGCGGGCGATGACACGCCCGTGCCCGCGCCCAGGCCCTCGACCGCGGTGATCGAGCGCAGGACGACAGATCTGGCGCGGATCACCACGCTGCACCCTCGCACCTACAACGAGGCGCGCACGATCGGGGAACACTTCCGTGAGGGAACTCCGGTCATCATGAATTTGACCGAAATGGTTGACAGTGACGCGAAACGCCTTGTCGATTTTGCGGCAGGTCTCGTTTTTGGGCTACACGGCAGCATTGAACGTGTTACCAACAAGGTGTTCCTGTTGTCCCCTGCCAATGTCGAGGTGACCGCGGAGGACAAGGCTCGGATCGCGGAACGCGGCTTCTTCAACCAGAGCTAGAGTTCCTTGTATGGACAGTGAACAGCTGAGCGGTACCCGCGGGGACCGGAGGCGGCGAACCTGGCAGCGGACCAGGACGGAGGCGGGGCGCGACCGTGGGGATCGTTAGCGGGATCTTGGTCTTTGCCCTGTCCCTGTACCTGGTCCTGCTGATCGGCAGGATGATTTTCGAGACGGTGCAGGCGTTCGCGCGGGCCTGGCGGCCCCGGGGGCCGGTTCTGGTGCTGGCCGAGGCCACATATACGGCCACGGATCCACCTCTCAAGTTCCTCCGCCGTTTCATTCCTCCCCTGAGGTTGGGTACGGTGGCCTTTGACCTAAGCTTCACAGTGCTGTTCATTGTGGTCTTGGTCTTGATCCAAGTCGTGTCCGCGTTTGGTCGAGGATAGGTACTTCTCTCCGGACAGACTCCAAGCGCGCCAAGGAGACCCAAATGCCGCTGACGCCCGCAGATGTGCGGAACAAGCAGTTCAGTACGACCCGGCTCAGGCCGGGCTACGACGAGGAAGAGGTGGACGCCTTCCTCGACGAGGTTGAGGCGGAACTCGACCGCCTCATCCAGGAGAACGAGGAGCTTCGCGCCAAACTGGCCGAGTGCCTGCGGGGCAAGGTGCCCGGTGGCATGGGCGGCGGGATGGCGGGAGGCATGTCCGGCGGCATGATGTCCGGGGGCATGCAGATGGCGCCCGCGCCGGTCGCCGAGCCCAAGCCGGAGATGATGATCCCGCAGCCGGAGCCGATGCGCCAGCCCGAGCCGGTGCGTCAGGAGCCCGTCCCCGTCGGCATGGGCCTGCCGCCCGCCGAGGACAACATGGACACCGCGGCTCGCGTTCTGGCTCTCGCTCAGCAGACGGCCGACCAGGCGATCGCGGACGCCCGCCGTGAGGCGGACGAGACCGTGACCCGGGCCCGCCGCGAGGCCGACGAGGTGCTGGGCAAGGCCCGCCGCCAGGCCGAGCAGATCATCGGCGACGCGCGCGCCCGCGCGGAGACGCTGGAACGTGACGCTCAGGAGCGGCACCGGCAGGCGATGGGGTCGCTGGTGCAGACCAGGGACGAGCTGGAGCGCAAGGTCGAGGAGCTGCGCAGCTTCGAGCGGGAGTACCGCAGCCGCCTCAAGCTGTACCTGGAGAACCAGCTCGCCGAGCTGAACGTCTCCGCCGAGGGCAGTGGCGGCTTCCCGATCGTGGCCTCGAACCAGGGTCAGATGCCGGGGCAGGTGTCCGGTCCGCAGCAGATGGCGCATGCCATCGCGCCCGGCGGCCAGCCCATGCCCGCGCCGAACCCGTTCGGTGGCGACCCGCAGCATTCGGGCGCGTTCCAGAACCCCGAGGGACCGCACGGAGACCGCCGGTAACATCCGTCCGGTAGAGGTTCGGTAACGCGTTCGGTAGTTCGGAGATCCCCCCAGTGATCCTTGTCAGTGCCGCCCTGGTCCTCGCCGCGATCGTCTTGCTGATCGCGGGTGTCGTCCTGGCACAGCCGTTCCTCGTGATGTGGTCGATCGTGGTCAGCGTGCTGTCCGCGGTCTGCCTGCTGATCGGGGCGTTGCTCAGGCGGCACGAGCTGTTCCCGGCCGGCGGGCGGTCTCAGGCCGCCACCCCCCAGCCGGTGCCGAACCAGCTGCCGCCGCAGCCCATGCACCAGCAGCCGATGACGCAGTCGTCGCCGCAGATGGCGCACGCCGGCGGCCCCGGCTACGGCGGGGTGCCGCAGCAGCAGATGACGCAGCAGATGGTCAATCCGATGGCTAATCCGATGGCTAATCCGATGATGGCCGCACCCGTGCCCGGTCCGGTCGCGGCTCCCATGCCGTCGGCCGCGACCCAGCAGGTCGCCTTTCCCGGGTCGGGCGCCCAGGATCAGGAGCGCCGGTCGCGTCCGCCGATTCCCCGTCCCCTGCCGGGCGGTGGACTCGGGCCGGATTCGATCGTGCTGGTCATTCCCGGGCGGAAGCGGTTCCATCTGCCCAACTGCCGTCAGCTCGCCGATCGCGAGATCGAGGAGCTGACTCTCGAAGAGGCCCGCGAGGAGGGCTTCTCGCCGTGCACCGCCTGCGTCACCGAGGGCCTCGCCCCGGTGGAGCCGGCCGAGACCGCTCCCGGGCGCGCCGGGTCGGCGGCCTCCGCCAGATCCATCGCGGACACGCCCACGGTGTCAGCCTCGGTGCCCAGCCCGCCGAGCCGGCCAAGCTCCTCGCCCAGCCCGTCCAGCTCCGAAGCAGCCGATCCCAGCCGTTTTGGTGCCGAGACTGCCGATTCCGGCCGTTTTAGTGCTGAGGCCGCAGATTCCGGCCGTTTCGGCTCCGAGGCCGTGAATTCCAGCCGTTTTGGTGCTGAAGCGGTCAATCCCACTGTGGCTGTTCCCCTGCCGTCGGCGCCACCCGTGCCGGTGGTGCCCACGCTGCCGCCCGCCTCGTCTGAATGGTCCGCCTTCTCGCGTCCCACTGCGACGCCGACTCAGGTCCCGACCCCGCCCGCGCCCGACCCCGAGCCCGCCAAGCCCGAGCCGGTGGTCGCCGAATCCGCGGCGGTCAAGGAAAAAGAGAAGCCGGAACCTGCCGGAAGGCCGGAACCCGCCGACGCCACGGTCGAGGCCACCCGGCCCGTCCCGGCCAACGACGAAAGCCGCGACCGGGGCAGCAGCCGGGACGAAAGCCGGAATGACAGCCGGAGCGACGGCGGGAGCGACGCCAAGGCTGACAGCGGGGAGACCGCCGGGGACGACGACGTCGTTCACGTGCTGGTCGGCACCCGGCGATACCACCGGGCGGATTGCTCGCTGGTCGGCGACGACGGCACCGGAATCGAGACGATGACGAAGGCCGAAGCGGAAGCGGCCGGCCTCACCCAGTGCTCGGCCTGCGCCGACAGGTAACGGCTCAAAGAACCCGCTGTTTCGGCTCGCGCCGACAGGTAACGGCTCAAAGAACCCGCTGTTTCGGCTCGCGCTGGTAGGTGGTGGCTCGACGAACCCGCTGCTTGGGCCCGCGCCGATGGTAATGACTTGAACGAACGAGGGCCCGGCGGAGGAATCCGCCGGGCCCTCGTTTCGTGGGTCAGACCTTGCGGAGCTGGAAGGTCAGGCCAAGTTCGGCGTCCTGGTGGATGACCAGTTCGGTGTCCAGGTCGGCCTCGGCGAAGGAGGTGGCCAGGACCTCTTCGGCCACTGTGCCGCCACCGCCGCGCAGGGCCTCGGCCAGCTCGTCCGAGCCCGCCGCCCAGCGCAGTTCGATCCGGTCGGTGATGGACAGGCCGCTCGCCTTGCGGGCCTCCTGGACCAGCCGGACGACCTCCCGGACCAGCCCGGCCCTGCGCAGTTCCGGCGTCATCGCCAGGTCCAGCGCGACGGTCTCGCCGGTCCCGGTGTCGACCGCGCCGGTCTCCACCGCCCAGCCCGACTTGGGCTGCTCGGTCACGATCACGTCGTCCGGGCCGACCGGCACCGCGCCGAGCTCGCCGGCGTCGAGGGTGGCGACCGTACCGGACCTGAGGGTCTGGGCCAGGGCCGCCGGGTCGGCGGCGGTGATGGCGGCGGCGACCAGCTTGGTCTGGGAGCCGAACCGCCTGCCCAGCGCCCGGAAGTTGGGCTTGACGGTGAACGTCACCAGGTCAGCGGAGAAGCCCGACATGTCCTCCAGGGCCAGCACGTTCAGCTCGTCCGCGATCAGGTCGCGCAGCTCGCCGGACAGGCCCGGCCAGCCCGGGGCGCCGATCAGGGCGCGGCCGAGCGGCTGCCGGGTCTTGACCGAGGAGGACGCGCGGGCCGAGCGGCCCAGCTCGACCAGCCGCCGGACCAGCGCCATCTGCTCCGACAGCGCCGGGTCGAGCTGCTCGGGCCGCACCTCCGGCCAGGTGGCCAGGTGCACCGAGGGGGGCGCGTCGGGGCCGCGCAGCACGTCCCACACGTGGTCGGTGGTGAACGGCACCATCGGGGCCATCAGCCGGGTGACCGTCTCCAGGCACTCGTACAGGGTGGCGAAGGCGGACTCCTCGCCGGTCCAGAAGCGGCGGCGGGAGCGGCGGACGTACCAGTTGGACAGGTCGTCCAGGAACTCGGTGATCCGGCGGCCGGCGCGGGCGGTGTCGAAGACCTCCAGGGCGGCGGTGACCTCGGCCACCGTGCGCTGGAGTTCGGCCAGGGCCCAGCGGTCGATCAGCGGCCGGTCGCCGGCCGGGGTCCGGCCGGGCTGCCAGCCGGAGGCGTTGGCGTAGAGGGTGAAGAAGGAGGCGGTGTTCCAGTAGGTGAGCAGGACCTTCCTGACGATCTCCTCCAGCGGGCCGTGGCCGATCCGCCGCGGCGACCAGGGCGAGCCGGAGGTGGCCATGTACCAGCGCAGCGCGTCGGCGCCGTGCTCGTCCATCAGCGGCATCGGCTGGAGCACGTTGCCCAGGTGCTTGCTCATCTTGCGGCCGTCCTCGGCCAGGATCAGGCCCAGGCAGAGCACGTTCTCGTAGGCGGAGCGGTCGAAGACGAGCGTGCCCACGGTCATCATCGAGTAGAACCAGCCGCGGGTCTGGTCGATCGCCTCGCAGATGAACTGGCCCGGGTAGGACGCCTCGAAGACCTCCTTGTTGACGTGCGGCGCGCCCCACTGGGCGAACGGCATCGCGCCGGAGTCGTACCAGACGTCGATCACGTCGGGGACGCGGCGGGCCTCGCCGCCGCAGTCGGCGCACGGGAAGGTGACGTCGTCCACGTACGGGCGGTGCGGGTCGAGGGCGGACAGGTCACTGCCTGCGAGGGCGCCCAGTTCGGCCAGGGAGCCGACGCAGGTGACGTGGTCCTCATCGCAGGTCCACAGCGGCAGCGGGGTGCCCCAGTAGCGGGACCTGGACAGGGCCCAGTCGACGTTGTTGCGCAGCCACTCGCCGTAGCGGCCGTGCTTGATGGTCTCGGGGAACCAGTTGGTGTCTTCGTTCTCGGCGAGCAGGCGGTCCTTGATCTGGGTGGTCCTGATGTACCAAGAGGGGAGCGCGTAGTAGAGGAGCGGGGTGTGGCAGCGCCAGCAGTGCGGGTAGCTGTGGTCGAAGTGGCTGCCCCGGAACAGCAGGCCGCGCTCGCGCAAATCCGCGGTGAGGCCCTCGTCGGCGTCCTTGAAGAACTCGCCGCCGACCTGGGGCACCTCTGCCAGGAACCGGCCGTCGGGGCCGATCGGGTTGACCACGGGCAGGCCGTAGCGCTTGCAGACGGTCAGGTCTTCCGCGCCGAACGCCGGAGCCTGATGCACCAGACCGGTGCCGTCCTCGACGGTGACATAGTCGCCCAGCACCACGAAGTGCGCGCCGGGGATGTCGACCAGCTCGAACGGCCGCTGGTACGGCGTGTGCTCCAGCCCGGCGCCGATGAACCGCTCCCGGACCGTCCACCCCTCGCCGAGGGCCGACGCGAGCAGCGGCTCGGCCACGATGACCGGGCGCTCGCCGTCCTTCTCGGCCACCGCGTACGTCACGTCCGGGTGCACCGCGACGGCGGTGTTGGACACCAGCGTCCACGGCGTCGTCGTCCAGATCAGCAGGTCGACGCCGTCGAACCGGCCGCCGGTGACCGGCATCCGGACGTACACCGACGGGCTGGAGACGGTCTCGTACCCGCCGGGCTGGCCCAGCTCGTGGTCGGACAGGCCGGTGCCGCAGCGCGGACAGTACGGGGTGATCCGGAAGTCCCGGAACAGCAGCCCCTTGTCCCAGATGACCTTGAGCGACCACCAGACGGCCTCCACGTACGCGGGGTCCATCGTGCGGTAGGCCTGGGACATGTCCACCCAGTAGCCCATCCGCTCGGTCATCTCCTCGAACGCGTCCACATGGCGCAGCACCGATTCGCGGCATTTCGCGTTGAACTCCGCGATGCCGTACGACTCGATCTCGGGCTTGCCGGACAGGCCGAGCTCTTTCTCGACGGCCACCTCGACGGGCAGGCCGTGGCAGTCCCAGCCGGCCTTGCGCGGCACATGGAAGCCGCGCATCGACTTGTACCGGGGGAAGATGTCCTTGAAGACGCGCGCCTCGACGTGGTGCACGCCGGGCATGCCGTTCGCGGTCGGGGGGCCCTCGTAGAAGACCCAGGACGGGCCGCCGGCGTTCTGCTCCAGCGACCGCTCGAAGACCTTGCCGTCGCGCCACCGCTCCAGCACCTCGTGTTCGAGGGCCGGCAGGTCCACCTGCGCGGGTAGCGGACGGAAAGAGTGGGAAGACACCGGACCTCCACGCTGATTCGACAGGGCGTGGAGGGACGAAGCCGGGGTCGGCTCCGCGGTACCACCCTCCTTGGCCGCCCTCGCGGGGGCCCACTTGATTCAGTCGCGGCCGGGTCTACTGGGCCTCTACCAGAGGTAAAGCCGTTCTTCCGGCGGCTCCGGGGTGATCTTCCCCCCGCTACTCGCCCCGGGCTCGCACCGTCCCCGGGTCGCTCCTGCGAGTGGGTGCGGAGGTACTCGTCCCATCAACGCCTTGCAGACCTCACGATAACGCAGAGACAGGCCCCGGGCTTCCCGATAACCGCGCCCGTATTCGGGTAGCAACGGCGGAACACGGGACGGGGTGCGGTTGTTCAGGATGTACCCGGCATAGGGGGAGGAGCATTCCGACCCTGGTACGGATGGCGTAAATGCATCGGCGAGTCGATTGCCGCGCTCCAATCCGCCACCTATGCTGCCCGGACTGCTTGATCACTGTTCATGGGGAGGCCACATGGCCACGCGCGCGGCTAAGAGCGCCATCACGGGGAACTCCGTTTCCGGGGGTTCCGCCACGGGGGGTTCTGTCACTGACGACATCTGGTCCGCCCACGAGCTCGCCGACGTACGCGAGCGGTTGCTGGCGGAAATCGACGAATTGCACACCGAGATTCTGCGGGCCGAGACCGAACTCGCGGCCGGCAACGCCAGCGAGGGAGCGGGCGACGACCCGGCCGACGCCGGGGCCAAGACCTATGAGCGCGAACGTGAGATCGCCCTTACCCTGAATGCGCGCGATGTGCTCGCGCAGAACGAGCGGGCGATCGCCCGCATCGACGCAGGGACGTATGGAGTGTGCGAATCGTGCCAACGGCCGATCGGCAAGGAACGCCTGCAGGCGTTCCCGAGGGCGACGCTGTGCGTGGCGTGCAAGCAGCGGGAGGAACGCCGCTGAGTGACGCAGCCGGGGAGGTTCGGGCGCGGCGGGTCGGCTTGCTGGCCGCCGTGGCCGTCCTCATCTATGTGTTCGATCTTGTCACCAAGTATCTGGTGGTCGAGCACCTGGAGAACGGGCCGCCGGTCGTGGTCGTGCCGGGCGCACTGGTGATCAACGTGATCCGGAATCCGGGGGCCGCGTTCAGCATCGGCACCGGGATGACGATCATTTTCACGATCATCGCCTCGGTGGTGGTGATCGCGATCATCAGGACCGCGCGGCAGTTGCGCAGCCTGCCCTGGGGGATCACCCTCGGGCTGCTGCTCGGCGGCGCGTTCGGGAACCTGACCGACCGCATCTTCCGGGCGCCCGCGCCGTTCCAGGGCCATGTGGTGGACTTCGTGCAGGTGTTCCCCGCGACCGGGTTCCCGATCTTCAATGTGGCCGACTCGTCGATCGTCTGCGGCGGCATCCTGGCGGTCTTCCTGGCCTGGCGCGGTTACCAGATCGACGGCTCGCGGGAGACGGAGGCGCGGAAGGATGGCTGATCTGCGTAGTCTGCCGGTGCCCGAAGGGCTGGAGGGCGAGCGGCTCGACGCGGCGCTGGCCCGCCTGTTCGGTTTCTCCCGCACCCGGGCCGCCGAGCTGATCGCGTCAGGGGACGTGCTGGTGGACGGGGCCGCTCCGGCCAAGTCCGACCGCGTCCGCGGCGGGGCCTGGCTGGACGTCACCGTCCCGCCGCCGCCGTCCGCGCCCGTGGCGGTCGCCGAGCCGGTCCCCGGCATGACGGTCCTGTACGAGGACGACGACATCGTGGTGGTCAACAAGCCGATCGGGGTGGCCGCCCACCCGAGCGTCGGCTGGACCGGGCCGACCGTGATCGGCGGGCTGCTCGGGGCCGGGCACCGGGTCTCCACCAGCGGCGCGGCCGAACGCCAGGGCATCGTGCACCGGCTGGACGCCAACACCACCGGCGCGATGGTGGTGGCCAAGAGCGAGCGCGCGTACACGGCGCTGAAGCGGGCCTTCAAGGAGCGCACGGTCGAGAAGCGCTACCACGCCCTGGTGCAGGGCCACATGGACCCGCTGCGCGGCACCGTGGACGCCCCCATCGACCGGCACCCGTCCGGCGACGGCCGCTGGGCCGTGGTCGCCGGCGGCAAGGACTCGGTCACGCACTACGACACGCTGGAGGCGTTCCGTTCGGCCTCCCTGCTGGACATCCGGCTGGAGACCGGCCGCACCCACCAGATCCGGGTGCACATGTCCGCGCTGCGCCACCCCTGCGTCGGCGACCTGCAGTACGGCGCGGACCCCACCCTGGCGGCCCGGCTCGGCGTCACCCGGCAGTGGCTGCACGCGGTCTCACTGGCCTTCGACCACCCGGCCACGGGCGAGTGGGTCTCGTTCACCACCGACTACCCGGCCGACCTCGCCGAGGCGCTGGACCGCGTCGGCGACGACTCCTAGAGCACGTCTCCCGGCGGGACGATTCCGGCCTCGATCTGGGCCTGGAGTTCGCCCGCGTCCGGATCCACCATTCCGTCGCTCTCGTCGGAAGGATCGTCCGGGGGCTCGTCGGTGGGCTGCTCGGTGGGTTCTTCCGAGGGCTCCTGGGAGGGGCTCGGTTTCTTCGAGGGCTTCTCGGCGGGCCGCCGGTTCTCGCTCGGGGCCGGGTCCCGCGCCGGTTCCTGCGGCGGCTCCGAGGTCTTCGGCGGATCCACGACGGAGGACACCGCCGGTTCGGGGACGCGGGCCCGCCCGTCGCCCTCCGCCGTCAGATACGCGATACCCCCCGCCGCGAGCCCGATGAACAGGGTCCCGGTGGCGGCGGCCAGCGGCCACCACCGCCTGCGGCGCGGCGAGACCGGCCCAGGAACCGGCAGCGGGACCTCTTCGGTCGGCGCGGGCGCGGTCCCGTCCACGATGGCCCGCAGCGCCCGCTCCGCCTCCTCGGCCGTCATCCGCCGCGCCGGATCCTTGCGCAGCAGCCCGAGCAGCACCGGGGCCAGCGCGCCCGCCCGGCAGAGCGGGCCGGGCCCCTCGTACATGACCGCGGCCAGCGACGCCAGCGCGTGCCCGCGCTGGAACGGGGAGCGCCCCTCCACCGCCGCGAACAGGGTCACGCCCAGCGACCACAGGTCGGACTCCCGCTGCGCCGTCCCGCCGGACGCGCGCTCGGGCGCGATGAACGCGGGGGTGCCGATCAGCGCGCCGGTCCTGGTCACCGGCGAGTCGTCCTCCAGCGTGGCGATGCCGAAATCGGTCAGCACCACCCGGCCGTCGTCGGCCAGCAGGACGTTGTCCGGCTTCACGTCCCGGTGCAGCACGCCCGCCGCGTGCGCCGCCGTCAGCGCGCCCACCAGCTGGAGGCCGATCTCGGCCACCCGCCGGGGCGGCAACGGCCCCTCCGCCTGTACGACTTCGCCCAGCGTCCGGGAGCTGACCAGCTGCATCACGATCCACGGATGCCCGGCCTCCTCGAACACGTCGTAGACGGCCGCCACCGCCGGGTGGCTCAGCCGCCCGGCGGCCCGCGCCTCCCTGAACGTCCGGACCGTGTAGATCTGCCGCTCGTGGGCGGTGAGCTCGCGCAGGGCGTCCTGCTCCTTGATGGCCACTTCGCGCTGGAGGCTCTCGTCCAGGGCCCGCCACACGGTGCCCATGCCGCCCCGGCCGAGCGGCTCCATCAGCCGGTACCGGCCCGCCACCAGGCGCGGGCCGGGACTGCTTGCCGCGAACTCACGGGTGCCTGCGTCCGCCATGGCCACCGGCTACCCACGATTAACTGTCACATGCCCATCAAACGTGTCAAAGCGGTCACGACCGCGGCCGCGATGAGGACCACCAGAAAGGGCGCCCGCAGCAGCAGCGCCACGACGGCCGCCGCCATGCCCGCCAGCCGCGCGCCGTCCAGCCGCAGCTCCTGACCGTGCCCGAAGGTCTGTACGGCGATCAGCGCCGCCAGCAGGGCCACCGGGACAAGCCTGGCGAAACGCCGTACGCCGGGATGGTCGAGCACCCGGCGCGGGGCGGCCAGGCCCGCGAGCTTGAGCAGGTAGCAGCCCGCGCAGGTGATGGCGATCGCCCACCAGACGGTCATTCGGGGGCCGACCTCTCCGGGGTGAGCATGACCACCAGCGCCGCCCCCGCCGCCAGCAGGACCGGCACCCCGGGAGCGGCGAACGGGGTCGCCAGCAGCGCGACGGCCGCGCCGCCACCGGCGATCATCCGGAGCTGGGCGGTCTCCGGCGGCGGGGTGTCCGCGTCGCCGCGCAGCCGGGGCCAGAGCAGGGCCAGGAAGGTGGCCGGGCCGACCGCGTCCAGGCCGAACACGGCCGGGTCGCTCACCTGGGACGCGCCGAACGCGCCGAGGGCGGTGGTCAGGTTCCAGGTCAGGTAGAGGGTGCCGAAGGTGGTGTAGAAGCCCGCGCGGGCCGCCGCCGGGGTCGGCTGGGCGAACGCGACGGCGGAGCTCTCGTCGATGACGCCCTGCGCGGTCACCAGGGTGCGCAGGGGCTGCCGGGAGGCACCCAGGACCAGCGCCAGGCGCAGGCCGTAGAAGCTGTTCCTGGCGCCCAGCAGGAGTGCTCCCGCGGTGCCCGCCAGCAGGCCGCCGCCGGCCGCCACCACGCCCGCGAGGGCGAACTGGGACGCGCCGGTGAAGGCGAACAGGCTGAGCGCGCACGCCTGGGCCACGGTCAGCCCGGCGGTGATCGCGGCGGCCCCGAACGCCACCCCGGAGACCCCTACGGCGAGACCGACGCCGATCCCGTCCCGGATCGCGGCGGTCCGCTGCCGCCGTTCCGTGTCATGCATGTCGGCAATAGTAGGAGCTGTCAGTGAATGTCAGGCGGGTGGGCGGAACGTCCGGGTGAAGGTGTCGAAGTAGGCCCGGCCGGCCTTCCAGCTGGCTTCCGGGACCTGCCAGTAGAGGGCGTAGCAGGCGTCGCCGATCCGGAAGGCGCGGTCGATGACGCGCTGCCGCCCGGCCGAGGTGGCGAAGGTGAACTGCCAGTCGGCGGCGGGCACGCCCTGGTACTCGGTCGCCCCGATGTCGATCCGCTGGTATTCGGGCAGCAGGCCCTTCGAGGTGGAGTTCCGCTCCACCGTCTCCAAAGCCTGGAGCGGGTCGGCCTCCTCCCACGGGGTGAGGTCGACCTGGAGATAACCGGGCATGCCAGGGCCGCGGAACCGGACCCGGGCGGCGCCGGCCACCCGCTCGGCGGCCCAGCCCGGCGGCAGCGCGATCGCGAACCCGAGCCTGTCCCGGTAGGCCTGCCACCCCTCAGGAAGCCCCCGGATCGGCGAGGCGGAGGGCGCGGGCTCTTCCGAGGGCTTCTCAGCGGTCGGCTCAGCGGTCTGCTCAAGGGACGGCTCAGCGGTCGGCTGAGTGGTCGGCTTGGCGGTCGGATCAATGGCCTGCTCGGCGGTCGGTACCGTGCCCGTCTCCGAGGTCGGGAGCCCGGCGACGCCCGACCCGGCTCCGGTGAGGCCCCGGTAGCCGAACCAGCCGGCCACGCCCAGCGCGGCGACCAGCACCGGAACCAGCACGAAGGCGATCCTGCGCCGGTGCGGCGGAGTCACCGGCCCGGGCACCCACCCGGAGGGCGGCATGGTGGAACGCGGATCGGGCGTCCACGGCGGGGTGGTGTTCTGCCAGACCCCGACCGGCATGGTCCCGGCCGCCGCCCGCTTCAGCAGCGCCGCCGCCTCGATGGCGTCGATCCGCTGGGCCGGATCCCGGCGCAGCAGCCCCTCGATCACCGGGACCAGCGGCCCGGCCCGCTGCGGCGGATGCGGCTGGCTGTGCAGCACCGCGGCCATGCTGGCGATCGGCGTCCCCCGGTCGTACGGCGACCGCCCCTCCACCGCCGCGTAGATGGTCGCCCCGAGCGACCACAGGTCGGACTCAGGCGTGGCCGGCTCGCCGTTCAGGCGTTCCGGCGGCAGGAACGCGGGTGTGCCGGTGACGCCGCCGGTCAGGGTCAGGCCGGGCTCCTCGGCCATGGTGGCGATGCCGAAATCGGTGAGCACCACCCGGTTGTCGCCGCTGAGCAGCACGTTCTCGGGTTTCACGTCGCGGTGCAGGACGCCGGCGGCGTGGGCCGTGCCCAGCGCGTCCAGGATCTGCAGGCCGATCGCGGCGACGCGTTCCGGGACGAGCGGGCCGTGCTCGCGGATGACCTGGCCGAGCGAGCGGGAGTCCACCAGCTGCATCACGATCCAGGGGCGGCCGTCCTCCTCGATCACGTCGTGCACGACCACCACGTTCGGGTGCGAGAGCCGCCCGGCCGCGCGGGCCTCCCTGATCGTCCTGCGGTTGAAGGCGGCCCTGTCCTGCTCGCTCATCGCGGCGAACAGGACCTCCTTGACCGCCACGGCCCGGTCCAGCAGCTCGTCGTGGGCCCGCCAGACCACGCCCATGCCGCCCCGGCCGATGGGTTCGAGCAGCTGGTACCTGCCCGCCAGGCGCCGCGCCTCCGCCACAGGATTCCCTTCGCCGGGACGTTACTTATCCGGTTTGAAGGTAGCGGCAAAGGTCTCGAAGTAGTGAAAGTGCTTCTTCCAGTCCTTGTCCCTGGTCTTCCACAGAATCGCGTATCCGTGCTTCTTGTCGGTGACGAAGCCGCGGTTGAGGATGTGGCCGGTCGAACCACCGGGCTCCCAGGTGAACTCCCAGTCGGCGGCCTCGTCGAAGTAGTCCACCGACTCGATCTTGACCCGCTGGTAGCCGGGCCAGTTGCCGCGTGTCCGCGACTCCTGCTCCTTCCAGTCCTTGACCGCGTCCTTCTGCGGCGAACTGGTGAACCCGATCTGCAGGTACGCCCCCTCCAGCGGCCCGCGGAAGAACACGTTCGACCCGTCCCTGCGGTCCAGCTTCCAGCCCTTCGGCAGGGCCAGCGAGAAGCCGGAGCTGTCCTTGTGGGTCTTCCAGCCGTCCGGCAGCGCGCCCGCCTCGGCCGACGCGGACGGCTTGGGCGGGTCAGATGGTTTGGCCGATTCCGACGGTTTGGCCGAATCTGACGGCTCACCGCTGGCCGGGTCCTCGGAAGGCCCGGCGGACGACGGGATCTGGGCGGCCGACGTGGACGCGCCGCCTGCCGGGCCCGCGCCGCCCTCGTCCGCCTGCTGGGCGCCCAGCCAGACGCCGACCCCGGCGACGACCAGCAGCACCGGCACGATCACCAGCGCCGCCCGGACCGCAACCGGCCGCCGCGGCGGCGGATTGATGTTCCAGTCCGGATACGGCACCGGCCGCTTCTTCGACCGCGCGGTGTCCGCGTCGTCGCCGTCGCTCCAGTTCGGCGCGGCCTCGGCCGGCTCCTCCTTGCGCTCCCAGGTCGCCGGCGTCGCCCGCGACCCGGTCTCCGGCGGGTACGGATCCTTCCGCACGATGGCGGCCGGCACGGGATCACGCCCAGGCTTCTCTTCCGGTTCCGGCGACCAGGACCGCGGGGGTTCCGCGCGCGGGGACTCCTGCCGCGGGGCCGGGACCGGCAGCTCGACCGGCCCGGTGTCGGCCTCGCTGGCCTTCACCGCCTTGGCCGGGAGCGCCGGAGCCGGCGGGGCCGCCTGGACCGGCGCGAAAGCCTTGGTGGGGGGCGGTTCGCTCTTGGCCTGGCGCAGCAGCCGCACCGTCTCGTCGTAGCCGGGGCGGTCGGCGGGCTCCTTGACCAGGAGCCGGTCCAGGACCACGCCCAGGCGGCCGGCGTGCACGGCCGGGTCGGGCTCGTCGTTCAGCACGGCGTGCATGGTGGCCATCGCCATGCCCTTGTCGTGCGGCGGGCGGCCCTCCACGGCCGCGTACAGGGTCGCGCCCAATGACCACAGGTCGGACTCGCGCTGGGCCGGGCCGCCGCGTAACCGCTCCGGGGCGATGAAGGCGGGGGTGCCGACCAGGCCGGTCCTGGTCATGGTCGAGTCGGTCTCCACCCGGGCGATGCCGAAGTCGGTGAGCACCACCCGGCCGTCATCGGTGAGCAGCACGTTCTCCGGCTTGACGTCCCGGTGCAGGACGCCCTGGCCGTGCGCGGCGCGGAGCGCGTCCAGGACCTGGAGGCCGATGTCGGTGACCCGGGCGGGCGGCAGCGGCCCGTCCTCGCGGATCACCTGGCCGAGCGATCGGGACTCCACCAGCTGCATGATGATCCAGGGCCGGCGGTCCTCCTCGATCACGTCGTGCACCACGACCACGTTCGGGTGCGTGAGCCGACCGGCAGCCCTGGCCTCCCGCATGGTCCGGCGGTTGAGCTCCTCCAGCTCGTCGCCCATGGCACTGTCGTACCTGACCTCTTTGACGGCGACCGTGCGGTCGAGCAGCTCGTCGTGGGCCTTCCAGACGATGCCCATGCCTCCCCGGCCGATGGGCTCGATCAGTTGGTACCGGCCTCCGACGAGTCGGCCTTCCGCGTTCGACATCCACACCCCTCTCGAAACCCAAGAATCGTCCCACGGATGGCAAATGGATCAAACGAGGGACCACTGCCCTGATCTTGGGATGCGAGACAGATTATTCCGAGGTTGTGCCGGGTGGGTCAGATGAGGGGATCCGTGGTGGAGTGGACGTGCCCGTTGCGGCGGGAATTGACCGCTTTCCAGCCGAGCGCGATGGCGCCGGCGATGACGGGGATCAGATAGAAGGCGATCCGCTGGTCCTCGTCGGCGAACGGCATCAGCGCCACGATCAGGCCCAGGAAGCCGAGTGTGGCCCAGTTGGTGACCGGCGCGCCCGGCATCCGGAAGGACGGGCGCTCGATCTCGCCGCGCAGGCACGCCTCCCGCAGTTTGATCTGGCAGTAGAGGAACGTCCCCCAGGTGGTGATCACGCCCAGCGAGGAGACGGCGACGGCGATGTTGAACGCCCGCCCCGGCAGGAAGTAGTAGAGCGCCACGCCGGCCAGGAACACCAGGGCGGTGAACACGATCCCGCCGTACGGCACGTGCCGGCTGTTCATCACGCCGGTGACGGCGGGGGCCTCGCCCTTCAGGGCCATCGAGCGCAGGATGCGGCCGGTGGCGTACAGGCCCGAGTTGCACGACGACATGGCGGCGGTGATCACCACCAGGTTCATGATGTCACCTGCCCCCGCGACGCCCAGGTGCGAGAAGACGGTCACGAACGGCGACTCGCCGGCCTTGTAGGCCGTCCAGGGCAGCACCATGACGAGCAGCAGCACCGACCCGATGTAGAAGACGGCGATCCGCCACAGCACGCTGTTGATCGCCCTGGGCATGATCTTGTGGGGGTCCTTGGTCTCCCCGGCCGTGATGCCGACCACCTCGATCGCCGAGTACGCGAAGACGACCGCCTGCAGGCTCATCAGCACCGGCGCGAACCCCAGCGGGAAGAAGCCGCCCTGGGCGGTCAGGTGCCCCGCCGACGCGCCCTTCACCGAGAACAGCACCAGGTAGAGCCCCACCACCAGGAAGGTGACGATGGCCGCGACCTTCAGCAGCGCGAACCAGAACTCCAGCTCCCCGAACAGCCGCACCGACACCAGGTTCACCGTCAGCACCAGGCCGAGCGCGATCAGCGCGGTCAGCCAGCGGGGGAAGTCGGGCGCCCACTTCCCGACGTAGATGGCGACGGCCGTCAGTTCCGCGACGCCGGTGGCGGCCCAGTTCACCCAGTACATCCAGCCGCTGGCGAAGCCCGCCCACGGCCCGATGAAGGTGTTGGCGTACTCCACGAAGGAGCCGGAGACCGGGCGGTAGAGCACGAGTTCCCCGAGGGCGCGCATCACGAAGAACGCCGCCAGGCCGGCCAGCGCGTACGAGATGATCAGCCCGGGACCGGCGGCGGCGAGCCGGCCGCCGGCGCCCAGGAACAGCCCGACGCCGATCGCCCCGCCGATCGCGATCATCTGGACCTGGCGGTTCCCCAGCGCATGAACATATCCCTCGCCGGTCCCGCCGGCCGCCTTCTCGTCCACCGCGACTCCCCCCGAAGATCGCTCCGACCCTAACCAGCGGCCTTCGCCTCCCCCCGGGAGCCACTCTTCTGAGCACCGGAAGATGGACGTCCGATGACCGATTCGATCAGCGCGTGTTCAGCAGCAGGTAGGGGATCAGGGACTGCAGGACGGCGGCGGCGTGCCAGGCGGCGGTGGCCTCGGAGGTGTCGGTCCGCGCCTGGGCGGCGCTGCCGGCGATCCCGCGGATCACCACCCAGCCGCGGGTGCCGAGCGATTCTTCGCGATCGTCGAAGGCGCGGGCCAGGCCGAGGGCGGCCGCGTCGGCGGCCAGCAGCCGGTCGTTGACGGCGCGCAGGTCGCCGAGGGGTTCGGCGGCCACGGCGTGGCCCGTGCCGATCGGCCCGTTGAGCACCCGGTGGGCGCGGGTGACGCCGCGCGCGTCCTCGGTCTGGAAGTGCGCGGGCCTGCCGTAGTCGGTGAAGAAGCAGTTGACGGCGTGGGTGAGGCTCCCCGGGCCGTTCCGCGCCGAACCCCAGTGGCTGGTCTCGGTGGAGGTCTCCCAGCGGAAGTCGTATTCGATGATCTCGGTGGCGGCCACGACGTCGCCGGGGGACAGCCGGGGGTCGAGGCCGTCCGCCAGGCCGGTGAAGACCACGATCTCGGGCGCGTAGTTCCGGGCCAGGTGCGTGAAAGCGTCGGTGGCGCCCGGGGCGCGCACCGCGGCGACCCGGGTGGAGGTGCCCCGGGCGTGTACGGTGCCCTCGTAGCAGGGGATGGTCCCGCTGGCCGTCAGGGTGAGGTCCAGGACGTCCCGCACCGCGCCCATCTCGCCCGGGGTGGTCGTGATCACACCGATGCCGGTTCTGGTGGTGCTGACGCCGCCGTCCACCGCTGTTCTCCTCGGCCTCTTGAACTAAGTTAAGGTGGGTGTGACCATAATCGGTCAGCCGACTTTGAGTCAAGGTGACTCTTAGCTAGGCTGGGGGTGTGATCGGTACGACCGGGCGCGACCCGGAGGTGTGTTCGGTGACCGTGGATCTGGTGATATTCACGGTGCGCGACGGCGAGTTGAACATTCTGCTGATAGAGCGGGGGAACGAGCCGTTCCGGGGCGCGTCGGCGCTGCCCGGCGGTTATGTCCGGCCGGGGGAGACGCTGGATCAGACCGCGCTGCGGGAACTGCGCGAGGAGACCTCGCTGGACGGGCGGGAGCTGCACCTGGAGCAGGTGCGCGCCTACAGCGACCCGGACCGGGACCCGCGCGGACGGGTGATAACTGTCGCCTACCTGGCGCTCGGTCCTGACCTGCCCAGGCCGGTGGCGGGGACCGACGCGCGGCAGGCGGCCTGGACGCCGGTCGCGGAGGTGCTGGAGGGTCGGATGATCCTCGCCTTCGACCACCGGACGATCCTGCGGGACGCGCTGGAACGCGCCAGAACCCAGCTGGAGCACACCACTGTCGCCGCCAGGTTCTGCCCGGAACCGTTCACGGTCGGGGAGTTGCGGCGGATTTACGAGGTGGTGTGGGGGTTCAAGCTGGACCCGAGCAACTTCCGCAGGAAGATGACACGCGCGGAGGCATTCCTGGAACCGACCGGTGAACAGCGCTTTCCCGAGGTCGGCCGGCCGGCCGCGCTGTACCGGCGGGGCAGCGCCCGCTTCCTGATCCCGCCGCTGCTGCGGACCGGCGCGTCGCGCGATGAGGTCGTCTGACCCGTTCACACTGGGTGACGACGTATTCGGGTTCGGTGACGCCTTGTGTTACGTTGACGCTGCATGCGCTCCCCCTGGTCGTTTTATGTTCGAGCGGGGGGAACTGCGATGGCGCGGGTTGGCGCTGCGGGCGGGCTGGCACTGTGCGGAGCGGTCGGCGGGCTGCTGGCCGCCGCCGTGGTCGTGCCGATGGTGGTGGGGGCCGGTGTGGTCGGCAACGCCACGGCCGAGACGTTCACCGATCTGCCGCCGCCGCCCCGGGAGGATCCGCTGCCGGAACTCACCCGGATCCTGGACAAGAACGGCGCCCAGATCGCCCAGTTCTACTACCAGAACCGGCAGTCCGTCCCGATCGGGCAGGTGTCCCGGCCGATGCGCAACGCCATCGTCGCCATCGAGGACTCCCGCTTCTACGAGCACGCCGGCATGGACGTCAAGGGCACCCTGCGCGCCCTGGTGGCCAACGCGCAGGCGGGCGGGATCAAGCAGGGCGGCAGCTCGCTGACCCAGCAGCTGGTCAAGAACATCCTGGTCAACCGGGCCGAGTCGGAGCGGGACCGGGATTCGGCCCGGGTGCAGAGCATCCGCCGCAAACTGGCCGAGCTGCGCTACGCGCTGTCCATGGAGGAGCACTACACCAAGGACGAGATCCTGGAGCGGTACCTGAACATCGCCTACTTCGGGGCGGGCGCGTTCGGGGTGCAGGCCGCGGCGCAGCGGTTCTTCGGGGTGGACGCGGCCCAGCTGAGCCTGGTGCAGGGGGCCACCCTGGCGGGGGCGGTTCGCACGCCGTACGGGACCGATCCCTCGCTCGGGACCGAGCAGCGGGACCGGCTGCTGGAGCGGCGGAACCTGGTGCTGGACCGGATGGCGCAGCTGCGCATGGTGACGGCCGCGGCGGCCGCGCAGGCCAAGGCGGCGCCGCTCGGCCTGCGCATGCAGGCCGAGGAGGGCGGCTGCGCGGCCAGCGCCTTCCCGTTCTTCTGCGCGTACGTCCAGGCGGAGGTGCTGACCAGCCCCGCCTTCGGCTACAGCCAGGCGGACCGGGAGCGGCGGCTGCAGCGCGGCGGCCTGACCCTGCGCACCAGCCTCGACCCGATCGCCCAGCGCGCCGCCGAGCAGGCCATCTCGTCCCGGGTCTCGCCCAAGGACACCGAGGTGGCCGCCGAGGCGATGATCGTGCCGGGCACCGGCGAGGTCCGCGCCCTGGCCGCCAGCAAGAAGTACGGCCGCAACCCCGAGCGCGCCACCAGCATCAACCTGCCCGCCGACCGGGCGCACGGCGGCGGCATGGGCTTCCAGGCCGGCTCCACCTTCAAGATCTTCACCCTGGCCACCGCGCTGGCCAAGGGCTGGCGCTTCGGCCAGGGCTTCAACACCCCGGGCGCGTACGTCCCCTCCCACGGGTTCACCAACTGCGCCGGCGAGAAGGTCAACGCCCCCAGCGCGACGATCTACAACGCGAGCGGCGAGGGCAAGGGCGGCCCGTACAGCCTGGAGCTGGGCACCTGGAAGTCGTCCAACATCTTCTACATGATGCTGGAGCGGGACGTCGGCCTGTGCGAGGTGGTGAAGACCGCGGAGGCGGTGGGCGTGCGGCGGGCCGACGGCGGGGCGCTGGCCGAGGTGCCCACCTTCACCCTCGGCGTCAACGAGATGGACCCGCTGACGGTGGCCGCCGCGTACGCCACCTTCGGCGCGCGCGGCCGGTACTGCCAGCCGATCTCGATCATCGAGATCATCGAGCGGGACGGCCGCAAGGTGAAGGTGCCGCCGAGCTGCTCGCAGGCGGTCGAGGAGCCGGTGGCCGACGCGGTCAACCGGGTGCTGTCGGGGGTGTTCACCCAGGGCACCATGCAGGGCCAGTCGATCGGGCGGCCCGCCGCCGGGAAGACCGGCACCAACAACAGCTACACCTCGGCCTGGTTCGCCGGGTACACCCCGGATCTGGCGGCGGCGGTGAGCGTCGGCGACATCCGGGGGTCCTACAAGTACCCGCTGACCGGGGTGGAGATCGGCGGCTCCTACTACGGGTCGGTGCAGGGTGCGTCGCTGCCGGGGCCGATCTGGGTGGACTCGATGCAGTCGGCGCTGCGCGAGACGTCGGCGACCTCGTTCGTGGCGCCGGACATGTCGCGGTTCGGCGGCGGTTTCACGCCGGGGCTGCGGGAGCTGGAGCGGGACCGGGAGCGGCAGGACCGCAGGCGCGACCGGCGGGACCGGCGCGAGCGCCGCGACCGGGACCGGGAATACGACGACCACGGCGACTATGGGGACCACGGCGACTATGGGGACTACGGCGACTACGACGACCGCGGCGACTACGGGGGCGACGACCGGGGCGACCGCGACGAAGGCGGGTTCCCCGACTGGTGACGTCCGGCGGGTCCGGCCGCTTCGGCAAGCGGCCGGACCTCGGTGGATCAGCCCCGGCGGATCTTCAGGCCGAGTGAGGTGAACTGCTCGAACGGGCGGTGGTAGCCGCGCTCGATGTGGTTGACGCCGCGCAGCGTCGAGGTCCCGTCGGCGACGGCGGCGGCCAGCACCGCCGAGAACCCGGCCCTGATGTCCGGCAGCGTGACGTCCGCGCCGCGCAGCTTGGACACCCCGCGCACCACCGCGGAGTGCTTGGCGTTGGTGTCGTGGTAGCGGCAGGCGGGCCCGCCCAGGCACTGCGCGAACACCTCGATCTCGCAGCCCATCTTCTGCAGCGCCGGCACGTACACCAGCCGGTTCTCGAAGACCGTCTCGTGCAGCACCGACATGCCCTCGGCCCGGGTGAACAGCACCATCAGCGGCGTCTGCCAGTCCGTCATGAAGCCGGGGTGGGTGTCGGTCTGCACGGCGGCCGCGCGCAGCCCGTCCGGGGCGGAGGCGGTCAGCCAGTCGTCGGTGATGTCGAACTGCGCCCCCATCCGGGCCAGCGTGGTGATCGCGGTCACCAGCCGGTCCTGCGGGCAGCCGTGCACCCGCACCTCGCCCCCGGTGACCAGACCGGCCACCAGGTAGGAGAACGCCTCGATCCGGTCGCCGGCCAGCCAGGTGGAGGCTCCCCGGAGCCGGTCCACGCCCTCGATCACGATCCGCCGGTCCGGGCTGAGCTCGATCATCGCGCCCATCCGCTGCAGGAACAGCGCGAGCTCGACCACCTCGGGCTCCATCGCGGCGCCCTTGATGACCGTCTTGCCCTCGGCCAGCACGGCCGTCATCAGGATCGTCTCGGTCGCGCCGACACTCGGGTACGGCAGCGTGATCCGGGTGCCGTGCAGCCGGGTCGCCTTCGCGGTGATGCCGTTCTCGTCCTCGATGATCTCCGCGCCCATCGAGCGCAGCGCTTCCAGGTGGAAGTTGACCGGCCGCCGCCCGATCGGGTCGCCGCCCACCATCGGGACGAACGCCTCGCCCGCCAGGTGCAGCAGCGGGCCCAGCATCAGGATCGGGATGCGGTTCAGCCCCGTGTACTTCTCCGGCACCCGGGGACGGATCTCCGGGCCCTGCTCGATGGTGATCTCCCCGTCGGAGATCTCCACGTGGATGCCGAGGGCTTCCAGCATGGCGGCCGTGAGGCCGACCTCGCCGACCTCGGGGGCGTTGTGCAGCGTGCTCGGGCCGGTGCCCAGCATCGCCGCGACCATATGCTTGGAAACCGCGTTCTTGGACCCTCGGACCTCGACGTCCCCCCGTAGCGGTCCGGAAGGTTCGATATGCCACGCCTCTTCGTTCACGGAGCAATGCTAACGGCGGGGGGCCGGGCCGGGGCAGCACAGCTCGCGACGCGTCGCATTCCCGGCGGGCTCTGTACCATCGGGACGGTGCGGCAGCTCAAGTACTTCGCGGGAACGGTCCTGGTGCTGGCGGTTCTGGGGGTCGCGGCGGGTTTCGCGTGGTCCGCGCTCGCCCCGCGCACCCGGTATGTGCGGGTCGAGGCGGACTGGCTGGTCGCCGATCCGAACACGCAGACGCTGATCGCCGCCGACGGCTGGTTCGCGCTCGTCTGCGGCGCGTTCGGGCTGGTCTGCGGGCTGGTCGCGTACCGGTTCGCGGGGGAGCGGGCGATCGCCTCGGTCGCCGGGCTGGCCGCCGGCGGGATCGTGGCCGGCCTGGTGGCCTACCAGATCGGCTCGTCCATGGGCGGCGAGATCGTGCAGGCCGCCACGGCGGGCCAGCTGGACAGCCAGGACCGGCTCGGGCTGACCGCGTTCGGGGTGCTGATGTTCTGGCCGGTGCTGGCGGCGGGCGCGTTCTGGGCGCTGGAGTTCGCGATCACGTACCGGGAACGCCGGGCGGAGTGATCCGGCCGTGCCCGGTGGCCCGCTCGAAGGCGTGGCCCAGCTGGAGCACGTCCAGGTCGGCCCACGGGCGGCCGATGATCTGCACGCCGACCGGGAGGCCGCCTTCGGTGAACCCGCAGGGCACCGAGAGGGCGGGGCCGCCGAGCACGCTGATCCAGTAGCAGGAGCGCATCCAGGCCAGATAGTCCGGCATCGGCCGGCCGTTGATCTCCGTCACGTACGGATCCTCGACCGGGAACGGCGGGACCTGGCTGACCGGGGCCACCAGGAAGTCGAACCGGTCGAAGAAGGCGTTCATCCGGTGGTAGAGGGCGGAGCGCAGGCGTTCTGCCCTGGCCAGCTCGTTGCCGGTGACCTCGCGGCCCTGCTCGACGTTCCACGCCACGTTCGGCCCGACCCCGGCCAGGTCGCCGAAGTTGAGCGCGTAGTACCAGGAGCGGTAGGTCCGGAACGTCTCCTCGGCGCCGTCCAGGTCCGGGTCGGCGGTCTCGACGGTCGCGCCCAGCCCGGTCAGCACCTGGACGGCGCTGGCCGTCACCTTGGCCGTCTCGGTGTCGACGAGCAGGCCGCCCAGGTCGGGGCTGAACGCGATCCTGGTCCCGGTGAAGTCGCGGTCGAGCGGCGCGGCGAACACCTCGCCGCCCTCCCGGATCGCCAGCGGGGAGACCGGGTCGAAGCCCGCGATGGCGGACATGAACAGGGCCACGTCGGCGACCGTGCGGGCCATCGGCCCGGAGACGCCCAGCGTGTACCAGGCCGCCGTGGCCGACCGGAACGGCACCCGGCCGGGGGTCGGGCGCAGGCCGACGATGTTGCAGAAGGAGGCCGGGTTCCGCAGCGAGCCGCCCATGTCGGAGCCGTCGGCCAGGGCCACCATCCCGGTGGCCAGCGCGGCGGCCGCGCCCCCGCTGCTGCCCCCGGCGGACTTGCTCAGATCGTAGGGATTGCGGGTGGCGCCGAAGACCTCGTTGACGGTATGCGAGCCGGTGCCGAACTCGGGCGTGTTGGTCTTGCCCAGCATCACCCCGCCGGCCTCCCTGACCCGCGTCACCAGCAGGTCGTCGGCGGTGGGCACGTGGTGGGCGAACAGGCGCGAGCCGTACGTGGTCCGGACCCCCGCCGTGTCCACCAGGTCCTTGTGCCCGACCGGAAGCCCGTGCAGCGGGCCACGCCACGGCCCCGCGTCGAGTTCGGCGGCCCGCGCCAGGGCCTGGTCGGCGACCAGGGTGACGATCGCGTTGACCGCCGGGTTCACCGCCTCGATCCGCCGCAGGTGCGCCTCGGTCACCTCGACCGCGCTCACGCTCCGCTCCCGCAGCAGCCCGGACAACTCCACGGCCGAGGCCTCGTGCAACGTGCTCATCCGCCCATCCTGCCAGGGGCCGGGGACGGCGGGGGTAGGGTGCTGGGGTGCTTCCCGATCACCTCTTCCAGCCGCTCGACCTGGACCGGGCCCTCGACCGGGCCTACGACCGGGGGGAGGAGCGGGCCGCCTGGGAACTTCTGGCCGGCGCGCTGCTGGACCCCAGGGCGCGCGGCGACGTGAGCCTGCGCGCCTACGTCGAGGTGCTGGTGGACGAGTACACCCTGGACGGCTGGGAGCGCGACACCCTCGGCGTGCTGGGCGACCTCGCCGACGCCGAACCCGGCCTGCGCGGCGCGCTACGGCTGCCGATGGCCGAACTCCACGCCCAGGTGGGCGAGGACGAGACGGCGCTGCGGCTGCTCAGGTCCCGGCAGCGGGAGCTGGCCGGGCTGCCGACGGGGGAGCGGGACGAGGAGTTCTATCCGGCGGCGGCCATGGTGGCGGGCACCGCGGATCCTGGCTTCGCGAAGGCGCTGCTGGACGAGGGACTGACCCTGGCGATGGATCTCGGCCGCCCCGAGGCGACCGTGCGCTACCTGAGCCTGCTGCGCAACCGGTTCGGCGGTCCGCAGGACCCGGAGGTCACGGCGTATCTGGCCGGCGCGCCCGAGCCTAAGGAGCCGGAGCGGCCCCGCACGGTCCAGCCGGAGGTGGCGCGCAAGCCGACCGTGCGGCTGCCCTACCCGCCCGGGGCCGATCTCAAGGCCCTGGAGAAGGGGTTCAGGGAGGCCGACCTGGAGGCGCGGGTGGCCGTGGTCAGGATCACCTCGGGCGGCTCGGTCGAGCAGGCCGACCCCGGCGACGACATCGCCTGGCCGCCCGGCCGCAACGACCCCTGCTGGTGCGGCGCGGAGCGCAAGTACAAGAAGTGCTGCGGGTCGCCGGTCTAGCCGCGTGAGATGGGCGCGGTGACCGCCTGGGTGAGCCGCACCAGGTTGCCGGGCGCGGTCTCGATCTGCAGGCCGCGCCGCCCCGCCGAGAAGTAGATCGTGTCGAAGCCCAGCGCCGACTCGTCCACCACCGTGGGCAGCCGCTTGCGCTGGCCGAGCGGGCTGATCCCGCCGACCACGTAGCCGGTCACCCGCTCCACCTTGGCGGCCTCCGCCATCGCGGCCTTCTTGCCGTTGAGCGCCGCCGCGAACGCCTTCAGGTCCAGCTTGCCGGCCACCGGCACGACCGCCACGGCCAGCCCGGCCTCGGTCTCGGCCACCAGCGTCTTGAAGATCCGGTCCGCCGGCACGCCCAGCGCGGTCGCGGCCTCGTCCCCGTACGCCTCCGCGCCGGGGTCGTGATCGTAGGGGTGCAGGGTGAACTCGGCCTTCGCCTGTGCCAGGGCCACCGTCGCCGGGGTGCCCTGCCCGCCTTTCTTCTTCGCCACGGAGTTCAGCCTAGTGTGGCCGAACCGGCGCCCAGGCAGACGAACCCGGCCGCCGCCACCCCCGCCACCCGCTCCTGGGCCAGCGCCAGCGCGGTCGCCGCGGATCGGCCCTCGGCCAGCAGGCCGTGCAGGGCGACCATCAGCGGGGTCGTCTGCGCGTCCGGCACCGGGACCAGGGAGGCGATGATGCAGCGGGTGCCCAGCGCCAGGAAGGTGGCGCTCAGGCCGAGCAGCTCGTCCCCGGCCCGCACCACCGACCTGCCGCTCTCGCAGGCGGCCAGGATGACCAGGCGCGGCGGCTCGGCCAGGCGTTCCAGGTCGTAGACGGTGAGCGGCCCGTCGGCCAGCCGGAGCGCGGAGAACAGCGGGTTGGTCAGGTTGACCCGGCCGTGCGCGGCCAGGTGCGCCAGCATGGCGCCGTCCAGCGCGGCCAGCGCCGCCTCGGCGGTGGCGTCCTCGCCGGCCAGGGGCTTGGTCCCGTACAGGGCGGCGACGGCGGCCGCCTCCTCGTGCGCGCCCGGCAGCCCGGGACCGGCGACCGCGGCCACATGCCCGCCGCCGGAGCGCCCGCTCGCAGTGTGCCACAGGCCCGCCGACGGCGCGACGCTGACCGCCCGGCCGGCGCAGGACGGCAGCACCGACCAGGGCAGGAACTGCAGCGGCCCGGTCGGGATCAGCACCAGCGGCCGGTCCCCGAGCTCGGCCGCCAGCGGGGCCAGCAGCAGCGCGTCCAGCCGGGCGGCGGCGTGCCGGACCATCTGCGCGGCGGCGGAAGGGCCGGCCGGGGCGGAAGGACCGGACGCGGTGGTGGAAGGGCCGGTCGGGGCGCCCTCGGCGCGGGCCAGCCGCCGCAGCGCGAACGGCACCCGCTCCACCAGGTCCCTGATCGGCGCCAGCGGGCCCAGGTCGTGCAGCCGGGTCCTGCCGCCGACCACCGTGACGGCGTGCAGCGCGCCGTCCAGCTGGACGTACTCGACCAGGGCCTGCTCGCCGAGCGCCTCGGCCAGCCGGGCCACCCGGGGCGGTCCCGCCGCGGGACCGGCAGCGCCGTGCCGCCGCCGGCTGTAGTCGCGGATCTCCCGTTCCAGCGCGGCCTGCCGCTGCGCGACCTTCGGGTTCCGGCTCGCCGCCAGGTCGCTCGCGGTGGCCCGCAGCTGGGCCAGCGCCCCCACCAGCCACGGGTCCTCGGGCGGGCGGGCCCGTTTCATCAGCAGGTGGCTGGCCCGGCCCTGCTCCGCCCAGGCCAGCACCCGGGCCGCCGAGCCGTGCGCGAAGGCCATCCGCAGCCCGAGCTCGGCCAGCTCGATCCGGAACCCGAAGGAGTAGGCGCGCAGGTCCGTCGCGCCCAGCGAGGCGCGGTGCTCGTCCAGGATCCGCAGCGCCGTCCTGATCGCCACGGCCGCGCCGGCCCGGTTGCCCGCCGACAGCCGCAGCAGCGCCGCCGCCTGCCAGGAGCGGACCCGGAGCAGGGCCGGGCCCCGGCCGCGCGCCCTGGTGGCCCGCGCCAGCAGCTCCCGCCCGCGCGCGCTCTGGCCCCGGCCCAGCGCCAGGCGGGCGCCCAGCAGGCGGGTCTCCACGCCCGCGGCGGTCCAGCCGGCCGCGTCCAGGTCGTCGGCGAGGGTCTCCAGCCGCCGTACCGGGATGCCGGGCCGGCCGGCGGCCAGCCGGGACCTGAGCACCACGAAGGAGGCCAGCACCCGCCACTCCGGGCGCTGCTGGGCGGCGAACTCGCGGACCGCGGTGCGGGCCGCGCGCAGCGCGCCCTCGTGGTCGCCGGCCATGGTGGCGGCGCGGGCCAGCAGCAGCCGCACCTCCGGCAGCAGGATGGCGCGGCGCAGCCGCTCCAGCTCGGCCACCGCCTCCTCGGCCGCCGCCCGCGCCTCCGCGACCAGGCCGACCGACAGCAGCAGCTCGGCCCGGTCGGTCAGCAGCCAGCCCAGCTGGTGGGTGCCCAGCGCGCGGAAGCGGGCCTCGGCCTGGTCGAAGTAGCGCAGCGCGGCCGGCACGTCGCCGCGCGAGCCGGTCATCCAGCCCCGGTTCATCCACACGATGGCCAGCGACATGTCCAGGCCGAGTTCCCGGCAGAGCGCCTCGGCCTCGCGGAAGTCGGTCTCGGCGGCGGTGAAATCCTGCTGGTAGCCGTGCATGATGCCGCGGTTGGACAGCACCCGCTGCAGCCACAGCTGGTCGCCGGCCCGGCGCAGCACCGGGATCGCGGCCCGGTAGCAGGCCAGCGCGTCGGCCCGCCGCCCCAGATGGTTGTAGACGGCGGCCCGCTGCGCCTCGGCCCTGGCCCTGAGCACCCCGTGCAGGCCGGGCAGCAGCTCCTCGATCTCCCGCAGCGCCTGCTGCGGACGGCCGCCCACGCTGGTCACGAAGGCCAGCCGGAGCCGGGCCTCGGCCGCCAGCTCCGCGGAGCCGGCCCGCTCGGCCAGCCGGATCGCCGCGTTCAGGTGCCGGCTGGCGGTCACCAGCTGGTTCAGGTGCACCGAGGCGATGCCCAGCGCGCGCCTGGCGGTCGACTCGGCCAGCGGGTCGCGGGCCGCGCGGGCCCGCCGGGCCAGGGCGGCGGCGAAGGCCATCGCCCGCTGGGGGTCGGCCTCGGCCAGCGCCAGGGCGTCGGGCGTGGTCGTCGTCATCCTCCGAATCTGCCGAGGCGGATTTTCTCCGGCGGGATCCCGCGGGAGATGTATCAAATCCGGGTCACTCGCCTCCGTCAATAGAGCAACATCCGGCAACCGGCCGCGTACCAACACTTTTCAGGAGCGAAGTCATGTCCCAGATACCCAGAAACGTCTACCGCGGCGCGATGGGCGCGTGGAGCCAGGACCAGATCGTCGTCGATCTCCGGCACGCCGAGCTGGTCCGCGAACGCCTGGTGAAGCTGGCCGGGCTGACCTGGCGCGAGGTGGCCGTGAGCCGGGCTCTGGACCTGGTCCTGGTCGACCTGCCCGGCCTGGCGGAGGCGGCCGGGCCGTTCCGCGCCGACGAGGAGCTGGCCAGGGCGGCCTGGGCGGACCGCCTGGCCGCGTTCGGCCCGGACAGCGTGGTGCCCGACCTGGACCTGGTGCTGTACGCGCTGCGCCGCAGCTTCGCCGACGAGTTCGAGGGCTGGGTCCCGACCTGGGGCAAACACCGCCTGATGGACGGCGTCGCCGGGTCGCCGTACACGGGCGGCGGCGAGGACCGGCCGACCCCGTGCCCGGCCGTCACGATTCCGCCGGTCACCGGGGCGGGCCTGCGGGTGGGCGTCCTCGACACCCGGCTGGCCGCGCACCCGGAGCTGGCCGGGCGCTACGAGGCGCCGCCGGAGGCCATCTTCGGCGGGCCCGAGCCCTACCCGTCGCTCGCCGGGCACAGCGCGTTCGTCTGCGGGTCCATCCTCCAGGAGGCGCCCAACGCCCGCCTCGTGGTCCGCGCGGTCCTGGACGACATGGGCGTCTCGGTCTCCTCCTGGGACGTCGCCGAGGCCATGATGAGCTTCCTCGGCAAGGTCGACATCCTCAACCTGTCGTTCGGCTGCGTCACCGCCGACCACTCCCCGCCGCTGGTCCTCACCCGGGCCGTGGAACGGCTGGCCGGCACCATGATCCTGGTCGCCGCGGCCGGCAACCACGGAGCCCGCCGGCCCCGCTCCGACCGGCCCAAGTTCGCCGACGTCACCGCCAGCACGCCGGTCTGGCCGGCCGCCTACGACGAGGTCATCGCGGTCGGCGCCACCCACGACGACATGATCGTGGAGAAGGCTCCGTTCAGCCCGAACCTGCCCTGGGTGGACGCCGCGGTCGACGGCGTGGACGTGGCCAGCACCTATTTCGCCGGCCGGGTGGAGATCCTCCGGCCGGACCTGGAGGGCGGGACCACCTCCCTGGGGCGCGCCTCGTTCGACTCCGGCTTCGCCCGGTGGAGCGGCACCTCCTTCGCGGCCGCCCGGTTCTCCGGCATGCTCGCCAGACGCGGCGAGGAGCCGGGGACCGACCTCAGGACCGTGGCCGCGCAGGTCGTCGCCGAGCACCGTCCGCCCACGAAGTGACTCGTGGCGGTGGCCGGGACTCGATCCCGGCCACCGCTCCGGGGCCGCCGGGAGGGGCGTCTCCATGTCAACTGTTCATTCTCCGATGCCGTGTGACGCGCCGGGTGAGACACCTGGTGCGTCCCGGGCCGGACGCGGGCAGGATGGGTGCCATGCGTGAGCACCCGCCCGCCGACGAGCCGTCCGACCAGTCCGACGACGTGCTCATGGCCGAACTGGCCGCCCTGTTCCAGGCCGTCGACGGCGTCCCCGCCGAGGTGCTGGAACTCGGCCGGGCCGTGTTCACCTGGCAGCACGTGGACGCCGAGCTGGCCGAGCTGACCTACGACTCCGGGCTCGGCCACGCCGCGCCAGGCGTGCTGGTGCGGGCCGAGGTGGCCGCGCTGCGCGACATCTCGTTCGAGAGCAGATCCGGCGTGCTGATCGAGATCGGGGTGACCGGCGACGCCCTGCAGGGCCAGCTGATCCCGCCCCGGCCGGGGGAGGTGCGGGTGGTGCTGGTGTCCGGCCGGGACGCCAGCGTGCCGGTCGACGAGGTCGGCGGCTTCACCATCCGGCCGATCCCGCTCGGCCGGTTCCGGCTGCACTTCCGCACCCCGGACGGGGTCAACGTGGTGACCAGCCCCATCTCGCTGTGATCAGACCCAGCTGCCGAACAGCATCCGCCGATACCACTCGGCGTGCGGGATGTTCTCGGCGGTCAGGATCGGATGCAGCCACCAGAAGTTGGCCAGCGCGAACAGGGTGAACACCCCGACGATCGCGGCCCCCACGGCGCGCCGGGACGGCGGCGCGTCGGCGGGGCCGATCAGCAGCCCGGCGGCCAGCACGATGGCCAGGATCAGGAAGGGCAGCATCGGCAGCGCGTAGAAGATGTACATGGTGCGGTTGTCGGCGAGGGCGAAGTAGAACCAGGGCAGCCAGCCGACCGCGTAGCCGAGCAGGACCGAGCCGGCCCGCCAGTCCCGGGTGGCGGTGTACCAGGCGATCATCGCGATCAGGGCGAGCAGGCCGCCGTACCAGATGACGGGGGTGCCGACGGCGAGCACGGCCTGGTTGCAGGAGGACACGTCGCAGCCGGGGGCCTGCTCGTTGAAGAACAGCACCGGGCGTTGCAGCAGCGGCCAGGACCAGGGCCAGGACTGGTAGTCGTGGGCCTTGCTGAGGCCGGTGTGGAAGTTCAGCGCCGCGTACTGGTAGTTGAACCAGGACCGGAAGGAGTCGATCACGAAGAAGACCGGGCCGTGCGCGGTGGCCTGGCTCCAGTTGCGGCCGTAGCCGCCCTCGGTGGCGAACCAGCCCGCGAACGACAGCACGTACATGACGCCGGGCAGCACGAACGTCCAGGCCGCCGTCAGCGGCAGATCCAGCCGGTACGCCCCCGCGAGCGGCCGGCGCAGCCCGACCGCCCGGCGCGCCCCCAGGTCCCAGACGAAGACCATGATCGTGAACGCCACGACGAAGAAGAGGCCGGTCCACTTGGTGGCCATCGCCGCCCCCAGGCAGAGCCCGGCGGCCAGCCGCCACGGCCGCCAGCCCAGCTTGGGGCCGTGTTCGTCCAGGCCGGACGACTCGTACCAGGCGACCAGGCGCTCCCGGGTTCGGTCCCGGTCGACGACCAGGCAGGCGAACGCGGCGATCAGCCAGAACGTCAGGAAGTTGTCCAGCAGCGCGGACCTGGACAGCACCAGGTGCAGGCCGTCGATGGCGAGCAGGAGCCCGGCCAGCGAGCCGAGCAGGGTGTTGCGGGTCATCCGGCGGGCGGTCCTGGCCAGGATCAGGATCGACAGGACGCCCAGCACGGCGGTCACGATCCGCCAGCCGTACGGGTTGACGCCGAAGATCAGCTCGCCCAGGGCGATCATCCACTTGCCGAGCGGTGGGTGCACCACGTAACTGGCGCAATCCGCGACGGCCGGACAGTGGGCGAACACTTCGCCACCGTTGAGTAGCGGGATGTCAGGCTTCTCCACCGACTTGCGCTCTACGCCAAATTTGAGCAGTGAAAGCGCTTCCTTGGCGTAGTACGTCTCGTCGAACATCACCGAGTGGGGTTTGCCAAGGTCACGTAGGCGGAGGAAAGCCCCGAACACGGTCACGAGTAGTGGCCCCGCCCACCCCCAGAGGACGCTGCCCTGGAATGGCGGTAAAAGGCGGTCGCGCGCCGTCGGTGATTCAGCCATTGGGTAATAGTATTGAGGTTCATGAGGTGAATTAACCCTCTATGCGCTATCTGGGTGATCATCTGGCCCGGGGCGACATGTCCGAATCGTGGACAGAACCGGATTACGGCCTGCCCGTCCGTAGACTGGGCGGGTGATTTCCCGTATCGACCTGCGCGGCCCGCTGCCCCGGGACCTGCGCGACGTGCTGCCCCGCGCCGACCTTGACGTGGAAGCCGCCCTGGAGAAGGTGCGGCCGATCTGTGAGGACGTGCGCCATCGGGGCGCGGCAGCCGTACGGGAGCTGACCGCGCGATTCGACGGCGTCGACCTCCCCACCGCCCGGGTGCCCGCCGAGGCCGCCCAGGCCGCCTTGGCCGGGCTGGACCCGCAGGTCAGGGCAGCACTGGAGGAGGCCATCCGGCGCACCCGCCTGGTCCACGGGGACCAGCGCCGCACCGACGTCACCACCACCGTGGTCCCCGGCGGCACCGTCACGGAACGCTGGGTTCCGGTCGACCGGGTCGGTCTGTACGCGCCGGGCGGCCTGGCCGTCTACCCGTCCAGCGTGATCATGAACGTGGTCCCCGCCCAGGAGGCCGGCGTCGAGTCGATGGCCGTGGCCTCGCCGCCGCAGGCCGACGGGCTGCCGCACCCCACCATCCTGGCCGCCTGCGCCCTACTCGGCGTCGAGGAGGTCTACGCGGTGGGCGGCGCCCAGGCGGTCGCCATGTTCGCCTACGGCACCGCCGACTGCGCTCCCGTCAGCATGGTCACCGGCCCCGGCAACGTCTGGGTCGCCGCCGCCAAACGCCTGCTCAAGGGCCGGATCGGGATCGACGCCGAAGCCGGCCCCACCGAGATCGCGGTGCTTGCCGACGCGACCGCCGACCCGGTGCACGTGGCCGCCGACCTGATCAGCCAGGCCGAGCACGACCCGCTGGCCGCCGCCGTCCTGGTCACCGACTCCGAGGACCTGGCCGAGGCGGTGGAGAAGGAGATCTCCACCCAGGTCGCGGCCACCAGGCACACCGAGCGCATCTCGGCCGCGCTGGCCGGCCGCCAGTCCGGCATCGTGCTGGTCTCCTCGATCGAGGACGGCCTCCGGGTGGTGGACGCCTACGCGGCCGAGCACCTGGAGATCCAGACCGCCGACGCCGCCGCCGTGGCGGCCCGGGTGCGCAACGCCGGAGCCGTCTTCGTGGGCGCGTTCGCGCCCGTCTCGCTGGGCGACTACCTGGCCGGCTCCAACCACGTGCTGCCCACCGGCGGGTGCGCGTGCCACTCCTCCGGCCTGTCCGTCCAGACCTTCCTGCGCGGCGTGCACGTGATCGACTACACCCGGGCGGCGCTCGCCGAAGCCGCCCCGCTCGTGTGCGCCCTCGCCGACGCCGAGGACCTGCCCGGCCACGGCGCCGCCATCCGTGCCCGCTTCGACTGGGAGATCCCCGCCCCGTGACCACTCTTGACGATCTGCCCATCCGGGACGACCTGCGGGGCAAGCAGCCGTACGGCGCGCCGCAGCTCAACGTGGCCGTGCGGCTCAACACCAACGAGAACCCGCACCCGCCGTCGGCGGCGCTGATCGCGGATCTGGCCGAGGCGATCAGGCGCGGCGCGGCCACGCTCAACCGCTACCCGGACCGGGACGCCGTCGAGCTGCGCAAGGACCTGGCCGACTATCTGGGCCACGGGCTGACCGGCCGGCAGCTGTGGGCGGCCAACGGCTCCAACGAGATCCTGCAGCAGGTGCTCCAGGCGTTCGGCGGGCCCGGCCGCTCCGCGATCGGGTTCGAGCCGTCCTACTCGATGCACCCGATCATCGCGGCCGGCGCCAGCACCCGCTGGATCGAGGGCGGGCGCGAGCAGGACTTCTCGCTGGACCCCGGCCGGGCGGTCGCGCTGATCGAGGAGCACCGCCCCGACGTGGTCTTCCTGACCTCGCCGAACAACCCGACCGGGACCGCGCTGCCGCTGGAGGTGATCCGGCGGGTGCTGGCCGCCGCGCCCGGCATGGTGGTGGTGGACGAGGCGTACGCGGAGTTCGCCAGGGCCGGCACCCCGTCGGCGCTGACCCTGCTGCCCGGACACCCCCGGCTGATCGTGTCCAGGACCATGTCCAAGGCGTTCGCGCTGGCCGGGGCCCGGGTCGGGTATCTGGCCGCCGACCCGGCCGTGGTGGACGCGATGCTGCTGGTCCGGCTGCCGTACCACCTGTCCACGCTGACCCAGGCCGCCGCCCGGGTCGCGCTGGCCCACCGCGACGAGCTGCTCGGCACGGTCGACGCGCTGCGCGCCGAGCGGGACGCCACCGTGGCCTGGCTACGGAAACGTGGCCTTACGGTCGCAGATAGTGACTCTAATTTCGTGCTATTCGGTATGTTCCCGGATCGGCACGCGGTGTGGGAGGGGATTCTCGACCGCGGGGTCCTCATCCGGGAGACCGGGCCGGACGGATGGCTGCGCGTTTCCATCGGCACAAGTGATGAGATGGCGGCCTTCCGCGCCGCGCTGGAAGGGGTTCTCTGATGAGAGTCGGTCGGATCGAGCGCGCCACCAAGGAGACCTCGGTCCTGGTCGAGGTCAACCTCGACGGGACCGGCGAGGTCGAGGTGTCCACCGGGGTCGGCTTCTACGACCACATGCTCGCCCAGCTCGGCAAACACGGCCTGTTCGACCTGACCGTGAAGACCCAGGGCGACCTGCACATCGACTCGCACCACACGATCGAGGACACCGCCATCGCGCTGGGCGCGGCGTTCCGCCAGGCGCTGGGCGACAAGTCGGGCATCCGGCGGTTCGGTAACGCGTCCTGCCCGCTGGACGAGGCGCTGGCCGAGGTCACCGTGGACCTGTCCGGGCGGCCGTACCTGGTGCACAGCGAGCCGGACGGCATGGCGCCGATGATCGGGCCCGACTACGACACCACGCTGACCCGGCACATCCTGGAGTCGTTCGTGGCCCAGGCGGCGATCTGCCTGCACGTGCGGGTGCCGTACGGGCGCAACGCGCACCACATCGTGGAGGCGCAGTTCAAGGCGCTGGCCCGGGCCCTGCGCGCGGCGTCGGAGCCTGACCCGAGGTCGGTCGGCGTGCCGAGCACCAAGGGCGTGCTGTGACCAGGCGCGTCGTCGTCCTGGACTACGGCTCGGGCAACCTGCGCTCGGCCGAGCGGGCGCTGGCCAGGACCGGCGCCGAGGTCACCGTGACCGCCGACTACGAGGCCGCGCTGGAGTGCGACGGCCTGGTGGTGCCCGGCGTCGGCGCGTTCGCCGCCTGCATGGCCGGGCTCAAGGAGGTGCGCGGGGACCGGATCGTCGGCCGCCGCCTCGCGGCCGGGCGGCCGGTGCTGGGCATCTGCGTCGGCATGCAGATCCTGTTCGAGAAGGGCGTCGAGCACGGCGTGCACACCGAGGGCTGCGGCGAGTGGCCCGGCACGGTGGAGCGCCTGGACGCGCCGGTGCTGCCGCACATGGGCTGGAACACCGTCGCCGCCCCCGCCGAGTCGGTGCTGTTCCGCGGCCTGGACGCGGACACCCGGTTCTACTTCGTGCACTCCTACGGGGTCAGGCACTGGGAGCTCCAGGCCGGGCCCGGCTTCACCCAGCCGCTGGTGACCTGGGCGGAGCACGGCGTACCCTTCGTCGCGGCGGTGGAGAACGGGCCGCTGATGGCCACCCAGTTCCATCCGGAGAAATCCGGCGACGCGGGCGCGACGCTGCTGGCGAACTGGCTCGCCACCCTGCGATGAGCCTGTGATGATCATTCCATGAGCAAGGAACGAGCCAGGCGGCGAGCCGCCCGTGACGCGGAGCGGGAGAAACTGGCCGCCGAGCGGGCCAGGCGCGAGGCCCGCGCCGCCCGGCGCAGGGAACTGCGCGGCCGGCTCACCGCCGTGCTGGCCAAGCCACTGCCCAAGCCGGTACGGGTGGCCAGGCAAGGTGGCTACCTGGCGCGACGGCGGCGCACCCAGAACGCTGTGATGGCGGTTCTGTGGTTCCTGATCCAGGCCCTGGCCTGGGTCCTCCTCGACACCTGGATGGCCAGGCTCGCCGTCTTCGGGGTGTCGATCCTGCTGATCCCGGTGCTCGTCACCGTCTTCTTCGACCGGAGGTCGTGAAATGTCTGAAACCGGGTCGCTGGTGTTGCTACCCGCCGTGGACGTGGCGGACGGACAGGCCGTCCGCCTGGTGCAGGGCGAGGCGGGGTCGGAGACCTCGTACGGCGACCCGCTCGCCGCCGCGCTCGCCTGGCAGCGGGCCGGGGCCGAGTGGATCCACCTGGTGGATCTGGACGCCGCCTTCGGCCGGGGCGCCAACCGGGAGCTGCTGGCCGAGGTGGTCGGCAAGCTCGACGTCCAGGTGGAGCTGTCCGGCGGCATCCGCGACGACGCCTCGCTGGCGGCGGCGCTGGCCACCGGCTGCCGCCGGGTCAACATCGGCACGGCCGCGCTGGAGGACCCGGCCTGGTGCGCCAAGATCATCGCGACCCACGGCGACCGGATCGCGGTCGGCCTGGACGTGCGCGGCACCACGCTGGCCGCCCGCGGCTGGACCGAGGAGGGCGGCGACCTGTGGGAGGTGCTGGACCGGCTGGAGGCCGACGGCTGCCCCCGCTACGTGGTCACCGACGTCACCAAGGACGGCACGCTCCGCGGCCCCAACCTGGACCTGCTGCGCGAGGTGTGCGCCAGGACCGACCGGCCGGTGATCGCCAGCGGCGGCGTCTCGTCGCTGGCCGACCTGGAGGCGCTGGCCACCCTGGTCCCGCTGGGCGTCGAGGGCGCCATCGTCGGCAAGGCCCTGTACGCCGGGCAGTTCACCCTGGAGTCGGCGCTCGCGGCGGTGCGCGCATGATCCCCGCGACCCGGATCGCCTCCGGCGGCCCCTGGGAGGACCGCTACGGCTACTCCCGCGCCGTGATCGCCGGCCCGCACGTCCTGGTCTCCGGCTGCACCGCCGTGGTGGGCGGCGAGGTCCAGCACGTCGGCGACGCATACAACCAGACCATCACCGCCTTCGGGGTGGCCCTGGACGCTCTGGTGAAGGCCGGGGCCAGCCTGGACGACGTGGTCCGCACCCGGATGTACGTGGTCGACAAGGCCGACTTCGACGCGGCCGGCGACGCGCACGGGCACCTGTTCGGCGAGGTACGCCCGGCCTGCACCAGTGTCCAGGTGGCCGGTCTGGTCGACCCGAGGATGCTGGTCGAGGTCGAAGTCGAGGCGTACCGGCCATGACGGTCGCGGTGCGGGTGATCCCCTGCCTGGACGTGGACGCCGGCCGGGTGGTCAAGGGCGTCAACTTCGAGAACCTCAGGGACGCGGGCGACCCGGTGGAGCTGGCCCGCCGCTACGACGCGGAAGGCGCCGATGAACTGACATTTCTGGACATCACCGCGTCGAGTGGGGATCGTTCGACCATGTATGACGTGGTCCGCAGGACCGCCGAGCAGGTCTTCATCCCGCTGACCGTGGGCGGCGGCGTGCGCGCGGTCGAGGACGTGGACCGCCTGCTCCGGGCCGGCGCCGACAAGGTGGGCATCAACACGGCCGCGATCACCCGCCCCGAACTGCTGCGCGAGGCGTCGTGGCGGTTCGGCGCGCAGTGCGTCGTGCTGTCGGTGGACGCCCGCAGGGTGGTGGAGGGACCGCCCACCCCGAGCGGCTTCGAGGTGACCACGCACGGCGGGCGGCGCGGCACCGGCATCGACGCGGTCGAGTGGGCGGCGCGCGGCCAGGAGCTGGGCGTCGGCGAGATCCTGCTCAACTCGATGGACGGCGACGGCACCAAGGACGGCTACGACATCGAGATGATCGAAGCCGTCCGGGCGGTGGTCACCGTCCCGGTGATCGCCTCTGGCGGCGCGGGCCGGCTGGCCGACTTCCCGCCCGCGGTCAAGGCGGGCGCGGACGCGGTGCTGGCGGCCAGCGTCTTCCACTTCGGCGAACTCAAGATCGGCGACGTGAAGGAGACGCTGCGGGCCGCGGGGTGCCCGGTCCGGTGAGCGTCACCTTCTGCTGATGACGGCGTCGCCGCAGGCGGCCTCGGTCTGGGCGATCAGCTGCTGCAGCGTCTCCGGCAGGGCGGCGATGGACTCGCGCAGGTAGCGCGGGTTCTGGTCCCAGAGCACCAGCTGCCCGCCGCCGGTGGCGACCACCAGCCCGAACAGCACGGCGTCCTGCATCCGGAGCGGCTGGCGGCGCTCGATGGCCAGGTTCAGGCGGCCGACCGGCCAGGCGGCCGTGTTGGCCGCCACCGGCGCCTGGAGCTGTTTGGCCAGCAGCCGCCGTCCCGGCGGGCGGAGCAGCCCGGCCTCGGTCATCCGGGCGGCGATGTCGGCGTGCGCCGTACGGGCCAGGAAGAGCAGCCAGGTGCCGAGCGGGTGGGTCGGCTCGGCCTGGATATGGTTCAGCGCGAACTGGGTCGGCGCGTCGCCGGTCGGGCCCGCCTCGACCACGGCGAGCTGGACCTGCCCCGGCACCAGGCGCACTGTGACGCGCCCGGCGAGCATCAGCTCGCCGAGGATGGCGGCGGCCAGTCCGAGACCGGTCAGCCGGGGATGGAGCCGTCCTCGCCCACTGACGTCGTCGTGCATGACGAAATACAGATCGTCGGCCAGACGCGCTGCTGGAAGATCACCTTCAGCCACGTTCGGTGATGTTATCGGCGAATTGTTAAATCTGTCATTACGGCTATGGAGTTCGTTCGCGGGAATTTCCGCGACATCCCCACTGGGACCCGTGGAATAAATGCGTTTTCAGTGACTTTTGTGCACTAAGTCGGATTCTGTACGTGTGGTGGTCAAGTGACGCTCTGTAGTGGATACTGGGGGGGAGTCGCCTGACATGGTGTCAGGTGATCGAGCCTGGGCACGCTGACGGCGTGCGCAGGCCGACCCCTCGACCACAACCGTCATGTCCGGGCGGAATTGGCGCGCTCCCCGGACCGAGCCGCAAAAATCAGGCCCGTGAGCGGACTCACGGGCCGGGTCAGATCACCCTAGAACCTGCGTGAAGAAAGTCGCCAACTGCGTGGCGCCTGTGTTGACACCGTCGAACACACCTCTCACGGCCGCAGCTGCGGCAGACGGCTGCGTGTAGAGGTAGAAGACCACGAACGCGATACCCGCATACGTGAGCACCTTCTTGACCTGCATCAGGGGGCCTCCTGCGGTCAGTTTCCCGCTGCTATGTACCCGGCAACCCGAATGATCATAACTAGCCGGGAAGAGAGGAGGACCTTCCGCCCCCTAATCCGTCAAGAATTGGCCGCCCCGCGGCCCGCTACGAGCCCGCGAACAGGGAGTTGAAGAACTGCGCCAGCGCGCCCGCGCCGGTGCCGATGCCGTCCATCACCCCACGTACGGCGTTCGCGGCGCCGGTCGGCTGGGTGAACAAATAGAAGACCACGAACGCGACGATCGCGTAGGTCACCAGCTGCTTGACTTTCATGGAGGGGCTCCAACCGTGATGCGCTGCTCTCACTCTGCCCCATTTCGGGCGGAACTGTAGGGCATTTGCGGAGATCTTCAAGGCCCGGAACTCGTCCGCGCCGACGGAAATATCGCCGGATCCCATCACAGGATGAGATCTCTCCGGCCCGGCTGCCCCAGGGTTGCCCGGATGAACCATTCATCATCGGCCGTCGAGGAGTGAACCCGCGGATGGACCCCAGCGTGGACGATTCCCCCGCTCGTCTCGCCGCCGCCCTCCGGGTGGTGCTGGCCTGCCGCCCCGGCGCGGTGGAGGCGGTGAGCCTGGCCCGCAAGCTCAAGGAGTTCGTGGTCGAACTGACCGTCGAGATCCACACCCTGCCGGACCCGGCGGCCCGCGCGGCACTGCGCCGGCTGCGCGCCGAGGTGGAGCAGATCGCCGACGAGCTGGACGCCATCTCTGGCACTTAGCGCCCCGGGCAATCCGATCGGCGGCCGACCGGGCTGGCCGTGGCCAGCGGATCGAACTCCAGTCGATCACGTGCCGCATGATCGTATGCTGGCCTCGCGCACCACGTACACATGGATCCAGCGGCGCGCGGAGGTTACCCTGCTTGGCTTCGACCTGGAGAGGGCAGAGACATGACGGAGATCGCGGTCGCCTCAGGAGTCGCCGGGCGCCTGATGCCCCTGATCGAGGAGCTGTTCGGGGGCTACTCGCCGGTGGCGCTGCGCACCTGGGACGGCGGCTCCGCCGGGCCCGCCGGGGCCCCCGTCGTGGTCCTGAGGTCGCCGCAGGCGCTCCGGCAGCTGCTCTGGAGTCCCGGAGAGCTCGGCCTGGCTCGCGCGTACGTCACCGGCGATCTCGACGTGGAGGGGGATCTGGCGGACGGTTTCCGGCGGGTGTGGGCGAACCGCGGCGCCAAGCCCGGTCCGGCCGCGCTGGTGCGGGCGCTGCGGGCGATGCCGGAGGTGCTGGGCCCGCGTCCGCCGGTGCCCGCCAGCGAGGCGAAGCTGCGCGGGCGGCGGCACACCCGGGGGCGTGACTCGGACGCCATCGCGCACCACTACGACCTGTCCAACGAGTTCTACGAGCTGATCCTGGACCCGTCGATGGCGTACTCGTGCGCCCGCTGGGGCCCCGGCGACACCCTGGCCGACGCCCAGCGGCGCAAGCTCGACCTGGTCTGCAGGAAGCTGGACCTGCAGCGCGGCGACCGCCTGCTCGACGTGGGCTGCGGCTGGGGCTCCATGATCCTGTACGCGGCCCGCGAGTACGGCGCGCGCGCCACCGGGGTCACCGTCTCCCGGGAACAGCGCGCCTTCATCCGCACCAAGAGCGCCGGCGTCGAAGTCCGGCTCCAGGACTACCGGGACATCGCCGGCGAGCCCTACGACGCGATCTCCTCCATCGAGATGGGCGAACACGTCGGCGAGGAGAACTACCCGGCGTACGCGGCCACGCTGTTCCGCATGGTCAGGCCCGGCGGCCGGGTGGTCGTCCAGCAGATGGCCCGCGGCGCGAACGCCCCCGGCGGCGGCCCTTTCATCGAGCGGTACATCGCGCCCGGCATGCACATGCGCCCGGTCGGCCGGACCGTCGCCATGTTCGAGGAGGCCGGATTCGAGGCCGTGCACGTGGAGAGCATGCGCGAGGACTACGCCAGGACCGTGCGGGCCTGGTACGAGACCTTCGCGCACAACTACGACCGGGCGGTCGCGCTGGTCGGCCCGGAGGTGGCCCGGGTGTGGCGGCTCTACCTGGTCGGCGGAGCCCTCGCCTTCGAGCAGGGCCGGATGAGCGTCCACCAGATCACACTCGCCCGCTGACAACCCCTGCCGGGACTACATCCCCAGCCGGGCCTTCATGAGCAGGGCCACCGCGTCCGGGTCGCCGTCCAGGCTCACCCGGGCGTGGTCCTGACGGCCGAACCCGAACAGCATCAGCTCCTGGGCCTCGCCGGTCACCACGACCGCCGGTTCCGCCATCTTCGCCGCCGCCTTCTCGCCGGTTCCGGCGCGGCGCAGCACCACGCCCACCGGCGACCTGCGGAAGAACAGCCGGCCACCGGCCTTCAGCCGCCGCCACAGCATGTCGTCCAGGTCCCGGGGCAGCGCGCGCGGCTCCCACTCGGGCTGCGCCCGGCGCACGTCCTCGTGGTGGATCAGGAACTCGACCGTGTTGACCAGCGCGTCCAGGCCCGGGATCAGCCCGTAGGGAGTCCACCGCGGCGGCCCCTCCCGGAACTTGCCGACGACCTCGGGGTAGGGCCTGGCGGTCAGGCCGTCCTGCACCGACCGGGTGTACGGCGCGAGGAACTTCACCGAGATGCCGGCCGCCGCGTCGATGCGCCGCTCCCGGACGACCAGGTGGGCGGCCAGATCGGCGGTGGTCCAGCCCGCGCACAGGGTCGGCGCGTCCGGACCGAGCTGATCGAACAGGTCGCTGAGGGCGGCGCGTTCGGCGCGCGCGTGGGATTCCTGGTTCGCCTGGGTCACGCGCCCCAGCCTAGACCGAGTGACGTTCTGGCTGAGTTCGAACAAGAGACCGGGAGCGCCGGGGAATATTCCGACGGATCTCGACAATTTCCAATGCTTAGGACCAACGACCTGCCTCGGTGTCAGCCAATGGGCTGATCCAGGATGTCTGTCCCCTTATGTACTGTCAGTCCTTGGCAGCCTGCCCAGCCCCGACGAGAGGACCCCGCGTGCCGACAAAGGTCTCATCCGCAGTCATGCGCCAGGGGTTCAAGGTCATCGGCCATGCCATCCGGGCCGAGCCCGGCATCTTCGCCGGGGCCGTGTTCGCCAGCGCCGTCTACGGCGTGATGACGGTCCTGGCCGCCTGGGCTCTCGGCTGGGCCACCGAGCACGCGGTGCTCCCCGCCTTCGGCGGCGGCGCGCCGAGCGGCGCGATGGCCACCGCCGCCCTGCTCATCATCGGCACCGCGCTGTTCAAGGCGCTCGGCGTGATGGGCCGCCGCATCCTGGCCGGCATCATGCAGTTCCGGATGCAGGCCAGGTCCCGCCGCGCGGCCACCCGGCAGTACCTGCGCCTCCCGCTCGCCTGGCACCACCGCCACCCGACCGGCCAGTTACTCTCCATCGCCAGCTCGGACGCCGAGGCGGCCTGGGGCCCGCTCGCGCCGCTGCCGATGGCCGTCGGCGTGATCGTCATGCTGGTCGCCGCCGCCGTCGCGATCGTGATCACCGACCCGGTGCTGGCCATCGTCGGATTCCTGATATTTCCTGCCATCGCCTTGCTGAACCTGGTCTACCAGCGGCAGCTCTCCCCGCTCGCCACCCGCGCCCAGGAGCTCCGCGCCTCGGTCAGCGAGGTCGCCCACGAGAGCTTCGACGGCGCGCTGGTGGTCAAGACCCTCGGCCGCGAGGACGCTGAGGCGGCCCGCTTCCAGGCCAGGGCCGACGACCTGCGGGACGCCAACATCGCGGTCGGCCGGATCCGCGGCCTGTTCGACCCGCTGCTGGAGGCGCTGCCCACGCTGGGCGTGCTGGCGGTGCTGCTGGCCGGGGCGTACCGGCTGGGATCCCAGGACGTCACGTCGGGCGAGCTGATCCAGGTCGCCTACCTGTTCACCCTGCTGGCCTTCCCGATCCGGGCGCTCGGCTGGGTGCTGGCCGAGCTCCCGCGCAGCGTCGTCGGCTGGACCCGCGTCCAGGAGGTCCTGGACGCGACCGGCTCGATGGAGTACGGCACCGCCGGCCTCACCGCCGACACCCCCGCCAGGATCCGGGCCGACGCCGTCACCTACGGCTACGACCCCGACGCCCCCGTGCTGCGCGGCGTCGCCTTCGAGGCCGCCCCCGGCCGCACGATCGCCCTGGTCGGCCCGACCGGGGCCGGCAAGTCCACCCTCATCCAGCTGCTGGCCCGGCTGATCGACCCCGACGAGGGCGCGGTCACCGTCGACGGCACCGACCTGCGGGAGGTGACGCGCGGCGGGGTCGCCGCCAGCGTCTCGCTGGTGCCGCAGCAGACGTTCCTGTTCGACGACACCGTGCGCGGCAACGTCACCCTCGGCGCGGACCTGCCGGACGAGCGGGTCTGGGCGGCGCTCCGGCTGGCCCAGGCCGACGGCTTCGTCAGCGCGCTCCCCGACAACCTGGACACCCGCGTCGGCGAGCGCGGCGCCACCCTCTCCGGCGGGCAGCGGCAGCGGCTCGCGCTGGCCCGCGCGCTGGCCAGGGAGCCCCGGCTGCTGATCCTGGACGACGCCACCTCCAGCGTGGACCCGCAGGTGGAGAAGCGCATCCTGGTCGGCCTGCGGGAGCAGGCGTCCACCGTGATCGTGGTCGCCTACCGGATGGCCACCATCGCGCTGGCCGACGAAGTGATCTACCTGGAGCAGGGCGTGGTGGCCGACCACGGCGCGCACGAGCAGCTGCTGGACCGGTGCGACGGCTACCGCAACCTGGTCACCGCGTACGAGCGGGAAGAGGCCGAGCGGGCCGCCGCGGCCGAGCTGGACGACGAACTGAACGGTGAGCTCGAAGGGGAAGTGGTCGCGTGACCATGCAGGCGCTGGAGCGATCCGCGGTCGAGACGGTCCGGCAGGGGTTCCGGCTCTCGCCGGAGTTCCGCCGCGGCCTGGCCGGCACCCTCCTGCTGGCGGTGCTGGCCACCGCCGGGAAGATCATCGTTCCGATCGCGGTGCAGCAGGTGATCGACGAGGGCCTCACCAAGGCCACCCCCGACCTGGCGTTCATCCGGAACGCGCTGCTGGCCTGCGCCGCCGCCGTGCTGCTCACCGCCCTGGCCAGCTACCTGATGAACGTGCGCCTCTACCGGGCCACCGAGTCCGGGCTGGCCACCCTGCGCGGCAAGGGCTTCCGGCACGTGCACGACCTGTCGGTGCTCACCCAGAACACCGAGCGGCGCGGCGCGCTGGTCTCCCGGGTGACCGGTGACGTGGACCAGATCAGCACGTTCATGCAGTGGGGCGGCCTGATGATCATCGTGGCGCTGGGCCAGCTGGGCATCGCCACCGTGCTGATGGCGATCTACTCCTGGCAGCTCACCCTGGTGGTCTGGGGCTGCTTCCTGCCCGTGGTGCTGGCCCTGCCGCGTTTCCAGCGGCTGGTGGCGCGCAACTACACGGTGGTCCGCGAGCGCACCGGCGACGTGCTGGCCGGGGTCAGCGAGTCGGTGGTGGGCAGCGCCGTCATTCGCGCGTACGGCTCGGAGGACCGCACCTCGGACCGGATCGACGCCGCCATCAACGCGCAGCGCAAGGCGCAGATCCGGGCCCAGCGGGTGATCGGCCTGACCTTCCCGATCACCGAGCTGGTCGCCTCGATCGCGCTGACCGGGGTTCTGGTGCTCGGCGTCGCGCTGGGCGCCGACAAGACCATCACGGCCGGCGAGCTGATCGCCTTCCTGTTCCTGATCACCCTGTTCATCATGCCGCTGCAGATGGGCACCGAGGTCCTGAACGACGCACAGAACGCGATCGCCGGCTGGCGGCGCATCCTCGGCGTGCTGGACACCCCCGCCGACGTGGCCGACCCGCAGGACGGCGCGGTGCTGCCCCGCGGCCCCATCTCTGTCGCCTTCGAGAACGTCGGCTTCGCCTACCCCGACGGGCCGCCGGTGCTGCGCGAGGTCTCGGCCGCCATCCCGCCCCGCAGCAGGGTCGCCGTCGTCGGCGAGACCGGGTCGGGCAAGACCACCTTCGCCAAGCTGCTCACCCGCCTGATGGACCCCGCCTCCGGCCGGGTCCTGATCGACGGCGTGGACCTGCGCGAGATCAAGTTCTCCTCGCTGCGCGAGCGCGTGGTGATGGTCCCGCAGGACGGCTTCCTGTTCGACTCCACCCTGGCCGAGAACATCCGGTACGGCCGTCCCGCCGCCACCGACGAGGAACTCGCCGCCGCCCTGGACGAACTCGGCCTGACCGAATGGCTGGACGGCCTCCCGAACGGCCTGCGGACCCCTGTCGGGCAGCGCGGCGAGTCCATGTCGGCGGGGGAGCGGCAGCTGGTCGCGCTGGCCCGCGCCTACCTGGCCGACCCGGACCTGCTGCTGCTGGACGAGGCCACCTCCGCGGTCGACCCGGCCACCGAGGTCCGCCTGGCCAGGGCGCTGGACGGCGTCACCAGGGGCCGCACCGCCATCTCGATCGCGCACCGCCTGTCCACCGCCGAGGCCGCCGACGAGATCATCGTCTTCGACCACGGCCGGATCGTGCAGCGCGGCCCGCACGCCGACCTCGTCCGCGAACCCGGCGTCTACGCCGACCTGTACGCCTCCTGGGCCACCGCCACCCGCTCCTGACGAGTGATCAGCGGGTGGCCTCACCCGTGATCCGCTGGGCCAGCCAGATCGGCAGCACCGACAGCAGGATCAGCGCCGCCGCGACCACGTTCACCACCGGCGCCTGGTTGGGCCGGAACAGGTTCTCGAAGATCCAGACGGGTAGCGTGCGCACGCCCGCCCCGGCCGTGAACGTGGTCACGATGATCTCGTCGAAGGACAGCGCGAACGCCAGCAGCCCGCCCGCCAGCAGCGCCGAGCGCAGCATCGGGAAGGTCACCAGCCGGAACGTGGTGAAGGTGTCCGCGCCCAGGTCGGCCGAGGCCTCCTCGATGGAGAGGCCGAGCCGCCGCAGCCGGGCCAGCACGTTGTTGTAGACCGTCACCACGCAGAAGGTGGCATGCCCGACGATCACCGTGAACAGCCCGAGCGGCACGCCCAGCACCGAGTGGAAGGTGTTGCTCAGGGCGATGCCGGTCACGATGCCGGGCAGCGCGATCGGCAGCACGATCAGCAGGGACACCGTGTTCCGGCCGAAGAAGGTGTAGCGCTGCACGGCGAACGCCGCCATCGTGCCCAGCACCAGCGCGATCAGCGTCGCCCCCGACGCCGCCTGCACGGAGGTCCACAGCGCCTCGCGCATGCCGGTGGAGCGCCAGGCCGCCGCCCACCAGTCCAGGGTGAAGCCCGGCGGCGGCCAGCCGAAGGTGCGGTCGGCGTTGAAGGAGTTGAGCACCACCACGGCCAGCGGCACGTAGATCACGGCCAGCCCGGCCGCGAGCGCCGTCCAGAGCCCGGCGCGGGCCGTACGGGACAGGTTCACAGGTTCTCCAGCGCTCCGGTCCGGCGCACCGCCGCCAGGTAGACGAGCATGATGAGGACCGGCACGGTGGCCACCGCCGCCGCGAACGGCAGGTTGTTGGCCGCGCCGATGTTGTCGTAGACCACGTTGCCGATCAGCTGCGACCGGCCGCCGACGATCTTCACGGTGATGTAGTCGCCCAGCGACAGCGAGAACGTGAAGATCGACCCGGCGGCGACGGCCGGGAAGGTGAGCGGCCACACCACCGTCCGGAACGTCCGCCAGCCGCGCGCCCCCAGGTCACCGGCCGCGTCCAGCAGCGAGTTGGGCAGCCGCTCCAGCCCGGCGTAGATCGGCAGGATCATGTACGGCAACCACAGGTACGACAGCGTCAGCACGGTCGCCCCCAGCCCGTACCCCCAGCCGAGAATCCCGCCGGTGGACAGCAGCACCCGCCACGCGTACGCCTTGACCAGGTACGACGCCCACAGCGGGGTCAGCACGGCGATCACCAGCCAGCGCTGCGCCCGCGGCGAGGCCAGTTTGGCCATCGCGAACGCCATCGGGAACGCGACCACCAGGTCGATCACCGTCACCGCCGCCGCCACCCCGAGCGAGCGCAGCGCGATCGTCCGATACACCTCACCGGTGACCAGATCCTCGAAGTTCACCCAGGTGAACGTCCTGACCAGGTTCCCGGTGAAGGTGTCGGTGGACCAGAAGGCGGTCACCAGCAGCGCGGCCAGGGCGCCCAGATAGGCCAGCCCCAGCCACGCCATCGGCGCCGACAGCAGCAGCGACAGCCGTACCCCGGCGTGCCGGTGCAGACAGGTCGCCAGTCGCCGCCTCATCAGCCCTTGATCTCAGTCCAGGCCCGGGTCCACTCCGAGTAGTCCTTGCAGGTCACGTCGGTGCGCCCGTCCAGGCACTGCGGGATCGGCGTGGTCCAGTAGTAGATCTTGGAGAAGTAGTCCTCGTCGGTGGCGTGGAAGGTGTCGCAGTGCTTGGGGTCGGCCGTCTCCGCGCACGACTTGGCGTTCGAAGGGGCCTCCCCGAACCACTCGGCCACCTGGGCGTTCGCCTTCGGGGAGATGATCCAGTCCAGCCACTTGTAGGCGCAGTTGGGGTTCTTCGCGTTCGCGGCCACCATCCAGGTGTCCGACCAGCCGGTCGCGCCCTCCTTGGGCAGGGTGACCTCGACCGGGGCCTTCTCGGCGGTCGCCAGGTTGGCGATGACCTGCCAGGTGGTGCCGACCACCGAGTCGCCGGACTTGAAGGACTGGATCTCCTTGGTGTAGTCCGACCAGTACTCGCCGATGATCGTCCGCTGCTGCTTGAGCAGGTCCACCGCGGCCTGGAACTGCTTGTCGTCCAGCGCGTACGGGTTCTTGATGCCCAGTTCCGGCTTGGTGGACATCAGGTAGACGGCCGCGTCCGCGATGTAGATCGGCGAGTCGTAGGCGGTCACCTTGCCCTTGTACGGCGAAGCCGGGTCGAACACCACACTCCACGAGTCGGGGGCCGGGTTCACCGTGTCGGTCCGCCACATCAGCAGGTTCGCGCCACGCCCGTGCGGCGCGCCGTAGGCGACCCCGCCGACCGAGTTCCACGGCTTGTCCTTCAGCCCGGAGAACACGTCCGCGTAGTTGGGGATCAGCGCGGTGTTGACGGGGGCGACCGTGCCGCCGGCGATCAGGCGGAGCGAGGCGTCGCCGGAGGCGGAGACGGCGTCGTACTCGCCGGTCTTCATCAGGTTGACCATCTCGTCGGAGGTCCCGGCGGTCTTGGTGTTGACCTGGCAGCCGGTGGAGCTCTCGAACTCGGTGACCCAGTCGACCTTGGGGTCGGTGGAGCCGTCCTCCACGTAGCCGGCCCAGGCCACCAGGTTGACCTGGCCCTCACCGGCGCCCAGGGAGGCCAGCGCGTCGATCTTCGGGGGGACGAAGCCGGTCACGCCGGGCGCGGGGGCGGCCGTGCCGGCGGGTTCGGTGGAACCGCAGGCGGCGGCCAGGGCCAGGGCTGCGACGGCGGCGGCGATGCGGGGGGTTGATCGCATGGAGTCTCCTGATAGCTAGACGATCGCGAACTCGTGCCGGCGGTGCCACACGAGCCGGACCCTGGTGCCGCGCAGGCCCATCACGTCCATGGACGAGACCTGCAGGTTCTGCTGGAGGGCGATGAGCCGCCCGCCCGCGTCCAGGTCCACCACGAACCGGGTGGCGGGCCCCGCGTAGACGACCTCGGTGACCAGGCCGGTGGCGCTGTGCTCGCCGTCGGCGACGGGCTCGTCGGGCGCCGCGACGCGCAGCTTCTCGGGGCGGACGCTGAAGGTGCCGTCCTTGCCCAGCACGGCCTGGGCCGCCGGGCCGGAGATCAGGTTGGAGGTGCCGACGAAGCCGGCCACGAACGCGCTGGCCGGTCGCTCGTACACCTCGGCGGGGGTGCCGACCTGCTCGATCCGGCCCGCGTCGAACACCGCGACCCGGTCGCTCATGGTCAGCGCCTCCTCCTGGTCGTGGGTGACGAACAGGAAGGTGATGCCGACCTCGCGCTGGATCGCCTTCAGCTCGACCTGCATCTCCTCGCGCAGCTTCAGGTCGAGCGCGCCGAGCGGCTCGTCCAGCAGCAGCACCTGGGGGCGGTTGACCAGGGCGCGGGCCAGCGCGACCCGCTGCCGCTGGCCGCCGGAGAGCTGGCCGGGGCGGCGTTTCCCGTAGCCTTCCAGGCGGACCGAGGCGAGCGCTTCGAGGGCCTTCTGGCGGCGGTTGGGGACCTTCTTGACGCGCAGTCCGTACTCGACGTTCTCCAGCACGCTCATGTGCGGGAACAGGGCGTAGTCCTGGAAGACCGTGTTCACGTCCCGCTCGAAGGGGGCCAGCCGGGTGACGTCCCGGCCGGCGAGCTCGACGGTTCCGGCGGTCGGGGTCTCGAATCCGGCGATCATCCGCAGCACGGTCGTCTTGCCGGAGCCGGACGGGCCGAGCATCGCGAAGAACTCCCCGTCCGCGATGTCGAGGTCCACCCCCGCGACCGCTTCGACACTCCCGAAGCTCTTGCGCAGCCCGCGCAGGGCCACCGCCTGGTCTGCCATGAACTTAAACATATGGTGTTAAATGTTTCGCAACAAGACACGATCCGGTATCACAGGTGTTAACGATCGAGGAGGGGGCCCAGATGAACACGGCGCGGCTGGCCGTCTTCGCGCCGGTCGACAGCACGGCCAGGGTCGAGGCGGTGGTCCGCCGCCTCGCCGACGCGATCGCGCTCGGCCTGCTCGCCGACGGCGAGCAGCTCCCCAGCGAGGCCGAGCTGGCCGGGCAGCTCGGCGTCTCCACGGTCACCCTGCGGGAGGCGCTGATGGCGCTGCGCCAGCAGGGCATGGTGGAGACCCGCCGGGGCCGGGGCGGCGGCAGCTTCGTCCGCCTCCCCTCCGACCTGGACCTCGGCCTGCTGCTGCGCGGCTACGCGGTGGAGGAGCTGCGCGACCTCGGCGACCACTACGCCGCCATCGCCGGAGCCGCCGCCCGGCTGGCCGCCCAGCGCGCGCTCCCCTCCGACCTGGCCCCGCTGCTGCGCTCGCTGGACGAGATGGCCAAGGCCGACTGGGACGGCCGGCTGCGCCGCCTGGACGGCCGGTTCCACGTGGAGATCGCCGCCGCCTCCCAGTCGGCGCGACTCACTCAGGAGGAGATCCGGTTACAGGCTGACATCGGACCCTTGCTGTGGCTTTCCCGGGACGAGCACCATGAGATGACGAAAAGACAGCTTTTCGACCAGCATCGGGCCATCGTCGAGGCCATCCGGGCCGGAGCCGGGGACCAGGCCAGGGAGCTCGCCGAACGCCACGTGCTGGACGCGGTGGACCACCTCATCGAGCTTCGGCTGCGGCTGCAGGAGTAGCACATGACCAAACTTCAGGCCGGTCGCCCCGCCGACGTCGTGGACGCGGCGCTCGCCCGCGTCGGCCAGGTCGCCGGCGAGGTCTTCACCACCCTGCGCGAGGTCCGCGCCGCCACCGCCGCCACCGTCCTGTCCGTACGGCAGGCCGGCCGAGAACCCGTCGCGGCGGACCTGGCCACTCTCCGCCCGCTGCTGTGGAACCGCCTGGACTCCGCCCGCCTGAGCGCCCTCATCGCCGGCATCGGCTTCATCGCCGCCCCAGGCCTGCTCGCCGACGCCGCCTGGTACCTGGAGTGGTGGCAGGAGAACCCGTCCGGCCGCCCGGTCCAGTTACTCCGCGACCTCGACCCGTCCAGCAGCGCCTTCTACGACTACACCCACTGGGACTGGTACGCCGGACCGCTGGCCGGTGCCGAGCACACCATCTGCGGCCCCTACGTGGACTACCTCTGCACCGACGAGTACAGCCTCACCTTCTCGGCCCCGGTCACCGTGGCGGGCGCGTTCATCGGCGTCGCCGCCGCCGACGTGTTCGTCCGCCGGTTCGAGGCGGCCGTCGATCCCGCCCTGCGCGAGATCCCGGCCCCGGCCCTGCTCACCAACGCGGAGGGGCGCGTGGTCGCCTCCAACACCGCCCGCTGGATCGCCGGCTCCGCCTACCGGGGCGCGCCCGGCTTCACCAAACACGCCATCGGCGACCTGCCTTTCACGCTGGTGGCCGCCGACCGCTGACGCTCAGCCGGTGAGCGGGAGCCCGCGCAGGGCGGTCGCGATCTCGGCGCGCAGCTCGCGGGCGGGCGCGTGGCGTGACCATTCGCCCAGGTCGCCGGAGAGTTCGCGGAGCTGGTCGTAGGTGCTCGCCGAGTGGGTTCGGGCCACCAGGCCGAGGGCCCGCGAGGCGGTCCTCCTGGCCTCCTCCAGGCGGTCGGCGCGCAGGTGGGCGCGGGCCAGGCGGGCCGTCAGGAGTCCCCGGGCGCGCAGGCCGTCCGGGCGGACGGTGGTCAGGGCGGTTTCCAGGAGTCCGGCCGATTCCGCGGTGCGGCCCAGGTCGTACAGGCACCAGCCGCGGACGGCGGCGCCCAGGTCGCCCACCGAGGTGGGGCCGAGCAGTTCGGTCTCGGGGGCCGCGGTCAGGAATCCGGCCGCCTCCTCCAGGGCCGCCTGGCAGGCGCGCTCGTCGCCGTACCTGGCCCGGCCCCGGGCCTCGGTGTGGGCGGCGAGGGCCAGGACGCGGAAGGACAGGCCGGGGCGGCGGCGGACCCCGGCGGCGAGTTCGGCCGCGCCGAGGTGGTCGCCGGGGAGCATCAGCTCGGCCCGGCGGACGACCGCGTAGGCGCCCAGGTCGCGGTCGCCGAACAGGCCGGCCAGCCTGGTGGTCTCCTTGAGCCAGTCCAGCGCCTGGCGGGGCTGCCCGGACTCCTGGGCCAGCCAGCTGGCGTACTCGGCGTAGTAGCCGGGCAGCACGCCGACGTCGCCCAGCTCGGTGAGCAGCTCGAACTGGGCGGACACCATCGGGAGCACGGCGGGGGCGGCCAGCCGGCGGCCCATGCCGCGCAGGTCGCGGATGGCCTCCTCCAGAGCGGGGAGCAGCATCTCCGGGGGATGGCGCAGGCCCCCGGCCGGCGTGGGCTGGTCGCGGGGGGCGGCCATCTTGGCCCGGGTGCGGTCGGCGCGGGCCAGCTCGGCCAGCAGGCCGCCCGCGACCAGGATCTCGTCGCAGCGCCGGGCCACCAGCTCGCCGGGCCGCGCCTTGCCGCTCTCGATCTTGCTCAGCGTGCCCTTGTTGCAGGGCACTCCGGCGGCCAGCTGGGAGAGGGAGAGCCCGGCGGCCTCCCGGCGCTGCCGGAGCTCCGGCCCGAACAGATCGATAGCCAACTAATGCCCCCGGTGTCTGGTTTCCGGAGTTGCCTCTTGTCAAGTCAACTCCGCAACCCTTCTTTAACTATTCCCGACTATATCAAGATGCCTATATCCAACTAGAAGGAGATTAAGCGTGAGTAACGCACCAGACCTCAACGAGCTCCGGCGGATCATCCACGACGCCCAGCAGACCGGCTCCGCGCACGCCCGGCGGCCGTCCGAGGAGATCACCGTCGGCCGCGAGGGCGAGATCTACACCGGCAACGCGCCCGCCGACCAGCCGCTCTCCAAGGTCCAGCTCGGCACCTTCGCGGTCGCGCTGGACACCCGCGAACTCAACGACCAGCGGTACGCGTCCGGGCACATGCCCCGCAACACGGTCTTCGTGGACCGGCCCAGCCGGGGCTGGTGCTACTCGATCAGGTCGCAGATGGGCCGGGTCTACACGCTGTTCGCCAAGTTCGACGGCCGCAACTACCAGGTCTACCTGCTGGAACCGCAGCTGCAGGGGCACGTCGGGGTGCACCAGGGCCACCTGTACTCCGACGGCCGGATCTGCCTCAGCGACGACAACAACTCCGGCCAGCCCTCGCTGGAGGAGGCCTACTCCAAGTCGGTCCTCTGGGCCACCGGGATGGACGTGGTGCTGGCCGGATACACCTTCCCCTTCTCCGTCAACAACCTCGATGACTAGCGCCCGCCTGCCGGTGGTCCGGGTCGCCGACTACGCCCTGGACGGCATCGCCGCCACCCTCGGCGCGGTCACGCCGGAGCAGGGCGGGGCGCTGCTCGGCATCCCCGGCAGCGACACGGTCACCCAGTTCGTGCACGACAGGTCCGCGGACGTGACCTCGGTGCGCTACCACAACACCGACTGGCTGATCCAGGAGATCAACCAGGTCGAGCGGCGCACCGCCGCGCGGTTCAAGGGGATCATCCACTCGCATCCGCGCGGCATGCCGTACCCGTCGGGGCAGGACCGGAGCGAGTTCGCCCGGTCGCTGGAGCTGAACACGGCGCTGACCCGGTATCTGGCGCCGATCGTCACGCACGACGTGACCACCGCGCTGGACGGGCACGAGCTGGTGCTGGACGGCTGCCGGATGTCGTTCTTCGGGGCCAGCCAGTCCGAGTCGGGGCTGCGGCTGACGCCGATGCGGCCGGTCGTGCTGCCGGTGCGCCGGGCGCTGACCCGGGCGGGGTTCACGGCGGTGGACGAGCCCGCGCTGATCACCGTCGGCGACTCGGCCATGCTGGGCACGACCGGCGAGATCGGCGGCCTCGGGCTGGTCACGATCCTGTTCGGCGCCGACTACCCGGCCACCGCGCCGCTGGTGTTCCTGGGCGAGTCCGGGCCGATCCCGCTGGACTGGGAGCTGGGCGTGCCCGGCGAGGACCGGCTCGAACGGGTGGTCGGGCGGCTGCGGTCCCGGCCGGCGAAGGTTCCGCTGCAGGCGCGGAGCGCGGGCCTGCTGTCGCCGGCGCTGGCCGACCGGCGGGTGCTGGTCGTGGGGGCGGGGTCGGTCGGCTCCTACCTGACGGAGGTGCTGGCCCGGTCGGGTGTGGGGGCGTTCACGCTGGTGGACCCGGAGGAGGTGGCGGCGGAGAACCTCGGCAGGTCGGCGTATCGGGTGGATGACGTGGGCACGCCGAAAGTCGAGGCGCTGGCGCGGCTGGTCCGCGCGGTCAACCCCGCCGCCGAGGTGGCCGGGTATGCGGCGGCCCTGGACGGGCTGCCGATCGAGGACCTGGCCAAGCTGGTGGAGGGGTGCGACCTGGTGGTCGCGGCCACCGACGACAACCAGGCGCAGGGGCGGCTGGACCATCTCGCCTACTGGTTCGGCAAGCCGGCCGTGTTCCCCGCCCTCTACCGGGGCGCCGAGGGCGGCGAGGTGATCATGGTGGCCGCCGGGCTGCCGTGCTGGGGGTGCAGCACCGGCGGCGTACGGGCGGCCACCGCCGAGCAGGAGTCGCCGCTCCGGCGGACCGACTACGGCACCGGGCGGCTGATCGCCGAACCCGGCCTGCTGGTCGACATCCACCACGTCAGCTCGGTCGCCGGCAAACTGGCGCTCGGGCTGCTGCACCCGGACTCCGAGGACGTGGCCGCCATGCGGTTCGCGGCGGGCGTCCGGGAACGGGGCGCCAACTACGCCGTGTTCGCCAACCGGCCGGACTACTGGATCTTCGCGTCGGTGCTGGCGGACACCTACGGGCAGTACGCGTACCAGAGCATCTGGCTGGCGCCGAGCCGGGACGAGGCGTGCCCGGTCTGCGGCGAACAGGAGGGGCGGACCGATCCCACGGCCTACACCGCCGAGGCGCCCGGCGCGGACCTGCTCGCCGCCTACCGGCGGGAGGCGGCGCCGGGTGAGTGAGTCCGCGCTCTATCCCGGCCGCCCCGGGGGCGAGCTGAGCGCGGGCTGGTGGCACACGCTCTCCCGCACGTTGCACCGCGTGCGGGAGAGCGGCTACCCCGGCGCGCCCGCGCCGGACCCCGCCGATCCCGCCCGCCTGCTCGGCCGGATGACCGGGACCTCCGCCGAGGCCGCCGACGTCCCGGCGGCCGAACTGGGCACCCTGCTGGCCGAGTTCGCCCCGCAGATCGCCTCGCTCGCCGCCGACTTCGGCGTCGAGGCCGCGCCGCTGCTGGTCGCCTTCGGCCGGGGCTGGCTGCCGGGCGGCCCCGACGTGGAGGAGACCATCGCCGCGCCCGCCCTGCCCCGGTTCAACGGCGTGGTCGCCACCGGCTCGGTGACCGTGCGGCGCGCCGGGCGGCAGACCCTGCTGATCGCGGCCACCGACGTCCTCGGCGCGTCCGGCCCGGTCCGGATCGATCCGGAACCCTGGGCGGTCGACGACGCCTGGCTGTGCACGGTCGCGCCCTCCCACGATCGGCTCCTGGTCGCCGAGCACCTGCTGGCCGCGATCCTGCCGCAGGCCGGAGTGGCCTCTCATCTGGTGTCCGCCCGGCCGGAGGAGATCGAGGTGACGCTCGAATCGGTGGCGGGGGAAGCCGACCCCGACCTCGTGCTCGGCCGCCTGGAAGGCTGGCGGTCGGCGATCGAGCGGCTGTGCCACGTCCAGATCACCTGGCGGTGAAGTCGCTGGTCGGGGGCTGGCATGAGGCAGAATTACGGCATGCCGTTGGACCAGAAGATCGCAGACCGGTTGAAGCGCACCGGCGATGGCCTGGTGCCCGCCGTCGTCCAGCAGTACGACACCGGCGAGGTGCTCATGCTGGCCTGGATGGACGACGAGGCGCTGCACCGCACCCTCAGCACCGGCAGGGCCACCTACTGGTCCAGGAGCCGGGGCGAGTACTGGGTGAAGGGTGATACCTCCGGGCACGTGCAGTGGGTCAAGCACGCCGCCCTCGACTGCGACGGCGACACCATCCTGCTCCGGGTGGACCAGGTCGGGGCCGCCTGCCACACCGGCGACCGGACCTGCTTCGACGCGGACCCCCTCGAAGTGACCGTCTCGTGAACCCGGCCCGGCGGGCGGTCACGCTCTGGCTGATCGCGTGCGCGGCCGGCTGCGGGCTCGCGCTGCTCGCCGGAAGCCGGGACTGGGCGCGGCTGACCTTCGACGCGGCCGCGCCGGGCCTGCCCGCCGCGGCGCTCACCGGCGGCGAGGTGGCCGCCGCGCTCACCCCGGTCGCGCTCGCCGCGCTGGCCGGATCCGTCGCCGTGCTGGCCGCCCGCGGCGTGTGGCGGTCCGTCCTGGCCGGCCTGGTCGCCCTGTGCGGCGCCGCCGTCGTGCTGGCCTCGCTGCCCGCCTGGAGCGCGGGCCTCGCGCCCGACGCCGCCACGGCCGAGCTCACCCTGTGGCCGCAGGTCGCCGTCGCCGGGGGAGCGCTGCTCGTCCTGGCCGGTCTGTACGGCGTCGCCCGCGCCACCCGGTGGGCCGCTCCCGCGCGCGGCAGCCGTACCCCGATGAGGGCATCCGGAGAGCGAGAGTTGTGGGACGCGCTCGACGCGGGACTGGACCCCACGGCCGAATCTGACGACCATAGATGACACACGGGGAGACCTGGTCACAACTTGTCCACACAATTGAACGTAACCACCAAGTAACCCAGGCAAATCGCTAGGCTGCGCCCCGCACCTCTCACGATGACCGCTAGGAGTCATTCACATGAGTTACGGGAACCAGCCGGGCGACACCGGGGAGCACGGGGGGCAGCCGGGCTACGGCCAGCAACCCGGTTACGGTCAGCCTCAGCCCGGCTACGGGGATTCCGGGGGGTACCCCCAGCCTGGCTACGGCCAGCAACCGGGTTACGGGCAGCAGCCCGGTTACGACCAGTACGGCCAGCCCCAGCCCGGCTACGGCCAGCCCGGCTACACCCAGCCGAGCGGCTACGACCAGGGCTACCAGGCCGTCCCGCAGCCCGGCTACCAGCAGGGCTACCAGCAGCCGGGGTACGGCTACCCGCCCGCCCGCCCGACCAACGGCCTCGCCGTCGCGTCCCTGGTGATGGGCATCGTCGGCCTGCTGCTGTGCGGCGTCACCAGCATCCTCGGCGCGATCTTCGGCCACATCGCGATGGCGCGGATCAAGGAGAGCGGCGAGGAGGGGCGCGGCATGGCCGTGGCCGGCCTGGTCACCTCCTACATCACGATCGCGCTCTGGGTGATCCTGTGGCTGGCGTTCGGCGCCGCCATCCTGGCCCTGGTCGGGATCGCGGGAACGACCGAGGGCTTCAGCAGCAGCTACTAAGTCCGGTGGGCCCGCGCGGGGGGCCGGGCCTGGTTAAGCTGTCGGGATGAAGACGGCGACGCGGCGCTCGCTGCTGCCCGCCGGGGTGGCGGCGGTCACCGTCGCCGCCGCCGGATACGTCGCCGCCGTCGACCCGAACGCGGCCGGGCAATACCCGGCCTGCCCGTTCCTGGCGGTCAGCGGCTTCTACTGCCCGGGCTGCGGCGCGCTGCGCGCGGTCCACGCCGTCGCGCACGGCGACCCGCTCACCGCGCTGGACCTCAACCCGCTGTTCACGCTGACCGCGCCGGTGCTGGTCTACCTGTGGTTCCGGTGGGCCCGCGCGAGCTGGACCGGCCGTCCGATGCGGACCGCGCTGGCCGGTCCGGTGGTGGTCTGGGGGTTCCTCGCGGTGGCCCTGCTGTTCTGGCTCGTCCGTAATCTCCCGTTCGGGCGAATTCTCGCGCCGTGACGGCACCCGGTGGCCGGGCGGGGCCGGACGGGCCGATACCATCGGCAGGGCAAGGCGGGGCAGGCGCACCGGCTGATACCGATGCAGGGGCCGCCCCGCGAGCGCAGTCAATCGGAGGGACCCGGAGTTCGTGAGCGTTCTCGACGAGATCATCGAAGGGGTCCTTGAGGACCTCGCCGAGCGGCGGCAGACCGTGTCGATCGACGAGCTCAAGCAGCGCGCCGGACGTGCGCCCGCCCCCCGTGACGTGCGGGCGGCGCTGGGCGGAGACCGGGTCTCGGTGATCGCCGAGGTGAAGCGGTCCAGCCCGTCCAAGGGCGCGCTCGCCGCCATCGCCGACCCGGCCGCGCTGGCCGCCGACTACGAGGCCGGCGGCGCGCACGTGATCAGCGTGCTCACCGAGCGGCGCAAGTTCGGCGGCAGCCTGGACGACCTGGCCGCCGTGCGGGCCGTGGTGGACGTGCCGATCCTGCGCAAGGACTTCATCGTCAGCGCCTACCAGCTGTGGGAGGCGCGGGCCTACGGGGCGGATCTGGCCCTGCTGATGGTCGTCTCGCTGGAGCAGGAGGCGCTCGTCTCGCTGATCGAGCGGGCCGAGTCCATCGGGCTCACCCCGCTGGTCGAAGTACACACCGAGGAAGAACTGGACCGGGCCGTGGCCGCGGGCGCTAAGATCATCGGGGTGAACGCGCGCGATCTGAGGACGCTCCAGGTGGACCGGGACGTCTTCGCCAAGCTCGCCCCGAAGATCCCGGACGGCATCCTCAAGATCGCCGAATCCGGTGTCCGCGGGCCGCACGACCTGCTCGCCTACGCCCGCGCCGGCGCGGACGCGGTGCTGGTGGGCGAGAGCCTGGTCACCGGCAAGGACCCGAGGGCCGCGGTCAACGACCTGGTGACCGCGGGCGCGCACCCGTCATCCCGACAGGAACGGCAGCAGGAGAAGCCATGACAGCCTCCGAGGATCCCGTCCTCCAGCCCGGCGACCTGGTCGGCGCCGACACGGCCACACGCGGCAAGTTCGGCGTGTTCGGCGGCCGTTACGTGCCGGAGGCGCTGATCCCGGCGCTGGACGAGGTGGCCGCCGTCTACGAGAAGGCCAGGACCGACATCGCGTTCATCCGCGAGTTCGACCACCTGCTCAGGACGTACGCGGGCCGCCCCACCACCCTCACCGAGGTGCCCAAGTTCGCCGCCGGGGCGGGCGGGGCCCGGATCGTGCTCAAGCGCGAGGACCTCAACCACACCGGCGCGCACAAGATCAGCAACGTGCTCGGCCAGGCGCTGCTGACCAAGCGGCTCGGCAAGACCCGGGTCATCGCCGAGACCGGCGCCGGCCAGCACGGCGTGGCCACCGCCACCGCCGCCGCGCTGATGGGCCTGGAGTGCGTGGTCTACATGGGCGCGGTCGACTGCGAGCGGCAGGCGCTCAACGTGGCCAGGATGAAGCTGCTCGGCGCGACCGTCGTCCCGGTCACCAACGGCAGCCAGACCCTCAAGGACGCCATCAACGAGGCGTTCCGCGACTGGGTCACCAACGTGGACAGCACCCACTACCTGTTCGGCACCGTCGCGGGCCCCTACCCGTTCCCCGGCATCGTCCGGGACTTCGCCCGGATCATCGGGGTCGAGGCGCGCCGGCAGATCCTGGCACTCACCGGGCGGCTGCCCGACGCCATCTGCGCGGCCGTCGGCGGCGGCTCCAACGCGATCGGCATCTTCCACGCCTTCCTCGACGACGAGGGCGTCGGCCTATACGGCTACGAGGCCGGCGGCCGGGGCCTGGCGTCGGGCGAGCACGCGCTCACCCTCACCGCAGGAACGATCGGCGTGCTGCACGGCTCCAGGACCTACGTGCTGCAGGACGAGGAGGGCCAGACGATCGAGTCGCACTCGATCTCGGCCGGACTGGACTACCCGGGCGTCGGGCCCGAGCACGCCTGGCTGAAGGACAGCGGGCGGGCCACCTACCACGGGATCACCGACGCCGAGGCGATGGACGCGTTCGCGCTGCTGGCCCGCACCGAGGGCATCATCCCCGCGATCGAGTCCTCGCACGCCCTGGCCGGCGCGCTCAAACTGGGCCGCGAGCTGGGCCCCCAGGCGACCATCCTGGTCAACCTGTCCGGCCGTGGGGACAAGGACATGGGCACCGCGATGACGTACTTCAACCTCTGAGGCTCTGACATGACATCTCTTGCCGCGGTCTTCGAGAAGGCCCGATCCGAGGACCGCGCCGCGCTGGTGGGATACCTGCCCGCCGGGTTCCCGACCAAGGAGGGGGCCGTCGCCGCCGCCTCCGCCATGGTGGACGCGGGCTGTGACGTGATCGAGATCGGCCTGCCGTACTCCGATCCGCTGATGGACGGGCCGACGATCCAGGACGCGGTGCACCGGTCGCTGCTCAACGGCACCCGGATCGCCGATGTGATGCGCACCGTCGAGGGCGTGGCCAAGACCGGCGCGGCGACCCTGGTCATGACGTACTGGAACCCCATCGACCAGTACGGCGCGGACCGGTTCGCCCGGGATCTGGCCGGCGCGGGCGGGGTCGGCACGATCACCCCCGACCTGACGCCGGAAGAGGCCGGGCCGTGGCGGGAGGCCAGCGCGGGCGCCGGCATCGAGACGGTGTTCCTGGTCGCGCCCAGCTCCACCGAGGAGCGCATCGGCATCGTCGCCGACTGCTGCACCGGCTTCGTCTACGCCGCCTCGCTGATGGGCGTCACCGGCGCCCGCTCGTCGGTCGGCGTCGCCGCCGAGGATCTGGTCAAGCGGACCCGGGCGCATACTTCGCTGCCGGTCTGCGTCGGCCTCGGGGTCGGCACCGGCGACCAGGCCGCCGAGGTGGCCGCGTACGCGGACGGCGTGATCGTCGGCTCCGCGTTCATCCGCAGGCTCCTGGACGCGCCGGACGAGGCCGCCGGACTCTTCGCGGTCCGCGAACTCACCGCCGAACTCGCGGCCGGAGTCCGCCGCCGCTGACCTTCCTTTTCCCGTACGGCCGGTCCTCCACAGGGTCGGCCGTTTTCGTGCGTTATGCAGGCAATACGCGGCTTTCACACGTGGCTTACCGGCCACTTATCCAGTCCGTGGTGAGCTGTCTCCCATAGGGTTCGGGTCCGGTGTCCGCCGGGTCGCCAGTTGTCGCCAGTTAAGGAGTTCTCACGTGGCAGCGCACATTCACGTCTCCAGATGGTCACTCTCCGCTCAGGGGGCGGTACCCTGGGTGACGACCATCGCCCGGCTGCTGCTCGGCGGCGTGCTCATCGCCGCGGGCTGGCTCAAGATCGGCACGCCTGCCCTGTCGGTGCAGGCGGTCAAGGCGTACGAGCTGCTACCGGGCGGGGCCGCCACGGCCGTGGGTTACGGCCTGCCCATCCTGGAGATCGTCTTCGGAGCGCTGCTTGTCCTCGGCCTGCTCACCCGCTTCTCGGCCGTCGTGGCCGGGCTGCTCATGCTCGCCTTCGTGGCCGGGATCGCCTCGGCCTGGGCGCGCGGGCTGCGCATCGACTGCGGCTGCTTCGGCGGCGACGGCACGCTCGCGGCCGGCCAGGAACCCGCCTACCTCACCGAGCTGCTCCGCGACGCCGGGCTGGTGCTCTGCGCGGCCTGGGTCGCCTGGTTCCCGCCGGGCCGGCTGGCGCTGGACTCCCTGCTGGGCCTGAGCGCCCGGCCCGATGACGAAGAACACGACCTAGACGAGGAGAACGATTCATGAGCAAGGGTGCGCGGGAAGCGTCGGCGCGTGAGCGCATCGCGGCGCAGCGGGCCGCCAGCCGCAAGCAGGACCAGCGCAGACGGCTGATGATCATCACCGCGGTGGGGGCGGTCGCGGTGGCCGCCATCGGCCTCGGCTCCTGGTACGCGGCCTCCAGGAACGCCGCGGAGAAGCCCGTGCTCGCCCAGGCCCCGGCCACCGTCAACGCGGACGGCACGCTCACCCTGGGCAAGCCCGGGGTCACCGGGCCGGTGGTCGAGGTGTACGAGGACTTCCAGTGCCCGGCCTGCAAGGCGCTGGAGGACAGCAGCGGCTCGACGATCAAGAACCTGGCCGCCGAGGGCAAGGCCAAGGTCATCTACCACCCGATCACGATCTTCCCGCAGGAGCCGACCAGGTCCAATTCGATCCGGGCCGCCTCGGCCGCCCGCTGCATCACCGACGGCCGGCAGTGGCTGGCCTTCCACGACAAACTGTTCCAGAACCAGCCGGGCGAGACCGTCGAAGGCTTCGCCCTCAACGACCTGGTCTCCTGGGGCGAGGACGTCGGCGTCACCGCGCCCGGCTTCCCCGAGTGCGTGACCTCGCAGAAGTACGCGCAGGCGCAGGCCAACCAGTCGGCCAAGGTGCTCAAGAACGACAAGCTCACCGGCACCCCGACCATCCGGGTGAACGGCAAGGACCTGCCCAACCAGACCGCGTACGTGCCCGCCAAGCTGCGCGAAGCCGTGCTCGCCGCGGGGCGCTGAGGTTCCCGGGAGGGGCCGGCGGGGAAGGCTGTGACAGCACCTTTACGATCGTCCGTACCCGAGTGCGGCACGGACGCGGTAGCGTCCTGTGACATGCCCCTCCTCGCCTACATCCCCAGCCCGTCTCAGGGGGTCTGGAACCTCGGACCGATCCCCATCCGGGCCTACGCCCTGTGCATCGTGCTCGGCGTCGTCGTCGCCGTCTGGATCGGCGAGCGCCGCTGGCGGGCCCGCGGCGGCCTGCCCGGCACGATCACCGACCTGGCCGTCTGGGCCGTCCCGTTCGGCCTGGTCGGCGGCCGGCTGTACCACGTCATCACGGACTGGCAGCTGTACTTCGGGGCGGACGCCCCGAACCGGCCCATCGACGCGCTCTACATCTGGAAGGGCGGTCTCGGCATCTGGGGTGCCGTCGCCCTCGGCGCCGTCGGCGTCTGGATCGCCTGCCGGCGGCGCGGCATCTCGCTGTCCGCGGTCGCCGACGTGGTCGCGCCCGGCATCGCCATCGGCCAGGGCATCGGCCGCCTGGGCAACTACTTCAACCAGGAGTTGTTCGGCGGCCCGTGCGACTTCGCCTGGTGCCTGGAGATCGACCCGGGCCGCCCCGGCACGGTCCCCGGCGTGGCCACCTACCACCCGACCTTCCTGTACGAGTTGCTCTGGGACTTCGCGCTCGCGGGCGTCCTGATCCTCATCGGCTCGCGCCTCGCGCTCCGCCACGGCCGCCTCTTCGCGCTGTACGTCGCGGGTTACACGATCGGCCGGTTCTGGATCGAGGGCCTGCGGGTCGACCCGGCGCACGAGCTGCTGGGCCTGCGGCTCAACCAGTGGACCTCGATCGTCATCCTGATCGGCGCGGTCGCGTACTTCTGGCTGACCAGGAACAAGACCACCGAGGAGATCGTCGTCGGGCCCGGCGCGGGCGGGGAAGGGCATGACCCCGCGCACGGACCAGAACAGGCCGAGGCCAGCGAGGTCTCCGCCACTGACGACGAGGATTCCCCGGACGCTTCCAAGGACTCCGCCGCCGATCCGGACGCCGATCCGGACGCCGATTCCGCCGTCGATGCCGACAAGGCCACCTCCGGAGTTTCGGGGGAGGAGGCAGGCGGGCGATGACGGGCTCGGCCGCGGAGGCGCACCACGCCCACCGCGACGTCACCGGCGGCTGGCTACGCCCGGCCGTGTTCGGCGCGATGGACGGCCTGGTGTCGAACTTCGCGCTCATCGCGGGCGTCGCGGGCGGGACCGCCAACACGAAGGTCATCTCCCTGGCGGGAGTGGCCGGGCTGGCGGCCGGCGCGTTCTCCATGGCCGGGGGTGAGTACGTGTCGGTGGCCAGCCAGCGTGAGCTGGCCCAGGCCGAGATCGCGGTCGAGCGGCGAGAGCTCGAACGTCACCCGAAAGACGAGCAGGAAGAATTGGCTCAGGTTTACGTAAGCCGCGGCGTCGACCCGGCGCTCGCCGCCGAGGTCGCCCGGCAGATCTCCCGCAATCCCGAGCAGGCGCTGGCGGTGCACACCCAGACCGAACTGGGCGTGTCCCCCGGCGACCTGCCCTCCCCGGCGACCGCCGCCATCTCCTCGTTCCTGTCGTTCAGCGCCGGTGCGGTGGTGCCGCTGGCGCCGTACCTGCTGGGTGTGCGGAGCCTGTGGGTCTCGGCCGCGCTCGCCACCGTCGCCCTGTTCGGCGCGGGCGCCCTGGTCTCCCGGGTGACCGCCCGCAGTTGGTGGTTCAGCGGCCTGCGCCAGTTCCTGGTCGGCGCCGTCGCCGCCGCCCTCACCTGGGGCCTCGGCTCGATCATCGGAGCCAGCGGCATATGACCACCCGCAAACGACGCCCGGCGGCCCGCGAGGACCGCTGGAGCGACTCCCGCCTGGCCGAACTCGGCCTCACCCCCATCCAGCAGAAGATCCTCCTCGGCCTCGGCGGCGTAGTCGCCCTCCTGGTCGTCGCCCTCCTGCTCAGCCTCGCCATCCAGGGCATCAACGGCACCGCCGCCGCCCCCAGCCCGCTCTCCGCCGGCTCAGCCATCGGCGAGGCCCGCCCCGCCGAATACCAGTCCTGGCAGTCCCTCAAACAGTTCGCCCCCATCGCCGACCGCAAAGCCGACCAGAAGCCCCTCACGGCTGAGGAGATCTTCGCGACGCGAACCCTGAAGTCGGGCAAGCAGACCCTGCGGCTGAGCCAGCGCCAGCTGGACGGCTCCTGCGCGGAAGCGCTCTGGGGAGAAGACCTGATCGAACTGGCCCGCGAGTCCGACTGCACCCAGGCGGTCCGCGGCGTCTTCACCACCGCCGACTCCGCCTACATCGCCCAGTACACCCTCTTCAACGTCGCCAACGCCGAAGCGGCGAACACCTTCGTGACCACGCTGGACGCACTCCACCGGGGCGGCTGGACCCTCCCGCTGAAGCCCGACGTGGCGCCTTTCAGCGGCTACTCCGAAGCGAGCGGCCACGCGATGGGCCACTACGTGGGCCTGGTCTGGGTGGCACGAGCCGACGGCGCGGAACCCGAACCCACCGACGACTTCGTCACACTGAGCCTCACCCTCCGAGAGGCCGAAAAGGCCGTGTACCGCCGGGTCGTAGCGGCCACCGGGGTCACTCCAACGGCGAGCTGAGGGCCCATCACGCGAAGCGCGATCGCCGGACGGCGGCCCGCGTGAGACCAACGGGTGGATGGGAGAACCACGTCCTCCGGCGAAGCCGAGATCATGGGCTGAGAGCCGGGGCGGGCGGAGGCCCGCGTGAAACAAACGGGTGGGTGGGACAACCACGTCTCCCGCCGAAGGCGAGATCGTCGGGCGGCGACGCGAGGGGGCGGGCGGAGGCCCGCGTGGAACAAACGGGTGGGTGG
>NZ_BLAD01000038.1:252720-291951 GCF_009687845.1 Acrocarpospora corrugata
CACGTCCCCCGCCGGAGGCGTGATGGGGAATCGCCCGGAGCTTGTCGGAGGGCTTAAGTAGGATCGGGCCTCATGCGGTGGGTGGTAGTGGTGGTGGTCGGGGCGGTTCTTGGGGCGGGGTGTTCGGGGCCTCCTGAGGGGGCTCGGCCGAAGGTGTTCCGGGGGGAGGTGTCTTCGGCTATTTATGAGCCGATCGCGAGCCGGAATGTCGATGCGGAGCCTCTTACTCCTGGGGAAGTTTTTCCCAAGGATTTGGTGAGTTTTGGGGCGGCGCAGATGAAGCGTGGGGTGCCGGTGGTTTCGGGGAACTGCGCGGAGGCGGTGTGGGGGAGCGCGCCGCTGGCGGGGTGTAGCCAGGTGGTGCGGGCGGTGTTCAGCGAGGATGGCGTTTCGGGGCAGTTCGCGATCTTCAACATGGCGGATTCGGCGGCGGCGGGGTTGCTGGTGAAGGCGTTCGAGAAGGGCGCGTTTCTCAAGGTCATGCCGGGGCAGCCCGCTGTCGACGGCGGGTCGGCGCAGGTCAGGGCGCTGGGGCATTTCGTCGTGGTGAGCTGGGTGGCCCCGGTGGGGGACGAGCGCCCGGATCTCACCGAGCCGCTGCTCGCGCTGGACTCGGTCAGCCAGTTCGTCCAGGGGCGTCTTCTGGCGGCGGAGTAGTCAGGGTGTCCTCGCAACTGTGCACGAGGGACGCCAGGCGATGCGCGGGGAGCTCCAGAGCGGTGGCATCGGCCCAGCCGGGAACGAGAGCGCGGGCCTGCCTCTTGGTGAGGCCCTTCGCCGAGACGAGGGCTTCGCGCCAGGAGTTGGCGACCTTGCCGTGCGCGTTGTCGAGGACGCGGCGCGCGATCCGGGCGGACTCATGGCCGGGGAGCGCACGCCGTACCGCATCGAGGACAGTCCCGTCGACGGTGAGGTCGTAGACGGGGGAGAGCAGGTCCAGAGCCGGCAGATCGGGCGCACCCGCGAGCAGCACGCGAACATGCCGGGCCCGGCTGGCGAGGAGCACCCGCGGCAGGACGGCCTCCAGACCGGCCGGCACGGCGACCGCCACCCGCTCAGGATCAGCGGCATACGGCTTGGCCAGCCAGGTCGACAACCGGACCCGGGGCAGCTTGGGCAGCAGCTCACGCGGCCACTCCCCGACCAGCAGCCCCGGCCCGAACTCCTCGATCCCGCCAAGCCCCGGCAAAGCTTCGCTGCCCTTCGCCTCCACCGACTGCGGCCCCTGCGTGTAGATCGCGGTCGCCAGCTTGTCCACCCGCGACGCCACCGACGGCCACGTCTTCGTCGTCGGCCGCAACACATAGAGATCGGCCGCGCTCCCAATCGCCTCCGCCCCGTGATACCGATTGAAGTCCGGAAATATCGCCTCAGTCAGCAGATTGAGATCCGAAAGCGCGCTCTGCACCTTCAACGCCAGCATCGGCGTCCGCTCAGAAGCCCCATACGCCAGCAGAATCCGCCCCTGCTCCCGATCCCGCAGCCCCTCCGCCGCCCGCGCCACGAACAGTCCGACCCCCTCCGGCGTATACGGCGGATCGGTCACCGCCAGATCCGCCCACCCCCGCACCGACGGCGGCAACCCCAGCCGCAGATCCGCCCAGAAAGCCCGGACCCCCAGCCCCTGCCCGTCCAGATACTCCAGGATCCGCTCGTCGACATCGGCCACCGCCACCTCGGCCTCCGGATGGATCATCCGCACCGCCAGCGAGGTCAGATCGTGATCTCCGACACACAGCACCCGCGCTCCCGGCAGCCAGAACCGCTCCCCGAGCAGCAGCGCCCGCCGCACCACCGTGTCCGCCGTGGCGGCCACATGGTCGAGCGTGTGCCGCCCCCGGGGCGCCTTGGCGATCAGCTCCGCGATTCGGGCCACCGTATCCCCATATATGTCCATAAGGTGAGACACGGGGTCCGAAATATTGGATTCAGTGCCAGTGTTGTAGTGTTTAGCCTGATCAGCTGGGATTCGGACGCGTTCGCCGTGATGCTCAAGGGGGAGCTCACGCAGCAGCGCCTCGATCGTCCGCCGCGACGTGGCGGTCTCCCGGACCAGATCGGCGAGTGTCCACCAGCGCCCATCCGCGAGGAGGGCGACCGCCCTACGGAGCCGCCTGCCATCAACCCCGGCTTGTGCGAACAGCTCGTCGATAGCCATAACTGAAACCCTATCGGCGCATCGCCCCCCTGACGTTTTCCACGAATGCCCAGGCGGGACGACTGCCACAGGGTGGGGTAATCTCTACACACCACAACTGCAGCAGGGCCAGCGTCGTCCCTCTGTCTCCACGCAGAAGATGACGACGGGAGTGATTACATGCCTGCTGCCCGCCTTGGCCGTCCTGGGGGCTTTCCCGAGCCTCAGGGCCTTTACGACCCTGCGAACGAGCACGACGCCTGTGGCGTCGCGATGGTTGCCGACGTCAACGGCCGCCGCAGCTACGACATCGTCGCGAAGGCTCTGACCGCGCTGATCAACCTCGATCACCGGGGTGCGCGGGGGAGCGAACCGGAGACCGGAGACGGCGCCGGCATCCTGACCCAGATCCCGGACGCGCTCTACCGCGCCGTGACCCCGTTCGCCCTGCCGGAAGCAGGGGCGTACGCGGCCGGGATCGCCTTCCTCCCGCACGACGGGGAGGCCCGCGCGGTCGCCGTGCGCATGATCGAGGAGATCGCGGCCGAGGAGAACGTGACCGTGCTCGGCTGGCGCGAGGTCCCGGTGGACACCACGCACGCCGGCCCGAGCGCCCGCGCCGTGATGCCCTCCTTCCGCCAGCTGTTCGTCTCCGCCGGCGACCTGACCGGCATCGAGCTGGACCGGGCCGCGTTCGCGTTCCGCAAGCGGGCCGAGCACGAGGTGGACGTCTACTTCGCCTCGCTGTCCAGCCGCACCGTCGTCTACAAGGGCATGCTGACCCCGCAGCAGGTCGAGCCGTTCTTCCCCGACCTGTCCGACGACCGGTACGTGACCGCGATCGCGCTGGTGCACTCCCGGTTCTCCACCAACACCTTCCCGTCCTGGCCGCTGTCCCACCCGTACCGGTACATCGCGCACAACGGTGAGATCAACACCGTCAAGGGCAACCGCAACTGGATGCGGGCCAGGGAGGCCATGCTGGGCACCGGGCTCATCCCCGGCGACCTGGAGCGGCTGTTCCCGATCTGCGACCCGGACGCCTCCGACACCGCCTCCTTCGACGAGACGCTGGAGCTGCTGCACCTGGGCGGCCGGTCGCTGCCGCACGCGGTGCTGATGATGATCCCGGAGGCGTGGGAGAACCACACCGAGATGGACCCGGCGCGGCGCGCCTTCTACGAGTTCCACTCCACCCTGATGGAGGCCTGGGACGGCCCCGCCTCGATCTCCTTCTCCGACGGCACCCTGGTCGGCGCGGTCCTGGACCGCAACGGCCTGCGCCCCGGCCGGTTCTACGTGACCGACGACGGCCTGGTCGTGCTCGCCTCCGAGGCGGGCGTGCTCTCCGACATCGAGCCGGAGCGGGTGATCCGCAAGGGCCGGCTGCAGCCCGGCAAGATGTTCCTGGTCGACACCGCGCGCGGCCGGATCATCGAGGACGACGAGATCAAGGCCGAGCTGGCCGCCGCCGAGCCGTACGGGGAGTGGCTGCACGCCGGTCTGGTCCGCTTCGAGGAGCTGCCCGAGCGCGAGCACGAGCACCCCACCCACGAGGCGCTGGTCAAGCGGCAGCAGACCTTCGGCTACACCGAGGAGGAGCTGCGGATCATCCTCACCCCGATGGCGGTGACCGGTGGCGAGCCGCTCGGCTCGATGGGCACCGACTCGCCCGTCGCGGTGCTGAGCGAGAAGCCGCGCCTCCTGTTCGACTACTTCAGCCAGCTGTTCGCCCAGGTCACCAACCCGCCGCTGGACGCGATCCGGGAGGAGCTGGTCACCTCCCTGCAGTCCACGATCGGTCCTGAGGGCAACCTGCTGGACCCGGGGGCCGCGTCCTGCCGCCGCCTGGTGCTGCCGTACCCGGTGATCGACAACGACGAGCTGGCCAAGATCGTCCACATCAACGACGAGGGCGCGCTGCCCGGCTTCCAGCCGTACGTGGTCTCCGGCCTGTTCCACGTCGGCGGCGGCGGGGACGCGCTGCTGCGGCGGCTGCGGGAGATCCGCGAGGAGGTCTCCCGGGCCATCGCGGACGGGGCCAGGATCATCGTCCTGTCCGACCGCGGCTCCTCCGCGGAGAAGGCGCCGATCCCGGCGCTGCTGCTCACCGGCGCGGTCCACCACCACCTGATCAGGGAGAAGTCCCGGACCAGGGTCGGCCTGGTGATCGAGACCGGTGAGGCCCGCGAGTGCCACCACATGGCCCTCCTGGTCGGGTACGGCGCCAGCGCCATCAACCCCTACCTGGCCATCGAGACCGTCGAGGACATGACCGCCACCGGCATGCTCTCGATCGACCCGCGCAAGGCCGTCCGCAACCTGATCAAGGCGTACGGCAAGGGCGTGCTCAAGGTCATGTCCAAGATGGGCGTCTCCACCGTGGCGTCCTACACCGGCGCGCAGATCTTCGAAGCCCTCGGCCTCGGCCCTGACGTGATCGGCGAGTGCTTCACCGGCACCACCTCCCGTCTCGGCGGCGTCGGCTTCGACGTGCTGGCCGAGGAAGCCCAGCAGCGCCACCTCAAGGCGTACCCGAGGGCGGAGAACGCGCACCGGCGGCTGGAGGTCGGCGGCGAGTACCAGTGGCGGCGCGAGGGCGAGCCGCACCTGTTCAACCCGACCACGGTCTTCAAGCTGCAGCACGCCACCAGGACCAAGCGCTACGAGGTCTTCAAGGAGTACACCTCCCTGGTCGACGGCCAGTCCGAGACCCTGATGACGCTGCGCGGCCTGTTCCGGCTCCGCCCGGGCACGCCCGTCCCGCTGGACGAGGTCGAGTCCGTGGAGAGCATCGTCCGCCGCTTCTCCACCGGCGCCATGTCCTACGGCTCCATCTCGATGGAGGCGCACGAGACGCTGGCCATCGCGATGAACCGGCTGGGCGCCAAGTCCAACACCGGCGAGGGCGGCGAGGACCCGGAGCGGCTGCACGACCCGGCCCGCCGGTCGGCGATCAAGCAGGTGGCCTCCGGCCGGTTCGGCGTGACCAGCGAGTACCTGGTCAACGCGGACGACCTGCAGATCAAGATGGCGCAGGGCGCCAAGCCCGGCGAGGGCGGCCAGCTGCCCGGCCACAAGGTCTACCCGTGGATCGCCAAGACCCGGCACTCCACCCCGGGCGTCGGCCTCATCTCGCCGCCGCCGCACCACGACATCTACTCGATCGAGGACCTGGCCCAGCTCATCCACGACCTGAAGAACTCCAACCCGCTGGCCAGGGTGCACGTCAAGCTGGTCTCCGAGGTCGGCGTCGGCACGGTCGCGGCGGGCGTCTCCAAGGCGCACGCCGACGTGGTGCTGATCTCCGGCCACGACGGCGGCACCGGCGCCTCCCCGCTCACCTCGCTCAAGCACGCGGGCGCGCCCTGGGAGCTCGGCCTGGCCGAGACCCAGCAGACGCTGCTCCTGAACGGCCTGCGGGACCGGATCGTGGTGCAGGCCGACGGCCAGCTCAAGACCGGCAGGGACGTCATCGTCGCCGCCCTGCTGGGCGCCGAGGAGTACGGCTTCGCCACCGCCCCGCTGGTCGTCTCCGGCTGCGTCATGATGCGCGTCTGCCACCTGGACACCTGCCCGGTCGGCGTGGCCACCCAGAACCCGGAGCTGCGCAAGCGCTTCACCGGCAAGCCCGAGTTCGTGGTCAACTTCTTCGAGTTCATCGCCGAGGAGGTCCGCGAGTACCTGGCCCAGCTGGGCTACCGGTCGCTGGACGAGATCATCGGCCACGCCGAACTGCTCGACACCGAGGCGGCCGTGGACCACTGGAAGGCGGCCGGGCTCGACCTGAGCCCGATCCTCTACCAGCCGGAACTCCCGGCGGGCACGGCGCTGCACCAGATCGTCCCGCAGGACCACGGCCTGGAGCGCGCGCTGGACAACACGCTGATCCAGCTGGCCGAGGGCGCGCTGGAGTTCGGCGAGCGGGTCACCCTGGAACTCCCGATCCGGAACGTGAACCGGACCGTGGGCACCATGCTCGGCCACCACGTCACCCGCCGCTGGGGCGGGGCGGGGCTGCCGGACAACACCATCGACGTGTCCTTCACCGGCTCGGCCGGGAACTCCTTCGGCGCGTTCCTGCCGCGCGGCATCACCCTGCGGCTCACCGGCGACGCCAACGACTACCTGGGCAAGGGCCTGTCCGGCGGCCGGATCGCGGTCCGCCCGGCCAACGACCTGGACGGGCACATCGTCTCCGGCAACGTCGGCCTCTACGGCGCGACCTCCGGCGAGGCGTTCATCCGCGGCGTGGTCGGCGAACGGTTCTGCGTGCGCAACTCCGGCGCCACCGCGGTGGTGGAGGGCGTCGGCGACCACGGCTGCGAGTACATGACCGGCGGCCGGGCGGTGGTGCTCGGGCCGACCGGGCGCAACTTCGCGGCCGGCATGTCGGGCGGCGTGGCGTACGTGCTGGATCTCAACCCGGTCCGGGTGAACCGGGAGATGGTGGAGATCGAGGCGCTCACCGAGGAGGACTCGGAGTTCCTCAGGGAGACCGTGGAAAAGCACCTGGCCGAGACCGGTTCGCCGGTGGCCAAGGCGCTGCTCACCGACTGGGACGCCGCGCTGGCCAGGTTCGGCAAGATCATGCCCATCGACTACAAGCGGGTGCTGCGCGCCCGCGCCGCGGCCGAAGCCGAGGGCCGGGACATCGACGAGGCCGTCATGGCCGCTTCGCACGGATGAGGGGGGACACCGATGGCTGACCCGAAGGGTTTTCTGACGCACGGCCGCGAGCTGCCGGGCCGTCGCCCGGTGGACGTCCGGATCCGCGACTGGCGGGAGGTCTACGACGACTTCCCGGCCGAGAAGCTGACCAAGCAGGCCGCCCGCTGCATGGACTGCGGCATCCCGTTCTGTCACAACGGCTGCCCGCTCGGGAACCTGATCCCGGAGTGGAACGACCTGGTCTACCGGGACGACTGGCGGGAGGCGATCGAGCGGCTGCACGCCACCAACAACTTCCCCGAGTTCACCGGCCGGCTCTGCCCGGCGCCGTGTGAGATGGCCTGCGTGCTGGGCATCAACGCCGACCCGGTCGCGATCAAGCGGGTCGAGGTCGAGATCATCGACCGGGCCTTCGCCGAGGGCTGGGTGACCCCGCAGCCGCCGCTGGCCAAGACCGGCAAGAAGGTGGCCGTGGTCGGTTCCGGCCCCGCCGGGCTGGCCGCCGCCCAGCAGCTGACCAGGGCCGGGCACGACGTGGTCGTGTTCGAGCGCGCCGACGCCATCGGCGGCCTGCTCAGGTACGGCATCCCCGAGTTCAAGATGGAGAAGCGCAACATCGACCGCAGGATCGAGCAGATGGCGGCAGAGGGCACCGAGTTCAGGACCGGCGTCAACGTCGGCGTGGACATCACGGCCGCCCAGCTGCGCGCCGAGTTCGACGCGATCGTGCTGGCCGGCGGCGCCACCGCGTGGCGCGACCTGCCGGTGCCCGGCCGGGACGCCGAGGGCGTCTACCAGGCGATGGAGTTCCTGCCGCCCGCCAACAAGGGCTTCGGCGACTCCAGCATTTCGGCGCGGGGCAAGCACGTCGTGGTGATCGGCGGCGGCGACACCGGCGCCGACTGCATCGGCACCGCGATCAGGCAGGGCGCCGCCTCCATCACCCAGCTGGAGATCATGCCCAGGCCGCCGGAGGACCGCCCCGGCTCCCAGCCGTGGCCGACCTTCCCGATGCTGTTCAAGATGGAGAGCGCCCACGAGGAGCTCGCCGAACTGGGCGGCGACCGGGTGTACGCGGTGTCCACCACCGAGTTCGTCAAGGACGCCGACGGCAGGCTGGCCGCGCTGCGGCTGGTCGAGGTGGAGGGCCCCGCCGCCGGGTTCAAGCCGGTGCCCGGCACCGAGCGGGAGATCCCGGCCCAGCTGGTGACCCTGGCGATGGGCTTCCTCGGCCCGGACAAGGGCGGCCTGCTGTCCGAGCTGGCCGATCTGTCGGCCGGGGAGTTCTTCGACCCGCGCGGGAACGTGGCGCGCAACAAGTCCTACCAGACCGGGGTGGACGGGGTGTTCGCCGCCGGGGACATGGGGCGCGGGCAGTCCCTGATCGTCTGGGCGATCGCGGAGGGCCGCTCGGCCGCCGCGGCCGTGGACGAGTACCTGACCGGCCAGACCGCCCTGCCGGTCGCGATCCCGCCGACCGCCCGCCCGCTCGTCTGATATTTCTCCGAAAACTACGGCGTTCCGCCTTATAGCGGGACGCCGTATGTTTTTTTGCACATATCGTAAATGTGCTTATCGGCTTGCAATTGCCCCTTATGGGAAGAAGGATCTTAGTCCTGTACGAGGAGGATTGTTGAGCAAGCAGCGGCGGGCGGCCCTCATTCTGGCGCTCGGAGTATCAGCGGCACTGCTGGGCACGGCCTGCGCTGGCGTCAGGACCACCGGGACCACGGCCGCGCCGTCGGCGCCCGCCGGGGAGTACCTCGTGTTCTACCGCCCCGGCGGCCAGGCCGAGGCCGCACGGGCGGTCACCGCCACCGGCGGCACGGTCAGGAGCGTGGAGTCCCGGCTCGGCTACCTGCTCGCCAGCACCGCCGAACCCGCCCGCGTGGGCGCCAGCCCGGCCGTCGCCGCGATCGCCAGGGACCGCAAGATCGGCGCGACCACCCGGGCCCGCTGGACCGGCGCGCCCGAACGGCAGGTCACGCCCGCCGCCGGCCCGAGAGCCGCCGTCGCCGGCGAGCCCCTCGCCCCCCGCCAGTGGGACATGCGGATGATCGGCGCCACCCCCACCGGGTCGTACGCCAGGCAGCGCGGCAGCCACCAGGTCCTGGTCGGCGTGATCGACACCGGCATCGACGGCAGGCACCCCGACATCGCGCCCAACTTCAACCGCAAGCTCAGCCGCAACTTCGTCACCGACCGGCCGAAGGACCCCAACGGCAAGACCCTCGACGGCCCGTGCGAGTACCTGGGCTGCAAGGACCCCGCCGACGTGGACGACGAGGGCCACGGCACGCACGTGGCCAGCACCATCGGCTCCCCGCTGAACGGCATCGGCATCGGCGGCGTCGCCCCCGGCGTCTCCCTGGTCAACCTGCGGGCCGGCCACGACTCGGGCTACTTCTTCCTCAAGCCCACCATGGACGCCCTCACCTACGCGGGCGACCACGGCATCGACGTGGTCAACATGTCGTTCTACGTCGACCCGTGGATGTTCAACTGCCCCGCCAACCCAGGCGACAGCCCGGCCGAGCAGCAGGAGCAGCGCGGCATCCTGGAGGGCATGAAGCGGGCCCTGGACTACGCCCGCTCGCACGGGGTCACACTGGTCTCCGCGATCGGCAACGGCGCCACCGACCTGGGCAGCCCGGCCGGCGACACCACCAGCCCCGACTACCCGCTCGGCGCCGAACGCGACCGCAAGGTCGACAACTCCTGCCTGAACGTGCCCGCCGAGATGGACGGCGTCATCTCGGTCACCTCGCTCGGCCCGAGCGGGCGCAAGGCCTCCTACTCCGACTACGGCGTCGAGCAGGCCGACGTGTCCGCCCCCGGCGGCGACCTCGACGACAAGGGCACCCGGCTGAAGGGCGTGACCCGGGAGATCCTGGCCGCCGCCCCCGCCAGGACGCTGCGCGCCCAGGGCCTGCTGGACAAGGCCGGCCGGCCGCGCGGCCCCGCCGCCGTGCGGTCGTGCGCGCGCGGCACCTGCTCGTACTACCAGTACCTGGAGGGCACCTCGATGGCGGCCCCGCATGTGACCGGTGTCGTCGCGCTGCTGGTCGCGCGGTTCGGCAAGCCGGGCAAGGGCGGGCTGGCCCTGGACCCGGCCACGGCCGAGCGCCTGCTGTACGCCTCCGCGCCGGACAAGGGCTGCCCGGCGCCGCGGGCGTACAAGTATTCGGCGAGCGTCGTGCAGCTCTGCGAGGGCGACCGGGGCCGGAACGGCTTCTACGGGCGCGGCGTGGTCAGCGCGTACCGGGCGGTCACGCTACCCAAGGACGCCTGAGCACTCCGCCCGGCCGAGCTGAGTAGCCGGGCGGATCCCGCCGGGGCCCGCCAGGCATAGCGTGGAAGCATGATTTACCAGGCGATCTGGGAAGTCACGATGGTCGTGCACTTCATCGTCATTCTGTACATCGCCCTGGGCGGCTACCTGGCCTGGCGCCGGCCGAAGCTGATCTGGCCGCACCTGGGCTTCGCCGCCTGGGGGGTGGTCCAGCTCACCGGCTGGGTCGAGTGCCCGCTCACCGCGCTGGAGAACTGGGGCCGCGCCCACGCGGGGGCGCGCGGCCTCGCCCCGGGCGGCTTCATCGACACCTACATCGAAGGCGTCGTCTACCCGGCCGACTACGTCTGGCTGGTCCGCTGGATCGTCATCGCGGCCATCGCGATCTCCTGGGCCGGTGTCGTACTGCGCCGCGCTCAGCGCGGCAGGTCGCACACGTCCACCGCGTAGTCCAGGAACTTCAGCTGCACCGCCTCCGGCGGCACCACGGTCATGTTGTACGACTCCCCGCCCGGCGTGGCCGTGCCCCGCACCGTGAACAGATACGCCTGCTTGCTCTCCGCGAACGCGTGCGGATCACACCGGGTCGGGGTGATCAGCACCGGGATCTCCAGGCTCGCCCCGGTGAGCACGTCCACCGGCTTCCGCTTCCCCGACACCGGTTCCAGCCGGTAGTGCGTGGTCCCCACCAGGTCGTCCACGCTCACCGGCCCCGAGCCGCGCCTGCGGGTCACCAGGAGCGCGCCGCGCAGGCGGTCGCCGTCGCGGGTCCAGGCCGTCCCGAACGCCACGTCCACCGTCTGGGCCAGGATGAACGCGGCGCATTCGGTGCGCACCAGCTGGGCCAGCAGCGGGTCGGTGGCGGGGATCGGGAACCTGACCTCGCGGGCCGGCTCGTCTCCGACCCGCAGCTTCGCCACCACCACGGCGGGCTTCGGTGCCGGGATCGTGGTCGGGTCACAGCGGGCGGGGCCGTACGGGATGGGCAGATCGGTCCGCGGCGTGCGGCCCAGCGGCATGTCCACCCGGCGCGGCGGCATCGTCTGGAAGGACTCCGTCTGGAGCTGCAACTCCTCGAAGAAGAGCGGGACCGTCCCGGTGTTGGCGACCGCCACCTGGAGGCGGTGCACCGGCACATCGGAACGCCACTGCTGCAACGAGACCGAAACGCCGGTTGGGGGCCCGGTTGATTCGGTAGCCTGTGCACCGCACGCGATGACGCTCATCAGCGTCGAGACGGCAGCTAACCTCCAGATACGCCCCATAGCGGGTAAGGCTAGGACACCTAAGCGATCGCGTGAAGTCACTGACAATTAGGCCACAGCAATGGAAGCCGTCACTATCAAGTGGTCTGGACCAATTAGGCTAGGACTCGTGAGTCGTCGAGCTAAGATCGTTTGTACCCTCGGTCCCGCCACCTCCTCTCCGGAGCGCCTCCGCGAACTGATCGCGGCGGGCATGGACGTGGCGCGATTCAACCTCTCCCACGGCAGTCATGAACTGCACCAGGAGGTACTCGACCGGGTGCGTGAAGCGGCCGCCGACTGCGGCCGCGCCGTCGGCGTACTCGCCGACCTGCAGGGCCCCAAGATCCGCGTCGGCAAGTTCGCCTCCGGTCCGGTCCGGCTGGGCGTCGGCGACGTGCTGACCATCACCACCGAGGACGTCCCCGGCGATCGCGACATCGTCTCCACGACGTACAAGGGCCTGCCCGGAGACGTCAAGCCAGGGGACACCATCCTGGTCGACGACGGCCGCCTCAACCTGGAGGTGCTCGCCGTCGAAGGGCCGCGGGTCACCACCCGGGTGGTGGTCGGCGGCATGATCTCCGACAACAAGGGCCTCAACCTGCCCGGCGTCGCGGTCAGCGCCCCGGCGCTCACCGAGAAGGACGAGGAGGACCTGCGCTGGGCCCTCCGCACCGGCTTCGACATGATCGCCCTGTCGTTCGTGCGCTCCGCCGAGGACGCCATGATCGTGCACAAGATCATGGACGAGGAGGGGGTCCGGCTGCCGCTGCTCGCCAAGGTGGAGAAGCCGCAGGCGGTGGACTGCCTGGAGGAGATCATCGACGCCTTCGACGGCGTCATGGTCGCCCGCGGCGACCTCGGCGTGGAGCTGCCGCTGGAGCAGGTGCCGATCGTGCAGCGCCGGATCATCGAGCTGTGCCGGGAGAAGGCGCACCCGGTGATCGTGGCCACCCAGATGCTCGACTCCATGATGAGCGCCCCCCGCCCGACCCGGGCCGAGGCCTCGGACGTGGCGTACGCGGTGATGGACGGCGCGGACGCGGTGATGCTCTCCGGCGAGACCTCGGTCGGCAGCTATCCGATCGACTCGGTGGTCACCATGGCGAAGATCGCCACGGCCGCCGAGGGCGCCACCCTGCACGCCACCCACAACCTGGACCGCCGCCCCGAGACCACCGGCGGCGCCATCGCCCGCGCGGCGGCCGAGGTCGGCGCCATCGTGGGCGCGAAGGCCCTGGTGGCCTTCACCATGTCCGGCGAGACCGCGCGCCGGCTGGCCCGCTACCGCTCGCCGATCCCGCTGATCGCCTTCACCTCGAACCCGCAGATCCGCGGCCAGCTGGCGCTGACCTGGGGGGTGCAGACCTTCCAGGTGCCGTTCGTGCACCACACCGACGACATGGTCCGTCAGGTGGAGGCCTCGCTGCTCGCCCTCGGCGAGTTCGAAAAGGGTGACAAGATCGTTATCGTGGCCGGCTCCCCGCCCGGGAACCCCGGCTCCACCAACGCCCTCCGGGTGCACACCATCGGCTCCGCGGTGGCCCACCCGCAGGCCTGAGCCCGCAGACGCGAACGGCCCGCCAGGCATCGCCCGGCGGGCCGTTTCCGTGCCCTGAGTGGGATTCGAACCCACACTAGATGGTGTTTGAGACCATTTCCTCTGCCGTTGGGATATCAGGGCAGATCACCGTCCGGGATCTTGTGCCGTACCGGCCCCCGGGCGTGTTCCTAATGTAGCGGACGTCGGTAACCTCTTGTGCGTGACTGGAACGCAGCGGCGAGTGGTGATCGCGGAAGATGAGGCACTGATCCGCCTCGACCTGAAGGAGATGCTGGAAGAGGATGGCTACGCGGTCGTCGGTGAGGCCGGCGACGGTGAGACGGCCGTGAAGCTCGCCACCGAGCTCCGGCCCGACCTGGTCATCCTGGATGTGAAGATGCCCGTGCTGGACGGGATCTCGGCCGCCGAGCAGATCGTCTCCGAGCGGATCGCGCCGTGCCTGATCCTGACCGCGTTCTCCCAGCGCGACCTGGTCGAGCGGGCCAGGGACGCGGGCGCGATGGCCTACCTGGTGAAGCCGTTCACCAAGGCCGATCTGGTCCCCGCGATCGAGATGGCGGTCAGCAGGCACGAGGAGCTGGCGGCGCTGGAGAAGGAGGTCACCACCCTCTCCGAGCGGCTGGAGACCCGGAAACTGGTCGAGCGGGCGAAGGGCCTGCTGATGACCCAGCACGGCTGGACCGAGCCGCAGGCGTTCCGGTGGATCCAGAAGGCCTCCATGGACCAGCGGCTGAGCATGCGTCAGGTCGCCCAGATCGTGGTGACGGAAGCCGGTGGGCGTAACCCGGAGTCATGAGCAGGGCCCACACGGTGAAACGTCGGGTTCCGCGGCTAATGTTAGCGGTGTTCGGGGTCATTCCAGGTCAACGGCTTGGGCAGGCAAGGTTGAGGACTTATTACGACTCGGCATCCAAGTGCCGTCAGTTCTGATGCATTCCTGGTCAGACGCATGGGGGTTATGTACGTTTCCACCATTCGATCGGACCCGCGTCTGCGTGGTCCGGGCATGGATGAAGGAGACACTTCATGATCCGCATTGCCCCCTTTGGGCGCGTGCTGGCGGTCGCCGCGGCGGCCAGTCTCGCGCTCACGGCCTGTGGTGGCGGCGAGGAAACCGCTTCGCCGGCGTCTTCCGCGCCTGCGGCACCGGCTTCCTCCGCGCCCGCCGCAGCTGCTGGCGATGGCGTGCTCACCGTTGGTGCCCTGCTGCCGCAGACCGGTGACCTGGCCTTCCTTGGCCCGCCGGAGTTCGCGGGCGTGAAGCTGGCGGTCAAGGAGATCAACGAGGCCGGTGGCGTCCTCGGCAAGCCGGTGGTGGAGATCGACACCGACTCTGGCGACACCAAGACCGACATTGCGTCCCAGTCGGTGGACAAACTGCTGCAGCAGAACACCGACGTGGTGATCGGCGCGGCCTCGTCCGGTGTGTCCAAGACGGTCATCGACAAGATCACGAACGCCGGCGTGGTGCACTTCTCCCCGGCGAACACCTCACCTGAGTTCACGACTTATGCGGACAAGGGTCTTTATTTCCGGACCGCTCCTTCTGACGTGCTCCAGGGCCGGGTCCTCGGCGACCTCATCGTCCAGGACGGCAGCGACACCGTGGCCATCCTGAACCGCCAGGACTCCTACGGCAACGGCCTGGCCGACGAGGTCGAGAAGTCGGTCAGCGGCGGCGGTGGCGAGATCGTGGTCAAGACCGCGTACGACCCGGCCGCCGCGGACTTCTCCGCGGACGTCGCGAAGATCAAGGAGGCCAACCCCAAGGCCATCGCCCTGATCGCGTTCAACGAGACCACGAAGATCATTCCTGAGCTCAAGAAGCAGGGTCTGGGCCCGGACAAGGTCAAGATCTACTTCGTCGACGGCAACCTCGCCGACTACTCCAAGGACTTCCCGAAGGGAACCCTGGAAGGCATCAAGGGCACGCTGCCCGGCGCCAAGGCCCCCGACGACTTCCGCCAGAAGCTGCTCTCCGTCGACCCGGCGCTGACGGACTGGAGCTACGCTCCCGAGTCCTACGACGCCACGGTCCTGTCGGCGCTGGCCGCCGAGGCCGCCAAGTCCGACGCCGGCACCGCGGTCGCCAGCAAGCTGATCGACGTCAGCAAGGGCGGCGAGAAGTGCACCGACTTCGCCGCCTGCCTCGCCCTGCTCAAGGAGGGCAAGGACATCGACTACGACGGCCTGAGCGGCCCGGTCGAGTTCAGCGACGCCGGTGACCCGTCCGAGGCCACCATCGGCATCTACCAGTACGACGCCGAGAACAAGTACGCCAACATCACCTACCTGTCCGGCAAGGTCGCCGGCTAGTCCCACCGCTCGGCTCACACAGCCGTGAAGAGCCCTGGTCGCAAGGCCGGGGCTCTTCGTTTGGGAGGGCCGGAAGCACACAGAACGCTCTGGTCACCGATTGGTGACGAACGGTCCATAATCGGACTCCAGAGAATATGCTCCGGCCACAACGGTGCAGACTTCTTGCAATATCGCGTGTTCGGGCTGGCTGGGCACAACCCGGCCATGACCTAAGTGAGGGAACAGCTTTGCGCAGAGCCGTGATCGCTTTCACGGCCTTCCTGGGTGCGCTCTTCATCCTGCTCGCCTCTCCCGCCTGGGCGGAAGGGGAGTCGCTGAGGGGCACACTCCAAAACCAAGGCCAGCCGGTGAACGGCGTGAAAATCAGCGTGACCTCCGGGGACGGCCAACCCGTCGGTGAGGCCACGTCGGGCGCCGACGGCAAATGGGAAGTCCAAGTCCCCGCCGCGGGCAGTTACAAGGTCACCCTGGATCAGGCGACCCTCCCCGCCGGGACGGTGCTCAAGTTCAAGGACCGCGCGACGCTGAGCGTGCAGGTGTTCGAAGGCAACTACCGGAACGTCCTGTTCGCCCTGGCCAGCGGAGACGCCGCCGGGGTCGCGACACCGCCGGACGGCGGCGGCAGCAGCGCCTTCTGGACCCGGGTGGCACAGCTCGCCTTCGAAGGCCTCAGCCTCGGGCTGATCATCGCCCTGGGCGCGCTGGGCATCTCACTGATCTTCGGCACCACCGGCCTCACCAACTTCGCCCACGGCGAGCTGCTCACGGTCGGCGCGTTCATCGCGTTCGTCCTCAACTCGACCTTCGGCCTGCACCTGCTGATCGCGACACCGCTGGCGGTGATCGTCGCGGCCGGGTTCGGGTACGGGCAGGAACGCTTCTTCTGGGGCCCGCTGCGCAACCGCAAGACCGGCCTGGTGTCGATGATGATCATCTCCATCGGCGTGGCCATGTTCCTGCGCTACCTGCTGCTCTTCCTGTTCGGCGGCGAGAACGTCCCGTACGAGCAGTACGTCGCCCAGGACGGCATCAAGCTCGGGCCCGTCTTCACCACGCCCAAGAGCCTGATCGCGATGGGCATCGAGATCGCCGTCCTGATCGCCGTCGGCCTGGCCCTCACCTTCACCCGGCTGGGCAAGGCCACCCGGGCGGTGTCCGACAACCCCGCGCTGGCCGCCTCCTCCGGCATCAACGTGGACCGGATCATCCGGATCGTCTGGGCCATGGGCACCGCGGTCGCGGGCCTGGCCGGGATCATGCTCGGCACCACCCAGATCCTCAACTTCCAGATGGGCCAGCAGGTGCTGCTGCTGATGTTCGCCGGGGTGACCCTGGGCGGCCTCGGCACCGCCTTCGGCGCCCTGGTCGGCTCGCTCGTGGTGGGCATGTTCGTGCAGATCTCCACGATCTGGATCCCCCCGGAGCTCAAGACCGTCGGCGCCCTCGCCGTGCTCATCCTCGTGCTCCTTGTCAGGCCGCAAGGCATTCTCGGCCGCCGCGAGCGGATCGGTTAGGTCGAAGTCATGGACTGGACTCTCATCTTCTCCCGCGCCGTCGAGGCCGGGATCGGCACAGAAGCCGTCATCTACGCGCTCGCCGCGATCGGCCTGAACATCCACTTCGGCTACACCGGGCTGCTCAACTTCGGCCAGGCGGGCTTCCTGGCCGTCGGCGCGTACGGCGTCGCGACCACCGTGGCCACCCTCGGGCTGCCCTTCTGGCTGGGCATCGTGATCGGGCTGGCGGCCGCCGTCCTGTTCGCGCTCCTGCTGGGCATCCCGACGCTGCGCCTGCGCGCCGACTACCTGGCCATCGTCACCATCGCGGCGGCCGAGATCGTCCGCCTGGTGGTCCGCTCGGTGGCGCTGCAGGGCACCTTCGGCGGCACCGACGGCCTGGAAGCGTTCTCCGACGACTTCTACGGGATGAACATCTACTCCCCGGGGCAGTACGGGATCGGCCCGATCGCCTTCGACCACCGCACACTGTGGGTGCTCACCGTCGGGTGGATCCTGGTGGCCGCCGCCTGCGCGGTCGTCTACCTGGTCATGAAGAGCCCCTGGGGCCGGGTGCTGAAGGCCATCAGGGAGGACGAGGACGCGGTGCGCAGCCTCGGCAAGAACGTCTTCTCGTACAAGATGCAGGCCCTGGTCTTCGGCGGCGTCATCGGCTCGCTGGCCGGGTTCCTGTTCGCGCTCAGCCGGGCCGCCACCCAGCCCGACCTGTTCAGCACCGAGCTGACCTTCTTCGCCTACACCGTGCTCATCCTCGGCGGCGCCGCCCGGGTGTTCGGCCCGGTGCTCGGCGCGGTGATCTTCTGGTGCCTGCTGATCCTGGTCAAGACGGGCATGGAAGAGGCCGTCAACCACCAGGTGATCACCTTCATCACGGTGAACCAGGTGGGCTCGATCAACTACATGCTGGTCGGCCTCGGCCTGGTACTCCTGCTGATCTACCGCCCGCAGGGCATCCTCGGCGACAAGAGAGAGATCGCGCTCGATGCACGCTGACACTGTGAACCGCAAGGCGGAGGCGCTCGCCGCGCTCGCGAGCGTGCCCTCGGAACCCGGCGCGCCCAAGCCCGACCCCATCCTCGTGGTCGACAACGTGGTGCGGCGCTTCGGCGGCCTGACCGCCGTCGAGGTCGAGCACGTGGAGATCCAGCGCGGTTCCATCACCGCGCTGATCGGGCCCAACGGCGCCGGCAAGACCACGTTCTTCAACCAGCTCACCGGTTTCGACACCGCCGACTCCGGCGCCTGGACGTTCAACGGCAAGCCGATGAACGGCGTCTCGGCGCACCAGGTCGCCCGCCGGGGCATGGTCAGGACCTTCCAGCTCACCAAGGCGCTGTCCAAGCTGACGGTGATGGAGAACATGCGGCTCGGGGCGCAGAAGCAGCGCGGGGAGAACTTCTTCCGCGCCCTCTTCTCCGGCCTCTGGCAGCCCCAGGAGGACGAGATCACCGTCCGGGCCGAGGAACTCCTCGAACGCTTCAAGCTCGGCGCCAAGCGCGACGACTTCGCCGGCTCGCTCTCCGGCGGCCAGCGCAAGCTGCTGGAGATGGCCAGGGCGCTCATGGTCGGCCCCGAGCTCGTCATGCTGGACGAGCCCATGGCGGGCGTCAACCCGGCCCTCACCCAGTCCCTGCTCGGCCACGTGAAGGACCTGCGCGAGCAGGGCATGACCGTGCTGTTCGTCGAGCACGACATGGACATGGTCCGCGACATCAGCGACTGGGTCATCGTGATGGCCCAGGGCACGGTCATCGCCGAGGGCCCGCCCGACACGATCATGGCCGACGCCCGGGTGATCGACGCCTATCTGGGCGCCCACCACGACGCCCCGCTGACCACGGCCGAGGCCGAGGAGCAGCTGCACCAGGCCGAGGCGGAGCTAGAGGCGGAAATTGAGGAGAAGGCATGAGCAGCGAAGACCCCGCCGGGCAGGAGTCCACCGCCGCGGTCGTCGACCGCTCGGAGCATCTGGCGGGCGCGGAAGAGGCCGTGCTCAGAGCCGATGAGCTCTTCGCCGGGTACGTCCCGGGGGTCAACATCCTCAACGGCTGCGACCTGTACGTCGGCAAGGGCGAACTGATCGGCATCATCGGCCCCAACGGCGCCGGCAAGTCGACCCTGCTGAAGTCCCTGTTCGGCCTGGTCAACGTGCGCAGCGGCGCGGTCACCCTGAACGGCGAGGACATCACCGGCCTGAAGGCCCACTCGCTGGTGGCCCGCGGCGTCGGCTACGTCCCGCAGACCAACAACGTCTTCCCGAGCCTCACCATCGAGGAGAACCTCGAAATGGGCGCCTTCCAGACGCCCAAGAAGTTCAGGGAGCGGTTCGACTTCGTCTGCGAGATCTTCCCCGCGCTGCGGGAGCGGCGCAAGCAGCGGGCCGGATCGCTGTCCGGCGGCGAACGGCAGATGGTCGCGATGGGGCGGGCGCTGATGACCGAGCCGTCCGTGCTGCTGCTGGACGAGCCGTCGGCCGGGCTGTCGCCCAAACTGCAGGACCTGGTGTTCATCCAGGCCCAGCAGATCAACCAGGCCGGGGTCACGGTGATCATGGTGGAGCAGAACGCGCGGCGCTGCCTGCAGATCTGTCATCGCGGCTACGTCCTGGACCAGGGGCGCAACGCCTACATGGCGAAGGGCAGCGAACTGATCAACGACCCGAAGGTCATCGAGCTGTACCTGGGCACACTCGCCCGGGCCTGATCCTCGGGAGGGCGCCCCGGTTGCCGGAAGTTCGCAACCGGGGCGCTTCTCTACTTTCCGGCCTGCGGTTTACCGGGAATGAGCCCGTGGTTGACCTTTGGGACCATGCGGCGCTTCCCCGGCGCGGCACGTTGTCTACTCGGTCATCCACGGGCTCTGGGAGAGACACGCTAGCGACCCGTGGGGCTCGCGTGCAAAGAGAGACGCATTTTGGCCGTCCCCATTTCCGGCCGGTCCTGCTCAGGAGGCGTCGCGCAGCATGCAGGTGAGGCGCGAGGTGCAGACGCGGCGGTCCTGGTCGTCGGTGATGACGATCTCGTAGGTGGCGATGGTGCGGCCGCCGTGCAGCTGGGTGGCGACGCCGGTGACGTGGCCGGTGGTGGCCGAGCGGTGGTGGGTGGCGCTGATCTCGATGCCGACCGCGATCCGCCCGGCGCCCGCGTGCATGGCCGCGGCGGTGGAGCCGATCGTCTCGGCCAGCACCACCGAGGCGCCCCCGTGCAGCAGCCCGTACGGCTGGGTGTTGCCCTGGACGGGCATCCTGGCCACCACCCGGTGCGCGGTCGCCTCAATGAACTCGATGCCCATCCGCTCGGGCAGGTGCCCGTTCCCCGCCTCGTTCATCAGTGCCACGAGCTCTTGGGTCAAGGCTCTTCCTTCCAGAGGTTTTCTGTCGTAGGGGCAGACTAGGCTGCGGGTGTGCCGAAGAACGAAGCCACCCCCACCCGTCCCCGCCTCCTGCTCCTCGACGGGCACTCGCTGGCCTACCGGGCGTTCTACGCGCTGAAGGACGCCAACCTGATGACGACCGACGGCCAGCACACCGAGGCGGTGTATGGCTTCACGTCCATGCTGACGAACATCCTGCGCGACGAGGCGCCGACGCACGTGGTGGTCTGCTTCGACCGCAGCGAGCCCACGTTCCGGCACGAGGCGTTCGCGAACTACAAGGCCAACAGGTCGGCCACTCCCGAGAACTTCGTCGGCCAGATCCAGCTCATCTTCGAGCTGCTCGACGCGCTGCGCATCCCGCACCTGTCGCTGGCGGGCTTCGAGGCCGACGACCTGATCGCCACGCTGGCCACCCAGGCCACCGAGGAGGGCATGGACGTCCTCATCGTCACCGGCGACCGGGACGCGCTCCAGCTGGTCAACGAGCGGGTCACCGTGCTGATGACCCGCCGCGGCATCAGCGACATGACCCGCTTCACCCCCGAGGCCGTGCAGGAGAAATACGGGCTGAGCCCCGTTCAGTATCCCGACTTCGCGGCGCTGCGCGGCGACCCCAGCGACAACCTGCCCAGCATCCCCGGCGTGGGCGAGAAGACCGCGATCAAGTGGATCCTCGACTTCGGCTCGCTGGACGAGCTGGTCCGCCGGGCCGACGAGGTCAAGGGCAAGGTCGGCGGCATGCTCAGGGAGCACCTGGGCCAGGTGATCCACAACCGGATGCTGACCGAGCTCAAACGCGACGTGGTCCTGGACGTGCGCCCCACCGAGCTGACCATGGGCCAGTGGGACCGCGAGAAGATCAACGAACTGCTCGACTCGCTGCAGATCCGCGGCGAGCTGCGCGAGCGCCTGTTCAAGACCCTCGGCACCGCCGAACCCGAGATCGAGGGCGCGGTCGAGGTCCAGGTCACCTCCCTCGCCCCCGGCGAGGTCGCCGCCTGGCTGAGCGCCCTCCCCGAGGGCCGCGCCGGCCTCGCCTTCCGTGGGGTCTACGGGAGCGGCACCGGCCGCCTGGACGGCATCGCGATCGCCTCCCCGGACGACTCGGCCGCCTACCTCGACCCCACCCAGCTCACCCCCGAGGACGAGAAGGCCCTCAGCGCCTGGCTGGCCGACGACACCAGGCCCAAGACCGTGCACGACGCCAAGGGCCCGCTGCTGGCCCTGTGGGCGCACGGGCTCGATCTGCGCGGCCTCACCTGCGACACCGCGCTGGCCGCCTACCTGGCGCTGCCCGGCCAGCGCAGCTTCCCGCTGGACGACCTGGTGCTGCGCTACCTGCACCGCGAGCTGAAGGCCGAGAGCGACGGCAACGGCCAGACCAGCCTGTTCGAGGAGGACGACACCGCCGCCAAGGAGCTGGGCACCCGCGCGCTGGCCGTCCGCGACCTGGCCATCGCGCTGGAGAGCTTCCTGTCCGAGCGCGGCGGCACCCGCCTGGTGACAGAGGTGGAACTGCCCCTGGTCCGGGTGCTGGCCGAGGTGGAGCGGGCCGGCATCGCCGCCGACCGGCAGTACTTCGCGGCCCTGGAGGCCGAGTTCGCCGCCGCCGTCAAGCAGGCCACCGAGGCCGCGCACGACTCGGTGGGGGAGCAGTTCAACCTGGGCTCGCCCAAGCAGCTCCAGGAGATCCTGTTCGTCAAGCTCAACCTGCCGAAGACGGGCAAGACCAAGACCGGCTACACCACCGACGCGGACGCCCTGGTCTGGCTGGCCGGCCAGACCGAGCACGAGCTGCCGACGATCATGCTCAGGCACCGGGACCAGCAGAAGCTGCGCACCACGGTGGAGGGCCTGATCAAGGAGATCGGCGACGAAGGCCGCATCCACACCACGTTCAACCAGATCGTGGCCGCCACCGGGCGGCTGTCCAGCGAGAAGCCCAACCTGCAGAACATCCCGATCAGGACCGCGGAGGGACGCCGGATCCGGAAGGGCTTCGTGGTCGGCGCGGGCTTCGAGACGCTGCTCACGGCCGACTACAGCCAGATCGAGCTGCGCATCATGGCCGACATGTCCGGCGACGCGTCGCTGATCGAGGCGTTCGAGTCCGGCCACGACTTCCACCTGGCCACCGCCGCCAAGGTCTTCGACGTCGCCCCTGAGGCCGTCACCGGCGAGATGCGCGCCAAGATCAAGGCGATGAACTACGGCCTCGCGTATGGGTTGTCCGATTTCGGGTTGTCCGGTCAGCTGAACATCCCGGTGGCCGAGGCGCGCGAGCTCAAGAACGGCTACTTCGAGGAGTTCGGCGGCGTCCGCGACTACCTGGAGGCCATCGTCGCCCAGGCCCGCAAGGACGGCTACACCGAGACCATCCTCGGCCGCCGCCGCTACCTGCCCGACCTGACCAGCGACAACCGCCAGCGCCGCGAGATGGCCGAGCGGATGGCGCTGAACGCCCCGATCCAGGGGTCGGCCGCCGACATCATCAAGGTCGCGATGCTGAACGTGCAGCGGGCCATCGAGGGCATGCGCTCCCGGATGCTGCTCCAGGTCCACGATGAACTCGTGTTCGAGGTCGCGCCGGGCGAGCTGGACTCGCTCCGCGAGGTCGTGGTGGCGCGGATGCGCGAGGCCTACCAGCTGCGGGTGCCGCTGGACGTCTCGGTCGGGGTGGGCACCACCTGGGAGGACGCCGGCCACTGACCGCGGGATCGCCGGTGGGATGGGGCGGATCGATACCGCGCGGCGCGGCCGGGCGCTAGGGTCGGATGACTGTGCGCAAGCTTGCTGGGGTGACGGCCGTCGCCAACGTAATCGTTGTGGCGGCCGGGCTGGTCGCCCTCGCGGTGCTGCCTTCGGCGGACGGGCAGGGGGCGGCCCGGAGCAAGGTCTCCGCGCCGCCGCTATTACCCGCGCCGACCTTGCCCGCGCCGGTTCCCGCGACCGTCGAGTCGGCCAGGAAAGCGCGGGCCAACGAGCTCGGCAAGGTGCCGGTGCTGATGTACCACCGAATCCAGAAGAAACATTTGGCGTCCATTGACCGGTCTCCGGCGCAGCTCAGGAGCGAGCTGGAGAAACTCGCCACCCGCGGGTTCGTGCCGGTCACCGCGGCCGAGTTCGTGTCCGGCGCGATCGACATCCCGGCGGGCGCGCATCCGGTGGTGCTGACCTTCGACGACGGCAACCCCACCCATTTCGCGCTGGACGCGGCCGGCCTGCCGAAGAAGGACACCGCGGTCGGGATCATCTTCGAGATGGCCGCCAAGCACCCGGCCTTCCGGCCGGTGGCCACCTTCTGGGTCAACCGGGAACCGTTCGGGCTGACCGGCGAGGCGGAGCAGGCGGCGGCGGTGCGCTGGCTGGTGGAGCACGGCTTCGAGGTGGCCAACCACTCCTACGGGCATCCCGACCTGCGGCGGCTGACGGCCAAGAAGGTCAAGGAGCAGATCGCCCGGCAGGAGCGGCTGCTGGCCAGGCTCGGCGCGCCCGCGTCGACCACCTTCGCGCTGCCGTTCGGGTCGCAGCCGGTGAAGCGGAGCGTGGCGATGGAGGGGAGCTGGGACGGGACGTCGTACCAGTTCGATGGGGTCTTCCTGGCCGGGGCGGAGCCGTCGGTGTCGCCGTTCCACCAGGATTTCGATCGGCGGGCGATCCAGCGGATCCAGTCCAACGGGACGGCGGGGGACTGCCGGAAGTGGTGCTCGACGTACTGGCTGGAGTGGTTCAGGAAGCATCCCGATGAGCTCTACACCGCCGACGGAGATCCCGCCAGCATCTCCCTTCCGAAACAACTCCGTGGTGAGATAGGTTCAAAGCGGTCTAAAAAGGTCATCGAGTACTAAGGGACTCTTGGGGCCCTCCGATTGACCAGAACCGTCAGGTCTCATATGCTGATCGCTGCGCTGTGGGCTCGCGCGCGCCTCAAAGGGAGCGGGCTCGCGCTCGCTCATCCCTTCCTCGGTTGAACGAAACAGGGCCTGCCGCGCTTCGGTCACAACGACATCTGTCCGGTTCGGAGCAATTCCACACATGACGAGCAGCACTGAGGCCACCTCGAGCACCCCGCAGGTAGCGGTCAACGACATCGGTTCCGAGGAGGCCTTCCTCGCCGCGATCGACGAGACCATCAAGTACTTCAACGACGGAGACATCGTTGAAGGCACCGTCGTCAAGGTCGATCGAGACGAGGTCTTGCTCGACATCGGTTACAAGACCGAGGGTGTCATCCCCTCGCGTGAGCTCTCCATCAAGCACGACGTCGATCCCGCTGACGTCGTATCCGTGGGTGAGCACGTCGAGGCCCTGGTCCTCCAGAAGGAGGACAAGGAAGGCCGTCTGATCCTGTCCAAGAAGCGCGCCCAGTACGAGCGCGCCTGGGGCACGATCGAGAAGATCAAGGACGAGGACGGCATCGTCACGGGCACGGTCATCGAGGTCGTCAAGGGTGGACTCATCCTCGACATCGGCCTCCGTGGCTTCCTCCCGGCGTCGCTGGTGGAGATGCGCCGCGTGCGCGACCTCCAGCCGTACGTGGGACGCGAGCTCGAGGCGAAGATCATAGAGCTGGACAAGAACCGCAACAACGTGGTTCTCTCCCGGCGCGCGTGGCTTGAGCAGACCCAGTCCGAGGTGCGCCAGACGTTCCTCAACACCCTGCAGAAGGGTCAGGTCCGCAAGGGCGTCGTCTCCTCGATCGTCAACTTCGGTGCCTTCGTGGACCTCGGTGGCGTCGACGGACTCGTGCACGTCTCCGAACTGTCCTGGAAGCACATCGACCACCCCTCCGAGGTCGTCGAGGTCGGCCAGGAGGTCACCGTCGAGGTGCTCGACGTCGACATGGAGCGCGAGCGCGTCTCCCTCTCGCTCAAGGCGACGCAGGAAGACCCGTGGCAGCAGTTCGCCCGGACCCACCAGATCGGTCAGGTCGTGCCCGGCCGCGTCACCAAGCTGGTGCCGTTCGGCGCGTTCGTCCGCGTCGAGGAGGGCATCGAGGGCCTGGTCCACATCTCCGAACTGGCCGAGCGCCACGTCGAGATCCCCGAGCAGGTCGTCCAGGTCGGCGACGAGATCTTCGTGAAGATCATCGACATCGACCTCGACCGTCGCCGCATCAGCCTGTCGCTCAAGCAGGCCAACGAGGGCGCCGGTGTGGACGTCGAGTTCGACCCCACGCTGTACGGCATGGCGGCGACCTACGACGACCAGGGCAACTACATCTACCCCGAAGGCTTCGACGCCGAGACCGGGGAGTGGCTCGAGGGCTTCGACAAGCAGCGCGAGGAGTGGGAGCGGCAGTACGCCGAGGCCCAGGCTCGTTTCGAGGCCCACAAGACGCAGGTCGAGAAGGCCCGCGCCGAGGAAGCCGAAGCGAGCGAGGCCGCACCGTCCAGCTACTCCGGCGAGACCCCGGCTCCGGCCGCCTCGACCGGCGGCGCCCTCGCCTCCGACGAGGCTCTCGCCGCCCTCCGCGAGAAGCTGGCCGGCGGCCAGAGCTGACCCACCAGCTAGACCGCTCAACCGCTTGACGCTAAGGCCCCGCTCCGGCGGGGCCTTTCCGTTGTGCGCCCAGCATGGGCGATTGCTTGGGGGTGAAAGTCCCTGGAGGAAGAGGTGGTGCTGACTCCGAGCCGGAGGCAAGGGCGTCGTCGTGAGGCGGGGTCTGGAGGAAGCCCGAGGCGAAACCCTGCACCGAGGGACACGAACCGCGTATGAGGCTGGGCGTTCTGGGTGAGCCTGCAAGGAAAGGTGGAGCCCGTCATCACCGACAGGGGCGTCAGGTATACGCGGCGGGCGTAGGGGGAAAGTGGTCGTTCTTACCTGGGGAGATCTGCCGGGGGTCGGTTGTGCTGTGGATGTCGCCGCGCCGACGGATCTGGTCGTGAGGCCGGGTCTGACCGGGCAGAGGTCAGCAGAGGTCGTAGTGCCGGTGAGGGGAACGGACAATCAGCCGGGAAGGACCGAACGTCAAGTAGGACTGAGGAATCGGTGGTGCTCGTGCCGGTCGCTTTGATCGCAGCCATCCCGCTTGCGCGGGCCCGTCGTGGAAGGGGCCGGTGAATCCCGGTGAGTACCACGATGGAGCGTAGCGGCAGGTCGGCGCACCTTGAGGAGGCTGTTCTCCCTGGGTTGGAGGTCTCGTTGTGGGAGTTGACGCTCTCGCGGGACAACCTGCTCAGGGCGTTGAGGCGTGTGGAGGCCAATAAGGGCGCGCCTGGTGCGGACGGCATGAGCACGGCGGAACTCCGGCCGTGGCTGCGGGAGCATTGGGCGGGTGTCCGGGAGGCTTTGGACGCGGGCACGTATCGGCCGCTTGCGGTTCGCCGGGTGGTGATCCCCATGCCCGGGGGCGGGGAGCGTTTGCTGGGAGTGTCCTCTGTGCTGGACAGGATGATTCAGCAGGCGATGGCGCAGGTCCACGCCGTTTTTCGACCCGTTCTTCTCGGGGTCCAGTTTTGGGTTCCGTCCCGGCAAGTCCGTCCATCAGGCGGTGCGGGTCGCGCGGCGATGCGTTGAGGATGGGCTCCGCTGGGTTGTGGACGTCGATCTGGAGCGGTTCTTTGATCTGGTTCAGTTCGATGTGTTGATGGCGCGGGTGGCGCGCAAGGTTGAGGACCGGAGGGTTCTCAGGCTCATCCGGAGGTGTCTGGAGGCCGGGGTGATGATGGATGGGATCGTTTCGGCGAGTACGGAAGGGACCCCTCAGGGTTCCCCGTTATCGCCGATCTTATCGAACGTCATGCTGGATGATCTGGACCGGGAGCTGTGGAAACGTGGTCACAGGTTCGTCCGCTTCGCCGGCGACATCCGTGTCTTCGTGCGCAGCAGACGAGCGGCCCATAGAGTGCTCGATTCGGTCACGGCCGTGGTCGAGCAGCGGTTGAAACTCAAGGTGAACACGGAGAAGTCCTCGGTCCGGCATGCCCGCGAGGCGAGGTTGCTGGGATTGGGGTTCTACTTTTCCCGTTCCGGGGTGAGGATCCGGGTCGATCCGAAGGCGGTTGAACGTCTGAAGGTGAAGATCCGGGAGTTGACCAGTCGGAGGTGGAGCGTGTCGATGGCCTGCAGGATCGGCAAGCTCAACATGTTCATCATGGGGTGGATGGCCTATTTCCGGATCGCTGACGCCTCCCGGGTGTTCCGCGGCCTGGATGAATGGTTGCGCCGCCGGATGCGGCAGATCCGCTGGAAGGAATGGAAACGCTACGCGGCCCGTCGCCGTAACCTGCGCGGTCTTGGTATTCCCGAGCGGTCCGCTCGTGAGTGGGTGGCATCGAGCAAGGGTTACTGGCGGATCGCGGGGTCACCCGTCCTTCAGCGGGCGTTGCCGAATGACTATTGGGCAGACCTTGGTCTGCTGGGATTACGACGTATCTGGCGCAGATTCAGGGCCACGGCTTGATGAACCGCCGGATGCGGGCCCGCATGTCCGGTGGTGTGAGAGGGGGCGGGCCAACCCCGCCCCCTACTCGATTCCCGCGTGCTGGTAGCCGGTAATCCCCGGCAGCCCTGTGTCGCGGTGGCGCCGTGTCCGGGGGGCTCATAGGCCGCCGCGACTGCGGCTCACGAGTGAGCGTGTCGGCGGAGCGACTGGCCGCCGTCGGCCAGATCCTGTTTCTCGATAGCTCCTGGATTCTCGGTAGGGTGGCCCGGTGGCGACCATCGAACGGGCCCGGCCCGCGGACGCGGGCGAGATCCTCACTCTGCAGCGCGCCGCCTATGTCAGCGAGGCTCAGCTCTACGGGGATCCGTTCATTCCCCCGCTGGTCGAATCCCTGGAGCAGCTCCGCAAGGTGGTGGAGACCTCCATCGTCCTCACCGCCCGCGAGGACCCCCGCGGTGATGGCCGGATCGTCGGTGCCGTCCGTGGCCGGATCGCCGAGCCGGGCGAGCAGGGCCGGAGCTGCGTCGTCGGCCGGCTCGTCGTCGCCCCCGACCGCCAGGGCCAGGGCATCGGCACCGCGCTCCTGTCCGCCGTCCACGACGCCGTCCTGGCCGAGCACCCCGACGTGCACTCCTTCGACCTGTTCACCGGCCACCTCTCCGACGGCAACCTGCGCCTCTACCGCCGCCAGGGCTACCGCGAGACCCACCGCGAGCGCCTCCAGGACCACCTGACCCTGGTGCACCTGCGCCGCCCGGCTAAGCTGCCGTCGTGAAGATCGGACTCACCGGCGGCATCGGCTCCGGCAAAAGCGAGGTCGCCCGCCGCCTGGCCGCCCGGGGCGCCCTCGTCATCGACGCCGACCTCATCGCCCGCGAGGTCGTCGAACCCGGCACCCCCGGCCTCGCCGAGATCACCGCCACCTTCGGCGCCGCCGTCCTCCGCCCCGACGGCGCCCTCGACCGCGAGGCCCTCGGCAAAATCGTCTTCACCGACCCCGCCCAGCTCAAGGCCCTCAACGCCATCGTCCACCCCAAAGTGGGCGCCCGCGTCGCCGAACTCCAGGCCGCTGCCCCCGACGACGCCATCGTCGTCTACGACGTCCCCCTGCTGGCCGAGAACAACCTCGCCGCCATGTACGACAAGGTCATCGTCGTGGACGCCGACGACCTCACCCGCCTGACCCGCCTCACCACAACCCGCGGCATGACCCCCGAAGACGCCCAATCCAGAATCGCCGCCCAAGCCACCCGCGAAACCCGCCTCGCCATCGCCGACATCATCATCGACAACAACGGCCCCCTCGCCTCCCTGGACGCCCAGGTAGCCGAACTCTGGCACGAACTCACCCATGTAACCTCATAGCAACTCTTTGTGTACCTGGAGCTCCATGTCGCCGGTCCGCCGTATCGCCAGGGCCCGCCTGATTAGGCTTTGCTCCCAGGAGGCGCTGTGGCCGAGTTCATGGGGATGGACCCAGCCGGGGTGCAAGCACTGATCCGGCGGCTGGAAGCGGGCAAGAGCGTACTGGCGGGGGCGCGCCCGGGGCTGGAGACCGCGATCGCCGAAGCGGGCGCGGACTGGGCCGGCCCTGGCGGCGTCACCGCCATGCACCGGGCATGGGCGTTCTTCCACGACACCCAGGCCGACCTGCGATGGCGCCTGGAGGTGCTGACCCAGGTCCTCCCGGATTCTCCCCATGAGTTGACGACGGTGAAGATGCCCTTCGCCAGTCAGGAGCAGGCGGCAGCCGCCGGAACCCGCGCGGGCACGGCATTGGCCGAGACACTGGCCGCTCACCGCACGGAGGACACGCTCTCCTCCTGGATGAAGGTGGATTCGGCACTGGCCGCCGCCGGTCTCGACGACACACGCGATCCCGCCTATGCGGCGGCATTACTGCGAGCCCTGGATGGGCCCGAGTCGCTGCACACGATCTTCGGGGAGTGGATGGAAGTTCACGCCGCGGGCCAGCGTAACGGTCTTCGTCCGGATTCCCTGGACAAGGCGCGGGTGTCGCTGGGGGCATTGGCGGTCGCCTTCACCACCGCGGAGGCCTCCGGCCGCCTCCCGGTCGGCTGGCGGGAAAACGTGCTGACGCGTGCCGAACCCGCCACGCTGTCGGCCATAGTAGGGCTGGCTCGCTCCTCCGAGGCTTTCCTCAACGAGGTCGCCGTCCGCCAGTTCGGTTCATCAGCCTCCGGTTCGGTGCCCCTACTGGCGGGCCCGGATTGGAACAGTGCCCTCGTGGTCCGTGCCTATACCGCCAATCCCGGGGCCTTTCAGAGGCTCTTGGCCGAGCATCGGGACGTGGCCGGGCAGTTGTTGCGGCCGGCACTGGTCCGAGGCACGGGAACCGGTGGTGAATTCTCCGCGCTGCTCGCAACGGCTCTGGATCGCGCGTTCGACCCGCGCACCGGTGCCGCGGCGACGCGGGAGCGGGCCTGGATCAATCTGATCAACGGGGTCGGCTACAAGGGGACGGAGATGGTTTCAGGCCATTTCCTCACCTTCAAGGACGCGCCGCTCAACCTGGTGCTGGCCAAGCGGCTGACTCCGTATCTTGGCGAGTTGGGACGCGGCCAGGTGCACGCGGATTCGCCGGATCTGGAAGTAGCGCCGTCCGGGCTGTGGAAGGCCCTGGACGCGGATGTGGCGGCTCGTTTCGTCGGTGCGCTCATGCAGGACCCGCAGACGGCCAAGAAGTTGCAGGCCGACTTCGCGGCGTATGTTCAGGGCCTGGATATCGGGAAGGAGTACCCGTTCAGCTCTGATTGGGTTGAGCGGAAGGAGTTCGTCCAACTGTCGGCTGAGGCGGGCGGGCTTTCGAATCTGCTACTGGGCGGCTCGACCTATGCGGAGTTCAACGACGACGAGTTCATCGACCTGGTTGCCGATGCCGCATTGCTACCCGTGAACTTCATCCTCGCCAAGATCTTCGAGGATGCCACTGCGTTGGGCAGCGCCACGATCGATCATCAGAGCGGCGAAGGAAAGGCGCTGCTAACCGATTTGGTCAAGAACTACCTCGACGGCTGGACCCCTGATACGGCCGAAGCGGTCGCGGACAGGCTCATCACCATTCAGATGGACTTGCTGCAGAACTCAATGGAAGAGCATGGGCAGGAGCCGCTGACCGTGTGGGACCGAGATTTCGTGGAGGGCGTATTCCATAAACGCCTCCATCCTGCGCTGGTAAACGCCCTAGAGGCCCGAGGAGGATAGCGCGGTGGCAGATAATCCGCACCGGATTCTTCAGGAAGCGGCGGCGAAGGAGGCTTTGGCCAGAGTCTTCGAGGGCCACGCCGGGGAGCTTGAGGCAGTGTTCAGAGGAATCCCGGTGGCTCCCGGCGGTAGCGCGAACTACTGGACGGGAGCCGCCGCAGGCAGGTTCGCCGACGAGGCGCAGCGTCTCGACAAGGGGATGTCGGAGCTCATCGAAACGTGCCGCGCGACCGCGGCGAACCTTCGGCGAAGCGCCGAACGGCTACGGGCGACTGCCCTGCTGCCCATGTCGTGAGTGCTGCCGGTCATTCCTCGGGCTTGAAGCAGTCGGTCTTCCCGACGATCAGGATGTTCGGCTCAGTGTTGCGCGTCGCGACCATGAATGTCACCGCGGACTCAGGCTTGTGCAGGACGACGACCGACAGATCTTCGTCCCGAAAATCAAGATCATCGACTAGCTGATCGTAGTTCATCACGAGAAGTGCGCTACGAACCAGCCCGGCCGCCGTGCCAGGCGATTGGCTACCCGGACGCTGAAAGTTGCCCTGCGCGCGGAAGAATCGTTGTTTCGAGCCCGGTACGCAGGCGCTATCCGAGTCTTTTTCCGCTTTTTCGGTTACCCGAAAAACTCCGGCCCGCTGCGTCAGGGCCGAGGTGAGCAACTCCTGGCCATCGCTCACCAAACTACGGCTCGCCGTCGCGAGTGTCGGTCTCGGTGGCTCTGAGCACCCCGTCAGCGTGACGAAACAGACTCCAGCCACGGCGATTCGGGAAGCCAGCTTCACAGTCCGGACATTACCCGAATCCCCACAGCCGCCAGACGAGTTCGGCGAACGAATACGGCTCCCGCGAGAACGCGGGAGCCGTACCAGAGAAAGGGTTAGAACCAGCCGCGGCGTTGGGCCATGGACTGGAGGCCGGCGGCGAGGGCCTGTTCGGCGGCGGCCGGGTTGCCGTTGAGGGGGACGGTGAAGCGGTTGTAGACGTCGTGGCCGGAGGAGATGAAGCCGCCGCGCTTGTCGGCTTCGAGGATGACGTCCATCGCGTTCGGGCCGGTGATGAAGGTGAGTTCCAGGGCCTGGAAGTGGCGGCTCCACTGCGGGCCGGCGTAGTACTCGATCTCCTGGTAGAACGGCATGCGCGAGCCCTGCAGGGTGCCGCGCTCCAGGTCGGCCTTGCTGAAGCGGAAGCCCATCCGGTCCAGGGCGGTGATCAGGTGCTCCTGGATCGGCAGCGGGTTGACGAACAGCGGGTCGAGGTCGCCCTTGTCCAGGGCGCCAGCCAGGGAGAGTTCGGTGGCGACGCCGAGGGTCATGCCGCGCAGCGGGTGGCCGCCGATGGCGCTGATCGGCGTCTCCCACGGGACGGGGATCTGGAACGGCTGCGCGTGCACGGCGTTCGGCTGGAGGTGGAACGGGCCCGCCACCTGCTGGCGGAGGAAGCTGTGGGTCTGCTTGTACTCGCTGTCGCCGCTCTCGACCTCGACCACCGCGGTGAAGTCGACGAAGATGCCCTCGACCTTGTAGTCGCTGGCGCCGCCGCGGAAGTTGACGGTGCCGGCGAGGGTCTCACCCGGCCGGACGGTGGAGGTCTGCAGGACGGTGTCGACTTCGACACCGGCGCCGAACGCGGCCATGAGCTTGCGGAAGACCATTTGTTAGGCTCCTTGAAGGGGGTACGTCAGTTCGTATCAACGGCCGGTCAGGCCGGGGGGTTCCCCAGCCCGAGCCGGGGAAGTAGTTGGGCGAGCAGCAGCGCGGACGCCGGATCGCCGCCCTGCGAGGTCCGGATGACGAGTGGCGTCGGCGCGTGCTCCGCCAGTTTGGCACCCACGTCGAGCCGTCGCCGGGCGAGTTCATACTGCAGCACGGCCCGGTTGTCGCGGTAGGAGGCGGCCAGCCGCCGCAGCCCTTTTGCCTCGTTCTCGGCGGCGGTCAGTTCGGCCCGGCCGCGCGCCTCGATCTCCCAGCGCACCCGCTGCGCCTCGGTCTCCTGCTCTTCGAGCATCCGGGCGACGTCCTTGCGCGCGGTGTTCTGCGCGGCCCTGACCTCGACGAGCCGGGCGTCCCTGGTCTTCTTGGCGCGTTCGATCTCCATCAGCAGCGTGTCGATCCGCCGCTTCCTGGTGAGCTCCCACTCCCGCTCGTACGCGGAGAGTTCCTTGGCCACTTTCTCCCGGGTCGCCAGGTGCTGCTGGTAGGTGTCGGGCAGCTGCACGTCGGGGATGTTGGCTCCGGTGACCCGCACGCCGTACCGGCCGAGCTGCCGGTTGAGTGCCTCCTGCATGTCGCCCACGTCGGAGCCGCGCAGGTCGTAGGCCCGCTCGGTGGTGACCCGCCGCCCGCGCTGCCGGATCGCGTCCTGTACGGCGCTGCTGAGCACCAGGTCGAAGTTGCCGGCCCCGATGGTCCGGACGAAGGCGACCGGATCCACGATCCGGAACTTCAGGAAGAACTCGATCGACTTGAGCGGCACGTTCTCGGCGGTCGGGCAGGCGATGATGGGCGCCGTGTACGGGATCTCGGTCGAGGTGTCCACGACCGCGTCGACCCGGTCCCACGGCAGCCACAGGTAGTGCCGGCCGGGCGCGAGGTTGCCGGAGATGGCGCCCCAGCGGCTGCGTACGCCGGTGGTGCCCTCCTCGATCTCGACGATGGCCCGCCGCCACAGCCACACGGCCGCCACCAGCAGGACCACGAGGGAGGCCGCCCCGGCGAGGGGGCGCAGGGCGCCGCCGCCCAGCGCGGCCGTACCGGCCAGGTAGAGGGCGAGCAGGAGCAGGCCCAGCCAGGCGTAGCCGCGCCGGTCCTTCGGGATCACCACGGGGACCAGCTGGCCGCGTTCGCCGCCGCGCAGGAGCTGGCGGATGTCCGACCAGGACGCCAGCGATTCCTTGATCTTCGAGGATTCCCTGCTCATCACTTCAGCCCTTCGATCTCGGCCTGGCGGCCGTCCACGCGTTCCTGGATCGCGCCCAGCCTGGCCTGGATGGCGGTCATGTCGGCGTCGGTGAACAGGGTGGCCTCGCCGGTGCCGACCAGCTCGCCGGCCAGCGCCAGGTAGTTGATCGCCTTCGCCTCGCCGATCTGCACGACCTGCGGCAGCCGCGCGGCCACCGACTCCAGCTTGTCCAGCACGTCCTGCTGGTAGCGGTAGTTGAGGATCTCCGGCGCCTCGGCGCTGCTGAGCGCCCGGATGTCGAGGGCCTGGGCCTCCAGCAGGGCGGCGTTGGCCTTGGCGGTGCTCTCCGCCTCGATCAGGCGCTGCCGGGCCTGCGCCGTCGCCCGGTGCGACTCGCGTTCCAGCGCGGTGTCCATCTGGGCCTGGTACGTGGCGATCTCGGCCTCGATGCCGGACAGCGTCTCGTGCAGCCCGGCCAGCTCCCTGGTGAGATCGCCCTCGTTCTGCTCTTTGCGCAGCTGGAGCTCGTACTCGTAGGTGTAGGCCTCTTTGGCCACCCGGACCATCTCGGGGGCGGCCAGGTCCATCCGGTATTCCTGGCTGGATGGCTCGGCGTGGGTGATGTTGACGTCGGTCATCCGGACCGCCGGCAGGAACTGCTGGTTGAGGCTGTCCAGCATGCCCTGGGTGCTCTCGCCGACCAGGTCGTAGATGTCCTCGGCGCGCTGGGAGTAGATCAGGCTGCGGGTGACCTCGCTGATCGCGTTCTGCAGCTTGGACTGGAAGCCGCCGACCGAGCCGAGCACGAAGATGAACTCGGCCGGGTCCTCGATCCGGAACTGCAGGAACAGGTCCACCGAGGCTTTGACGCCCTGCTGGGTGGGCGCCTCCCTGATGGGCGCGTTGAACGGGTATTCCCTGGTGGTGTTGACGATGTAGCTGACCCGTTTCCACGGGCTGAACAGCGTCACCCGGCCGGGTTCCGCGACCTGGACGAGCTTGCCGAACTTGGTGATCAGCGCCCGGCAGCCCTCGGGGACCATGACCACGCTGCGCCGCCACCACAGGAACAGCGCCGCCAGCGCGAGCACCGCCCAGTAGTGCGGCCCGAACAGGCCGTCCAGGTCGAGGCCGAACTCGCCCAGGCCGACGCCGCCGAGCCCGACCGCGGCGAGTACGGCCAGCGCCAGAAGCTGAAACACCAACTTGCCCGTGCCGGTCTTCGGGATGACCACGGGGGAGATGACGTGCATCGGCGCGCCGCCGGGGGCCTGGCCCTCGAAGCTGCGGTTGACGATCTCGTTGGCCTCGGTCAGCTGGGCGCTGCGGGCTTCCAGCGAGGTGCCCGCGGCCACGCTGTCCTGGCGGGCGTCGAGGAAGTCGCGCGGATCGAGACGGAACCCGGCCGCCTCGGTGTACTGGCCGACGGCGGTCAGCACCGTCTGGCGTGGATCGCCGCCCGCCGCGACCGTCTGGGCCACTTTTATGACCTTTTGGGCGGTGCCCTGATAGGGACTCGACATCACGCTCCTCAATCTTCTACCCCGGCCTCGAATCCGATGATTCCGGACGCTATCGGGGCGGACTTGATGATCGCTTGCAATGGCGTGAGGAAATGTCGGTGGGGGCGCGTAGGTTATGCAAGCGTGAGGCCGGTTACAGATTTGCAGCGCAAGGTGGCGCCTTTCGAGGTGATCACGGAGATGAAGCCGTCCGGTGACCAGCCGGCCGCGATCGCGGAGCTGGAGCGCCGGGTCAGGGCGAACAACAAGGACAACGTCCTGCTGGGCGCCACCGGCACGGGCAAGACGGCGACGGTCGCCTGGCTGATCGAGCGGCTGCAGCGGCCCGCCCTGGTCATGCAGCCGAACAAGACGCTGGCCGCCCAGTTCGCCAACGAGCTACGCGAGATGCTGCCCAACAACGCGGTCGAATACTTCGTCTCCTACTACGACTACTACCAGCCGGAGGCGTACGTTCCGCAGAGCGACACCTACATCGAGAAGGACTCCTCGATCAACGAGGAGGTCGAGCGGCTCCGCCACTCGGCCACCAACTCGCTGCTGACCCGCCGCGACACGATCGTGGTGGCCTCGGTGTCCTGCATCTACGGCCTGGGCACGCCGCAGGAATATGTGGATCGCATGCTCCGCCTGAAGGTGGGGCAGGAGATCGAGCGCGACCGGCTGCTCCGCCGCCTGGTCGACATGCAGTACGCGCGCAACGACCTCGCCTTCACCCGGGGCACCTTCCGGGTCCGCGGCGACACCATCGAGATCATCCCGATGTATGAGGAGCTCGCCGTCCGGATCGAGATGTTCGGCGACGAGATCGAGAAGCTGGCCACCCTGCATCCGCTGACCGGCGAGGTGGTGACCGAGGACCAGGAGCTCTACATCTTCCCGGCGTCGCACTACGTGGCGGGCCCGGAGCGGATGGAGCGGGCGATCAACGGCATCGAGGCGGAGCTGGCGGAGAGCCTGGCCACGATGGAGCGGCAGGGCAAGCTGCTGGAGGCGCAGCGGCTGCGGATGCGCACGACCTACGACATCGAGATGATGCGCCAGGTCGGCACCTGCGCCGGGATCGAGAACTACTCGCTGCACATCGACGGGCGGGAGCGCGGCTCCGCGCCGAACACGCTGCTGGACTACTTCCCCGAGGACTTCCTGCTCGTGCTGGACGAGTCCCACCAGACCGTGCCGCAGGTCGGGGCGATGTACGAGGGGGACGCGTCCCGCAAGCGCACCCTGGTCGAGCACGGGTTCCGGCTGCCGTCGGCGATGGACAACCGGCCGCTCAAGTGGGAGGAGTTCCTGGAGCGGATCGGCCAGACCGTCTACCTGTCGGCGACGCCGGGGCCTTTCGAGCTCGGCCGGTCCGGCGGCGACGTGGTCGAGCAGGTCATCCGGCCGACCGGCCTGGTCGACCCGGAGATCGTCATCAAGCCCACCAAGGGCCAGATCGACGACCTGATGGAGGAGATCAGGACCCGGGCCGACAAGGACGAGCGGGTGCTGGTCACCACGCTGACCAAGAAGATGTCCGAGGACCTGACCGACTACCTGCTGGAGAACGGCATCCGGGTGCGCTACCTGCACAGCGAGGTCGACACCCTGCGCCGGATCGAACTGCTGCGCGAGCTGCGCTCCGGCGAGTTCGACGTGCTGGTCGGCATCAACCTGCTCCGCGAGGGCCTCGACCTGCCGGAGGTCTCGCTGGTGGCGATCCTGGACGCGGACAAGGAGGGCTTCCTGCGCTCGGGCACCTCACTCATTCAGACCATCGGCCGGGCCGCCCGTAACGTCTCCGGGCAGGTGCACATGTATGCCGACCGGATCACGCCGAGCATGGAGGCGGCCATCGACGAGACCAACCGCCGCCGCGCCAAGCAGGTCGCCTACAACGAGTTCCACGGCCTGGACCCGCAGCCGCTGCGTAAGAAGATCGCCGACATCCTGGACTCGCTCAACCGCGAGGACGCGGACACCGCCGAACTGCTCGGCGGCGGCGGCCGTCAGCAGTCCCGCGGCAAGGCTCCCGTCCCCGGCCTCTCCTCACGCCAGACCGGCCAGCACGCCAAGGCCATCGTCGGCGAGATGCCCCGGGCCCAGCTGGAATCCTTGGTCGAGTCCCTGACCGAACAGATGCACGCCGCCGCGGCCGACCTGCAGTTCGAGGTCGCCGCCCGCCTCCGCGACGAAATCAAGGAACTCAAACGCGAGGTCCGCGACATGCGCACGGCGGGCGTGGGCTAGGGGACTGCGCCTGACCTGCGTTGGGTGATTCGGGCGCGGCGGGCGGCTTTGTAGCGTCGGATTCGGCGGATGGTCAGCCAGCCGAGGGCGGAGAAGGCGGCCAGGGCGACGAGGACCAGGAGCGGGAGGAAGATCGCGATCAGGCTCATGCTGAGTGAGCCCGCGTCTTCCATGGTGCTGACCACCGGGGCGCCCACGCCTGCGGTGCTCGCGTTCACCACCGGGCGCGCGGTCGACTTGATCAGGTGCACGATCAGGGCGGTCACGATGCCGAGCACCCAGCCGACCGCCGGGTGCTCGGCCATCCAGGTGGAGTTGTCCAGTTCGGCGGCGGCCGTGGTCGCGCTGAACACGACGCCGCCCGCCGCGGGGCGGACCGCGGTCTGGATGATGTCGTTCACGTGGTCGACGACGGGCACCTTGTCCAGCACGAACTCGGCGAGCAGCAGCACGCCGATGATCGCCAGCACCCACCCGTTCGACAGCCACTCATAGCCCTGCGGCAGCCGCACCGCGTCGGTGAAGTTGGCCACCAGGCCGACCACCATCAACGGGATATACGCGTTGAGCCCTGCCGCCGTCGAGAGCCCCAACCCGGTCAGCGTCGCGAACATTCACACCCCCTGCCCCCACTTAACGGCCGAACCCGCCTTGGAGTTGCGCCGTCACGATATTTCCGGAACTGGCGTGATTTCCGGAAGCGGCGTGGCAGGCGCCACAGCGAAGGGGATTGCCCACCTCGCTCCGGCGTCGATGACTTCACGCCTCGGTCGTGAGCCTGCGGTAGGGCGGGCGTTGTCATGATATTTCCGAAATGTCGTGTCAGTGGGTGAGGCCGTTGAGGCGGTCGAGGGTGCTCGCGCAGTCCCTGAGGATCTCGTAGACGACCTGCCGGGCCGGTTTGATCTGGTTCAGTTGCCCGACCACCTGACCGACGAAGTAGTTGGCGAGCGCCTGAGCGCCCGGATTGCCGGCTTCTGCGGCCCGCGATATCCGGCCGTGCGCGGATTCGGCCAGGAGCATCTGCAAGGGCATCGGTAACGACCCGGGGCTCTCCAGGCTCTCATCCCATTCGTCGGTCCACGCGGACCGCAGCTGCCGAGCGGGCTTACCCGTACGAGACCGGGAACGGACCGTATCCCTGGACGTGGCGTCGAGGAGCTTGCGCTTGAGCGCGGGAGACGTCTCGGCCTCCTCGGTCGTGAGCCACACCGACCCGCACCACACCCCCTCGGCCCCGAGGGCCAGCGCCGCCGCCATCTGCCGCCCGTCCGCGATCCCCCCGGCCGCCAGCACCGGCACCGCCACGGCGTCCACCACCTGAGGAACCAGCACCATCGTGGAGATCTCACCCGTATGCCCCCCGGCCTCCCCACCCTGCGCGACCACGATGTCAGCCCCGGCCGCGACCTGACGCCGGGCGTGCTCCACGGTCCCGGCCAGCGCCGCCACCGGCACCCCCGCCGCCCGCGCCCGCTCCGTCATCGCCGCGGGCGGCGGCCCGAGCGCGCTCGCGATCAACCGGATCGGATGCTTGAGCGCCACCTCCACCAGCCCCATCGCCCCGTCGGCGGTCACCCGCCGCCCGGCCTCGTCCCCGCCGCTCCCGGCCATCCGCTCACTCGCCGGAACCCCATATTTCCGTAAAAGATGCGAAACGAAATCCCGATGCACATCCGGAATCGCCTCCACCAGCGACCCCCCGGCCCCCGCCGCGATCCGCCCCGGCACCAGCACGTCCACCCCGTACGGCCGCCCGCCCACCCGCTCGTCGATCCAGCTGAGCTCCCGATCCAGCTCCTCCGGCGAGTACGCCACCGCCCCCAGCACCCCGAACC
>NZ_BLAD01000039.1 GCF_009687845.1 Acrocarpospora corrugata
GAGGGAGAGCGCGAGCACCGGAGCGGGAATAGGGCCAGGTGTTCTGCTCGCCGGGTTCCTGCACAACGTGATGTCGTAATTCGTACCTCCGGCGGGGCACTCCGACCCCGGGGTGATCATCAAGGGCCTCCACACCGTGGACGGCCATAGCGGGCGGAGGCAGGGGTTTGATCACCCCTCCCTGCATCGACCCGGGACAAGCCGAGCAGACCAAAGGCCGCCGGGTCTGCTTCCCTATCGGGCGGGTCGACGGCAGCCGGGGTGATCAAGCAGGCGAGGCATGCGTGCTGCGCGGAAAGAACCAGGTCACAGGCTGGTCGTCGTGCCATTAGCCAGGGGGACGAGAGGGCGACACGGTCACTCATGCCCGGCCCCACGCCCGGGTCAGCGCCCCTATGAGCCGTGTCCGTGCGATTGAGCTGTGCTAGCCCCGTTTTCCGCACGTGGCTGATCTTCAGCGGAGGTCTCGGGGATCTACGTCGAGTAGATCGAGAAGGCGGAGCTGAAGATCGGTCGGTTGAGGAATGATCGGTGGTGACTGGCCGGTACCAGAGATGATCCGGATACCGGCCAGTGCGTCGAAGATGAGCCGTCCGGTGGGGACGGCGGCCCGCCCCGCGTACAGGCCCTCGACCTTGGTGGCCTCGCGTACGGCCAGTCCTGCCGTACCTGGCGTTCGACCAGGCAGAAGATGAGCAAGGCCAGGCAGATGACGGTGATCAGCTCGGCGACGCGGCGGTTGTTCTTCAGGTACAGGGTGGTCACGGCCAGCGGGCCCTTGAACGCGGAGTAGCGGCGTTCGACGGCCTCTTGGCCTTTGTAGAGCCGAAGGATCTGCTCGGCGTCGGCATGGCCGGGATCGAGGTTGGACAGCAGGGCGTACCAGCCGTCGGCGGCTGCCTCGGCGTCGATCGCGTTCTGGTCGAAGTGCCAGGCCAGGGTGGGTTTCCCGGTATCGGGGGCGATGCCGGCCTCGGCGTGGAGATAGCCGGCCACCCGCCGATCACGGGCGATGACGGCGATCCGGTCGGCGACCTTGCCGGGGGTGGGATAGTGGCGGCTGCCCAGCCCGCGTTCCAATCGCTGCAGGTCATCGCGGGCGCGGTCGAGTTTCTTGGCCCGGGCGGTGGCGGCGGCCCGAGCCCGGGCCGAGGAGTGCACGAACACCCGCCGCAGCTTCACGACCGGGTCCTTCTTACGGGGGCCGGGCAGCGTCATGCCGTCTTCGAGCACGTGCCAGAGGCCCCGCCGCTCGGCGGGTTTGCCCGCGCCCCGCCGGGCGAGGTAGTCGACCGGAGTCGCCGCGGCCAGATCCAGGCCGCGCAGCACCTGGACGCCGACATAGGTCTTGGACGCCGGGGCGATGAAGCCGACCTGCTCGGCTGCCATCGCCGCCAGGTTCGCATACGAGATCAGTTTGGAGTCGCCGACCATCAGCAGTTGCTGCCGGGAGGCCAGGGCCTGCAGTGCCTTCATCACGCCGACGACCTGCCCGACCTCCCCGGCGCCGCCGTCGAAGGCGCGGTGGAAGAGCGGGAGTGCGCCATCACCCGACACCGCGATCCCGGCCTGGATCTGCTTCAGATCCGGGCGGCGGTCCTTGGGATGACCGAACTTCGGCGCGGCGAAGTTCTCTTCGGCCTGCTCGTAGACACCGTGCAGGGAGATCGATGTCATGTCCCAGTGCATCCGGGAGGCGTCGACGCCGAAACGCTCGATCGCGCTCAGTCCTGCGGACCCGGCGAGGTGATCGAGGTGGGGGGCGATCGCGTCCAGTGCCCGGCCGATCCTGTCATCGTTGAGCAGGTCCGGATCGACGCCGAATGTCTCGGCCACCGCCCATGTCCTGGCCCACTCTTGCACGTGGACCAGCGGGGCGGGCGAGGTCAGCCGGTTGGCGACCAGCACCTCGATGACCTGTCCGTGGGTGAGCTCAGCCAGGTCACGTACCGGGCACGCCTCATCGACCAGCTCCCGGATCCGCAGCCGGGAACAGAACTCGGCCACCACCGGCAGCGCCCCGAGCATCTTCTCGATGCTTGGGGGTGCCCCACTGTGCTTGTTGTCTCACGGGCCCAGGGCATACTCCCAGCGACAGGGCTGATCAACACGCCACGCCGGAGATATCCCAATCACCCCGACGTGCGGAAAACGGGGCTAGCGCACTACGCTCTGCGTTTTGCTGACGATCTCAGGCAGAGGTTCGGCCGCGCCGGCCGACGTCGGCGCACGGATCGGCAGCGGCGAGGAGGGCATCGTGATCGAGCAACCGCCGAGGACGAGAAGGACCGGCAACCACAGCCAGCGCATCATGCCCTCCCTTTCTTTCTGGGACACCCCCTGAAAGACCCCGCTGTCCTGGCAAGGCCACATGCTCTCCGGGACATCGCATCCGATCAAGCTACCGACGTCTGATGACGGTCATGTCACTCCTCGGCCGATCGCCCGTGGGCGGCAGATCGTGAAAGTGGAACCCGCTGAGCTTGGCTCGCGTGAGAGCTTGGCTCCATGCGCAGCAGACGCCTCCACTCTCGACCAGAGTGGTACTATATCTGGTACCAGATTGGGTGGAGGTTTCTGATGTCGATCACTGCGAGCGAAGCCCGGCGCCGGCTGTTCCCTCTCATCGACGAGGTGAACGAGGACAGCCTGGCCGTGGAGATCGTCTCCAAACACAACCGCGCCTATCTCGTACCCGCCGCCGAGTACGAGGCGCTGAAGGAGACGGCGCACCTCCTGCGCTCACCGGCCAACATGCGCAGGCTGATCGCCTCCTACCAGCACGCCCTGGAAGGCCGTCACGAAATCCGCGAACTCATCGACGGCGACGACCAGGCGTGAAGCTCTCCTTCACCCCTGAAGCCTGGGAGGACTACACCTCCTGGCTCACCACCGACCGCCAAGTCCTGAAACGCATAAACAAGCTCATCGAAGACACCCTGCGCGACCCGTACGCAGGCATCGGCAAACCAGAACCGCTCAAACACGCCCTCCAGGGAGCCTGGTCCCGAAGAATCACCGAAGAACACCGGCTCGTCTACCTCCCACGCGACGACGAACTGATCATCCTTCAGGCCCGCTACCACTACTGAGCATGCCGTCGGCGGGCGATGCCTCCGGGTCGCCATGTATTAGCCCCGGCCCGGCAGAACGAATTCCCGGCGAGGACCCGGGCTTTCTCACGCTCTGGATCAGTTGTCGGCGTCCGGCTATGTCTGGCTTTCAGGTGTTCTTCACGGTGCGGTGCAGACGCAGGGCGGAGATGAGGAAGAAGACGCCGCCGACGGTCGCGTATCCGGCGAGGCTTGTCAGCGATGCCGTCGGCGTACCGGCCTGGAGGATGAACACCGTCCCGGCGATCGTGGAGATCGCCCCGCTGAGAATCATCGCCCATTGGCCGCCGAGCCTGCGGCGGCTGACGGCCACGATGAGCTGCACGATTCCAGCTGTGATCGCCCAAGCGCCCCAGACGCGCAGCACTGCGGGCACGCCCGAGTTGGCTGTGGCGGCCAGGCCGATGGCGGCGAGCAGGCTGAGGGCCAGGTTGACGTACAGGGCGGCGGGGCGCGCGGGTTTCGAGGAGCGCAGATCGGTGATGGCCGCGGCGACGTCGAACAGCGGGTAGATCACTAGCAGTGCCACGCTCATTGGACCAGAAGCCGACCCGATCAGGAACAGCAGGACCGCCCAGATGAGGGCGAATCCGAATCGCACCACGTAGAGGTTCCGCAACGCCACGGCAGTGCGACGGGCGTTCATATCAGTGACGGTGGTCATTCGCTATCTCTTTCGGCAGGAGGTTGGGTAGAATGACTAGTAACTCTACCTCGCTGAGGCTAGCCCGGCGGTGAGGTTCGGCGCAAGGGGCGAAGAGGAGAGACGCGTATGATCACGGGCATGGACAGCCCCATGCGTGAGCGCCTCCTTGAGGCGGCGATCGAGCTGTTCTACGCGTACGGACTCCGCGCGGTGAGCGTCGACAAGGTCATCGACCGCGCCAGTACGACGAAGGTGACCTTCTACCGACATTTCAAGAGCAAAGACGACCTCGTCGTCGCTTACCTCGAACGCCGCGCCGCATTCGAGCGGGACGGCATCGGTGAGGCGATCAAGCAGGGCAACGGCAACGTCGATGCCACCCTGCGGGTGATCTCCGAGGCGATCGGGATCATTGCCTGCGCGCCCGGCTTCCGTGGCTGTCCCTTCATCAACGCCGCCGCCGAATACCCTGACCCGGACAGCCCTATCCGCAAGGCCGTTGACGCGCATCGCCGCTGGAACAAGTCGACGTTCGAACAGCTCATCGTCCCGCTCGGTATCACGAATTCCGGAGAGGTCGCCACCGACCTGATGCTGATCCGCGATGGCGCCATGGTCGCCGGATACCTCGACCAGCCGGCGAACGTCGCCGCCTCGTTCCTCCGCGGTAGCCAGGCCGTCATCGGCACCGGCAACTCGACCCGGAGATGAGCCCGCCGCCCACTCGACCAGCTCTGACCTGCACCCCGTTTCCCAGCTCAGGGCAGCAAGGCCAGCAGATGGTTCCCAAGCTGACAGCGCGGGTTCGATTCCCGTCACCCGCTCCACGTACTGAGGCCCAGGTCAGGGATGGATTCCCGACCCGGGCCTAGATTGTTTTCTAGGGCTGTTGATCTTTCTGTGCCATCAGCTCACCGGGGCCATCGCAGCGGCCAGGCCGTCGTCTCCCTCGTCGTCTCGCTTCTTGATCTGGCGGTTAATGGCGTCGGTGATCATCTGGTTCTGCGCCGCGCACGGCGTGCTGATAGATCAGGATGCTCGATCCGAACCACGCCGGTCTCCATATCCCAACGGAGTCGACGCGGTCGTCAACTTGCGGGGCGACGGGTGAGGACGTCCCCGGGTCGAGTTGACCCGGGTCCGGCTGGGCGGTGCGTCGCACTGATGGGTTCGCGGCCAGTTGCTGCGTCGGTGCCCATGGCCTCCAGCCAGGCCCGGGCGGCGAGCAGTCGGCGGTTGCGGCCGTCGTCGGTCTCGAGCCCGAGTTTGGTGAAGATACGCCGCAGATGTGTCTCGACGGTGCGGTGTGAAAGGTGCAGGTGCTCGGCGATGGCCGCGTCGCGGGCGCCCGTGGCGACGAGGGCGAGAACCTCGCGCTCACGAGGGCTGAGCACTTCGAGCCCTGGGGGTGACTCCGTGCCCGGCCGCGGTGGCGCCGGTGGTACGTCTGAAGGCGCCGGTGGCTCGGCGGGCTGAGGACCGAGGGGTACGGCGAACCCCGTCAGCGCGGCGGACGCCCGCCACCAGGCGACCCCGATGACGGCCGTGACAGCGGCCACGGCGAGACCGGAGATCAACGGGCCTTCGGGGCGGAGCACAGCCCCGGTCCAGGTCACCGCGAGCGTCACGCCGATCGCGGCGTACCCACCGAGCACCCCAGACAGCAGCCAGCGCACCACCGGGGGACGGGCTCCGGTGGTGGACACGATGAGCGCCCACGCGCCGGCGAAGCAACCCGCGGCCAGTGAGACGAGGTATGCGACGCTGCCGTCCGGCGGCGCGATGTCGCCGGGACCGCTGGCTACGGCCGTGCCCATGCATACGACGATCAACAGGGGTCCCACAGCCGCGGCGGCCGCGCCCAGCGTGGCGCTCGCGCGTTCGTCCGCCGGGACGCGGCGCACGCGATTTGCCAGGAACAGCACGGCGGCGAGCATCACGACGCTGATGAGGATGGTGGAGGCAGCTGCGACAGCGGGTGTCCGCCAACCCTCCGCAGCTGCCGGCGGGTGGCCGGCGAACGGTTTCACCGGCTCCAGTGCCAGCGCCATGCGGACGGCGGCGCCGGCAACGACGACGCCGAACCCGATCGACCACCAGCGGGCGCGAGGCACGGCGCGCAGCGCCGCGAGCTGCAGCACGGCGAGCGGTACGGGCCACCATCCACCCCAGGCGCCGACGAGGAGAGGCGCCATGCCGGAATCAGCGGTGACCGCGACGACGGCGAGTGCACCGAGCACGAGGTAGATGAGGACGGCGGCTGCCAGCGCGAGGAGCCAACCGCCGCCGGTACGGTCGCCCCGGTCGGTCAGCCGTCGGGACAGCAATGCGATCCCGGTCGCGCCGCCCGTGAGGGCGAGCGTCGAGATCGGGTGGGTCGCGTAACCGCCGGTACCGCCGGCACGCGCGAAGGCGAGTATGACCACCGAGCCCAGCCCGAGTCCCGCGATGAACAGGACGGGCACGAGACTCCGCCACCGCCCCAGAACGCCGGGCCACATGCTTGCGTCGTGCAATCGGCCCTCCCCTATCCGGAAGCGAGTTTATCCGGACAAGGCATGCCAGGCCCAGATTCAGGGCTACCCCGTACACCGCAGGGGCCATGTCAGGGCTGCTCCGGATACCGGCTCTGACCTCAGCACGCCAGATTGCTCGGTAGTACCCCACACATACTCGATCAGAGAGGTATCCCGTGGTCGCTGCTTCTCCCGCACGTCCTGGTCCGATCCTGCCCGTCCTCGTCGCGGCCGCGCTGCTGCTGGTCGCGACGGTCACCTTCGTGGTCATCGATCCGCTGCTCGCCTGGGACGATGCCAACCCGTTCCTCGGTCGCGGCCGACTGTTCCTGTACTTCACGACCCAATCGAACCTGCTGGCCGTGACTGCCTGCGTGGTGTTCGGGGTCGCGCTGGTGCGTGGCCGGCATCCGGGCCAGGCGGCCGAGTACTTGCGCGGGCTCGCCGTGGTGGACATGGCCATCACCGGGATCGTCGCCAACGTCCTGCTCGCCGAACCGGGGGCGCCATGGAGCTTCTCCGACTTCGTGCTCCACCAGGCGGTGCCGGTCCTCATGGTCGCGTGGTGGATCGTCGTGCCGCCCGCCCGGCCGCTGCCCGTCACCGCGGCGGCGCTGTGGCTTGTCCACCCGGCCATCTGGACGGCCACGGCCCTCACCTACGCGGCCGAGTCGAGCGACCATTGGTACCCGTACTTCTTTCTCGATCCCGTTGAGGCAGGCGGATGGGGCGGTGTCGCCGTGTTCGTAGCCTTGATCCACCTCGTGATTGCCGTACTCGGTCTTGGTGCCGTGCTTGCCAGCAGGGCACGGTGGTCAGGCGGCGTGTGGCGAACGTTGTGGCGCGAAGAGCACCCGGAAGGGGTCGACCACGGTCACTCACGACGGTGAGAACAGGTGGATGGCTCGGCGAAGCCTAGACTTGCGCCATGCCGATCCACCTGAGCCTGCTCGACGGTGTGCAGTGGCGGGGGCGGCCGGTGGTCGGCGAAAGGGCTCAGGCGCTGCTCGCAGCCCTCGCGCTCGCCTGCCGAACCGTGAACGCTGACCGGCTCATCGCGGAGGTGTGGGGGGACAGCGAACCGGCCAATCCGGCGAAGGCGCTGCAGGTCCTGGTGTCCAGGACCAGGTCGGTCGTGGGGTCGGAGTCGCTGATCACGGAAGGGGGCGGCTACCGGCTCGCGGTTCCGCCCGACCGGGTCGACGCCGGTCGGCTGCACGGTCTGGCGGGCCGGGCGTGGGCGCTGCTCGTCGAGAATCCGGCCTCGGCGGCCGCGGCGGCGAAGGAGGCGCTCGCGCTGGGCCTCGGGGCGCTGTCGCCCGCGGGCGGTGGCCCGCTGGCCGAGGTGCGCCGACGCGCGGAACGCGACCTGGCATCCGCGCGGGTCGTGCTCGCCCGGGCCCGGAGCCGCAGCGGCGACCATGGCCCCGCCCTGCCCGAGCTCGAGGAGGCAGTGCGCGTCCACCCCGAGGACGAGGGGCTGCTCGCCGACCTCCTGCACAGCGAGGCGGCGGTGCGCGGAACGGGCGCCGCGCTGGACCGCTTCGAGCGCTACCGGTCGGACCTGCGCGACCGGATCGGCGCCGACGTCGGCCCGGAGCTGCGGCGGGTCCATCGTGAGCTTCTGGCGCTCGACAGTCCCGTGCGCGCCGGCGTGCGCTTCGACACGACCACGCTGCTCGGCCGCGACGACGATCTCCGACGGGTGCGGGCACTGCTCTCCGCCTCCCGGGTGGTCTCGATCCTCGGTCCGGGCGGCCTCGGCAAGACCCGGCTCGCCCACGCCGTCGCCCGCGAGGCCCCGCAGCCGGTGGTGCACTTCGTCGAACTGGTCGGCGTGACCGCGCCCGAGGACCTGGTCGGCGAAGTCGGGTCTGCGCTCGGCGTCCGCGACTCGGTGACCGGACGCCGCACCCTTACCCCGCAGCAGCGCGCCGACGTCCGGGCCCGGATCGCCCAGCAGCTCGGTCTGGCCCCGACGCTGCTGGTGCTCGACAACTGCGAGCATCTGGTGTACGCGGTCGCCGACTTGGTCGCGTATCTGACCGCGACCACACGGGAGCTGCGCGTTCTCACCACAACCCGCTCGCCCCTGGCGATCGCCGCCGAACGCGTCTATCCGCTGCCCCAGCTGGGAACCGGTGACGCCGTCGAACTGTTCCGCGACCGCGCGACCGCGGCCAGGCCCGGTGTGCACCTCGACGAGGATGACGTGCGCGCCGTCGTGGCCCGCTTGGACGGCCTGCCGCTCGCGATCGAACTGGCCGCCGCGAAGGTGCGGGTGATGTCACCGGTCGAGATCGCCCGCCGGCTGGAGGACAGGTTCTCGCTGCTACGCGGCGGCGACCGGAGCGCCCCCTCCCGTCACCAGACGCTGCTATCGGTGATCGACTGGTCCTGGAACCTCCTCGGCGAGCGGGAGCGCCGCGCCCTCCGCCGCCTCTCGGCTTTCCCGGACGGCTTCGCCCTCGACGCGGCGGAGGAGGTGCTCGGCGACGACGCTCTCGGCGACGTCGAAGAGCTCGTGGAGCAGTCCCTGCTCACCGTCGTGGAGACAGCCGAGGGCGTTCGGTACCGCATGCTCGAGACGGTGCGCGAGTTCGGCCGGATGCGGCTGGACCGGGCCGGCGAGACCACCGACGCGCGGGCCGCCATACGCGAGTGGGCCGTCGGTTACGGCCGCCGGCACGGTGCCCGGCTGTACTCGCCGGAGCAGGTCGACGCGATGGACCGGCTGCGTTCTGAGGAGACGAACCTCGCCGACATCCTGCGCGAGGCCCTCGCCGACCCCGACCCGGAAGCGGTCGTGGTGCTGTTCTCCGCTCTGGGTGGCTACTGGACGGTCTGCGGGGATCACCCGCGCAGCATCGTCATGGCCCCGGCCGTCGCCGCCGCCCTGAGCGGCTGGGCGCCTCCACCCCGGCTCCTCGACCGGACCCGGCTGGCCCTGAGCATCGCGCTGTTCAACACCATGATCGTCCCTCTCGAAGAGTCAGGGACGCTGGCGCGACTGCTGTCTGGGCTGGGCGCCGACTCGGCGAACCCGGCCGTCCGGGCGCTGGTGACCGCCCTGCTCACCACGGTGTCGGATCCCGAGGGCGGCTTGGACGTACTGGCCGCCGATACCGACCCTCTGATCCGCCGGATCGCGCTGCACTGGCTGAGCCACGGCCGGGAGAGCGCCGGCGACCCGGTCGGCGCGATCGAAGCGGCCCGAGCCGCCCTCGAACTCGTCGGCGATGACGACGGTCCCTGGCACCGGGCGGTGCTGCACACCCAGCTGGCCGGCCTGTACGCGCACCTCGGTGACTCCGCGTCGGCCGCCAGGCATGCCACCGAGGCGCTCCCGGTGCTCGAACGCCTCGGGGCGATGGACGACGCCATCCAGATCCGCACCACCCTCGCCATGGCGGCGCTGGCTGAGGGGCGCCGCGACGAGGCCGCACGGATGATCGACGACCTGGAGGCGCTCGCTTCCCAGGGCACCTACAGCGAGGTCCTGTCCGTCGCCACCGGCCGAGCCCAACTGGCCCTCGCCGACGGCGACATCGCCGAGGGACTGCGGCGGCACCGCGAGACCGCCGAGGTGCTCAGGAACCTGCGCGTCCCGGACGCCTTCACACCGTGGGCCGACCTGAGCGAGGTCATCGCGCTCTCGGCGTTCGCGCAGTACAGCGAGGGCGACGACGGCGCGGACCTCTTCGAGTCTGTGCGGGCCAAAGTCCTGATGGTGTTCGACCCTGACCGCGCCTCGAGGGATTACCCGGTGACGGGGATGGTGCTCGCCGGGCTGGGCATCTGGGGCCTGCGAAAGGGGGCGCTGCCCGCCGAGGAGGCGGTCCGGCTGCTCGTGCTCGCCGACCGGTTCGCCTACAACCAGTTCACCCCGACGATGCAGTGGTCGGTGCTGTCCGCGCACGCCGAACGGATCGCCCCCGGCGTCATATCCCGGATCGAGGCCGAATACGGCGACCGACGCGGCCCCGACCTGCTGGCCGAGGCCCGTACCGTCCTGGAGCGGGTGGTCTGACACCGTCTACATCTTGCGGGAGTAAGAGCGGACCGCCAGTGGAGCGAAGATCAAGACGACGATCACGCAGCCGATGACCGCCCAGCCGACCTCGGCCGTCACGGCCCCGTCGTTGAACAGGTCCCGCACCGCGGAGACGACGTGCGACACCGGGTTGACCTTCACGAACGCCTCCAGCCAGCCGGGCAGCGTCTCGGCGGGGACGAAGGCGTTGGACAGGAAGGTGAGCGGGAACATGATCATCATCGAGATGCCCTGGACACTCTGCGCCGAACGCGCCATCGTGCCCAGCCAGGCGAAGATCCACGCCAGCGACCAGCCTGCGATCACGGTCAGTGCGACGCCGCCGACGCAGCCGAGCACCCCGCCGCCGGGGCGGTAACCGATGAGCAGGCCGGTGACGAGCGTCAGCACCGACGCGATGCCGTAACGGATCAGGTCGGCGATCATCGGGCCGGCCAGCGGAGCGATTCTTGCGATCGGCAGGGACTTGAAGCGGTCGAAGACCCCCTTGTCCATGTCCTCACGCAGCTGCACGCCTGTTGCCATGCAGACGGTCAGGGCCGTCTGGGCGAGGATGCCGGGGATCAGTACCGGGAGGTAGTTCGACACGCTGCCGGAGATCGCGCCGCCGAAGATGAACGCGAACATCGCCGTGAACAGCAAGGGCTGGATGAGGACGTCGAAGAACTGCTCGGGCTTGCGGCGCATCTTCTTCAGGGCTCGCCATGCCATCGCCAGGATCTGAACCCAGGTTTCCTGAAGCGAACTGCGGGGCGTGGTACGGGCGACCACGGTGGACGAGTCGACGCGCTGGGGGTTGAGGGTGGCCGGGGTCATGGTTCTCGTGGTCATCGGGCCGCCTCCATCTGAGACTTGGCGGCGCCGTGGCCGGTCAGCGCCAGGAAGACTTCGTCCAGCGTCGGCTTGGCGACGCTTACCGAGGAGATGCCGAGGCCTGCTTCTCGCAGGCCGATCAGGACGTCCGCGGCTCGGTCGGCGTCGGGGAGGGGGATCTTCATGCGTCCTGATTCCGGGGTCAGGACCGGGTCCTCACCCAGCAGCAGGCGGACGACGTTCGCGGCCATGGCGACGTCGACGCCGTCCGCGAGGCTGAGCTGCAGGGTTGAGTCGCCGACCTGGGTCTTCAGTGCGTCGGGGGTGTCTTCTGCGACCTTCCGGCCTCGGTCGATCACGGCTACGCGGTCGGCCAGCTGGTCGGCCTCGTCCAGGTATTGGGTGGTGAGGAGGATCGTGGAACCATCGGTGGCCAGCTCGCGGATGGTGTCCCACATCTGGCCTCGGGTTCTTGGGTCCAGGCCGGTTGTGGGCTCGTCCAGGAAGATCAATGGTGGGCGGGTGATCAGGCTTGACGCCAGATCCAGGCGGCGGCGCATGCCGCCGCTGAACTGGGACAGGGGACGGTCGGCCGCCTCCTGGAGGTCGAAACGTTGGAGCAGGTCATCGGCGATTGTCTTGGCTCGGGCGCTGGTCAGGCCCTGTAGGCGGGCGAACAGCCAGAGGTTCTCCCGGGCGGTCAGGTCCTCGTCCACCGAGGCGTACTGGCCGGTGACGCCTACCAGCTGGCGGATGCGGTGGGGTTCCCGCCGGACGTCGACGCCGAAGATCTCCGCATGGCCGCCGTCGATCGGGAGCAGGGTGGCGAGCATCCGGAGCATGGTGGTCTTACCTGCTCCGTTGGGGCCCAGGACTCCGAAGATCTCGCCTTGCCGTACGTGAAGGTCGATTCCGTCCACGGCGCGGAAGTCTCCGAAGTTCTTGACCAGACTGTCGGCCCGGACGGCACTGAGGTCCGCCATGACGCGTCTCCTCTCTCCGCCGGGTACCTCCCGGCGTCAGAAGAGAGCTTCTGCGTTGTCGGCTTCATCGTGGCTTCAGGCAGGTTTCACCTCTGACCAGGCGGTTTCACCGGCTCCGGTGTCCTGGCCTTGACGAGAGGGGTACAGAGCCAAGGCGCGCTGGCCATGTGACGCGGCCCTGCGCGCGCACGCGTGCAGGGCCGCATTTGCCCGGGTTACCTCAGCCGAACGTACCTATGCCGTTCTCGATCTGGACCACGTTCGCCGGGAGTACCGACTTCGTCGGCGTGGTGTAATTCGTACCGATCTTGCCCTTGCCGATCTGACCGTGCGTGTGGTTGCCCCAGCCGAAGAGCTCGCCGGTCAGCCCGCCCGGCGGCGCGTCCGGCGAGCCGCTGTCGCAGTCGTCGACGCCGTTGCCGAGGAACTCGATCTGGCCGGGGTGGATCGCCGCGTCGGTGTCGTCGCAGTCCGTGGTGGCCGTCCAGTTGTCACCGTCCGCATCGGGCCGGTGGACCAGCACGTCCCAGGCCTTGGTGGCCTGGTGCCCGTCGGCGTCGGTCGCGGTCGCGACGACCTGGTGCGCGCCCGGGGTGTTCGGAGCAGTCCAGGACAGCGACCCACCTTGCCGGCCGAGTCCCCGTCGACGCTCCAGCTCACGGCGGGGGCGCCGCCCTCATCGGTCGCGGTGACCGCGAAGACCGCGGTCGCGCCGGTCCGCACCACCGGTTGCACGTTGTCCGGCGACGCACCCGACAGTTGCGGTTCCGCGCCCTTGCGGGTCACGGTCGCGCCGCTCCACGCGTACGCGATGCGGCCGACGCTGTCGGTCACCCGCAGCCCGACCACCGGCGTGCCCGGTTCGCCGAAGGTGACCGTCGGCGTCGCCCCGTCGGCGTCGTCGAAGTCGCGGTCACCGTCCAGGTCCCAGGCATACGACGCGAGCGTCGCCCCGCCGCGTGCGGCCGAGGCGGTCCCGTCCAGCTTGACCGGCTCACCCTCGGTCGCGGTGTACGGGCCGCCGGCGTGCGCCGTCGGGTGCGGGTCGGGCACGAGCGGGTCCCCCGCCAACGCGTCCACGATGGCGCCCCAGGCGGTGAGCCCTTGTATGCCTCCACACTACGCAGCAGCGCCTCGGCCAGCGCGCCCTCACCCGCGATGGCGTCCGTCGGCGCGTCCACGGACTTGGGCACCACCGGCTGGTCGAAGTCCGGGTTCGGCGGGTCCTCGTAAATGCCCAGGTAGTGCTGGCCCTGGTTGAGCAGCAACCCGTCGAACTGCTACTGGATCGGGCTGAAGTAGTTGCCGTACTTCAGGTTGCCGGCCTTGCACCCGTTCTTCAGCGCCTTCTGGACGAACTTCCACACCCGGTTCATGACCTGCCGGGTGGTCTTCCACGACTCGTATTCCTCGTACGCCGACTGTTTGAGCGAGGTCAGCGCGGCGTCGGGCGGTGGCAGCTCGCCCGGGGTCTCGGCCTTGATCACGCGGGCGAACACCGCGTCGTCCTCAGCCTGGAAGACCCCGTCCTGGCAGGTGTCGAACACCACGTCCTACTCGCCCGCACCGAGGGCGCCGGCCGGCGTGGTGATGCCGATGACCTCGTCGTCGAACGGTGGGAAACCACGGTCGTTCACGGGGACGCACCGGCACTCGACCGCCTGACCTGCTGACGCCCGCACGCTGGGATCCCCCAGTCGGTGCACGTCGCAAGCGCGGCAATGGGGGGTCGGCGGACTTCTTCTTGGCGGCTGAAGTAGCCCGCTTACCACATCGGGGTCGGGGTCGATGACAGCACGTCGGTCCGCCCCAGATCGGCCACGATCACAGCCAGCGCGCCGACTGTTCGCGCAGTGTAGGTCCGCTCGACGCGCTCGGTCAGTTCGTCCATAGTGATACGGCCGTCACTGGCTGCGACACGCAGCATTTCGGCCACCTTGTCCCGGTCCTGGTCGCTGGCTCGTACGTCATGAGGGTCGATCACGGCCTTCTCCATCGCCGCTTCAAGGAGATCGTCGCTCCAGCCTTGACCGGCTTGCAGGTCAAGGACCGAGAGGCCGGACTGAGCGACGATGGCCTGGAGGGCGACCACGTGGTCCTGGTATGCCATGCGGCCGGCGGGCGTCAGACTGAACCATGTTCTCGGACGTTTGCCCACATGCCCCTTGCGGATCTTCACGTACCTGGCCGCCTCCAGAGCGCTGGCGTGCTTGGACAGCACCGAGTCGCTGACGTCCAGGCTGTCGCGCACGAAGGCGAACTCGGCCTCCTCGGCGGCGGCGAGCAGGGAGACGATCTGCAGCCGGGTCGGGGCGTGGATGACCGGATCGAGCTGCGGGGTCATCAGTTCGTCCTCTCCGCCCGGCGAACGGTCCGCATGGACATCCATCGGGTCAGGATAGGCGTGGTGATGACCGCGATCACGGTCATTGTGATGCCCATCACGGTCCCTGGGTAAGCGAAGCCGAGCGCCTTCAACCCCACCGCCAGCCCCACGCTTCCGAGTGTCGTGAGGATGATCCAGACCGCGAAGCCACCCCATGCCCATGGATCCACCACGGAGGGATGGGGGCGCACGGACTGGTTCCGAATCTCTTTGACGAACTTAAGCACGGCGACCACGAGCCCGATCGAGAGGACAGGGAGGGCGATCCAGAGCACCCACAGGGGAGTGACCTCGGTGAAGAACTGTATGCCCGTGATGAAGACCCAGACCGCCACGACGTACCAGGACGGGAACATCGGGGGTGCGGATCGAAGCGCCCTGTGCTGCGTCTCGCGGATCTGGGCCAGCGACCGCGCTGCCTCTTCGGGGGTGATGTACATGATGCCTCCTCTTGACTTTCCTAGTTGGAAAGTACTTTTCACTTTCCATTTCGTCAAGTACTTGTCGGAGGCGAAATTTGGCGGATGGCGTACCTGATCCGGGAAACTTCGCCGGGTTCACTCGCCCGAGCGATGGCGGCTCGGCGACACCCCGCGGACGCGTCTGAAGGCCACGCTCAACGCGAAGGGGTTGGCGTAGCCGACGTGCCGGGCGACCGCGTCGATCGTGGCGTCGGAGGAACGCAGCAGATCGGCGGCGAGCGCCATGCGCCAGCCGGTGAGGTAGGTCATGGGCGGCTCCCCCACGAGCGTGGCGAACCGGCGGGCGAACGCCGCGCGCGAGGCGCCCACCTTGCCGGCCAGCAGGGCCACCGTCCAGGGATGGGCAGGGTCGCCGTGGATCAGCTGCAGCGCCGGGCCGATCAGCGGATCGCTCTGCGCCTGGTACCAGCCGGGCGCGTGGGCCTCGGGGCGGGCGAACCAGGCGCGCAAGGTCGCGATCAGCGCCAGGTCCAGGAGCCGGTTGAGGACGACTTGCTGGCCGGGCCCTTCACCGTTGACCTCCTGTGCCAGCAGTTCCATGATCGGGGACTGCACGCTCGACCGGGGCACGAGTACGATCTCCGGCAGGGCGTTCAGGAGCCGCTCGCTCACCTCCCCGATGACCTGGTAGGTGCCGCTGGCCACGATCGCCGACCCGTCGGGACTGTATCCGCTCGTGCGCGGCCCGAGCCGCAGCTGGTCGGTGACGTCGACGTCGTCCATGGTGGTCAGGCGGTTACCCGGGCTTGACGATCACCTCTGGCGGAGTGGCCGGGTCGTCGCCGATCGTGTACGGCTTCGGCCCTTTGATGATGGTCACGTCCCCGGTGCGCATCAGCACCGGCTCACCCACGTCGGGCACGATCCAGGCGTGCCCGCGTAGGGCGGTGGCCAGAGCGAGCGTGGCCTCGTCGGCGATCCGCAGTGACCACGGTGGTTCGAGGATGGCCTGGCAGAACGCCGCGCTGCGGGCACGGACACCGTCGAGGAGGTCGGCGAGCGGGTCCACGCCGCCAGTGTAGACGGACAGAAATGCAAACGAGCGTACGGAATATGGATCGTCTTTCTGCGGGCGCGTTCACTGGATGGTGACGCACCTCGACGACTCACCGGAGGTATCCGATGTACGCGATCACTGGAGTGACAGGCCACGTCGGCGGCGCGGCGGCCCGGGAACTCCTGGCCAAGGGAGAAGCGGTGCGGGCCGTGGTCCGCGACAAGGCCAAGGCCGGAGCCTGGTCGCAGGCGGGCGCGGAGATCACCGTCGCCGACTTCGGCGACAGGGCGGCGCTGGCGAATGCCTTCCGTGGTTGCCGCGCGGCGTTCGTCATGCTGCCGACGGACCCGGCCCTGACCGATGCCGACGCCGATCATCGACGGCTGGCCGGCTCGATCGCCGGAGCGGTCCTCGACAGCGGGGTCACGCACGTGGTGATGCTCTCGTCGATCGGGGCGGAGCTGGCCGAGGGCACTGGCCCGATCCGCTGGCTCCACCACATGGAGGACCGGCTGCGGAAGACGGGCGTGACCCTGACCGCGATCCGCCCGCCGCACTTCCAGGAGAAGGTCGAGACCGTGCTCGGCGCCGCTCGCGAGCTCGGCGTCTATCCGGTCTTCGCCGACTCGGCCGACGTGCCCACTCCGATGGTCGCGACGCGTGACGTCGGCGTGGTGGTCGCCGAGGCGCTCTCGGCGCCTTCCCCGGCTGAGGAGGTCATCGGCCTGGACTGCCATCACTACACCGAGCGGCAGGTGGCCGAGGAACTGGGGGCCGTTCTCGGCCGGCCGCTGGAGGTGGTCACCGTCCCGCAGCCGGGATGGGCCGGCCTGATGGTGCAGGCGGGTGTCCCGCCCCAGCTCGCCGAGGAGCTCGCCGGCCTGTACGACGCCGAGCAGCGCGGCATCCTCCAGCCCAGCGGCGACAGGCACATCAGCTGCACGACGGAGCTGGGCGAGACGCTCCACCATCTGGTGAAGACCGAGGTCGCGTCGTGAGAGGCCATTGCGCAAGGCCAGGCCTGACGCCTCGGCAGGTCGGAGCAGTGCCGATCGCTTGTCCGTCTTACGAACATCGCTGTCCGCTGTGAGCCTGTCGCGGCGAGAACCGGCTTCCTAGTGTCGGGGTCGACCACTACTAGGAGGACACGATGACCGTGACCACGATCGATCTGCGAACCCTCGCCGGCCACTACGCCGAGCATGGGTACGTTCTGGTGAAGGGCCTGCTGACCAGGGATGAGGCGGCGGCGTACCGCCGGGTCGCCCATGACCTGCTCGGGCAGCCGGACCGAGACGAGGACCCGACCTGGGGTTCGGCCGCTGGGCTCGCGGCCGGTGCGCCGACGCGACTGCGGCACCTGCATGACGCGCAGTTCTACGCGGCGGCGTTCTCCCGGTTACTGGTGGATGAGCGGTTCACCTCCGTCGCAGCGGCCGTGCTGGGGGTGCCGAACGTACAGCTGCACCACACCAAACTGTTCGTGAAACCGCCGGAGAACGGCTCACCGTTCCCGCTGCACCAGGACCACTCGTTCTTCCCCCACACCCATCATCGGGTCGGCGCCGCGATATTCCACCTGGACGACGCGCCGGAGCACAAGGGCTGCGTCCGCGTTGTGCCGGGCAGCCACCTCCAGGGTCCGCGGGAGCACGACCCCGAGGGTGGCCATCACCTCACCGACGTACCGTTCGAGGCTGCGGTGCCGCTGCCCGCGGAGGCGGGGGACGTGCTGTTCTTCACCTACCTGACCGTTCACGGCTCGGGTGTGAACGTCAGCGACGAGGCCAGGACCACCTGGCTGGTACAGTTCCGCGACCCGGCCGACCCGCCGTCGATCCAGACGCACGACTCCTCACTGGGGCAGGGCATGATGCTGTCGGGAGTGGACCCGACAGGCAGGAGACCGGCTTGAGCTTGGCGGACGTGGCCGGTGCCGGTCGGCTGCCCGACCTGACCGGCCTGCTGGACACCTGCCACGTCGGAGGGTTCAGGGCTGACTTCGTCAGCTGGGGGTTCTACACCAAGCCCGCCTGGCGCAACTACTGGCACCGGCACTCCTTCCACGAGGTTTGCCTGGTCTACACCGGTGCGGGCCGGTTCAGCGTCGGCGGGGAACACCATGACGTCGGCACCGGTGAGGTGTTCCTGGCCAGGCCGGGTGATGTGCACGAGATCGAGTCGAGCCGGGAGGACCCGCTCGGCATCGCCTTCTGGGGCTTCACCCTGCGGGGCGGCCGGGAGGCTCCGGGTCCGGACGAGCGTGGCTGGTGGTCCGGCCTCACCGACCCCGCCGGTCCCGTGGTGTCGCGCCGTACCGGCTCGCTGGCCGAGGTCGTCACCGCACTCGCCGGGTACGCCGACCCGGTGCGGTCCGGGTACGACGCCGGCCTGGCCGGTCTCGGCGCCGCGCTGGTGGTGGACACCGCCAGGGCGTTCGCGAACGAGGACGACCTGGCGGTCGAGCCGCCTCCCAGGGACCGGCCGTCCCAGGTGGTGGCGGCGATGCGGCGGCACCTCGCCGACAACCTGTGCCGGCCGGTCAGGGTCAGGGATGTGGCCGCCACCGCTCACCTGTCCGAACGGCACGCCGAGCGGCTGTTTCGCGAGCAGACAGGCGCGTCCCTGATGGCGACCCTGCGCAGGATGCGGCTCGAACTGGCCGCCGCCCTGCTGCTGGACACGGGTCCCACGGTGACGGAAATGGCCAGGGCCTGCGGCTACCCCGACGTCCGCGCCTTCAGCACGGCTTTCCGCCGTTTGCACGGACACTCACCGCTTGAACACCGCGCCCGCAGCGGAACCCTGCACCTGTAGCGACAACCTTATGGGCCGGGTGGGGGCGTGAATATCGAATGAGTTCCGATCCGCCGCCACACCACGTGGGGCTCACCAGGGATCTGTTCCTCTCCGTAGCTGAAGGTGGCCCGCCCGTCACCGTCCCAAGTCATCTCAAAAACGCCGGGATGAGCGGTGACGCCCTTCACCCGCAGCCCTGGGCGGAAGGGCCGCTCGGGTGCGGCCAGATCAGGTACGAACGACTCCATCACGACCTTGCGGAACAGCGCCTGTCGCGACTCAGGGAGCTTCTTCCAGTCACGCTCGAATCGCGGCGTGGTCTCGAAGGTCGGCATCAGTCGTCCGCCGACCCCAGCTTGTCCAGGTGAGCGAACATGTCCTCCGCGGACTCGTGCTTGGTCCCTCGCTCAAGCCTGATGTCCTCGTCCGCCTCCCGCTCTCCCGCCAGCCACTCCGGAGCGAAGAACCAGGCCTGATCGGTGGGAATGGAGATGTAACCCCGCACAGTGATCGTGCCATCGTCCGCGACCGCGAACTCCACCTCGTCTCCCTCACCGATATGGAGTGCCTGACGAACCTCCTCTGGCAGGGTGAGCTGCGACTTCGCGCGAACCTTTGCGCGCGCTCTCAACCGCGGCTCCGGCTGTACCTTGCCTGAGAGCGTTGCCACGATCCACCTCCATCACACATTCGGATTCTCCGATAATCCGACTCTACCCGCTCATGCAGTCATCTACGCATCCGCTCATAGCCTCCGTGACCTTCAGGTACGGTGCCGTCCCCAGCCTGCTGGATACGGCCTGTTTGTTGGACGCACCGCCTGATTGGGCACAGCTAGCCGAGGACGACCACCCGTGCCCATTCGGGCGGCGCGTCCGGCACGTAGTCGGGATCGTCCTCGCCCCCCGATCCGGGTGCCCTGCTCCGAGGGAACAGTCCCACCACCGTCCGGCACGGTGGCCGCGCATCCGGCCAGGGGGTTTGACCGTCGGTCAGGATCACGATGACGTCAGGCCGCGGCCTTGCACGCAGCGCCTTGGCGAAGCCCGTACGTAGATCCGTCCCGCCACCGCCCACCAGCGGGATTCCCTCGGCGCGGCACAGCGGGTGCACGACCTGGGCCGCCGCATCGCACGACAGTACGCTGACCAGGTCGCGCCGACCGCCCACGACGCGGACGATCGCGGCGACCTCAAGAAGTGCGCTACCCAGTTCGGCGTCGCTGACTGACCCGGACGTGTCGATGATCACGGAGACCCGAGGCGGCCTGCGGCGCAGGCTCGGCAGGACGACACCGGGCAGGCCGGCGGACCGCCGCGACGGCCGGCCGTAGGTGTAGTCCTCACCCGCGCCGGGGCCGGAGGCCGCCGAGCGAACCGCCGCGCCGAGCAGTTCCCGCCACGGCTGCGGCGGGTGAAACGCCTCCTCCGCCCACCGCCGCCACCCCTTCGGGAGGTTCCCGGGGCGGCCGATGATGCCTTCCGCCACCCGGAACCGAACCGCGTCTCGTTCCTGTGGGCTGAGCCCGTTCGCGCCGTCCGGTCCGAGGTCCCACTCCCGTTCCATTCCGTCGGCGCCACTGCCACAGTCCAGCCAGACCAGATTCTGCGTGTACGGCCCGAGCCGGAACTGCCGCAGATAGTCCTCCATGAGTTCCCCCTCAGGCAGGCCGAGGACCCCCGGGTCGACGGCGCCCTCGGGCCGGACCAACCCGTCCCCGAAGACATCGTCGTTGATCTCGCAGTCCGCGGCGATGTTCATCCGCAGCCGGTCCCCCGGTCCGGTCAGTCCCCGCTCCAACGCGACCCGGTCGCTCCGCCCGTGATGGTCGCGCAGCAGGTGGGAGACCTCGTGTACCCACACCCCTGCCAGCTCCTCCACGGGGGTCCGATCAACGAACGCCGGCGAAACGTAGCATCGCCAGTTTCGGTCCACGGCCATCGTCGGCACGAGTCGCGACTCCACCGTGCGCAGCGCGAACAGCGCCGTCGCCAGGTAGGGCCGAGCCCGGACGGCGAGCAGCCGCGCGGCGAAGAGCTTCTCGAGGTCCAGAGTCCCCACTACGCCGGGCGTCATCGGCTCGGCCCCGCGACGGCGGCGACCCGCGCCGCGGCCTTGTCCGCCTGCCTGCTCAAGGACACCACCCCGGCGAGCTTCTCCATGGACGCCGGGACGTCCCAATCCGCGCGGCGCAGCGTGGCGAGTGTGGTCGCGGGGATGACCACCAGGTCCGGGGCTCCGGTCTCCAGCGCTCGGACCAGCAGTGCCCACGCCGCGTCCCAGCGAGACTTGTCCGGCCGCTTCCTGACAGCCTGGACCACGCCATCGAGTACGGCTTGGCGCAGGTCGCCCCGTTCCGGCAGGTCGGCAGCCGCCGGATCAGCCAGCAGCACCTCCGGGTCCGGGAGGTCCATCCGGTCCATGCTGGCCAGCAGTTCCAGCCCCGGACCGTCCCCTACCGCGCCCCGGACGAGCATGGACAGCACATCCCTGGACGTGTTCGCCGCGGTGGCGAAGGCGATCAGAACCAGTGCCATCTCCCAGCTGCGGGGTGAGGGCCATGCCCCGCCCCGGCGGGCTTCGTTACTCGGCAGCCGATGCACGAGGGCAGGGCGGGCGGCGAGGAGCCCGCACACCGCACGTCGGGCGAACGTCACGGCCGCTGACAACCGATCCGGGTCGAGCCGTGGCAGCGACGCATGCGGCCAGGTCCCGCCCAGGCCGCGCACCACGACGTCGTGGTCATGAACCCACTGCAGATGAACGAACCGGTTGGCCAGGGGCGCGCTCAGTTCCCAGCCGTCGGCTGCGGAGGATCGCGGATTGGCGGCCGCCACGATCCGTACTCCGGGGGGAAGACGCAAGGCGCCGACCCGCCGCTCCAGCACGAGGCGGAGTAGAGCGGCCTGGACGGCCGGCGGTGCGGTGGACAGCTCGTCCAGGAAGAGCAGCCCCCGGCCCGCCTGGGCCAGGCGCACGGCCCAGTCCGGCGGGGCCATCGGGATGCCCTGTACTGCGGGGTCGTCACCGACCACGGGCAGGCCGGAGAAGTCAGACGGTTCGTGCACGCTGGCGATCACTGTGGTCAGCGACAGGTCAAGGGCTGCGGCGAGCTGCTTCAGGGCCGCGTGTTGCCGATCCCGGCTCTCCCCACAGCAGCACCGGCAGGTCGGCTGCCACGGCCAGGGTCAGCGCCTCCAGCTGGGTATCGATGCGCGGCTCTGTGGCCGTGTCCTGGAGCAGGGCGAGCAGATCGGCGGCGCGTCCAGCCGGGAGAGATGGGCCGGACCAGAGAATACGGTGGTGGTGGCGGACGGAGATGCGGGCATTAGAGATCACCTCTGAGGTCAGGTTGAGCCGGTACGGGAACGCGGTGAGACAGTGCGAGGAGGACGAGGACCGCAAATCAGCGGGACATCGCGTGGCGCGGATGTGCGCGGTTGCCACCGGGACTGAGGCCCGGACGGTCAGCCGGGCCCTGTCCGAGCTCGGCCAGTCCGGCCCGGAAGAGCCCATGGGCGATTCGCCGCAGCGCAGCCGTCTCCAGCTCGTCCCGAAGGGCGCCCCTGGGCAGCTGCGCGTCGCCGTCCATGCCTCCACCCTCGCGTCTCCCCTTACGGGAGACTCAAGCCCATCCTCCAGGAACGAGATCAGAGGTGGGCGTCGCGGGCTCGGGCGACGGCCTCCGCGCGGCCGGAGACGCCGAGTTTGGCGAAGATGTTCGACACGTGGTTGCGGATCGTCTTCTCACTGAGGAACAGGCGCTGGGCGATGGCGTGGTTGGTGAGGCCGGCGCCGACCAGGTCGGGCACGCGACGGTATGGCACCCGCCCAAGCGCTCACCGACACCTTCGAGGCATTGGCCCGACGCCGGGCCCTGCGGCTTCCACTGACCGGCCTCACCCTCCACGAGCTGGCCCAACTGGCTCCCGCCGGCACACCGGAGGACAATCTGCGGTCCCCGCACGATCGCACCGGCGGCAACCCCTTCTTCGCCACGGAACTCATCGGCCACCGGGCCGCCGGCGCGGTCCCGCCCGGGGTGCGCGACGTGGTACTCGGCCGGATCAGCCGCCTGCCCCGGCCCACCGCCGACCTGCTGCGCCTCGCCGCGACGACCGGCGGCGAGTTCGACCTGGCGCTGGTCGCCCGGGTCGCCGGGCTGTCCCTCGGTGCGGCACTCGACCGGCTGGAGCCCGCCATGGCCGCCGCCCTCATCACCGAACGATCCCCCGGGTGCTTCGGCTTCGCCCACGCCGTGGTTCGGGAAACCCTGACGGAGGGCATGTCGTCCCTGCGCCGGGCTCACCTGAACGCCGAGATCGCCCCGCGGAAGAACACCTTGGCGGGCCCCCGGCCGTGCCCACCATGAACACCACGCGTCGCGATCCGCCGGCCCGCTCCGGTATCACGACACCACTGCCGGCGCCCCGGAGGGCTGGGCTGACCGTTGCCTTATGGTTCACCGGTCGCGAGCCGCGATGGCCAAGGCGATGAAATCACGAAACCGTGCGAACTCCTCCTGGTTCATCTTCAGGCTCACTCCGCCTATGACCTGGTCATCGCCCCGCCTGGCACCGAGCCGGACCTTGAACCCATCACCGTGCGGCTTGACGTCCGCTCCTAGAAACGCCACGTGGTAGCGGCTGCTCTCGGACAGACCCCGGTGAAAGATTTCAAGGGTCCTACCGTCCTGCACCAGGATGTAATCGCCGAGCTGAAACTCCGCCGCCATGACTCCCGCTTCGAACCGTGTGGATAACAGCGCCCAACTGTCCCATACGATCCAGGTCGGCCTAGCGATTGAGAATCGGCGCCATCCGTACGACCGAATCCGGGCTGTCTGCTCTTACGCTGCCGCCCTGGTCGACCGCCTGCGCGACCAGGAGTCCGGCGAAGGCCGTCACCGCCATCACGGTGCGCACCGCGTGCAGCGTCCACCAGCTCTCGCGGGCATCGGTCCAGTCAGCCGGCAGCTGGTCGGCGTTCCAGGAGTTCGCGAGCAGATTGAGCGGCTCCAGCTGGGTCACGGTGAGCACGATCGTGGCCGCGATCAGCAGCAGGGCGGCGACGCTGAGCCCGAAGACGAGCCAGCCGCGCCGGTACGAAAGTACGCACGTCGCCAGGAGCAGCGCGAGGCAGGTGAGCAGGAGCACCGGCATGGCGCGGCCGTAATCGATGTTGAGCGCCTGCCAGTACCGCACGTAGGCGGGTCCGGGCAGCAGGCGCAGCGACGGAGCGAGCACGGTGAAGAAGACACCGCCGGCGAACAGACCGAGCAGCAGCAACGCGCATCCTGCGCGCCGCCGCGGCCGCCGATGCGCAATTGACCGACCTGCTGGCGAGCACGGAGCAGCAGCGACTGATCGGCAGCCGGGACCCGGCCGAGCACCTGGCCGCGATCGGCGTGCTGCGCACCGGGCTGGCCGTCGAGCGGGCCGCCGATCAGATCTACGCCCTGACCTCCTTCGAGCTGACCGAGCGGTTCACCGAGGTCTGCGGCTGGAGCGTGCAGGACTGCCAGAACTGGCTGGCCCGGATACTGGCCGAGACCCTGCTCGAACCGGTCGGCCGTGAACGTGGCTGAGCCCGACGAGGGCGCGGTGGCGTCCGTCCGGCAGGTGCTCGGTGACGGTCCGTTCGCGGAGGTCGGCGAGGCGTGTGTGGTCCTGACCGATCCCACCGGTGAGCACATCGCCGTCGGCGGCTCGCCGGGTTACCTCCAGTGGACCGGGCGCGACGTCGGCAGGACCACTGGCACGAGGGCCTGGCATCGCGTCGGCGTCTACGCGGCCCGCACGCTCCGGTGCAGGTGGTTGCTGCGGCTGCGCTGGGACGTCAACGCCCTGGCCTTCCATCCCGAACGCCCGATCCTGGCCATCGGTTCTGGCTCCTACGACGGCGGCCACATGTTCGAGGGCGAGCTGATCATCCTCGACCTCGACTCCGGTCGTGGCGTCTCACTCCTCGACAGGTCCCGGGAGGTCACCCAGCTGCGCTGGCGGGACGGGCAGACGCTGGAACTGACCATGTCGGTACGCGACGACGATGAGCTGGAGGAGCTCGGCACCTCCGCGGTGGCCACCACGATCACGCTGGACGACTGGACGGCCGTCCGCGCGCGTTCGGTACGCGTCGCCGACCTGCCGGCCACGCCGGTCGAAGGGGTTGACGGCACCAACCGGGCCACCGCCGAGGCCGCCCTGCGCGCCATCGCCGCCGAGGCCGGGCTACGGCGGGTGCTGCGTAGCCACGTGTGGGCTGTCGCGGCGCTCGCCGACGGGCGGGTCGTGGCCGGTCTCGACCGGGTGGCCGCCGAATGCTGGACCGGGGCGGGCGAGCCGTTGTGGTCGCTGCCCGCCGACGGCACGGGCTGCCAGATCCTCGTCGACCCCGGCGGCGCGACCGCGACCGTCAACAGCTCAAGGGGACGGCGCTGGGACGACTCGCGCGCCACCATCGAACGCGTCGGCCTCGCCGACGGCTCCCGCGAACCGCTCCACGTCCTCGGCCATTCCGCCGTGATCACTACCGACGACGGCGGCCGTCTCGCCGTACGCGACACCTCCCACGGCGCACACCGGCCGACGCTGGTCTTCGATCCATCCGGCGCGCTGGTCGCCGAGGTCCAGCTGGGCGGCTACGACCTGTTCAACCATTTCCTCGACATTCGCCGGGCTCCCACTCTGCTGTTCCTCAAAGGCATGGGACAGCAGTCGTACGAGGACAAATGGGTGGTGGCTTTGGACCCGGCGGGACAGGTCATCGAGCGCCTGTTCCCGCTGGAGTGGGATGCCGACCGTGGCGGGCACATCCGCGACAGTCCCGGAGTGTTCATCAGCGACGCCGAAGGCGATGCGGTGATCCATGCCAGCATCGTCCACAACGGACTGCCCTCGCTGCCCGCCAACGTCCAGGTGGTACGCCGGTCCTACCCTGACGGTCGCGCCCAGTGGACTCACGCCGCCATCCACCAGGTCACCGCGGTGGACGCCCTCGATGGCATCGTCTATGTGTCCCTCAACTCGGGTGAACTACTCGCGCTCCGCGCCACCGACGGACACGTCCTCGGCCAACAGAAGCTCATGGTCAACGGTCATCCCGTCGTCCCGCTGTCCCTGGGCACGCACCCGCCCGACACTGTCGTCATCGGCACCCTGGACGGGCGCATCCTCGTCTGCCAGACCGGCTGACACAAGACCAGATACGTGAGTTTCCCGGCCAGAAGTGGACCTGGGCGGGCCGCGTGAGCCCTCGTTACCTTCACTGAGTTAGTCGTGGAAATGAGGGGGAAATGGCCAAAAACTGGCTGAAAATGATGGCGGCCGTGTCGCTCACGGTTGCCGCGCTCGTGCCGGGGGGTCCCGCGTCGGCGGGTCCGCAGGTCGTCGGGCAGGCCCTGAGCTGGGGCAACAACACCTTCGGGCAGTTGGGGCCGAATGTGCCGCCGTCCAACAGTCAGCGGGTGCCGGTGAACATCCCCGGCGACTTCGTCGCCGTTGCCGGAGGCACGTACCACAGTCTCGGTCTTGCCGCCGATGGCACGGTCTGGGCCTGGGGCGGGAACTCCTTCGGTGAGCTGGGCGACGGGACCGACACCTCGCACACCACCCCCGCGCCGGTGCCGGGCCTGACCGGCATCGTCGACGTGGCGGCCGGATTCGGCACCAGCTACGCGCTCGGCTCCGACGGCCAGGTCCGGTCCTGGGGGAACAACCAGCAAGGCCAGCTCGGGCTCGGTGCGTTCGGGGGGACGCACCGCACACCGGCGCTCGTCAGCGGGCTGCCCGAAATCGACGACGTCGAGTCCGGGGACCAGCATGTCCTGGCCAGAACCCCCGACGGCTTCGTCTACAGCTGGGGCTGCGCTCTATAGGCCGTCCGTCCCAACCGGTCACGAACCTGTGTACAACCGCTCCAGTCCTACCAACTGCACCCGCCCGTCGCTGCGGGCCGCTGCCTCCTGCAACGCCGGCATGAACCCCACCCCGCTGAACAGCAGCAGCCGCCCCGGCGCCTCGCCCCTGGCCGCGAGTAGCGCCGCCACCCGCTCCAGCCGCTCCAAGTGCCCGAGCCCCACAATGTCCCCCCACTTGGCCTCCCCAATGGCGAGCAGCACGCTGTCGGGGCCACGGACTGCCACGTCCACCTCGTGGCCCGTACGGGTGGCGACGTCGTGAACAACCCCGGACTGGACGCTTCCGGCCATGTCACCCAGCGTCTCCTCAGACGCGAAATCCTCACACCACACCCGGCACATCCGCTCGTACACCGGCCCCGCCACGTTGCTGCGGAAGCGGGGCTGGGCGGTGTGCCAGATCCGCTCGGTACGCCCCTGCCGCACCCGTTCCAACTGCGCCCAGTAGGGCCGCATGATCGAGTGGTAGAAGCGGACCAACGGCTCGGTGATCCGGTACTCAGAGCGGTTCCGGCGGAAGGCGTCAGGGTCGGCCACCAGGAGGCCGGCGTCCTCCAGCACGGTCAGGTGGTGGGAGATGTCGACGGCCTTGCGCTCGATTCTGCCCGCGATGCCGCTGCGGGTCGCGTTGCCCTCGGCGACCGCGGCCAGGACCGTGTGATAGAGGCCGGTGTCGCGTAGCGCCGGATCCTCGGCGAGCAGGAAACGCACCTCGCGGAAAAGGGGACTGGCCGGGTTGAGCACGTATTCGACGACCCAGCGGTCGAAGTCGGCCAAGCCCGCCGGGGCGATCCCGGCCAGATACTCGGTGCGGTAGGCGGGGGTGCCGCCGACGACGAAGTAGACCAGGGCCGCCAGGCGAGGCTCGGCCGCCAGCCCCCAGAACTCGGCGGCCTGCCGGAAGTTGAAGGTGGGCACCACCAGTTCCAGCCCGGCCCGCCCGCGCAGCGGCGCCTGACCGGAGAGCAGGCCGCCCATGAAGGAGATCGACGATCCGCACAGCAGCAGACGTGACCTGGACATCCCCCGCTGCTCGCGGCGTGGCGACAGTGCTTTCTGGATGACCGACGGCAAGTCCTTGGCGTCGCGTACCAAATAGGGGAACTCGTCCAGGACGACGGGGACGGTCCGCTCGGCGCCCAGGAAGAGCAGGCCGTCGATCGCCTCCTCCCAGTTTTCGAACCTGACCCGTCCCGGCGTCCCGGCGAAGGCGGAGACGGCCTCGCCGAGTTGGCGCAGTGCCTCCGCCCTGGGCACGGCCTCGGTGGCGGCGTAGTAGAAGCCGCCTGTCTCCTCGCAGACGGCTTCCAGCAGGAACGTCTTGCCCTGTCGGCGCCGTCCGGAGACCACGCCGAGGGTGGCGCCCCGGGACTCGTTGGCGACGAACCGCGAGAGCTGTTCCCACTCCCACTCGCGGTCGAACATGTCCGATGGCCGCGGCAACGACATCATGACCTTCAATTTTTAGGAGTACAGTACTTAAAAGTGTACTCCTAAATCCGCACCGGGGGTGTGGCTAGATCGGGAAGCGGCCGCGGCGCCACTGCCAGTGGCGGCCGGCCTTCAGGTGGTCGACGATCGCGCGCTGGAGCACGGTGCGGCGGGGCAGCTGGTCGAGTGGCGTGGTCAGGGAGCGGAACACGAACCGCAGCACCTCGACGTCGGCGTTCAGCCCTTCCGGCTCCTCGTAGGGTTCCAGCTCGAACCTCCGCTGGAACCGGGCGATATTGGAGTCCGCGGGCAGGTACTCCAGCAGCTGCGGGTCGAGCAGCCACGAGCCGCAGCCGAACGCCGTGTAGCGCTCGTCGGGAAAGTGGCGCGGGAAGAACGCGCGGGCCTCGTCGAGCGACGCCGCGACCGCCTCCGGAGTCATCGGCCCCGACTCGAAGATGTGCACGTCGAGGGTGGCGCCGCCGCGGTGGTACTGCAGCCGGCCCAGCTCGTAGACGCTGCCGCGCGCGTGCAGCGTCAGCCAGCTCTGCATGACCGGCCAGCCCTCGCGGTTCATCCGCCGGTCGATCGCGAGGTTGCGGCCCAGGTCCGCGAGGGTCAGCCACGACACGGCATCGGCGATGCCGTGGTCGCGGTGGTACTCCATGACGACGTCGACCAGGGCCAGGTATGCGTACACATAGAGATGCCGCCAGGCGGGGCCCCGTTCGCGCGGCAGCTCCGGACCGGGCGCCAGCCAGCCGTGGCCGCCGAGATCGGCGCGGACCAGGGCGATCGAGCGGTCGAGCAGCCAGCGCAGCTCCGGAGTCCACAGCGGGGAGCCGGGGTCGGGCCAGCCCGCCATGATCTCGGCGACGTCGTCCGGCCGCACCGCGAGCCGAGCGAGGATCGCGGGCGCGTCGGCCTTGGCCGGCAGCGGAGCCGACGGCCGATCACCGGCGAGCTGGTGTACGCGGTCGACGTCCTCGACGGATACCCCGAGCCGGGCGGCGGTGTCGTCCAGATCCACGCGGCCGATCCTACCGGGGGTCCACCGGCCCAGCCATTGGGCAATTGTTTTTCGCGTGCGATTTAGCAATATGAAAGAACCGAATTACTCGGTGTCAGTCCGCGAGCGTGGCATGGTCTTGAGGTGTCAGGCGAATATGGCTCGCCCCCATGTTCTCCTCCAGGTGGTCAAGGGAACCGGTGCCGGGAATGGCGAGGAGCGCGGGTGATTTCGCCAGTAGCCAAGCGAGTGCCACCTGGGCGGAGGTTGCCTGGTGGCGGGCCATGACCTGTGCTATCCGGGTCGGGTCGATCGGACGATAGCCGCCACCGAGCGGGAAGAATGACACGAACGCGATCCCGGCCTTCTCGCACTCTGCCAGAAGCTTGGCGTCGCCCTGATCCTGCACGTGAAAACTGTTCTGCACGGCCGCTACCGGGGCGATCTCCCGCGCCTCCGCCAACTGGGCGGCTTTGACGTTGCTGACGCCCAGATGGCGGATCAGCCCCTCCTCGCGCAGCTGGGCGAGGGCCGCGAACCGGGTGGCGATCGACTCCCCACCGGGGGCGGTCATGCCGCCCACCCGCAGGTAGACGAGGTCGAGCCGGTCCACGCCAAGGGTGCGCAGGTTGTCCTCGACCAGGCCCCGGAGCTGCTCCGGCCCGGCCTGGTCGGTCGGAAGTCCGTCACTGCCGAACAATGGCCCGACTTTCGCCGCGATCACCAGGTCTTCTTTGTACGGCGCGAGCGCCGTCCGGATGAGTTCGTTGGCCACCACCCCGCCCCTGCGATAGAACCAAGCCGTATCGATGTGATCGACGCCCAGTTCGACCGCACGGCGAAGCACCGCGATGCCGGTCTCCGGGTCACGTACGGCCCCCTGAAAAGTGCCGGCCGGGAGCCGCATCGCTCCGAAGCCGAGCCGGTGTACGGGAAGCTCTCCACCGAGAAGGAAATTTCCCGAGAGGGCCGCAGGGCTGGCTGAATCTGAATACGCGTTGTCCGTCGTCATGCCGGTCAGCCTCCCCCGGGTTTGTACAGTGGCCCAACGCGATGGCAGCAAACTGCCATCGCCCGCACCATGACGGGGATGATGAACAAGTGACTGCCGATCAGGTCCTCACGGTCCGCGGTGACGCGGAACTCATCGCCCGCGCCGGTCATCTGTTCACCGGAGCCAAGCACGAGTTCGTGTGCGCGGCGCGTGACCTCAACACGTGGTCCCTGCCCTCGGCGCGACAGTCGATCAGCAGCAAAATGCTGGCGGCCAGCGAAGTCGGCTTCGCCGTGAACAAACTCCTCAGCCCGGTCGCGCTGACCGACGAAGCGGCCCGGCTACACCTCCGCCAGGTCATGTCAAAGGGCGCCCGAGTGCGGATCAGCTCGACCCAGCTCCCCTACGAGACGATCATCATCGACCGGCGGGTGATGATCCTCGCCGGCCGTGACGCACCGGTCCAACGCGAGTTCACGGTGACCACCTCACCGACGCTGGTCGGTGGCGTGTACGCCCTCTTCCAAGCTGCCTGGGCGACCGCCACCGACCTCGCCGCCTATTTCCACGGAGACGTGCCACACCTCGACGCGGACAGCCTGACGGTCCTCCGCGCCCTCGGTGCGGGACACACCGACGAGACCGCGGCCAGACAACTCGGCCTCTCCCTGCGCACTTACCGGAGACGCGTCGCGGAATTGATGGCGAAACTGGAGGCCGACTCTCGATTCCAGGCCGGTCTGCGTGTGGGCGAACTCCGACTCAACGAGTAATCGAACGCGTGATAACAGCCTTAGCTTTCTTCTGGCCGGCCGAGCCTGCGCATCACCGCGGGATAGCTCACCTGCCAGTACGCCACCGCGAGCAGCCCCACCACGATCCACCACGCCGCCAGCCCGCCCCCGAAGACCGCAAGCAGCACGGGCACCAGCACGGCCGGCAGGGCCCAGCCGAGCAGCCAGCGCAGGGGGGACCGGGCGGCGGCGCCCAGGACGGCGGAGGTCAGGAAGTAGGCGGTCATTCCGCCGCAGAGGGTCCAGCGGACGGCGGTGGCGAGGTGGCCGTCGGCGTGTTCGGCGAGGGCGCCCAGGCCGGCGGCGGTGGCCGCGACTCCGGCGGTCATCGCGAAGTGGGCGGGTAGCGTGATCCGGGCCTGTAGGCCGCCGAACCCGGGCACGGCGGCGGCGCCGTACTCCAGGGTGAGCCACCACAGGCAGACCAGCAGGCCGAAACCGGCCAGGGCGGCGGCGCTGAAGGCGGGAGTCCAGCCGATCTCCCCCGCCGCCACGACGACCTGCATGACGGCCTCGCCGAGCACGATGATCACGAAAAGGCCCAGGCGTTCGCCCAGGTGCGGGGTGTTGAGCCGGGCCACGGCCGGGAGGGCGATCCGCCGGGGCGTCCGGCCGCGCAGCTGGGAGCGCGCCTGCTGGCGCTGAGCCTCGTCGCGGAGCACGGACAGTCTCTGCTCGGGGTGACGGCTCTGCAGGTAGGAGATGACGATGTCGGCCGCCACGCCGAAGCCCCAGAGCCAGTACCGGCCGGGCGCGTGCACCCAGATCGAGATGATCCAGGGGATGAGGCCCGCGCCGTACTGGGCGGCGGGCCAGGCGCCGAGGAAGGTGCCGGTCCTGATCCAGGTGCGGGTGGCGAGCACCCGGCAGGCCACGTACGCGATGGCGAACACGCGCGCCCGATCCCCCGCGGCTTCCGGGATGGCGGCGGCCATCACCGCGATGCCGAACATGGCGATCAGCATGGACTGGCGGCGGGTGCGTTCGCCGGCCACGTTGGCGTAGAGGGTGAAGCTGGTCCAGACGCTCCACACCGCGTAGTAGAGCACGATGAACAGGCCCGCGTCGGCGAGCCCGACCGGGTGGCCGGGGCTGGGGTGGAGCACGTGCGCCAGCTGAGCGACCGCGACCACGATGATCAGATCGAAGAACAGCTCAAGCCAGCTGGCATGCCGCTCCGGAACTTCGTGCTCAGCCATGAGCTGCAAGGTACTGGCATGGGCGGTTCGCGCCAATTCGTCTTGCCTGGCCGGGCGGGCGATCCCCCACTTTGTCCCGCCCTGCCCTGGAGATCCAGGAGCCCGATCCGCAACCTCGTCAGCTCGTCCGCCGGGAGCTCAAGGTGAGGCCGGCGCGCATGATGCTCCGGCAAACCCCCGACGGCCCTGTCGAGTTCCCGATGCGGTACGCGCCGATCCTCCAGAATCTGGGGGAAAGCACGACCTCGTCGTCTGAGGAAGAGCCACTGACCCTGAAGCCGGGGCCGACACTTACGCCGTCGAGGAAACAGCCGGTCCAGCCGCCGAGCAAATCGCTCACTCCCACGCTGTCGACGCAGTTTCCGAGCACCTCGGACGCAAGCCGCTCGAATCCTCCCAGCGCAAGCTGCGGCGGGAGAAGGTTCAACATTTCGAGGAGTCCGACGCCAGCGGGCCGAGAAGGCTGGTGACCCGTGCTGAGGGTGGCCCGTCGCAGCGGACGAGGTCCCCCACCGGGAGATCGCAGACGCTGGCCTTGACGAAGAGGCGCGGGAACCGGCTGGCGGACATGGACCGGCAGGACATGACTCGCTACCGCCTGAACGCGGCCCGCGACATGGAATTCGTCCAGGCTCTGTACAACGACCTGTACATCGAGGGCGTACTCGCCGTCGACACGGAGACACTGCGGCAAAGAATCTACGCGAGGCTGGGCTTCAGCGCGCTCGGCTATCTGGGCAAGGCGATCACGGAAGCGGAGATCTTCCAGCTCATCGCGGGCGCCGGGCCCGGGACGTACAACGTCGTCAACCAGCTCATGGCGATGGGCGGCACCGATATACGGGACGCGCTGAAAACGGGGACTATTTCTCCTTCTCATATGCGCGGTATCCGGGCTTCCGCCCTACCCAGGAGCAACGGCAACGGCAACGGCGTCTCATCGTGAACGTCGCCAATCAGCAGGCGGGCATCAAGATCTTGCGAGGGCTCCTGCCGCTGTTCAACGACAAGGGCGTGGAGAAGTACTTCAAGGAAGTCAAGGTGTTTTCTCGCCACCGTGGCCCTGCCGCTGGAGGATGTGAAGAACGACAAAGCTGATCCAGATGGCTTTCCTGGTGCACGGCATTCACCCGGCCATGCCGCACCGCCACCAGCCCTCGACCACCTCGTGACGTTCCGCCCCGCGTGTCCGGGGCCGCGTTGCCGCGGGCGGCGGGAAATGCTGGCGGGATGTTGGATGCCGTTCTGCGCGCACTGGCCGTCGCGGGGGCCATGACCTGGGAGATCACCTGGGCGTTGGTGCTCGGATTCGCGTTGTCCGCCGTGGTGCAGGCGGTGGTGGCGAAGTCGACTGTGGTCGCGTTGCTGGGGGATTGTCGTCCGCGTACGCTCGCGGTGGCCGCGGGGCTGGGGGTCGCCTCCTCGTCCTGCTCGTACGCGGCGGTGGCGCTGGCGCGGTCGTTGTTCCGTAAGGGGGCCGATTTCACGGCGGCGATGGCGTTCGAGATCGCGTCCACCAATCTGGTGGTCGAACTCGGGGTGATTCTGGCGCTGCTGATGGGCTGGCAGTTCACGCTCGCCGAATTCGCCGGCGGGTTCGTCATGATCGTCGTGGTGGCGGTGCTTTTCCGGGTGTGGCTGCGGCCCGGTCTGGTACGGCAGGCTCGTACACAGGCCGAGCGCGGGCTGGCGGGGTCGATGGAAGGCCACGCGGCGATGGACATGTCCGTAGGGGGGCGGAGGCTTTTCTCCGGGGAGGGATTCACCGCCACCGCGCATGTCTTCGTCATGGAGTGGGCGGCCATTCTGCGCGACCTGGTGGCGGGACTGCTGATCGCGGGCGCCATCGCGGCCTGGGTGCCGGACTCCTTCTGGCAGGTGTTCTTCTTCTCCGACGATCCACTGGCCGCGAAACTGTGGGGCCCGGTCATCGGCCCGCTGGTGGCCGTCATGTCGTTCGTGTGCTCGATCGGGAATGTGCCGCTGGCGGTGGTGCTGTGGAAGAGCGGAATCAGCTTCGGCGGCGTCATCGCGTTCATCTTCGCCGACCTGCTGATCCTGCCGATTCTGCACATCTACCGGAAGTACTACGGCCTGAGAATGACGCTGTTCCTGCTGGGGACTTTCTATCTCGCCGCCGTCGTCGCCGGGTACGCCGTGGAATTCCTCTTCGGCGCTCTCGGTCTCATCCCCGACCAGGCGCACGCGCGACTTCCGGCCGAAGGCATCACGTGGAACTACACGACGTGGCTGAACATCGTCTTCCTCGTTCTAGCGGGGATGCTGCTCGTCCGGTTCTTCCGCACGGGCGGCTTGGGCATGCTCCGGGCGATGGACTAGTGGTATTAGGTACAGCGCACGTACGCAACCTGGAGGACCTGCGCGGACGGATCGCGCTGCTGGCGGCGGACGAGAAGACCATTCGCGTCGCGGAGGCCACCGCCGGGCGAGCCGGCAAGGACGCGCTGGTGGCGTACGCGAACGCCTGGCGGAAGTACGCCCACGACCACCCGGGCCGGTACACGGCGACGCAGATCCCGATAGCGGTCGACCCCGAATTCCTGGCCCGTGCGTCCGGGCCGCGACGCGCGGTCGAACTCACCTACAGCATGCTGCGCGCCTACAAACTGAACGAACCCGACCTAACCGACGCGGTCGGCTGATGCGCAGCATGCTCCACGGCTTCAGCAACCTTGAGGCCGCAGGCGGTTTCGCGCACGCACGCCCAGCGGACGCCTCCTGGACCCGCTGCCTCGACGCCCTGCACCCCCTCCTCGAGCGCTGGCCCGCATCTCAGTGACACGCCTGAGTCGGGAGGTAGGTGCCCAGTTTCTCGTGGAACCTGAGCTTGCGCCGCTGGGCCCCGGGGCGCGCGTCCGGTGACGTGACGGCTGGCGAAAGGAGAGGCTGGCACGGACGGGTTAATCGTGAACAAAGACCTTCGTCGCTGATCCCCAGCAGCAGAGCCCGAGCCTGCCAACCAGGGTGAGACCACGAGATCCGCCAGGTACGCCATAGAGCGCGGAGCAGGGCGGCAAAGGTTCGGAAATACACAATTCATACCGTGGCGTAATGGCGAGCGCGGTGATCGAATGCCCATCGGTCCTTCGATCGAGAAATGTCGATTTCCATCCAAAGGGGATTTGATGGGACGGTTCGCTAGAAGTACGGGTGTTGCCATTGTCGCGGGGGCGGCGCTCATTTCGACGTCGTCGCCTTCAGCGGCGGCGTCCCTCCCCCGGCCACGCGTCGTGTCGGTGCCGTGCAGTGCCATGGCACTGTCCAACGCGATCACCGCGGCCAACGCGACACCGTCGATCCTCCGGCTGGCGCCTGCCTGCGTGTACGACCTCACCGCCGAGCTACCGCAGATCACCGGGAGGGTTTCACTCATCGGAAAAGCCACCACGATCAGGCGCGATGCGGCCACGCCGAATATCCGCATCCTGGACGTGGGCGTCACCGGCAGGCTGGAGGTCGAGGGACTTTTCATCCTCAACGGAAATCTCTCCACGGGGAACGGCGCGGGGATCCGGAACGCGGGCACCCTGATCGTGCGTCTCAGCCTGGTATCCGGAAACACCGCGAACTCCGGCGACGGCGCCGGAATCTACAACTCCGGCGGCGCACTGATCAGAAATTCCACAATCGAGACAAATTTTGCCCCAAACGGCAATGGCGCCGGAATCTACAATAACGGCGATATGACCGTTTACTACGCCAGGCTCATCGGAAACGTCACCAACAACCTGGGTGGCGGACTCTACACCGCCGCGGCCCACACGACGCGTGTCAGCAAGACCGTCATCAACGCCAACACCTCCGCGCTCGGGTCCGGTGCCGGATTCGCCAGCGCGGGCACCACCTCACTCTTCCGCTCGCGAGTCGAATACAACAGGGGCACGTCAGGCGCCGGTATCGCCGTCGTGGCCCCTGGCACCGTCACACTCAAATACTCGGTCGTACGCCGTAACAACAACGGCAACTGCGTACCGGTGAGCACCATCACCGGCTGCGTGGGCTGACAGAAGCGCCCGGGGGCAGAACAGTCTCCGCCCCCGGGCGCTCCCGCCATTCGGCGCGCCCCGGCGAAGGCGCCGATGACGATCTCCTTCTGTGCGTCGAGATAGGTCGGAGGGGAACGTCAGCGCAGGTCCAGCGCGGTTTTGCCGTCTCTCCCAGCGCATCTCAGTCGCCCCTTCAAGGCCAACCTGACAGTATTGGGCATGAGGGGAGACACCATGAACTTCGATCGGATCGCTGTCGAGCCCGACAAGCTTGAAGGCAAGCCCACAATCCGGGGTCTGCGCATCACTGTCGAGACCGTCGTCCGGCTCGTCGCCGCCGGATGGACCTTCGAGGACATCCTCTTCGACTACCCGGACCTGAAGCGTGCGGACATCAGGCAAGCCCTTGAGTACGCGGCGGCCTCGACCAACGTCCACTTCTACCGCCTTCGCGAGCCTGCGTGAACTTCTGATCGACGAAAACCTCTCTCCCCCCGCGTTGCCGAGCTGTTGACCAAGGCCGGTCACGACTCAGTTCACGTCCGGGATCTTCAAGCCACGAGTGCGCCCGATACAAGGATCATGGCCCTCGCAGTAGCCGACAGCCGCGTCATCATCTCCGCGGATGGTGCGAGAACTGCTTGAGTTCCGACCACAGGACTTGGTCAACATCATCCTCAACCATCTCGATGTTCTCGAACCGCATCTCCGGACGCGTGCCATCGCTGCGTTTACCACCTCTGGCATCCGAGTCCGGACACTCCCGCTCCGCTAGAGAGTTTCAAGAGATGACGTTATGTAGTTCTATCGTCACGGTTGAATGGCGGGCTGACCGCGCAGGTGTGCGTGCGATACCGAAGCAGGTCAGCGTAGGTCCAGCGCGAGTTTCCAGGCGCAGGTACGCGTCGACCCAGGCGGGAGCGGCCAACTGGTCTCGGTCGCGGGTCAGACAGCCAGCCGTACTGACAAATCCTTTGGCTCGTGGGTAAAAAGCAGATGCCTACGGGGGAAGTGGCCGATTAGCCTCCGGGGGTGGAGTTTCGAGAAGAGCGGCCGGGTGACGCGGACGCGGTGCGTCAGGTTTGTCTGCGAGCGTTCGGTGATGAGGGTGTGGCCGATCTGGTCGAGACCCTGCGTGAGGGGATGGGCTCCGGTGGGGGGTTCGCCCTGGTGGCCGAGGATGCGGGGCAGGTCGTCGGGCATATCGCGTTCACCCGGAGTCTGCTCGATGCCCCGCGGCGGCTGGTCGATGTGCTGGTGCTCAGTCCGCTGGGGGTGCTGCCCGAACGGCAGCGGCAGGGCATCGGGTCGGCCCTGGTCCGCGCCGGGCTGGAGGCTCTCGGCCAAGGGGAGAGCCCGCTCCTGTTCCTGGAAGGTGATCCGGGCTATTACTCCCGCTTCGGGTTCGTCTCGGGGGCCGAGTTCGGCTTCCGCAAGCCGTCCCTGCGCATCCCCGACGCCGCATTCCAGGTGATCAGACTTCCGGCGTACGAGCCGTGGATGACAGGGACGCTGGTCTACTCCGAGCCGTTCTGGCGTCACGACGCCGTCGGACTCCGCGACCCCGACGCCTGACGGCCTCACGGCCGGAGATCGTCTCCTTCGCCCGAACTGTTCAGCGCGTCGCCGCCGATCGCGGTGGCGCTCAGCTGCTCAGGAAGGTTGCCCCGTAGGCATTGGCGGGGAGGCGTGCGGCCGTGGCCGTGTTGGCGAGGAGCATCGCGATCGTCATCGGGCCGACGCCGCCGGGGACGGGGGTGATGGCGCCGGCCACCGTGCGGACGGCGGTGAAGTCGACGTCGCCGCGCAGGCCGTCCGGGGTGCGGTGGATGCCGACGTCGATCACGGTCGCGCCGGGTTTCACCGCGTCGGCGGTGATCAGGCCGGGCAGGCCGGCCGCGACGATGAGGATGTCCGCGCGACGGCAGGCCGCCGCGAGGTCGCGGGTGCGTGAATGGCACACGGTCACCGTCGCGTCGCGGCGCAGCAGCAGTTGCGCCATGGGTTTGCCGACCAGGTTGGAGCGCCCGACGACGACGGCTTCGGCTCCGGACAGGGCGATTCCGTGGGCGTCCAGGAGTTCGAGGACCCCGAGGGGGGTGCAGGGGCGCAGCCCTGGGCGGCCGAGCGCGAGACGCCCGGCGCTGGTCTCGGTCAGGCCGTCCACGTCCTTCTCCGGCGGGATCAGCGACACCAGCGCGGCGGCGTCCAGGTGCGGCGGCAGCGGCAGCTGGAGCAGGATGCCGGTGACGCCGGGATCGTCGCCGAGCGCGTGGATGGCGGCGGCGAGCTCGTCCTGGGTGACGTCCGCGCCGAACTTGCGATGCAGGTCGCGGATGCCCGCCGCCACGCAGCGCCGCCGCTTGTTCCGCACGTAGATGGCGGAGGCGGGGTCGTCTCCGACGAGGACCGTGGCGAGCCCGGGCACGCGGTCGGACGCGGCGATCTCGCCGGCCGCGCGGGCCACGACCTGCTCGGCGACGAGCCGGCCGTCCAGGATCTTCGCGGTCATCCGAACACCGTCCGCAGGTGGGGACCGATCGCCGCCGCGGCAGCCGGGCCGTACGCGGCGGAGAGTCGTTCGGTTCCGTCTCGCGCGGTGAGCGTCCATTCCTGGCTGCCGACGCTCTCCAGCACGGCGGTCGCGATCAGCGAGGCCAGCTGGGCCGCGTGTTCGACGGGGAGCCCGCTGTCGACGCCGGCCAGGAATCCGGCCCGGAAGGCGTCGCCCACCCCGGTCGGGTCGAGGATCTCCCTGGCCGGTACGGCGTCCACCTGGAGGTCTATGCCGCCGCCGACCAAACGGGCGCCCTTGTCGCCGAGGGTGGTGACGCGGAGTCCCACCCGTTCGGTGATCTCGCGTTCCGCCCAGCCGGTGCGGCGGACGAGCAGTTCCCATTCGTACTCGTTCGTGAACAGGTATCCGGCTCCGTCGACCAGGGCCCGGCAGTCGTCGCGGTCCAGGCGGGGAAGCTGCTGCGACGGGTCCGCGGCGACGGCCACGCCGAGCCGGTGGGCCTGGACGGTGTGGGCCAGCATGGCTTCCGGGTCGCCGGCCCCGACGAGCACCAGGGCGACCCGGCGGGACGCGAGGACCGGCGCCAGGTCGATCGAGCTGGAGGAGGCCATCGCGCCCGGGTAGAAGGACGCGATCTGGCACTGGTCGTCGTCGGTCATGCAGCTGAACCTCGGGGTGTGCGCGCCGTCGACGGTCAGTACGCCGCCGCAGTCGACGCCGTGCCGTTCCAGCCAGGAGCGGTAGTCGGCGAAGTCGGCGCCCACGGCCCCCACCAGCACCGGGTTCTTGCCGAGGACGCCCAGCGAGAAGGCGATGTTGGCGGCGACGCCGCCGCGCCGGATCTCCAGGTCGTCGACGAGGAAGCTCAGCGAGACCCGGTCGAGCTGTTCGGCGATGAGGTGCTCGCCGAACCTGCCGGGGAAGTGCATGAGGTGGTCGGTCGCGATCGAACCGGTGATCGCGATGGGGCCGATGGCCATGGGTGTGCCTCCTGGGCGGTCAGAAGACGACGGTGGTGGAGCCGTCGACGAAGACGCGGTCGGCGCAGTGCCAGTCGACCGCCCGGGCCAGCACGGCCCGCTCGATGTCGGCACCCTTGCGGACCAGGTCGGGCACGCCGGTCCGGTGCGACACGCGGACGACGTCCTGCTCGATGATCGGGCCCTCGTCGAGGTCCTCGGTGGCGTAGTGCGCGGTCGCGCCGATGAGCTTGACCCCGCGCGCCTTGGCCCGCTCGTACGGCCCGGCCCCGGCGAACGCCGGCAGGAACGAGTGGTGGATGTTGATCACCGGTACGCCGACGTCGTCGAGAAAGTCCCCGGACAGGACCTGCATGTACCGGGCCAGCACCACCAGATCGACCTGGCCCGCGATCGCGTCCAGCTGGGCCGACTCGGCCTCCGCCTTCGTCGCCGGGGTGACCGGGATGTGGACGAAGGGCGCGCCGAACCCGGCCACGTCCCGCTCCAGGTCGGCATGGTTGGAGATCACCGTGACGACCTCGACCGGCAGTTCGCCGCGGCGCGCCCGCCACAGCAGGTCGAGCAGGCAGTGGTCGTGCCGGGAGACGAAGATCGCGACCCGGGTGGGCGTCGCCGCCGGCCGTACCCGGAAGGTGGCACGCAGGCGCCGCGCCACCTCGAACTCGAACTGCCGCTCAAGCAGCTCCAGCCGCTCCCGTACGCGCCCCAGCTGGAACTCGGTGCGCAGCATGAACCGCCCGCCGCGGGAACCGGTGGAGAACTGGTCGGACTGGAGGATGTTGGCGCCCTGCCGGTAGAGGAAGGAGCTGATGAGGGCCACGATGCCGGGACCGTCCGGGCATGAGACGACCAGGCGTGCGATGTCGTCGGGACCGGCTGGTCCGGCCGGGGCGAGCGCGACGGGCTGGGCCGAAACGGCGATCGACACGGTGCCCCCTCTCAGACCATCGACGGCGTGGCGTCGGCGCTCAGACCGGCGGCCGCCCGCAGTTCGTCGGCGCGGTCGGTGCGCTCCCAGGGCAGGTCCACGTCGGTACGGCCGAAGTGGCCGTAGGACGAGGTCGCCTGGTAGATGGGCCGGTGCAGGTCGAGGTAGCCGCGGAACGCCGCGGGCCGCAGGTCGAAGGAGTCCGTGACGAGTTCCTCGATCACGGCCGGATCGACGCGCTCGGTGCCGAAGGTGTCGATCAGCAGGGAGACCGGCCTGGCCACCCCGATCGCGTACGCCACCTGCACCTCGGCCCGCCGCGCCAGACCGGCGGCGACGACGTTCTTGGCGACGTACCGGGCGGCGTACGCCGCGGAGCGATCGACCTTGGACGGGTCCTTGCCGGAGAACGCGCCCCCGCCGTGGCGGGCGAAACCGCCGTACGTGTCGATGATGATCTTGCGGCCGGTGAGGCCGGCGTCGCCCACCGGGCCGCCGATGACGAAGCGCCCGGTCGGGTTGATCAGGAGGGTGCGGTGCAGCTCGCCGGGGTCGTACAGGTCGGCGGGCAGGACGGGGGTGACGACGGTGTTCCACATGTCCTCGCGGATCTGGTCGGCCGTCGCCTCCTCGGCGTGCTGGGTGGAGATGAGCACGCGTTCGATCCCGGCCGGGACGCCGTCGCGGTAGCGGATCGTCACCTGCGTCTTGCCGTCCGGCCGGAGGTAGCCGACCGCCCCGGTCCTGCGCACCTGGGCCAGCCGGCGGGACAGGCGGTGGGCGAGCGTGATCGGCATCGGCATGAGCTCGGGTGTGTCGTCGCAGGCGTAGCCGAACATCATGCCCTGGTCGCCCGCGCCGACCCGGTCGAACGCGTCGTCGGACCGGCCCTCGCGGTGCTCGTGGGCCCGGTCGACGCCCTGGGCGATGTCCGGGGACTGCTTGTCCAGCGCGACCAGGACGGCGCAGTGGTTGCCGTCGAACCCGTACGCGCCGTCGTCGTAGCCGATGCGGTTGACCGTGTCGCGGACGATCCGGGTGTAGTCGAGCTGCGTGGGCGTGGTGATCTCGCCGGCCAGCACGACCATGCCGGTGGTGATCATTGTCTCGCAGGCCACCCGGGCCAGCGGGTCGGTGGTCAGCGCGGCGTCCAGCACCGCGTCGGAGATCGCGTCAGCGATCTTGTCCGGGTGGCCCTCGGTCACCGACTCGGAGGTGAAGAGGAAGTCGTTTTTCCTCATGGCGTCGCTCCCTGTGTGGTTTCTGTGGGGGTGGCCAGCTCGGCCCGGACGATCCGGGTCCCGCGGACCATGGCGGCCAGCTTCGCCCGCGCGGTCGCGCCGGTGAGGTTGCGCAGGCCGCAGTCGGGGTTGATCATCAGCCGGTCGGCCGGGAGGTGCCGCAGGGCTCGGCGGATGCGGGTCGCGACGAGTTCGGGCGACTCGACGTCCGGGCTCTTCACGTCCACGACGCCGAGCCCCAGCTCGCCCGGCCAGCCGAACTTCTCGATGATGGCGAGGTCGTCGTCGCCCTTGCGGGCGAACTCCAGGACCAGCTGGTCGAGGTCGGCGCGCAGGACCTCCGGGAAGAGGAAGTCGTAGTGCCCCTCCCAGGACGGGCGGGCGTAGCGGTTGCCGTAGCAGACGTGCAGCGCCCAGGTGACGTCCACGCCGGCGGTGACCACGTTGATCGCGTCGACGGCCAGCGCGGTCTGGTCGGTGTGGCCGGCCAGGAACGGCTCGTCGATCTGGAGCAGCTCCGCGCCAAGCTCGGCCAGCGCGCGCGCCTCGGCGTTGAGTACGCCGGCCATCGCCATGACCAGGTCCCGCCGGCTGACCTGACCGCGCTCGCGCACCCGGCAGGAGAGCGAGAACGGGCCGGTGAAGGAGAACTTGATCGGCGCGCTGGTCTGGGCGGAGGTGAACGCGTAGTCCGCGGCCAGGCCCAGCGGCGGCGCGGGAACCGCCGGCAGCGCGGCCACCCTCGCCTCGTGGTAGTCGAAGTAGTAGTCCTTGACCGGCTCCGGGATCTCGATGCCGGGCATCCGGGCCAGCGTGTAGTCGATGTCGTTGTCCCGGCGCAGCTCGCCGTCGGAGACGATGTCGATCCCGGCCAGATCCTGGTCGAGCAGGGCGGCCTTGATCGCCATGTCGTGGACGTCCTGCAGCTGGCTGTAGCTCATCCGGCCCCGGGAGTGGTCGGTCTTGAGCCGCTCCATCCAGGCCGGCACGGGGTAGGAGCCGACGACCGTCGTGGGCAGCGCCGGCACGCGGGCGCGAACCTTTCCTCTCGTCATGTCAGTCCCTCGCCTGGGCGGTCATCGTGACGATGTGGCCGGCCGACTGGTGCCGGAAGGGCTCGTAGTGCACGTCGAAGCCGCTGCGCCGGCCGACGTGCGCGATCAGCGGGCCGTTGACCCAGTTCACGACCGAGCCGTCGTACTTGCCCGGGCCGCGGAACTGGCTGCGGTAGCCCTCGACGCCGGTGACGAAGAGGTCGTGGCAGATCAGCCGGCCGTACGGGTGGAGCAGCAGGAGGCTGTCGGCGAAGCTGGCGACCGCGCCGTTGCTCACGTGCATGCGGACGTCCGCGCCGGATTCCAGCAACGGGCGCAGAGCCTCGCCGTCGCACTGGGCGGTGACCGCGTACTGGTCGAGACCGGCCAGGGGGACGTAGCGCTCCTCCAGGCGCAGCATCGACCACGCGCGCCGCCAGAACTCGACCGCGCTGTCCACGTCGGGGAAGTGCGCGGGGGCGGCGTCGGTCAGGAGGCGCGGGCCCAGCCGGAGGAGTTTGTGGACCAGGCCGGGGAGCTGGCCAGGGGTGCCGGAGATCGAGTCGGCCAGTTCCGCCGCGGCGGGCGAGGGCAGGTAGGCGCGGGTTTCGACGGCGTAGGTGCGGCCGTTGAGCTGGGCCACCTCGTCGGTGGGCAGGTTGTCGTACATGTTGGAGACGTAGACGAGGAAGACCTTGTGCTTGAGGAAGGCCAGCGAGGTCAGCGGGCGGGTCGCGTCGAGGGTGACGGAGCTGACCCGGCCGGCGTGTGCCGCCACGGTCTCACCGGCGAGGTCGAGGACGTGCTGCGAGTAGTCGCACATGAGGTAGTGCAGGCGCCGGTAGTAGTCGCTCCCCCGGGCCTGGTCGGCGCGGCGGAACTCGTCGAGGAACACCTTGGCCTGGTGCCCGTTGCCGACGCCGAGCTCGACGACGACCAGCTCCGCCGGGATGGCCGCCGACCGCGCCAGCGAGTCCCAGACCTCGAAGAGTTCGTGGATCAGCTCGCGGGCGGCGTCCCGGTTGCGGCCGTCGCTCTCGCCGCCCGGCAACGCCTGCTCGTAGCCGCGGCCGGACGCCTTCTCCCACAGTTCGAGCGCGGACCAGTAGAGGGCGTTGAAGGACCAGACGCAGCCGGCCGAGCCGAGAGCCCAGTCCTCCAGGTAGACCCGGCCCGACCCGCCGCTCAGGCAGGCGGCGGCCAGGCTGCCCAGCGCGGCCTCGCCGCCACGCCGTACGTCGACGGCCACCTCCAGGTCCGGCCGGCAGCCGGGAGCGGACATGATGGGCCTGGCGTCCACGACGTCGCGGAAGTTCTCCCGGTACTGGACCCAGTCGCAGACCACCCGGACCCGGGAGAGGTCCCAGGCGGAGTCGGCCAGGGCCGCGACGACCGGGGCGACCGAGGCCATGAGGTCCACCGGCTGGTCCGCCCGCAATCTCGCGTGCGGCCGGAAATCAATCAACATCGCTGTCGCCCTTCCTGGAGATTCCGGCTCGCCGCACGATGTCGGGAACCTCGTCGTCGTGGCCGAAGACCATCAGGTGCACCCCGCGTACGCCGGGGATCTCGACCAGGGTTTGAATCGTCTCGACGCAGGCGGCCAGGCCCTCTGCCTCGACCCGGTGCGCCGGGACCCCGCGGAGGCGGCGCTCCAGCTCCGGGGGCACGTGGACGCCGGGAACCTCGCCGGTCAGGAATGACAGCATGCGCAGGGACCGGATGGGCCCGACGCCGGCGATCACCGCGCAGCGTTCGGTGACGCCCTCCTCGCGCAGCCGTCGGACCCACTGGGCGAAGGCGTCGACGTCGAACACGTACTGGGTCTGCACGAACTCGGCGCCCGCGGCGACCTTCTTCGCGAGCCGCCTGGCGCGTAACGCCGCCGGCGGGGCGAACGGGTTCTCGACGGAGCCGATCAGCCACGAGGGCCGGGTCGCCAGCGCCTTGCCGGACAGCAGTTTCCCCTCGTCGCGCAGCGTGCGCGCGGTCCACACGAGCTGGACGCCGTCGAGGTCGAAGACCGGTTTGGCGTCCGGGTGGTCGCCGAGCGCGGGGTGGTCGCCGGTCAGCAGCAGCACGTTGCGCACGCCGAGGGCGGCGGCCCCGATCAGGTCGGACTGCAACGCGATGCGGTTGCGGTCCCGGCAGGTCAGCTGCATGACCGCGTCCACCCCGGCCCGCCGCACCAGGACGCTGCCGGCCAGGCTCGACATGCGGACGTTGGCGCCCTGGTTGTCGGTCACGTTCGCGGCGTCCACCCACCCGCGCAGCGCGGCGGCCTTCCGGGTGATCACCTCCGGGTCGGCGTCGCGCGGCGGCCCGATCTCGGCCGTCACCACGACCCGATCCGAGGCCAGCGCGGCCCGCAGCCCTCCCTCGCCGCTCATCGGACTCTCATGGGCGGGTACGGATCGGCGTCGCTGAACGTGATCGCGAGGCCCTCGTCCCGGCCCTGCCAGTAGTTCAGCCACGAACTCCGGGTCCACTGCCGGTGGTCGACCGGCCGCTGGAGCAGGTCGAGGTCGGCGCCGCGGGACGCGCTCTCCGCGCGGTCCCAGGCGGTGAGCCACACGCATCGCAGCGTGCGGTCGACCTCGCAGGAGCCGTCCGCGGATACGCCGCCGCACGGACCGTTGCGCAGTTGCTTGGGGCAGGTCATCGGGCAGGCGTAGCCGGTCGCCGGCAGTGCGCACTGGCCGCACATCCGGCAGCCGAAGAGCCGCTCCTTGGTGATCCGTTCGCCGGCCGTGAACCAGCGGTAGAGCCGTGGCTGGCGCTCGACGAACGCGGCCAGCCACCGGTAGACCCGGTTGGTGGCGAGAACCGCGTGCAGCGGGTACGCGAGGCGGGCCGGGATCCGGGGCCGGTAGGGCTTCGGCGTGGGTTCGATGGCCACTCTCGGCTCCTCCTTTCGTCCGTCGGTGCCAAGGTCGCAGCGCGGCGGTAGTCGCGTCTTCGGGCCGTGCCGCAACATTTGGGCTGTCCGGTTTGTGTCCCGATACAAAGAGCGCACCGATCTGTCCGCCCGGCTGTGGTGATCGGGCGGACGCGTACTCTTGTGGCGGCGCACAAGTGCGCCTGAGGCACGAGGGGGTTGCGGGATGCGGACTCTCGGATATGTCGGCGCGCAGTCAGCGTCGGCGGCGGACTGGCTGGACTTCGGGCCGAGGGTCTTCGGGTTCGAGGCGCGTCAGTCGCCGGACGGCACGGTCCTGGTGCGCTGGTGCGATCGCGCGTACCGGCTGGCGATCCATCCCGGCGGGCCTGACCGGCTGCTCTATCTCGGCTGGGACCTGGGCGACGAGGCCGCCCTGGCGGAGGCCGCGGCCCGGGCGGCGAGCGCGGGGTTCGCGGTGGAGCGGGGCGGCGCGCGGCTGGCCGCCGAGCGTTCGGTGCGCCGGATCGTCTGGTTCACCGACACCTTCGGCCTGCGGCACGAGCTGTTCGTCGGCCAGGAGGAGGAGCCGGGCTCCTACCGGGGCCAGCGGCCCAGCTCGCGGGCGGTCACCGGTGACCTCGGGCTGGGATTCGTGGCGCTGCGGGTGCCCGACCTGCAGCGCGGGCTGGACTTCTACCGCGACGTGATGGGGATGCGGGTCTCCGACGCGATCAACCTGGGCGCGCCGTTCGGGGAGATGTGGTTCCTGCGCTGCAACCGGCGCCATCACAGCGTCGCGTTACTCGAAGGGGGCGACGCGCTCCGGCTGGAGCACCTGATGATCGAGGCGGCCACCCTGGAGGAGGTCGAGATCGCCTGGGACCTGGCGCGGCGGGAGATGGACGCCTTCGTCAGCCCGGGGCGCCGGCTGTCGGACAACATGTTCCTGTTCCGGGTGAGCACCCCGACGGGGTTCCGCGTCTGCTACGGCTGGGGGGCCAGCCAGGTCGACGACGAGGAGAACTGGATTCCGCGCTACATCGACTCCTCCCGGGCGGGCGGGATCGTCTACTCGGCGGCGGCCGTGGTGGCCGCGCCACACTGAACGCCGGTCACACCTCGGCCTCGCCGAGCGTCTCCAGGATCTCCAGAGCGACCTGGACGGCCAGCCGGTCCCGGTAGTTCTCCAGGTCCAGGCCGGTGATCTCCTCCACCCGGCGAACCCGGTAGGTGATCGTGTTCGGGTGCACGTGCAGCCGTTCCGCGGCCCGCCGCAGGCTGTTGTTCTCCTGGAAGTAGCACTTGAGCGTGGCGACGTACTTGGACTGATGCTCCTGTTCGTGCCGGAGCACCTCGCCGAGGATGTCGTTGGCGAACTCGCGCAGCGCCTCCGGGTCGGGCACCTGGAGCAGCAGGTGGCTGATGCCGAGGCTGTCGAAGGCGACCACCGCGCCGCGCCGTCCCAGCCGCCGGATCGCCTCGTTGGTACGGCGTGCCTCCTCATACGATCGGGCGATGTGCGCGGGCTCACGGAACCCGCCGCCGATGCCGATGGAGACGCCGACGTCGGGAAAGAGCGCGCCGAGCCGCTGCACGCACAGCGCGCCGAGCTGCTCGGCCCGGATGCCGGTGCCCGGCGTGGCCGGCTCGCTCAGCACGACGATCACCTCGCGGGCCCGGACGGCGGTGATCGCGTCCGGCGACTGGGCGACGAACAGGCGCGCGGTGGCGGCGGCCGCGTGCTCGGCGACCAGTTTGCTCCGTTCGCTGCCGCCCGGCGGCGCCTCGATCAGGACGGACAGCACGCGGTGGTTCCGCTCGCTGTCGAAGCCGAGGTGGTGGGCCCAGCGCACCACCTCGTCATGGTCCCGGCCGGAGCCGGAGAGCAGGCCCTCGATGAGGTCGTCGCGCACCTGGCTGCCGGCCGAGGTGATAACCCGCTCCCGGGCCAGGATGACGCCGCAGATGGTCGCGGCGTGTTCGGCGATCAGCAGGTGGGTGTCCTCGCTCTGTTCCGGCACGTCCTCGACGGGCGGGACGAAGAGCGAGACGAGGTAGGCCGGGACGGTGTCGCCGATCAGGATGGGCGCGACGATCATGGCCGCGTTCCTGGCCGGGTCGGGGAGGCGCAGGGCGCGCCGGGTCTTGCCGGCCATCGCCAGCAGGTGCGCGAGGCGTGGGTGGATCAGGTGGTCGTGCACGTACTGGACGGAGTGCTCGTAGCTTTCGCCGGGTGAGGCCGCGGCCAGGATGCCCATCTTCTGGCTGATGACCGCGACGGTCACCGCGGTCCTGCGGGCGATGAGCTCGGCCACGGTGCCGATGTCGGCGTCCTGGAGCGCCAGGCCGGAGAGGTGCCGGTAGATCTCCACCAGGTCGCGGAGCGTGCGGTTCTCCTGATTGATCTCAGTGACGCCGCTGGTGGCCGAGGGTTCCGCCATACGGGCATCCTAGGGACAGCTGACCGAGTTTCCATGTGCCGGGAACCAGAGAACAGCGGATCTTCCTGTGCCGGAGCCCAAAGTGCGCGCTCCCGCTCGTGGGCTATACCACCAGGACCTGTAACAGTCCCGACTCCAAGGATTTACGCGGCGGTATCCCCTTGACGCGAAGTTACCCGCAGTGCAGCATGGCGTAACAAATATCAAACGTTTTGTCCAATTATCGGACAAGCTCGGGTCGGTGGCGGCCCGACACCGAACGGAGGTGACGATGAGCACTCGCATGATCATCCGTCGGCTCGGTGGCGGCCTGCTGGTCCTGTGGCTGGTGTCCATCCTCACGTTCCTGCTGGTCCACCTCATTCCCGGCGACCCCGCCGAGGTCATCGCGGGCGAGAACGCCACCGTCGCCGACGTGACGCGCATCCGCGCCGAGCTGGGGCTGGACCGGCCCGTGCTCACGCAGTACGTCACCTGGCTGTCCGGCGTGCTCCGCGGCGACCTCGGCAACTCCCTGTTCACCGACAAGTCGGTGGTCACCTCGATCGCGGAGGTGGCTCCGCCGACCCTGGTCATCACCGTCCTGGCGATCGTCGTCGCGGTGCTGGTCGGGGTGTCGGCCGGCACCGTCGCCGGCCTCACCCAGGGCAGCCGGGTGGACCGGCTGGTCTCCACCCTGGCCACCCTGGGCATCGCGATGCCGAGCTTCTGGCTGGCGATGGTGCTGGTCTCCGTCTTCGCGCTCACCAACACCTGGCTGCCGGCCACCGGATACGCGAGCCTGGCGGAGGGCTTCGGCACCTGGCTGTCCCACCTCGTGCTCCCCGCGACCGCGCTCGGGCTGGCCACCGCGGCGGAACTGGCCCGGCACACCCGCGGCTGCGTGGCCGACGTGCTGACCCGTCCGTACGTGCGGACCGCGCGGGCCAGGGGCGCGTCCGGCGCCTGGCTGGTCCGGCGGCACATCCTGCGCAACGCCGCCATCCCGGTCGTGACCGTGCTGGGCCTCCAGGCCGGGCGGCTGCTCGGCGGCGCGATCGTCATCGAGGCCGTGTTCGGCATCTCCGGCCTCGGCACCCTGGCCGTCAACGCGGTGCTCCAGCGGAACTACCCGGTGATCCAGGGATACGTCCTGCTCTGCGCCGTCGTCGTCGTCCTGCTGAACCTCATCGTCGATCTGGCCTACGGCTGGATCAATCCGAAAGTGCGCACGGCATGACCCTCGCCACCAAGCGCTCAAGCGCCCCGACCAATCCGAGCGTCCCCAGAACCTCCCCGGCCGGCCGGATCGTCAGGTCCGTGCTGCGCCGCCCGTCCGGCGCGACCGCCGCCGGTTTCCTGATCGTCCTGGTGATCCTGGCGGTCGCCGGTCCGCTCATCTACCCGCACGACCCGGACGCGCAGGACCTGGCCAACCGGTTCGCCGGGCTGAGCTGGCCGCACCCGCTGGGCACCGACGAGTTCGGCCGGGACGTGGCCAGCCGGATCATCCAGGCGGCCAGGATCGCGCTGGCCGCGCCGCTCATCTCGGTGGGCGTCGCTCTGCTCATCGGCCTGCCGTTCGGCCTCTGGGCGGGGCTGCGCCGGGGGATCGTGGACGCCGTCGCCGGGCGGCTGGCCGACACCATCCTCAGCCTGCCCGCCATGGTCGGCGCGCTCGCCATCCTGGCCGTGCTCGGCCCCGGCCTGGTCAACGCCATGGTGGCGATCGGCATCATCTTCGCGCCCGGCCTGTTCCGGGTGGTGCGCGGCGCCACCCTGGCGGTGGCGGAGGAGACCTTCGTGCACTCCGCGGTGGCGATCGGCTCGCCCACCAGGCGGACCCTGTGGGTGCACATCCTGCCCAACATCGCGGCCCCGCTGCTGGTCCAGGTGACCATCCTGATGGGCGTGGCGCTGCTGGCCGAGGCCAGCCTGAGCTTCATCGGGCTCGGCGTGCAGCCACCCGACGCCAGCTGGGGCTCGATGCTGAAGGCCGCCTACACCAACCAGTTCGACGCGCCCTACTCGGTGGTGCCGCCCGGGATCGCGATGGTCCTGACGGTGCTGGCCTTCAACACCATCGGCGACGCGATCCGCGACGCGGTCGGACTGAGGAGAGGCAGATGACCCCGTTGTTGTCGGTCGAAGGGCTCACCATCGACCTGCCAGGCCGTCAGCCCGGCCTGGTCGAGGACGTCACCTTCCAGGTGCGCGAAGGCCACTGCACGGCGCTGATCGGCGAGTCCGGCTGCGGCAAGACGCTGACCTCGATGGCCATCCTCGGCCTGCTGCCCGCCGCCGTGCGGGTCTCGGCCGGCGCGGTGTGGTTCGACGGAGTCGATCTGCTCGCCTGTACGCCCCGGCAGTTGCGCCGGATCCGCGGCGGGCCGGTCGGCATGGTCTTCCAGGAGCCGATGAGCAGCCTCAACCCGACCATGACGGTCGGCGACCAGATCGCCGAGGCGCGGCGGTTGCACCTGGGCGAGCGGCGCAAGACGGCCCTGGCACGGGCGCGCGAACTGCTGGAGCGGGTCGGCATCCCGAACGCCGCCCGGCGGATCGGCTCCTACCCGCACGAGATGAGCGGCGGCATGCAGCAGCGCGTCATGATCGCGGCGGCCATCGCCTGCGAGCCCAAACTGATCATCGCCGACGAGCCGACCACGGCGCTGGACGTCACCATCCAGGCCGAGATCCTGGCCCTGCTGCGGGACCTGCAACGCGACCTGGACCTGGCCGTCCTGCTGGTCACCCACGACCTCGGCGTGGTGGCCGACTTCTGCGACGACGTGGTCGTCATGTACGCCGGTCACATCGCCGAACGGACCACCGTGGACGGGCTGTTCTACCAGCCGGGGCATCCGTACTCCAGCGCGCTGCTGGCCGCCGTGCCGCAGGTCGGCCAGGCCAGGTCCCGGCTGACGGTGATCCCGGGGCGGGTGCCGTCCGCCGGCGGGTTCCCGGCCGGGTGCCGGTTCGAGCCGCGCTGCGCGCACGCGGAGCCCCCCTGCCGGGAGCCACAGCCCGACGCGCCCTTGGGCGACGGGCTCACGCGGTGCGGTCGCGTCGCCTCCGGCGAGCTGACACTTCAGGGAGCCCTGCGTGGCTGAGGATCGGGTGGTCCTGCGGGTCCGGGGCCTGAGCAAGTCGTTCCCGGTGCGCCGCGGCGCGTTCGGCCGGGCGCTGGAGAGCGTACGCGCCGTGGACGGGGTGGATCTGGAGGTGCGGGCCGGGACCACCGTCGGCATCGTCGGCGAGTCGGGTTCCGGCAAGACCACGGTGGGCCGGCTGATGGCCCGGCTGCTCACCCCCGACCAGGGCACCGTCGAAGTGGAGGGCAAGGACGTCAGCCGGGCCAGGGGCCGCGAGCTGAAGGAGGTGCGCGCCCGCCTCCAGGTCATCTTCCAGGACCCGTACGGCGCGCTGGACCCGACCAAGACCGTCGCCCACGCCGTCGCGGAACCGCTGCTGGTGCACGGCCGGATCCGGCGGGGGGAGATGCGCGACCGGGCGGCCGCCCTGCTGGTCCGGGTGGCGCTCGACCCGGCGTTCGTGGACCGCTACCCGGACGAGCTGTCCGGCGGGCAGCGGCAGCGGGTCTGCATCGCCCGCGCGCTGGCGCTCTCCCCCAGCGTGCTGGTGGCCGACGAGCCGACCTCCGCGCTCGACCTGTCCACCCGGTCGGAGATCCTCAACCTGCTGCTGTCCATCCAGGAGGACACCGGCCAGGCGCTGGTGCTGGTCTCGCATGACTTCGCCACCGTACGGCACCTGGCGCACCGGATCGCGGTCATGTACCTGGGGCGGATCGTCGAGGAGGGACCGGCCGCGCAGATCGCCGACGATCCCCGGCACCCCTACACGAAGGCGCTGCTGTCGGCGGTGCCGTTGCCCGACCCGCACGCGCAGCGCGCCCGCCGCAGGACCGTGCTCCAGGGAGAGCTGCCCGATCCCGCCCGTCCGCCCTCGGGCTGCCGGTTCCACACGCGCTGTCCGGTGGCGCTGCCCGAGTGCGCGCGGCAGGATCCGCCGCTACTCCAGATCGCCGCCGGGCACCGGGTGGCCTGTGAGCCCGCGGTCAAGGCGGCTCGTCAGCCCGATTCCCAGGAGAGCATGCGATGACCGGCACCTCACCCGGGGCGCTGGCCGGCGTCAGGGTCGTCGACTTCGGCCACTATCTGACCGGTCCGCTGGCCGCGCTGATGCTGGCCGACCAGGGCGCCGACGTGATTCACGTGGACCGTCCGGGGGCCGGGCCAGGCGACGCCGACGCGTTTCTCAACCGGAACAAACGCCGCATCGCCCTTGATCTGAAGGCTCCCGCGGAGGTGGGCGTCGCCCGGGAGCTGATCCGGCGGGCCGACGTGCTGATCGAGAACTTCCGGCCTGGGGTGATGGACCGGCTCGGGCTCGGCTGGGCGGAGCTGCGCGAGGTCAACCCCCGGCTGGTGTACTGCTCGCTGCCCGGCTTCGCGGCCGCCGATCCCCGGGCCGGGGTGCCCGGCTGGGAGGGCGTCATCGCGGCTGCCACCGGTAACTGCCGCATCAGGGCCGGGTACGTGCCCGCGGGCTGGGATCCCGCCCGCCCGACGTACAGCTCGATCCCGGTGGCGTCCAATTTCGCGGCGTTCTGCGGGGCTTTCGCGATCGTGGCCGGGCTCACCTCGCGGCACCGCACCGGGCGGGGGGATCGGATCGAGGTGCCGCTGTACAACGCGATGTTCGAGGCGATCGGGGGCAGCGGGGCGTATCCGACGGCGCGGGGGTTGCAACCGGAACGTGCCATCCGGGCCAACGGGAGCGGCACCTATCGCTGCGCGGACGGCCGCTATGTGCAGTTCAATCCGATCGGCGCGACCACCCGCTTTCTGACCTGGTTTCTCGACGCGGCCGGGGTGGGCGAGTGGGCCAGGGACGGGCTGACCGACCGGCCCAGGATGGACCGCGAGCCGCACCTGCGTGACCTGCTGGAAAAGCGGCTGACCGCGCTCTTCCTGAGCCGCCCCGCGCTGGAGTGGGAGGAGCTCGCCGGCGCGGCCGGGGTGCCGCTGGCGATGGTGCGCACCACCAGGGAGTGGCTGGACTCCGAGCACGCGCGCGCCACCGGCGAGGTGGTGGTGGTCGATGACCCGGTGCTAGGCCCGACGGCCATGCCCGGCTCCCCGGTTTGGTTGTCACGGACGCCCGCCGTGCCCGCTCGTACGCGCAGCCTGCCCGACGGGGATCGCGCGGAGATTCTGGCCGAGCTCGCCTTACCCGTGGTACGGCCACCGGAGGGCGAGAGCGGGCTGCCGTACCAGGGGCGGAAGGTTCTGGATCTGACCCAGATTCTGGCCGGTCCGAGCGCGGGACGCATTCTCGCCGAGTTCGGGGCCGACGTGGTCAAGGTCAACGTGCCGCAGCGGTGGGTCGGCGCGCACGGCTTCGTGAACAGGGGCAAACGCACCGTGCTGCTGGACGTCAAGTCGAGCCAGGGCCAGCAGGTCCTGTGGCGGCTGATCGACGAGGCGGATATGCTCACGCACAACTTCCCCGGCAGGACCGCGGACACCTACGGCCTGGGTTACCAGCACGTGCGGGCGCGCCGCCCGGACATCGTCTACGTGTCGGTCGGCTGCTACGCGCGTGGCGGGCCCTGGTCGGATCGGCGGGGCTACGAGACCCAGGGCCAGGCGGCGACCGGGATCATGGCCCGAACCGGCGGGGATGGGCCGCCGGCCGTGTTCGGGCCGTACAACGTGCTGGATTACGGGACCGGCACGATGGCGGCGTTCGCCGCCGCGCTCGGCCTCTACCACCTGGAGACCACGGGGGTGGGGCAGCACGTGCACACCTCGCTCACCCAGACCGGCCTCTACCAGCAGGGCTGGCTCATGCCGCACCCGGCGTCCGGCCCAGGCCCGGAGGCGCTCGGGCCGAGCCCGTGGCAGCGCTACTACCAGGCGGCCGACGGCTGGTTCTACATGGGCGCGACGGAGGAGCAGTCGCGTCAGGTGCCGGACCTGGCCGACGCCTTCCGCGAGGCCGACGTGTCCGACTGGGTGGAGCGGCTCGCCGCGGCGGGCGTTGCCGCCCACCCGGTCACTTCGCTCGCTGACCTGATGACCGACCCCCGCGCCAGAGCCCTCGGATTGAGCGTCGACCAGGTCTCCGAGGAGGTCGGCCCGGTGGTGATGCCCGGACTCGCCATCTCAGTCGAGGGCAACCCGCCACGGCTGGGCGAAGCCGTCCGCCGCCCGGGCGCGGACGGGCGCGACGTGCTGGCCGAGATCGGCCTGGGCGAGGCGGCCGACACGCTGGCCCGGACCTGGGCCATCCAGCTGGACGCGCTGCCTCCGGGCTGGAACCACTTCTGACCTGATAGGAGATCCGATGGAATACGACCTGCTGATCAGGGGTGGCCGGGTCCTGGACCCGGGACAGGACATCGACCATGTCCTGGACGTGGCGATCACCGGCGGGCGCGTCACCGCGCTCGGCCAGAACCTCCCCGCCGACCAGGCCCGCCGCGTGATCGACGTGAGCGGCCCGGGCCGGTACGTGGTGCCCGGCCTGATCGACCTGCACACCCACATCGCGCACGGCGCCATCACCCCCGGCGTCGGCATGGAGGGCTGCGACCCGGACGTGATCGGCATCGGCTCCGGGGTGACCACGCTGGTGGACGCCGGCTCCGTCGGCGTGGCCGCCATCGGGGTCTTCTCCGCCTACATCCAGCCCAGGGCCAGAACCAGGATCGTCCCCTACCTGAACATCGGCAGCTACGCCCACACCATGCCCACGATGGTGGACGTCAACAGCATGGAGGAGATCGACCCGGCGGCGATCGCGTTGTGCGTGGCGGCCAATCCCGGGCTGGTCCAGGGCATCAAGCTGCGCCTGGTCGGCCCGCTGATCGCCGACCACGGCAAGGAGATCTTCGCCGCCGCCAAGTCGGTCGCCCGCGAGCACGGCGTGCCGCTGATGGTGCACATCGGCGACCTGTCCGCGCACCGGCGCCCCAGCCCCGAGCGGCTCACCCCGATCACCCGGTTCGCCGTCGACCAGCTGGACCCCGGCGACATCCTCACCCACCTGTGCACGCCCAACCCCGGCGGCGCGGCGGACCTGACCACCGCCCTGGCCGAGGCCAGGGAGCGCGGCGTGATCCTGGACGCCGCGCTCGGCCGGGGCAACTTCGGCCACCGGGTGGCCCGCGAGCAACGCCGCTCGGGTCTCGCCCCCGACACCATCAGCAGCGACCTGACGGCGTTCGGCCAGAGCTTCCACTCGCTGCTCGAATGCATGGCCAAGTTCATGGCCGTCGGCTACAGCCTGACCGACGTGGTGCGCATGACCACGGTGAACGCCGCCCGCGCCCTCGGCCGGGAACACGAGCTGGGCGCGATCGCCGTCGGGCGGGAGGCCGATCTCACCGTGCTCGACCTGGTCGAGGGCGACTTCGCGTTCGTCGACACCGCGCAGGAGACCTTCCACGGCGAGCACGGCCTGGTGCCCGTGCAGACCGTACGGGCGGGGGAACTGGTGCCACCGGTCTGGGGCACCCATCCGTGGGGCTGGCTGCCGGCCACCCGGGGCGACGCGTGAGCCCGGTCACCCGCGGCGGCCGCCGCCGCTTCCAGGTCGAGGAGGGCTGGGAGCGCCTGCCGGACGGCCTGCGGCACGCGGACGTGACCGCGGTCGACGTGGACGCGGAAGACCGCGTCTACCTGTTCACCCGCTTCGACCACCAGGTCCTGGTCTACGAGCGGGACGGCACGTTCGTACGCTCCTGGGGCCTGGGCCTGTTCACCCTGCCGCACGGGCTGACGGTCGGCCCCGACGGCTCGGTCTACTGCGTCGACGCGGGCGACCACACGGTCCGCAGGTTCACCCCCGACGGCGAACTCCTGCTGACCATCGGCACCCCGGGCGAAGCATCCGACACCGGCTACACCTCCGACGGCCCGGCGCGGGTGCACCGCGTGGAGCGGGTCCGCCGCCCCGGCGGCCCGTTCAACCGCTGCACCGACCTGGCCGTCGGCCCGGACGGCGACCTGTACGTGACCGACGGCTACGGCAACTGCCGCGTGCACGTGTTCACCCCCGACGGCGAGCTGAGGCACTCCTGGGGCGAGGTCGGCACCGGCCCCGGCCAGTTCCACCTGCCGCACTGCCTGGCCGTCACCCCCGACGGCCGGGTCCTGGTCGGCGACCGCGAGAACGACCGCGTCCAGGTCTTCGACGGCGACGGCCGGTTCGTCACGGCCTGGACGGACGTGCGCCGCCCCTGCGCGCTGACCGTCGCCCGGGACGGCACGGTCTTCGTCGCCGAACTGTGGCGGCCGAAGGGCGGCAGGTCCTTCGTGCACGGCGAGACGGGCGAGGACCAGCCGGCCAGGCTCTCCGTGCTCGACCGGGACGGCCGCGTGCTCGAACGGTGGGGGGACTCCAGCCGGGAGCGCGCCGCCCCCGGCAACTTCATCGCCCCGCACGGCATCGCGCTGGACTCCCGCGGCGACCTGTACGTCGCCGAGGTGACCCACAGCTTCGCCGTCAGGCCCGGCCTGGTCCCGCCCTCGTGCGGCGACCACCAACTCCAGAAGTTCAAAGGAATCGTATGAGGCGCGACAACCATCGAATTCTCACCACGCACGGCGGCAACCTGCCCCGCCCGAGGGACCTGGACGAGCTGATCGCCCAGGGCGACCGGGCGGCCATCGACGAACGACTCCCTGGCGCCGTCGGCGAGGTCGTGGACCTCCAGCTCGCCTGCGGCCTGGACACCGTCAACGACGGGGAGTACGTCAAGGCCGCCAACCTGTCCGGCTACGCCGGCTACATCCACGCCCGGGTGACCGGCTGGGAGACCTTACCCATCGACCCGAGCCTGCCCCCGAAGCGCGAATACGTGGCCGCCCGCGACAAGGCCGACTTCCCCGGCACGTACGCCTCCGGGCTCTGGCTGGCGGGCTCCGGCGGCCCGGTCCGGCCGGGGTTCTCGACCCCGGGGGCGGCCCCCAAGCTGCCGACCAGCGGACGCGTGTGCACCTCCCCCGTCACCTACACCGGCCAGGACGCCATCGCGGCCGACATCACCGCACTCAAAACGGCCCTGGCAGGCCGGGAGGCGGACGGTTTCATCGCCGCGCTCGGCCCGCTCAGCCTGGGCGCGGGCGCCAGGAACGCGTACTACCCGACCGAAGAGGAGTACATGTACGCGGTCGCCGAGGCCCTCCGCGAGGAGTACCGGGCGATCACCGACGCCGGTCTGATCCTGCAGATCGACGAGCCGGAGTTCGCCACCACCTGGCAGTTCCATCCCAGCTGGACGGTGGCGGAGCTGCGCCGCTACCTGGAGTCCGCGGTCGAGGTGATCAACCACAGCATCGCCGGGCTGCCCGCCGAGCAGATCCGCATGCACACCTGCTGGGGCAGCGGTCACCGCCCGCACACGCGGGACATCGGCCTGGCGCACATCGCCGACCTGTTGATCAAGGTCAACGCGCAGGCGTACGCGGTCGAGGCCGGAAATGTCCGGCACTCGCACGAGTGGCGCGTGTGGGAGGACGTGAAGCTGCCCGAGGGCAAGATCCTCATCCCCGGCGTGGTCAGCCACGCGACCGACCTGGTCGAGCACCCGGAGCTGGTCGCGGAACGGCTGGTCAACTACGCCGGTGTGATCGGCCGCGAGAACCTGCACGCCGGCACCGACTGCGGGATCGGCTCCCGGGTGGGCCACGAAGAGATCGTCTGGGCGAAGCTGACCGCTCTCGCCGAAGGCGCCGCCATCGCCGCCGAGCGGCTGCGGACCAAAGCTCGACTCTGAAACATGGAGGCAAGGCCGTGAAACGAACGTCAGTCAAATCGGCCGGTGTGATTCTCGCCTTAGGTCTCGCCGTCGCCGGGTGCGGCGGCGGGACCGGAACCGGAGCAGGTTCCGGCGGGAGCACACAGGGAAACGCGGCGGGATTCGACCGCGACGCCATTCTGAGGTGGGCGGTGCCGGGCATGCCGACCTCCTTCGATCCCCGCAAGTCGGCGCCGCTGGACCCCGTCTTCCTGGACGTCGTCTACGAGAGCCTGATCAACCGGACCCCCGCAGGGGAACTCGCGCCGGGTCTGGCCACCGAGTGGCAGCTCGGGGACGAGAACAAGACGATCACCTTCAAGCTGCGGCAGGGCGTGAAGTTCCACAACGGCGAGGAACTCAACGCCGAGGCCGTGAAGGCGTCCCTGGAGGCGTACAAGAAGGAGGGGGCGCTGGCCGGCACCCTGGCGGGCCTGGACCAGGTCGAGGCGCTCGCCCCCGACCAGGTCAAGCTGACCTTCAAGGAGCCGTCCGGCTACATGATCAACGTGCTGGCCGGGGAGGCGGGCATCGTGGTCGCGCCGAGCGCGCTCACCGACCCGGGGCTGACCGGCAAGCCGGTGGGCACCGGGCCTTTCCAGCTGGACACCCTCAGTGAGGGCAAGGTGTCCTTCAAGCGGTTCGACGGCTACTGGGACGCCCAGCGGATCACCATCGGCGGCATCGAGATGGCGCTCTACTCCGACGAGTCCACCCGGCTGCGCGCGGTCAAGTCGGGGCAGGCGGACGGCACGTCCATCACGCCCGGCCAGATCAAGGAGTCCGAGGCGGCAGGACTGACCGTGATCAAGGGGCCGAACACCACCTTCAACGGCATCCTGATCAACACCGGCTCCGACAAGCTGAGCGACCCGAAGATCCGCCAGGCCATGCTGTACGCGATCGACCGCGAGTCCATCAGCAAGAACCTGTACGCCAGCTCGTGCGCGCCGGCCGTACAGCCGCTCCAGCAGGGATTCTGGGCGAACGTGCCAGAGCTGAACGACGTCAAGCAGTACTACGACCCGGCCAAGGCCAAGCAGCTGCTGGCCGAGGCGGGCTTCCCCGGCGGCTTCGAGATGCAGCTGGAGGTCGGCCCCAACACCTCCTACCAGACCCTGGCGCAGGCGCTCCAGGCCCAGCTGCAGCAGGTCGGCATCAAGGTCAACATCAAGGTCCTGGAATTCCAGCAGATGGTGAACGCGCGCAGGACCGGCAAGTTCACCGCCACCGTCTCGCTGCTCCAGGCCGGACGGCCCGACCCGAGCCAGTTCGTCGCCGACTTCTACCTCAAGGGCGGCCTCTACAACCCCGGCGGCTTCGAACTGCCGGGCGGCGCCGAGCTGCTCGCCAAAGCGCGGGTGAGCGACGACGTGACCCAGCGGGCCGCGCCGCTCCAGGAGATCTTCAAGAAGGTCCTGGAGGTGGGCCCGCCGGTGGTGCCGGTCTGCGGCGTCACCTACGTGGCCGCCTTCCGCAAGGGAGTCACCGGCATGAACGTGCCGGTGACGGGCGACTACGACTTCGCCCCCTTGAAGATCAGCTCATGACTCCCGGGGGCGCCCGCGTGGGGCGCCCCCACTCGACACGCAAAGAAAGGGATGACTGTGCGGCTCGACGACAAGGTCGCGATCGTCACCGGCTCCGGCCGGGGCCTCGGCCGCGCGTACGCCGAGGCGCTGGCCGCCGCCGGCGCGGGCGTGGTGGTCAACGACATCGACAAGGACGCGGCGGACGAGACCGTGGCCGCGATCACCGGCGCGGGCGGCCGGGCCGTGGCCGAGGTGTGCGCGGTCGGCACGGCGGAGTCCGCGGACGCGCTGGTCCGCCGGGCCGTCGCCGAATTCGGCCGGCTGGACGTGATGTGCACCAACGCGGGGGCGCTCCGCGACCGCACCCTCGGCAAGGTCACCGACGCGGAGTTCGACCTGGTGGTGGACAGCCACGTGCGCGGCACCTTCACCTGCGGCCGGGCCGCCGCCGCCCGGTTCCGCGAGCAGGGCGGCGGCGGCCGGCTGATCCTGGTCGGCTCACCGGCCGGCCAGTACGGCGGCTTCGGGCAGACCGCGTACGCGGCGTCCAAGGCGGCGATCATCGCCATGGTCCGGGTCTGGTCGATCGAACTGGCCAAGGCCGGGGTGACGGTGAACGCCATCGTGCCGATCGCGCTGACCCGGATGGCGGCGACCATCCCCAACCTGACCGAGGTGGTGGCCCAGGTGGAGGCCGGCGCCCCGGTCCCGCCCGAGCTGCGCCGCAAGGGCATCGGGACGGTTCAGGACGTGGCTCCGCTGGTGGTCTACCTGTCCTCGGCGGAGTCGGCCGGGATCACCGGGCAGTATTTCGGCTTTGGCGGCGACAAGTTCGCCGTCTGGGGGCACCCGAAGGAGGAGTTCACGACCTACCGGGAGGGCGGCTGGACGGCGGACCAGCTGGCCGCGGACTTCGCCGGGTTCGCCGAGCACTTCCAGAGTCACCAGGCACGCTAGAAATAGAAGGCCAGGGACGCCTGTGTGATCCGGTCGCGGACGGCAGGATCGGGCACGGTGGCCGCGAAGGAGTCCACCGCGTCCCGGTAGGTGACCGGCCGCCGCGCGCCGACGAAAGGGGCGTCGCTGCCCCAGAACAGATGGTCGGGTCCGGCGGCGGCCAGGAGTGTCTCGGCGTATCCGGCCAGGGTGGCGGCGGGGACGCGGAATCGGTATCCGGCCGACAGTTTCGCCCAGACCTGCCCGGTGACCAGGCCGCGCAGCAGGGCCGCGCCGCCGGGGTTGGCATAGCCGGTCTCCGGGTGCGGGTCGCCGAAATGGTCCACGACCACCTTCACCCCGGCCGCCAGCAGCGCGCCCAGGACCGGCGGCAGCCGCGCCGACTCGATGTTGAGCTCGACGTGCCAGTCCAGGGCGGCGACCTGGCGCAGGAGCGCGCGGTAGCCGGGCCCGGTCAGGTCGGGGAGGTCCGCGCGGCGACGCCACTGGAAGCGCACGCCGACGACACCCTCGGCCGGTGTCAGGTCGGCTATCAGGTCGGTGCCCGGTTCTGCGTCGATGGTGCCGCGCAGCCGCCGGTTCGCGCGGAGCGCGGCCAGCGTGTACGCGTTCCGGTCGGCGAGCAGGCTCATCGCCGAGATGACCGCGTGGCCGACGCCGTGTGCGTCCATCATCCGCGCGTACGCCTCGGTGGTCAGGTCGCCCTCGGGCCGGGTCCAGGCCCCGGGTGCCAGCGGCAGCGTCCGGTCGAACAGGTGGACGTGGGTGTCGACCAGCGGTGTCATAGGCCGTACAGGCGGGCCGCGGCGCCGCCGAGGACCAGGGCGGCGTCTTCGGGTTTGAGGCCGGCCACCGACTCGCGGCCGAGTCTGACCATGTCCGGGTAACCGACCGGGGTCTGCGTGACGTCCGAGCCCCACAGCACCCGCCCGGCCCCGAAGCGGGACACCAGCCAGGTGACGACGTCCGCCGGGGCGTCCGGCAGCCGGGCGTAGTTGAGGGTGGTGACTTTGACGTGCACCTCGGCCAGGTCGGTCAGCGCGAGCAGCGCCTCCGGCCGGTCGGGCTCCACGCTGGCGATGTGGTCGAGCACGACGGGCGTGCCAGGGAACTCGCGTACGACATCGGGCAGGGCGCGCAGGCAGTCGTCGCGGTTCCACCGGTAGATGTGCAGGCACATCGAAAGCCCGAGCTCGGCGGCCGACCGCCAGACCCGCCGTGCCGAGGGCCCCGCGAACCAGTCCGTCCCGCCGGGGCCGCCGTGCTGGTTGCCGCCGGGGGCGGTGAGCCGCATCGCCACCGCGCCGCGCCCGGCCCAGCGGCGTACCGTCGTCTCGGCGTCCGGAGCCTGCGCGTCGACCACGCACATGGCCGCCAGCCGGTCCGGATGCCGCGCGGCCGAGTCGACCACGTAGCTGTTGTCGAACCCGAACACGTGCGCTCGCTGCACCGCGACGGCGGCGGCGAGCCCGTGCTCGTCCAGCGCGGCCAGCAGCCGCTCCGCCGTCATCGGGTCGGTGACCTCGCGGTGGCTCGGGTAGGCGGGGTCGTTGACGGTCAGGTGCGCGTGCGCGTCGATCAGCATGAGAGGCGTTCCCAGACGAGGACGGGGGTGGGGGGATCGCCGTGGCCGCGTTCGGCGCGCAGGACCAGCCGGGATTCGGTCAGGACGGCCCGGCGGACCAGGGTGACGCCGATCCAGTTGGGGTAGAGGGCGGCTTCGATGTGGTGCAGGACCAGGTCACCGCGCCATTCGTACCTGCCGCTGTAGGCGCCGTAGCCGCGGACCGCCTCAAGGCGTTCGGCGTCGGTCGCCCAGCGCCAGTTGGGGGTGGCCAGCGGCGGCCGGTCTCCTGGCATGTACTGGACGGCCATGTAGCCGTCGGGGCCGTACAGGAGCCGGCCGAGCGGGGCGTCGCCGAGTGGCCGAGTGCCGTCGGGGCCGTCGCTTTCCATGTAGTAGTCGTCGAGACGCCAGCTTCCGGTGATCGAGGTCACGGCTCCTCCTTGTGGAAGGAGTGGACCATCGTGCGGGCGGTGCGGGCCAGCATGGTGACGTCGTTGCCCATGATCACGAACTGGTGGCCGAGGGCTACGGCCCGCGCGGCGGAGGCCGCGTCCACGCTGGCCGCGCCGCAGGGCTTGCCCGCCCGTGCGGCAGCCGCCCTGGCCCTGCCCAGCAGCCCCTGCAGCTCGGGGTCGGCCATCTCCACGCCGAGGGCGAGCGACAGATCCCCCGCGCCCAGGAACACCGCGTCCACCCCGGGCACGGCCAGGATGTCGTCCGCCGCGGCCACCGCGGCGGGGCTCTCCAGCTGCGGGACACAGATCACGTCCTCGTTGCCGGCCCGCACGTACTCGGCCCGGGGAGTGAGCCCCCACCGCCCGGCCCTGCTGGTTCCGCCCGAGCCCCGGCTGCCGAGTGGCGGGAACCGCACGGCCGAAACCACCCGCCTGGCGTCCTCGGCCGAGTCCACCCGGGGAACCAGAATGCCCCTGGCCCCGGCGTCCAGCACCCGCTGGATGGAGGAGGGCTGGTGGTCGGGCACCCGGACCAGCGGAGCCACCCCGGATGCGGCGGCCATGCTGATCATCTGGGCGGTCAGGCCCAGGTCCAGCGGCGCGTGTTCGAGATCGATGACCACGAAGTCGAACCCGGCGTGGGCCATGATCTCGACGCTCTCGACGGTGGCCAGCTTGATCCAGGTGCCCAGCCTGGGGGCGCTCCCGAAGAAGGTCACCCAGGCTCCCCTGGCGCCGGGTACTCCCCGGCGTTGAGCACCCACCCGGCCTTGGCCGAGAAGTCCGCGCGCGGCGGGCTGAACACGTCGATGAGCAGATGCCGCCCGGAGCCCACGGCCTGGCTGGTGTGCACGGAGGGCGGCGGGATGATCGCGGCCGACGGGCTGCCCACCCGGGCGTGCTCGTCCGCGCGCCACTGGGACAGTTTCGTCGTCCACGGAGTGCGGACGTGGTGGACGTAGTCGCCGGCCACGGTCAGCGAGCACTGCTCGAAGTCGTCGTGGTGGTGCGGGGAGAGCCGGTCGGGGTCGCGCGGCCCGTCGGCGGGGTCGCCGAAGTTGACCATGAAGGAGCTGGTCCGGAAGATCCGGCCGAACCTGCCCGGCTCCCTCGGGTGGTCGGCGGTGCGGTAGACGCGCAGCCGGTGCCCGGCGGGCGGGTCCGGCCACGGCTCCAGGAGGGCCACCCGCGGATGCGGCTCGGCGTAGGACGCGGCGTTGACGCAGCGGGCCAGCACGTCGGTGCTGCGCGCGTCGAACAGCCGGAACAGCTGGGCGTCGCCGCGCGCGGTGATCTCGCTGTCCCCCGGCGGCACGACGACCAGGCCGCCGCCGGACACCGTCCGGCGTTCCGCGGAGGCCGTGACCTCGATGGTGGTCGCGTCGTCCGGCAGGATCACCAGGTACTCCTCGCGCTGCTCGGCGGCGGTGCGGCGGAGGGTGTCGCCGTCGGCCAGGAGGCTGTAGGCGATGGCCAGGTTCTGGCCGCGCGCGTACCAGGTCCTGCCGCCGCGTGCGGTGCTCTCCTGGGGCGGCAGGTCCAGGAACTCGAAGGTGGCCAGCTCGGCGATCGGCGCGTTCGGGTCGCCGGCCGGGCTCCCCGCGTCGAGCGCGGAGCGCGGGTCGGTTGCGCTGTACATGCGGGTCCTTTCTTCAGTCGTCGAGACCGAGGAGATAGGAGGGATTGGTACGCACGATCCGCCGCAGGTCCTTCTCCGGCAGCCCGAGATCCAGCAGCGCGGCGCCGACCCGGAGGAAGGAGTCCACCGGCATCGGCCGCCCCTGCTGGCCGAGGTCGGAGGCGAGCACGGTGTGCTCGGGCCCGACCTGCTCGATCCAGTCGAGCAGCTGCCGGGGCGACCATCTCGCGTTGGCCACCTCGGGGTCGTACATGCTGGTCTCGTGCTCGATGTACGCGCCGAGCCCGATGAACTCGCGGCACTGCGCCGGATCCGAGCCGATCACGAAGTTCGGGTGGCTGACCACCAGCCGCCGCACGCCCCGGTCCCGCGCGGCGGCGAAGACCTCCAGGATGTCGCCAGGGGCCAGGTGCCCGGCGGAGAGCAGCGCCCCGGCTTCGGCGACCACGTCCAGCACCCGGCCGACCTCGGGGATCAGCGCGCCGCCGGGACCGCGCACGTCGACCTGGGCCACCGAGAGCGGGATGGTCGGCTTGGGGAAGCCGCCGCCGGAGTTGTGGTGGTCGATGTGCGCGCTGGAGGAGATGGTGGGGAACCACACACACCGCCCGCCCATCCGCAGGCACATCTCCACCGCGTACGGATTGATGCCGCCGACCTGGTTGTTGAGGGCGATCCCGCCGTACACCCGGGTGCTGAGCGGGGCCAGCAGGTCCCGCATGGCGAGCAGGTCCATCACCGTGTTGTGGTGGTGGGACTTGGCCAGCAGCGCCCGCATGCCCAGCCGCTCGCCGTCCCGGGCGGCGGCCACATGGTCGAACCGGCGCGGGAGCGGGTTGGGCCCGGAGTGGCAGTGCAGATCGACCAGCCCGTGCAGGGCGCGCTCGATCGCGGTGGGTCGCGTCATGTCGTTCCTCTTGACAGCGGCACCCGACACTTTGCAGGGTGTGTACACATTGCGGACTTGATGTACGATAAATGCGAAATTTCATCATGGCAAGCTTCCATGGGGGTCACGTGCCGGACACGACTTACACCTGGGCCGAGATGATGGCGATCTCCATCGCGCACGAGATGGCCGACGGCGACTTCGGCTCCGTGGGCGCCGCCTCGCACATCCCCGTGGCCGGGCTGCGGCTGGCGCAGCTCACCCACGCGCCGAACCTGTCCTTCTTCTGCGGCGGCAGCGGCGCGATGAACCCGAAGATGCGGCGGCTCACCGAGTCCTCCGCCGACTACCGCAACCTGGTGACCAGCGAGTACCAGTTCAGCCTGGACGACGTGGTGGACTTCGAGACCGCGATCAAGTTCGACTTCGCGTTCCTGGGCGGCATGCAGATCGACAAACACGGCAATCTCAACATGGCAGTGATCGGCCCGTGGGAGAAGCCCAAGGTGCGCGGGCCCGGCACGATCGGGCTGATCTTCCTCGGCGGCTTCAAGACCAGCTACATCTACACCGAGCACCACACGCCGCGAATCTTCGTCGACAAGGTGGACTTCGTCAGCGGGGCCGGCTGGCTGGACGGCGGCGACTCCCGGAGCAAGGTCTTCCGCCCCGAGTCCGACGGCCCCCGCCGGGTGTTCACCCCGCTGGGCGTGTTCGACTTCGAACCGGAGAGCCGCCGGATGCGACTGATCAAGGTGCACCCGTGGAGCGACGTCGAGCGGATCCGGGCGGCCACCGGCTTCGAGTTACTGATCGCCGACGACGTGACCACCGTCGACCCGCCGACCGAGGAGGAACTGCGCCTGCTGCGGACCGAGGTCGACACCGACGGCGTGCTGCGCCGCTACCCCGCCACGGCATGAACAGCCGCCGCCTCGTGGTGGACGGCTACCCCACCCACTACCTGGAGGCCGGCGACGGCCCCCCGCTGATCCTCCTGCACGGCGGCGAGTACGGCGCCGCCGCCGAGATCACCTGGGAACACTGCATCCCCGCCCTGGCGGCTCGCCACCGGGTCCTGGCCCTGGACTTCGTCGGCTACGGCCACAGCGCCAAGCTCCGCGACTTCGGCGGCCAGCGACGCCTGATGCTCCGCCAGATCACCGGCGTGCTGGGCGCCCTCGGCATCGACTCCGCGTACTTCGTCGGCACCTCGCTCAGCGGGCGGATGCTGCTCGACGTGGCCGGCCACCCCGCGCCGAGCTGGCCGATCCGGGCGATGGCCGTGGCCGGGATCGGCCTGGCCGCCCCCGCCGCGGACGCCCGGAAGGTCCTGGAGAACTTCGACGGCACCCTGGAGGGCCTGCGCCCGTCCATGGACGTGCTCTTCCACGACCCGCGCTGGCGGGACGACGAGGACTACCTGCGCCGCCGGTACGGCTTCGCCGCCATCCCCGGCGCGTGGGAGACGGCGGCGGCGGCGAACCTGCGCTCACCCATGCGGCGCGGCGACCGCCGCCCGCCCGCCCGCGACTATGGCGGCGTCGCCGTACCCACCTGCCTGATCCGCGGTGAGCACGACCGGCTGGTGCCGGACGGCACCTGGCGCGAACTGGCCGCCCAGATCCCCGGCGCGCGCACGGTCACCATCGCCGGCAGCGGCCACTACCCGCAGATCGAACGGGCCGCCGCGTTCACCGACGCGGTGCTGGACTTCTTCGCCCCGGAGGGATCATGAAAGTGGCGCGGGCCGGTTCAGGCATTCACCTGGAGTCCGGCGGTGGCCCTGGTCCGACGGTGGTGTTCCTGCACGGCTCCGCCGCCTCGGCGGCGGTCTGGAAGCCGCTCACCCGCGCGCTGGCCGGGCGCCGCCCCGACGCCGGCTGGCTCCTCGCCGACCTGCCCGGCCACGGCCGCTCCCGCTGGCAGCTCGACTACTCCCCGGCCGGCTACGCCGACTCGGTGGCCGCCGCGATCCGCGAAAACGCGGCCGACCACCCGGTGCACCTGGTCGGCCACTCCCTGGGCGCGATGGTCGCGCTGGCCCTCGCGGACGGCACCCGCGGGGTGACCCCGGCGTCCGTCCTGGTCCTGGCCATGAAGGTGAGCTGGACCGAGGCCGAACTGACCCGCCGGGCCGCCGCCGCGACCCGGCCGATCCGGATCCACCCCGGCCCGGAGCGGGCCCGCGAACTGTTCGGGCTGATCTCCGGGATGGGCGCGGGCTTCACCGAGGAGGACCTGGACAGCGGGATCACCGTCGCCGAGGGCGGCTACCGGCTGTCCGGCGACCCCCGGATCACCGCCGCGCCCCCGGCGACCGCCGCCGAACTGGCCGCGCTGGCCGCCCGCGCCGGCTGCCCCGTCCGGCTGGCCTGCGGCGACCGCGACCCCGGCATCCGGTACGGGGACCTGGCCGACGCCCTCGGCCGCCCGGTCACCGTGCTGCCGGACACCGCGCACAACGCGCACATCGAACACCCCGACCTGGTCGCCGAGCTGGTGGAACAGGCACTGCGCTGACGAGAGCCGACGAGAACGGAATCTTCATGCGAATCGAGACCCTGCTGCGGCAGAACGCGGTCCGGCGCGGCGACCGGCTCGCCGTCATCTGCGACGAGCGGCAACTGACCTGGGCCGAACTCGACCACGAGAGCGACCGCCTGGCCAACGCGCTGTCCGCGCTCGGCTACCGCGCCCAGGAACGAGTGGCGCTGGTGCTGGGCAACAGCCACCCCATCGTGACCGCCTTCTACGGCCTATGGAAGATCAACCTGGTCGCCGTCGGGATCAACCCCCGGATGACCGCACCGGAGATCGCCCGCATCTTGGCCCACTCGGGCGCGTCCGCGGTCATCTGCGACACCCCCGCCGCGGTCGAGGCCGCCGCCGCGCTGCCCGGCGTGCGCGCGGTGTTCACCGTCGGCCTGGACGGCCCCGAAGGCGGCGGCCACCCGGCACTCGCCGACCTGATCGCCGCCGGCGACCCCACCCCGGCGCCGGAGACCGGCGGCGGCGGCGACCTGCGCTCGCTGCGCTACACCAGCGGCACCACCGGCGCGCCCAAGGGCTGCATGGCCACCCACGACCAGCAGCTCGCGCACACCGCCAACTACCTGGCCGAGGTCGACGTGCCGCGCGGCGGGCCGACCTGGCTCTCGGTGCCGCTCACCCTGGGCGTCGGCGCGTCCTACGTGACCACCACCGCCTACCTGGGCGTGCCGCTGCTGCTGCGCCGGCGCTTCGACCCCGCCGCCTTCGTCCGGGACATCGCCGCGTACGGCGTCGAGCACGCCTTCCTGGTCCCGACCATGCTGGTCGACCTGGTCCGCGCGTTACCCGGCCTGGACCTGCCCGCCGCCCGGCGGCTCAAGATGATCGGGTACGGCGGGGCGTCCATCTCCTGGAGCCTGATCAGATCCCTGACCGAGGCGCTCGGCGTGGACTTCTACCACGCCTTCGGCGCCACGGAGGCGGGCGGTTTCACCGCGCTGCTCACCCCCGACGACCACCGCAACTTCCTGGACGCCGGGGCCACCTCCATCGTCCCGGTCGGCCGCCCGGCCGCGTACGCCGAGGTCAGGATCTTCGACCAGGCCGACCGCGAGGTGGCCCCCAGGGAGACCGGGGAGATGCGGATCAGGGCGGCCAGCGTCTTCTCCGGCTACTGGAGCCAGCCCGAGCTGACCGGCCAGGTGCTCAAGGACGGCTGGCTCCGCCTGGGCGACATCGCCTGGCGGGACGCGCGCGGCTACATCTACCTGGCCGACCGGGCCCAGGGCGTGATCAGGTCCGGCGCCCAGAACGTGTACGCCGGCGAGGTCGAGGCGGTGCTCCAGGCCTGCCCCGGCGTGGCCAGGGCGGCGGTGATCGGCGTGCCGCACGAGCGGTTCGGCGAGTCGGTCCTGGCGCTGGTGCAGCGGGTGCCCGGCGGCGACCTGACCGAGGAGCGGGTGCTCGGCTACTGCGCCGAGCGGCTGGCCGGATACAAGCGTCCCCGCGGGGTGGAGTTCGTCGCCGGCCTGCCGGTGGACGAGGGCGGAAAGATCAGAAGGTCCGAGCTGAAGCGCCTGACCGGCGCGCTGCTCGGCGAGGCGACCGAGGAGGCGCGATGACCGCGAACAAGGTGACGACCCCGGAGGAGGCGGTCGCGGACATCCCCGACGGGGCCGTGATCGCGCTCGGCGGAGTGCACTCGCACAACAGCCCGATGGCCCTGGTCAACGCGCTGATCCGGCGCGGGGTCCGGGACCTGGAACTGATCCCGACCCCCAGCGCGGGCGCGCCGGTGGACATGCTGATCGCGGCCGGCTGCGTACGGCGGCTGCACGTCTCCTACGTCGGCCTGGAGTTCCTCGGCCTGGCCCCCAACTACCGCAGAGCCGCCGAGAACCAGACCATCGACATCGTCGAGGGCGACGAGGCCTACATCGTGTACGGCTTCCGGGCCGGCGCGAGCCGCCTGCCGTTCCTGCCGCTGCCCCCGCTGTACGAGGGCACCGACCTGCCCAAGGTCAACCCGGCCATCCGCACCACCACCGACCCCTACACCGGGCGCACGGTCACCACCGTGCCCGCGCTCCGCGCCGACTACGGCCTGTTCCACGCCCAGGTCACCGACCAGAAGGGCAACGCCCAGATCTTCGGTCAGCGCCGCTTCGAGGACGTCATGGCCAAGGCCTGCGACCACGTCGTCATCAGCTCCGACGAGATCCTGGACGAGTACGCCCCCGCGCCGGACCCCCGCCTGGTGTCCATCCCCGGGGCCATCGTGGACCGGGTGGCGCACGCGCCGTTCGGGGCGTACCCGCTCTCCTCCCCCGGCCACTACGGCTATGACCGGGATCGCCTGGTGGAGTACCGCGACCTGGCCGCCCAGGACCGCACCAAGGAGTACCTGGAAACCTTCGTGCATTCGGTCGCCGACCACCAGGAACACCTGGAGAAGATCGGCACGCGACGGCTGCTCGCCCTGCGGCAGACCTTCCGCTGAGTCACCAGGAGTAGGCCTCGGGCGCGGGGCCGGGACCGGGGAAGATCTCGTCGAGCCCGGCCAGCGTCGCCTCGTCCAGGGCCACCTTGAAAGCCCGCACGGCGGCGTCGAGCTGCGCCGTCGTGCGGGGTCCGATGATGGGCGCGGTGACCCCGGGCCGCCCCAGCAGCCAGGCCAGGGCCACGTCCGCGGGATCCTCGCCCAGCTCCGCGCACAGGTCCTCGTACGCCTGGACGGCGGCGCGGTGCCGGTCCAGCTTGACCAGGCGGCGGCCCCGGTGCGGAGCCAGGCCGGCACCGGGCAGCGGCGCGCCCAGCTGGTTCTCGCGCTCCTTGCGCAGGATGCCGCCGAGCAGCCCGGCGTCCAGCGGGGACCACGGCATCATGCCCACGCCGTAGTGCCGGCAGGCGGGCAGCACCTCCAGTTCCGCGGTGCGTTCCAGCAGGTTGTAGATGGTCTGCTCGCTGACCAGGCCGAGATGGCCGCGCCTGGCCGCGCTCTCCTGGCCGCCGGCGATGTGCCAGCCGGGATGGTTGGATGAGCCCACGTAGACGATCTTGCCCTGGGTCTTCAGGATCTCCATCGCCTCCCAGATCTCCTCCCACGGCACGCTCCGGTCGATGTGGTGCGGCTGGTAGAGGTCGATGTGGTCGGTGCCCAGGCGGCGGAGCGAGTCCTCGCAGGCCCGGCGGATGTGCAGCGCGGACAGGCCGGAGTGGTTGGGCCAGTCGGCCATCCGGCCGTACAGCTTGGTGGCGAGCACGGTCCGGTCCCTGCGCCCGCCGCCGAGGGCCAGCCAGCGGCCGATGATCTGCTCGGTCAGGCCCTCGCCGAACCGCCAGCCGTACACGTTGGACGTGTCGATCACGTTGATTCCGAGCTCGTGGGCCCGATCCATGATCGCGAAGGCGTCCGCCTCGGTGGTCTGGGTGCCGAAGTTGTCGGTGCCGAGGACCAGTCTGCTGATCGTCAGACCGCTGCGGCCGAGGTTCGCGAACTCCACGGAGACTCCTTGAGCAGTTTCAATTATCGGACGATAAGTCCTATATCTAAGAGTCCGATGGTAACGTTGCCGGATAGCTGAGGCAAAAGTGCACGTTGCGGTCCCTTCGTAGCGGAACAGGCGGCGGATGCTCTTGGGCCCTGGCACAGAATTCGCCTGAGGAGAGCAGTCGTTGAGCACAAACCTCACCGCGCACCTAGCCACCGCCGCCCTTCCGGCGGCCCACAGTCACCTCTCGGGCACGCTCTGCCAGGGCGGCGGGCGGGAGTTCGTCACCAGCCACCCCGGCGACGGCACCCCGCTGGCCACCGTCCAGGAGGCCACGCCGGAGTTCGTGGACGCGGCCGTACGCGAAGCCGCCGGCGCCCAACCGGCCTGGGCCGCCACCGCACCGCACCAGCGGGCCCGGGTCCTGCGCGCCGCCGCCGATCTGCTGGAGGCCCAGGCCGTACGGCTGGCGCACCTGATCACCCTGGACAACGGCAAGACGCTGGCCGAGGCGTACGGCGAGGTGGCGGTGGCCGCGGCGCACCTGCGCGCGGCGGCGGGCTGGGCCGCCACCCTGGAGGGCAGCACGCTGCCCATGGACGGCGGCACGCTCCGGATGGTCTTCCGCGAGCCGGTCGGCGTGGTCGCCGCGATCATCCCGTTCAACAGCCCGCTCGTGTTCGCCGCCCAGAAGGTCGGGCCCGCGCTGGCGGCCGGCAACGCGGTCCTGCTCAAGTCGCCCGAGCTCAGCCCGCTGGCCGCCCCCGTGTTCGCCGGGCTGCTCACCGACGCGGGCCTGCCCGCCGGACTGCTCCAGGTGCTCCAGGGCACCGGCGAGGTGGGCCGCCGGCTGGCCGGGCACCCGGCGGTGACCATGGTGTCCTTCACCGGCAGCACCGCGGTCGGCCGCCAGGTGATGCGCTCGGCCGCCAACGACATGAAACGGGTGCTGCTCGAACTGGGCGGCAAGTCCGCGAACATCGTGTACGCCGACGCCGACCTGGACGCCGCCCTGCACGCCACGGTCGGCGGCATCTTCCGCAACGCCGGGCAGCGCTGCTTCTCCGGCTCCCGGCTGCTGGTCGAGGAGCCGATCGCGGCGGAGTTCACGGCCAGGGTGGTGGAGCTCGCCCGCTCGATCAGGGTGGGCCCGCCGTTCGACCCGGACAGCCGGCTGGGCACGCTGATCTCGGCCGCCGAGGCCGAACGGGTGCACGTGATGGTCGAGGAGGCCGTCGCCCAGGGAGCCAGGGTGCTGGCCGGGGGCGACCGCCCGCCGGGGCTGCACCCGGACGGCGCCTACTACGCCCCCACCGTGCTGGAGATCGCGGAACGGCCGCCCGACATCGTCTACCAGGAGGTGTTCGGCCCGGTCCTCACCGTGCAGCGGTTCAGCGGCGCGGCGGAGGCGGTGGCGCTGGCCAACGACTCGCCGTTCGGCCTGGTGGGCGGCTGCTGGACCCGTGACCTCGACCGGGCGCTGACCACCGCCCGGCAGGTCAGGTCCGGATATTTCTGGATCAACTCCTACGGCGCGCTCGCGCTGGACGCGCCCATCGGCGGCGTCGGCCTGTCCGGCGTCGGCCGGGAGCTGGGCCGCATCGGCCACGAGGCCTACACCGAGACCAAGACCGTGCTCATCGACACCGCCCCGGCCGACGCGCCGCGCTGGCACTGACCCCCATGAACCCATGAACAAGGAGACGCCATGCCCGCCTACTACCGAGGCGCCGTCGCCAGGGCCGCGCACGGGCCGCTGCGCATCGAGGACATCCCCGTCCGCGAGCCGGCGGGCGACGAGGTGCTGATCGAGGTGACCGCCTGCGGCCTGTGCCACAGCGACGTGCACTTCATGCACGGCACGTCGGGCACCGACTTTCCCTACCTGGTGGGGCACGAGGTGGCCGGGCGGGTGGCCGGGCTGGGGCCGGCGGCGACCGGCCTGAGCGTCGGCGACAGCGTGGTGGTCGCCCCGATGGTCGCGTGCGGGACGTGCAGGCAGTGCGCGGCCGGGCGCCCGCGGGGCTGCCCCGACCGGCTGCCCCGGCGGCCCAGGGTGCGGCTCGGCGACGGCGCGGAGGCGACCGCCGTGCTCGGGGTGGGCGGTCTGGCCGAGCGGGTCATCGTGCCGGCCAGGCAGGCCGTGGCGATCGATCCCCGGGTGCCTTCGCGGGTCGCGGCGCTGCTCGGGTGCGGGGTGCCGAGCGGGTTCGGGGCCGCCGTCAACACCGCCGAGGTCGGCCCGGCCGACGACGTGGTGGTGCTCGGGTGCGGCGGGGTGGGGGTCGCGGCCGTCGCCGGGGCGGCCTACGCGGGCGCGCGGCGGATCATCGCGGTGGACGTCAACCCCGCCAAGCTCGACGCGGCCCGGCGTTTCGGCGCCACCCACGTGGTGGACGCGTCCCGGGAGGAGACCGTGGCCCAGGTGCGGGAGCTGACCGACGGCCAGGGCGCGGACGTGGTGCTCGACGCGGTCGGCGGCCCCGGCTCCTTCAGCACCGCCGACCAGCTGCGCGGCCCCGGCTCCCGGCTGGTGGTGGTGGGCGCGCCCCGGCAGGGCGATACGGTCGAACTGCCGCTGCGCCGCCTGTTCCTGACCGGCGGCTCGATCCGGGTCTCGATCTGGGGCGACTGCGTGGCCGCCAGGGACCTGCCGCTGCTGGCCGGGCTCTTCCTGGCCGGGCGGCTGCCGCTGGAGGAGTACGTGAGCGGCGCCTACCCGCTGGACGAGGCCCAGGCGGGCTACGACCGGCTGATCGCCGGCGACACCCTGCGCGGCGTCGTGGTGCTGTGACCCGGTTGACAGATCGGCACGAATCGCCACACAATCAAAACATATTTCGGACTAGTTGTCCGATAAATGAACAAGATCGAGGAGTGATGATGGCGACAGCCGCTCTGCGCGCACCGCGCTCGCTCAACCACATCGCCTACCCGACCTGGAACTCGCAGGTCACGCACGACTTCTACACCGAGGTGCTGAAGTGCGAGTTCCTGGCCGCGATCCAGCTGGACGTGGTGCCCTCCAGCGGTGCGCGCACGCCGTACCTGCACACGTTCTTCGGGCTGCACGACGGGGGCGCCATCGCCTTCTTCGAGGTGGAGGGCCTGCCCGAGCCGAAGCCCGACGGGGTGCCGTCCTGGATCCGGCACATCGCGCTCAACGTGGACTCGATCGAGGAGCTCCACGCCTGGCGGGAGCACTTCGCCGCCAAGGGCGTGGAGAGCGTCGGCATCGTCGACCACGACGGGGTGTGGGAGTCGCTCTACATCTTCGACCCCAACGGCGTACGGATCGAGCTGACCGTTCAAGCCCGCGCGCTGACCTCGGCCGACGCCCGCGAGGGCGTGGAAACCCTGCGGAAGTGGAACGCGCGCGAGTAGCGCGAGGCCCCCGTCCCGATCGCGAACCGACCTTCAGGAGCCGCCCGTGCTGACCCGCGAACTACTTCCCGTACCGATGACGCCGGGCGGGCGCCTCGACATCAACTCGGGCGTCGCCCGGCTGAGCGGGAAGATCTGGGCCACCCTCTGGAAGGACGACCGGCGCCCGGCCGGCACCGCGGTGCTGATCGTGCACCCGTCCTCCAACTTCATCGGCCACTACGCGCTGGAGGAGCTGGCGTCCCGGGGGGTGGCCGCCGTCGGCCTGGCCACCCGGTACGTCGGCAACGACTCCGCTTTGATCATGGAGAACTGCGTCCTGGACGTTGGCGCGGCCATCCGCCACCTGCGTGAACTCGGCTATGACCGGATCATCCTGGTGGGCAACTCCGGTGGCGGCGGGCTGGCCGCGCTGTACCAGGCGCAGGCCGAGACGCCCACCATCACCCACACGCCCGCCGGGGATCCCGCGGATCTGACCGCCGCCGACCTGATTCCGGCCGACCGGCTCGTCCTGGCCATGGCCCATCCCGGCCGTGCGGTGGTCTACACCGAAGGGCTCGACCCGGCGATCACCGACGAGCATCAGCCGTTCGGTCGGGATCCGGAACTCGACATGTTCGAGCCCGCCAACGGGCCGGCGTACGGGCCCGAGTTCGTGACCCGCTACCGCCGGGCGCAGATCGCCCGCAACCGCCGGATCACCGGCTGGGCCGTCCAGCAGATCGAGGCGCTGCGCGCTCTGGACGGCCCCGACGACCTGCCCTTCGTCGTCCACGGCACCGCCGCCGACCCGCGCTTCCTGGACCTGACCCTGGACCCCTCCGACCGGGTCGCCGGCACCCTGTGGGGCAGCCCGTGGGCGGCCAACTACCAGCCCGCCTCGCTCGGGCACCTGACCAGCCTGCGCTCCTGGCTCAGCCAGTGGAGCTACGACCACAGCCGGGCCAACGCCTACCGGGAGCTGCCCGGCGTCAAGGCCCCCGTCCTGGTCGTGTCCGGCTCCGCCGACTGCGCGGCCTTCCCCAGCCACGCCCGCGGCATGTACGACGCCGTCGGCCACGACCAGCGCGAACTGGTCGAGATCAAGGGCGCCGACCACTACTTCCAGGGCCGCCCCGACCTGGCCGCCGCCATGTGCGACCACATCGTCGAATGGGCCGGGTGATGGGCGTGCTCGACGTCGCCGTGGTGGGGGCCGGTCCGGTCGGGCTCACCGCCGCGCTGGCGCTGGCCGGACGCGGGATCGCGGTCACCGTCTTCGAGGAGGAGGAGCGGCTCAGCACCGAGTGGCGGGCCTCCACCTTCCACCCGCCGACCCTGGAGATCGCCTGCGACCTCGGCATCGCCGACGCGATGCTGGCCGAGGGCCTGATCGCGCGGACCTACCAGATCAGGGACCGGCGGGACGGTCTGATCGCCGAGTTCGACTTCGGCCTGCTGGCCGACGAGACCGACTACCCGTTCCGGCTCCAGCTGGAGCAGTACAAGTACACCCAGATCATCAGTGACGTCCTGGGCGGGCGGCACCCGGAGGTCGGGATGCGGATGGGCGAGGGCATCACCGGGGTGACCCAGCACGCCGACGCCGCGGTGCTCACCACCGCCGCCGGGGAGCGGGTCGAGGCCCGCTGGGTGCTGGCCGCCGACGGCGCGCGCAGCATCGTGCGCAAAGCCCTCGGCACCAGCTTCGAGGGCCTCACCTACGACCACCGCTACCTGGTGCTGAGCATCGACTACCCGGTGGAGACCCTGCTGCCGGGCATCTGCGACGTCAACTACATCGCCGACCCCGGCGAGCACCTGCTCATCCTGCGGGTCCCGGACGTGTGGCGGATCGTCGTCGCGGTCCGGCCCGAGCTCGGCGCGGCGGAGGCCCTGACCGACGCGTACGTGGCCGGGCGGCTGCGCGCCCTGTTCGGCGACCACCCGGAGCTGCCGCTGCGGGAACGGAAGATCTACTCCGTGCACCAGCGGGTCGCGGGCAACTTCCGGCACGACCGGGTCCTGCTGCTCGGCGACGCCGCGCACGTCAACAGCCCGATGGGCGGCATGGGCCTCAACGGCGGCATCCACGACGCGTTCGACCTGTCGGTCCAGCTCGGCAAGGTGCTGCTGGACGGGGCGGGCCCCGAGGTGCTGGACGCCTGGGCGCACCGCCGCCGCAAGGCCGCCATCGAGGCGGTGCAGGAGCTCACCCACCGCACCACCACCGAGATGGCCGAACAGGACGAGACGGAACGGCTCGGCTTCCGGCGGCGGATGTCGCAGATCGCGGCGGACCCGGCGCTGGCGAAGGCGTGGATGCTGGACGCGGCGATGATCTCCAACGTGCGCGCCCACGGCCTGCCGCCACGCCCGGCCGGTCGCGGCCCTGGGGCGAGCTGATGGACTTCCAGCTCACCGACGAGCAGCGCGACATCCGCGACACCGCCCGAGCCTTCGTCACCAGGGAACTGCTGCCCCTGGAGGAGGACTTCCTCCGCTCCGGCGCGGCCCGCCTGCCGAGAGAGCAGGAACGTTCCCTCCAGGCCAAGGCCAGGAAGTTCGGCTTCTGGGGGATGAGCGCCCCCGAGCGGTACGGCGGAATGGCGCTGCCCGCCCTCACCCAGTCCCTCATCCACATCGAGGTGGCCAGAACCTGCGTGCCGTTCCGCTTCGGCGGCGAGGCCGACAACATCCTGTACGGCGCGGACGCCGCCCAGCAGGAGGAGTACCTGCTCCCGACCATCGAGGGCCGCCGGCTCGGCTGCTTCGCCCTCACCGAACCCGGCGCGGGCTCCGACGCCGCGGCGATCCGCACCAGCGCGCGGCGGGACGGCGCCGACTGGGTGATCAACGGCCAGAAGACCTTCATCAGCAACGGCGACGACGCCGACTACGCCATCGTCATCGCGGTCACCGACCGGGACGCCCGCCACGGCTCGACCGCGTTCCTGGTGGACCGCGACGCCGGCTGGACCTCGACCCCGATCCCGACCATGGGCAGCTGGCACCAACCGGCCACCCTCTTCTTCGACCAGGTCAGGGTCCCGGCCGGGAAAGTGCTCGGCGACGTGGGCGCGGGGTTCGACCTGGCCAAACGCTGGATCGGCAAGGGCCGGCACGTGATCTCCGCCCACTGCGTCGGCATCGCGGAACGCTGCCTGCGGATGGCCGTGGACTACGCCAACCTGCGCGAGACCTTCGGCCGCAAAATCGGCGCGAACCAGGCCGTGCAGTGGATGATCGCCGACTCGGAGACCGAACTGGAGGCGGCCCGCTGGCTCGCCCTGCGCGCCGCGTGGGACGTGGACCGGGGCGCCGACGCCCGCCACTCCGTGGCCATGGCCAAACTCTTCTGCTGCCAGATGGTGGGCCGGGTCGTGGACCGGGCCCTGCAGATCCACGGGGGGATGGGCTATTCGAAGGAACTCCCGCTGGAGGGCTGGTATCGCGCGGTCCGCGCGATGCGGATCTTCGAGGGGACCGATGAGATCCAGAGACTCATCCTGTCGCGAGACCTACTACGTGGATTCACCCGGATAGGAGGCCACCTTGCCTGAGCCGACAATGAGCGTGGCCGCCGCACTGCGTGCGGCGGCGCTGGCGGCGGGCGACCGGCCCGCCATGATCAAGGGCGACCGGCAGCGCGGCTACCGCGAACTGGAGGCCCGCGCCGAACGCGTGGCCGCGGCACTCGCCGAACGGGGCGTGCGGGCCGGCTCGACGGTGGCCATCGCCCTCTTCAACTCCTTCGAATACGTGGAGGCCGTGTACGCCGCGTTCAAACTCGGCGCCCAGCCGGTCAACGTCAACTACCGCTACCGCGAGCAGGAACTGCGGTACGTCCTCGAATACACCGGCGCGGCGGCACTCGTCTACGACGTCAGCCTGGCCGAGCGGTTAGGCGGGGTCGTCTCCGAACTGGCCGCGCCGATCGCCCTGGTTGAGGTCGGCGGGGGTGCGTCGTTACCGGAGGCGCTGCCGTACGAGCACGCGGCCGGGTCCGGAGCCACCGGCTTCGCGCCCACCGAGGACTCCCCGCACGGCATCATCCTGCTCACCGGCGGCACCACCGGCACGCCCAAGGGCGTGATCTGGGACCGCGACGGACTGCTCGGCATTTTCACCTCGATCTTCCGGCAGCACGGCCTCGCCACTCCCCGGACGCCGGCGGAGGTCGGCGCGGCGGTCCGCGCGCTTCAGGCCGGCGACCAGGTCCCCGTGGTGCTGCCGATGTCGCCGCTGATGCACGGCACCGGCTTCTTCAACTCGATGCGCACCCTGATGGGCGGGGGCGTGCTCTGCTTCAGCGCCTCCCGGTCCCTGGACGCCGACGAGGTGTGGCAGACCGTGCAACACCACGCGGTGACCGAGATGGTCATCGTCGGTGACGCCTTCGGCCGCCCGTTGACGGCGGCGCTGGAGGCGGCCGAGCGCGACGGGCGACCGTACGAGCTGGGAAGTCTGCGGCGGATCACCAGCTCTGGGGTGCTGTGGAGCGCGGAGGTGAAACGCGAGTTGCTGCGCCGGGGCCGGAAGCTGACCCTGGTCGACAACATCTCCGCCTCGGAGGGCGGCCCGTTCGGGCTGGCCGAGGTGAGTTCGGAGGCCGAGGTGGCCGACGGGCGGTTCTCGCTGGCCTCGGTGGCCCGGGTGCTGGACGAGCACGACCGGGATGTCGAGCCGGGCAGCGGGCAGGTGGGCGTGCTGGCCAGTGCCGGTCCGCAGCCGGTCGGCTACCTGCACGACCCCGACCGGACGGCCAGGATCTGGCGGACGATCGACGGGGTGCGCTACGCCGTGCCCGGTGACCTGGCCTCGCTGGACGCGGACGGCCGGTTGATCCTGCTGGGCCGGGGTGACGGCGTGGTCAACACCGGCGGGGAGAAGGTCTTCCCCGAGGAGGTTGAGCAGGCGCTGATCACGCATCCCGCCGTGGACGACGCGATCGTGGTCGGGATCCCCGACCCGCGCTGGGGTCAGATCGTGACCGCGGTGGTCGCCCCGGCGGGCGCGCTGGGCGAGGTGCCGGACGACGAGCTGATCCAGCACGTACGCGATCGGCTGGCCGCCTACAAGAGCCCGCGCCGGATCATTCGGGTGGCCGTGGTTCCGCGCACGCCCGCGGGCAAGGCCAACCGTTCGCTGGCCAGGCAGCTGGTGACCGACCGGACTTCCACCGAGGAGACAGCGTGACCGGCATACCGTTCCCGATCGAGCGAGGCCACGTGCTGGCCTTCGCCCGCGCCCTGGGCGAGGAGACGGCGGCCGTCCCGCCCACCTTCCCGATCGCGTTCGCCCAGTTCGACCCGGACTGGCCGCTGCGGATGCAGCCGGGAAAGCCCTGGAACGGCTCAGGGGCAGGACCGGGCGTGTCCTCGAACGGCACCGGCGGGCTCCACGCGGAGCAGGAGTTCGAGTACTTCCGGCCGATCCGGGTCGGGGAGACCCTGTCCGCGCGGCGCGGCGACGGCCGCACCTGGCAGAAGCCGGGCAGCCGGGGCGTGCTCCACTTCACCGAGCGCCACTTCGAGTTCTACGACGCCGACGAGAAGCTCGTCGCCCGATCGACCACGGTGTCGGTGCGGGTCGAGGAGGCACGATGACCCAGGTCACCCGGGTGGTGGTCACCGACCTGAAGCGCACCCAGATCGTCATGTACGCCGGGGCCTCCGGCGACTACAACCCCCTGCACACCGACGAGCCGTACGCCACCGAGATCGCGGGGAACCCCACCGTGATGGCCCACGGCATGCTCACCATGGGCCTGGCCGGGCGGGTGCTCACCGACTGGTTCGGGCACGAGAACATCCTCCGCTACCGGGCCAGATTCAAGGCCCCGGTCTGGCCTGGCGACACCCTCACCGTCACCGCCAACGTAACCAGCATGGCCGAGGGACGTGCCGAGATCGCTCTCGTCGCGGTCAACGCCGCCGGAACCGCGGTCCTCACCGGCACCGCGACCGCGCTGGTCACCGGAGAGACGGAATGAGCGGCCCGATCATGGACGTGGCCGCGCTGACGGCGATCGACGTGCACACCCACGTGCAGGCGTCCGTCCTCGACGACCAGGCCGCCGACGGCGACGGCTTCGCCGCCATGGCCGAGTACTTCAAGGCGGGCCAGGTCACCAGGTTCACGATCCCGATGATCGCCGACTACTACCGGCAGCGCCGGATGGCCGCGGTCGTCTTCACCGTGGACACCATGCACGTCAGCGGACGCGAACAGCACCCCGCCAACGAGGAGATCGCCGAGCAGGCGGCACTCCACGCCGACGTGCTGATCCCCTTCGCCAGCATCGACCCCCACCGCGGCGCGGCCGGCGCCAGAACCGCCCGCCGCCTGATCGAGCGGTACGGCGTCCGCGGCTTCAAGTTCCACCCCACGTCGCAGGGCTTCTACCCGAACGACCGCATGGCCTACCCGTTGTACGAGGTGCTCGCCGAGCACGGCCTGACCGCCCTGTTCCACACCGGCCAGACCGGCGCGGGCGCGGGCACCCCGGGCGGCGGCGGACTGCGCCTGAAGTACTCCAACCCGATGCACGTCGACGATGTGGCGGCCGACTTCCCCGATCTCCAGATCATCCTGGCCCACCCGTCCTTCCCCTGGCAGGACGAGGCCCTCGCGGTCGCCCTGCACAAGCCGAAGGTGCACATCGACCTGTCCGGCTGGTCCCCCAAATACTTCCCGCCGCAGCTGGTGCAGTACGCCAACACCCTGCTGAAGGAGAAGGTGCTGTTCGGCTCCGACTTCCCGATGATCACACCCGATCGATGGCTGGCCGACTTCGACAAGCTGGATATCCGCGACGAGGTCCGCCCGAAGATCCTCAAAGAGAACGCGGCCCGCCTGCTCGGCCTCTGACCAAGGAGATCGCGATGTACCACTCCGGGCCGTTCGACCGGACCGTAGACGTCCTCGTGCTCGGCTTCGGCGACGCCGGCGCGGTCGCCGCCATGACCGCGCACGACGAAGGCGCTGAGGTCCTCGTCGTCGAGAAGCAGCCGTCCCACGACCACCGGCCCAACAGCAGGTACGCCGCCGGCTTCTTCCTGGTGCCCACGGACGTCGAGCGCGCGGTCGAATACCTCACCGCGCTCTACGCCGTCAACGGCGAGACCGTCGACCCCGAGCTGATCCGCACCTGGGCCGTCGAAACCGCCGCCAACCCCGCCTGGCTGGAGCGCCACGGCGGCGGCTTCACCGAAACCGGCATCCTCGGCGAACACCACACCATCCCCGGCCACGACGCGATCACCGTCTACAAGACGAAACCGGGCCCACGCCCCCCGGGCTACACCGGCTGCCCGATGCACGGCTTCCTGCGCCACCTCGTCGCCGAACGCGGCATCGAGGTCCAGTACGGCACCGCCGCCCGCTGGCTGCTCACCGACGAGCGCGGCGCGGTGACCGGAGTCCTGCTCGAAGGGGACGAACGCATCGGCGTACGCCGGGGCGTGGTGCTCTCCGTCGGCGGCTTCGAGGCTAGCGAGCGGCTGAAGACGCAGCACCTGCCGGTCACCCCCGTGCACTTCTACGGCACAGAACACAACACCGGCGACGGGATCGCGATGGGGGTGGAGGCGGGCGCCGAACTCTGGCACATGAACGTCTGGCCCGGCCACTTCGTGGCCCGCTTTCCGGACAGCGGGTACGGCGGAGGCACCGCCGTCGACCTGTGGGGTTCGGGCAGATTCGGGCCCGCCGCGGACCGGCGCCCACCCGGTTCGATCTTCGTGGACGCCTCCGCGCGCCGGTTCCTCGGCGAGCCGGGCCCGCAGCACGCCGCCCACCTGGAACTCCTCGCCATGGACGCGACCCGGCTCACCCATCCCCGCGTACCGACCTGGTGGATCTTCGACCAGGCCAGGTTCGACGCGGCCACCCTGGTCCCGACCTACTCCGGCCCCACCGGCCCGGTCGGCGACCTCGCCTGGAGCCCTGACAACACCGAGGAGCTACGCCGCGGCTGGATCCTGTCCGCGGACTCCCCCGCCGAACTGGCCGGGCGATGCGGCCTGAACCCCGCGGCGCTGGAGACGACACTCACCCGCTACAACGCCTGCTGCGCGGCCGGGACGGACGCCGACTTCGGCCGGGACCCGGCCACGCTGACGCCGATCAACGGTCCCCGGTACTTCGCGCTGCCGCTGTGGCCTGGCGGCTCCCACACCCTGGGCGGCCCACGCCGGGACGCGCGAAGCCGCGTGGTCTCGGTCCGGGGCGGATTCGTGGAGAATCTGTACTCCGCCGGTGAGCTAGGATCCTTGCACGGATTGCTCTATCCGGCCGGCGGGGGCAGCATCGCGGAATGCCTCGCGTTCGGCCGGATCGCGGGGCGCGACGCCGCGGCCAACAAGGTCATCGGAGCATGACTCGGATGCAGCGAACTGCTCCGGGCGGATGGACACCGACAGCGGTAGGGGTGACTTCGTTTTGGGCGCAGGTGATCACGCCGTCGAGGGCGCGACTCCGGTCAGCGGTTCACAGACCCTGGATCGGGGCCTGAAACTGCTCGAACTGCTCGCCGCCGAAGACCGGGACATGACCGTGGCCGAACTGGCCGCCGCGCTCGGCATGCACCGGCAGGCCGTCTACCGGCTGCTGACCACTCTGCGCAGCCACCGCCTGGCCGCAGAAGGCAGCTCGGGCCGCTACCGGCTGGGCCTCGGCGTCATCCAGCTGGCCCGCCAGGCCAACCCCCACCTGCGCCGGGCCGTCCTCCCCCACCTGCGCACCCTGGCGGAGGAACTCGGCGTCACCGCCCAGTGCGTGGTGGCCGAAGGCGACGACGCGGTCGTCCTCGCCGTGGTCGAACCCTCCGACGCGGTCTTCCACCTCTCCCAGCGCAGCGGCGCCCGCCACGCCCTGGCGCAGGGCGCCAGCGGCATCGCCATCATGATGTCCCGCGACCCGCAACCGCGAGACTCCGAAGCCGTGCTCGAAGCCAGATCCCGCGGCTACGCCGTCTCCCGCGGCACCCTGACCCCGGGCGCGGTCGGCATCGCCGTCCCGCTGTACGCCTCGGAGGGCCACGCGATGGACGCCAGCCTGGGCATCGTCTCCATGATCGACCTGGACGTGGACCGCACCGCCAGCCGCCTGATCGCCGCCGCCGACCAGATCACGGCCACCGAACTCTGAACTCGAAGACCCCAGCGCACATGTCGTGAGCTGGGGTTTCCTCAATTCACGACCGGTTGGGCCGGGTCATCGTGACGGCGTAGCTGAGGGCCAGGAGGGCCGCGCCCGGCGGGATGAAGACCCACATCGGCCAGAAGTAGAGAAGTTCGCCCTCCGTGATGCTGAGCAGGACCCAGATGGCCAGGTTGAGGGCGACCTTGGCGGCCCACAGGACCCAGACGACCTTGAGCCAGCGCGGCAGCGCCCCCGTCGACACGGTCAGTGTCCTGGTCTGGGTGGCGGTGGCGGCGGGAGTCGCGCTGGGGGCGGTGCTGGGCAGGTCGAAGAAAAGGTTGTCCAGGTCGGCGTAGGTGACCGAGGTGTAGGCGCGGCCCATCCGGTCGTTGTACTCGTCCAGGCTGAGGCGGCCCTCGTCCACGGCGGCCAGGAGCCTGGCGACTGCGGCCTCGCGATCGCCGTCGGATACCCGAACTTCACGTCGATCTTCCATTGGTTGCCTCCTCAAGGGGCGTGCCGCTCACGAGGTGTTCGCGGGCGAGGAGGCGGTCGATGCCGGCCGTCTCCGCATTGTCGGCGTTTCGGTCGGTACGGCGGCGCTCCGCCATCACGTTCAGGTACGGCCGGGCCGCCTCCCGGTCGACCCGATCGAGGAAGGCCGCCAGCATGACGGCGCGGCCATGACGCAGATCGGGATCGGTCAGCGGAGCGGACGCGAGGGCCAGCCAGGTCGAGGCGACATCCGCCGCGGAGGCGCCACGCCCGGCGGTGGCCCAGTCGATGACCTTGGGGCCGTCCCGGGTGAGCAGGACATTGTGGGGGTGCAGGTCCAGGTGGAGCAGCTGGCCGCCGCCGCAGACCGCGGGGAGCCAGCCGGGGGCGCGTAAGACCGACAGCTTGCCGAGCAGGTCGGCGAGGAGCGCGCCGTGTTCGGATCTCCGGCACGGATGGGCGGCGGCGGACTGGAAGAGGCTCGGGCCGTCGATGCGCTCCATCAGGATGTCGGGGCCTTCCGCGTCGTACACCCGGGGCGCGGGAAAGCCGCCACGGGCGGCGTGCCGCATGACGGACGCCTCGCGTTCCAGGCTCCGCCCGTTCTTGGACCGCCGGATGACCTTGCCCGCTCCGGCCTCGTATATGTCGCAGTCGCGTCCCGACCCGATCAGACGACCTACACGCATGCCGCCAGGCTAAGTCGTCGGGAGCCGCGATTGACCGGGCGCCCGGTGGCAGCTTCTGCCCGCTCATAGGTGTCACCATCACGTGCGCCGGAGGATCGGCCAGAGGGTGGACCAGGGGACGGGAGCGGCGCCGCAGAGCTGGACGACCTGCTCGCCGACCTGATTGTCGAGGTCGTAGCCGGTGTCGACCGCGCCGAGGAGGCGGCAGTCGGTGAACCGGGAGGCGAGGCGGCGATTCTCGGCGGCGTGGATCAGCAGGACGGGGCCGTTGGCGGTGTCCGGGGGCGGACCCCAGTCGGCGTAGCTCATGTGTCCTGAATACGCGTGGGGGAGGCCGTGGCCGGGGCCGTACCGCGCGATCGCGGCGGCCTCGCCATAGTTCTGGGCGAAGATGACGGCGCGGGCTCGGTCCGGCTCGGGGATCTGGTTCCAGGCTCCCGCGACCGACCCGGCGAACTCCGGCCACCCGATCTGCTCCCCCACTTCGCCGTTCAACGCGTTCGGGAACCCCGCGAGGGAGGGGGGCAGGACCGGAAGGGCGATGACGACGTTGACGACCGCCGCGACCGCGACGGCCGAGACGAGAACGGGCGGGCGCGCCCAGCCGGCGATGGGCGCCACCCCGGCGGCCATCGCCACCAGCAGCAAGGGCAGCACGTAGTACGACTTGCCGCCCGTGAACTGAACGATCGCGACGAGCAGGAAGGTGGCCACCGGGAACAGCCGGGCCCAGCGGATCGACGGGTCCCGCCACAGCCGGATCAGGCCCGCCACCCAGATCGGGACGAAGATCGGCGAAAGCTGCACGATCAGCAGCGGGAGGAACATCGAGCGGTTCTCGTCGCCGTCGTGCTCGCTGATCCCGGCCGCGACCGCGAACTGCGGCCAGCCGTGCGCGGCGCTCCAGATCAGATTGGGGGCGGCGATGACCAGCGCGACCAGCGCGCCGATCGGCAGCCAGCGGGTGCGCAGCACGTGCCTCGGCCCGGCCAGCAGGAGCGCCGCGAACAGGCTCACCACCAGCAGCGCCATCAGCTGCTTGTTCTCCATGCCGACGCCGATCGCGACGCCGATCGCCAGGAACCAGCGGCCGTCGCCGGTGCGGAGCAGGCGCAGCGTCAGCAGGCTGATCAGCAGCCAGGCGAACATGTCGAAGGTCGCGGTGGCGAGCAGATGGCCCAGGCCCAGGACGATCGCGGACGTGGCCGCGCAGCAGGCGGCGACGGACTGCGTACGGCGGTCGCCGCCGAGTTCGCGGGCGATCAGGGCGACGGTCACGACCGTGGCCACGCAGAGCAGTGTGGCGACGACGCGGAGCGCGAACGGGGTGTCGCCGAGCAGGGCGGTGCTCGCGCGGGCGAGCAGCGGGGTCAGCGGCGGCTGGTCGACGTATCCCCAGTCGGGGTGGTCGCCGGCGACCATGAAGTAGAGCTCGTCCCGATGGAATCCGTACCGGCTGGACAAGGCGGTCAACAGGAGTGCGAGCAGCGCCGCGACCGCGGCGATCGGGCCTGCCGCGAACGATGGCAGCCCCCCACGGCGACTTTCGCCTTCCTCCGGCAACTTCGTGTCAGAGCGTTCGATAGTCACCCAGCGAGCATGACAGCTGTTCGTCAATAGGAACAGACCACTCCTGTCAAGGGCCGACATGGCGTCTTCACAGGTCAGACTGCCCGGCCGCGGTTGAACGCGCGACCCCTGTTTTTCCGGGGCGGCGCCTAGGGGGGTGACCCCTATCCGTTGGCCTGTTGTCCCCGGCCACTTCTTGCCAATAGCGGCCGGGCCGCCCGCCGCTACTGTAGCGGTAACTCGATTTCATCGGCCAATCGTATTCAACCCGAATTAACAATTCGCGAGACACGCGAAAAGCACTGTCTTTTCGATGTGAATACTCAAGGAGGTGACACGTTGCTGCAAGCCATCGATCTTGTCAAGCGATATGGCTCGGTCCTCGCATTGGACGGATTCAGCCTGAGTGTGGCGGCCGGTGAAATCGTCGGCCTGGTCGGGCACAACGGCGCGGGCAAGACGACCTTCGTGGAGATCGTGTCGTACCTGATCCGTCCGGACAGCGGTCACGTGACCATCGACGGCCGTCCTCCGTCGGCCAACAAGGGCAAGGTCGGCATCGCGCCGCAGCACATCGCCCTCTACCCGTCGATCACCGTGCGCGAGCATCTCGTCCTGTTCGGGAAGCTGGCCGGCCTGCGCCGCGCCGCGCTGGACAGCGCCATCGAGGAGCTGACCGTCGCGCTGCGGCTCGGCGCGTTCATCGACAGGCGGGAGGCGGGGCTGTCCGGCGGGCAGCAGCGCCGCGTTCAGGCGGCCACCGCGCTGATCAACCGGCCCGGTCTGCTGCTGCTGGACGAGCCGACCGCGGGCGCCGACCTGGAGACCCGCGAGGCGATGCTGGACGTGGTCAAGCAGCGCGCCGGCGACGGCGCGGCCATCGTCTACACCACGCACTACCTGCCCGAACTGGTGGAGTTGCAGGCCACCATCGCGGTCGCCCGCAGCGGCCGGATCATCGCGCGGGGGACCTACGAGGAGCTGGTGGACGGGCTGCCCGGCGAGGTGCGCCTCATCCACGACAACGAGGAGGAGGTCCGCGTCTCCACCACGCAGCCGGCCGCCACCCTGATCGACCTGCTCAGCCGGGCAGAGCGCCCGATCAGCACGATCGAGGTCCACAACCCCTCCCTGGACGACCTCTACCGATCCCTGGCGGTCAGCGATGCTTCTTGACACCGGCTACCGCGTCGGGCCGATCGCCGCGCTGCGCGAATCCGTGTACCGGATCCGCGCGCTGTCGAACCACAACACCATCATCCGGCTCCGCGACCCCGGCCAGACGATCAGCTACGTGGTCATGCCGATGGTCCTGATGCTGGTCCTGAAGCCGCTCTACGTGCGGGCGGTCGACGGCGGCACCACCAAGGTGGTGACCGGGCTGCTGGTCATGTTCTCGGTGTTCGCGATCTCCATCGCGGGCAACGCGATCCTGGCCGAGCGGACCTGGAAGACCTGGGACCGGCTCCGGGTGAGCCGGGCGCCGGCCGCCGAGCTGCTGATCGGCAAGACCCTGCCGATGTATCTGGTGATGGTCCTGCAGCAGATCATCCTCCTGACGTACGGCTGCCTGGTCATCGGCCTGCCCATCCCCGGCAACATCCCGCTGGTCCTCATGTCCATCCTGGTCTGGGCGTTCACGCTGCTGGCCATCGGCGCGCTGCTGGCCGCGATCGTGCGCAGCCACGGCGAGCTCAGCGTGATCTCGGACGTGGGCGCGCTGACGCTCAGCTCACTCGGCGGGGCGCTGGTGCCGCTGAGCCTGATGCCGGACTGGGCGCAGGTCGCCGCGCAGCTGTCGCCCGGCTACTGGGCCCTGCAAATGCTCCAGGCCGCCGTCGCAGGCGACACGGCCGGCACCCTGCTGCCCGCGGCGATCCTGCTGGGGATCGCGCTGGTCGCCGGCGCGTTCGCGGTTCGCCGGCTCACCCGCGGCTGGGGCCGCGGCGGGCTGCTCTGACCTCAATCGGCACCATCGATTTCTCCAGAATAGATTCGGTGATCAGTAGTGAATAGGGGCATGTTGATGAATCAGCAACATCCACCTGGTGACTCGCAACACGCCGCGGACGAGTCCGATATTGCGATCATCGGCATGGCCGGCCGATTCCCAGGCGCCAATGACGTCGAAACGTTATGGCGGAACATCAGCACCGGCGTCGAATCCTTCACGCGATTCTCCGACGCGGAACTGATCGAGGCGGGCGTCCCGGCGGGGACGTTCTCGAAACCGAACTACGTCCGGAGCCGGCCGATTCTCGATGAGGTCCGCGGCTTCGACGCGGCGTTCTTCGGCTACAACCCGCGCGAGGCCACGCTGGCCGATCCGCAGCAGCGTCTCTTCCTCGAATGCGTGTGGGAGGCGCTGGAGTCGGCCGGTTACGGCTCGTCCGGCAACCGCGGCACGGTCGGCGTGTTCGCCGGCATGAACATCAGCGGTTATCTGCTGACCCGGCTGCAGGCGTTCGCGATGGGCATGGATCCGTCCGCGCTGATGATCGGCAACGACAAGGACTCGCTGGCCACGAACGTGTCGTTCCGGCTGGACCTGTCCGGGCCGAGCGTGAGCGTGCAGACCTTCTGCTCGACCTCGCTGGTCGCGCTGCACCTGGCCAGCGAGGCGCTGCGCCGGGACGAGTGCGACATGGCGCTCGCGGGCGGGGTGTCGATCCGGGTTCCGGACCGGACCGGTTACCTCTGGGAGGAGGGCGGCCAGGAGTCGCCCGACGGCCATGTCCGGACCTTCGACGCCGAGGGCCGGGGCAGCATGTTCGGCGACGGCGCGGCCGTGGTCGCGCTGAAGCCCCTGGGCCGGGCGATGGCCGACCGGGACACGGTGCTCGCGGTGATCCGCGCGTCGGCGATCAACAACGACGGCGCGATGAAGTTCAGCTACCTGGCCCCCAGCATCGACGGCCAGCGCCGCTGCGTGTCCAAGGCGATCGAGAAGGCGGGCGTGGACCCGGCCCGGATCTCGTACGTGGAGGCGCACGGCACCGCCACCGAGGTCGGCGACCCGATGGAGGTCGCGGCGCTGACCCGGGCGTTCGGCCAGACCGAGAAGAAGCAGTTCTGCATCCTCGGATCGATCAAGCCGAACGTCGGCCACCTGGACCGCGCCTCCGGCGTGACCGGCCTGATCAAGGTCGTCCAGTCGCTGCGGCACGAACTGATCCCGGGGACGCTGCACTACAACGCGCCCAACCCCGAGATCGACTTCGACACCAGCCCGTTCTACGTGACGGCCCAGCCCACCCCCTGGCCGCGCGAGGCCGACCGGCCGCGGATCGCCGGGATCAGCTCGCTGGGCATGGGCGGCACCAACGCGCACGCCATCATCTTCGAGGCCCCCCTCCCGGCCCCGCGCCCCGCGCGCCCGCGCCGCTGGCAGATCCTCCCGGTGTCGGCCAGGTCGGCCGCCGCCGCCGAGCGGGCGCTGACCCGGCTGGGCGCGGGCCTCACCGCCGAACCCGGCCTGGACCTGGGCGATGTCGCCTACACCCTGCAGGTGGGCCGCAAGGTCTTCAACCACCGCAAGGTCGTCATCGCGGACGGCAACGCCAAGGCCGCCGCGGTGCTCGCGGACCCCGCTGGACCGCTGGGCCGTACCGACACGACGGTCGGCCGCAAGACCGGGTTCCTGATCGCCGGGGTCGGCGAGCAGTACCCGGGCATGGTCGCCGCGCTGTACCAGGAGGAGCCCGGCTTCCGGGCGGACGTGGACGAATGCGTCAGCGTGCTGGGCCTCACCGAGGCGTCCCAGCTGTCCGACATCTTCGTCCCGGCCGCATCCGGCGGGAAGGCCCCCGACCTGGCCGCCCTGCTCGGGCGGACCGGCGACGCCGCCCCCGAGGCCACCCCGAACGCGCATCTGATCCAGCCCGCCGTGTTCGTCGCCGAGTACGCGCTGGCCCGGCTGCTGATGAGCTGGGGCGTCAAGCCGGAGATCATGGTCGGCTACAGCCTCGGCGAGTACGTCGCGGCCTGCCTGTCGGGGGTGCTGTCGCTGGCCGACGCGCTCCGGCTGGTCGCCTACCGGGCCAAGCTGATCACCTCCCAGCCCGAGGGCGCGATGCTGGCCGTGGCCGCCGACGAGAAGCGGCTGAAGGCGGTGCTGGGCGACCTCGATCTGGACGTCGCGGTCCGCACCGGCTCGCAGCTGGTGCTGGCCGGTCCCGAGGAGACCGTCACGGCCGCCGCCGCGCTGCTCAGGGCGGCCGAGATCGGCTGCCGCCGGCTCCAGACCACGCACGCGTTCCACTCCAGGATGCTCGCCCCGATCGCGGCCGAGCTGACCTCCTGGATCAACGCCAACGTGACGCTGAACCCGCCGGTCATCCCCTACGTCAGCAACGTCACCGGCGCGATCGCCACCGCCGAGGTCGTCACCGACCCCGGCTACTGGGCCCGCCACATGTGCGAGACGGTCGAGTTCGGCGCCGGGCTCGCGCACGTGCTGCACGGCGGTGACCTGGCCCTGGCCGAGATCGGCCCAGGGCAGTCGCTCGGCGCGCTGACCCGCGGCCACCCCGACTGCGACCGGAACCAGTGGCCGCTGATCGTCACCACCCTGCCCGGCCAGGGCGACCAGGTCGAGACGCTCGCCGCCACCGCGACCGCGGTCGGCAAGCTCTGGCTGGCCGGCGTGCCGGTCGACTGGGAAGCCCTGCACACCGGTACGGACAGCGACTGGACACCCGGCCGGGTGCCGCTGCCCACCTACCCGTTCGAGCGCCAGGACTACTGGCTGGAGATCGACCAGTCGGCGCTGGGCACCGGCGCGCCGATGCTGGACGAGAGCGACCCCACCAGCATCGCGACCGCGCTGCCGCGCCTGCCGGACGAGCGGTGGATCAACATCCCGGTGTGGCGGCAGACCGCGCCGCAGCTGGTCCGCGAAGAAGAGCTCACCAAGTGGCTGATCTACGCCGACGCCGGCCTGGCCGACACGCTGACCGCGTCGGTCCACCGCGCGCTGGACGCGCTCGGCCACGAGATCGTCCTGGTCCGGCCCGGCGAGGCCTACCAGGACGGCCCTGACGGCATCGTCGTCCGGCCGGGTTCCCAGGAGGACGTCGTCGCCGCGCTGCGCGCGCTCGGCGGCCGGGGCTTCCAGCCGGAGCGAGTGGTGCACCTGTGGACCGCCGACCCGGCCCCGGCCGAGGGCGACGCCACCCAGGAGTGCCTCAAGCGCGGCCTGCACACGCTGGTCTCCTTCGCCCGCGCGGCGGTCGACCTGGGCCTGCCGGCCTGGGCGCTGGACATCGTCACCGTCGGCAGCCAGAAGGTGCTGACCGGCGACCCGATCCTGCCCGAGCGCAACACGATGCTCGGCCCGACCAGGCTCATCCCGGTCGAGTACCCGAGGGTCAAGACCCGCCTGATCGACATCGACGCCGACACCGGACCTGCCGCCCTGCGGGGGCTGCTGGCCGAGCTGCGGGCCGACCCCGTCGACCAGGTCGTCGCGCTGCGCGAAGGCCGCAGGTGGACGCCCGGCTACGAGGTGCTGGACGCGGCCACCATCGACAGGACGAACCCGACCGTGGCGGTACGGCGCGGCGGAACCTACCTGGTGACCGGCGGCCTGGGCGGCATCGGCCTGGGCATGGCCGAACTGCTGGCCGAGAAGTACCAGGCCAACCTGGTCCTGATGGGCCGCACCCCGGTCCCGCAGAAGGACCAGTGGAGCCAGATCCTGGCCGCCCCCACCACCGCCGACGAGGTACGGCGGCGCGTCGAAGGGCTGCGCCGGTTGGAGGGCAACGGCACCAAGGTCATCACGGTGGCCGGCGACGTGTCCCAGGTGGCGGACGTCCGGCGGGCGGTCGACGCCGCGATCGAGACGTTCGGCGAGCTCAACGGCGTCCTGCACTGCGCCGGCGTACCGGCCGTCGGCCTGATGCAGTTCAAGACGGTGGCCGACATCGATCGGACGCTGGCGCCGAAGGTCGCCGGTTCGCTGGCCCTGGCCGAAGTGCTGAAGGACGTGCCGGTCGACTTCGTCGCCCTGTACTCCTCCACCACCTCCGCCACCGGCGGCGGCGCCGGCCAGGTCGACTACTGCGCGGCCAACGCCTTCCTGGACTCCTTCGCGCTCAGCGACCCGCTGCCCGGCACGCTGGTCACCTCGGTCGACTGGTGCGAGTGGACCTGGAACGGCTGGACCGAGGGCCTGGAGAACTACGACGAAGGCTCCAAGCAGTACTTCACCTGGTACCGGGGCCTGTTCGGGCTCAGCTACGAGGACGGCTTCGAGACCCTGATGCGGGTGCTGGGCAGCGGCGAGCGGCATGTCGTCGCCTCCACCCAGGACTTCGCGCCGCTGGTCGCGATGAGCCGCAAGTCCTCGATCGAGAGCCACCAGGCGACGGTCAAGAAACTCAGGGACGCGTTCGGACGGCACCCACGGCCCGACCTGTCGACCGCGTTCGTCGAGCCGCAGAACGAGACCGAGGAGAAGATCGCCGAGGTGTGGACCGAGGCGCTCGGCCTGGAGTCGGTCGGCGTGCACGACAACTTCTTCGAGCTCGGCGGCAACTCGCTGCTCGGCATGGAGATCATCACGGAGGTCCGGAAAGCGCTTGAGCTGTCCTACCTGCCGCCGCACATCCTCTACCAGTCGCCCACGATCTCATCGCTCGCCGAAGCGGCCACCGCGGGCGAGGCCAAGGAAGAGCAGACGGCCGACGTACGCGAACAGCAGCGCTCGTCGCGCATCGAACAGCGGCGCAACATGCTCCGGAGCGGGAGGACGTCATGACGGAAACCGACTACGACTCGGCGGTGGCGCTGATCGGCATGTCCGGTCGATTCCCCGGCGCGGACAGCGTCGCGGAACTGTGGCGCAACGTACTGTCCGGGATCAAGGGACTGCGCGAGATCACCGACGCGGAGCTGCGCGAGACCGGCGTCGAGCCGGGGCAGATCGCCGACCCGCGCTACGTGCGGATCGGCGGCCCGCTGGCCGACCTGGACAAGTTCGACGCGACGGTCTTCGGGATCAACCCCCGCGAGGCCGAGATGATGGACCCGCAGCACCGGCTGTTCCTGGAGTGCTCGTGGGAGGCGCTGGAGAGCGCCGGCTACTGTCCCACCGACGTGCCTGGACAGGTCGCGGTGTTCGGCGGGTGCGGGTTCCCCGACTACGTCGTGCAGAACATCGCCCATCTGGCCCGCCAGCCCGGCGGGGCGATGCTGATCGCGATCGGCAACGAGCGTGACTCGCTGGCCTCGCTGGTGTCGTACAAACTGGGTCTGCGCGGCCCGGCCGTGTCGGTGCAGACGTTCTGCTCCACCTCGCTGGTGGCGGTGCACCTGGCCTGCCAGAGCCTGCTCACCTACGAGTGCGACATGGCGCTGGCCGGCGGCGCGTTCACGCCGCTCCCCCAGCCGGCCGGCTACCTGTACGAGCAGGGCGGCATCATGTCGCCGGACGGGAAGGTCCGCAGCTTCGACGCCGAGGCGGGCGGCACCGTGATGGGCAGCGGCGTCGGCACGGTGGCGCTCAAGCGCATGTCGGACGCGATCGCCGACGGCGACGTGATCCACGCCGTCATCCTCGGCTCGGCCGCCAACAACGACGGCCGGATGCGGGCCGGCTACACCGCGCCGGGCGTGGACGGCCAGGCCGAGGTGATCGAATCGGCGCTCGGCGTGGCCGGGGTCAAGCCCGACACCATCGGGTACGTCGAATGCCACGCCACCGGCACCATGCTGGGCGACTCGATCGAGCTGGCCGCGATGAACCGGGTGTTCACCCAGCCGCGCGAGATCCCGGCCGTGCTGGGTTCGCTGAAGCCGAGTCTGGGCCACCTGGACCGGGCGTCCGGGGTGACCGGGCTGATGCGGGCCGCGCTGAGCCTCAAGCACGAGCTGCTGCAGGGCGTGCCGGACTACGTCCAGCCGAACCCGGCGCTGGCCACGGCGCAGGACCGGTTCACCGTGCTGACCGAGCACCGGCCGTGGCCCGAGGGTCCGCACCCGCGCCGGGCCGGGGTCAGCTCGTTCGGCCTCGGCGGCACCAACGCGCACGTCGTCCTGGAGCAGGCCCCGCCGCGCGAGGTACGCCAGGCCAGGCCGGGCCCGCACCTGCTGACGTTCTCCGCGGCCGACGAGAACGCGCTGAACGAGCTGGGCGAGAGGCTCGCCGGCCATCTGGCCGGCGAGTCCGGCGAGGACCTCGCGGACGTGGCGTTCACGCTGCAGATGTCACGCGGCGGCTTCGCCCGGCGGCGCGCGGTCGTGGTCGCCGACCGCGACGACGCGGTCCGGGCGCTGGCCGACTCCTCCCGCTGGATCAACGCCAAGACCCAGCGCCGCAACCCGAAGGTCCGCCTGGTCACGCCGGACGGCGTGCCGGAGACCTGGTGGCCAGAGCTGCTCGCGGCGGTCGACGCCGTGTTCGGCATCGAGGACGGCACCGACCGCCACGACGCGCTCGGCGCGCTGTCGGACGGGCTGCGCCGCCTGGGCGTGCAGATTCCGCGCGAGGACCCGGGCCCGGCCACCGGCGTCGAGGAGATCACCGTCGCCCCCGCCGAGGGCGTGCCCGCGGCCGAGTGGCTGCTGGCCACGCTGGCCCGGCTGTGGCAGGCCGGCAGCACGATCGACTGGACCGCGCTGCACCGCGGCGCGGGCCGCCGGGTCGAGCTGCCCACCTACCCGTGGCAGCGGCGCCACTACTGGGTCAAGGCCAACCCGAACATGCAGGCCGCCCCGGTCAGCAACGACAAGACCTTCGACCGGTCGAAGTGGACCTACCTGCCGACCTGGAAGCAGCGCCCGTTCGCGGTCGCCGACCTGGACGAGCGGCTGCGGGCGGGCGGCCCCTGGCTGGTCTTCGCCGACGACGCCAGGGGCGAGGCCCTGATCGACCGCCTGAACACGGCGGGCGCCGAGGTCACCGCGGTACGGCGCGGCCCGGCCTTCACCCAGGACGACGCCGGAGACTTCACCCTCCAGCCGGACAAGCCCGACGACATGGCCGACCTGCTGTACTCGCTGGTGGTCGCGCCACGCGCGATCGTCCACGGGTTCAGCCTGGCCGGGGTCACGCCGGAACCGGGCCAGGACCCGGTCGAGCACTTCGACGCCGAGCAGCGCCGCGGCTTCCTGTCGGTGCTGGCGCTGGCCAGGGAACTGGTCGACAACACCGGCTCCGCGCCGCGCGCCGAACTCGCCCTGCTCACCTCGCAGGCCGTCGGCGTGCTCGGCTCGGACCTGCGCCACCCCGAGCAGGCCACCCTGGCGGCGCTGGCCCCCAGCCTGTCCCAGGAGAACCCCCGGATCCGGGCCAGGACGATCGACGCCGACACCGTCGAGCCCGGCGACGAGGCCGCGCTCGGGCAGCTCACCACCCAGCTCCTGGCCGCGATCCTCACCCCGCACGAGGGCCCGGTCGCGGTCCGCGCCGGCGAGACCTGGCTGCGGACCTACGAGCAGTTCCCGATCGACGAACTGACCGACGAGACCCGCCCGATCAGGAACGGCGAGACCGTGCTGATCACCGGCGGCCTCGGCGACGTCGGGCTCGTGCTGTCGCGGCACCTGGCCGGCGCGTACGGCTGCAACCTGGTGCTCACCGCCAGGTCGCCGCTGCCGCCCCGCGAGGAGTGGGACGCGTTCCTGGCCGAGACTCCCCCAGGCGGGGAGCGCACCGCCCGGCACATCGGCAACATCCTGGACCTGGAGAGCCGGGGCGCGGCCGTGCTGTGCCTGTCCGCCGACGTGGCGGACGAGGAGCGGATGGCGGCCGTCGTCGCGGCCGCGGTCGAGCGGTTCGGCGGGATCGACGTCGTGGTGCACGGCGCGGGCGTGCAGGACGGGGCGTACTTCAACTTCGCCCACCTGATGGACCGCGACCAGTGCGACGCCCACATGGCGGCCAAGGTCAAGGGCTTCCACGTGCTGCAGAAGGTGCTCGGCGGGCAGGCCCCCGACCGGCGGATCACGCTGTCGTCCATCGCGGCGGTGCTGGGCGGCATGACGCTCGCGCCGTACGCGGCGGCCAACGCGGCGCTGGACGCCTACATCCGGCAGGCCAGGGTGGGCGACCGGGGCCGCTGGGTGACCGTCGACTGGGACACCTGGAGCATCGACGCCGGCCGCCTGGAAGGCCACAGCGAGGCCGTCGTCGGCTTCGCGATGGCCCCGGCGGAGGGCGTCGACATCTTCGAGCGGGCCCTGTCGGCCACCGACAGGGTCGGGCACCTGGTGATCTCGACAGGACCGCTGGAAGGCCGGCTGACGCAGTGGGTCACCGGCGACATCCACAGCGTGGACGACGCCTTCGACGACCAGGAGCGCCACCCCCGGCCGGACCTCAACAACCCGTACGTGGAGCCGAAGGAGGGCACCGAGGCGGCGCTGGCCGACATCTGGTCGCGGGTGCTGGGCATCGAGCCGATCGGCGCCACCGACAACTTCTTCGAGCTGGGCGGCCACTCGCTGCTCGCGATCGAGCTGACCACCAGGATCCGCAAGGCGCTGAACGCGTCGGTCCCGGTGACCGGCCTGCTGGAGTGCCCGACGGTGCGCCTGCTGGCCGAGCTGCTCGACGACCGGGAGGCGGAGTGAAGCAACCGGAGTACCTGCGGGCGGTCCAGGCGTTCGCCCGCAGGGAACTGGTCGGCCAGGACGCCTACCTCGACTCGCTGGCCGAGGCCCCGCTCCCGCTGTACGAGCGGTTCGCCGACACCGGCCTGGCGAACTGGTGGGTGCCGAAGGAGCACGGCGGCCCCGGCCTCAGCCTGGAGGAGAGCGTCCGGATCGTCGCCGAACTCGCCTACGCCGACGCGGGCGCCGCCTTCACCCTGTTCATCCCGGTCCTGACGACCAGCATGCTCTCCTGGTACGGCTCCCCCGAACTCCGGGACCACTACCTGGGCAAGCTGGTCGCCGGGAACGGCTTCTGCGCCACGCTCGGCAGCGAGCACGCGGCCGGCAGCGAGCTGGCCCGGATCACCACGACCGCCAGGAGCGAAGGCGACCACATCGTCCTGAACGGGGAGAAGGCGTTCTCCACCAACGCCGACTTCGCCGAGTTCCTGGTGGTGATCGCCCGCGCCGAGGACGACCCGGCCGGCTACCTGGCCGTGCTGGTCCCCCGGGACACGCCGGGCGTCCGGATCGACAGACGGTGGGACGTGCTGGGGCTGCGCTCCTCGGCGACCTACCAGGTGACGCTGGCCGACTGCCGGGTGCCGGCCGCCAACGTGCTGCGCGGCAACGGGCTGCGGCTGCTGGAGGTGGGCCTGAACGCCAGCCGCATCCTGATCGCCACGACCGCGCTCGGCATCTCCCGCCGGATCCGCGACGTGTGCCTGGAGTACGGCAGGTCCAAGCAGGTCAAGGGCTCCGCGCTGGCCAACAACGCGGTGTTCGCGGCCAAGCTGGGCCAGTTCGAGGTGCAGATCGACGTGATGGCCAACCAGTGCCTGGCCGCGGCCCGCCGGTACGACGAGATCGCGGCCCGGCCCGACGCGGGCGAGGAGTTCCTCCGGGTGGGCACGCTGAAGGCGGCGCTCACCACGAAGATGTTCTGCGGCCAGACCGGCTGGCAGATCGCCTCGGCCGCGTCGGAGATGTTCGGCGGCGTCGGGTACACCCACGACGCGGTGATCGGCAAGCTGCTGCGCGACGTGCGGTACGTGTCCATCGTGGAGGGCGGCGACGACGTGCTGCGGGACCTGGTGTTCAGCCGGTACGTGGTGCCGGTGTCGAAACGGTCGTGACAGCGGTCGTAACGACGGCGCCCGCATAACCGGGCGCCACGTCCAGCCAGCGAAGGGAACGCGACGAACCCACCGTCGCGTTCCCTTCCGGCGTCACCAGCGTGTCCCGCAGGCCGGCCAGGCCGACCCCGACCGCTTTGACATACGCCTCCTTGGCACACCAGAACCGGAAATATCCCTCTACGGGGGACGCGGCCCGGGTCAGGTGGTCGACCTCGGCGGGCTGGTACAGGTGCCGGGCCATGGCCAGGTGGTCCAGGTTGTGGCGGACGCGCTCGACGTCGACGCCCACCCGCAGGCCCGGCGGAGCCACCCCGATCAGCGCCCACTCCTCCGAGCGCGACAGGTTGAAGTCGATCGGATGGCCGACCAGATACGGCCGGCCGTTGTCCTCCGCGCCGAACACCAGCCCGGCCGGCGGCACGCCGCCGAGCCGGCCGAGCACCGCGCGCAGGACGCCGTGCGCGACCGTGAAGCGGCGGCGCTCGACCGGGTCGGCCAGCGCCGCCGCACGGGCCCTTTCCTGGGCGGAAAGCAGCGGGGCCCACCTCGCGCCGTCAGGCCGATCGAGGTGAACCCGCCACACGCAGGGTTGCCTCACATCCATTTGAGCAGGGCTTTGGAGATGAGCTTGTGCGTCAGCGCGGCCTGCTCGAACACGGCGAAGTGGCCGCCGACGAACGGCTGGAGCTCGTACTCCTTGGTGGTCTGCTCGCCCCACGGCGTCACGGTCTCGGCTTTGATCCGGGAGTCGTCGGTGCTGGGCATGGCCGTGATGGGCAGGTTGAGCGGCTTCTCCTGGCGGTACTCGTAGGTCTCCTTGACGGTGAAGTCGGCGACCACGGCCGGGAGGATCATGTCCAGCACGCCGGGGTCGGCCAGCAGCCACTCCGGCGTGCCGCCCAGCTCACGGAGCATGGCCACCACCTCGGGCCTGCTCATCTGCCCGACCGGCTTGCCGTCCTCGTAGGCGAGCTGCGGGGCGACCGAGCCGGACACGAACAGGTGCACCGGCGGCGGGCCGCCGCGGCGGCGGATCTCGCGGGCCAGCTCGAACACGACGAGCGCGCCGAGGCTGTGGCCGTACAGGGCGTATCTGCGGTCGACCGAGCCGAGCGAGACGTCGGCCAGGATGATCTCGGCCAGGTCGGCGACCAGCGGGCCCATCCGGTCGTAGGCGGGTTCCCTGAGCCTGCTGTCCCGGCCGGGGAGCTGCATCGGCTGGACGGCCACCCCGGGCAGGACGCGCTGCCAGCTCCGGTAGGTGGAGGCGGCGCCGCCGGCGTGCGGCAGGCAGTACAGCGCGAGCGCGCCGGGGCCGGCCCCGGTCTGGCTCGCGAACGGCATCCAGCGGCCGATCAGATCGTCAACGCTCATCGCCAGCCCCATCGACGATCTCCAGGTGGACGTACGGCGGGGGCGGCTGGACAGTGGTCAGGTCGGCCTCCAGCACCACGTGCACGCCGTCCCTGCTGACCTCGCGGAACCCGGCGAAGGCGTAGGTGATCTGCATCATCCGGTTCCGGCCGGTCTCCACGAAGTCGGCCCGTACACGCGCGCCGGCCGCCTGGGCCAGCCGCATGATGTGGTTGAGCAGCACCATGCCGACGCCGCGGGACATCACCCGGCAGGACATCAGCATCATGTTGAGCCGCCAGACCCGCTCGCCCTTCTCCACCAGGGCGAGGCCGATCTTGCCGTACCCGCCGAACCTGTCGGTCAGGGAGGCGACCAGCAGCAGGTGGCCGGGGGACTCGCGGAGCTCGTCCAGCTCCTCGTAGGAGTAGGTGCGGCCGGTCGAGTTGAGCTGGTTGGTGCGGACCGTCAGCTCCTCGGCCCGCTGCAGGTCGTCCCGTACGGCCGGGGCGATGGTGAACCGCATCTCCAGCCCGGCCAGGAACTCCTCGTTGGTGCCGACGAAGCCGGCCTCCAGCTCGTCCCTGGCGGCCTGGCCCTGGTACATGATGCGGCGCTGGGCGGACTCGTCGGTGACGAACCGGGGGATGAACTCCGGCCGGGCCAGCGCCTCCTCCAGGTCCAGGATGTCGACCAGGGTGACCTCGGGCAGGCTGTGGCCGACCTCGCCGCGCTCGAACTCCTGGTCGTCGATGAACGCGAACGCGTCCAGGCCCAGGTTGAGCGCCTTCGCGAGGCGCGCGATCGAGTCGGATTTGGCGTTCCAGTTGATCTGCGGGTGCAGGAACATGTCCTCGATGCCGAACTCGCGGAGTTTCTCCAGCGCGGCGTCGCGGTCGTTCTTGCTGGCGATCGAGTGCAGCACGCCCATCTGGTCGAGCCGGTGGATGTGCGCCACCACCGCGGGCCGCAGGGTGACGTCGCCGTCCTCCAGCAGCACGCCGTCCCAGAGGGTGTTGTCCAGGTCCCAGACCACGCACTTGATCCGGCCCCGAACCGGCTTCTCCGGGAGGACAAAGGGGGTTTCGTCGACCACGGTCATCAGATGATCTCCCGTTCTGCCTGGCCAGCGATGGTGATCCGCTGGATCTCGTTGCTGCCTTCGATGATCTCCATCACCTTGGCGTCCCGGTACAGCCGCGCCACCGGGTAGTCGTGGCCGCATCCGTTCGCGCCGTGGATCTGGACCGCCTCGGACGCGTGCCTGGCGGCGGCGGTGGAGGCGAAGTACTTCGCCACCCAGGTCGCCATGATCGTGGACGCCTCGCCGGCGTCCTTGAGCCGACCGGCCTCCGCGACGAGCAGGCGGGCCGCCCGCGCGTCGGTGACCATGTCGGAGAGCTTCGCCTGGATCAGCGGCAGCTCCTTGAGCAGCGTCCCGCCGACGGTGCGGCGGGACGCGTACGCGGCGCACGCCTCCAGCGCGGCCTGGATGATGCCGACGGAACCGGTCGCCACGCTGTAGCGGCCGAGGTCCAGGGTGCCGGTCAGCACCATGCCGGCGGTGAAACCGCTCGGGCCGAGCAGCGCGTCCGGGCCGAGCACGACGTCCCGGAAGGAGACCTCCGCGATCATCGACGCCCGGGTGCCGAGCATGTCCTCGATCGGGGCGACATCCACGCCGGGGCTGTTCCTGGGGACCAGGAACGCGCCGATGCTGGTGGCCGTGCGGGCGAACACCAGGAACAGGTCGGCCCGCTGGCCGTTGGTGATCCACTTCTTGACGCCGTTGAGCACCCACCCGCCGTTCTTGGCCACGACGTTGCTGGAGATCCCGGAGGCGTCACTGCCGGCGCCGGGCTCGGACAGGCAGAACGCGGCGAGCACGTCCCCCCGGCTGAGGGCCGGCGCCCACTGCTCGCGCTGGGCCGGGCTGCCCCACCGCTGCACCGCCCACGACACCATCGTGTGCACGGTGAGCAGGCTGCGGACCGAGGAGCAGCCCCGGCCCACCTCCTCGTGGACCTCGCCGAGGGTGACCAGGTCCATTCCCGCGCCGCCCACCTCCGGGGGGAGGAAGGGGGCCCAGAGCCCGGCGGCGGTCATCCGCTCCAGCAGTTCCTCGGGCACCCGGCCCTGCCGGTCGTACGCGTCCGCGTACGGCACGATGTGCGTGTCGACGAACGCGCGGGCGGACTTCCGGTCGGTGACCCGAAGCGTGTCCGGCGCGCTCTCAGCCAGGATCGCCATGTCAGACCCGCGCGGGGGAAAGCCGGCCCACCAGCTCCGCCATGGTGTTGGCGGTCCGGAAGTTGTCGATCTTCAGCTCGTCGTTGGGGATGGCGATCGCGAACGTCTTCTCGATGAACATCACCAGCTCCATCGCGAACAGCGAGTTCACGAAACCCAGGGCGAAGATGTCCTGGGACTCGTCGATCTCCGCCTGCGGGTAACGGGAGCGGACGAAGTCGAGGATCTGGTCCTTGGTGCTGCCGGACATGGCTGACTCCTTAAGGGGGTGCGCTTAGTTGGCGTAGGTGTAGAAACCGCGGCCCGACTTGCGGCCGTGCAGGCCCGCGTCGGTCATCTGCTTGAGCAGCGGGCAGGGGCGGTACTTGCTGTCGGCGTAGTGCTCGTAGAGCACCTCGACGCTGTAGAGGATGGTGTCGACGCCGATCAGGTCGGCCGTCTCCAGCGGGCCCATCGGGTGGCCGAAACAGCTGCGGAACACCTCGTCGACGGACTCGGCGGTGGCGACGCCCTCGTGCACGAGGAACGCGGCCTCGTTCACGGTGAGCATCAGGACCCGGTTGGACACGAAACCGCAGGCGTCCTTGACGTCGATCGCCTTCTTGCCCATGGCGGTCAGCAGGTCGCGGGTGCGCTCGACGGTCTCGGCGGTGGTGTGGAAGCCGGGGATCAGCTCGCAGGCCGGCTTGGCCGGGACCGGGTTCATGAAGTGCACCCCGACCACCTTGTCGGGGCGGCCGGTGACGGCGGCGACCTTGGTGATCGGGATCGCGGAGGTGTTGACGATGAAGATGGTGTCGGGCCCGCAGACCGCGTCCATCGTCTCGTACACCGACCGCTTGACGTCCCAGTTCTCCGTCACGTTCTCGATGACGACGTCGGCCTTGGCGACCGCCTCGGCGCCCACCGCGGTGGTGATCCGGGACAGCACGTCGTCGGGGTCCAGGGCCGGGCCGCCCATCAGGCGGCTCATCCTGGCGTTGCGCCAGATGGTGGCACGGGCCGCCGCGAGGATCTCCTCGTTGGTGTCCACCAGCACCACGTCGTGGCCGGTCTGGGCCAGGTTCTGGGCGACGCCGACTCCCATCACGCCAGCGCCCACTACACCGATTACCGTCATGACCTCTCCGTTTCTCTGGTTTGTCGTGCTGTCGGTGGTGCTCACCTGCGCCGGCGGGAGGCCGACGATTCGAGGCCCGACCGGCGGAGCTGGGCGCGGACGTGGCTGCTCCCGCCTCCGTCGGCCGTCCCGGACGCCGGTGCGGCGCCCGAGACGAGGGCCTCGATGGTCGCGCCGAGCGCGGCCACGGTCGGCGCCTCGTACAAGATGTGCGGGGGGAGTTCGGCGAGGGCGAACTCGCGGCGCAGGGCGGCCACGATGCTGACGCCGAGCAGCGAGTTCCCGCCGAGTTCGAAGAAGTTGTCCAGCACGCCGACCCGGTCGAGCCGGAGCGCGTCGCACCAGATGGCCGCGACGGCCTCCTCGGTTGGCCCGGACGGCTCCTGGTAGGGCGTGACCAGCTCGGGCCGGGGGTGCCGGTCCGCGCTGCCGCCGGACCCGGCGGGCGAGGTCACCGCCTCCAGGTTGAAGCGCGCGCTGCCGGTGACGACGGTCTCGAACTCCTGGGTGGAGACGATGACCCGGGGTTCGCCGCTGGCCAGGGCGCGCAGCAGAGATCGGTAGCCTTCCTCGAAGTCGATGCCGACCCTGATCCGGTTCTCCTTGAAGAAGGTCTGCAGGCCCTCGTCGTAGCCGGCCAGACCGGCCTCCCAGGCGTTCCAGGTCCACTCGCCCCAGTCGATCGAGACGACGTTGCGACCGGTGGCGGCCAGCCGCTGCGCGTAGCCGTCCAGGTAGGCGTTGGCGGCGCAGTAGTCGACCTGGCCGGGGCCGCCGCCGGTGGCGGAGGTGATCGAGGAGAACAAGGCGAGGAAGTCCAGCCCGATCTCGCCGGGTTCGCCGATCCGGAGGGCTTCGGCCAGCGCCAGCGTTCCGGCGATCTTGGGGGCGAGTACGGCGTCGAGCTCCTGCGGCCGCTTGAACTGCATCAGGCCCATGGCCGGAAGGCCGGCCGCGTGCAGGACGCCGTGCAGCGCGCCGAACCTTTCGATCGCCGTGTCCACGGCCCGTTTCACCGCGGCCGGGTCGGCCACGTCGCCGACCACGATCTCGACTTCGCCGCCGAGGTCGCGGATGGCCTGGACCTGGGCGCCGCGGCGGGCGTCCTCGCCCTCGCCGTCCAGACCGGTACGGCCGAGCAGGACGAGCCTGGCCTTGGCGTCGCGGGCGAAACGTTCGGCCAGGCCGAGCGCGATGCCGCCGAGGCCGCCGGTGATCAGATAGACGCCGTCTTCGCGCAGCGGGGTGGTCTCGGGGGTGGCCATGGTCTCGTAGCCGGGCAGGTAGCGGCGTCCCCTGCGGAGCGCCACGATCCGGTCCGTCTGCGGGCGGCCCAGTTCGGCGACCAGGCCGGCGTGCGTGTCGAGGTCGATGAAGCGGGTGGTGACCGTCGGGTACTCCAGCGGGATGACCAGCGAAGGGCCGATCAGCGTCGAGCCGTCGGGGTTGACGGCCTCGCCGGGGAAGACCTCCTGGGTGCCGGCGACCGCGATGTCCAGCGACCAGCCGTCGAGGCCGGACTCGCCCGCCGCCCTGGCCAGCGCGACCAGGGTGTGCAGGCCGTGCTCGATGGGGCGGTCGCCGGAGTCCAGGGTCCACAGGTGCACGACCCGGTCGAGCGGGCGGCCGGCGGCGCGCAGGTCGCGCAGCAGGGCGAGGGTGTCGGCGACGCTGCCGGGGCGGATCGTGTGGCCGTCGCGGGTGGCGGCGTAGCCCTCGCCGGGGCGGACCAGGGTGACGGCCGCGCCGGTCGCGGCCAGTTCGGCGGCCACCTCGTCGGCCACGCCTTCGCGGGTGTAGACGAGCCACGAGCCGGGCTGGGCGGCGCTGGGCGCGGGGGCGGCGGTCTGCCGCCAGACGGGCAGGTGCAGCCACTGCTCCTCGGGCAGCTTGGGCAGGCTGGTGATCGCGTCGAACAGGTTGCCGCTGTCCAGGGCCTTCAGCTTCGGCTTGGGCGTGGACGGCGACCCGTCGATCCAGTAGGGGTGCCGCTGGAACGGGTAGGTCGGCAGCGGGATCCGGCCCGGCAGGTTCGCGGTCTCGGCCTCGGGCAGCCGCCCGTGATAGGCGTTCCAGTCCAGCTCAGCGCCGACCAGCCAGAGCCGCGCCAGGCAGCCGGCCAGCACCTCGTCGTCCGGGCGCCTGTCGCTCCCGCCGGGCAGCACGTTCAGGATCAGCGGCCACCGCCGCGGCGGGCAGCCGGCCCCGCGTACCAGGGCGCCGAGCGACTGACCTGGCCCGATCTCCACGACGGCCAGCTCGGGGTCGGCCAGCAGCGTCTCGACGCCGGCCCCGAACCGCACCGTCCGGCACATGTGCTCGGCCCAGTAACCCGGGTCGCAGACCAGGTCGGCGTCGGCGAGGCCCCCCGTCAGATTGGAGATGTACGGCAACTGCGGCGGGTTCAGCCGGATGTTGGCCTTCACCCAGTCGGTGAGCTCGCCGCTGATCGGCTGGAGCATCCGGGAGTGGAACGCGTGCGTGGTGTCCAGCGCCCGGCACGGGATCTCGGCCCGGCGCAGTTCGGCGACGAGCTGTTCCATCTCCTCCCGCGGCCCGGCGACGACCGCGACCTGGGGGCCGTTGACGGCGGCGATGTCCAGACCGCGCCGCTCCAGCCGGAACTTGCGGCGCACGTCCTCGGCCGGCATCGAGACGGCGACCATGGACCCGGCCGGCATCGTGGCGATCAGTTTGGCCCGGTGGGTGACCAGGGCGATCGCGTCCGGCAGCGACAGGACGCCGGCCAGGCAGGCGGCGACGTACTCGCCGAGGCTGTAGCCGAGCATCAGCCGAGGCTGCACTCCCCAGGCCATCAGGGTGCGGGCCAGGGCGTACTCGACGGCGAACAGGGCGGGCTGGACGACTTCGGTGCGCTCCAGCGCGGCGGCCCTGTGGTCCTTGGCGTCCCCGGCGGTGACCCGGCCGAGCAGCGCGGCCAGGTCGACGCCCGCGCCGCGCCCACCGGCGACCAGGCCGGGCAGATCGACGTCGCCGAGCGGCTCGCGGAGCAGTTCGAGGCTTTCGTCCAGGGCCGCGCGGAACACGGGCTCACGCTGGTAGATCTCGGTGACCAGGCCCGGGTACTGCTCGCCCACGCCCGCGAACAGGAACGCCGCCCGGCGGCCCTGCACGGCGTCGACCCGGGACAGCACGCCGTCCTGGGCCGCTTCGCCGGTGAAGGTCAGGGCGGCGTCGGCGAGGGCGGTGGTGACGACGACCTTGCGGTGCTCGAAGGTCTTGCGGCCGACCTGGAGGGTGTACGCGGCGTCCGCCAGCCGGGTGTCGGGGGCGTTCCTGAGGTGTTCGCCGAGCCGCTGGGCGGCCTGGTCGGCGGCGGTGGCGTTGCGGGCCGAGACCGGCAGGATCTGGTAGCGGCGCCCCTTCTCGTCCTCGACGGCGGCGGGCCGCACCGGAGCCTCCTCGATGACCACGTGCACGTTGGTTCCGCCCATCCCGAGCGAGTTGAGCCCGGCGATCCTCGGCCGGCCGTCGCGGGTCCGCCACGGGGACAGCTCGGCGTTCACGTAGAAGGGGCTGTTGTCGAAGTCGATCTCGGGGTTGGGGGCCGTGTAGTGCAGGCTCGCCGGGATCACCCGGTTCGTCAGGGCGAGCGAGGTCTTGATCAGGCCGCTCGCGCCGGCCGCGCGGTCCAGGTGGCCGATGTTGGTCTTGACCGAGCCGATCGGGCAGTACTGGGTGTCCTGGGTCGGGCCGAACGCGCGGGTGAGCGCGGCCACCTCGATCGGGTCGCCGAGTTCGGTGGCGGTGCCGTGCGCCTCGATGTAGCTGATGTCCTCGCCGGTGACCTTGGCGTCGGCCATCGCGTCGGCGATCACCCGGGCCTGGCCGACCACGCTGGGCGCGGTGTAGCCGACCTTGAGCGCGCCGTCGTTGTTCATCGCGGAGCCGCGGATCACGGCCCAGATGTGGTCGCCGTCCCTGACCGCGTCGGACAGGCGCTTGAGCAGGACCACCGCGGCGCCGTCGCCGAACATGCTGCCCTTGGCCTGCGCGTCGAAGGTGCGGACGTGACCGTCGGGCGACTCCATGCCGCCGGGGCCGAAGATGTGGCCGACCTTGTCGGGAACCCGGATCGAGACTCCCCCGGCCAGGGCCATCTCGCAGTCCCCTGAGCGCAGGCTCTGCACCGCGAGGTGGACGGCGACCAGGGAGGTGGAGCAGAACGTCTGGACGGCGACGCTCGGGCCGTGCAGGTCGAAGAGGTAGGAGACCGTGGTGGTGAGGGCGTCCTTGTCGTTGCCCATGATGATCTCGTAGTGGCTGACGTCCTCGTCCTCGCTGAGCAGGCGGTCGCCCATCTGGAGGAGGTAGGTGCTGATATTGGTGCCGCCGTACACGCCGACCCGGCCGCGTTGCTCGGGGGTGCCGTAGCCGCCCTGCTCCAGGGCCTCCCAGCAGACTTCGAGGAAGGCGCGCTGCTGGGGGTCGGTGAGGGCGGCCATCCGGGGGCTGATGCCGAAGAACTGGGCGTCGAAGCCGGCGATGTCGTCCAGGACCGGGCGGGCGGGCACGTACGCGGGGTCGTGGATGAGGGCTTCGTCGACGCCGGCGGCCTTGAGCTCCTCCGGGGTGAAGAAGCTGATCGACTCGACGCCTTCACGGAGGTTGCGCCAGAACGCGTCCACGTTGGCGGCACCGGGGAACTTGCCGGCCATGCCGACGATCGCGATCCGCCGGTCGTCGTCGGTCTGCGTCGCGGTGGCGCGGGGGGTGGCGGTGACCTGGGGGGCGATCGCCCTGGTTCGGGAGGCTATGGCATTGGCCTGGGAGGCGCCGGTTTGGGAGGCGTTGGTTTGGGAGGCGTTGGTTTGGGAGGCGTTGGTTTGGGAGGCGTTGGTTTGGGAAGCTGCGCCGCGTTCGTCCAGAATGGCGGCCAGCCGGTGCACGGTCGGGGCCTCGAAGAGCATCACCGTCGGCACTGCGACGCCGAACCGCTTCTTGATCAGCGTCAGCATCTGGAGCGCGATCAGCGAGTTCCCGCCGAGGTCGAAGAAGTTGTCGCGCGTGCCGACAGGCTCGACGCCCAGCACCTCCGACCAGAGCCCGGCCAGCGAGCGCTCGGTGCCGGTCAGCGGCGGGCTGTAGGGCTGCGGCAGCTCGGGCCGGGGGAACCGCTCGCCACCATGCGTCGGCACAGCCGCGGCGGCGATCTTCGGCAGCCGATCGTCCAGGCCACCGGCCGCCACCACAACGGCGGGCCGGCCAATCGCGATCACGCTGTCGAGCGCGGCCAGCGACTCAGCGGCGGTCATCGAGTGCGCGACCATCGCAGCACCCATCCCACCTTCGAGACGCTCCAGCGTGACCGCCCAGGTGTCCCAGCTCGCGGCCAGCCACCCCTGCCGCCGGGCCAGAGCGGTGAGCGCGGCGTTGGCGGCCGAGTAACTGCCGAACGCGATGCCACCGAGGATCGACGAGGTCGACGAGAACAGCACGCAGAAGTCGAGCTCCAGCCCGGCCAGTACATCCGCCAGAACGCGGGCACCGGTGACCTTGGCGCCGAAATGGCGAGCCACGGCGGCCTCGGTGACATCGCGGAGCGGGAGAAACGTGTCGGGCCCGGTCTCAGCGGCGGCATGCACCACCCCGTCGATCCGGCCCACGTCGGCGACGACCGCCCGCATCGCGTCGGCGTCGGTGACATCCACGCGCGGAGTGAGCACCTCCGCACCCAGCGCGCGCAACCGCTCGACGCCATCGCCACGCGGGCCACTCCGGCTGGTCAGAATCAGTCGGCCCGCACCGGCCCGGATCAGGTGCTCACCGACGAGCAGCCCGACATCACCGAGCCCACCAGTGATCAGATAGGTGCCGCCGGAACGTACCCCGTTCTTTCCCGAGGCAATCTTCGGCGCGGTAATTTCGCCCGCGCCGATCTCGGCCGCTGCGATCCCGTCGCTGATCCCCTCGGCGCTGATCCTCTCCGGGAGGATTCCTTCGGTGCTGATCCCCTCGGCGCTGATCCCCTCCGGGAGGATCCCCTCCGGGAGGATCCCCTCCGGGAGGATCCCCTCCGGGAGGATCCTGCCCGCTGCGATTTTGTTTGCTGTGGCCTCGGCAGGGACGAACTCCTGCACGTGGCGGCGGCCGTTCCGGTATGCGCTGAGGATGTCGGTGGTGGTCCGCCGCAGTTCGGCGGTGAGGGCGGCCGCGTGGCCGGCGGCGCTCGCGCGCGGATCGAGGTCCACGCAGCGGCAGTCGAGGGTCAGGTACTCCTGGTTGCCGACGATCGGCAGCGTCGCAGCCGCCGCCTGGGCCGGGTCGCCGTGCTCCCCCGGTGCGACGGACTGGCCGCCCAGGGTGGCGACGACTACGCGGGTGCTGTCGACGCCTTCGCCGCCTTCGTCGCCGAAGGCGTCCAGCAGCCGGGCCAGCGGAACGACGGCACGGCTGTCGTCGCCGTCCGCCGGGGCGAGGAGGCGGAGGTCGACGACGACGGAGGGCCCGCCGGCCGCCAGCCGCCGGGCGAGCGCGACATGGTCGTCGGCCGAGGCGGGGTCGATGGTGAAGCCGCCGGGGATCTCGGCGAACGACGTCCCCGCATGTACGGTCACCACCTCGCCACCATCGGCGCGGAGTGACTCGGCCAACGCCCCGGCGACCCCGGCCCCGTCGACACCGGCGGCGCTGTCGGCCCCGTCGACACTGGCGGGCCTGTCGGCGCTGTCGGCGCTGTCGGCGCTGTCGGCGAACAGGACATACCGGCCTACGGCGTCGAGCTCGGCGGGCAGTGCCTCGGCCGTCCAGCGGGATTCCAGCAGCTGGACATGGCCGGGGACATCGCCACGGACGCCGTCGGAGACGCCCCGGGAGACATCGCCACGGGCACCGCCGGGGGCATCGCTACGGGCATCGCTACGGGCACCGCCACGGGCGTTGCCGGGGATGTGGTCGTGGTCGGCTGTCAGGCGGGGAGCCTCGGCGGGTCGTCCGGCCGGGGGGTCGATCCAGTAGCGCTCGCGTTGGAACGGGTAGGTGGGCAGTCCGACCTTGGAGGCCGGTCGGTCCTGTCGGTAACCGGGCCAGTCGATCGGGGCGCCGGACAGCCAGAGCCGCCCGATGGCCTCGGTCAGCACGGTCGAGCCGGGGCGGGGGTCGGCGGCGGCCGGGAGGGTGGGGATGATCAGCGGCCAGCGTTCCCGCGGGCAGTCGCGGTGGGCGCGCACCATCGCGCCGAGCGACTGGCCGGGGCCGATCTCCAGCAGGGCCAGGTCGCCCTGCGCCAGCAGGGTGCCGAGCACGGCGTCGAACCTGACCGGCGAGCACATGTGGTCGGCCCAGTAGCCGGGGTCGGTGGCCTGCGCGGCTGTGATCAGGTCGCCGGTGACGTTCGACACGTATGGAATCCGCGGCGCGGAGAGTTCGATGTGGGCGGCGATCCAGGCCGTCAGCTCGGCGCGGACCGGCTCCATCATCCGGGAGTGGAACGCGTGCCCGGTGGCCGGCGGACGGCACGGCACCCCGTCGGCCGCCAGCAGCGCCCGGACCTCGTCCATGGCGGCGGGCTCGCCCGCGAGCACGGTCAGGTCGGGGCCGTTCTCGGCGGCCACGTCGATCCCGGTGATGCCGCCGCGCGCGATCCGGCCGGCCAGGTCGGCCGAGCCGAGCGGGACGGCGCTCATCACGCCCGCGGGCAGCGTGTCGATCAGTGTGGCCCGGTGGGCGACCAGCCCGAGCGCGGACTCCAGCGAGAGCACGCCGGCCAGGCAGGCGGCGACGTATTCGCCGAGGCTGTACCCGGCCAGCACGGCCGGTTCGACGCCCCAGCCGATGAGGGTCTTGGCCAGCGCGTACTCGACGGAGAAGAGCGCGGGGTGGAGCAGAGCGGTCGGCATCACGGCGGGGGTGACGGCGTCGCGGCCGAGCAGGGCGCTGAGGCCGCCCCCGGCGCGGGTGGCGCGGGTGCGGAGCAGTTCCTCCAGCGGGTCGATCCCGCCCATCCGGGTGCGCAGGATCGCGCGGCACTCGTCCAGGACGGCCCTGAACGCGGGTTCGATCGTGTAGAGGTCGTCGGCCAGGCCCGGGTACTGCTCGCCGGTGCCCGCGATCAGGAATCCGACCGGGCGGTCGCTCCGGCTCTCCGCACGCCCCAGCACGGCGGCGCCCCGCATTCCGGCGACGGCCTCGTCCACCGTGGCGGCGACGAGGAACCGGCGATGCTCAAAGACTCGGCGGCCAGCTTGCAGGGTATGAGCGACATCACCCAACCGGAGCGCACCCAACCGGAGTTCAGAGGTGCCAGCAGCCTCACCCAACCGGAGTTCGGAGGTGCCAGCAGCCTCACCCAACCGGAGTTCGGAGGTGCCAGCGGCATTGCCCAACCGGAGTGCAGAAGCGCCGGCGACCTCACCCAACCGGGGTTCGGAGGTACCAGCGGCCTCACCCAACCGGAGTGCAGAAGCGTCGACGGCCTCACCCAACCGGGCTTCAGAAGCGCTGGCGAGGTGGTCGGCGAGGTTGGCGGTCAGTTGGTCGGCGGCCTTTGCTGAGCGGGCCGACCAGAGGAGCAGTTGCGGGCGGGGCTCCTCCTGCGGTCGGGAGAGTGGTGGGGCCTCCTCCAGGACGACGTGTGCGTTGGTGCCGCCGATGCCGAACGCGCTGACGCCGGCCCGGCGGGTGCGGCCGGCCCTGCGCGGCCATGCGCGTAGGCCCGTGACCACTTCGAGTCGGGCGTCGCCTGCGCTGAGCTGTGGGTTCGGCGTGGACAGGTTGCGGGTTGGCGGGATCTCGTCGTGCCGGAGTGCGAGCGCCGCCTTGATCAGGTTGGTCACGCCGGCGGCCCGGTCGAGGTGCCCGACGTTGGGCTTGACCGAGCCGATCAGCAGTTCCTCGCCCCGGAAGACCTGCTGCAGCGCGGCCAGTTCTGCGGCGTCGCCGAGCGCGGTGCCGGTGCCGTGCGCCTCCACGTAGTCGATGTCGGCCGGTACCAGACCGGCGGCGGCGAGGGCCTCGGCCATCACGGCTGCCTGGCCCTGCACGCCGGGCGCGGTGAAGCCGACCTTGCGGCCGGCGTCGTTGTTGACCGCCCAGCCCCGGATGACGGCGTAGATCTGGTCGCCGTCGGCGAGTGCGTCCTCCAGGCGGCGCAGCGCGACCACGCCGACGCCGCTGCCGAGCGGGGCGCCGAGGCCGGCCGCGTCGAAGGCGCGGCACTCGGCGTCCGGCGGGGCGATGCCGCCCTGCTGGTAGAGGTAGCCGACCCGGTGCGGCACGCCGACCGCCACGCCGCCCGCCAGGGCGAGATCGCTCTCGAAGCCGGCCAGGCTGCTGGCGGCGGCGCAGATCGCGACCAGCGAGGTGGAGCAGTAGCTCTGCACCGAGTAGCTGGGACCGGACAGGCCGAGGGTGTGCGAGACCCGGGTGGTGAGCGAGTCCTTGTCGTTGGCCAGGCCGACCGCGAGCTCGCCCATGAGGGCGCCGGTCTCGCTGGGCACCAGGTTGTTCTGCAGGTAGGAGCTCCACGCCGAGCCGCCGAAGACGCCGATCGCGCCGTCGAACCGGGTGGGGTCGCAGCCCGCGTCCTCCAGCGCCTCCCAGCTGTGCTCCAGGAACAGGCGGTGCTGCGGGTCCAGGATCTGTGCCTCCTTCGGGCTGAACCCGAAGAACCCCGCGTCGAACAGCTCCACGCCGTCGATCACGGCGCCGGCCCGCACGTATCCGGGGTCGGCGAGCAGTTCCTCGGTCACCCCGGCGGCGCGGAGTTCGTCGTCGGTGAACCTGGTCACTCCGGAGCGGCCGGCCCGGATGCCGGCCCACAGCGCGGCCACGCCGGGCGCGCCGGGGAACCGGCCGGACATCCCGACGATGGCGATGTCGGTGCCGGAACCCTCGTCGTCGACCACATCATCTGTCGTCATATCGGGCGTGCTCATATCGGGCGTCCTCATGTCGGGCGTCCTCACTTCCGCGTCCCCGAGCGGGCGCGGCGGCGCCGCGACCCCCGTGCCGAGCTGGTGTCCAGGGCCTGGCGGGCGCCTTCCGCGGCGTCGCCGGCCACCGCCGAGGCGAATTCCGCCACGGTCGGGTGTTCGAACAGCACGGCGGGCGCGATCGGCACGCCGAGTTCCTTCTCGATGGCGAGCACCATGGCCATCCCGACCAGGGAGTTGCCGCCGAGGTCGAAGAACGGGTCGTGCACGCCGACCCGGTCGATGCCGAGGTAGGCGCCCCAGATTTCCGCGATGGCGGCCTCTGACTCGGTCCTGGGGGCGGCGTAGTCGGTGCGGAGTTCGGGGCGCGGGAAGCGCTCGCCGAGGGAGACGGCCGTGGCCGCGCCGACCAGCGCGTCGAGGTCGACCATGGCGGACCAGTCGCGGAGCACCTCGCGGAGCGGCTGCCGGACCGCGAGGACGCTGCCGTGCCCGCCGGCCACGATCCGGTCCAGGAGGGCGCAGCCGGCGTCGTCGGCGAAGCCGTACCGCTGGCGGTAGGCACGCACGCGTTCGGCCAGGGCGGTGGCGGATTTGAGGCTTTCGCTCTGCCAGTCGTCGTGCTGCCAGGGGCCCCAGGCGATCGACACGACTCGCGTGGTGGGGGCCGAGGCGGCGAGGGCCTCGCCGTACGCGTCCAGGACGGTGTTGGCGGCGCAGTAGTCGGCCTCGCCGATGCCGCCGAACGCGGTGACGGCGGAGGAGTACAGGACGAGCAGTTCCGGCCGCAGGTCGGCGGGGGTGCCCGCGCCGACCAGTTCGGCCAGCGGGCCCATCGCGAGCATCTTCGGCGCCAGTACGGCTCCCGCGTCCGCGAGCGACCTGCGCTGCGCCATCCCGCCGGCGGGGAGGCCGGCGGCGTGGACGACGCCGGTGAGCGTGCCGAAGTGCTCGCGGCAGCCGTCCAGCGCGGCCCGCAGCTCGGCGGGGACACCGGCGTCGGCGGCGAGCAGCAGCACCTCGGCGCCGGCGGCCTCCAGTTCGGCGATGTCCCGCAGGCTGCGCCCGGCCTTGCTGTCGGGGTCGGTCCCGGCGTCGCGGGACAGCGCGGTCCTGCCGACCAGCGCGAGCCTGCGCACCCCGGCTCGGACCAGGTGCCTGGCCAGCGCCATCCCGAGCCCGCGGGCGCCGCCGGTGATCAGGTACACCCCGTCGGCCCGCCACGGCACCGGCGGATCGGGGACCTCGGGCACCTCGCCCCAGCCGCGCAGCCAGCGCCGGCCGCGCCGCCAGCCGGACACCCGGTCGTGGGGGGCGGCGGCGTCGTCGCGATCGGCGTCAAGCAAGAGCTCCCGGCCGATCTGCGCGGCGGCGTCGCCGTCGGCCCTCGGGTCGGGGTCGAGGTCGACGCCGGTCCAGTCCAGGCCCGCGTACTCGTGCCGGACCGCGCGCCCCAGCCCGTGCGTCACGGCCCGGTACGGAGCCGTCGCGTCGTCCCCGAGGATCTCGGCGGCCCCCCGGGTGACGGTCAGCAGCCGCACCCCCCGCTGGGCGGGCAGGTCGCCGAGTGCCTGGACGGCCAGCAGCAGACTGTCGAAGCCATGCCCGACGGCCGCACGAAGCTCCTCGTCGGAGGGGTGGCCGGAACCGGTGGCGGCGGGGACGGCGGTGGCGGCGAGGACGGGGGTGGCGGCGGTGGCCGTGGCCGTGGCCGTGGCGAGCAGGCTCCACAGGTGGGCCACCCGCACCGGCCCGTCCCCACCGGCGGCGGCGAATACCTCGGCGTAGTGCGCGGGGTCGCGGGGGTCGATGACCAGGCGGCGTCCTTCGCGGCGGAGCGCGGTTCCCGCGACCACTTCCAGCACCGGCGTCCCCGCGGCGGCGGCGCGGTCGGCGAGCGCCGTACCGATGCCGTCCGCGTCGGCGAACACGATCAGCGGCCCGTCCAGCCGCAGCTCGGCGGGTGCGGCGCCGCGCGCCGGGTCCTGCTGCCAGGCGGGCGCGAAGCAGAGGTCCGCGGGCTCGGCCGGCTGGGCGGCCGGCACCGGCGGCTGGCCGCCGTCAACGAGTTCGGGCCAGTATCGGGTCCGCTGGAACGGGTACGTAGGCAGGCTGACGATGCGGCCGGGACCCGGCTGGACGCGCTCCCAGTGCACGCTCGCGCCGCGCTCCCACAGCCGGGAGCAGGTCTCCAGCAGTTCGACCCTGGCGTCGCGCGGCTCCCCGCCGGCCCAGCTGGGCGACAGCGTGCCGAGGACCGCGACGCCGGACCCGCCGTCGAGGTTCTGCCGCACCAGGCCGCCGAGCGTCTGCCCCGCGCCGAGCTCGACGAACACGTCGATGTCCTGCTCGACGCAGTGCCGGACCGCGTCCGCGAACCTGACCGTGCCGACCAGCTGATCGGCCCAGTACGCGCTGCTGGTGGCCTGTTCCGCGGTCATCGGCAGCCCGGTGAGGTTGCACACGATCGTGGTGACGGGGGCCTGCCGGGGCACCGAGTCGATCAGCGCGGCCAGTTTCTCCCGCGCGGGTTCGAGCAGCGAGGAGTGGAAGGCGTGCGCCGATCGCAACGGGCGGCAGGCGATGCCGTCGCCCAGCAGCCTGGCGGTGACGGCGTCGATCTCGGCGGGCAGGCCGCTGAGCACGGTCATCGTCGGGCCGTTCAGCGCGGCGACGTCGACGTCGGCGCCGAGGAAGGCCCGGACCCGGTCCGCGTCGGCGGCGACCGCGACCATCTTGCCGGTCGGGGCTGAGCTGATCAGGCGGGCGCGTTCGGTGACGACGCGGAGGGCGTCCTCCAGGGTGAACACCCCGGCCAGCGTGGCGGCGACGTACTCGCCGAGGCTGTAGCCGAGCAAGGCGTCGGGGCGGACGCCTCGGTGTGCGAGCAGCTGGGCCAGCGCGTACTCGACGGTGAACAGGAACGGGTGGGAGAACCTGGCGTGCTCCAGCGGGTCGCCGGCCGCCGTGGGCGTGGCCGTCCGGCCGAGCAGCGCGGCCAGGTCGCCGGAGGCCGGGGCGGCCCGCTCTGCGGGGAAGAACAGCGGGCGCAGGTCGACGTCCTCGACGAGTTCGACGCAGCGGTCGACCGCTTCTGCGTAGACGGGTTCTGCCTGGTAGAGCTCCCGGCCGAGGCCCGGGTACTGGTCGCCGACGCCGGGCAGCAGGAACGCGACGCGCGGCCGTCCCTTGACCCGGTTGGCGGCACCGGACGAGGCGGCGGCGCGGAGTCCGCGGACGGCCTCGGCCGGGTCGGCGCAGACCAGGGCGCGGCGATGGTCGTGCGCGGCGCGGCCGATCCGCAGCGTGTGCGCGACATCGGCCAGGTCGGCGTCGGGGTGGTCGCCGAGCCAGGACGCGAGCCGGGCCGCGTGCGCGCGGAACGCCGCGTCGGTGGCGGCCGAGATCGGCAGCACCTGCGGACCCGCGGGTGCCGCCGCCTCGTCCGGCGGCGGCGCGGTTTCGAGCACCAGGTGGGCGTTACTGCCGGACAGGCCGAACGAGCTGACCCCGACCAGGCGCGGCGTGCCCTCGCCGGGCAGCGGCACCGCGCCGGCGACCGGCAGGATCGAGCCGTCCGCGGGCACGGCGGCCGACGGCCGGGTCAGGTTGAGGGTCTTCGGGATGAGCCGGTTCTCCAGGATCAGCACCGACTTGATCAGCCCGGCGACTCCGGCGGCGGCCTGGGTGTGGCCGATGTTGGTCTTGGCCGAGCCGACCCGCAGCGGGCGTTCTGCGGACCGGCCGCCGAACACGTCGTGCAGCGCGCCCAGCTCGATCGCGTCGCCGAGGTGGGTGCCTGAGCCGTGCGCCTCGACGTGGTCGATGTCGTCCGGCGACACCCCGGCGGCGGCCAGCGCGTTGCTGATCACGGTGACCTGGGCGCTCCGGCTGGGGGCGGTCAGGCCGTTGCTGCGGCCGTCCTGGTTGACGGCGGAGCCGCGCAGCACGGCCCGGATGCGGCGGCCGTTCGCGATCGCCTTGGACAGCGGTTCGAGCAGGACCAGGCCGGCGCCCTCGCCCATCACGTAGCCGTCGGCGTCGGCGTCGAAGGTCTTGCACTTGCCGTCGGCGCAGAGCATCGAACCGGCGCAGGCCTGGATGAAGTTGCTGGGGTGGATGGTCAGCGACGCGCCCGCCGCGATGGCCAGGTCGCATTCGCCGCGGCGCAGGCTCTCGGCGGCCAGGTGCACCGCGATCAGCGACGACGAGCAGGCGGTGTCGATGGTGAAGGTCGGGCCCGACAGGTTGAAGTGGTAGGCGATCCGCCCGGCCGCGACGCTGGCGGAGGCGCCCTGGCCCAGGTACGGGTCCGACAGCGCGTCCCGGCCCTGGCGTTCGAGCTGGAGCCGGCCGTACTGGAGGGTGTCCATGTAGCCGACGATCACGGCGGTGCGGCTGCCGGCCATCCGGTCCGGGGACGCGCCGGCGTCCTCCAGGCCCTCCCAGGCCAGTTCGAGCAGGAGCCGCTGGTGCGGGTCCATCCGGAGCGCCTCGCGCGGGGACAGGCCGAAGAACTCGGCGTCCCAGCCGGTGATCTCCGGCAGGAACGCGCCGTACCTGGTGTACATGGCGGCCGGGGTGCGCGGGTCGGGGTGGTAGTAGTCGTCGATGTCCCACCGGGAGGCCGGCACCTCGGAGACCGCGCCGCGTCCCTGTGACAGCAGGTCCCAGTACCCTTCGACCGTTTCGCCGCCCGGGTAGCGGCAGGCCATGCCGATGATCGCTACCGGCTCGTGGGTCCGCTCCTCGGCCGCGGCGAGGCGGCGACGCGTCTGGGTCAGTTCGACGGTCACACGCTTGAGGTAGGCGCGGAGTTTTTCCTCGGTCCCCATCTGTCGAGCCTTTCCAGTAGCGAGGGTGGTGGGTCGGCGGTCAGAGTTCGTTGTCGATGAGGGCGAAGATCTCCTCGTCGGACGCGGCACCGATCTTCGCCACCACTCCGGCCGCGCCGGTGGGAGTGGGCGCGAGCCTGGTCAGGCCGGTCTGGAGGATGGCTACGAGCTTGCTCCTGACCGCGTCCGCCTCGCCGTTGAGTGCGCTGAGCACGGCTTCGGCCCGGTCCAGCGCGCCGCGCAAGGCCTCCTCAGGCGAGGGTTCTGCGGGGGCGAGGCTCCTGAACAGGTAGTCGGTCAGCGCGGTGACGGTCGGGTGGTCGAAGACGAGCGTGGCCGGGAGCCGCAGGCCGGTCTCGGCGTTGAGCCGGTTGCGGAGTTCGACGGCGGTCAGCGAGTCGAAGCCGAGTTCGTTGAACGCCCGGTCCACGTCGACCCCGGTGGCGCTGCCGTGCGCGAGCACGGCGGCGACGTGGGCGCGCACGCCGTCGGTGAGCAGCCGCCTGGCCTCGGCCTCGGTCGTCCCGGCCAGCCGTCCCCGCAGGTCGCCGCCGGCGGGCGCGAGGGGCTTGCCGGACGCGGCGGGCCGGCGCGGGGCGCGGACCAGGCCGAGCAGGATCGGCGGCAGGTCGCCCAGTTCGGTGCGGGCGCGGAGCCCGCCGTTGTCCCAGTTCGTGGCGACGACCAGCGGTTCCGCGCTGCCGAGCGCGGCGTCGAACAGGTCGAGGCCGGCCTCGACGGTGAGCGGGGAGATGCCGGAGCGGGCCATTCTGGCCACGTCGCCGGCGGTGAGCGCGCCGGTCATGCCGGAGTCGGCGTCCCACAGCCCCCACGCGACCGACACGCCCGGCAGGGCGACCGCGCGGCGGTGCGCGGCGAGGGCGTCCAGGAACACGTTCGCGGCGGCGTAGTTGGACTGTCCGGCGTTGCCGAGCACCCCGGCCAGCGAGGAGAACACCACGAAGGCGGAGAGCGGCCGGTCGAGGGTGAGTTCGTGCAGGTGCCAGGCGGCGTCGGCCTTGGGCGCGAACACGGCGTCCAGGCGGTCGCCGTTCATCAGCTCGACGGTCGCGTCGTCCAGGACGCCGGCGGTGTGCACGACGCCGGTCAGCGGCCGGTCGGGCGGGATCAGCGCGAGCGCGGCGGCCAGCGCGTCCCGGTCGGCGACGTCGCACGCGGCGACGGTGACCCGCGCGCCGAGCGAGCCCAGGCGGCAGACCAGTTCGCCCGCGCCGGGCGCGTCCAGGCCGCGCCTGGACAGCAGCAGCAGATCCCGTACGCCGTGCCGCTCCACCAGCCGCTGGGCGACCAGCCTGCCGAGGCCGCCGGTGCCGCCGGTGACCAGCACCGTGCCCTTGGCGAGTCCATCGGGTTCGGCGACCGGATCGGCGGTCCTGCGGGCCAGCCGGGGGACCGACAGCGTGCCGTCCCCGGCCACCAGCTGGGTCTCCCCCGCCGTAATCGCGCCGGCCACGGCCGCCCAGTCGGCGAACCCGTCCTCGGCCTCCAGCAGCACGAACCGGCCGGGATGCTCCGACATCGCCGCGCGGACCAGCCCGCGCACCGCCGCGCCGGCCAGGTCGCCCGGCCGGGTCACGAACACCAGGCGGCAGTCGGCCGTCCGCTCGTGGGCGACCCACCCGCGTACCAGGTCGAGCGCCCGGCCGGACACTTCGCGCAACGCGGTCGGCAGATCGGCAGGGACGGCGTCGACGGTGGCGACGACGAGGCCCTTCAGCTCCGGGGTGAGCAATCCGGCTCCCAGGAACACGACGCCGGACCCGTCCCCGGCCGGTACGGCCAGCTTCACCCAGTCCACCCCGTGCACGACGGGCCCCCGCGCGGCGGACGTCCGCGCCGAGGAGGCCCGCACCCGCAGGTTGTCGATGGCGAGCACCGAACGCCCGTCCGCGTCGGCCGCCTCGACACTCGCGTCGTCCCCCGAGGGAACCAGCCTGACCCGCAGCAGGGTCGCCCCCGACGCGCGCAGGCTGACGCCCCGGAAGGAGAACGGCAGGCGCGGCCCGCCGGGCCCGGCGGCCAGCACCATCGGCTGGAACGCCGCGTCCAGTACGGCCGGGTGGATGCCGAACCCGGTCACGTCCAGTGCGTCGTCCACCGCGATCTCGGCGAACAGTTCGGCGCCCCGGGTCCACATGGCGCGGACGCCCTGGAAGGCGGGGCCGTACTCGTAGCCGAGGTCGGCCAGCCGCGCGTACCCGCCGTCGATCGGAAAGGGCGCGGCGCCGGCGGGCGGCCAGACGGTCGCCCAGGCGCACAGGTCCGCCACGGCCGGCGAACCGGCGGCGAGAACCCCGGACAGATGCCGCACCCAGATCGCCCCGGCGCGGGAGTGCACCCCCAGATGGCGGCGGCCGTCGGCGTCGGGTGAGCCGACGATGACCTGAATGGGGACAGAGCCGCTCTCCGGCAGGAACAGCGGCGCCTCGATGACCAGCTCCTCCAGCTGGTCGCAGCCCGCGAGCCCGCCGCCTTCGAGGGCCAGCTCGACGAAGGCCGCGCCCGGCAGCAGCACGCCGCCGTCGACGGCGTGGTCGGCCAGCCAGGGCGTGACCGCCACGTCGAGCTCCCCGGTGAGCAGGAACCCGTCGTCGGCCATCGGCACCACGGCGGTGAGCAGCGGGTGGCCGGAGCCGTCGATCCCGGCGGGCGCGATCCCGGCCCGCTCGGCGTCGCCCAGCCAGTAGCGGCGGCGCTCGAACGCGTACGTCGGCAGGTCCACGTGCCGGTCCGGCCCGGGGGCGACGGCCGCGGCCCAGTCGACCTCGGCGCCGAGCACGTACGCGCCGGCCAGCGCGGTCAGGAACCTCGGCCAGTCGCCCGCGCCCCGGCGCAGGGTCGCGGCGACCCCCGCCGTGATCCCGGCGGACTCGCAGATCTCCCGCAGGTCGTGGCCGAGCACCGGGTGCGGGCTGACCTCGATGAACAGCGGCGTGCCCGCGCCCGCGAAGGCGGTGACGGCCGACTCGATCAGGACCGGGTTGCGGAGGCTCTCGTACCAGTAGGCGGTGGTCAGCTCGGCCGGGTCGATGAACTCGCCGCGGTGCGCGGAGCTGAACGCGATGTCGGTCGGCTGCGGGGCGACCCCGTGCAGGGTGGCCAGCAGTTCGGCGCGGAGCGCTTCGATGTGCGGGGTGTGCGAGGCGTAGTCGACCCCGATCCTGCGGATCTGGACGCCGGCGGCGTGCGCGGCGGTGAACCCGTCCAGCGCGTCCGGCTCGCCGGCCACGACGCAGCTGGTGGGGCCGCTGCGGACGGCGATCCAGATCCGGTCCCGCCACGGCTCCAGCAGTTCGCTCACCTGGTCGGCGGGGAGCGACACGGCGAGCATGCCGCCGGTGCCGCTGAGCTGGACCAGGGCCTTGCTGCGCAGCGCGACGATCTTCGCGGCGTCCGCCAGGGAGAGCGCGCCGGCCACGCAGGCGGCGGTGATCTCGCCCTGCGAGTGGCCGACCACGGCCGTGGGGTCGACGCCGAGCGAGCGCCACAGCGCGGCCAGCGAGACCATCACCGCGAACAGGACCGGCTGGATGACGTCGGTGCCCTCCAGCGGCGGCGCGCCCTCGTCCGCGCGGAGCACGGCGGCGACCGACCAGCCGGTGTGCGGGCGCAGGGCCTTGTCGCAGCGCTGCAACTGCGCGCGGAACGCCTCGTCGGAGTCGAGCAGGTCGACGGCCATGCCGGCCCACTGGGAGCCCTGCCCGGGGAAGACGAACACCGGCCGAACGTCGGCGGGGGCGACGCCGGTGATGACCGCGGCGTGCTGGGCGCCTTCGGCGAGTGCGGCCAGCGCGGCGACCAGTTCGGCGCGGCCCGCGGCGGTGACGACGGCGCGGTGGGGGAAGCCGGAACGGCGGGCCAGGACGCGGCCGGCGGCGGCGAGGTCGGCTTCCGGGGCGCTCCCGGCGAAGGCGCCAAGCCGGGCGGCCTGGCCGCGCAGCGAGGCGGCGGACTTCGCGGAGAGCACCCAGATGAGGCGATCACCCGTGGTCGTCTCGGTCGCGGCCTCGGCCTCGGGCGCTCCCTCCAGGATGACGTGCGCGTTCGTGCCGCTGATCCCGAAGCTCGACACGGCCGTCCGCGGCGTACGGTCGGCGGGCAGCAGGACCGTCTCAGTGAGCACCCGCACCCCGCCTGAGGACCAGTCCACGTGCGGCGTCGGCTCGGCCACGTGCATGGTCACCGGCAGGGTCCTGTGCTCCATCGCCTTGACCATCTTGATCACGCCGGCCACGCCGGCGGCGGCCTGGGTGTGCCCGATGTTCGACTTCACCGAGCCGAGCCAGAGCGGCCGGCCGGCGGATCGGTTCCGGCCGTAGGTGGCCAGCAGGGCCTGGGCCTCGATCGGGTCGCCGAGCCGGGTGCCGGTGCCGTGCGCCTCGACGGCGTCCACGTCGCGGCTGTCCAGCCGGGCGTCGGCGAGGGCCTGCAGCACGACCCGCTCCTGGGCGGGGCCGTTGGGCGCGGTCATGCCGTTGCTGGCGCCGTCCTGGTTGACGGCGGAGCCGCGGACCACCGCGAGGATCTTCCGGCCGTTGCGCCGCGCGTCCGACAGGCGTTCCAGCACGAGCATGCCGACGCCCTCGGCCCAGGCCGCGCCGTCGGCGGTCGAGCTGAAGGCCTTGCAGCGGCCGTCGGCGGAGATCGCCCGCTGCCGGGCGAACTCGATGAACGGCTCCGGCGTGGCCATCACGGTGACGCCTCCCGCCAGCGCCAGGGCGCACTCCCCCTGCCGCAGCGCCCGCACCCCGAGGTGCATCGCCACCAGCGAGGAGGAGCAGGCCGTGTCGACCGAGATCGACGGGCCCTCCAGTCCGAAGGTGTACGAGACCCGTCCCGACAGCACGCTCGACGCGCTGGAGGTGAACAGGGTTCCTTCGACGGAGCCGGGGACCGTGCCGAGGAAGCGGTTGGCGTAGTGCTCGTACATGTTGCCGACGTAGACCCCGGTGCTGCTGCCGCGCAGGGCGACCGGGTCGATCCCGGCCCGTTCGAACGCCTCCCAGGAGGACTCCAGGACGAGCCGGTGCTGCGGGTCGGTGGCCAGCGCGTTGCGCGGGCTCATCCCGAAGAAGGCCGCGTCGAAGTCGGCCGCGTCGTAGAGGAAGCCGCCGTGCCGGGTGTAGGACTTGCCCGGGGCCTCCGGGTCCGGGTCGTACAGGTCGGTGGCCCAGCCGCGGTCGGCGGGGAACTCGCCGATCGCGTCCACGCCGCCGGCCACCAGGTCCCACAGCCCTTCCGGGCTGGTCACCCCGCCGGGGAAGCGGCAGGCCATACCGACGATCGCGATGGGCTCGTGCCGGCGTTCCTCAAGCTCCGCTAGGTGCTCGCGGGTGTCCTCCAGCTCGACGATGGCGCGTTTGAGATAGTCGCGGAGTCTGTCCTCAGTACTCATCGGTCCCGCCTTTCACTTCTAGGGCCACGAGTCACCGCTCGTTGTCGATGAGCGCGAAAATCTCCTCATCGGAGGCCGAGTCGATCTTGTCTGCCACGTCGTCCGCGTCGTCCGGGGCAGCCGCGGCCGTGAAGCGGTTCAGGCCGCTCTGCAGGATCGCGACGACCTTGTTCCTGATCGCGTCGCCGGCGGCCGCTGTGATCATCGATTCGACGCGTTCCAGCGCGCCCCGCAGCATCTCCTCGGGCGAGGGGGTGGCCGGGGCCAGGCTCTTGAACAGGTAGTCGGTCAGCGCGTTCACGGTCGGGTGGTCGAACACCAGCGTCGCCGGGAGCAGCAGGCCGGTCTCGGCGTTGAGCCGGTTGCGGAGTTCGACGGCGGTGAGCGAGTCGAAACCGAGTTCGTTGAACGCCCGGTCGACGCCAATGCTGGCGGCGCTGCCGTGCGCGAGCACGGCGGCGACGTGGACCCGGACGGTGTCGGTGAGCAGGCGCAGCGCGTCCGCCTGGGTCATCCCGGCCAGCCGGTCCCCGAGCCCACCGGCCGGAGCCGATCCGGTGGAGCCGGCCGGCCCACCGGCCACGGCCCGGCGGGGGGCGCGGACCAGGCCGCGCGCCATCGGCGGCAGGTCGCCGGCCTCGGCCCTGGCCCGCAGCCCGGCGGTGTCCCACCTGACCGCCACGACGAGCGGTTCCGGGCTGCCGAGCGCCGCGTCCAGGAGGTCCAGGCCCTGCTCGACGCTGAGCGGGGCGATGCCGGAGCGGGCCAGCCGGGCCGTCTCGGCCTCGGTCAGCGTGCCGGACATCCCCGATTCGGTGTCCCAGAGCCCCCACGCGATCGACACGCCGGGCAGGCCCGCCTTACGGCGGTGCGCGGCCAGCGCGTCCAGGAACACGTTCGCGCCGGCGTAGTTGCCCTGCCCCGGGTTGCCGAGCACGCCCGCCAGCGAGGAGAACAGCACGAACGCCGCGAGCGGGGCCGCCAGCGTGAGTTCGTGCAGATACCAGGCCGCGTCGGCCTTGGGCGCCAGGACCGTGTCCAGCCGGGCGGGTGTGAGCCCTTCGACGGTGGCGTCGTCGAGCACGCCGGCCGTGTGGATGACCGAGGTGAGCGGCCGGTCGGCCGGGATGAGCGCGAGCGCGGCGGCGAGCGCGTCCCGGTCGGACACGTCGCACGCGGCGACCATCACCCGGGCGCCGTAACTGCCCAGGTGCGAGACGAGCCGGCCGGCGCCGGGCGCGTCCAGCCCACGCCTGGAGACGAGCAGCAGATCCCGTACGCCGTGCCGCTCGACCAGCCGCCGGGCGACCAGGGCGCCGAGGGCCCCGGTGCCGCCGGTGATCAGCACCGTGCCCGACCCCAGTTCGGCCGGGGCCTGGATCGGGCGGCGGGCCAGCCGGGGCACCAGGATCGCGCCGTCGCGGACGCTGAGCTGCGACTCGCCCGCGCCCACCGCGGCGGCGACCTGGTCCCAGGCGGTGAAGCCGGGCCCGGCGTCCAGCAGGACGAACCTGCCGGGGTGCTCGGACTGCGCCGCCCGTACCAGGCCCCACACGGCCGCGCCGGCCAGGTCGTCGACGCGGGTACGGAACACCAGCCGGGAACCGGAGAAGCGTTCGCCGGCCACCCAGGTCTGGATCAGGTTGAGCGCCTGGGTGGACAGCTCGCGTACGGTGGCGGGCACATTCCCCGAGGTGGCGGTCAGGGTGGCCACCACGAACCCGGGCAGGGGGTCAGGCGACTGGAGCAGGGCCGGGTCCAGGAACGCGAACCCGGAGCCGTCGCCGCCCGTCACGGACACCTCCACCCAGTCCACCCCGTGCGGCACCGGGCCGGTCGAGGCGGCCAGCGCGGTCACCGGGACCGGCCGGACCCGGAGCGAGTCCATCGAGAAGACCGGCCGCCCCGCGTCGTCGGCCGCCTGGATGGCGCAGCCGTCCGCGCCGATGGGCGTGAGCCGTACCCGCAGGCGGGAGGCCCCGGCGGCGAGCAGCCGCACGCCGCGGAACTCGAACGGGAGGCGGAGTTCGCCGGGGGCGTCGCCGCCGGCCAGTAGCATGGGATGGAACATCGCGTCGAAGAGCGCGGGGTGGAGGCCGTAGCCGGTGACGTCCAGGTCGTCGTCGACGGCGACCTCGGCGAGCAGGTCGTCGCCCTGCCGCCAGAGGGCGCGGACGGCCTGGAAGGTGGGGCCGTACTCGTAGCCGAGGTCGGCCAGCCGCTCGTAGCCGCCGTCGACGGCGACCGGGACGGCGTCGGCAGGCGGCCAGACGCCGGCCCAGGCGGCGACCGTTGCGGCGGGGGCCGCGGTGACGAGGCCGGAGACGTGCCGGGTCCAGGCGCCCTCGGGGTCGTCGGCGGGACGGGTGTAGACCCGGACCTGGCGGGGTCCTTCGGCGTGCCGGATGACGACCTGCACGTCGACCGCGCCCTTGGCGGGCAGGATCAGCGGGGCCTCGAACATGATCTCTTCGATCCGGTCGCAGCCGAGCCGGCCGCCCGCGTCCAGCACCAGGTCCACCAGCGCCGCGCCGGGCAGCACGGCCGAGCCGAGCATCACGTGCTCGCTCAGCCAGGGCGCGGACGCGGCGGAGAGCCGCCCGGTGAGGATCGTGGTGCCGTCGTCGGCGAGGTCGACGGCCGCGCCCAGCAGGGGGTGGCCGACGCCGCGGAGCCCGGCCGCGGCGACGTCGCCGGTGCGGCTCAGCGAGCTGAGCCAGAACCGCTCGCGGTCGAACGCGTAGGTGGGCAGTTCCACGTGCGTGCCGCCGCCGGACAGCGCCGCCCAGTCGACCGGGACTCCGGCGACGGCCACCCGCGCCAGGCAGGCGACGAGCGAGTCGGGCTCGGAGCGCTGCCGCCGGTACAGCGGGACGATCACCGCGTCCGGACCGGTGACGCAGTCGTGCGCCATCCCGGCCAGCACCGCCTCGGGCCCCACCTCCAGGAAGGCGCGGACGCCGTCCGCCTCCAGCCGGGCGATCATCGGCTGGAACAGGACCGCGTGCCTGATCTGGTCCAGCCAGTACGCCGGATCCGTCCAGGTGGCGTCGCCGCCCAGGTTGGTGGCGGCCGGGAGCTGCGGCTCGGTGAACAGGACGGTGCGCAGTTCGGCCTCGAACGCGGCCAGCACCGGCTCCATCAGCGGCGAGTGGAAGGCGTGGCTGACCGGCAGCCTGCGGGTGCGGCGGCCGAGCTCGCGCCAGCGCGCCCCGACCGCGAGCGTCGCCTCCTCGGGGCCGGACACGACGACGGCTGCGGGCCCGTTGACGGCCGCGAAGCCGACCTGGCCGGTCAGGCCGGGCCGTACCTCATCCACGCTCGCCTCGATGGCGACCATCGCGCCGGGCACGTCCAGCGCCTGCATGAGCCGGCCCCTGGCGGCGATCAGCCGGGCCGCGTCGGCCAGCGACCAGACGCCGGACACGTGCGCGGCGGCGAACTCGCCGACCGAGTGGCCGGCCACGAAGTCGGGGGTGACGCCGAGCGATTCGAGCAGCCGGTAGGCGGCCACCTCGTAGGCGAACAGGGCGGGCTGGGTGTAGCGGGTCTTGTTCAGCAGGGCCGCGTCCGGGGTGCCGGGTTCGGCCCACATCACCTCGCGGAGCGGCCGGTCCAGGTAGCGGTCCAGGGCGGCGCAGACCTCGTCGAGCGCGGCGGCGAACACCGGCGAGGCGGCGGCCAGTTCGCGGCCCATGCCGGCCCGCTGGCCGCCCTGCCCGGTGAACAGGAACGCCAGCCTGGGCCGGTCCGGCGCGGTGCCGGTGATCCACTCGTCCTGGCGGTGCCCGTCAAGGCCGGCCAGCAGGGTCTCCCTGTCGTGGCCGATGACGACGGCGCGGTGCTCGAACCTGGCCCGCTTGGACGCGAGGGCGTGCGCGACGTCGGCGGGGGCCAGCGTCGGATCGGCGCTGACCAGCTTGTGCAGCCGGGCCGCCTGCTCGCGCAGCGAGGTGGCGGTGCGGGCGGTGAGCAGCCACGCGTGCGGGGCTCCGGTGACCGCGGGGGCCTGGCTCTGCGGTTCCGGCTGCTCGGGGGCCTCTTCGAGGATGACGTGCGCGTTCGTGCCGCCGATGCCGAAGGAGGAGACGCCGGCCCGGCGCGGGTGGCCTTCGCGGAACCAGCGGCGCGGGCCGGTCAGCAGCCGGATCCCGTCGGCCTGCCAGTCCACCGGGGCGCCCTGGCCGGTCTGGCCGGTCGCGTCGTCCACGTGCAGGGTGCGGGGCAGCACGCCGTGCCGCATCGCCTGCACCATCTTGATCAGGCCGGCCACTCCAGCGGCGGCCTGGGTGTGGCCGATGTTCGACTTCACCGAGCCCAGCCAGAGCGGGCGGTCCTTGGCGCGGCCCTGCCCGTAGGTGGCCAGCAGCGCGCCCGCCTCGATCGGGTCGCCGAGCCGGGTGCCGGTGCCGTGCGCCTCGACGACGTCGATGTCGCGGGTGTCCAGCCGGGAGTCGGCGAGCGCCTGCTCGACGACCTTCTCCTGGGCGGGGCCGTTCGGGGCGGTCAGCCCGTTGCTGGCGCCGTCCTGGTTGACGGCGGAGCCGCGGATGACGGCCAGCACGCGGCGGCCGTTGCGGCGCGCGTCCGACAGCCGCTCCAGCAGCAGGATGCCGGCGCCCTCGGCCCAGGACACGCCGTCCGCGTCGGCCGAGAACGACTTGCACCGCCCGTCCGGCGACAGCGCGCGCTGCCGGGAGAACTCGACGAAGGAGTCGGGAGTGGCCATCACGGTGACGCCTCCCGCGAGCGCCATCGTGCACTCGCCGCGCCGCAGCGCCTGCACCGCCAGGTGCACCGCGACCAGCGAGGAGGAGCAGGCCGTGTCGACCGAGATCGACGGGCCCTCCAGCCCGAAGGTGTAGGAGACCCGCCCCGGCAGCACGCTCGGCGCGCTCGACACCAGCAGCGTGCCCTCGACCCCTTCCGGCACCGCGCCGTCGGTGAACCGGGTGGAGTAGTCGCTGTACATGTTCCCGACGTAGACCCCGGTACGGCTGCCGCGCAGCGTGGCCGGGTCGATCCCGGCCCGCTCGAACGCCTCCCAGGACGACTCCAGCACCAGCCGGTGCTGCGGGTCGGTGGCCAGCGCGGTACGCGGGCTCATCCCGAAGAAGGCCGCGTCGAAGTCGGCCGCGTCGTACAGGAAGCCGCCGTGCCGGGTGTAGGACTTGCCCATCGCCTCCGGGTCGGGGTCGTACATGCCCTCGACGTCCCAGCCCCGGTCGGCGGGCATCTCGCCGATGGCGTCGCGGCCCGCGGTGACCAGGTCCCACAGGTCTTCCGGGCTGGTCACGCCGCCGGGGTAGCGGCAGGCCATGCCGACGATCGCGATGGGCTCGTGCCTGCGGTCGTCGCTGTCGCTGAGCCGCTGCCGGGCTTCGGCCAACTCGACGATCGCGCGCTTGAGATATTCGCGCAGTTTGTCCTCAGTCGCCATAATCGGACCTTTCCAGGGAGGACCTCAGTGGTGACGCCTTGGTCCGGTCGTCGAGCAAGGCGAAGATCTCCTCGTCCGAGGCGGAGCTGAGTTTCTCCGCCGCGTCCGTGGTGCCGCTCGGACGCGCGCGGAACCTGGTGATGGTGGCGGCCCCGAAGGTCTCCAGACCGCTCTGCAGAATCGCGACGAGCTTGCCGCGAAGGGCGTCCCCGTCGCCGTTGGCGGCGGCGACCATGGATTCGACCTGTTCCAGCGCGCCGCGCAGGGTGTCCTCCGCGGAGGGCGCGGCGGGTGCCAGGGTGCGGAACAGGTGGTCGGTGAGGGCCGCGACGGTGGGGTGGTCGAACACCAGCGTCGCCGGGAGCCGCAGCCCGGTGTCGGCATTGAGCCGGTTGCGCAGCTCGACCGCGGTGAGGGAGTCGAAGCCGAGTTCGTTGAAGGCGCGATCGACGCCGATGCTGCTCGCGCCGCCGTGCGCCAGGACGGCGGCGACGTGCGAACGGATGACGTCGATCAGGTGGGCCTGGGCGTCGGCCGGGGGGAGCTGGGCGAGGCGCTCGACCAGGCCGGTCTTTCCGGTCGCCCGCGCGTCGCCCTGACCGGCACTGCTCTGGCCGGCGGCCCGGCGCGGGGCGCGGACCAGGCCGCGCAGGGGCGGGGGCAGGTCGCCGGCCGCCGCCCTGGCGCGGAGCCCGGCGGTATCCCAGGTCGCGGCCACCAGCAGGGGGGTCCGCGCGGTCAGCGCCGCGTCGAAGAGCTCCAGACCTTGCTCGGTGCTCATCGGGGCGATGCCGGCGCGGGCCAGCCGGGCCGTGTCGGCGTCGGACAGCGTGCCGGACATCCCCGATTCGGTGGCCCAGAGGCCCCAGGCGACGGAGACCGCCGGCAGGTTCTGGGCCTGGCGGTGCACGGCGAGCGAGTCCAGGAAGGCGTTGGCGGCGGCGTAGTTGCCCTGGCCGGGGTTGCCGAGCACGCCCGCCACCGAGGAGAACATCAGGAACGTGGTCGCGCCGGGGATCAGTTCGTGCAGGTTCCAGGCGGCGTCGGCCTTGGGCGCGAACACGGTGTCCAGGCGCTCGGCCGACATGCCCTCGACGGTGGCGTCGTCCAGGACGGCCGCGGTGTGGATGACGGCGGTGACCTCGTGGCCGGTGAGCAGGGCGGCCAGCCGGGTGCGGTCGGACACGTCGCAGGCGGCGATGGTGACCTGCGCGCCCAGGGCTTCCAGGTCGGCGCGCAGTTCCGCCGCGCCCGGCGCGCCGGAACCGCGCCGGGAGACCAGCAGCAGGTTCCGTACGCCGTGCCGCTCGACCAGCCGCCGGGCGACCAGCGCGCCCAGCCCGCCGGTGCCGCCGGTGACGAGCACGGTGCCCGCTCCCAGCCCGGGACCGGATTCGCCCTGTTCCGCGATGGTCCGGCGAGCCAGGCGAGGGACCAGCACCGTGCCGTCACGCGTCACGAGCTGCGTCTCACCCGCGGCCACCGCCGCTGCGGCCAGGCCCCAGGCGGTGAACTCCTCTTCCACATCTAGCAGGACAAATCGCCCCGGATGTTCGGACTGCGCGGAGCGGACGAGCCCCCAGAGCGCGCCGCCCGCCGGCGAACTCCGCGCTCCCCTGGTGACGAACACCAGCCGCGATCCGGCGAACCGCTCGTCCCCCACCCAGGTCTGGATGAGGTTGAGCGCCTGGGACATACCGTTGTGCGCGCCGTAGGGAAGGTCGTCGTCCTCCGGCAGGTACGGCACCAGCACGGTGGCCGGCACGTCGCCGAAGGACATCTCCGCGAGGGAGGCGAGGTCGTAGCCGCGCGGCGCGTTCACCCCGGCCGCGACCAGCGCCGCGCCGATCTCGTCGGCGAACTCGTCGTACCCGACGACGGCCCAGCGCCGGCCGGCCAGGCCGTCGTCCGGTGTCGCCAGGTCGATCCAGTCGAGCGCGTACGCCTGCGCGGCGGGCCGGGCCGCGCCGCGGGCCACGCCGCGCAGGTGCAGCTCGTCGGCTTCGGCGATCTTGAAGCCGGTTCCGTCGTAGATCTCCAGCGAGTCGCCGGACAGGCGCACCCGGAGGGAGTCCGCGCCCGGGGCGGACACCCGTACCCCGCTCCAGGAGAAGGGCAGCAGCAGCGTGCCGGGGTCACGCGCCTCGTCGGCGGCGTCCAGGACGAGGAGGTGCAGGGCCGCGTCCAGCAGCGCCGGGTGCAGCGTGAACCTGTCTCCGCGCAGCGGTTCGGGAAGCGCGACCTCCACGTAAGTGTCGGCGCCCGAGCGCCAGGCGGCGCGCAGGCCCTGGAAGGCGGGGCCGTACTGGTAGCCGTGGTCGGCCAGCCGCTGGTAGGCGTCGGCGACGTCGACGGGGTCGCCGGGCGGCCAGGCCAGCCGGTCGGCGTCGGCAGGGGCCGACATCGCGAGGGTGCCCGCCGCGTGCCTGGTCCACGGGAGTTCCGGGTCGCCGGCCGGGCGGGCGTGCACGGTGAACCCGCGACGTCCCTGCTCGTCGGCGGCGGTGACCGCGACCTGGACGTGCACCGACCACGCGCCTGGCAGCGGCAGCGGCGCCTCCAGCGTCAGGTCCTCGACCTCGTCGCAGTCCGAGGCGGCCGCGGCGGCCAGCGCGAACTCCACGAACGCCGTGCCCGGCAGGATCGCGTTCCCGTCCACGACGTGATCGCCCAGCCAGGGCGTGCTCCCGCGCGACAGCCGGCCGCTGAGCAGGAATCCGCCTTCGCCGGCCAGCGGGACGACCGTGCCGAGCAGCGGATGCCCCGCCTGAGCGTCGCCGTCGATCCAGTGGCGGTCGCGCTCGAACGGATAGGTGGGCAGGTCGACGTGGTGGCTGGGCCCGTCGCCGAGCGCGGCGGCCCAGTCGACGCCCGCGCCCAGCGTGTACGCGTGGGCGACGGCCAGCAGGAACCTCGGCCGGCCGCCCTGGTCGCGGCGGAGCGTGCCGGTGGCGCCGCCCGGCCGGCCCGCCGCCGCCAGGGTGTCCTGGACGTGCCCGGTCAGCACCGGATGCGGGCTGGCCTCGATGAAGACCGGGGTGCCGTCGAACGCCTCGATGGCCTGCTGGAAACGGACCGGGGTGCGAAGGCTGGTGAACCAGTAGTCGGCGGTGAGTTCGGCCGGATCGATGAACGCGCCGTCGCGGGCCGAGCAGAACGCGACCTCGGTCCTGCGCGGTGTGACGTCGCCGAGCGTGGCGAGCAGTTCGTCGCGCAGCGCCGCGATGTGCGGGGTGTGCGCGGCGTAGTCGATCGCGACCGGCCGGGTCCGCACGCCTTCGCCGCAGTCGGCCGCGTACTCGGCCAGCGCGTCCAGGTCACCGGCGACGACCGTGTTGGCCGGACCGCTGTACACGGCCGGCCACAGCCGCCCGGCCCATCGGTCCAGCTCGATCCGGTCGGCCGGCAGCGACACGGCGAGCATGCCGCCGGTGCCGCCCAGCTTCATCAGCGCCCTGCTTCGGAGCGCCACGACCTTCGCCGCGTCCGCCAGCGACAGCGCCCCCGCGACGCACGCCGCGGTGATCTCGCCCTGGGAGTGCCCGACCACCGCCGTGGGATCGACCCCCACCGACCGCCACAACTCGGCCAGCGACACCATCACCGCGAACAGCACCGGCTGAATGACGTCGGACCCTTCGAGCTTCGGCGCTCCCTCGGCCTCGCGCAGCACGTCCGCCACCGACCAGCCGACATACGGCCGGAGCGCGTCCTCGCACCGGGTCAGCCACTCCCGGAACACGGCACTGGATTCGAGCAGTTCGACGGCCATCCCGGCCCACTGCGACCCCTGCCCGGGGAAGACGAACACCGGCCGCGCCACACCGTCGGCGACCCCGGCCACCACGGCTCCGTGCGGCGTCCCTGCGGCGACGGCCGCCAGTCCTTCGAGCAGTTCCGCGCGGTTCCCGGCGACCACGACGGCCCGGTGGGCGAAGGCCGCCCGCCGCGCCAGCAGCCGCCCTGCGGCGGCCAGGTCCTCCTCCGCCGCGCCCTCGGCGAACGCGCCGAGGCGGATGGCGTGCTCCCGGAGCGCCGTCTCGCTCTTCGCCGACAGCGCCCAGACCAGCGCGGAGTCAGGGCCGCCCGGCTCCGCGTCGCGCCAGACCAGGGCGGAGTCCGGACCGGCCGGTTCCGCGTCGCGCCGGTCCCGGCCGGTGGCGGCTGGGCGTTCCAGGATGACGTGGGCGTTGGTGCCGCTGATGCCGAAGCTGGAGACGGCCGCGCGGAGCGGGCGGTCGGCGGGCAGGCCGACCGGTTCGGTGAGCAGGCGGACCTGGCCGGCCGACCAGTCGACCTGGGTGGTGGGCTCGTCGGCGTGCAGGGTTCGCGGGAGCGTGCGGTGCTCCAGAGACTTGATCATCTTGATCAGCCCGCCGACTCCGGCCGCGGCCTGAGTGTGGCCGACGTTGGACTTCAGGGAGCCCAGCCAGACCGGCCGCCCGGGATCACGGCCGGTCCCGTACGCGGCGATGATCGATTCGGCTTCGATCGGGTCGCCGAGGCGGGTCCCCGTGCCGTGCGCCTCGACCACGTCGATCTCGGCGGCGGACATCCGTGCGTCGGCGAGGGCCTGGCGGATGACCTCCTGCTGGGCCTGGCCGCTCGGGGCGGTGAGGCCGTTGCTCGCGCCGTCCTGGTTGATCGCGCCGCCCCGCAGGACGGCCAGCACAGGGTGCCCGTGCCGTACCGCGTCGGACTGCCGTTCGAGCAGGAGCAGGCCCGCGCCCTCGCCCCAGCCGGTGCCGTCCGCCTGCGCGGAGAACGCCTTGCAGCGGCCGTCGGCGGCGAGCCCGCGCTGCCGGCTGAACTCGACGAACAGCCCGGGGCTGGACATCACGGTCGCCCCGCCGGCCAGCGCCAGCGAGCATTCGCCGCGCCGCAGCGCCTGCATGGCCAGCACGATCGCGACCAGCGACGACGAGCACGCCGTGTCGACCGTGATCGCCGGGCCGCGCAGCCCCAGCGCGTACGCGATCCGGCCGGACGCGACGCTGAGCGCGGTGCCGGTCAGCAGGTGGCCGTCGGCGACGCCGGTGGGCTGGTGCAGGCGCGGCCCGTAGTCGGAGGCCATCGCGCCGACGAACACGCCGGTGGGCGTGCCGTTCAGCGTGCCGGGATCCACCCCGGCGCGTTCGAGGGTCTCCCAGGAGATCTCCATCAGCAGCCGCTGCTGGGGGTCCATGGCGACCGCCTCGCGCGGGCTGATCCCGAAGAATCCGGCGTCGAAGCGATCCGCGCCGGTGAGGAAGCCGCCGTAACGGGTGTCGCTGGCGCCCGGCCCGCCCGGTGCGAACAGCGCGTCGAGGTCCCAGCCCCGGTCCTCGGGGAACTCCCCGATGGCGTCGGCGCCGGCGTCGACGAGACGCCACAGGTCTTCGGGCGTGGTCACGCCGCCGGGGTAGCGGCAGCCCATCGCGACGACCACGATCGGGTCGCCGTCGGCGTCGGTCCGCTCGGCGGGGCCCGCCTCGGCCGTGCCACCGCGGGTCAGCGCGTACAGATGCTCGGTGAGCCGATCCGGCGTCGGATGATCGAACAGCAGCCCGGTCGGCAGCCGCAGCCCGGTCGCGGCGCGCAGCCTGGCCCGCAGATCCTCAGTGGCCGCCGACTCGAAACCAAGATCCTTGAACGTCCGGTACGGTTCGACGCCCGCACCGTCCCCATGCCCGAGGACACCGGCGGCGGTGCTGAGAACCAGTTCGCGGATCTCCCGCCGCGAAAGCCCGACAGGCGCGTCACCGGAGGTCACCGCCGGGGCCGGCGTGGAGGGGGAACGAGGCCCGGCCGCAGCCGGGGCGTAGTGGCTGCGCTGGAACGGATAGGTCGGCAGGTCGATCAGCCGCGCGGCCGGAACGAGGGCGGCCCAGTCGACGGGCGCCCCATAGGTGTACGCCTCCGCCAGCGACCGGGTGAACCGCTCCGGCCCGCCGTCGCCACGCCGCAGCGACCCGACGACCGCCACGTCCAGCTCCGCGGCCTCGGCCGTCTCGGCGACCCCGGAACCGACCACGGGATGCGGGCTGCACTCGATGAACAGCCCCGCGCCCAGGTCGAGCGCGCGGCGGGTGGCCTGCGCGAACCGGACCGGCTGCCGGAGGCCGCGGTACCAGTACTCGGCGTCGAGCCCGGCCGTGTCCAGCGGCTCGCCGGTGAGGGTGGAGACGAACAGCGTCGGCGCGCTCACCGGCCGGATCGGTGCCAGCGCGGCGATGACCTCGTCGCGGATACCCTCGACCTCGGCCGAGTGGGACGCGTAGTCGACCGGCAGCAGCTTGACCCGGTGCCCGGCGGCGACCAGCCGCTCCCCCAGCTCGACGAGGGCCGCGCGCGGCCCGGACACGACCGCCGAGCGCGGGCCGTTGAACGCGGCCACGCCCACCTGCGGCGCCAGCGGCCGGACCGCCTCCTCGACGACGTCGAGCGGCGCGGCGATCGACATCATGCCGCCGTGGCCTGCGATCCCGGCGATGGCCCGGCTGCGCAGCGCCACGACCCGCGCGCCGTCCGCCAGGCTCAGCGCCCCGGCGACGGTGGCCGCGGCGATCTCGCCCTGCGAGTGCCCGAGGACCAGGTCGGGTTCGACGCCCCGCGCCCGCCACAGTCCGGCGAGCGACACCATGACCGCCCACAGCGAGGGCTGCACCACGTCGACCCGGTCCAGGCCGGGCGCGCCCGGCGCGCCGCGCAGGACGTCGAGGAGGGAGTAGTCCACGAACGGTTCGAGCGCCGCGCCGCAGGATTCGATCAGCGCGGCGAACTCCGGCGACCCGTCGAGCAGCCCGGCGGCCATCCCTGCCCACTGCGAACCCTGCCCGGGGAAGACGAACGCCCGCCGGCCGGCGATGACCGATCCGCTGACCACCGACTCCGCAGGCCGCCCAACGGCGAACGCGTCGAGCCCTTCGCGGCGGCGCTCCCCGAGAACGACCGCCCGATGCTCGAAGCGCGCCCGGGTCCGTACCAGCGAGAGGGCCACGTCGGCGACGTCGGCCGCGGGTTCGCCGTTGACCCGGTCGTGGAGCCGTCCGGCCTGCGCCCGGAGCGCCTCGGCCGACCGGGCGGAGATCACCCAGGGCGGTCCCGCGTCGATGCCCATAGCCTGCGGGGGTCCCGCGCCGGCGTCCGGGGGCGGCGGGGTCTCGGCGGTCGGCGGGGCTTCGGCCAGGATCAGATGGCAGTTGGTGCCGCCCATGCCGAACGAGCTGACGCCGGCGATCAGCCGGCGGTCGGGCGCGGGCCACGGGCCGGACGACCGGACGACCTGGAGGGCCAGGTCGGTGAGCGGGATGTCCGGGTTCGGGGTCTCGAAGTTGAGGCTGGCCGGGAGTTCGCGGTTCTTGAGGCTGAGAACGATCTTGAGGAGGCCGGCGATGCCCGCCGCGCCTTCGAGATGGCCGATGTTCGTCTTCACGGAGCCGACCAGCAGCGGGTCGCCCGCCGGGCGGGCTCCGGCGTGGGCGGCGCCGAGCGCGCCGGCCTCGATCGGGTCGCCCACCCTGGTGCCGGTGCCGTGCAGTTCGACGTACTGGACCTCGGCGGGGGCGACCCCGGCGGAGCGGCGGGCCAGCGTGATGACCTCCCGCTGGGCGCGGGCGCTCGGCACGGTCAGGCCGTCGCCGCCGCCGTCGTTGTTGACGGCTCCGCCGAGGATCACGCAGTGCACCGCGTCCCCGTCGGCGAGCGCCGCCGCGAGCGGCTTGAGCACGACCAGCGCGCCGCCCTCGCCGCGCACATACCCGTTCGCCCGGCTGTCGAAGGTGTAACAGCGCCCGTCGGGAGAGAGCGCGCCGAAGCTGCCGATCGCGGTGGTGGTCTGGCCGAGCAGGTTCAGGTTGACGCCGCCGGCCAGCGCCAGGCCGGTCTCGCCCCTGCGCAGGCTCTGGCAGGCCAGCTCCACGGCGACCAGCGAGGAGGACTGCCCCGCGTCCAGCGTGAGGCTCGGGCCGCGCAGGCCCAGGAAGTACGAGACGCGATTGGCGATCATGGCGCGGTTGGCGCCGGTGTAGGTGTGCCGGCCGGGTTCGCCGAGCAGGGCGGCGTGGTCGTTGGAGATCGCGCCGATGAACACGCCGGCCGCCGCGTCGCGCAGGGCGGTGGGGGCGACCCTGGCGTTCTCCAGCGCCTCCCAGGCGAGTTCCAGCACCAGCCGCTGCTGCGGGTCCATGGCGGCGGCCTCGTGCGGGGAGATCCCGAAGAAGGCGGCGTCGAAACGGTCCACGTCGTCGACGAACCCGCCCCGGCCGCGGCCTGGCGTCTCGGCGTCCGGCCACCGGCCGGCGGGCGGCGCGGTCACCGCGTCCACCCCGTCCCGGAGCAGCCGCCAGAAACGCTCGGGAGTGTCGGCCTGGGGGAGCCGGCAGGACAGACCCACCACAGCGACCGGTTCGACCGACGAATCCCGCCGGGCGTCCGACTGAATCGACTCACCAACCATGAATGCGCCACCTCAAGCCTCGGGCGTCACCGGCAACGCCGCGCCGGTTTCTCTAAACCCATCCGGAGAAAATGATGGACACTTAGGATTTATTCAAATGGGCACCGCTGGAAGTTACTGCGACCCTAAGGGCGGGTCCCTTCCCCGGACCACGATCGTGTGCTGGCACCTTGTTGCCAGTAGCTAGCTGTCAGCACGACCTGGTGGCAGCTCCCTTGACACGCGGGAGGCGAGTTCGGATCCTGGTACGACACGCTAATATTGGCCAAAATCGAATACGCGTCGTCGCGGAATTCATCTCTTTGGAGAAGAGGCGGGGATGAGTGACCACCAGAACGCGCCGAACTCCAGAATTGCCGGCCCCCCATTCGATCTGATCTGGGCCGGCCTGGCCGGGACCTGGCTGGTCGTCGAGAGTGTGCTGTTCGGGGTGCGCGGGATGGATCCGGTGGTGTCGGCCGTCTGGGCGGCCGGGCTGGTGGTCGCCGGGCTCCTGGTCGTGACGAGGCGGGGCGAGCCGGAACTGGTGTCGGCGCTGCGGTGGGGTTCCTCGGTCACCGTGGCCGGAGGTGCGGCCGCACTCGCTATCGGTGGAAATTTTACGTTGTTTCTGGCGATGCATGCGCTGCTGGTGGTCGTGCTGTGCGCCGCGGTGCTCCGGCCGGTGGCCCGCCGTACCGACTGGGTGGCGTCCGGCCGGGTCAGGGTGCGGCTCACCTGGACCGTCGCCGGGACCTGCGCCGGCCTGATCGCGTTCAGCCTGATGCAGGATCTGCGGGGGTTGCCGCTGATCCATCCCGACGTGGCGAGCCTGGTCACGCTCGGGACCATGTTCGAGACGGCGGTCACCGTCGCCATCGCCGTGCTGTGGCGGGGGCGGCGGGAAACCGTCACGACCCGCTAGGAGAATCGATGCCCGTCGACGCCCCCCTCAGCCACGGCCAGCTGTTCAGCTGGCGCGAGATCGAGCGGTATCCGGACGATTGGATGCAGGACGCGAACCTCCCCATCGTCTCCGACCTGCGCGGGCTCCCGCTGGCCCGGGTCGAGAACGCGCTGCGGGTGCTGATGGCGCGGCACGAGCCGCTGCGCACCACCTACCACCTCGTGGACGGGCAGCCGGTGCAGCGCGTGCACGAGACGGCGGAGCCGCCGATCGAGCGGGTGGACCGGGTGGTCCGCGACTGGGAGGACCCGGAGGACGTCAAGAACGAGCTCTGCGCGGTGCCGTTCGCGATGGAGGGCGGCCTGTGCTGGCGCGGGCAGCTGGTCACCACCAACGGGTCGCCGGTGTTCCTGGCGCTGTCCTTCTCGCACCTGATCCTGGACGTGTGGTCGATCAACCACCTGACCGACCAGTTCGGCGCCCTGGTGGCCGATCCGGAGGCCGTCGCCGAGCTCGGGCCCTCGCCCACCGAACTGGCCCACGAGCAGCGGACCGACCTGTGGCGGGACCGGAAGGAGGCGTCCGAGCGGTACTGGCGGCGCACCCTCGGCGACGTCCTGGCCGACCCGCTGCCAACGCTGCCGGCCAAGGTGAAGCGCGACCGCCTGGAGGCGACCCTGCACTCCCATCGCCTCGGCGGGCTGGCCGCGCTGGCCGCCAGGAAGCTCGGCGTCACCGCGCCCGCGCTGGTGATGGCGCTGGTCGCGGCCGGTCTGGCCCGGCACACCAACACCGGCAAGGTGGCGATGAGCCTGATGGCCTCCAACCGGTTCGCGCCGGAGCACCACCACGTGATCGGCACGATGAACCAGCTCATCCCGGTCGTCGCGACGGTCGATCCGGGGGCGCCGCTGAGCGAGCACGTCAAGCGCCTGCACTGGGCCGGGGCCAGGGCCTACCGGTACTCGTCCTACGATTTCGACCGCGTCGCCGTACTCGCCGCCGAGGCCGCCGCGGAACGCGGCGAGGAACCGGCGCACGACTGCTGGGTGAACCAGCTGTTCCGCTGCTGGTTCAACTACGTGCAGCTCGATCGCCAGCCCTCCGACCCCGTCGCCAAGACCCCGGCCGAGCTGCTGTGGACGCCGCTGGCCCAGCAGTACGGCCAGCCGTTCCGGGTCAGGGTGTCGGTGATCAACGGCCGGACCAGCATCCTGATGCTGGCCGACCCGACGATCATCCCGGCCGAGGGCATGGCGGACATGCTGCGCACGATCGCCCTCGGCGTCCAGGTCGCCGCGACCGACCCGGAGACCAGCCTCAAGGACCTGTGGAACGCCGGCCACGAAACCCTGGCGCCGTCCCTGTTCCCGGCGGTCATCCCCATGCCGGAGTGAGCACGTGCCGGGCGCGGCGCGCCCGGCACCCGGTTTCACACGAGCACTTCGACCGGCGCCGGATGGCTGAGGAACCCCGTCGGGCTCGCCGTGAGGCCGTACGCGCCGGCCTGGAACAGGGCGATCAGATCGCCGATCTCGACTCTCGGCAGTTCCACCCGGTCGCCGAGCAGGTCGAGCGGTGTGCACAGGCAGCCGACCACGTTGACCGGCTCGTCCGGCGCCTCGCCCAGCCGGTTGGCCACGGCCATCGGATAGTTGCGCCGGATCACCTGCCCGAAGTTCCCTGACGCCGCCAGCTGGTGATGCAGCCCGCCGTCCACGACCACGAAAGTCGTCCCCCGGGATTCCTTCCGGTCCACCACCCGGGTGATGTACACCCCCGCCTCGCCGACCAGATAACGCCCGAGCTCGATGACGACCCGGGCCCCCGGCAGCCGGGGAACGACGCGCTCGCGCATGAGCCGCGCCAGGTTGTCGCCGATCGGCTCCAGGTCGAGGGGACTGTCGCGGCGCGAGTAGGGAATGCCGAACCCGCCGCCCAGATTGACGTACCGCACGGGCGGCGACAGGTCGGCGAGTTCGAGTATCAGGTCCACCGTGCGCCGCTGCGCCTCGCAGATGTCGTCCGCGCGCAGGTTCTGCGAGCCCGCGAACACGTGGAACCCCTGGAAGTCGACGTCGTCCCCCAGCCCGGCGAGCACCTTGGGCACCCGTTCCGCGTCGATCCCGAACTGCCGCGGCCCGCCGCCCAGGCGCATCCCCGACCCGCGCACGGTGAAATCGGGATTCACCCGGAGCGCGATCCGGGCCGGAACCCCGGTGGCGGCGCTGATCGCGCGCGCCCTGGCCAGTTCGGTCTCCGATTCCAGCTCCACCGTCACGCCGGCCGCGATCGCCTGGGACAGCTCCTCGACGGTCTTGCCGGGCCCGGCGAAACTGATCCGGCCGGCGTGCGTCGGCGTGTCCAGCGCATGCCGCATCTCCTGCGCCGAGGCCACGTCGAAGCCGTCGACGAGCCCGCTCAGATGCTGGAGCAGCGCGGGCATCGGGTTCGCCTTGACGGCGTAGCTCAGCTGGATTCCGGCCGGCAGGGCGGCCCGGAGGGCGGCGACCCTGCGGGTGACGAGGTCGCGGTCGTAGGCGAAGAACGGCGTGCTCCCGATCCGGGCGGCGAGCCGCTCGACCGGGATTCCGCCGACGGTCAGCTGCCCGTCGCGGCGGCCCTGCCAGGTCATCGGGCCGCGCTCCGGCGGATCTCGGCGCGGTCGAACTTGCCGTTTCCCGACCGGGGCAGCGCGGTGGCGGTCACGATCCGGCGCGGCACCATGTACCGGGGCAGGTCGCGTTCCAGCGCCAGGCGCAGCCCGTCCGGAGCCGCGGCTTCGGTGAGCACCACGTGGAGCACGACGTGCTCCCCCAGGTCCTCGTCCGGTACGCCGACGGCGACGGCCTCGGCGACCAGGCCGGTCGCGTACGCCGCCTCCTCCACCTCGGTCGGGCTCAGCCGGTAGCCGGACGTCTTGATCATGTCGTCGGTACGGCCGACGAAGAAGATGAACCCCTCCTCGTCCCGGTAGGCCACATCGCCCGACCACACGGCGATCTCGTCGCCGCCGGGAGGAAACGGCCGGAACCGCTCCGCGGTACGGGCCGGGTCGTTCCAGTAGCCGAGCGACACCAGCGCCCCCCGATGCACGATCTCGCCTTCCTCGCCCGGGTCGCACTCCGAACCGTCCGCCCGCACGACCAGGACCTCGGCGTTCGGCACGGCCTTGCCGATCGAGCCGGGCCTGCGGTCGATCTCGGCGGGATCCAGGTAGGTGGACCGGAACGCCTCGGTCAGGCCGTACATCAGGAAGGGGGTGGCCTGCGGGAACGTCTCGCGCAGCCAGGCCAGTGTGGTCTTGGGCAGGCGTCCGCCGGTGTTCGCGAAATAGCGCAGGCCGCGCGTCGCCTCGGCGGGCCACCGCTGCGTCGCGAGCTGCGCCCACAGCGGCGGCACGCAGGTCAGCGCCGTCACCCCGTGGGTGGCGCAGAGCCGGACGACCTCGCGGGGCAGCAGGTAGTTGACCAGCACCACGTGTGCTCCGGCCAGGAACGACGTGGTCAGCTGGCTCAGCCCGGCGTCGAAACTCAACGGCAGCGCCGCGAGGACCACGTCGTCGTGGGCGTGACCGAGGTAGCCGGCGACGCTCGCCGCGCCCGCGAGCAGGTTGCCGTGACTCAGCACGACCCCCTTCGGCGAGCCGGTGCTCCCGGACGTGTAGAGAATGCCCGCGATATCCGAAATATCGTGATCGACGGAGGAGGGCGGATCCGTCGTGACGACGTCCAGGTCTCCGATCAGCACCGTGCGCACAGAACCGCTCAGCGTGCGCGCCCGCTCCGGAGTGGTGATCAGCAGCGCGGCCGCACAATCCTCGATCACATACTCAACCTGCCGAGCCTTAAAGAGCGGATTTATCGGGACAAAGACGCCGCCGGCCGCTGCCACCGCGAACATCGCGACGACCGTTTCGAGCTGCTTCTCCGCATAGATCGCGACCCGGGCGCCAGGCTCCAGCCAGCGCAACCCCTCCGCCGCCCGCGCGACCCGCTCACGCAGCTCGCCATAGGTGAGCGTCACATTCTTGTAGGTGACCGCGGCGTGCTCGGCGGCCCCGAACCCCAGCAGCTCCTCGAAGCGCGTCAGCATGGCTCAGAATCCGATCCGCGCCGCGTCCAGCAGGAACGACAAGGTCAGCCACAACGATCCCACCGTCGCGAACGTCTCCTCGCTGAGGATGTCGTCGGGCAGTTCGAGGTCGTACCCGTCCTCCAGGTCCACCATCAGCTGCACGACCCCCATCGAATCCAGCCCGAGCGAGGTGAGGTCGTCACCGGGGGTCAGGTCACCCGGCCCCGCGTACGGCAGATACCGGCGGAGAACGGCCTGGAACTCGTGAGGTATTTCCATCGGAGGTCTCCTCACAATGCCTGAGCTGAATTACCCGTTCAGGGTCGTTTAATTCCGCGACAGGTGTCAAGCGGGAGCCCTGGCAGCTTTTGGCCGCTGACAATATGCCAGCGGCCGGCCGGCGCGGCGAGCCTATTCTCATTTAGCCTGAGTGGGCTGGACCGTTCAACCGTGGGAGGCCGGGTTGTCCGTTGTGAAGAACGCGAATCTCGGCTGGGGCCAGCGTTATATGTGGCTCCGCTATCACGACCTGCCGCCACACGCTCGCCACAATACACATATTATTCTGAAACTACAGATTCCGGTCGGCCTGACGATCCAGAACTGCCGGGCGATACTCAATCAGACGGCCCGCCGGCACGAGACGCTGCGCACCACCTACCACTTCGATCTCGACGGCGATCCGTACCGGGTGGTGCGCCCGCCTGGCCCGTGTCCCCTCGTCGTGGTGTCCACCGAGGAGGACGGCACGCCGATGCCGGCCGAGGTGATGGAACGACTGGGCGGGGCCGAGTTCGACATCGCCGTGGACTGGCCGATCCGGACCTCCGTCATCACCACCGAGGGAGTGCCCCAGCAGCTCGTGCTGGTGCTGAACCACCTCGCGGTGGACATGTGGACGGTCACGGAGCTCCAGCGCGAACTACAGCTGAACTGCACGGCGGTGCTGGCCCGGCGGCTCGCCGCGATCGAACCTGTCCGGCATCGCCCGTCCGATCTGATCCGGTACGAGACGACCCTGGACCCGGGGCCGGCCTTGGCGTACTGGGAGAAGGAGATCGAGTCCATCCCACCGGACGCGTTCGGCGACCGCCGCAGGCACGGCGTGCCGCCGGAGACCCGGCGGGCGACGCTGGTGTCCCCGGCCCTGCTGGCCGCCTCGCGGCGGATCGCGGCCCGCCAGAAGGTGTGGCCGTCGCAGGTGCACCTGGCGGCCTACACGGCGCTGATGGCCGCCTATACCGGCGGCCCGTCCTTCGACCACCTGACGTTCACCGGAAACCGCGAGAACGGCCCGTACGCTACGGTCCTGACCTGCATGTTCTCCCCGCTGCTCCTGCGCGTGGACGTATCGGACGACCCGACCTTCACCGAGCTGCTCGCCCGGGTCGGCGACCGGTTCGAGCAGGCGCGCGAGCACGCCTACGTCCCGTACGACGAGGTAGCCGAACTGCTGGCCAGAAAGGGCGCGCGACTGGCGTCGGAGTTCAACTTCATCAAGCAGGTCACCCTCGAGTCCCGCGCGCGGCGCAGCCGGATCACCTGGCAGACGCCGCCCGAGGATCACGGCGCCGACACCTACGTCCGGGTCGACGAATGGAAGGACGCCGTGGTGATCGCGCTGAGCGCCGCGTCGTCGGTCATGGACGCGGACTCCATCGAACGTTTTCTGCGCGCCTGGGAGACCACGATCCTCAGCTACGACGCGACGCCGGACGCCCTGCGCACCAGCGACATCGCCGCGCTGGCCGGCTTCGCCCCCGCGCCGCCGCCCAGCCGGCGCACCGAATCACGAAATATCCCGGACAAGGCGGCGGAGGAGGTCCTCGCGGCCGTCGTCGGGCAGGCGAACGGGCTCGCCGAGGTCGATCCGGCCCAGAGCTACACCGGCACAGGGGGCAGGGTCCTGCGGATTCCGCGGGTGCTGGCTCTGCTCCGGAGCCACGGGTGGGAGGGAGTCACCGTCCACCAGCTCACTGGTGCCGCGCCATTGAGCGCACTGGCCTGCCTGCTCGCCCCAGCGGCCAGCGTCACGCCATCTCCAGAACCGCTACAACCCGGAGTCCGACCATGAGTGAAGTGTTCGCAGAGACCATAGCCAAGTCCCACCAGCTCGTCGGCTCTGAGCAGGAGCTCCGCGCCGCCATCGACCGCGAACTCGCATCGGCCCCCCTGACCGAACTCGTCGTCATGGGCGGCCATTTCATGCTGTTCGAGGACGAGGACAGCGGCGCACTCGTCCCCGGCGTCATGGAGGCACAGTCCTCCACCCTCATGCGCGACCGGATCGCTGGCCGGGTGGGCATCTTCCCGGCCTACTCCTGGCAGCTCTCAGTCGACCTGATCACGGCATACGCGAAGCTCGTCAAGGACGCCAAGCTGCTGCTCCTCATCAACGACTGGCAGTACGTCCCCACCGGCGGCCGGCCCGCCAGCACGCTCCGAGCCGAGTTCTTCGAGAGCTTCACCGGCCTGCCGGACGGCTACCAGCAGATCCTGCGCGCGGCCGGGCTGGACGCGCGGAGTCTGCTGCCCAGCCGCAAACACCCGCTGGCGTTCCCGGAGACGTGGCTCAAGTACCGCTTCCAGAAGGCCGCCGACAAGTTCGTCAAGCAGGGCAGGCTCGAAAAGCGGGTGCTGGAGTCCGGCGCGAAGGACACCGAGGTCGCGTTCCTGGACGAGGCGGGCAACTACCGCACGCTGATCAGTTGCGGCATCACCGGCTGCGCCGGCGAGATCACCGAGATGATCTCCGAGGTGTACCAGGCCGGCTACCGGGCCATCGTGATCTTCGCGCCGGGCGAGTGCCTGGCTCCCGTACAGACCGGGGTCGAGATCGCGCTCAGTCTCTACCGGCTCACCGGCATGGTCGTCGTGATCGCCGACCCGGGCGGCAGCGGCGAGATGTCCACCGACGAGATCTACTCAAAACTGGTGACGGTCAGCACCTTCCGGAGCTGAGGGCGGGACGATGGACGTCATTTACCTGGACAACTGCGCCACCACCCGGGTGGACGAAGAAGTGCTCGACGCGATGCTCCCGTACCTGCGGGAGGAGTTCGGCAACCCGTCCTCCCCGCACCTGCTGGGCAAGCGGGCCCGCCGGGCGGTGGACGCGGCCACCGAGTCGGTCGCCGGACTGCTCGGCGCCGATCCGGCCGGCATCGTGTTCACCTCGGGCGCGACCGAGAGCAACAACATCGCGCTGCTCGGCGTGTTCGGTCACGGCGACCGCGCCCCGGTCAACGCGGTGTTCTGCCCCACCGACCACAAGTCGTCGCTGTCGATCGCCCGCGCGCTGCGCGAACGCGGCGTCGGCATCAGGACCACGGCGGTCCGGGCCGACGGCGTGGTCGACCTCGCCAGGTTCGCCAACCTGCTCGACTTCGACACCCGGGTGGCCACGGTGGCCTGGGTGAACAGCGAGATCGGCACGATCCAGCCGGTCCGCGAGATGGCCGCGCTCTGCCACGAGAGCGGCGCGCTGCTGCACGTCGACGCCGCTCCGGCGGCGGGCCGGATCCCGATCGACGTGGTCGGCACGGCCGTCGACACGCTGGCCATGTCCGCCCACAAGATCGGCGGCCCGAAGGGGATCGGCGTCCTGTGCATCCGGCCGGAGATCCGCCGCAGGATCCGCCCCATCACCCACGGCGGCGGCCAGTACGACCTGCGCAGCGGCACCATCCCCACCCACCTGGTGGTCGGCCTCGGCAAGGCCTGCCAGCTGGCCGCGGCCCGGATGGCGGAGGACGGCGAGAAGGTCGCGGTGCTGCGCTCGATCGCGATGGAGCTGCTCACCCGCCGGATTCCCGGCCTGCGGATCAACGGCCACCCGCGGGCCGGCGTCCCGCACGTGCTGAACCTGGTGCTGCCGGGGGTGCGCGGCGAGAGCCTGGTGGCGAGCCTGCCGTCGGTGGCGCTGTCCACCGGATCGGCGTGCAACTCCGACTCCCAGGAGCCCTCACCGGTGCTCACCGCGATCGGGGTGAGCGCCGAGGATGCCAACAGCTCCATCCGGATGTGCCTGAGCCCACGCATGACGGCCGAGGAGCTGGTCAGGGGGCTGAACCTGGTCTGCGACCGGGCTCGCGGCCTGGCCGGCGTGGTGGTGGCGAGGCGTGCGGCCGACGGCGTCGCCGTACTCTGAGGACGCCCCTGAGGACGCGGGGCCCGCCGTGACACACGGCGGGCCCCTCTCACGCGCCGCTGGCCAGGAATTTGCGGGCCGCCTGCACCCCGGCCTGGAACCTGCTGGTGGCGTCCAGGTCGCGCATCAGGGTGGCGATGTGCCGGCGGCAGCTCCGTACCGACATGCCGAGTTTGCGGGCCACCACCTCGTCGGTGTAGCCCTTCGCCATCAGCCCGGCGATGGCGTGCCGCAGGTCGTCGGCCACGTTCGCGTAGCCGGAGTCGGCGCTCTCCAGCGGCATCGCGGTGTCCCACAGATGGTCGAACAGGTCGAGCAGGAACCTGACGATGCCGTCGTTGTGCACCCGCGCCACGTTGGTCTCGCCGTCGGCCAGGCCGAACAGCACGACCAGCGACCGGTCGAAGACGACCGCGGAGCGGGGGATGTGACTGACCGTGCCGATCGCGGCGCCCGCGTCGGTGAGCTGCTTCAGCTTCATCCGGGTGGACAGGTCGGCCCGGTTCCGGTGCCGGCAGATGATCCGCACGGTGACGCCGCGCGCGAGCAGCGGCAGGTACGCCTGCGCCAGCTCCTCGGCGTCCTCCTCACTGGACTGCAGAACCAGCACCTCGGTACGGCAGGCGTCGCCGGCCATCTTCAGAAAGCCGCGCACCTCCAGCGACCCGACCAGATACTCGATCGGCGACGGCGCCGAGGTGGGGCCGCGGTAGTCCTCCCGGAACACGTCCTTGATCTGGTCGATCAGCTCGCGCCGCTGGTAGATCTCCCGCTCCACCGAGGAGACCAGCGCGTTGGCCGCGACCTGCGGGTCCACCGGGATGAACCGGCGGGCCGCCCCGTCCACGGCGCGTAACAGGCGGTTCTCGACGAGCTGGTCCACCGCCTCGTTCAGCTCGTGCATGCCGATGCCGAGCTCGACGGCGGCCACATCCAGGACGTCGATGGCCCCGTTCCTGGTCGCGTAGCGGTAGACGCCGGCGACGTTGGCGCCACCGGCGCGGACGGAATCGGAAAGCCACCTGGTGGTCGAATTCATCATGTGCTGTCTCCTCAGAGGATTCTCGTGCGTCGGCTGAACAGGACCAGGGACAGGCTCAGCAGGACGGCGGCCATGACGGCCAGTACGGCGACGTCGAGCAGCACGTCGCCGAGCCCGGTGCCGGGCCGGGACAGAGTCAGGAGCGCGTCCATTCCCCACAAGTGCGGGAACAGCCGCCCGATGGCGTTGAGCGTGTCGCCGGCGGCCTCGCTGGGCCACAGGCAGCCGCCGAGCATGCCGAGCACGATGCCGAGCGGCGGCCCGATCGCGGACGGCTGCGCGGAGGAGCGGACCAGGCTGCCCATCAGAATCGCGGCGCCGGTGGAGACCAGCGCGAACACGCCGACGACGGTGGCGACGCCGAGCGGCTGGCCCCAGGAGACGCCGAACAGCAGGGAGCTCACCACCATGATCAGCACGGCTTGGGCGGCGGCCACGATGAACCGGCTGAGCGCCTCGCCGAACAGGACGGCGCCGCGCCGCACCGGGGCGGCGAAGGCCCGCTGCAGCATGCCGATGCGGCGGCTCTCGGCGAGCGCGGCGGCGACGGCCATGGAGTTGATGAAGGTGAACAGCAGCAGGTTGGCCGGGGCGGTGTAGGCGAACCCGCGCGGCGTGCCGGACGCGGTCGAGGAGTTGACCACGTCGACATCGGCCGAGGCGGCCTCCGCCTTCCGTACCAGCGCGGCGGCCTCGGCCGGGGTGGCGCCGGCCGAGGTGGCGGCGCGGGTGGCTTCGATGACGGCCGCGACCTTGCCGACCGCGACGTCGACGGCGCTGCGCGCGGCCATGCCGCTGCCGTTGGACTGCGTCATGACCAGCTCGAATTTGGTCGAGCCCGGCGGGATGACGACCCCGGCGGCCAGCGCGCCCGCCCGCACTCCGGCCCGCAGTTCCGCTTTGCCGGCGACTGCGGTGATCTCCAGGTCGGGGTGCGCGCGCAGTTCCCGCAGGACGGCGGCGGCCACCGGGTCGAAGTCCTGGGCGACCACGCCGACCGGCAGCCGGGACGCGGCGGTGCCGCCGCCCAGCGCCATGCCGACGAAGATGATGCTGACGAACGGCATCACCACGATGAAGAACAGGCCGACCCGGTCGCGGGAGTGGCGGCGCAGGTTGGCGGCGACGAGCGCCCAGACAGGGTGCGGTCTCATCCGAGCAGTCCTTTCCTGAAACCCATCGCGGACAGCCCGAAGGCGACCACGGCGATCGCGCACAGCACGCCGATCGGCGCGGCCACCGAGGCCAGCCCCGCGCCGGAGCCGGCCAGCCCGGTCAGCCCGGTGGTGGTCCAGGCGTTCGGGGTGAACAGGGCGAGCTTCTGGAGCACGTCGGGCAGGCTGTAGAGCGGGACCAGGCTGCCGCCGAAGAACGCGGCCACGAACGAGATCACCATGATCACTCCGTCCGCCTGGGCGTCGGTCCTGGCCCGGCTGGCGACCAGCATGGTGATCGCGGTGGCGGCCAGCACGTGCGCCAGCAGGAGGGTGAACACGGCCACCGGGTCCCCCCAGCTGGAGCCGAAGATCAGCACCGAGGACGCCCAGGTGACGCAGACGCTGACCATGGCCAGGCCGAACCCGACGACGGCCTTGCCGGCGATCGGCACCCAGGCGTGGATCGGTCCGGCCCGCATCCGGTCCAGGGTGCCCTGCTTGCGTTCGATCAGCAGGCTGCGGAAGGACGCGCCGACCACGAAGAAGGCGAACAGCGCCGCCATCCCCGCGCCGTAGTAGACCGACAGGTCGACCTTGCCGCCGGCCATCGGGTCGTTCGCCAAGGTCAGGGCGGGCCCGCCGGCGCCGTTGCGCTCCACGAACTCCTTGACCTCAGAAGCGGGCACGCCCGCGTCCAGGGAGGCGCGGACCGCGAGCGTGCGGGCCCGCACCAGGGCGGAGATCCGGTCCACGACCGCGTTCGCGACCACTCCGGCCAGCGGCGTGTCCGCCGAGGTCAGCACGCCGACCTGGCCGCCTTCGCCGGCGCCGACGCTGGTGCTGAAGCCCGCGGGGAACACGATCGCGGCCCCGATGTCGCCGGCGTCCAGGGCGGTCTGGGCCTGCTCGCGGCCGGGCAGGTCGCGCAGCGTCAGCACGCCTTCGAGCTCGGTGGAGGCGGTGAGCTCCCGCCGGACGCCGGCCGGGAACTCGCCGCCGTCCAGGTCGACGAAGCCCACGGTGGCCCGCAGCGGCGGGTCGTCGCCGCCGAGCGCCACGCCGAACAGGGTGGCCATGGCCACCGGCACGACGATCGCGATGACCAGGGCGGTCCGATCCCGGATCCGGGTGCGGAGCTCCAGGGCGCTCACGGTGAGAAGCGGTCGCAACATGTCAGTCCCTGAGCGTGCTGCCGGTGAGGTGCAGGAAGGTGGCCTCTAGGTCGGGTTCGACGACCTCCACGGCGGTGACGGTGGCGATGCCGTCGACCGTGGAGATGATCGCGGGCAGCAGGTACCGGCCGCCTTCGGCGATCAGCCGGACCGACCCGGCCGAGGTGCGGACCGCCTCGGTGACGCCGCCCACGCCGTGCAGCTTGGCGAGCGCGGTCTCGACGTCGCCGTCCAGGGTCAGCTCGATCCGGTCGACGCCGCCGACCAGCTCGATCAGCTCGTGCCGGGTGCCCTCGGCGACGATGGCGCCGTGGTCGATGATGGCGACCCGGTGGCAGAGCCGCTCGACCTCCTCCATGTAGTGCGAGGTGTAGAGCAGGGCCATGCCGTCGGCCACCAGGCGTTCGACGCCGTCCAGGATGGACTTGCGGCTCTGCGGGTCGACGCCGACCGTGGGCTCGTCCAGGATGAGCAGCTCGGGGCGGTGCAGCAGGGCGGCGCCGATGTTGATGCGCCGCTTCATGCCGCCGGAGTAGGTGTCGAGTTTGGCGTCGGCACGGTCGGCGAGCCCGACCAGGTCGAGCACCTCCTCGACGCGCCCGCGCAGCGCCTTGCGCGGGAGGCCGAACAGGCGGCCGAAGAAGCGCAGGTTCTCCCGGCCGGTCAGGTCCGGGTAGAGGGCGATCTCCTGCGGAACGTAGCCGATCTTCGCCTTGGCCGCCATGGGCTCGGCCGCCAGGTCGGTGCCGCCGACCACGACCGTGCCGGTGTCGGGCTTGAGCAGGCCGACCAGCATGGAGATCGTGGTGGTCTTGCCGGCGCCGTTGGGGCCCAGCAGCCCGTACGCCTCACCCGGGGCGATGGTGAATCCGACGTCCCGGACCGCGATCGCGCCGCCGTAACGCTTGCTGAGGTTCGCGCAGGTCAGCGTGTTGGTCATGACCGCCACCCGGCCAGTTCCACGGGGTCGCCGTTGGCGGCGAGGTTGCCGGCGAAGGTCTGGAGTCCCGTTTCGACGCCGAGCTGGTAGTCCAGCGGGGTGTTGCCGGTGACCCGGTTCCAGAGGATGTGGTTGGCCACCGCGTCGTCGCCGCCCCAGCCCTTGGACGAGCCCATCACGAACCCGGCGCCCATCACGGACGGGCCGCTGGGGTGGTTGTCGTGTATGTGGTTGTCGACCACGCTGACCCGCTCGGTGCCGATCAGCGCGATCCCCACCCCCGAGATGGGCGGGCCGGCCGCGCCCAGCGAACCGGGGTCGTCGCCGCCGGCGGCCAGGTCGTTGCCGTGCACGTCGTTGCCGGCGACCAGGCAGTCCCTGACCCCGCCGTCCGGCTCCCCGTCGTAGGTCTGGTTGAGCAGCATCAGCCCGATCGCGTTGCCGTGGCTGGTGTTGCGCAGCACCCGTACGCCGCTGGAGTTGTCGACGAACACGCCGAACGCGTTGGCGAAGGTCTCGTTGCCCTCAATGAGGGCCGCACCGGCGCAGAAGCTGACCGCGACACCCGCGTACTGGCTGCCGGAGGCCCGGCAGCTCACCACTTCGCAGCCGGTGCTCTCCCGCACGTAGACTCCCCAGACCGCGTTGTCCACGACCGTCACATCCCGTACGGCGAGGCCGGTGACGGAGTGGGCGTAGACGCCGGCGCCGGAGAAGCCGCGCACCGAGAGCCCGGTGACGGTGAGGTCGCGGACGCCGTGCGCGACGACGCCGGAGACCACGTCCTCACTCGCGTCGTGCAGTTTGGGCATGTCGGCGCGCACCCCCGGCCCGGGGACCAGCACCGCCCCCTCACCGTGCAGGGTCACCCCGTCATGCCTGATCCAGACGCTTCCCGGGTACGTCCCCGGGGCGAGCAGGATCGTCGCGCCGGGGCCCGCCTCGTCCAGTGCGTCCTGGATCGACTCACCGGGCCGGACTGTTCGGTTTCCGGACATCGTTATGGACATCGGGCGTCCTTCCTGTGGACGTAGACGACCGCCAGCGAGACGAGCAGCCCGTCGCCGCTCCCCCAGCGGGCCGCGCCCGCCACCGGGCCGGCCAGGCGGAGGCGGGCGGCGTCCCGGCAGGCGCCGCTCAGGGTGTAGGCCGCGCCGCCGGTCAGGGTCAGGCCGGTGGCGGCGGTGAGTTCGGCCGCCGCCTCATCGAGCAGCTCGCCGGTCCAGCCCGGCGGCGGCTCCCGCACGGCCTCGAAGTCGTGCCAGGTGAAGCCGGGCGGGCGGCCGCCGACCGCCTTGATGAAGCTCTCCTTGACCGAGAACGTCGCCGTGCCCGGACTGAGGTCGCGTTCCGCGACGGTGGTGAGGTGGCGGGTGAAGGTCGCGCCGCCGCGCGCGGCGGCCCTGGCCAGCCGGTCTGCCGCGACGATGTCCACTCCGATCAGGACGGCGGGAACGGTCATGCCGGCACCCGGCCGCAGCGGTCCAGGAAGGATTCCAGGAACGCGGTGTAGTCGGCGGCCTTTTCGATCATCGGGATGTGGCCGCTGTCGGCCACCACGACGACCTCGGTCTCCGGGTATTCGGCGAGCAGCTCCAGCCAGGGGTCGACGGGGGTCATCCGGTCGTGCCGGCCCCACACGTACGCGGACGGGCAGCGCACCTGGTCCAGCGCGGGCCGTACCCGGTAGCGGCGGGTGGCCTTGATGCTGCGGGCCATGCTGACCATCGCCTCGGGCCGCAGCAGCATGGTGCCGACGCCGTCCATCTGCTCCTGGGTGAAGAACCGCTCCTCGCCGTGGAACAGCGCGGCCATCATCCGGTCGCCGAACTCCGCGCCGACCGGTCGCACGCTGGCGCGCCGGTCGAAGCTGAGGCCGACGTCGGGGTCGGGGGTGAGGCCGGGGGCGCCGCTGACCACGATGCCGCGGACCCGGTCGGGGCACCGCCCGGCGAGGTCGATGGCGACCAGCCCGCCGAGCGAGTTGGCGCACACGATCACCTCGCCCACGCCGGCCTCGTCGCAGGCCGCCAGCAGCGCGTCGCCGAGCCGTTCGATCGACCCGGCCACCTGCCGGTCCAGGGCGCAGATGGCTTCGTGGGTGCGGAGCACCGGCCACCCGGCCGCCGCCAGGCGCCGGTAGGGGTGCTCCCAGATCCAGCCGCCGGCGAACAGCGCGGACATGAACACCACGGTCGGCTGGTCGCCGTCCCCCGGCGCGTGCTCGTAGGTGAAATCGGTCATCGGTGCTCCAGTCACAGTAGGGGGACGTCGTCGGGGGTCCACCCGCAGCCGCAGGCAGCGCCATCACCATCGCCGTCGCCGGCGCCGAGCTTGACGACGGTGCCGCAGTCGGCGCAGCGGGCGTACTCGCGGATGGCCTCGGGGATCAGCAGGCCGGTGAGGGCTCGGGCGCAGAGCCCGGCCTTGAAGAACCGGCGCATCGCCCGCTGGTGCGGCCGGGCGTGCACGGCGCGCACCGACTCCGGCCGGTCGAACGCCGTGAGCGTGTACTTGCGGTTGCCGATGTCGAACGTGGCGACCCCGAGGAAGCCCCTGGAGGTCCGCAGCCCTTTGACGATCTCCACGCTGAGCAGGTCCACGTCGGCCGCCTCCGCCTCGTCCCTGACCTCCAGCCAGGTCAGCGTGAACGCGCCGGGCCGGTCGGTACGGCTGCTCGCCGCCCGCGCGCTGACCCCGAACTCGCGCACCTCGTCGGCGGCGGGCACGAACCTGGCCGTGTACCCGAGCGCTTCTGCGACGGCCAGCCGGTCGAAGCAGCGCCGGACCATCCCGTCGGCGGTGACCAGGTCGGTCCCGGCCACGCGGACGGCGCCGCCGACGGCGGGCATCCCCAGGTAGGAGGCACGGTGGTCGGCTTCCATCACCCACCAGACGGTCGCGGCGTCCGCGTCGCCGGTCACCCGCTCGACCTGGAAGCGCAGGTTCTTGAAGCGCTCCATGACCTCGGCCGCGTGCGCGGCCAGCGCGTCACCGGCCAGCGAGCCGTCGGTGTCGGGGTCCTGGAACCCGGTGACCGAGGCGGCCACGGCGGCGGGATCGGCGTTCCGCCAGGCTTCCAGATTCGCTTCGGCGATCTTCCGTGCGTCCATCACGCGTCCCCGCCTTCCGAGAAGTCCTGGAGGTCCTCCGGAAGCCCGGCCGAAGCCACGGCCACCGCCAGGGCCCGGCCACTGGTGTGGCTGAGCGAGAGCCGGATCCGCTGATCGGTCCGGGCGGCGAGAGCGGGCCCGAGGCGTACGACCGGGGGATGGCCGTCGTGGCACGCGGCGGTGCGGGCGCAGGCGGCGGTGGGCCGGGGCAGGACCTCGACCTGGGCCAGGTGCTCGGCCGTCGGCGGGACGCCGAGCAGGCGCAGCACGGCGCGTTTGGCGGCCAGCCGGCCGGCCCAGTGCTGGAGCGAGCGCCCTGCTCCGGAGCGCAGCCGTTCCGCGGGGGTGTAGACGTCCTCCAGGCGCATGCCGTCCAGCAGGTCATGAGGCAGGGTGAGCCCGGCGAAGCCGACGACGGCGCTGCCCCACCGGTTCATGCCGCCGACTCCCTGGCCAGGCGGCGCAGCGTGCCGGGGTCGGCCATGCTCAGGCAGCGCGCGCCGGTCCGGCGGGACAGCCCGGCCAGCACCTTGCTGTCGCCCACCTCGACGGCGAGCGCGAGGCCGTCCACCACCGCGACGGTCTCCGTCCAGCGGACCCGGCCGGTCAGCTGGGCGATCAGCGAGTCCCTGATCAGTTCGAGGTCGGTGGTGGGCCGGCCGGTGACGTTCGGGACGACCGGCACCCGGGGCGGCCGCATCGGCGCGGCCCTGACGGCCTCCGCCCAGCCCGGCACGGCCGAGGCCATCAGCGGCGAGTGGAACGCGTTGCCCACCGCGAGCGACATGATCTTGCTGGCGTCGGCGGCCAGCTCAGTCAGCCGGTCCAGCGCCTTCAGGGAGCCGGAGACGACCACATGTCCAGGCGCGTTCTCCAGCCCGACCACGAGCGGCTCGTCCGAGGTCCCGGCCAGCGCGGCCAGCTCCTCGACCCGCTCGACCGGCAGGCCCATCACCGCGCGCATCCCGCCGGTGACGCCGACCTGCGACATCAGCCGCGACCTGGTCTCCACCAGGCCGACCACCTCGGCCCGCCCGAGCACCCCGGCCGCGTGCAGCGCGGTCAGCTCGCCGACGCTGTGACCGGCCACCACGCCCGGCTCGTAGCCCTCTTCCGCCAGCACGGCCAGCGCCGCCAGATTGCACGCGGTCACCGCGATCTGCGCGTGCTCGGTGGCCACCAGCCGATCCAGCGGCCCGCGCGCGCACAGCGCCGAGATCGGCCGCGTCAGCAGCTCGTCGACCTCTTCGAGCACCGCGCGGGCGACCGGGCGGCGGCGCAGCCAGGCGCCCATGCCGACCCGGACGGTGCCCTGACCGGGGAACAGGTAGCCGAGCACTAGAGCCGCCGGCGCGGACGTCGTTCGGCCTGCGCCGAGTCCTGCGAGCCGAGGAAGTCCAGCAGCAGCTTGCTGACCACCTCGGGGGCGTCGAGCGGAATCCAGTGGCCGGCGTCCTCAACCCGCTCGTACCGCCACGGGCCTTTCACGAACTTGGCGGAACCGTGCATGCCCTCCTCGCGGAGCGCCTGGTCGCCGGCCCCCCAGATGCCGAGGGTGGGGGCCAGGACCGGCGGGAACGGCCGGGCGGGCCGCAGCTCCGCCTCCGGCGAGCGGTTCGCCCGGTACCAGTTCAGCCCCGCGGTCAGCGCGCCGGGGCGGGCCATGTCGCGCAGGTATCGGTCGTAGTCGCCGTCCTTGCCCATGATCTCCTTGAACAGCCGCCAGCCGTTGCGGCGCAGCAGCTCCTCGCTGATCCCGGGGAACTGGTAGAGCAGCATGTACCAGGAGGCCGCGCGCTGCTCGATGGACGGCCTCGCGAACACGCCCGGGTGGCCGACCGACAGCACGGCCAGGTGGTCGATCCTGCGCGGCATCAGGAACGCGTACATCCAGGCGATGGCCGCGCCCCAGTCGTGGCCGACCACGTGCGGGCGGCGGATGCCGAGCTTGGCGGTGAGCGCGACGATGTCGTTGACGATCGTCTGCATCCGGTACGCCTCGATCTCCTGCGGCTTGGAGGAGTCGCCGAAGCCGCGCAGGTCCGGCGCGATCACCCGGAAGCCGCCCTCGGCGAGCGCCGGGATCTGGTGCCGCCACAGGTAGGAGGAGTCGGGGTAGCCGTGCAGCAGGATGACGGGGTCGCCCTCGCCCGCCTCCACGTAGGCGATGTCGACGTCGTTGACGCGCACCGTCTTCTTGTCGGTCATGTCGGTCATGCCGTCTCCCTGAACAACCGCTCCGCGAAGAACTCGCTGAATCCGAATTCGGGCACATCCTCGGGGGCCACCATGTTCAGCAGACCGGTGACCTGGGCGGCGAAGTTCTTCGCCATCAGCCGGCGGGCCCGCCGCCGGCGCTCGACCGCCACCTCGCCGAACTCAACGTGCAGCCGGCTGATGATGTCCGCGCCGAACGCGAGCCGGTCCAGCCGGAACAGGCGCTCTTCCACGTACGGGTCGAACGCCGCAGGCGACCAGTCGTCGGAGCCGAGCAGGATGTCGCACACGGTCCTGGAGTCGCGCATCGCGCAGGACAGCCCGGTGCCGAGCACGGTGTCCGCGTTGCCGGCCTCGTCGCCGATCAGCACCACGCCCTCGGCCAGCGGCGGCCCCTCCGGCACGCTCGACACCGACGGCCACACCGACAGCGGCCCGGCCGGGATCGCCTCGGTGACGGCCTTGCCGCGATCGGGCAGGCAGTCGAGCTCGAACGCGGCGAGGAATCGTTCGACGCCGCCCTCGCCCCGGTAGCGCAGCTTGTTCTCGGCGGGGAAGTTCAGGTAGAGGCGGGCGCGGCCGTACCCCTGCGGGAAGACCATGAACATCACGTCGCCCTCGGTGCCCATGGCCTGCACGTCGGCCGGCCAGGAGTCCAGGCCCTCGACCATCATGCCGCCGCCCCAGTGGTGCATGGAGTTGCGCATGGTGACGCCGATCTGCCGCCCGACCGTGCAGCCGCGGCCGGTCGCGCCGAGCACCATCCTCGGGCGGATCTCATGCTCGCCCTCGGCGGTCCGGTAGGTGACCACGGGTTCCGCGCCGGCGGTGACGGTGATCCTGGAGGCGTCCATCACCAGGCGGGCGCCGGAACCGACGGCCTGCGCGGCCATCAGCTCGCACACCGCGTGGTGCGGGAACGACATCGGGCCGCCGACGCCGGGGATGAAACTGGTCATGTCCACGGCTTCGACCTCGTCGTCGGAGACCGCCTCGTCCCAGGTCATCCACTCCCGGATCTCCCAGCCGCCGCCCGCGCCGAAGCAGTCGTACACGCCGAGCCGCTGCGCCTCGCGGATGCCCCAGGGGGCCAGCCACTCGCCGCGGACCAGATCGTGGTAGACGTCCTGCTTCTCCAGCAGCACCACGTCCAGGCCGCCGGCGGACAGCTTGCAGGCCGCCGACGCGCCCGCGATGCCACCCCCGACGATCACGACATCGGTCATGCCTGCCACCTCTCCCAGTACGTGCGTTCTTTCGCGCTGGCCCGATCGGCCGGGCGGAACTCGGTGCCCACCGTGTAGGCGACCGGGATCATGCAGACCTGGGTCACCCCGGACGGGATCCCCAGCAGCTCGCCGACCGGCCGCTCGTACGGGACGTGCATGCAGGTGATCGTGCTGCCGAGGCCACGGCTGCGCAGCGCCAGCTGGAAGGACCAGATGGCGGGGAAGATCGAGCCGTAGAAGATGCTGGACCGCATCGGGCCGAGCCTGACCAGGTGGCCCGGGTCCTGCGGCGGCTTGGTCGACATGCGCTCCCGCCAGGCGGCGTCGATCGCCTCGGTGTCCGGCGGGCGGCCGAGCACGCACGGGATGACCAGGATCGGCACCCGCGCGATCGTCTCGGCCAGCACGACCACCGACTCGTTGTTGCGGCGCGCCTGGGCCGTGTTCCGCCGCCGCCCGGCGTTGGTCCACACGTCGTTGCGGTGGAACAGCCAGGACGACAGCGTCCGCTCGGCGATCTTCTCCTTGGTCGCCGGGTCGCTGATCACCAGCCAGCGCCAGTTCTGGTGGTTGTTCGCGGTGGGCGCCTGGACGGCCACCTCCAGCGTCTCCTCGATGATCTCTCGCGGCACCGGCCGGTCCAGGTCCAGGCGGCGCCGTACGGAGCGGGTGGTGGTCAGCAGCCGATCGGTCTCGCCGACGTCGAAGGGGGTCATACCGCCCCCAGCAGGACCGCGCCGCGCACCGATCCGGGCGCGGAGCTGAGCACCAGCGCCCGCTCGACCGGCTCAGGCGGATTCGGCTTCATCAGGTAGTCGTCCAGGCCACCCGCCGCCGGCGCGGCCAGCCCGGTGAGCGCGGGGGCGATCCCGTCCCTGATCGCGAGGGCGGCCAGCGCGATGTTCAGCCCGCCGGTCGCGGCCTGGCAGTCGCCGGTCAGCCCGGCCGACGCGGTCAGCGGCACGCCGGGCAGCGCGGCCAGCACGGCCGCGGCCTCCTCGGCGTCCTCGCCGCCGCCGGTGCCCGCGCCGACGACCAGATCGGGCCGCCCGCCGGGCAGCCCGGCGATCCCGTCGAACCTCCCGCCGACGTGGCTGGTGCCCAGCACCCGCGCGTACGGCGTCCCGCCCCGCGCCGCGCAGTACTCGGCCGCCTCCACCACGAACGCCACCGCCGCCGACCCGGGCACGCTGCCGGAGTCCCGGTCGTACGGCGACACGAACGCGCCCTCGGGCACCGCCGTGACATGTTCGTCCGCGGCCACCACCAGGACCACGTCCGCCTTGCCCGCCCTGATCATCTCCAGCGCGCAGTCCAGCGCGATCGACGCCGACGCCCCGCCGTTGCAGATCGTCGTGGTCGGCCCGCGCAGCCCGAGGGTCTGGCAGACCGCGCCGCCGGTGGCGTTCAGCACCACGTTGGAGAAGCTCAGCACGGCCGGTTTGCTGGGGTTGGCCGCGATGCTGTCGTCGAACCCGCCGGTGCTCTCGGCCGACCCCGCGCCGGTGGCGAACACCAGCCCGACGTCGTCGAGTTCCTTCCTGGGCAGCTTCAGCCCGGCGTCCTCCCAGCTCAGCCGGGAGGCCGCGATCGCCATCCTGGACAGGTTGTTCATGTGCCGCCAGAGCGAGCGCGGCGCGAACGTCCTGCCCTCCAGGGAGGGCCGCACGCCGAGCGCCGGCCGCCCGGCCAGGATCGCCTCGGTGGTCTCGGCGATCCCGACGCCGAGCCCGCTGACCGGCCCGAGCCCGGTGATCACGGCCTCCCGGCGGGGCAGCTCGGTGTGCTCCCGGTCCGGGCCGGGGGTGGTCAGGATCAGCGAGACGTTGTTCCCGCCGAACGCGTAGTTGTTGGACACGACCGTGTCCATCGGGAGCGCGCGCGCCAGGTTGGGCACGAAGTCCAGATCGCCAGGCACGGCGTCGGGGGCGAAGCCGATCGTGGGCGGCGCGACGCCGTCCCGCAGGGCGAGCACCGCGGCGACCGCCTCGACCGCGCCGGCCGCGCCGAGGGTGTGGCCGACGAACGACTTGATGCTGCTGGTCGGCACCTGCCCGGCGCGCGGCCCGAAGACCGTGCGCATGACCTTGGCCTCCATCGTGTCGTTGGCCGGGGTGCCGGTACCGTGCCCGCTGACGTAGCCGACGTGGTCGGGGGTGAGGCCGGCGTCGGCCAGCGCCCGCCGCATCGCGGACGTGCCGCCCCGGCCGGTGGGGTCGGGGGCGGTGGCGTGGTAGGCGTCGGCCGACAGGCCGTACCCGGCGACCTCGGCCAGCGGCACCGCGCCCCTGGCCAGGGCCAGGTCCAGCGGCTCCAGCAGCAGGAACGCGGCTCCTTCGCCGAGGTTCAGGCCGTCGGAGTGGCTGTAGGGGCGGCACGGCCCGGTGCTCAGGGCCTTGAGTCCGGCGAAGCCGGCGTAGGTGCCGAACAGCAGCGGGTCGACGCCGCCCGCCAGCACGGCGTCGGCCGCGCCGACCAGGATCTTGTCCTTGGCCAGGCCGACCGCGTTGCCGCCGGCCGCGCAGGCCGTCGACACCAGGATGCGCGGGCCGCGCATCCCCAGCCGGTCGGCGATCACGTCCTGGGTGCGGTGCATGGGCTGGTAGTGGCCGGCCGCGTCCGGGGTGGCCTGGCATTTGCCGAGGATCATCCCGAACCGTTCCGGGTCGAGGCCGGTCAGCCCCGCCTGGGCGACGGCCTGGCGGGCCGCGATCAGGGCCAGGCCGGCGGTGCGGTCCAGGGCGGCGTCGGACTCGGGGAGCTGCCCCGTGATCCACTCGTCCGGGACCTGGCCCGCGTACCTGGCCTCGAAGACCGCGAAGGCCGGGTCCTGGATGGGGGTGAGGCCCCCCTGGCCGGTGGTGAGCCGGTGCCAGAACTCGGCGGGGTCGCGGCCGATGGCACAGATGACTCCAAGGCCGGTGACGACGACGGGCCGCAGCGCCATGCTGGTCTCCTTACCTGGCGGTCCCGATCAGATGATCGGGATGCTCCAGCTCTTGGGCACGATGTACGGGCTGGTCAGCGTGGTCACATCGACGCCTTCGACGGTGAACTCCAGACCGGCGGCGGCCAGTTCCGCGTCCACCCTGGCCAGGCCGAGGGTCGCGCCGAGGCCGACGCTGCGGACCGCGAGCACCACCTCGCCGACGTCCTCGCCGCCGGCCAGGACGCGGGCGCCCGGCTCGGGCACGGTGTCGCCGCCGGAGAAGCCAACGGTCCTGCGGCCCTGCCCGGACTCGAAGGCGGCCAGCACGGCCTCCTTGCCGACGAACTCGTCCTTGGTGACGTCGACCAGCCAGTTGGCGCCGATCTCGATCACGTTCACGCCGCCGGCGGTCTCCAGCCGCGGGATCGGCTGGCGCACCTCCAGCATGGCCAGCTCCAGCGCCTCCTGCCCGGCGGCGGCGACGTGCTCCAGGGCGGCCCGCCACAGGTCGGCGGCGGACTCGATCGGGACGATCATCTGGTAGCCGTACTCGCCGGTGAATCCGGTCCGAGCGAAGATGATCTCGACGTCGTTCCAGACGGTGTCCGACACCGCCTCGAACGGCAGCGAGGCCAGCTCACCGTCGATCAGCCGGCCGACCACGCCCCACGCGTACGGGCCCTCCAGGCCGAGCACGGTCAGGTCGCCGGACCGGTCGGTGATCTCCACGCCCTCGTCGTTGTTGGCCCGCAGGTGCTCGATCAGCCGGGTGCCCGCCCCGACCGAGCTCTCCAGCAGCAGCCCGTTCTCCCGGCCGAACGCCAGGACCTGGTCGACGACCTGCCCGGCGTCGTCCAGCACCAGGCTCATCATGCAGCGCTCGGAGGTGAGGTACTCGACGTCGCGGGCCAGCAGCCGCTGCGCGAAGTCCACGGCGGCGGGGCCGCTGATCTCGATCAGCCGGTGCCCGCTCAGGTCGAGCACCGCGGCCCGGTCCCTGAGCACCTGGTACTCCGCCGACAGGCCGGCGAAGCGGAGCGGGACGGAGGCGTCGCCGACCTGGCCGTAAACAGTGTCCCCAGGGTGCGCGTGCGCGAGGACGGTAGTCATTGGTCACACCTTTCGTACGGCGGTGTTCCCCGCCGGATCGACGATCGTGAGAATTCCTTCGGCCGCGACCTGGCCGTCGACCCGGGCCGAGACGCGGAACTCGGCGAAGCCCGCGCCACCCCCGGTCCGCTCGGCGGTCAGGGCGAGCTGATCGCCGGGGACGACGGGGCGGCGGAACCGCATCGACCTGACCCCGGCCAGGTAACTGATCCGGCTGGCCCCGGACAGGGCGAAGACCAGGCCGGCGAGTTGCGCCATCGCCTCGATCATCACCACGCCGGGCAGCACCGCCTCGGTCGGGAAGTGGCCCTGGAACCACAGCTCGGTCCCGGTGACGTTCTTGGTCGCGGTGCCCTTCGTGCCCGGTTCGACCTTGCCGACCCGGTCCAGCAGCAGCATCGGCCAGCGGTGCGGCAGCACGTCGCGGATCTGGTCATTGCTCAGCCCGGTGATCGGGGCCGCCGCCACGATCGTCATGCGGCCGCCTTGAGCTGCGGATTGACCTCGTCGGCCAGCCGGGAGACCGACCCGAAGACGGCCATCTCGCTGTCGTAGAGCGCCACCCCGAACTCGGCCTCGATCGCGACGTACAGTTCAAGCACGTCCAGGCTGTCGAGTTCGAGGCCGCGCCCGAAGAGCGGCTGGTCGTCGGTGATCCAGTCGGGCTCGATCTCCAGGTCGAGGCGGGACACGATCATCTTCTTGATCTGGGTGCACGTCTGCTGCCGCTCGGCGGCCTTGGCGCGCAGCTCGTCGATGGTCATCTGTCCTCCAGGTTGGGGTTCTTCAGCCGAGGCCGCCGCCGTGGGCGACCACGACGGCGCCGGAGATGTAGGACGCCTTGTCGGAAGCGAGGAAGCTGACGATCGAGGCGATCTCCTCGGGCCGCCCCATCCGGCCCAGCCGGATGCGGGACTCGTACTGCTTCCTGATCCCGGCGGGCACCTTGCGGGTCATGTCGGTGGCCACGAAACCGGGCGCGACGACGTTGGCGCGCACCCCGTGCGGAGCGGCCTCGTTGGACAGCGCCTGGGTGAACGCGATGATCGCGCCTTTGGACGCCACGTAGTTGGTCTGGCCGGGGAAGCCGCCGTCCAGGCCGCTGGTCGAGGACAGCGTCACGATCGCGCCGCTGCGCTGGTGCTGCATAAGCCGCAGGCCTTCCCGGCAGCTCAGGAACGTTCCGATCACGTTGACGTCCATCGGCCTGCGGAACTGCTCAAGGTTCATGGCGACGAGGTAGCGGTCCAGGGTGATGCCGGCGCTGGTCACCAGAATGTCCAGCCGGCCGCGGGTGCTGCGGACGTCCTGGAACATCTGCCGCACCGCGCCCTCATCGGTCACATCCGCCTGTACGGCCGTCCCGGTGCCGCCGCGCTCCTCGATGAGGGCGACGACCTCCTTGGCGTCCGCTTCTGAGCGGGCGTAGTTGACGATGACGTGCGCGCCCTCGGCCGCGAGGTCAAGCGCGACGGCCCGGCCGATTCCGCGGGAACCGCCCGTAACCAGGGCCACGGATCCTTCGGCAAAGAGCATCATCGTCTCCAGATTCGCGGGGATTCGACAATCACACTGCAAATAGCCGTATCTTTCACGAATCAAGTTACTATGGCCCGATATCACGCCTGTATCACCGAGTTATCCGAGCATTGACGCGCATTAGGAAAATGTATGACTCTGACTCCGTGGAGCCGGATGTCGAGAATGTCGAAACGCTGATCGTGGGTGGCGGCCCGGTCGGGCTGGCCGCGTCCATCGAGCTTTCCCGGCACGGAATATCGTCACTGCTCGTCGAAAAACATCCGGGCACGTCCCTTTTCCCGAAGGCCCGGCTGGTCTCGACCCGGACCATGGAGATCCTGCGCGCCTGGGGCCTCCAGGACGAGGTGGAGCGGGCCGGCATGCCGCGCGAGGACGTGCTGGCGGTTGGCGTCGGCACCTCGCTGAGCGCCCCCGACTACCTCCGCAAGGCGGCGGCCATCGCCGAGGACGCGGCGCAAAGCCCGACCTACACCTACCTCTGCTCGCAGGACATCCTCGAAGTGATCATGCGCGGGGTCGCCGAGTCCGCGAGCGACGTGCGCTTCGGCACCACCATGACGGACCTGCGCGTCGGCCCTGACGGGGTCGAGGCGGTGGTGGAGTCCGGCGGCGTCGCGACCCGGGTCAGGGCCCGCTACCTGATCGCCGCCGACGGCGCCCGCAGCGGCATCCGCGACCGGCTCGGCATCGCCGTGACGGGGCCGCCCCCGCTCGGGCACATGGTCAGCATCATGTTCGACGCCGACTTCGACTTCCTGCCCCCCGGCCGCAGGGCCGCCCTCTCCTTCGTCCGCAGCACCCCCGGCGGCGCCATCGAGGCCGTCGACAACCGCCGCCGCTGGATCATGCAGACCGGGTACGACCCCGCCAACGGCGGCAGCGCCGACGACTTCACCGAGGAGTACTGCCTGGCCGCGGTGCGTTCGGCGATCGGCATCCCCGATCACCCGGTCGACATCGTCGGCGTGATGCCCTGGCTCCAGCAGGCCGTGGTGGCCGCCGAGTTCGCCAGGGACCCGGTCTACCTGGTCGGGGACGCCGCGCACGTGGCCACCCCGCAGGGCGGGTTCGGCATGAACTGCGGCATCCAGGACGCGCACAACCTGGCCTGGAAACTGGCCGCCGTCCTGCGCGGCGAAGCCGGCCCCGAACTGCTGGCCACCTACGCGGAGGAACGCCGCCCTGTCGCGCTCCGCACCGTGGACGAGAGCCTGGTCAACGCCATGATCACGTTTCAGATGATGGCCGGGCGGCTGTCCATGCACGAGGCCATCGAACGGCAGGCGGGGCGGCGCGGGTCGGAGGGGCTGGTGCTGGGCTTCCACTACGAGTCTGCGGCCGTCATCCCCGACGGCACGCCGGAGCCCGCGCCGGCTGATCCGTACCGGACGTATGTGGCGACCGCCCGGCCGGGGCACCGCGCGCCGCACGTCTGGGTGTCGCCCGGCGTGTCCACGCTCGACCTGCTCGGCCCGTCGTTCACGCTGCTCACCGCGCCGGGAAGCGGCTGGGCCCGGCCCGCCGCGGCGGCGGGGGTGCAGGTCGCCGAGATCGATTCCGCGGAGTGGGCCGAGCAGTACGGCGTCGGCGCCACCGGCGCGGTGCTGGTGCGCCCCGACGGTCATGTCGGGTGGCGCACCCAGAGCGCGGATTTCGCCGAGCTGGCGAAAGCGCTGAGCGTCATCCTGGTCAGGCCGTGAGGGGCCTGGTCCGCGACCGTATCCGGGCGGCGCCCAGCCGCAGCCGCAGCGGGTTGCCGTAGGAGTGCGCCAGCAGGTCGGTCACGGTCTGCGCCTCGACCGAGCCGACCAGCAGATCGGCCAGTTCCCTGGCGGCCTCGGTGGCGAGCGGGCGGACGAACTCGCGGTGTGCGCCCTGCCGGGCCACCAGCTCGTCCAGCGGATCGGTGCTGGTCACGATCACCCGGCAGTTCGCGCCGCCGGGCAGCAGCGGCAGCACCTGGGTGGCGTTCCTGGCCCTGTCCAGCACCACGACCAGCCGGCGGCGGGCCGTCCAGCTGCGGAACAGCGCGACCCGCTCGGCCCGGTCGCCGGGGATGTCGGTGCGGGGCACGCCGAGCGCGCGCAGGAACCGGCCCAGCACGACGGCGGGCTCGGCCTCGTCCAGGTCGGCGAAGAGGTGACCGTCCGGGAACCAGTCGGCCCGGTCGTGCGCCCACTGCAACGCGAGCGCGGTCTTGCCGACGCCGGCCGGACCGCACAGCACGGTCGTGCCGGGCAGCGCCACCTCGGGGTCGGGCCGCAGCACCGCGTCCAGCGCGGCCAGCTCCTCACCCCGCCCGACGAACGGCAGGACCCTCGGCGGGAGCTGGGACGGCACGACCGTCCCGCCCCGGTGTGGGAGCTGCCGCATCAGGCCGGCCTCGTCGCGCAGGATCTGGTCGTGCAGGTGGCGCAGCGCGGGGCCGGGCTCCAGGCCGATCTGGTCGCGCAGGTAGCGGCGGGTCTCCTGGTAGGTGCGCAGCGCGTCGGCGCGTCGGCCGGCCCGGTACTGGGCCAGCATGAGCTGGGCCCTGATCCGCTCCCGGAACGGATGCTCGGCGACCAGCGCCAGCAGTTCGGGGATGACCTGGTGGTGCTGGCCGAGCTCGATCTCCAGCTCCAGGCAGGCCTCGGCGGCCTCCAGCCGGGACTCCTCCATCCTGGCCACGTCGTAGCGCAGGCCCCGGATGTCCTCGAACGGGTTGCCGCGCCACAGCGCGAGCGCCTCCCGCAGCAGCCGGACCGCCTCCTCCCGGTGCTTGCCCGCGACCTCGTTGCGGGAGCGGGCCACCAGGGCCCGGAACTCCAGCCAGTCGATGCTGCCGGGGGCCGGGCGGATCAGGTAGCCGGGGCTGGAGGTCTCGATCACCCCGGCGCCCACGACGCGGCGCAGCCGGGACACGCAGATGGCGATCTGGCGGCGCGCGCTGGGCGGCGCTGAGCCCGCCCAGACCGTCTCGATCAGGCGGTCGACGCTGACCACGCGGCCCGCGTTGAGCACCAGGCCGGCCAGGATCGCCAGCTCGCGGCTGGCGCAGATCTGCAGTTCTGTGCCGTCCCTGAGCACCTGCATGGGGCCGAGCACCCGGAATCTGAGGCCCTCGTCCATCATCGGGCCCGCGTCTCACTACTGATACGCGGAGGAAACATGAAGAGATATTTTCGCGCCATTTAAGAATCTCTCCCGCAGATTACTCGAGGGGTATCCGCTACTTCTGAACCTAATGAGTGGTCCAGCTATCCCGGCACCCCTAGGCACCCCCTGTAACCCTTCACCCCAGGCGTCCGATAAGGGGTCCCCTATTTCTCCCGGGACCGACGGCACCTGGGCCTTCGCTGTACGCTTTTGACCGGACTTTGACCGGCGCAGGCTATCAATGGATGGACCAGGCGCTGAGGGGGGCAATTGCGTTACACGAGGCTCGGGCGGGCGGGCCCGGTGATCTCCAACATCGGGCTGGGCACGCTCGCGCTGTCCGGCGCGTACGGGCCGGTGGACCCCGGCGAGGCGTTCGATCTGATCGGCCGCGCGCTGGACTCGGGCGTCAGCTTCGTCGACACCGCCGACCTGTACGACGACGGCCGGGTCGAGCGCCTGATCGGCCGGGCGGTCGCGAGCCGCCGCGAGGAGATCGTGATCTGCACCCGGGGCAGCGGCACCGCGCAGGCGTGCGAGGCGTCGCTGAAACGACTCGGCGTCGACGCCATCGACCTCTACTACCTGCGCTGCCGGCGCCAGGACGCCCCGATCGAGGAGGACATGGCGCAGCTGGCCGACCTGGTCAGCGCCGGGAAGATCCGCTATCTCGGCCTGTCCAACGGGTCACTGCGGCAGCTCCGCCAGGCCCATGCCGTGCATCCGCTCACCGCGCTCGCGGTGGAGTACTCGCTGTGGGGGCTGCCCGCCCAGCCCGGCCTGCTGGCCGAGGTCCTGCGGCTGGGCCTCAGCGTGGTGGCCGCGCGCCCGGTCGGCCGGGGCTTCCTCACCGGCCGCATCCGCTCCGCCGACCAGTTGACGCCCGGCGACTGGCGCCGCCGCGACCCCCGCTTCCAGCCCGCCGGGCTGCGCCGGGGTCTGGACCCGCTGCGCGAGGTCGAGGACGTCGCCGCCAGGCTGGATCTCGGCGCGGGCCGGCTCGCGATCGGCTGGCTGCTGTCCCAGGGCGAGCACGTCGTCCCGGTGCCGAGCACCCGCGACCAGGTCCACCTGGAGATGAATCTGGCCGCCTCCGACGTCGCCCTCGCCCCCGACATCCGGGACGAGCTCAGCCGGATCTTCCCGCCGGCGGCGGATCAGTCCGACTCGCTCCTGCTCTGAGCCGGGATCAGCGACGCGGCCAGGGCCTTGTTGACCGCGTCGATCCGGGAGACCGCGTTGAGCTTCACGAAGATGTTCCGCATGTGCCGTTTCACGGTCGCCTCGGCCAGCCCGAGCCGGCGGGCGATCTGCAGATTGCTCAGCGCCTGCGCCGCCAGCTTCAGGATCTCCTTCTCCTTGTCGGTCAGCACTCCCGCCGGGGGGCCTTCGACCTGGGCCAGGCTGGTCCTGGACACGGCGAGCACGACCCGGCCAGGGTCCTCGTACACGCTGCGGACGGCCGCGAGCAGTTCGTGCCGGTGGATGCTCTTGAGCAGGTAGCCGCTGATCCCGGCCGCCAGCAGGCGGGTGAGCAGATGCGGGCCGTCGTACATGCTCAGGATGATGATCTGCGTGCACGGCGACAGGGTGCGGATGCGGGCGACAGTCTCGATCACCTCGTCGCCGGGGATCTCGACGTCCAGCAGCACCACGTTCGGCCGGGTCTCCTGGACCAGCCGGACCGCGTCGGAGGAGTTGCCCGCCTCGCCGGCGATGACCAGGTCTGAGGTGGATTCGAGGATCTCGCGCAGGCCCTCGCGGAACAGGGCGTGGTCGTCGACGAGCACGACCGAGATCTTGCCGCTAGAGCTCGTCGGGCTCACGGGACTGCCTCTTGAGCGGGATGGACAGTTCGACCTGGCAGCCGCTGCCCGGTTCGCTGGTGATCGTCAGCCCGCCGCCGAGCAGCTCGGCCCGCTCCCGCATCGAGGCCAGCCCGACCCCGCCGGTGCGTACCCTGGCCCGGGACGGCTCGAAGCCCCGGCCGTTGTCCTGCACCAGCGCCCTGAGCTCGTGCGGGGCGATGTCCACCCGCATCAGGATGGCCGACGGCGTGCCGTGGGTCAGCGCGTTCCTGGTCGCCTCGCGGATGATCAGGAACGACTCGTCCAGGACGCGCGGGTCGGCCCACGACTCGTCGCCGTTCACGTCCAGCCCGACCGAGACCGACTCGTCCTCGACCGCTTCGAGGAAGCCGAGCAGCGCCTTCTCCAGGCTCTTGACCGGCACCTGCGGGTGCAGCTCCGAGGTGATCTGGCGGAGGTTCTCCATCGCCTCCTGGATCGCCTGCTGGGCGACCCCGATCTTGACGGCCGCCCTGGCCGGGTCGGTGCCGCGGTGCAGCTCAGACAGCGCGAGCTGCTGGTGGGCGACGCTGATGCCGTGGCCGATCCGGTCGTGCAGTTCGCGCGCGATCCGGCGCCGCTCCTGCTCCTGCACCTCCTGGACCTGGTTGAGCAGGAACCCGTGGTAGCTCTCGGAGGCTTCCCTGACCCGGCGCGACAGGCTCTCCTCCATGCCGGTGGCGACCAGCGCGAACGTCTCGGAAGGGTGCTCCGAGTCCGCCGCTATTCGCCTTGCGAGATGCGTCAGCGCGGACCTGAAGAAAAGTGAGCCAGCCTCAAGAGAGGCCTTCGGATGAACTCCGGAAGCGGCCCTGCTGATGCCTACTTCCCAGGCATGGAATTTATAAAGGTCGTTGACCTGCACCCTTCCGGTGCGCAGTGTCGCGGCCACATCGTCCAGAACGTACTCGGCGGTCATAAGAGCCTGCCGGATGGCGCTCGGATCCGTAGAGAGCGCGTTACCGGTGGTGTGCAACACCGACTCGAATTCCTCAAGGATTTCCGCCCGGCACTCATCTACGAATCTCGCCGGATCGCTCGCCGCCCCGAAACCAGCACCCAAGGAAGTCCCTCCGATTTGGGACGCGTGAGGCCCTAACTATCTCCCACTTTCGTTACCAAAGCAACATATCCTGTCGAATATTGGTGAACAGGACCGTAATGTGAACGACGTGTTGTGTCCCCATGAACGCTCGGTAAGGGCGCCGACGTCGACGGCCGACGTCGACGGCCGCCGCCCGTCCCGCCAGGACGACCGCCACCGCGCCGGCCAGCATGGCCAGCGCCGCCCCGGCGAGCGGCATCGCGAGGGCCAGGCCGACCAGGCAGAATGACACCGCCAGGATCAGCGCGGTGGCCGACATGACGTTCCTGGTCACCCGCGCGCCCCAGGTCACCGCGATGGTGCGCCGACCGGCGGCGGCGTCCCCCGCGATGTCGGACAGGTCCTTGGCGGGGATGCCGACCAGCGTCATCCAGCAGGTCGCGGCCACCGCGAACATGATCAGCGTGATCGGCGTGGGCACGCCCGCGCCGCCGACGACCACGGTGAATCCGCCCCAGTAGGCCAGCAGCCCCGACCCGCAGAGCACCGCGACGGCACCGCCGGACCGGCCCTTCAGGTGGAACGGCGCGCCCGAGTACAGGTAGCCGAGAACCAGATTGACCGCGATCACCCAGGTCATCGCGCCGGGCAGCCCGGCGGTGGCCAGCAGCGACGCGACCGCGGCGAGCACGGCGACCAGAGCCGCCGCGCGCGGGTCCAGGTCACCGCGGGCGATCGGCCGGCGGGAACCGTTGACCCGGTCCTCTGTGACGTCCGATACCCCGTTCCCGACGTAGATCGCGAAGATCGACAGCACCCAGGCGGCGCCGCCCTGCAGCACTTTCGCCAGCTCGGGGGAGGCGGCCGCCGGCAGCGCCAGAGCCGCCCCCACCAGGAACCTCAGCATGGACACGGCCAGCACGGACGGCCGGGCCTCGACCGCGCAGAACCCCAGTATTCTCACCGCGCTCTTGAGGGCGGAGGGGCCGGACGCCCGGCCCGATGTCCATGTGCTCGCCATGCCCGGATTGTTACGCCGGGACGGCGATCCGTTAAGAGGGATAACCCGAGAGTTGTAGGCCGGAATACAACTTTGGATACCCCCCTTGCCACTCCGGGCTACTTTCCCCGAACTGCCGGTCCCCCGTCTTGCCGGGCGCCGGGGACCCCTATTAGCTTGAGCCCAGCGGAATAAGGGTCGTGTAACTTTCAACAAGTCGGTCGACTTAACCTTAGGGACGCTGATGCCGGATTTCAAGCTGCTGGGCCCGACCGAGGTGCTGGACGGCGACGGCCATTCCCGCACACCCGGCGGCCCCAAGCTCCGGCAGGTGCTGGCATTGCTGGCGCTCAATGCGGGAAAGGTCGTCAGCGTCGACGTCCTCGTCACTGAATTGTGGGGCGAGGTCACCAGGAAGTCCGAAATAAAAACCCTGCAGACGCATATCTACCACCTGCGCCGGGCGCTGGGCGGCGGCCTCGTCGACACCCGGGCGCCCGGCTACACGCTGCGGGCCGACCCTGGCCGGGTCGACGCCCTGATCTTTCCCCGCCTGGTCGACCGGGCCGCCGAGCACCGGCAGGCCGGCGATCACCGGGCCGCCGAACTGGTCCTCCGCGACGCGCTGGCCATGTGGACCGGGCCGGCGCTGGCCGATGTGCGGCTCGGCCCGGTGCTCGCGCCGTACGCGACGGCCCTGCACGAGCGGCGGCTGCGCGCGCAGGAGATGCACATGGACGCCAGGATCAGCCTGGGCCTGCACGGCGAGGTCATCGAGGAATTGCGCATGCTGGTCGCCGCCCACCCGCTCAATGAGAATTTCCACGCCCAGTTGATCACCGCGCTCAGCGGCAACGGCCGGCGCACCGACGCGCGGCGCGCCTATGAAGGGCTGCGCGCGCTTCTGCACACCGAACTCGGTGTCGCGCCCTCATTCGCCATCTCTGATCTTCACGCCAGGAGTAATAAAGGAAAGGAAATCCGACGATGAAGGGTGTCGAGCGTTACTCCGGATTCACCCCCCTCGCCCTGACCGACCGCACCTGGCCGGGAAACCGCCTCACCGCCGCGCCGCGCTGGCTCTCCACCGACCTCCGGGACGGCAACCAGTCGCTCGCCGAGCCGATGACCCCCGAGCGGAAACTTCTGATCTTCGACCTGCTGGTCAAGATCGGCTACAAGGAGATCGAGGTCGGTTTCCCGGTGGCCAGCCGGAGCGACCACGACTTCGTCCGCCTGCTGATCGAACGCGACCGCATCCCGGATGACGTCTGGATCACCGTGCTCACCCAGGCCCGCGACGACCAGATCCGGCGCACCGTCGAGTCCGTACGGGGCGCGAGCCGCGCGGTCGTGCACATCTACAACGCCACCTCGCCCCTGTTCCGCCGCACCGTGTTCAACCTGGACCGGGCCGGGGTGCGCGACCTCGCCGTCCGGGGCACCCGGACGATGATGGACCACGCCGAGCGGGTGCTGCGCGACTGCGACCTGGTCTACCAGTACTCCCCCGAGCTGTTCAACGAGACCGAGGCCGACTTCGCCCTGGAGGTGTGCGAGGCCGTCATGCGGGTCTGGCAGCCCGAGCGCGGGCGCGGCATGATCCTGAACTTCCCCACCACGGTGGAGCGCTCCCTCCCGAACGTCTTCGCCGACCAGATCGAGTGGCTGCACCGCAACCTGTCCGGGCGCGAGCACGTCTGCCTGTCGGTGCACCCGCACAACGACCGGGGCACCGCGGTCGCCGCCGCGGAACTGGCCCTGCTGGCCGGCGCGGAACGGGTCGAAGGCTGCCTGTTCGGCAACGGCGAACGGGCCGGCAACGTCTGCCTGGTCACCCTCGCGATGAACCTGTACAGCCACGGCGTCGACCCCGGCGTCGACTTCTCCGACATCAACACGGTCCGGCGAACCGTCGAGCGGTGCACCGGGCTGCCGGTCCACCCCCGCCACCCGTACGGCGGCGACCTCGTCTACACCGCGTTCTCCGGGTCGCACCAGGACGCCATCAAGAAGGGCTTCGACGCGCTCGAACGGCAGGCCGCCGAGACCGGTGTGCGCGCTGACGCGCTGCCGTGGCGGGTGCCGTACCTGCCGGTGGACCCCAGGGACGTGGGCCGCACCTACGAGGCGGTGGTCCGGGTGAACGGCCAGTCCGGCAAGGGCGGCGTGGCGTACGTCATGAGTGCCTGGCACGGCCTGAACCTGCCGCGCGGCCTCCAGGCCGACCTGGCAGAACGCGTTCAGCGGCAGGCCGACGCGGCCGGCGGCGAGCTGACCCCGAACCGGATCGGCGCGCTGTTCACCGGGGAGTACCTCTACCACGGCGATCCGTCCGGACCACTCCAGGTGGGCTGCGAGCCGCTCACCGCGACCCTGTACGTGGACGGCGGCTTCGACGTCAGCGGCGACCAGGCCGACGCGTTCCGCACCCTCGGCTCGGTGCTGAGCCCCTGGGGCATCCAGGTCTGCGTGGTGCACCGGACCGGACTGCCCCTGGACCACGAGGACCTCACCCCGAACCAGGCGATCCACTCCGGCGACGAGACCGTGATCTACGCGGAATGTCACAGCGGCGGCGCCGTCGCCTGGGGCGCCGGCATCGACAGGGACATCGCGACGGCGGCCTTCTCCGCGGTCCGCGCGGCGGCCGACCGGCTCGTCCGGGACGGTCACCTGGACGACGACGCCCCCCGGCTCGCCGCCGCCGGGCACTAGGGAGACCACGAGATGACGGTGGACGACGGACGCGAGGGCCTGGCGACCCTGCGGGCGCTGCTGGCCGAGGCGGTCGCGGGCAAGGGCAGGATCGCGATGGTCACCGGCGCGGTGGCGACCGGCAAGAGCGAACTGCTGTACGCGATCGCCGAACGCGCCTTCGACCAGGGCGCGCTGCCCCTGACGGCCACCGGTTCACCGGCCGAGTCCGGCCTGCCGCTGGGCGTGCTGTCCCAGCTCCTGCACAGTGCGCCGCTGCCTGACTCGAAGCGGCGCACCGTGCTCGGCCTCCTGGACGACGACCGGGGCGCCGAATCGGCCGAGCACGTCGACGTGCGGATCGTCGACGCCCTCGGCAGGATCCTGCTGGATCTGGCCGAACGCTGCCCGCTGCTGATCGCGGTCGACGACGTGCACCACGCCGACCGCGCCTCCCAGCAGTGCCTGGCCTACCTGGCCAGGCGGGTCAAGTTCGCCAACGTCATGCTCGTGCTGAGCGCCGCGGAACACAGCCCCCACCTGCGCACCCTCTTCCACACCGAAGTGCTCAGGCAGCCGCACTGCCGCCAGGTACGGCTCACGCACCTGTCCAGGGCCGGCGTCGACGCCCGGCTAGGCGAGGACGCCCACCGGTTCGGCGCGGTCGTCCACACGCTGAGCGGCGGCAACCGGCTACTCGTCGACGCCCTGCTCGAAGACCTCCAGAGCACCGGCGCCCCCGGCGACCACTACGGCGAAGCGGTCCTCGCGTGTGTGCGCAGGCTCGGACCGTGCATCCAGGAAACCGCCTACGGCCTGGCGGTGCTGGGCGAGCCCGGCTCGATCGGCCGGCTGCTCGGGCTCGGCGAGAGCGACGCCGTCGTCGACAAGTCGCTGCGGGCGCTGACCGGGGCCGGGCTGCTGACCGACGGCCGGTTCCGGCACCAGGCGGCCCGCTCGGCCGTCCTGGCGGAACTGGACACCGCCGACCGCATCCACCTGCACCGCCGCGCCGCCGAACTGGCCCACCGCGACGGCGCGAGCGCCGACGTGGTGGCCGGCCACCTCCTCCAGGCCAGCCACGCGGGCGACCCGTGGGCGCTGTCGGCCCTGGAGGAGGCGGCCAGGCTCGCGTTGCGCGACAACGGCGTGGAAGCCGCGATCGAATACCTCAAACTCGCCTGGCGGGCCTGCGACGACGAACGCCGCCGGGCCAGAATCGGCACGGCGCTGGTCCGGGCCGAATGGCGGATCGACCCCGGCGCCCCCACCGGCCATCTGGCCGAACTGACCGACGCGCTGCGCAAGGGCCACCTCGGCGGCGGCGACACCGTCGTGCTGGCCAAGGCGCTGCTCTGGCACGGCCACGTCCAGGACGCCATAAACGTCCTGGACCGCCTGCGCGAACTCGGCGAACCCGACCAGGAGACCACGGCGGAGCTCGCCGCCGCCCGCCCGTGGTTCCGCGCCCTCTACCCGTCGTTCCTGGCGCACCTGCCGGAGGTCACCGTCTCGCAGGCGACCGCCGCCGCGTCCTCCCTGGGCGTCGGCCGCCGGATCGAGTCGGCGGGCGCGCTCGCCGGGGTGCTCACCCATGGCCCCCGTGAGGAGACCGTGGCGACCGCCGAACACATCCTGCGTGGCTCCCGGCTGGACGAAATGACCATGGACACGGTCGAGACGGCGCTGCTGGCCCTCACTTACACCGACCGTTCCGGCCGTGCCGCCCCTTGGTGCGACGCCTTCATCGCCGAGGCGGAGACCCGCGGCGCCCCCAGCCGCCAGGCCCGCCTGTCCGCCATCCGGGCGGAGATCGGCCTCCGGGAGGGCGACCTGGCCGCGGCCGCCGCGGCCGCGCGGCGCGCCTTGGAGATCATTCCCGCGGAGAGCTGGGGGGTGGCCGTGGGCGGGCCGCTGGGCACCCTGCTGCTGGCCGGCGCCGCGATGGGCCGCCTGAACGACTTTCTGCCCGAGTTCAACCGGTCAGTTCCCGAGGCGATGCTGGAGACCAGGCACGGCCTGCAGTACCTGCGCGGCAAGGGCCGGTTCAACCTGATGGCCGACCAGCCCGACCAGGCGCTGCGCGACTTCCTGCGATGCGGCGAACTGATGACGCGCTGGGAGCTGGACGTCCCCGGCTTCATCGCGTGGCGACTGGACGCCGCCGAGGCGCTCATCGCACTGCGGGAGGACGACGAAGCCAGGCGGCTGGTGAACGACCAGCTCTCCCGGTGCGGGCGCCAGTCCCAGCGGGTGCGGGGTTCGTCGTTACGCCTGCTGGCCGCCGTCAGCGAGGTCCGCCACCGCCCGGCCATCCTCCGGCAGGCCGCCGATCTGCTGGAGGCGGGCGGCGACCAGTACGAGTACGCCCGGCTGCTGTTCGACCTCACCGAGGCCTACCACGCCACCGGCGAACACCGCAGGGCCGGGATGCTCGGGCAGCGCGCCCGCGCCCTGGCCGAGGAGTGCCACGCCGAACCGCTCAGCCGGGCCCTGCCCCGGCGGGACTGGGACGATGCCGCGGCGGCCGACCTGCCGACGCAGCTCAGCGACGCCGAACGGCGGGTGGCGGAACTGGCCGCCGACGGGTTGACGAACCGGGAGATCTCCGGGCGGCTGTTCATCACGGTCAGCACGGTCGAGCAGCATCTGACCCGCGTCTTCCGCAAGCTGAAGGTGTCCCGCCGGACGGATCTGCCGGAACTCCTCGCCGGTGAGGCGAGCGCGTGATCACAGCGGAATGTTGCTGTGGCGTCCTCGTGCGTAGGGCGCCTGGTCGAGGGCCTCGGCCAGCCGGAATCGGGTGGAGTCCGGGGAGATGACCTCGTCGACGACGCCGAGCGCGAGTGCGCGCTGGACCCCGCCGGAGACGCGGAGGTGTTCCTGGGTGAGGTGCGCCTTCAGGGCGGCGCGCTCCTCGTCGGGGGCGGCGGCGAGGGCCTTGCGGTGCAGGATGCCGACGGCGGCCTCGGCGCCCATGACCGCGACTTCGGCGTCCGGCCAGGCGAAGACCGAGGTGGCGCCGAGGGAGCGGGAGTTCATCGCGATGTACGCCCCGCCGTACGACTTGCGGGTGATCAGGGTGACCCGGGGGACGACCGATTCGGCGAAGGCGTGCAGCAGTTTCGCGCCGCGCCGGACGACGCCGTCCCATTCCTGGGCGACGCCGGGCAGATAGCCGGGGACGTCGACGAGCACCACCAGGGGCACGCCGAGCGAGTCGCACATCCGTACGAACCTGGACGCCTTCTCGGCGGAGAGGGTGTCCAGGCAGCCGCCCTTGCGGATCGGGTTGTTGGCCAGCACGCCCACCGAGCGCCCGCCCAGGCGGCCCAGGCCGACCAGGATGTTGGCGGCCCAGCGGGGCTGCAACTCCTGGAACCCCTCGTCGACGATCGCGTGCACGAGGGGGCGGACGTCGTAGGCGCGGCGCGGCGAGTCGGGCAGGAACGCGGCCAGGTCGCGGCGTTCGGCGAGCGCGCCGAGGTGGAAGGCGCCGGGTTTGGTGAAGATGCCGGTGAGGCGGCGGGCCCGCTCGTAGGCCTCGTCCTCGCCGCCGGTGACCACGTGGGCGACGCCGGACTTGGGGCCGTGCGCCTCGGGGCCGCCGAGGCCGGCCATGTCGATGCGCTCACCGGTGACGCCGCGGACGATCTCGGGGCCGGTGATGAAGATCCGCGCGTCCTCGGCCATGATCACGATGTCGGTGAGGGCGGGCCCGTACGCGGCGGCTCCCGCGGCGGGGCCGAGCACGACCGAGATCTGCGGGATCACGCCGGAGACCCTGGTCATCGCGGCGAACATGCGGCCCACGCCGTGCATCGACTCGACGCCGTCGGCCAGGCGCGCGCCACCGGAGTGCCACAGGCCGATCACCGGGCAGCCGAGGCGTTCGGCCGCGCCGATGGCCTCGACGATGTGCTCCGCGCCGGCGCCGCCGAGCGAGCCGCCCATCCGGGTCGCGTCGGTGCAGTAGGCGACGACGGGCGAGCCGTCCACCCGACCGCACACGGCCTGGACGCCGCTGTCGTCGTCGGCGTGCAGGGGCACGAGCGAGCCGGGGTCCAGCAACCGGGCCAGCCGGATCGAAGGGGCCCGGTGGTCCAACTCGATTTCAACGGTTTCGACGATCTGCATGGCTGTCATCCGCGAATCCCGATTCCCTGGGAGAAACAGATCGGTGTTATCGCCGAATGTGCCAAGCCGACCCCCTGCGGCCAACCCCTATTTTCCGCCGACCCGGCCAGAAAGGCCGCTGACCAGCGACAACACGGCATTGGCAACTTGTGACCGGCAATTCTGCTGATTGACCGCCTGCTCACATTCCCGTTTCCTCGTCGTGATCACGATGTTCTGATCGCACCGAGGGAGTACTTCCTTGTCCATATGGTCAGCACCGATGGTCGCCGCCCTCGTGGCGACGATGGCATTGCCGGCGGGTGCGGTTCACGACACCGTGCCGGCCCCGGCCACCGACGTGGCCGCACTGGTCAACCCCTTCCTCGGCACCAAGGCGGGCGCCGCGGACTTCGGGCACGGCGGCGGCGCGGGCATGAACTTCCCCGGCGCGGTCGTGCCGTTCGGCATGATGCAGTGGAGCCCCGACACGATGGAGAACGCCGGGGGCGGCTACGCGTATGAGGACAACCGCCTGCGCGGCTTCTCGATGACGCACATCTCCGGGCCCGGCTGCACCGGCGCGCAGGATTTTCCGGTGATCCCGATCTCCGGCCCGATCGGCCGGTCACCCGCCACCCACGGCGCCGACTACATCCAGACCTTCAAGCACGAGAACGAGAAAGCCTCCCCCGGCTTCTACAGCTCGGTTCTCGACACCGGCATCAAGACCGAGCTGACGGCGAGCCCCCGTGGCGGCGTGGGCCGGTTCACCTTCCCGGCCGGCAAGCCGGGCACGCTCCTGCTGAACACCAGCGGCTCGGTCAACGGCGTGGACGACGGCGAGACCAGGATCAGCGGTAACACGGTCACCGGCTGGGTGCAGACGGGCGGGTTCTGTGGCCCGCCGATGCGGTACAAGGTGTACTTCCACGCCACGTTCGACCAGCCGATCCTCGGCTACGGCACCTGGAAGGACGACACCGTCACGCCGGGGGGCGCGGCCGTGCGCAACGCCTCCGAGGCGAAGGTCGCCAACGCCGACGTGGTCACCCCGGGGGACATCGCGGTGAACGGGCCCGGCTCGGGCGCGTACCTGGAGTTCGATCCGGCCCGGCCGGTTCAGATGCGGGTGGGTCTGTCCTATGTGAGCCTGGCCGGCGCGAAGAACAACCTGGCCGCCGAGATCGGCCAGGACGGGGTGGAGCAGGTCGCCGCGAAGGCGCGGGCCGGCTGGAACGCCCGGCTGGGACAGGTACGGATCGGCGGCGGCACCGACGAGCGGCGGCGCACGTTCTACAGCAACCTCTACCACGCGCTGCTCCAGCCGTACGTGTTCGAGGACGTGGACGGCGCCTACACCGGCATGGACGGCCGGCCGTACAAGGTGGCTCCAGGAAAGCACCACTACGCGACCTTCTCCGGCTGGGACATCTACCGCAGCGAGGTCCAGCTCCTCGCCCTGCTCGCGCCGGATGTGGCCAGTGACATCGCCCAGTCGATGTACGACAACGCGCAGTCGGTCGGGAACGTCTGGGACCGCTGGTCGCACCAGAACGCGATCACCGGCGTCATGGTCGGCGACCCGTTCCACTCGATCCTGGCCAGCATGTACGCCTTCGGCGCGCGCGGCTTCGACGCCCCCGCGGCGCTGGACGCGATGGCCAGGGCGGCCCGCCGGGTCGGCCCGCAGGACATCGGCCACCCGCAGCTCGGCTACGACGAGCGCCCAGGCAACGCCGACTTCATGGCCAAGGGCTACGTCCCGATGGACCCGTCCACCACCCTGGAGTACGGCATCGCCGACTTCGGCATCGCCCAGCTGGCCGCCCGCCTGGGCAACGCCGCGCTGGCGGGCGAGTTCATGAAGCGCGCACAGGCCTGGCAGAGCACCTACAACCCGGCGAACACCTGGATTCAGCCGAAGATGGGCGACGGCGCGTTCCGGTCGCCGTTCGACCCGGCCTCGATGAACTCCTACATCGAGGGCAACGGCGCCCAGTACCAGTGGCTGGTGCCGCACAACGTGCGCGGCCTGTTCGACGCGATGGGCGGCAACGCGGCGGCGGTCTCCCGGCTGGACGAGTTCTTCAAGGTCCTCAACGCCGGCCCGAACCAGCCGTACGCCTACCTGGGCAACGAGCCTTCGGCGGCCACGCCGTGGTTGTACGCGTGGGCGCGCCAGCCGTACAGGACCCAGGACCTGGTGCGGCGGATCCAGAACGAGCTTTTCACCTCGGCCCCGGACGGCCTGGTCGGCAACGACGACCTCGGCGCGATGGGCTCCTGGTACGTCTGGTCCGCGATCGGCCTGTTCCCGGCCATTCCCGGCCGGGCCGAACTGCTGGTCAACACGCCGCTGTTCGACTCGATCACCATCAAGCGCCCGGCCGGCGACCTGGTCGTCAACGCCCCGGGTTCGGCCAACCGGTACGTGCGGACGCTGAAGGTCAACGGCGTGGCGACGACGAAGGCGTGGCTGCCGGAGACGATCGCGCAGCGCGGCGGCCGGCTGGACTTCACCACCGCCGCCACCCCGAACACCGCGTTCGGTTCGGCCGCCGCGGACGCGCCGCCCGCGTTCAACGACGGCGCGAAGCCGCTGGTGCTGGGCCTGAACCCGGGCAGCGGTCCCGCCGAACCCGGCCGGACCTTCGTGACCACGATCACGGCACGGTCGGCCGGCAGCACCGCAGGGTCGGTGCGCTGGGAGGCGAAGCCGCCGCCCGGCCTCTCGGTCGCCCCGGTCAGCGGCACACTCAGCCCGGCAGCGGGCGGCGGCGCGGCCTCACAGCGGATCACGGTGACCGTGCCCGCGAACACCCCGCTCGGCATGGTCAGCATCCCGATCATCGGATCCGGCGGACTCAACGCCGCAATCCGATTGAACGTGGCCAAGCCCGGCACTCCCGCCTGGCACCACAACAACGCCAGCATCGGCGACGACACCAAGCCCGGCAGCGCCAACGTGGACGGGGCCAACTTCAGCTACTCCGCCCAGGCGCTCGGCGCGGTCGGCCTCACCCCAGGCGCGGCGATCAACTGGAACGGCTTCACGTTCACCTGGCCGAACCGCGTACCCGGCGAATGGGACGACATCCAGCCCGGCGTCAAACCGCTGGACGTCACGGCTCCCCCCGGCGCCACCAAGATCGCCTTCCTGGGCGCAGGCACCGGCGGCTACCCCGAGGTCGACGCGACGCTCACCTACACCGACGGCACCACGACCAAGGCCAAACTCGGCATGAGCGACTGGCTCCTCGACTTCGGCGGCGGCCGGCCGGAGTACGGCAACGAGATCATCGCCTCCAGCCCCTACCGGCTGTACGGCGGCTCATGGGCCATGCAGCCCATCCCGGCCCACGTGTTCGCGGCCCAGCCGCTCACGCTCAACCCGGCGAAGAAGCTGAAGACCATCACGTTCTCCCCCGCCGAGGACGGAACCCTCCACCTCTTCACCTGGGCCTTCCTGTAAGCACGCAAAAGGGGTGCCGGGCGGAACCGGCACCCCTTTTCCGATCAGCCGGCGGTCAGCTGGTCGCGCAGGGTGGTGCGGACGTCGCAGTTGGCCACGGCGAAAGAGTCGGCCAGCGCGATGAGGTCGTCGTCAGTGAGGTCACGGAACAGTTCGGCGTACTCGTAGGCCAGGGGCTGCGCCACCGTGAGGTTGAGGATCAAGGTGCGGACCCAGTCGAAACGGCCCCACGGGTACGGGTCGAAGTCGGGGAACTCTTCGGCGATCATCTCGTAGAACGGCTTGGTGACCTCGGGGATGCCGAGGCCGTTGCTGCCCCACTGGTCCGCGCCGAGCCGGTTCTTCTTGGCCACGAAATCGCCGAAACGCTTCAGGTAGGGCGAGTCGGGGCGGACCATGACCAGGCCCTGACGGCCCAGGTCCTTGTACATCCAGATGGACCAGCCGGCGTCGTCGCGGCGGTAGATGTCGAGCTGGTCGGTCAGCAGCTGGCGGCGCATGGCGTCGCCGCGCTCGTCGCCGTTGTAGATGGGGCCGAACTCGCCGACCCAGATGGGGGTGTCGGTGCGGCGGCAGTATTCGGTGCGCTCGGCGTACTTGGCTTCCAGGGCCGCCTTGTCGAAGTACTTGCCGTCGGTCAGGCCGGGGTAGTCGCCGCCGCCGCCGAGGCCCGGGGCCGCGTAGTCGTGGGCGACGTAGACGGTGTTCTCCCACGGCTCGTCGAAGACGTCGAACTCGGTGGAGTAGGTGTTGCCGTCCAGGAACAGGATGTGCCGGTCGTCGATGGCCCGGATGGCCTTCACCAGGCGGGTGTAGAACGGGCCGACCACCAGGCGGGACTCGTCGGCGGGCTCGTTGATCGGGTTGTACCCGGCCACCCAGGGGTTGTCCTTGTAGTGCTCGGCGATGTGCTCCCACATCGCCACCACGCGGTCCTGGAAGTGCGGGTGGTCCCAGAACGCGGGCCGGTGGGTGGGGTTGTCGGAGTGCCAGTGGTGGTTCTGCGAGCCGGGGAGCGCGTGCAGGTCGATGACCGAGTAGATGCCGTGCCGCGCGCACGCCTCGATCGCCCGGTCCAGGTGGCGGAACCCGTCCTTCTTGAACTCGAACGGCTTGCTGTCGTCCTCGAAGTGGCGGTAGTTGACCGGGAAGCGCACGCAGTTCATGCCCGCGTCGGCCAGCAGCTTCGCGTCGTCCTCGCCGAAGAACGCGGTCAGCAGGCGCTCGAAGAAGAGCTCGTAGCGGTCGTCACCCAGTACCGAACGGACCGTGCTGCGCATGAGGGACTCATTGCCGGAGTAACCGGTGATGAAGTTTTCCATGTTCAGCCAGCCGCCGACCGCGACGCCGCGCAGACGGACGGGGGTGTCCGTCTCGTCGACGAACTGGCGTCCCACGGTACGAAGAAACGTCATGGGGTCTGTTCCTCAAATCTGGTTAATGGTTACTTGATCGCGCCGGCCGACAGGCCGCGCTCGAAGAGCCCTTGCAGGCACAGGTAGGCCACGATCTCGGGGATCGCGGTGATGACCGCGCTGGCCAGCACCTTGGTCTGGTCGTTGCTGAACTGGCTGACGAAGAACTGCGGCAGCAGCGTGACGGTCTGCTGGGCCGGGTCCTGGATGAGGACCAGCGGCAGCAGGTAGGCGTTCCACGAACCGATCAGCGTCAGCACCACGATCGCCGCGGCGATCGGGCGGGTCATCGGGACGACGATGTAGCGGAAGGCCGTGAACGTGCCGGCGCCGTCGATCCTGGCCGCGTCGAAGAGCGCGTCCGGGACGCCGTCGATGAACCTGCGCGCGATCAGGATGGTGAACGGGATCTGCAGCGCGGCCAGCGGCAGCACCACCGCCCAGTAGGTGTCGTACACGCCGAGCGCGAGGGTGGTCGCGAACAGCGGGGTGAGCAGCACGACCTCGGGCAGGGTGAGGGCGGCCAGGATCATCCAGAAGTAGATCTCCTTGCGGCGGATCTGCAGCTTGGAGAATCCGAACGCGGCCAGCATCGTCAGGACGTACACGATCAGGATCGTGGAGACGGAGATGATGACGCTGCTCTTGAAGAACGTCCCGAGGGCGCCGACCTCGAACACCGCGCGGTAGTTGCCGACGCCTTCGCCCGCCAGTGAGCCCTGCACCATGACGATCAGGGGAAACAGGTACGGGATGATCATCAGGGTGGCGAGGATCTGCAGGATGAGTTTGGCCGACAGGCGGCGAGCCTCAAACACCGGTCTCACTGTCCTTCCGGTTGGCCCGGACCGCGATGGCGATGGCGCCGACCAGGGCCAGGATGAGCAACATGATCGACAGGGCCGCGCCGTACCCGACGTGGGCACTGGGGATGCTGATCCGGTAGATGTAGGTGCCGAGGAACTCGGTGGCGTAGTTGGGGCCGCCGATGGTCACCAGATAGGGGACGTCGAAGGTCTTCAGCGCCCCGATCACGCTGAGCATGCCCAGCGCCACGGTGGTGCCGCGCACGCCGGGCCACACGATGCTGACCAGGGTGCGGATGTTGCTGGCCCCGTCGGTACGGGCCGCTTCCAGCGTCTCGGGGTCGATCTGCCCCATCGCCGCGTAGTAGAGGACGAAGGTCAGGCCGGTGAAGTTCCAGACGGTGATGAACATGATGACCGGCATCGCGGTGCTCGACTGGGCCAGCCACGGCTGGGACAGGAAGCCCAGGCCGAGGTGGTCGAGGGTCCAGTTGAGCTGGCCGTCGGCGGCGAACATCTGCCGGAACACCGGCGCCATCGTGGCCGGCGCGATCACCACCGGGGTGAACACGATCACCTTGTAGACGGCGCTGAGCTTGACCTTCGAGTGCAGCAGGGCCGCGAACACGAACCCGAGTGCGGTCTGCGCGGTGAAGGTCACGATGAAGAAGATCACCGTGTGCCAGATGGCCTGCCAGAAGATCGGGTCCTGCAGAATCTGCTCGTAGTTGCCGAGGCCCACCGAGGTCGGGGTCGGGCTGGTGCCGTCCCAGTCCAGGGTCGACAGGTAGCCGGTCTCGCCGATGCAGAAGTAGAGCAGGCCGACGACGAGGATGAACGCCGGCAGGATCCATGGAAGGCCGGAGGGTCGCGCCACCCTCCCCCGGGATCTTCCCGGGGAAGGGGGCGCGGTGGACGACGGACGGCGCGCCCCGGTCTTCGGCGAGGTCGTGGAGGTCATGGGTCTCCCTGCACGTAGTGGTTGGGACGGGCCGTCCGCGGGTTACTTGATCTTCGAGGCGGTGGCCTGCAGGGTGGCCGCGGCCTCCTCGGGGGTGGCCTCACCCGCCGCCACCGTGGTCGAGGCGACGCCGATCGCGGTCTGCAGGTCGGCGACCACGGTCGCCAGGCGCGGCTCGGTGGACTTGCCGGCGTCGGTGATCAGCTTCTCCAGGGCCGGCTTCTGCACCTCGGGGTTGACCAACTTGACGGTGTCCCAGTTGGGCTGCGCGCTGACCAGGGCGGGGATGTCGTTGAGGACGTCGGCCACCACCTGCTGGCCTTCCGCGGAGGTGCCCAGCCAGGTCGCGAAGGTCGTGGCGGCGGCGATGGACTTGGACCTCTTGTTCACGGCCAGCCCGAAGTCCGCGTCACCGTAGAGCGCGCCGACGTTGCCGGTGCCCGCCACGTCCGGGAACGGGATGGGGAGCTGGGTGAACGGCTTGGCGTCGGCGACGCCGGCGCCGGAGATGGCCGCCGTGCTGCCTTCGATGGTGGAGTACTGCATGTACCAGGTGCCCATCATCACCATGGCGTACTTGCCGGACATGAAGCCGTTGTTGGCGTCCGGGTACTGCTGCATGCCGAGGGCGCCCTCCTGCATGATCCCGTCGTCGAACAGCTTCTTCCACAGGCCCAGCGCCTTGACGATCGCCGGGTCGGTCCACGGGACCTCACCCTTGAGCGCCTTCTCCCACACGCCGGGGGCGACGTTGTCGGTGATGGCCTGGATGGTGTCCTCGTTGAACGCGGTCTGCGCGGCGCCCTGCACGAAACAGCCGACGTTGTTGGCCTTGAAGGTCTGACAGACCTTCAGCCACTCGTCGTACGTCGTCGGCGGGGTCAGCTGGTACTTGTCGAACAGGTCCTTGTTCACCCAGACCGTTCCGGAGAACACCGAACCGACGGACAGGGCGGCGAGCTTGTTCTCGTTCATCAGGCTGGTCACCCCGATCGGGGCCAGCTTGGACTTCCAGTCCGCGCCCAGCGTCTTCTCGACGGCGGGCGTGAGGTCGATGGCGTTGACGCCGTAGATGTCGACCGAGCCGTTGGCCGCGCCGGGCGCGACGTCGAAGACGTCCGGGCCGACCGAGGAGGCCAGCGCGGGGCGGATGGCCGCGTCATAGCCGTCGATGGTGAGCTTCTTGAAGGTGACCTTGATGTTCGGGTAGACCTTGTTGAAGGCCTTGATGTAGGCCTCGGCAGGGGTCGCGTCGGGTGTCCACCCCCACCAGGTGATGTTCCCCGAGTCGGCGGAGCCCTGGTCCGCGGTCTCGGCCGGCGCGCCGCCGGCGCATCCGGCGAGCGCCAGCGCTCCGACCATGAGCGCGGCAACGGCTCCAAGGGGGCTGCGCTTGAAGATTCGCGAAGATCCCAGCATGTGATCTCTCCTTGCAACGTGATAGGCACGCACCGTGGTATGACGCCGTTTCCGCGCCCTGCGAGAACTGCCGACGGTTCGACCGAACGACGAGAGCCGGACCTGGCTAAACTTCCGAAAGTTTCGGAAAGTGGTCTCGGGAGAGCGAAACATCGGGCGCCCGGCAGTGTCAAGAATCTGGGCTAAATTGTTTCCGTTAAGTTTCGAAACACTCGATCTTCACAATCCCGTAATCCTGGCCGTTTCCGAGCGTCGGGATGGGGGTCCTCTCGCACGTTTCCGCAGCTCTCCTGGCATCTGGGCAGTTCAGGCCGGGCCGGTGCTACGGTTATAGAAAGTTTCGACAGGTCGAATCTACGCATGAAGAGGTGTCGTGGCGATCGAACCGTTGGCCCCGAGCACACGGAAGCGGCCCAAGCGTGCCAGCCGTGTGACCATCGCGATGGTCGCCCGGGAGGCGGGCGTGTCCGTGCCGACCGTGAGCAAGGTGCTGAACGGCCGGGACGCCGTCGGCCCGGAGACCCGCCGGCGCGTGCAGGATGCGCTGAATTCGACAGGTTACCAGCGTAGGGCCAGGTCAGAGCCACGAAAGGTGGGTCTGGTGGACTTCGTGATCACCGAGCTGGACACCGCCTGGGCCTGCGAACTGCTCCGTGGCGCGGAGCAGGAGGCCTACCGGCTGGGCACCCGGCTGGTGCTGACAGTCACCCACGACCGGCAGGCCAACCCGCGCGAATGGCTGCACACCCTCGCCTCCCGGCCGACCGACGGCGTGGTCCTGGTGGCGTCGAGCACCCGGCAGGTCGCCGCGACACGGCTCCGAACGATCGAGGCTCCGTTCGTTGTCATCGACCAGTACGGCGGCTACGACCACGACATCCCGACGATCGGCGCCACCAACTGGGCCGGCGGTTTCGCCGCCACCGAGCACCTGATCGGCCTCGGCCACCGCCGGATCGGCGTGATCACCGGACCGGACGACGTCCGGTGCAGCCTGGAGCGCCTGGACGGCTACCGCGCCGCCCTCCGCCGCGCCGGCCTGCCGGTCGACGAACGCCTGGTACGGCAGGGCGACTTCTACGCCGAGGGCGGCAGGCGCGGCGCGGGAGAGCTGCTTGACCTGCCGGAACCTCCGACCGCGGTGTTCGCCGGCTCCGACCAGCAGGCGGCCGGCGTGTACGAGGAAATGCGCGTCCGTGGCCTGCGGGTGCCCGATGACCTCAGCGTGGTCGGCTTCGATGACACCGAGGTCTGCGAGTGGATGGCCCCCCGGCTGACCACCATCCGCCAGCCCCTCGCCCAGATGGCCGTGCTGGCGGTGCGCAATGTGCTGGAAGCAGGACACCCGGGTGGCGAGCCCCTGCGCCTGGAGCTCTCCACCAGCCTGGTCGTCCGGGAAAGCACCAGCCCACCCAGGTAAAACTCAGAGCATGTCGCGCCAGGAGTACTCCGGCTCGAACCCCAGCTCAGCGCGTGCCCGCGTGATGTCGAGCGCGCCCTCGTAACCCTCCAGCGGGCGGCGCACCGGCACTCCGGGGAACACCTCCGCCGCCAGTTCGGCCGTGGGCCGATCCATCAAGGTGTCGTTCGCGGCGATCACATACGACGGCGCCCCGGTCACGTCGGCGAGCAGACCACGGCGACACGCCTGCGCCACATCACGTTCGTCGATGTACCCCCACAGGTCAAACACCCTGGTCAGCGGGTCGCCCCAGAAGCCGGGCAGCTTCGGATAGTCGGCCGCGACATGGATGTTGGACAGCCGCAGCGACACGATCGGAATGCCCGACCAAGCCGAAATATGCTCTGCCATCGTCTCCCCGACCACCTTCGACAGCGCGTAGGTCGACAGCGGATACGGATAGTGGTCCTCGTCCACCGGCAGGTAACGCGGCGGCGCGTCCGGACCGAACGGGAACCCCAGCGCGGTCTCGCTGGACGCCCACACGACCCGGCCGACGCCGAGTTTGGCCGCGGCCAGGAAGACGTTGCCGTTCATGGCGTTGTTGGTGTTGAGCGTGCGGGCGTCGGTGAAGTACCCCGGCGCGGGTATCGCCGCCAGATGAACCACGCCGTCCACGCCGGTCAGCGCGTCGACGGTGTCGCCGAAGTCGGTCAGGTCCGCGCGCAGCAGCGGCGTGCCGAGCTGTTCCCACAGCTCACCGCGGTCGCCGGGCGCTCCGGCCACGTCGACGGCCCGCACTTCGTGCCCGTGGGCGAGCAGGTCCTGGAGCACGGCCCGTCCGGCCTTGCCGCTCGCTCCTGTTACCGCGATCTTCACGGCTGGCCTCGCTTTCGTTCGGAATCCATACGGTAGTAGATCAGGCACCGAAAGTTCGTCGAAACTATCGCACCCCGCCAGCGGGCCCTGACAAGCAAAAACGCGGTCAATCGGGCCTGGCCGTTCGGTCCTGCACCTTGACGTCCGAGGTCGGTCGCTCTACTTTGTCAACGTACATCTGAAGTTTCGGATAATTTCCGAAAGTTTCCGCGCAATTCTGAAGGAGTCACCGGTGCCTCTGGTGCAGATCGACCTTGAGCGTTCCCTCGCCGAACGGCTGGGCGGGCAGATCAGCGAAGGGATCCATCAAGCCCTGGTGGACGCGCTCGGGATGGACCCGACCGACAAGTTCCAGATCTTCCGCACGCACGCGCCGGGCGAGATCGTCTTCGACCCGACGTACAACGGCGTCGACCGCCGTGACCTGGTCAGCATCCAGATCCAGATGGTCCACATGTACGACGTGACCACCAAGTGGGCGATGTTCGACCAGATCGCCAAGCGGCTGGCGGAGCTCGGCATCCGCAACGACGACCTGCTGATCAGCATCGTGGAGAACGGCTTCGAGGACTGGTACGCCGGCAAGTCCCGCAGCTGACCTCGATCCCCACAGAGCTGGAGTCCACCATGAAAGTCCTCTACATCGGCGGCACCGGCACGATCAGCTCGTCGTGCGTGGCCGAATCCGTACGCCAGGGCCAGGACGTGTACGTCCTGAACCGCGGCCGCACCGCACGCCGCCCTCTGCCCGAGGGCGTCACCCCCATCACCGGCGACGTCCAGGACCCCGAATCCGTACGCGCGGCCCTGGACGGCACGGCGTTCGACAGCGTGGTCAACTTCCTCAGCTTCGGCGCCGACGACACCGAGACGGCGGTCGGCCTGCTCAACGGCCGCGTCGGCCAGTACGTCCACATCAGCTCCGCCTCCATCTACCACAAACCGGTACGGCAGTGGCCGATCACCGAGTCGACCACCCGGCGCAACCCGTACCTGGCCTACGCCCGGGACAAGATCGCCGCCGAGGACGTGCTGCACCGCGCGTACCAGGAGCGCGACTTCCCGGTCACCGTCGTGCGCCCGTCGCACACCTACGACGACGCCAACCCGCCGCTGCCCGGCGACTGGACGGCCTGGGACCGGATCGCGCGCGGCGACGAACTGGTCGTGCCCGGCGATGGCACCAGCCTGTGGACCCTGACGCACGCGCGCGACTTCGCCGTCGGCCTGGCCGGCCTGATCGGCAACTGGCAGGCCATCGGCGAGGACTTCCACATCACCTCCGACGAGGCGCTGACCTGGAACGAGATCTACGGGATCATCGGCCGCACGGCCGGCTCCCCGGCCAGGCTGCTGCACCTGCCGTCGGAGTTCCTGCCGAAGGTGGCGCCGGACTGGTTCTGGTCCGACCTGATCCTCGGCGACCTGGCGCACAGCGCGGTGTTCGACAACAGCAAGATCAAGCGGTTCGTCCCCGCGTTCCGGCCCACCACCACCTGGTCGGAAGGGGCCCGGCGACTGCACGAGTGGCGGGCCGCGCACCCCGAGCAGACCCGCCCCGACGCCACCACGGACGCGGTGCTCGCCCGGCTGGTCGAGGGACACCGGGCCGCCGCCGCCGCGCTCGCGCCACTGGCCCCGTGATGTCCGGCGACCTGACCGCCGAGGTGTGGCTGGCGGTATCCGGCGTGCACCTGGAGGGCGTGACGTGGGACGACGTCGCGGGCCGCCTGCGGTTCGTGGACATCCCCCGGGGGCGGATCTTCGACGCCGCCCCCGGCGCCGAGGCCGGCTGGTTCGACCTGCCCGCCCCGATCACCGCCGTCCACCCGACCACCGACCCCGCCACCCTGCTGATCGCGGACGGCGACGGCATGGCGCTGACCTCCGGCGGCGTACTGACCGAGCGGCTGGCCGCGCCCCTCGCCGGGCGGCCGGAGATCCGCATGAACGACGGCAACGTCGACCCCGCCGGCCGCTATCTCGCCGGGAGCATGGCCTACGACTGCACGCCCGGCGCGGGGGCCCTGTACCGCCTGGACACCGACCGCTCACTGCACACCGTGCTGACCGACGTCACGATCAGCAACGGCGTGGACTGGTCCCCCGACGGCGCCCTCTGCTACTTCGTGGACAGCCCGACCCGCCGCGTCGACGTCTTCGACTACGACGTGACCTCCGGCGCCCTGTCCGGACGCCGCGCCTTCGCCGACACCTCCGACCTGCCCGGCATCCCCGACGGGCTGACCGTCGACGCCGACGGCGGGGTGTGGGTGGCGTTCTGGGGTGGCTCGCGCGTGGTCCGCTACGACCCCGGCGGCCAGGCGGAACGCACCGTCCGCCTGCCCGTCACGCAGGTCACCTCGTGCGCCTTCGGCGGCCCGGACCTGGACCAGCTGTACATCTCCACCTCCACCGAGGAACTCACCCCCGACCAGCTCCGTGACCAGCCCGCCGCCGGCGCGATCTTCCGGGCCGAGCCCGGCCGCCACGGCCGACCCGCGAACAGGTTCGTGATCTGACATGGCTTCTGACGTGGCCTCTGACCTGGCCGACGACCCGACGCACCGACGCCCGTTCGGCCGCACCGGGCTCAGCGTCACGCCCATCTGCATCGGCACCAGCCCGCTGGCCAGCATGCCCGCCCTGTACGGCTACGCGGTGGGCGACGCCCGCGCCGAAGCCACCGTGGACGCCGTCCTCGACGGCCCTTTCAACTTCCTGGACACCTCCAACAACTACGGCAACGGCAGCGCGGAACGCCGCGTCGGCGCCGTGGTCCGCCGCCGCGGCCTGCCGGACGGGTTCGTGCTGGCCACCAAGGCCGACGCCGACCCCGACACCGGCGACTTCTCCGGCGAACGGGTCCGCCGCTCGGTGGCGGAGAGCCTGGACCGCCTCGGCGTGGACTACGTGCCGGTCATGTACCTGCACGACCCCGAATACCACCTCACCTTCGAGGAGGCCATGGCCCCGGGCGGCGCGGTCGAGGCCCTGGTCGCGCTGCGCCACGAGGGCGTGGTCGGCCATCTCGGCATCGCGGGCGGCCCGGTGGAGCTGATGCGCCGTTTCGTCCAGACCGACGTGTTCGCGGCCGTGATCAACCACAACCGCTGGACCCTGGTCGACCGCGCCGCCGACCCGCTGATCGACGAAGCCGCGGCCCGCGGGGTCGCCTTCGTCAACGGCGCGCCGTACGGCGGCGGCATGCTCGTCAAGGGCCCCGACGCCCAGCCCCGGTACGCCTACCGCGACACCGACGAATCAGTGCGCACGGCCGTCCGCGCCATGCAGGACGCCTGCGCCGCCCACGACGTGCCCCTGTCGGCCGCCGCCCTCCAGTTCTCGCTCCGCGACCCCCGGGTGACCTCGACCATCGTCGGCGTCTCCGAACCCCAGCGGATCGCCGCCACCCTGGCGCTCGCGACCACCCCGATCCCCACCGACCTGTGGGACGAGCTCGACCGGCTGACGCCCCCACCGGGCGGGTGGCTGGAATGACCTACCGCACCAAACGGAGTGACACATGACCATCGTGACGGACACCGCCCAGGATGTGTGGAGGGACCCGCACCGGTCCCCCGAGGAGCGGGTCGAGGCGCTGATGGCGCGGATGAACCTGCCCGAGAAGATCGCCCAGCTGTACGGCGTCTGGGTGGGCATCGACAACACCGACGGCGAGATGGCCCCGCACCAGCACGAGTTCACCTCGCTGCCGGTCGCCTGGGACGAACTGGTCAAGGACGGGATGGGGCAGCTGACCCGGCCGTTCGGCACCGCGCCGGTCGACGCCGCCAAGGGCGCGGCCACCCTCGCCGCCGCCCAGCGCTCCATCATGTCGGCCGGCCGGTGGGGCATCCCCGCGGTCGTGCACGAGGAGATCCTGACCGGCCTGGCCGCCTGGCAGGCCGGCGTCTACCCGTCGCCGCTGTGCTGGGGCGCGACCTTCGATCCCGAGCTGGTCGAGCGGATGGGCGCCCAGATCGGCGCCACCATGCGCCGCCTCGGCATCCACCAGGGCCTCGCCCCCGTCCTGGACGTCGCCCGCGACCTGCGGTGGGGCCGGGTCGAGGAGACCATCAGCGAGGACCCCCTGCTGGTCGGCATGATCGGCAGCGCCTACGTCCGCGGCGTGCAGTCCGCGGGCGTCATCGCCACGCTGAAGCACTTCGTGGGCTATTCGGCGTCCAAGGGCGGCCGGAACCTGGCCCCGGTGTCGGCGGGCCGCCGCGAGATCGCCGACGTGCTGCTGCCGCCGTTCGAGATGGCGCTGCGCGCGGGCGCCGGCTCGGTGATGAACTCCTACGCCGACATCGACGGCACCCCGGTGGCGGCCGACCCCGCCCTCCTCACCGACCAGCTGCGCGACCACTACGGCTTCACCGGCACGGTGGTGGCCGACTACTTCTCCGTCGCGTTCCTGCAGACCCTGCACCACGTGGCGGAGTCCCCGGCGGACGCGGCCCGGCTGGCGCTCACCGCCGGCATCGACGTCGAACTGCCCACGGTGAACTGCTTCGGGCCGCCGCTGGTCGACGCGGTCGAGCGCGGCGAGGTGGATATCGCGCTGATCGACCGGGCGCTGCGCCGGGTGCTGCTGCAGAAGTGCGAACTCGGCCTGCTCGACGAAGGCTGGACACCCGAGCCGCCCGTGCTGAGTGAGGACGGCGAGGTCGTGCTGGACGACGCCGACGTGCGGGCCCTGGCCGGTGAGCTGGCCCGCCGCTCCGTCGTGCTGCTGCGCAACACCGCGGGGACGCTGCCGCTGGCGCCGGGCCTGAAGCTGGCCGTGGTGGGGCCGCGCGCCGACACCCCGCAGGCCATGCTGGGCTGCTACTCCTTCCCGATGCACGTCGGCGTGCACCACCCGGACACCGGGATGGGCATCGAGGTGCCCACGCTGGTGGAGGCGCTGCGCGCCGACCCCGCCGGCTACGAAGTGCGCTACACCCAGGGCGTTCCGGTGCTCGGCGGCGACGACGAGGGCATCGCCGCGGCCGTGGCCGCCGCGGCGGACGCCGACGTCTGCGTGGCGGTCCTGGGCGACCAGGCCGGACTGTTCGGGCGCGGCACCTCCGGTGAGGGCTGCGACGCGAGCGGCCTGGGCCTGCCCGGCCGCCAGGAGGAACTGCTGGAGGCCGTGCTGGCCACCGGCACCCCGGTCGTGCTGGTCCTGCTGGTCGGCCGTCCCTACGAGCTCGGCCGGCAGATCGACCGGCTGGCCGCCGTGGTGTGCGGGTTCTTCCCCGGCGAGGAGGGCGCGGCGGCACTGGCCGACGTGCTGTCCGGCCGGGCCGACCCGTCGGGCCGGCTGCCGGTGAGCTTCCCCCGGGACGGCGGCAACCAGCCGGCGACCTACCTGGGTGCGCCTCTCGCCCTGCGCAGCGAGGTCAGCAACGTGGACCCGACCGCGCTGTTCGCCTTCGGCCACGGGCTGTCCTACCACCCGGTCACCTGGGGCGGGATCACCGGGGACACCTCGTGGACCACCGCGGGCACCTTCGACGTGCGGGTCACCCTGCGCAACGAGACCGAGCGGACGGCGTGCGAAGTGGTGCAGGTCTATCTGCACGACCCGGTCGCCGAGGTCGCCAGGCCCGTGCAGGCGCTGCTCGCCGCGCACCGCGTCGACCTGGCCCCCGGTGAGACGCGCGAGGTCACCCTCACGCTGCACGCCGACCAGACCTCCTACACGGGGGCGTCCTGGCTGCGGCAGGTCGACCCCGGCGCGGTGGAGCTGCGGGTGGGCGCGTCCAGCGCCGACATCCGGGAGACCATCGCCGTCACGATGACCGGCCCTCGGCGGCACGTCGGCTTCGACCGGGTCATGCAGGCGACCGTCACCAGCGTGTGACGGCGAGAAAGACGGTGGCCCCGCGCGGCGGCGGGACCACCGTCTTTTCTCACTCGCCCGGGTAGCGCAGGCCGACCTGGGCCCGGACCTCGTCCATCGTGCCCATGATCTGGCAGGACTCGTCCAGGGTGAGGATCGGGCTCTCCAGCAGGCCCGCGCGCACGCAGCGCGCGACCTCCTCGGTCTGGAAGCGCAATCCGTTGCCCGGCACGGGGAACTCGTACCGCTCCACCGCGCCGGTGCGCGCGGTCAGCGTGAACGACGTCGGCCGGTACCACCAGGCGTCGATGTCGATGCGCGCGTCCGTCCCGGCGATGGTCGCCCGGTTGGGCAGGAACGCCTCCATGCTGCTGGTCGCCACGCCCTGGCGGCCGCCGCCGTACCCCATGATCATCGTGGTCTGGCCGTCCACGCCGGTGTCGCCGAACTGCGTGGCGGCGAGCACTGAGGCGGGGGCGCCGAGCACCATGGACAGGAACGACACCGGGTAGACGCCGAGATCGAGCAGCGCGCCGCCGCCCAGGTGCGGGTCGAACATGCGGTGCGCGGGGTCGCGGTGGAACCAGACGCCGTGCTCCGCGGTCACCATCCGCAGGTCGCCGAGACGGCCCTCGGCGAGCAGTTCGCGCAGCCGGACCATGTGCGGCAGGAAGCGGGTCCACATCGCCTCCATCAGGAACACCCCGCGGGCCCTGGCCGCCTTGACCAGGTCCTCGGCCTCGCCGCGGTTGATGGTGAAGGGCTTCTCGACCAGTACGGCCTTGCCCGCCTCGATGGCGGCCAGGGCGGCGTCCCGGTGCGCGGGGTGCGGCGTCGCCACGTACACCGCGTCGATGTCCTCGGCGGCCAGCAGTTCGGCCTGGTCGCCGTAGGAGCGGGGAGCGCCCACCTGGGCGGCGAACGCCTCGGCGCGGGCGGCGGTGCGCGAGCCGACCGCCACCAGCCGGCCGGCGTCGGACAGCCGCAGATCCTCGGCGAAGTCCTTGGCGATGCCGCCGGTGCCGATGACGGCCCAGCGCAGGGGTTCGGGGGTCGGGGTGGTCATCGCAGCGAGCTCTCCAGAGTCAGGGCGGATTCGCCGGGCTTGCCGCGCGTGACGGGGTTGCGCAGCACGCCGACGCCACCGATGCCGATCTCGACCACGTCGCCGGGGGCGAGGGTGAACGGCGACGGCGGCACCAGGCAGGTCCCGGTGGACAGCACCACGCCGTCAGGGTGCACGTCGCCGAACATCAGATAGTCCACCAGGCCGTCCAGCCGCCTGCGCAGCTGCCCGGTGCCCGCCTCACCGTGCCACACCGATTCGCCGTCGCGGTGGATCGTCATCTCGATGGGCAGGTCATAGGGGTCCTCGACCTCCCACACCGGAGTGACCCAGGGGCCCAGACCGCAGGCGCCGTAGAAGATCTTGGCCTGGGGCAGGTAGAGCGGGTTCTCGCCCTCGATGCTGCGCGAGGACATGTCATTGCACACCGTGTACCCGACGATCTCGCCGAGGTTGTTCACCACCAGGGCCAGCTCGGGCTCGGGCACGTCCACCACCGAATCCGGGCGGATGGACAGCTCTCCCCCGGTGCCCACCGCCCGCCAGCCGACCGACTTGAAGAACAGCTCGGGCCGCTCGGCGTCGTAGACCTGCTCGTAGACGGTCGCGGACCGCTCGCTCTCCTCGACCCTGGCCTCCCGCGAGGTCCGGTACGTGACACCCGCCCCCCACACCTCGGTACGGCCGTCCACCGGCGCCAGCAGCTCGGCCTCCGCCAGCGGCACCCGCTCACCGAACGGACCCTCTGCCAGCCTGGCGCGCAGCGCGTCCAGCGGCAGCGTCCACAGCTGCGCGAGGGACGCGACACCGAGCAGCTCGGCGACGACGCCGTCGTCGTGCAGGCCGATCCGGGGTTCGGCGGATTGTCGCGTTCGATACCTGACGATGTTCACCTGACTCCTTAAATTTCCTGCGCGTGGGCCCGCAGGTAGTCCATGTCGAAATCGAGCCCGAGGCCGGGGCCCGGCGGCAGTCTCAGCCGTCCGTCGCGGTTGTCCAGCGGGGTGCGCAGGAACTGGTTGTACGCGCCGAGGTCGTGGCTGCTCGACTCCAGGCGGTAGAAGTTCGGCACGGTCAGCATCACGTGGCCGCCCGCGACGAGGTTGACGGGACCACTCGCGTCGTGCGGGGAAACCGGGACGTAGTACGCCTCGGCCATTGTGGCGATCTTCTTCAGTTCGCTGATGCCGCCGGTCCAGGTCACGTCCGGCATCACGAAGTCGGCGAGCCGGTTCTCCAGCACGGGGACGAAGTCCCAGCGGGTGTGCAGGCGTTCGCCCACCGAGATGGGCACGCGCACACGGTCCCGTACCTGCTGGAGGGCGTGGCGGCTCTCGGGGGGCACGGGCTCTTCGTACCAGTGGATGCCGCCCACGTCATCCAGTGCCTGGCCCAATCGGATGGCGGTGGGGACGTCGAATCGGCCGTGCGCGTCGACGAGTAGTTCGACGTCGGGCCCGGCGAACTCGCGGATCCATTCGGTCAGCTCGATCGCCTGGCGCTCCAGCGCCCGGCTGAGCCGGCCGTCGAGGTAGCGGTCGTTGGCCGGCGGCTGGCCGGGTTCGTGCGGGAACGGGTCGAACTTGATGGCGGTATGCCCGGAATCGACGATCTTCCCGATCTCCTCCGCGACTCCGTCCCTGGTGCCGAACCGGGACTGGTCGGGGTGGGTGTACAGCAGCAGATCGTCGCGGACCGCGCCGCCGAGCAGGTCGTACACCGGCACGCCGAGCACCTTGCCGCGGATGTCCCACAGCGCGATGTCGATGGCGCTGACCACGTTCGTGCCCGCCCCGCGACTGCCCAGGTAGGTGAACGCCCGGAACATCTTGTGCCAGATGTCCTCGATCCTGGCGGGGTCGTCCCCCGCGAGCAGCTCACCCGCCTGCCGCAACAGGGCGGCGACGCCGCGATTGGCCGCGCGGGTCGTGGTGGTGACCTCGCCCCAGCCGTCCACGCCCTGGTCAGTCCGTACCTGCAAAAACAGGAACTCGCCCCAGTAGGAGCCGCCCGACCGCACCAGCCACGGCACCAGCTCGACGATCTTCACGCCACCCGCTCCTCTCCGGCCCGACGTCACGCGCCGTGCCGGGCCTGCCGCCACCGCTCGTACTCGGGCGTGACCTGCTCCGCCAGCGGATAGTACGTTTTCAGGTCGCCGCCCTCGGACAGCCGCGTGCGGGAGAACTCCTCCCATTCGGCATGCCGGCTCGCCTCGGCCAGCAGGGCGGGGGCCAGCTTGATCGGGACGACCACCGCGCCGTCGTCGTCGGCGACGATGATGTCGCCCGGCACGACGACGGTGTTGCCGCAGGCCACCGGCACATTGACGGCGGTGGGGAAGATGTCGGTCTGGGAGTGGAAGTTCGGGGTCGCGCCGCGCACCCACAGGCCGAGGCCGAGTTCCCGCACCTTGCCGAGGTCGCGCACGCAGCCGTCCACGACGACGCCGAGGCCGCCGCGGTTCTTGAAATAGAGCATCATCATCTCGCCGAACACGCCGCTGCCCATGTCGCCGCGCGCGTCCACCACCACGATGTCGCCCGGCCGGGTGTGGTAGAGCACGTGCCTGTGCAGCTGCTTCTCCGGCTCGGCGTACTCGTCGACCGGGTAGAGGTCCTCGCGCTTCGGCATGAACTGCAGGGTCAGCGCCGGGCCTGCGACGCAGACGCCGGGCGTGTGCGAGACCGGGCCGCGGATGTGCGCGCTGCGGATCCCGAGGCGGTTGAGCTCGCTGCTCGCGGTGGCGCTGCCGATGGCCTGTAATCCGGCCACGAGTTCGGCCGCCGGGCGAACGATGTCGTGCGTCTCGAACACGTCGGTCTCTCTTTCGCCCGGAGATCATCGGCCAGCGAGTTTCGAAGGAATTTCGTAAACGTTCGCTGATGTAATCGTAGCGTCCGGGCGACGTCCAGGTCACACCGCCGAAACATCGAAACTCAGGTTCAGCGGGCCAGCGGAGCCGTACTGCCGCGCACCACCAGCTTGGTGGACAGTTCGACCCGGCCCTCGGGCATCTCGCTGCCGTCCTGGTGCACCAGCAGGGTGCGGACGGCCAGGGCGGCCAGCTCCGCGATGGGCTGCCGCACCGTGGTCAGCGGCGGGGTCACCCACTGCGCCATCGGCACGTCGTCGAAACCCACCACGCTCAGGTCGGCGGGCACCCGCAGGCCGCGCTGCTGGATCGCGGCGTAGACGCCGAGCGCCTGCTCGTCGTTGGCCGCGAAGATGGCCGTGGGCGGTTCCGGCCGGTCCAGCAGGGCCTGCGCCAGCGTGAAGCCGGAGGAGTAGTGGAAGTCGCCGTGCTCGACGAGCCCGTCGTCGGCCACGATCCTGGCCCGCTCCAGCGTCGCGCGGTACCCGGCCAGCCGCGCCTGGCTGCACAGGAAGCGCATCGGCCCGGTGATCATGCCGATCCGCCGGTGCCCGAGGTCGATGAGGTGCTGGGTGGCGGCCATCCCGCCGCCCCAGTTGCCCGCGCCGATCGACGGGATGTCGGTCTCGGAGTCGCCGACCGGGTCGACCAGGATGGCCGGCACGCCGAGCTTGGCGATCCGGGTGTGGTCGGCCGCCGTCAGCTCCGATAACGCCAGGATGATGCCGCGCGGCGACCGGTCGGCGATGTCCTCCAGCCACTGCTGCCCGCGCCCCGGGCCGCTGTCCAGCGCCGACACCACGATGCCGACCCTGGCGGCCCTGGCCGCCGCCTCGGCGCCGCGGATCATCTCGGCGGCCCACGGCGTGCTCGGGTCGTTGAACAGCATCTCCATCAGGCCGCCGCGGCGTTCCGCGACCACCGGGCGCTTGGTGCGCTTGGTGGGCACGTAGCCGCGGGTGACGAGCATGGCCTCGATCTGCACCCGGGTGGCCGGCGCCACATCCGAACGGCCGTTGAGGACCTTGGACACGGTCGCCCGGGACACCCCGGCCTCGGCGGCGATGTCGGCGACGGTGACGCGCGGTTCGATCGAGTCGGACACCAACCGTTACTCCATCACCGAAACTTGGCTTCACTGTCTAGTAAGCATCGTACGGGCCAGCGGTCATTCGGGCCTAATGCTTGGTCGTATGCGCTGTCTGTCCCGATATTGACGTCACTCGAACAGAACCGACCATGTCAGTGCGAGTCGCGTGGCACCTCGCTCCCGCGACCGCCCCGCAGGAACCCGAAGTCCGCCCCGCCGTCCGCCTGCAGCACATGCTCCCGGTACAGCCACCGGTAGCCGCTGTCCTCCTCGGCCTTGGGCGGCAGCCACTCGGCCCGCCTGCGCGCCAACTCCTCGTCCGGCACCAGCAGGGTCAGCCGCCGGGCGGGCACGTCCAGTTCGACGCTGTCCCCCGTACACACCAAAGCGAGCGGGCCGCCGACGGCCGCCTCCGGCGTGACGTGCAGCACCACCGTGCCGAAACCGGTGCCGCTCATCCGCCCGTCGCTGATCCGCACCATGTCGGTCACCCCGGCGCGCAGCAGCTTGGCGGGCAGCGGCACGTTCGCCACCTCCGGCATGCCCGGATAGCCCTTCGGCCCGGCGCCCCGGATGACCAGGATATCGCCGGCGTTCACGTCCAGGTCGTCGTCGTCGCAGACCGCGTGGTAGTCCTCCGGCGAGTCGAACACCAGGGCCCGGCCCACGTGGCGCATCAGCGTGGGCGACGCCGCCGACTGCTTGATCACCGCGCCGTCCGGGGCCAGGTTGCCGCGCAGGACCGCGGTGCCGGTGCCCGCGGGCAGCAGCGGCTCGGCCAGCGGGCGGATCACCTCGGTGTTCCAGCAGACCGCGTCCGCGACGTTCTCCCCCATGGCGCGGCCGGTCACCGTCACCGCGTCCGCGTTCAGCAGGCCCGCCTCGTCCAGCTGGCGCAGCACCACCGGCAGGCCGCCGGCGTAGCAGAAGTCCTCCATCAGGAAACGGCCCGACGGCATCAGGTCGACGATGGTCGGCACGTCCCGGACCAGCTCGTCGAAGTCGTCCAGGGCCAGGTCGACGCCGAGCCGGCCCGCCAGCGCGGTCAGATGGATGATGGCGTTGGTGGAGCCGCCGATCGCGGCGTTGGCGCGGATGGCGTTCTCGAACGCCGCCCTGGTCATGATCGCGCTCGGCCGCAGGTCCTCCTCGACCATGGCCACGATCCGCTGGCCGGCCGCCTGCGCGACCTCCATCCGGCGCGAGTCCACCGCGGGCCAGGCCGCCGAACCGGGCAGCTGCATGCCGAGCGCCTCGGCCAGGCACGCCATCGTCGAGGCCGTGCCCATCGTCATGCAGTGGCCGTTCGACCGGGCCATGCAGCCCTCGGCGACGTGGCCCTCCTCCACCGACATGCGGCCGGCCTTGATCTCGGCCTCGAACTTCCACACGTGGGTGCCGGAGCCGACGTCCTGGCCCCGGTACTTGCCGTTCAGCATCGGGCCGCCGGTCACCATCACGGCCGGCAGGTCCACGCTGGCCGCGCCCATGAGCAGGCCAGGCGTCGTCTTGTCGCAGCCGGACAGCAGCACCACGCCGTCCAGCGGGTTCGCCCGGATCAGCTCCTCTGCCTGCATCGCCAGCATGTTGCGGTACAGCATCGCGGTCGGCCGCAGCAGCGTCTCACCGGTCGCCATCACCGGGAACACCAGCGGGAACCCGCCCGCCATCCAGACGCCGCGCTTGACCGCGTCGGCCACCCGGTCCAGGTGCGCGTTGCACGGAGCCAGCTCCGACCACGTGCTCGCGATCCCGATGACCGGGCGGCCGTCGAAGACCTCCGCGCCGAATCCCTGGTTGCGCATCCAGGACCGGTACAGCATGCCGGAGCGGCCCTCGGCCGCGAACCAGTGCGCGCTGCGCCGTCCGGTGCCGCTGGTCTCGTTGTGTGCCATGGGGGCTCCGTTCACATCCATCCGCCGTCGACGATCCACTTCTGGCCGGTGCACATGGCGCTGTCGTCGGCCGCCAGCCACAGCACCAGCCGCGCCACGTCGGCCGGCATGACGTTGTCCGGCAACGACTGCACCTGCGCGAGTTTCTCCCGCACCTCGGGCGTGACCCAGTGGGTGAGCTGCCGCTCGGTGAAGACCCAGCCCGGGATGACGCAGTTGACCCGGATGCGGTCCGGCCCGAGCTCCCTGGCCAGGGTCCTGGTCAGGCCCTCGATGGCGGCCTTGGCGGCGATGTACATCGGCAGGCCGACGAAGTCCACGTGCGCGCTGACCGAGCCGAGGTTGACGATGGAGCCGCCACCGAGTGTACGCATGCCCGCCATCACGGCCTGGATGGCGAAGAAGTGGTGGCGCAGGTTCACCGCGATGCCGCGGTCCCAGTCGGCCGTGTCCACGGTTTCGATGTCCGTACGGACGTCGTTGGCGGCGTTGTTGACCAGGATCGAGATCGGGCCGAGCCCGTGTTCCACCGCCGCGACCGCCGCGCGCAGCTGGTCGATGTCGCAGACGTCGGCGTGCACGTACAGGGGTTCGGGGCAGCCGGTGCCGGTCAGGCGATCCAGCAGCCGCCCGGCTCCGGTGTCGTCGACGTCGACGAAGGCGACCCGCGCGCCCTGCTCCGCCAGCGAGGCGACGAACTCCGAGCCCAGGCCGGTCGCGCCGCCGGTGACGAGGGCGACCTTTCCCCGCAGGCTGGGGTAGACGGCGTAGGGGGACTCACTGGTCATGGTGTCTCCCACTGCTCGTTTCTCCCACGGCATCGTGTCGCCCGCTGGTCACGGTGTCTCCCATGGCATGATCACGCCTCGGCCGACGGAGCCGCCGGTCAGGTCGGCGAATGCTTCGTTGACGCGATCCAGCGGGTAGCGCTGGCCGATGAGCGTGTCGAGCGGCAGCCGGCCCGCGAGGTACAGCTCGAACAGTTTGGGCAGGTCGATGAGGGGGTTGGCCGAGCCGTACAGGCTGCCGATCACCCGCTTCTCGCGCTGGACCAGCATGTTCAGCGGCACATTGAAGGTCTGCCCGACCTTCCCGAGACCGACCGCGACCAGCGTGCCGCCAGGCCGCAGCGTCTCGATCGCCGTCTCCAGCGTCGCGGGCCGCCCGATGGCCTCGATGGCCCACTCGACCCCGCCCGGCCGGATGTCCTGGATCGCCGCGGCGACGTCCGTGCGCGACGCGTCGATGGTGTGCGTGGCCCCGAGCCGCTCCGCCATGGCGAGCCGCTCCGCGACCACATCCACGACGACGATCGGGTTGGCCCCCGCGAGCACCGCCCCCAGCACGGCCGACAGGCCCACCCCGCCCGCTCCGTAGATCACGATGGCTTCACCGGCGCACCGCCCGATGGCGTTGAGCACGGCCCCCACCCCGGTGATGACCGCGCATCCCGCGATGGCCGCGATCTCCGCGGGCACCCCCTCGGGCACCGGCACCACCGCCCGCTCCGACACCACGCAGTACTCCGCGAAACAGGACACACCAAGCAGGTGATGCACCCGCGCCCCGTCCGCGTGCAGCCGCGTGGTCCCGTCCAGCAGCCCGCCGGACCCGGCCATGATCCCCGCGGCCTCGCACAGCGCGGGCCGCCCCACCAGGCAGTTCCGGCACTGCCCGCACCGCGGCCGCCACATCAGGCAGACCCGATCCCCCACCGCGAACCGCGTCACCCCCGGCCCCACGGCCGCCACCACACCGGCGCCCTCGTGCCCCGGCACGACCGGCAGCGGACATCGCAGATCCCCCGCGAGGTAGTGCTGGTCACTGTGACAGACCCCAGCCGCCTCGACCTTGACCAGCACCTCTTCCGGCCCCGGCGCGTCGAGATCGACGTCTCGCACCACGAGAGGCGCCCCGAACCGTTCCAGCAGCGCAGCCCTCATCTGGCCCCGTTCTCTCTCTACCGCCCGCCGGCCTGCGGCCAAGCCGCTCCGACGCCACCGCACGGGCTCTGAATTCGATCGCTGTAACGCTAGATGTTACGAACACTGCCGTCAACAGTTTCGCAACTTTCCAATTCCCGCGTAGGCCGAGTCGACGTCGTCACTCCGTTCCCTATCGCCGGTTGAGCCAGGAAGCCCAGGTCAGGCCGCTTCTCCACTGCACACGCTGGGTATCGAACACCATCCGGATACGTGCGAAACTTTCCTAGACATAGCCGCATTCTTTCTGAGGAGCGATGCGATCTGCGCCGGTGCCGAGCGTGGGAGCACGGGCAGGCCGAGTGGTGGAGGCCCGCTACCGCCAGCCCTTCACGTGGGCCTAGCCGCTGGGATCGACGAGGCCCATGCGGCGGTTCTCTGGAAGGTCGACCGCCAATTGCCCGTCGGTGGCCAAGGAGCAGCTTCCGAGTTCCACCAGCAGCGTCGTGACGCCGTCGGCATGGACGAAGTGCCATATCTCCCAGCCGGGCGGCATCGGACAGCGGCGCCGCAGGTTCTCCGACACCCGACCGTCGCGGATCGCCGCCGCCAGGTCTCGCGCCTCTTCGCCATCGATACGCGCGGACCCGGTGAACGTGGCCCCCGTGGCGCCCGCCTCGTAACGGCAGGCAAGGATCTCCTGAACGTCCGACGGTATCCCGCGGATATCGGCCGCCCCCGGGACCAGCGCGGGGAGCATAAAAGCACATTCCGGCTTGGGAAGACTGTCCGCACTGATGATGGAGTCCTTCGGTTCGCCCGCCCAGGCGAACACGGAGGAGATCGTGATGACCGTCAGGGCCGTGATCGCGAACCCGGCTAGAGCAGTCCTCCGGACCCGACGCTGCTCGCGTACTCGCTCCATCGACCGATCCAAGGAGTCGGGTCGTGGTCTCGCTTCAGTGGCCAGTTCTCGCAATTGTCCGCGCAACCGCGCGATTTCATCCTCGTCCATCCGATCCTCATTCGGGTACGCGACTGATGTGCGATCGCAGCCGGGCCAGCGCCTTGTGATTCTGGCTCTTGACCGTGCCCACCGTGCAGCCCAGAAGCTCGGCCGTCTCCCGTTCGGACAGATCAAGGTAGTAACGCAGCACGACCACCGCCCGCTGATGCCTGGGCAAGACCGCCAGCCTGCGCCGAAAGTCATCGGCCGCCAGCGCCTGCTCCAGCCCGTCCGTGACCCCGGCAACGTCATGATCGTCGAAACTGGTGGGAATCTCCCCCCACCAACGCCGTCGCCGCCAGGACAGGTAGGTCGTGACGAGAATCCGATTGAGATAGGCGTCCGCGAACCTGCTCCCGCTCGCCTGCTTCCACTTCCGCCAAACCCGGATCAACGTGGCCTGAACCAGGTCCTCGGCCAGATGATGATCGCCGGTCAGCAGAAAGGCCACCCGGGTGAGCCGATCGATCCGCTCGGCCACGAATTCACGAAACCCCACCGGTTCGTCCATCTCACCCCCGCCCGTCACCTCAATAACGACCTGCCTCCGCAGAAGGGTTGCCATGTTCGCCAGAGGAGCGACGTCTTCCTCATCCGAGAGCTAGACCCGATACTGATCGAGACGAACGCCATGGCTTCGGACACCCACGAAGCCCCGCCCTTGGCCAGTGAGTTCCCCGGCATCGTGCGGGCAGCCGGTGGCCTTCTTAATCTTCGCTGGACGTCGTGACGGAATGGATCAGTGAGACATGGGCACCGGGAGCAGCGTCAGTTGCGCGCTCGTCTATGAGATCGCCACCCCGACCACCATGGTGATCCAGGTCGCGGCCACTCCCGATCCCGGCACCCGGCTCAGCGAACGCCTCGACGTCACCAACAACGCCGCCCCACTCCTCGCTCACGAGATCGCGGACACACACGGAGGACGTCAACATCTCCTACACGCCGAACCCGGCGTCCTCACCCTCGCCTACCAGGCCAGCATCGACCCCAGTTCACAACCACCCGAGCGCGTCACCGAACTGGCGCGGGTGATCGCCCTCCGCCCCAGCCGTTACTGCCCGTCCGACCGAATAGCCGGCTTCGCCCAGAGCCATTTCGGCTCCCTGCCAACCGCCCTCGATCGCGTACGGGCAATCTGCGACTACGTCTGGGAACACATCACCTACCAGACCGCCACAAGCGGCCCCACCACCGACGCCATCGACACACTCCTGACCGGACACGGCGTCTGCCGCGACTTCGCCCACCTGGTCACAACCCTGTGCCGAGCCGTCGACGTACCAGCCCGCGTGGCAGCCGTATACGCACCGGGCCTGTCCCCCATGGACTTCCACCTCGTGGTGGAAACGGAGATCCAGCACTACTGGCAGGTCTGGGACGCGACCCGACTGGCCCCACGTCCCACCCTGACCCGCATCGCCACCGGCCGAGACGCAGCCGACGTGGCCTTCGTCACGACCATCTCCGGCACCGCCGAACTACAGAACCTCGAAATCACCGCAGTCGCCAACGGCGACCTACCCCTAGACGATCACCAACAACTCGTCACCCTGAGCTGACCTGTGGGGGCACCAGGTGCCCGCACACGGCGACCGGACGGCGAGGCGATGCCAGCAATCCCACCGCCGAGGCCGAAAGCGAAAGCCGGCGTGGAACCCCAGTGAGCGCCCGCCGAAGTTTGCCGACCCCAGTGGCCAGACGGATGCGCTTCCTTGAATCAAGAAGGTATCCTTGATTCAAGGGAGCCATGGACATCCACGCCATCGGGGAACGCGTCCGCAGCGAACGCGAGCGGGCCGGCCTCACCCAACGGGACCTGGCCAAGTTGGCCGCCCTGTCCCAGCCCACCCTGGCCCGAATCGAGCTGGGCACCCGGGCGCGGCTCACTATCGCCGAACTCGACCGTATCGCCACCACCTTGCGCATCCCACTCGCCGACCTCACCCGCGGCAACCCGGTCCGCGAACGCGTCCGCGTTGCCGCCATGCCACAACGTGATCAGCTCTCATCGTCCTGGGGCGGCGGCGATCTCAGAGTTTCTGGTGGGCCGACAACCAGGACAGGCCGTCGCTGGGGCCGTCGGGGCGCCAGGAGATGGGGAGTTGGACCAAGACCGACAAACCCGTTCCTGGGCGGGATGGGGGTTCGATTCTCACCTGGCCGCCGTGTAGGACGACCTGTTGGTGGATCAAGGTCAGGCCCAGGCCCGAGCCCGGGCTGCCGACGCGGCGGCTGAAGCGGTTGAAGGCCGCCTGGTGGAGTTCCAGGGGCATGCCGGGGCCGTCGTCGGCGACGCGCAGGAGGGCGAAGGCGCCTTCCTGCTTCACGGTCAGGTCGATGCGGACGGTGCCCCGCGGGCCGACACCGTGGACGGCCGCGTTGTCCAGGAGGTTGTCGACGATCATGCGCAGGCCCTCGGCCCAGCCTCGGACGATCACCGTGTCGGGGAGGTGGGCGACGATTCGCGCGTGGGGGTGGCGGCGGGTGGCCTCGTCCACGGCCCCTCCGCTGAGGCTCGCCAGGTCGACCTCTTTCAGGGAGTCGGGATTCATCAGCTCGCCCCTGGCCAGTTGCCGCAGCATCGTGATCAGCCGTTCCACCCTGGCCTGTTCGCCGGCCAGGTCGCGGATGACCTCCTCGCGGTCCTCCGGCGGCAGGGTCGGATAACCCAGCAGGGAGATGTTGGCGCCCATGCTCGTCAACGGGGTGCGCAGCTCGTGCGCGGCGGTCGCGGCGAAAGCGCGGGCCGTCTCTAGGGCCTCGGCGGTCCGGTGCACGGCCTCGTCGCGGCGATCCAGGATGCCGTTCACCACGCCCGCCAGCTCGGCGATCTCCGGCACGCGCGAACCACGCGTCAGGCGGCCTTCTCCGACCTGTACGTCTACCGCCGCCGCGTTCTTCGTCAGCCGCGCGAGCGGACGCAACACGAAACGACCGAGCACCAGGCCCGACACCGCCCCGACCACCAGGGCGATCAGCGTCACGATCAGGTGCTGACGGTACAACTGGGAGATCCGGACGCTCAGCGGAGCCTCCTGCTCGAAGACCCAGAGCCGGCCCCTCCTGCCGTTGACGCCCAGCTCGGTGCTCGCAAAACGCCAGACACCGTCCGCCGAGGTCACGGGGCCGGACGCCGGCGTGGGCAGAGACGCCGGCACCATACCCATGATCAGCGGGACGCCCTTGGCAGGAGCCACATAGACACCCTCCGCCGTCTGGCCGAGGTCCATCGGCGTCAGGCGGATCCTGGCCGCGCGACTCATGGCGGCCTCACGCTGCGCGTACGTCAAGGCGAGGGGTTTGAAGGACTGCATCCGCTGGGTCAGCCGCAGGTCGCGCTCGGCGTACAGGTCGTCGATCGACAGGCGGACGACCAGCAGGCCCGGCAGGCCGACCAGCAGCGGAACCAGGACGGCCAGGCACAGTGCGAACCGGGTCGACAACCTCATGACGGACGGCCCCGCAGGACGTAACCCACTCCCCTGACCGTCTCCAGGATGCGCGGCTCGCCGACGGCCTCCAGTTTGCGGCGCAGGTAGCCGATGAACGTCTCGACCGCGTTGTGGGTGACGGCGAAGTCGTACCCCCAGACCCGTTCCAGCAGGACCTCGCGGGACAGGACGATGTTGGCGTTCCTGGCCAGCACCTCAAGCAGGTCGAATTCGCGCCTGGTCAGAGTCAGCGGCCTGCCGCCGAAGACGGCGTCGCGGCCGGCCGTGTCCAGCACCAGGTCACCGACCCGCAGGGCGGAGCCGCCGCCGGTCGTGGCGCCGGACCTGCGCAGCAGCGCCCGCAGCCGCAGCGCCAGCTCGGTCAGGTCGAAGGGCTTGACCATGTAGTCGTCGGCCCCGGCCGACAGACCGGCCACCCGGTCGGCCACCTCGTCCAGTGCCGACAGCATCAGAATCGGCACCTCGGAACCGCGGTGACGCAGTTCGGCGCACACCTCGATGCCCGACAAACCGAGCATCGAGACGTCCAGGACGATGGCGTCGACCCGATCGGCTATCTCCAGCGCGGCATGGCCGCTCCCGGCGGGTTCCACGGAGAAACCCTCCAGTGTGAGCCCGCGCCGGAGCACCCGCAGGATCGCCGGGTCGTCGTCCACCACCAGGATCCGGTGTGCGCCCATCTGCTTCCTCCTCCGGCCGTGGCCCGGCATCGTACGGGACCAACGGCCGGACCTGGCATATTAGGCCTTACGGTGCACCGTGAACGGAATCGAGACCGGGTGCTGGCGGTACTTGCCCAGGTAGACCTTGCCGGTGGGCAGCGTGTTGCCGTTGATCTTCAGGTCGCCGACCGTGAGGCTGTCGGCGCAGCTGGTCTTGAAGTCGAAGCCGTCGATCAGGCCGTGGTTCACGACCGTGAAGGTGATCGAGAGCTTGTCCGCGGAGAGTGCGATCTTGTCCTGCTTCTCCAGCTTGACCCACTTGAAGCCGACGATCGGGGTGTTCGAGGTGATCGTGCCCGAGTAGGACTGGGCCTTGCTGCGCTTCTGGGTGACGCGCAGGTGGAAACCGTACTTGTCGTGCCAGAAGTAGTCGCCGCTGCGGGAGCCGGGGCCGAGGCCGGTCGGTCTGCCCTGGACCTGGCCGACCCAGGCGGCCTTTTCGCAGGTGCCGCTGGTCGTGGCGGAGGCGGGGGAGGCGCTGATCAGCGTCGCGCCGATCAGAGTCGCGCCCAGGACAGCGGGGATGAGGGTGCTTCGCCGCATGGGAAACCCTTTCGTGTGAGCGAACGTGGCGCGCAGGACGATAGGGATGCTTCTTGGCAAGAACCTGAGATTCCGGCGAATGCCACGATCGACTCCCGCTGCTTCGCGGGTCAGCCGCGTCTCATGCTGAGGATCTCGCGTCCCCGTTCCGGTGTTATCAACCGAGCGGTGCGGGGATCGGCCAGCAGGGTGATCGGTGCCAGATGGTCGTCGCTCATCGGCCGCCACGTCGACAGTGCGTCGCGTAAGAACGGCCAGGCGTCGTCCCGGGCGAGGGCGGCACACACGGCGCTGTCGAACTCCGGGTTGCCGAAGCGGGGCTCGGCCGGTCATGTCACGGGTCATCTCAGCAGAGGCCACTGGCATTTAGCGGGTCGCCCGCTCACGGGCCTCAGGGGCGTGAACCTGATTGGTTGCCCGTCCGACTGTGCTGGGTGACGGGAGAGTGAGATGACCGATGAGTTGCTGGTGGTACGGGCCCAGCTGGGTGAGCGGGCGGCGGTGGCCGAACTGGTGGCGCGCTGGCGGATCCCGGTGTGGACGTATGTGCGGCGGATGCTGGATGCCGAGCGGGCCGACGACGTGAGCCAGGAGGTCTGGCTGGCCGTGGTCCGCGGCCTGCCCCGGCTGCGGGAACCCGACCGGTTCGCGCCCTGGCTGTTCACCATCGCCCGGCGATCGGTGGCCGATCGGCTGCGGAGCGAGTACGCCTCTGAGAAGGAAGGGTTCGCGGCGAGCGATGCGGTTGCCGAGGATCCGGTCGGGGCGATGGTGGATCGCGCCGAAATGGTGAGCGTCCTGTCGGGGCTGCCCGTGCTGGAGCGGGAGATCCTCGTCCTGTTCTACCTGGAGGACCTGTCGGTGGAGGACTGCGCGCAGATCTGCCAGGTCCCGGCCGGCACGGTCAAGTCCCGGCTCAACCGGGCCCGTCGAATGCTGCGTACGCACCTGGAGGAGAAGGGATTCCGGCCATGACCGAGGAACCGCGCCTGTCGGCGCAGGAGATGATCGAGCAGCTCGAACCGTCGTTCTCGTTGAAGAGGCGCATCCGGGCGGTGGTGGCGCTGTCGGCCGGGCTGGCCGGCGCGGTGTTCGTGACCGCGCTGTGGCTGGGCGAGTCTGGTCTGCCTGGCCGTACCGGCCTGGCGTTCGGCTTGTTCATCGTGATCTGCCTGACTTGGGCCGGCTACGGCGGGTGGCTGCTGACCCGCAGGGTGCCGCTGTTCGCCACCGATCAGGTGATCGCCGCCTGGATCGGACTGACCGCCTCCGTCGCCACCACCGCGGTCGTGGCCGCCATCGCCGTCCAGCGCGGCAGGGGCCTGGCGCTCGCGCTCGTGGTCGGGGGGCTGTTCGTCGCGACCGCACTGACGCTGGCTGTGCGAGCCCACGGCCGCCGGGCCGCGCTGCTGCGCCGCGTACGCGAGTTGACCGACGGGGACGCGGGAAAACCCTGGGAATCCTGACCACGACTCCGCCGGATCCGGGCGTTCGATGCCTTGGGAGCCGTCTGCTCACAGATTTCTCCCAGAACCGCTCAGCAACCCTGCAGCGAGATCGCGGAGGCTCTGCGTCATGAGACGACAGAGAGAGGCCCGATGATCGAAGTGGAAGGTCTGAGCAAGCGCTACGGCCCGGTCACGGCGGTCGACGACCTGACGTTCGACGTCGCGCCCGGGTCGGTGACCGGCTTCCTCGGCCCCAATGGAGCCGGCAAAACCACCACGATGCGGATGATCCTCGGGCTTGACGCGCCCAGCGCGGGGCAGGCTCGGGTGCTCGGATCACCGTTCGCCGACCTGGCCGCGCCGATGCGGGCGGTGGGTGCGCTGCTGGACGCGGGAGCCGTACACCCGCAGCGCACGGCCAGGGACCACCTGCGGTGCCTGGCGTCGAGCAACCGGCTGTCGCCGCGCCGCGTGGACGAGGTCCTCGACCTGGTCGGGCTGACGGCCGTGGCGCACCGGCGCGCGGGCGCCTTCTCGCTCGGCATGAGCCAGCGGCTGGGCCTCGCCGCCGCCCTTCTGGGGGACCCCGAGGTGCTGCTCCTGGACGAACCCGTCAACGGGCTCGACCCGGAGGGCATCGTGTGGATTCGTACGCTGATGCGCCAGCTCGCCGCCGAGGGGCGGACGGTGCTGGTGTCCAGCCATCTGATGGCGGAGATGGCGCTGACCGCCGACCGGCTGATCGTCGTGGCCCGCGGCCGGCTGATCGCCGACACCACCGTCGAGGCGTTCGCCCGCCCGGACGGCGTGCTGGTGCGCACCCCGGACGCGCGGACGTTCGCCGGCACGCTGGTGGCCTACGGCGCCTCCGCCGTACGGCACGGAGAACAGGACGGCGAGGAGCTGATCGTGACCGGAGTGACCGCGCCCGAGGTCGGGCGGCTGGCCGCGGCCGAGGGGATCGTGCTGCACGAGCTGACCCCGCGCCGCGCCTCGCTGGAGGCGGCGTTCATGGCGCTGACCAGGGAGTCCGTCGAGTTCGAGGCCGCCAGATGACCACGACGCTCGCCGACACGATCCGCTCGGAATGGTGCAAGGCGTGGACGATGAGGTCGACCTGGATCACTGTGCTCGGCATCGTCGTGCTCGGCACTCTCTTCGCGCTGCTGTTCGGCTTCGCGAGAGCGACCGAGTACGCCAGGTTCACGATCGCCGAACGCGCCGCCTACCAGCCTGACCCGGACTTCCGCGCCCTGCTCTTCGCACAGATCGTCGTCGGCTATCTGGGGCTGCGGGCCTTCACCGTCGAGTACGCCACCCGGACGATGCCGCTGACCCTGACCACGACCCCACGCCGGGGCCGGGTGCTCGCGGCCAAGGCCCTGGTCTGCGCCGCCGTCACGCTGGTGACGGGTACAGTGACGGGGCTCGCGGCGTTCTTCGTCAGCCGCGCGGTGCTGATCGCCAGAGACGTGCCCGTCAATTCCCTGGACCAGCCAGGCATGACGCGCGTCATGGCCGGAGCCGGGCTGCTGCTTGCGCTGGTGAGCCTGATCGGGCTGGCCATCGGCTGCCTGATCCGCAGCACGGCGGGCGCGCTCAGCATCGTCATCGTGATCGGCATCCTGGTCCCGGCGATGTCGTCGCTGTATCCGGAGTGGCTGGCGCGGCTCATCCTGAGCTACTGGCCGATCACGGCGGGGCTGCGGCTGCTCAGCCTGGACGCCGACCCCACGCTCCCCGGGCCGTGGGCCGGGATCGCCGTGACGTGCGGCTGGGCGGCCGTCCTGCTGGCCGCCGCCTTCGCGGCCTTCCGCGTTCGGGACGCATGATGATGACAGGGAGGTGACGATGGAACGGCTGCTGGTGGTGGACGACGAGCCCACCGTGCGGGAACTGCTGTCGGCGACCCTGCGCTTCGCCGGCTTCGCCGTCGACTCCGCCGCCACCGGCGCCGAGGCCGTCGAGTCGGTCCTCGACCGGCGGCCCGACCTGATTCTGCTCGACGTGATGCTCCCCGACCTGGACGGCTTCCAGGTGGTACGCAAACTGCGCGAACTGGCCCGCCCGCCGGTGCCGGTGCTCTTCCTCACCGCCCGCGACTCCCCGGCGGACAAGGTCACCGGGCTGACCCTCGGCGGCGACGACTACGTGACCAAGCCGTTCGACCTCGCCGAACTGCTGGCCAGAATCAGGGCGATCCTGCGCCGCACCGGCTTCCCGCACGCGCACGCCCTGGTCGTGGGCGACCTGGAGGTCGACGTCGAGGGCCACCACGTGCAGCGCGCCGGCATCCCGGTAAGGCTCTCGCCGACCGAGTTCCGCCTGCTCTGCTACCTGGCGGACCACGCGGGCCGGGTCGTGTCCAAGACCCGGATCATCCAGGACGTCTGGCAGTACGACTTCGCCGGGGACACCAGCATCGTCGACACCTACGTCAGCTACCTGCGCAGGAAGCTGGAGCCGACCGGCCCCCGGCTGATCCACACGGTGCACGGCGTCGGCTACGTGCTCCGCGAGCCCCGGTGACGGACCGGCTGCGCCGGATGTCGCTGCGCGCCCGGCTGCTCCTGATCACCTGCGCGCTGCTGACAGCGGGGCTGGTGCTGAGCGGGTCCATCGTCATCGGGCTGCTCCGGGCCAGTCTGGTGGACCGGGTGGACACCCAGCTCCGCGTGTTCGGCGGGCTGATCTCCGTCCTGCCGTCCGGCCTCACGGAGCAGGTGCCACCGGACCGGCTCGCCGGGAGAGCCCTGGCCACCAACCTCGACCTGATCAACCGGCTGTACATCGTCAATCTCACCCCGGCGGGCGCGACCGGGCCGGAGCTCCGCATTCCGCCGGGGTCCGGCGGCCCGGCGCTGCCGCGACTCGACGCCGCGGCGGTCGCCCGCCTGAACGGCCGACCGTTCGACGCGCGGGACACGGCAGGCTCGGGGTCCTGGCGGGTGCTCGTCCTGCCGCGCGGCCCCAGGCCACTGCCCATCGGCACGGTCCGGCCTCCCGGGAGCGGCGTCGTGGCAGCTCAGCCGCCCGGGAGCGGCCTCGTCACCGCAGCTCAGCCGCCCGGGGGTGGCGTGGTCGTGGCGGCCTCGCTCGACGCGGTCGGCGCGACGATCGGGCGGCTGCGTGTCACCTACCTCGTCACCGGGGTCGCTCTGCTGTCCCTGCTCACGCTGGCCGGTTGGTTCGCGATCCGGGGCGGCCTGCGCCCGCTGCGGCGCATCGAGGAAACCGCCGCGGCGATCGCCTCGGGTGACCTGGGCCGCAGGGTGCCCGGCCCGGAGACCCCGGACACCGAGGTCGGGCGCCTCTCGGCCGCGCTCAACGGCATGCTCGGCCAGATCGAGCAGGCGTTCGCCGCGCGCACCGAGTCGCAGGCGCGGCTGCGGCGGTTCGTGGCCGATGTCGGTCACGAGCTGCGTACCCCGCTGGTCGGCATCAAGGGCTTCTCCGAGCTGTATCGGATGGGCGGTTTGACCGACGTGGGGCCGGCGATGGCCCGGATCGAGAGTGAGGCGGGGCGGCTGACCCGGCTGGTCGAGGATCTGCTGTTGCTCGCCCGGCTGGATGAGGGCGGCGACGCGCTGCCGCTGGATTTCGCGCCGATGGACCTGCGCACCCTGGCCGCGGACGCCCGCCTGGATCTGCGGGCGCTCGCTCCCGGGCGTCCCGTCGAGTTGACCGGCCCAGAGGGGGGTCCGCCCGCTTCGGCGCCGGTGCTGGGGGACGAGGCCCGGCTGCGCCAGGTGGTGACCAATCTGGTGGGAAATGTGGTGGCGCACACCCCGGACGGCAGCCCCGTACGCATCGGCGTCGGGACGAGGGGTGCCGAGGCGGTCCTGGTGATTCAGGACGACGGCCCCGGACTCACCCCCGAGCAGGCGCGCCGGGCGTTCGACCGGTTCTACCGCGCCGACCCCTCCCGGAGCAGGTCCGGGCCGGGCGGAGCGGGCCTCGGGCTCGCGATCGCGCGCTCACTGGCGGTGGCGCACGGCGGCCGACTCGATCTGCGTACCTCCCCCGGCCGTGGTGCCACTTTCACGCTGTCGGTTCCCGTTCAGGGCGCTTGACGCCGAATACACCCTCGCTTCATTATGAACAAGCATTCATGAACGTGCGTTCATAACGGAGGATCAAGTTGAATGAGATCGCCAACCTTCATCAGGCCGAGGCGTGGAACGGCTACGAGGGGAACCACTGGGCCGACAACCACGACCGCTACGACGCCGTCAACAGCGGCTTCAACGACTACGTGCTCGCCGCTATCGACGTACAAGATCGGGTCCTGGACGTCGGCTGCGGCAACGGCCAGCTGACCCGGCTGGCCGCGCGACGAGCGGCCGGCGCCCACGGCATCGACCTCTCCGAGCCGATGCTGCGCCGAGCCCGCACCAACGCGGAAGGCATCGCCAACCTGACCTTCGAGCAGGGCGACGCCCAGATCCACCCCTTCCCGGAAGCCGCGTTCGACATCGCGGTCAGCCGCTTCGGCATCATGTTCTTCGCCGACCCGGTCGCCGGCTTCGCCAACATCGCCCGCGCACTCCGACCAGGTGGCCGCATCGCCTTCCTGAGCATGCGCGCCCTCAACGACAGCGACCTGGGACTCATATTCGCCGCCGTCGCCGAACACCTGCCCGCCGGCGACGGTTCCGGACCCCTTTCGCTGTCGGACCCGGCGGTCATCGCCAAAGTCTTCACCAAAGCGGGCCTCACCGACATCACCGCCACCCCCGTCGAAGCCACCGGAATATGGGGACGCGACGCCCCCGACGCCGCCGCCTTCCTCAGCGCCTGGGGCCCGGTGCGCTACGCCCTCGGCCAGGCCGACACCTCAATCCGCGAAGCACTCCAAAGCGCACTCAGGCCCCACGAACACCCCGACGGTGTACGGCTACGCGGCGCCGCCTGGCTCATCACCGCCACCAAGCCCACCTGACCATAAACTCTCTCCCGATGTCACCCAGAAAAGCAGCCGCACTCCGCGACGACCAGAGCCTGCGCGACCACCTCATCGCCACCTGCGAACACCTGATGGCCGAACGCGGCGCCGCCGGCTTCACCGTGCGCGACATCGCCAGAAACGCCCAGGTCGCCGACGGCGTGCTCTACAACCACTTCACCGACAAGGAGGAACTCCTCGCGGTCGCCCTGCACGCCCACGTCCGCAACACCGAACGCGCGCTCGGCGAACGCCCCGGCACCCCCGGCCAGGACACCCTGGAAGCCAACCTGCGCGCCTACCTGGACTACGCGCTCCGGCTGCACATGGCGATCATGCCCGCTTTCGCCGGACTCGTCTCCCAGCCCAAAGTCCTGGCCCGCTTCGCCGAACTGTCCAATCCGATGGCCGACGGCCAGGGCCTCCAGGCGAACCTGGCCGCCTACCTCCGAGCCGAACAGCGACTCGGCCGCCTCCGCTCCACCGCGAACCCCGACGCGGCCGCGACCATCCTCATCGGGGCGTGCCACGAACTGATCCTCCCCCGGCTGTATGTCCAGGGCGCCCAACCGTCCCCGAACGACATCCCGCCCGGATACATCGACGGCATCGTCACGACCCTCATCAACGGCATCGTCTGACCACGTCCGCAGAAGGGTCTGTCTCGGTACTTCTACGCAGACTCGCGGGCGTGACTGGCTGGACCCTGTGCCTAAGCGGCCCGATTCAGAGGGCGTCGGCTATAGAGATCGGCTTGGGGACAGCTCATGGGAGCCATTCGATGGTTACACGTCGCCGCGCTCCTTGGCGCGGTCGTCTTGATCGCACTGTCCGGTCGGCCTTTGGCCGTACAGACGGCCACGGCCATTCCTGTTTATGAGGCGGTGGCCGCTCCCGCCATCTATCGAGGGGCCGCCGTCGACGGCACCCGGGTCTGGTTTTCGACCACCGAAGCCTTCCCGGGAACCGGTGACACCGACTGGGCTGAGGATATTTACGAGCGGAGGCCCGACGGAAAGGTCCGGTTGATCTCGACGGGCGGGCGGAATATCGGAACGACTTTCCTGCGCGGCCACGGCGGCAAGGGTCCCGTCTGGTTCGCCACCCATGAGACGATCCCAGGCACCGGCGACACCGACACCGCTTCGGACATCTATGAGCGGACCAACGGAAACGTCCTCCGGCTGGTTTCCCCGGGCAGCGCCGACGAGCCCGCGCAGTTTCTCGGCGCGTCCGTGGACGGAAAGCGGCTCTGGTTCGGAACCGCCGAAGCCATTCCCCGCACCGGCGACACCGACTACGCCTACGACATCTACCAGCGAACGACGCACCGCGCGATCACCCTGGTCTCCCTGGGTGTCTCCGATATCCCCGCGACGTTCGTCGGCGCCTCCGCTGACGGCTCGCGCGTCTGGTTCCGTACCGACGAGGCGATCCCCGGGACCGGGGACACCGACCTGACCCGCGACATCTACGAAGCCACGGCCGGTCGCGTACGGCTGATCACCCCCGGCACCGCCAACCTCGACGCCCACTTCGTCGCGGCGTCCGCCGTCGGCGCCCGGGTCTGGTTCAGAACCCGCGAAGCCCTCCCCGGCACCGGCGACACCGACCAATCCCACGACATCTACGAGGCGAAATCCGGTGCCATACGAATTACGGTCAGGAACTAAAACCGCAAGGACAGATTGAGTAGGGGGTACTCAATCATATTTATTCATTTGCCGCTAGCTTCGGTAGTTGGATAGATTTTCGGGGAGAGCCACGCACCTTTCGCGAGAAAGGGAGGCAGCAATGAGCGCTTTCGTAAGGATCGCCGTCGGCCTCTGCGCCGCCGTCCTACTGACCGCCTGTTCCCCTGACGAAGCCCAGATCGTCAGCGGGGACGCGCCACTGTCGACACCGTCGCCGGGAACGTACACGGCCGCCGCCGAAAGCGCGTCGCCATTCTCCGCCTCGCCGACACCGGTCACCCGGGCGAAGCCCTCGAAGAAACCGGAACCGGAACCGACGCCTACCAAAGCGACCGTCCTCCCCAGGCCCACCCCGACGAAGGCGACGCCCACGAAGAAGCCGGCGGTCAAACCGACCCCAACGGTCAAACCGACTCCGACAGTGAAGCCCACCCCCGTCGTGAAGCCGAGCCCGTCGCCCGCGCGGCCGTCTCCGTCACCGTGGAAGACCCCGACCGTGCAGGTCCCCGGCGGCGCCTCGCTGCAGAACCGCACGCCCAGGGAGACGTGCGTAACCGTCGTACTCCCCGGCGACAAGGACACCGTGATCACGAGCGTGTCGATGGGCAGCGGCGGCCTGGTGACGCCGGACCCGCAGGCCGCCCCCGAGACCGAGAACGCCCCCGAGGGCAACGTGAGCCTCAGCGCCGGCCCCTGCGCCGACGAACCGCCCTGCGCCGAAGGACTGAACGCCCAGGGCCAGTGCGGGATCGAGGCCACAATGCGGGCATCGATCGACGACCCGGTCAAACCCGGCGTCTACCGCGCGACCGCCGCGTTCAAGTTCGCCACCCTGTGCGTCGACCGCTCCGGCCCGTGCGCCGCCCTCGGCGACTCCCACTCCCCAAGCCCCGACAAACCCGTACGCGCAGTATGGAACGCCACCACCGAGGTCTGCGCGACCGTCGACGCGAACGGCGACCGATACCTTGCGTCGCGCTGCGGCTAGGCAGGCGCGGCAGGAACGCCGCGCCCCGCCTCCCGTCGCCGCCGAACCACCCCCGCCCGAAACCCCGCCGGAGAAGAGCTGGGCCGACCGGCTGAACACCCTCACCACCTTCGGCCCGCCGATAACGATCATCACCGGCCTCCTCATCTGGTACGGCTACGTCGCCACCTACCAGCGGTTCCGCTTCTTCGGCGTCTACCTGGAACTGGCCGACCTGTCCAACCAGGACCTGATCCTGTTCGGCGTGGAGACCATCTACCCCGCGGCGGCGCTGCTGCTCTTCGGCTTCCTGCTGATCCTCCTGGTGCACGCCGTCGTCACCCGCCAGCTCGCCGCCGGCCGGAACCGGACCATGCGCGTGGTCGCGGCCCTGTCCATGGCGGGCGGCGCGGCGCTGACCGTACGCGGCCTGATCGGCCTGGTGAACGCCCGCGTCTCAGCCGACGAATCCCCCGGCGTCACGCCGTTGTCGCTGGCCTTCGGCGCGCCCCTGCTGGTCTACGGGCTGTGGATCCTCTCCCGTACCGGCCGCGACTTCCTGTCCGCAGGGGCCACGCGCACGGCCAGGATCATCGCGGCCGGAATCGCCGTGGTCGGCCTGTTCTGGGGCGGCGGCAGCCTGGCCGCCGAGGTCGGCGTGGCCCGCGGCCTGGAGGACGCGAAAACCCTGGCCACCCGCCCCGCGGTCGTCCTGTACTGCAAGGAACCCATCATCGACGTCCCCCCGGAGATCCAGTACGACGACTTCGGCGAAGCCTTCCCGCACCGCCACCGTTACCAGGGCTTCCGGCTCCTGCTCGAATCCCACGACCGCCTCTTCCTGGTCCCCCTGACCTGGCAGCCCACCGATACCACGGTGGCCATCTCGACGTTCGTCCTCCCGTACGACGACGGCATCAGACTCCAGCTGATGGCCCCCTGAGAAGCCGAACAATCGCCAATCGCATATGCGCACCGACCCAACAAGGTCACATTTCCCCACATGGCCGACCCCGTGATCGACAGACGTTGTCAATTCGTTCTAATTCATCATTAATCAACCGTCAGGACAGCATTTCTACCCATCCATGGCTTTACTCTCCCAGCCATGCGTCCCATGCCCCGGGCCCTCGCGATGCTCGTGACTTTCGGCGTCACCGCCGGGTCCTTCGCCGCCCTCCCCTCCGCTCCCGCCGCCGCGACGCCGGGAACAGTAGTCATCAGCCAGGTCTACGGAGGGGGCGGAAACCTCGGCGCCCCCCTGACCAACGACTACGTCGAAGTCTTCAACCGCAGCGGCGCCTCCATCTCGCTGACCGGCTGGTCGGTGCAGTACACCAGCGCCACCGGCACGGGGAACTTCGCCGCCAACAAGACCAACCTCACCGGCACCCTCGCCCCCGGCCAGTACCACCTGGTCCAGCTGGCTGCGGGCGCCACCCCGAGCGGCTCGCTCCCCACCCCCGACGACATCGGCAACATCAGCGTCAGCGGCACCGCGGGCAAGATGGCGCTGGTCCACTCCACCGACGGCCTGGCCTGCAACGGCTCCACCGTCGTCTGCACCCCCGACCAGCTCGCGCTCATCGCCGACCTGGTCGGTTTCGGTACGGCGAACTTCTTCGAAGGCACCGCCGCCACCCCCGCGCTCAGCAACACCACCGCCGCGATCCGCAAGACCGCCGGCTGCGCCGACACCGACGACAACGCCGCCGACTTCGAGACCGGCGCCCCCGCCCCGCGCAACAGCGCGACCACGGCGGCCCCCTGCGGCGGCGTCCAGCCGTCCCCCTCTCCGTCGCCGACGCCGTCGCCCTCGGTCAGCCCGTCTCCCTCCCCGAGCCCGAGCGTCCCACCGACCACCTCGTGCGACACCCCGGTCACGCACCGGATCGCGCAGGTCCAGGGCAGCGGCGACGCCAGCCCGATCGCCGGCACGGACGTCCGCGTCGAGGGCGTCGTCACCGGCGACTTCCAGGCGTCCGGCCAGCTCGGCGGCTTCTACATCCAGGACACCAAGCCGGACAACGACGCTGCCACCTCCGAGGGCCTGTTCGTGTTCTCCAACGCCCCCGTCACGGTCGGCGACCGCGTGCTCGTCTCCGGCAAGGTGATCGAGTTCAGCGGCCTCACCGAGATCTCCCCGGCCACCTCGGTCGACATCTGCGGCACCGGCACCGTCAAGCCGGTCGACCTGGAACTGCCGATCAAGAGCGGCACCTCCTTCGAGCGGTACGAGAACATGCTCGTCACCTTCGACGACAAGATGGTCGCCTCGGAGATCTACAACCTCGGCCGGTTCGGCGAGGTCACCATCTCGGCGGAGGAGCGGCTCTGGCAGCCCACCGACCGCGAGGACGTGGACACCGAGAAGGACGCCCGGCGCACCATCCTGCTCGACGACGGCTCCAACGTGCAGAACCCGGCCACTCTCCCGTACCACACCGAAGGATTGACCACGGTCCGCCTCGGCGACGAGCTGAAGAAGCTGACCGGCGTCATTACCTACGGCTTCAACCTCTACCGGGTCCAGCCGACCCAGCCGACCGTCTTCCGGTCGCAGAACCCGCGCTCCGCCGAGCCCGACCGCGTCGGCGGCAACACCCGCGTGGCCAGCCTCAACACCCTCAACTGGTTCACCACCCTCGGCTCCCGCGGCGCCACCACGGCCATCGAGCGCGACCGCCAGCTCGCCAAGCTGGTCGCCAACATCCTCAGCCTCGACCCCGACGTGGCCGGCCTGATGGAGGTCGAGCGCAACAACGACGTGGCCCTCAGCGCCCTGGTCAACGCCCTCAACGCCACGGCCGGCGCGGGCACGTACAAGGCGATCACCCACCCCAACCCGGGCACCGACCTCATCCAGACCGCACTGATCTACAAGCCCGCCAAGGTCACCCCGATCGGCGCCGCCCAGTCCTCGGCCGATCCGATCTTCAACCGCCCCCCGCTGGTCCAGGCCTTCCGCCGCGCCGACGGCAAGGGCGAACTCTTCACCATCCTGGTCAACCACTTCAAGTCCAAGGGCTGCACCGACGTGGACGGCCCCGCCACCGGCCCCGACGCCGACCAGGGCGACGGCCAGAGCTGCTACAACGCCAAGCGCGTCAAGCAGGCACAGGCTCTGCTGACCCTGCGCGACAGCCTCAACCTGCAGAACGTCCTGGTCGTCGGTGACATCAACGCCTACGGCGAAGAAGACCCCATGCACGTCTTCGAGAACGCCGGCCTGACCAGCCTGAGCAAGAAGCACATCGCCAAACAAGACCGCTACAGCTACGTCTTCGAAGGCCTGTCCGGCGAACTCGACCACGTCCTGGCCGACAAGAAGCTGAACAAACTGGTAACCGGCGCCACCATCTGGCACATCAACTCCGACGAGGGCCGGTTCATGGACTACAACACCGAGTTCAACCCGCCCTACCTGTACGCCCCTGACGCCTACCGCTCCTCCGACCACGACCCACTGCTGGTCGGCCTCAAGCTGTAACCGAATCCGCTAGGTAGTCAATGGGCGTCTCCGGTCTACCGGGGACGCCCATTCATCTCTTATGAGCCCTGCGCGAGCATCGGAAAGTCCCCGCCCGCAAAGTCCAGAAAGGGCGAAGGTCCTTGACTCTCCGACGCTTTCCGTTCAGGCTCGCGTCCGGGCATGTTCGTGCCGCACTTTCCTCGCACCAAGATGGAGGACACGTGGCGATACGGTACATCGGCAAGTGGAAGGAGTCTCCCGACGGGGACTCACCTACGCTATGGATGGATGACGAGACCGACCTCTGCTACATGCAGGGCTACGTGGTCGCGGACCTTTCCGTACAGGCCGACCTACTGGCTGCTTCGGGTCGCGACAACATCCCAGCGGGTGAGACACTCATCAGCTTCCATCGCGACATGGCGGATCTCCTCGCGGAGGTAAAGCGTGACGATACCGGGTCCGAGTCCGGCTGATCTCGTCCAGGCGGCCCAGCGCTCCGCGTACCACCTTGAGATGCGGGATGCATACATGCGGTCCGACCCGTGGTTCCAGGCGTGGCAGAACGGCCAGGCAGACGAAGGCCAGGTGGACTCCGAATTCGTGTCCGGATGGCTGAGGATCACTACGCCGAGCGAGATCGCGTTGTACGCCCAAGCATTCCGGTTACTCGCTTCACAAGGCGTCTACGGCGAGGCCGCCCGAGCACTCATGCGGGCTTCGCTGGAGTCGCTGGAATCTTAGCTGCTGCATCTTTTTGCACACTCGTCGCGTGGTGCGTGCGCCCCTTCATACCGTCTGAGGGCGACGCCGTCGCGGGCGCTGAAAGGAGAACTGCCACGTCCTGGCTGATGCTCGACCACCCCGCCTGGGACACCCATCAGGGACGCCCCGTCCGCGCCACCCGCACCGCCTCGGGTCCTTGGCTGGTTTCCGCTCTCCCGTACGAGGCGACTCCGCTGGCGGACGCAACCCACCCGCCCATTGTCGACCGTTATGACCCAGCGATCATCGTGGAACGGCCGCTGCCGAGCGGGCTCCGCACTGCGCTGGAAGCCCTCGGCCCGGTGACCCGGCTGCGCACGGCCGACCTGTGGGAGTCCTTGGCCACCGCGATCATCCGCCAGGTCATCCGCTCGGGCCAGGCCCGTGCCATGCATCGCACCTTCCGCAGCGCCATCGGCCAGCAGGCCGGGCCAGCCTGGCTCATCCCCGCGCCCGAGCAGGTGATCGGCCTCGGTCGGGAGGTGTTCGCCAAGCTCGGTATGTCTTTCAAGTGCCGGCCGCTTCAGGCCGCCGCCGATGCCTACCTGCGCCATCGGGGCCACTGGGCAGAACTGCCGCCCGATGTGCTGGTCAAGGAGATACAGACCATCCCACGCATCGGGCCGTGGACCGCTGGGGCAGCCGTCGCCGACTACAGCGGCGACTTCGCCTTCTACCCGCACGCCGATCTGGCCGTACGCACCTGGGCCAGCCGTGCCGACCCGCTCACGGACTGGCCGGACGAACGTGAGTTCGCCGCGTTGTGGTCCACGCTCGCTGGCCCGCATCTGTCCACCCTGACCGTGCTCACACTCGCCTGGGGAGACCACCATGCCCATCAGTCCGCACTCGCTGATCAAGGGAGCGCGCCCGACTGATCCACTCGATCTGCTGCTCGTCAACGCGCCACTGCGAGACTACGCACTACGGCCCCGCGTCAACGACTACACGCTGCCCGTCCTCGGAATGGCCTACATCGCCACCCACGCCGCCACCCAAGGCCACAACGTCGCCGTCCTGGACGCCGAGGCCCATGGCTTGCCCGTCGCCGTCACCATCAACGCGATCAACCAGCTCGCTCCCCGCTGGGTCGGGCTCAACCTGCTCGCCCCGACCTACGACATCAGCGCCGGCATAGCCGCCGCGCTCGACCCGGGCACCCGGCTCATGGCAGGCGTCGCACCTTACCTGGCGGGAAAATCGGTGGGCTTGCACGGCTGGTGAGGGAAGCCAGGGGCCCCTTAGTGGCCAGGTCGCAATTCCTCCGCGGCCTGTTCAACCGTCTCGTGAAAACCGAATACCCGCTCCACGCCGGTCCGGCGGCAGTGTGCCAGCAGATCAGCGGGGCTCGCCGCGACGGCGAACCCGCCACCGTTCGTCATAACGCGTTTCGCGGTTGAGATAATGGCCCCGATCGCCCAGCTGTCCCAAGAGGAAACCCCGGCCAGGTCCAAGACCAGGAATGGTGGGTCAGGCATGGGCAGGGCTGCCATCTCATCTCGAAGACGGGCTCCCAAATGCTCGTCCCCGCGGAACTCACCGCTCACATGCAGAACCGCGTACCAATCCGCGAGTGCCGCACGCACCTCCAGAGCGGTACCAGGATACTCACCTGTCATGCGCCACAACCTTTCGTCTCGGCCGCAGCCTCGCTCTGCGCTCGGTCAGCTCCTCGGTGAAAGTTCCGGTTGCTCTTCAGTCTGCCTCTCGTAAGGCAGGGCGTGACCGGCTATCTCTGGCTCGCATAGCGGGCGGGGCTGACGCCGAGGATTCGTTTGAAGTGGCGGGTCAGATGGGATTGGTCGTAGAAGCCGGAATCGATGGCGGCGGTGCTGGGGGGTAGGCCCTGGAGTAGCAGGTGGCGGGCTTGGTCTACTCGGCGGGAGGTCAGGTATTGGTGGGGGGCCATGGCGTAGGCGCGGGTGAAGGCGCGGATGAGGTGGGTGGGGTGGCGGTGCAGGTGTCTGGCGGCCTCGTCGAGGGAGATGCCCTCGTTTATGTGCGAGTCCAGTAGGTCACGTAGGTCGCGGGCCAGGCGGGGATCGGGTGGGGCGGGGTTGTCGTCTGTTGTGCGGAGGAGGTGGGTGTGGAGGCGTTCGTGGATTAGCTTCAGGCGGGTTTCGGCTTCCAGTTCTTCGCCGGGGGACAGCAGGGCGGTGTGCAGGCGGTCGATGGATTGGCGTAGTTGGGGGTCGCCCAGGGCTGGGTGGTCGACCGCGGGGCCGATCAGGTCTTCGCCTAGTTCGGCTTGGTCGAGGTAGAGGACTCGTTTTCTGAAGCCCTGGGAGTTGGCGGCCCGTCCGTTGTGCGGGACGTAGGGCGGGAGCAGGGTCACGAGTTTGGTGAGGGCGCCGTGTTCGTGACGGTCCAGGTCGTAGCGGACCATTCCGTCGTCGATGATGAGAACCGTCCAGGAGTCGTGGACGTGCATGGGATACGCATGCTCGACGAATCGTGCGTGGAGGACTTCGGTGATTCCCTTGATGGGGGGTCGCCACGCCTTGACGAGCTCGCGGTCGGCCGCCATGTCAGGATCGTACAAGACTGGTCGTCGGTGGGACCGGCAGTGTCTCAGCCATGGAACAGCGACCTCAGCCCGTCCGCTTCGACACCAAAATCGCCGTCCTGCTTCGGGACGACCTCGCGGTGTGGCAGCGGCTGAACGTGACGGCCTTCCTGGTCAGCGGGGTGGGTTTCGTCGCCCCGGAAGTGATCGGCGAGCCTTATCAGGACGCGGACGGCACCGCGTATCTGCCGATGTTCCGTCAGCCTGTGCTCGTTTTCGAGGGGTCGAAGGAGCAGGTGACCGCGGCGTATGGCAGAGCTCTGGCCCGCGACCTCAAGCTGTCGGTCTTCACGTCTGATCTGTTCGGCACCGGCAACGACCACGACAACCGGGCTGCGGTACGCGCGGTCACGAGCGACGCCCTCGATCTGGTCGGGATCGCCGTCTATGGTGCGCGCAACGCCGTCGATCGAGTGACCAAAGGCGCACGAATGCACCCGTGAGGCACGCCCGTGGGGTCCGGTGGTTTCGGCGGCCCTGGCGGAAGGAACCCGCGAAGCGCCCATACTGGTCGCGGACCTCTGGAGGTGTCAGGCACGCTGGATCGCCTGCTCACTCGTGAGGCAGAAACGGCGTAATGGCCTGACGATGAATGGCGAGCACACCAGGAGGTGCGCGATGAGCCGTACAGACAGGCGGTCCTTCCAGTCGTTGACCGTGAGATCCCTTTCGTGAAGGTCGCCCTTCTGGGGCCGGTCGCGTGGCGTACGCCTCCGCTTCACTACGGGCCCTGGGAGCAGGTCACGAGTCTGCTGGCCGAAGGGCTCGTCGCGCGTGGCGTCGATGTGACGTTGTTCGCCACCCTGGACTCGGTCACCGCCGGCACGCTGGACGGGGTGTGCCCGCGCGGATACGCGGATGATCCGTCCGTCGATGGGCGGGTATGGGAAGCCATGCACGTCGCGCACGCGTTCAGCCGCTCAGGTGAGTTCGATCTCGTGCACAGTCATCTCGACTGGCTGCCGCTGGCCTTCGCCGACCACTGCCGTGTCCCGATGCTGACCACAGTGCACGGATTCTCCGGAGCGGGCATCCTGCCCGCCTACGTCCGGGCCAGGTCCGCCTACGTGTCGATCTCGGACTCGGACCGCGCGCCGGAGCTGGACTACGTCGCCACCGTCCACCACGGCATCGACGTCGACGCGTTCCCGTTCTCCCCCACGGGCGGCGAACACCTGATCAGCTTCGGCCGGGTCCATCCCGACAAGGGCACCCACACGGCGATCGAGATCGCCCGGCGGGCCGGGATGCCGCTGACCATCTGCGGGATCGTCCAGGACGAGCGGTACTTCAAGGAGGAGATCGAGCCGAAGATCGACGGGGATCGGGTCAGATTCCTCGGATCGGTCGGGCCGGAGCGACGCGGCGAGATCCTCGGCGGCGGCGCCGCTCTGCTGCATCCGATCGCCTTCGACGAGCCCTTCGGCCTGTCGGTGGTCGAATCGATGGCCTGCGGCACGCCCGTCATCGCCTACCGGCGCGGATCCATGACCGAAGTCGTGGACGAGGGCGTGACCGGCTTCCTGGTGGACTCGCTCGACGAGGCCGTCGCCGCGGTGAAACAAATCGCGACGATCGATCGCGCGGGCTGCCGCGCACAGGCGGAACGCCGATTCAGCGTCGACCAAATGGTCACCCACTACCTGCGCATATATCGCCAAATGTCAGGACAAAGTTAGCGCCTGATAGTATTCGATCGTGCAGACCCCGCCATCGGCTGAGGGTTGCCACAGCCGGGCCCCCGTACGAGGACGGGCCCCCGGCGACAGGCTCAGGATTCCATCGCACCAATAGACGGTCAGCCGTCTACGCGAGCCCGCATGGCGCGCATTCCCGCCACGGGCACCCAATGGAAGGCATCATGTTGGCCTGCACGTACGGCTTTCTCAGCACCCATCCGCCCACTCTCTGCGGACTGGCCACATTCAACTCCGCCCTCGCCGCCCATCTCACCGAAGGCGGCCTGTACGGCGGCATCGTCCGGGTCACCGCCGACGGCGACGACGAACGCCCCCGCCCGGGGGTCGTGCACACCTGGTCCCCCACCGACTCCGGCGGCTGGCGCGCCGCGGCCTCCGCCCTGGACGACTTCGACGTCGCCGTCATCCAGCACGAGTACGGCATCTACCCCGGCTCGGACGGCCAGGACGTCCTCCCCCTGCTGCAGAGCCTCCGCGTCCCCAGCATCGTGGTCCTGCACACCGTCCTGACCAGGCCCACCACCCGGCAGAAAGCCCTGCTCGAAGCGATCGCCGCCACCGCCGACGTGGTCGTGACCATGACCGGCACCGCCCGGGACCGGTTGCTCACCGGCTACCGCGTCGACCCCGGCAAGATCTTCGTCATCCCGCACGGCACCGCCGACCACCAGCGGATCCCGGCCCACCGGCACGCCCGTCCGCACCTGCTCACCTGGGGCCTGATCGGCCCCGGCAAGGGCATCGAGTGGGCGTTGCGCGCGCTCGCCCAGCTGAAAGACCTGGCCCCGGTCTACACCATCGCCGGCGCGACCCACCCCAAGGTGCTGGAGTTCCAGGGCGAGGCGTACCGCGACGGCCTGCACGAACTCGCCGCTCAGCTCGGGGTGTCCGCGTCGGTGCGGCACGATCCGGTCTACCGGGATCAGGAGTCGCTGAGCCGCCTGGTCCGCTCGGCCGACATCGTCGTGCTGCCGTACGACTCGGCGGAGCAGGTCACCTCCGGGGTGCTGATCGAGGCCGTGGCGGCGGGCGTGCCCGTGGTCGCCACCTCGTTCCCGCACGCCGTGGAGTTACTGGCGGGCGGTCCCGGGCTGCTGGTTCCGCACGGCGACCCTGGCTCGCTCGCCGCCGCCGTACGCCGCATTCTCACCGAACCCGGGCTGGCCGACGAGCTCTCCGGCCGGACCCGCGCGCTGGTGCCGACCATGCTGTGGCCTGCGGTCGCGGCCCGATACGCCGGTCTCGCCCGGTCGCTTCTGGCCGCGCGGCCGGCTGTGGCAGCGCTGCGATGAGCTCCGCCACGCCCGGTTTCGCGCACCTGATCCGGTTGAGCGATGACACCGGGCTGTTCGAGCACGCGCGGCACGCCGTCGTCCGCCGCGAGCACGGGTACTGCACCGACGACGTGGCCCGCGGGCTCGTCGTCGTCTGCCGGGAACCGCGCCCGTCGCATCGGCTGACCCGGCTGGCCGAGAGCTACCTGGGCTTTCTCACCCACGCCCAGGGTCCCTCCGGCGCGTTCCGGAACAGGCTCACCTTCGACCGGCGTTGGCGCGACGAGCCTGGCGCCGGCGACTGGTGGGGGCGGGCGCTCTGGGGGTTGGGCACCGCGGCGGGCCGCCACTCCGCGCCCTGGATCAGGGACGAGGCGCTGACCGCGTTCACGCTCGGCGCCGAGCAGCGTTCCCCGCATCGGCGCGCCATGGCGTTCGCCGGGCTCGGCGCGGCGGAGGTCCTGCGGGCCAGCCCGGACAGCGGCGTGGCGGCCACGCTGCTGACCGACGCCGTCGCGGCGATCGGCGCGCTCCCGGAGGATCCGTCCTGGCCGTGGCCTGAGCCGTACCTGAGCTATGCCAACGCCGCGCTGGCCGAGGTGCTCATCTCCGCCGGGGACCTGAGCGACGACCGGCAGGTGCTCAACACCGGCCTGCAGATGCTCACCTGGCTGTGCGACATCCAGACCAAGAACGGCAGGCTCTCCGTCGTCCCCGCCACCGGCTGGCGGCCGGGCGAGCCCCGGGCCCAGTTCGACCAGCAGCCGATCGAGGTGGCCGCGCTCGCCGACGCCTGCGCCGTCGCCTCCCTGGTCACCGGCGATCCGTCCTGGCAGCAGGGGGTACGGCGGGCGGTGTCCTGGTTCCAGGGCGCCAACGACGCCAGCGCCCTGATGTGGGATCCGGCCACCGGCGGCGGCTTCGACGGCCTGACCGAGCAGGGCCCCAACCTCAACCAGGGCGCGGAGTCGACTCTCGCGCTGATCTCCACCATGCAGCACGCCAGGGAACTCTCATGACCAGCGACGATCTGGCCGTACGGCTCGGCCCGGCGATCACTCCCGACCCGCGCAGAGTGATCGTCAAGCTCTTCGTGCCCGGCGAGGACGCGGCGCTCACCCGGACCAGGGCCGCCGCGCTCATCGACCGGATCATGCTCCTGGACGAGGACACGACGGCGGGCATGCTCAAGGAGACGCTCCGGCGGTTCGGCTGGCGGCACCAGGACCTCGAAGCGACCTTCGCCCACCACCACGACCTGGTCCGCCATCGGGTTCCGCGCGACGCCGACCTGTCCATGGCCGCCCGCCTGCTGGTGGGCGCGTACTTCAGCCACGAGTACGCGGTCGAGGCCGCGGCGGTGTGCAACCCGTCGATGGTCCCGCACCCCGACCAGTCCGGGCTGCTCCCCGGGCAGCTCCGCGCGGCGATCAGCCTGCGGCAGATCGGTGAGGGGCACCTGTCCTCCATCGGCTTCGCCACGGCGGTGCTCGGGCCCGGCGCCCAGTTGGAACTGGCCGACCGTTCCGGGGCGCTGTCGGTCGGCAGCACCCAGCCGATCCGCCATCGGCGCGACCTGCTCGCCGCCGGGCTGTCCGGTGACGCCTTGGACAACGAGGTGTCGGCGACCATGCTGGAAGCCCTGCCGGAACGCTTCGACGACGACGAGTTCGAGCGGACGATCTCGCGGCTGCCCGCCGACCTGCACACCCGTACCACCACGCAGCGGACCCTGGAGGAGATGCGCCGCGCGACGCGCTCCGACTACGCCGTGACCTTCGACGCCGGGCTTCCGCTGCATCGGCGGGTGCTCTGGCCGGCGACCGCGGACGAGAGCAACGGCATGGAGGACGCGCGGTTCGTCCGGGTCGTCGACGCGGACGGCGGTTCGTCGTATCGCGCCACCTACACCGCCTACGACGGACGGCACATCAGGTCCCACCTGATCGCCAGCGATGACCTGCGCCGTTTCGAGATCACCCCGATGCGTGGCCCGGCCGCCGCCAACAAGGGGATGGCGCTGTTCCCGCGACCGGTGGGCGGGCGCAGTCTGGCGCTGTGCCGCTCCGACGGGGAGACCATCGGGCTGACCACGCTCGACCGGGACAGCACGTGGCAGCCGCCGGTGCCGTTGCACGCCCCCCGCCGCAGCTGGGAACTGATCCAGGTGGGCAACTGCGGCTCACCCATCGAGACCGAATTCGGGTGGATCGTTCTGATCCATGGTGTCGGTCCGATGCGTGACTACGCCATGAGCGCACTGCTGCTCGACGCCGACCAGCCGGAGCGCGTCATCGCGGAGCTCCCCGGCCCGCTCCTCACCGCCGGCGACAGTGAACGCGAGGGCTACGTCCCTAACGTCGTGTACTCCTGCGGCGGGCTGCTACACGATGACGCCGTGTGGCTGCCGTACGGGGCGAGTGACCACCGCATCGGGTTCGCCCGGATCCCGCTCGCCACCCTCATCGAGGCGATGGTTCCCACCCGTCACTGAGTGCTGGCGCGCGCGGCGGCGTCGAGGATGTGCGCGCCGGCGTCGTGCAGGGTGATGCCGTAGCCGTCCGGCGTCCCGCCCGTCGGCATCCACTCGCTGGCGACGACGACCGCCTTGAAGCGGGTGTCCCTGGTCGCGCCGTTGCCGACGAGATGCCCGCACAGCCGGCCGAACCGGTCGTACACGGCCCAGCGGCCCGCGCTCACCTGCGGCATCGCGTCCGGGTTGTCCTTGAGCCACTGCGCGTTGGCCGCATGCCCGGCCTGCTCGTCGAGTTTTTCTTGATCATCAGATATGCGAGCACTACTCATGTCGCGTCTCGCTCTCGGTAGTGGCTGACGCCCTCTCGAAGAGGAAGACACTCAGCTCATAGGCCGATGGTATCGGAACGCCTCACCCACTCACCTGAACTGGATCTTCAGAACTCGCCGAAGATCCGCTCCAGGCGGTAATCAAATCATTTGTTTACGATTCCCGTCTCCCGCGTTCGCCGGGTCGGCCGCGGCGTTACGCAAGCGCCTCGGACTCCCGCCGATCAGTTCCCGCTCCGCCTACCGCCGCCGCGAAGACGAGCGCCAACCGGTGTTTCACGGCTTCAGCCCGAAAGTCCTGCCACGCCCGGCGGACTGGCGCGACGGCCTGGAGGTGACCGGGTACTGGTGGCCGGAACTCGACCCGGCCTGGCTGCCCCCGGCCTAACTGGTCGATTTCCTCGACGCGGGTGCCCGACCGGCGTACATCGGATTCGGCAGCCTGGGCTCCCGGGAGCGGGAGACGGAGATCGCGGTGGCGGCGCTGCGTAAGGCGGGGCTTCGCGGGATCCTGCAGACGGGGGTGCCGGTGAAGAGTGACGACGTCATCAGTGTGGGCGATGTCCCGCATGAATGGCTGTTTCCCCGGATGGCGGTGCTGGCGCATCATGCGGGCGCGGGCACGACAGGCGCGGGCGTCCCGTCGATCGGGCTGCCCGCGGTGGTCGACCAGCGCCTGTGGGCGAAGCGGTGAACCGTCTCGCGGCACGATAGGCCCGGCCCTCAGCGGACGGTGGTGGGGAGGGCGACGTTGGTGAGGTGTTCGGCGACGGTCCACAGGCGGGCGTTGACGACGGGGTCGAGGGCGCGGCGGGGTGCGCGGGCCGTGACGGTGGGGCCGACGAGGCCGAAGCTCCCGCCGGGGCCGTAGTAGCCGCCGGGGACCACGTCGGAGCTGGTGGCGGCGTGCAGGAGGGGCTCGGTGCCGGGTTCGACGTCCTGGGACGGGAGGAAGTTGAGGGAGTAGAGCATGCTGCTGAGGCGGCCGGGCTTGTCGCGGCCGAGGCTCGCGCCGGCCGTCTGCAGGTTCGTACGGGTGTAACCGGGATGGGCACCGGTGCTGAGAAGGTTCCACCCGCGCTGGACCGCGATGACGGCCAGGTGCTTGGTCAGCATCAGGTCGGCCAGCTTGGACTGCGCGTACGCGCGATTGGGCCCATACCGGCGGCGTTCCCAGTTGAGATCGTCGAAGTCGATCCGCCCATAGTGGGCGGTGCCGCTGCTCATGGTGGCCACGCGTGACGCGGTGGCGGCGAGCAGCAGCGGCAGGAGCCGTACGGTCAGGGCGAACGGGCCGAGAAAGTTGGTGCCCAACTGGAGTTCGAAGGCGTCGGCCGTGGCCATCCGGGTCGGCGGAGCCATCACGCCGGCGTTGTTGACCAGCAGGTCGAGGGGGACGCCGTCGGCGAGGAGCCGGTCCGCGAACTCCCGGACGGAGGCGAGGTCGGCCAGGTCGAGGCGGCGCACGTCGAGCTGGGCGTGCGGGTGCCGCGCCAGGATCTCGGCGCGGGCCTGCTCCCCCTTGGCCGGGGTGCGCACGGCCAGCACGACCCGCGCCCCCGCGTCGGCGAGCCGGCGGGCGGCCTCTTTGCCCGTGCCGCTGTTGGCGCCGGTGACGACGGCGAGTTTCCCGGTCTGATCAGGGACGATGTACATGACTCTCCTTAGAGACTGGCGGTCCGTTATGACGCGAAGCTATCAGACCCCCGGTCTTTAATCAATAGACCACCGGTCTGTACACTGAGCCGCATGATGACGTTCCAGCGCGCGCGCAGCGAAGAGCAGCGGGCCGTGCGCAGGCAGGCGATCCTGGCCACCGCCGCCGCGATGCTGACCGAGATGCCGGTGGCCGAGCTGAGCCTCAACGAGCTGAGCCGCCGCGTCTGCCTGGCCAAGTCGAACGTGCTGCGCTATTTCGAGTCCCGCGAGGCCGTGCTGCTGGAGCTCCTGGACGTCGCGTTACGGGAGTGGCTTGAGGATTTCGACCAGGCCCTCACCGCGGCCATCGACCCCGACCTGCCACCGGCCGGGCGCGCCGACCAGCTGGCCGCCGTAATCGCGACGTCCCTGACCGCCCACCCGGTGCTGTGCGACCTGGTCAGCGCCCAGGCTGCGGTCCTGGAACGGAACGTGTCCCCGCGGATCGCCGCCGAGTACAAGCACGCCGCCCTCGCGAACGTCGCCGTCCTGGTCCGGCTACTCCGCCGCCACCTGCCCGAACTCGACGACCAGGCGATGTTCCGGTTCGCCGGAGCCGCGGTCATGGTCACCGGCGCGATCTGGAGCCACTCCCAGCCCTCGGCCGCGATGCTGGCCGCCTACGAGGCGGATCCGTCGCTGGCGGCCATGCGGCTCGACTTCACCGCCATGATCCGCGAGACGCTGGAAGTGCTGTTCTCGGGGCTGCTCGCCCGTTCGTGAAGCAGGATTTGCCGATGTAAGAGGTATTTGTGCAGATATGTCGGGCACGACTCGCGGGTGGAGGAAGAAGCCCGGCTCGTGCCCGGTGAACGCTCCACCGGATTGACGCCGCGGGCGGGCTGATCAGCGAACAATCGGAGGACTGATCATGCAAGCACTGGTGTTCAACGGCACCCGCGACGTGGTCGTGACGGAAGTGCCCGACGCTCGCGTCGAACGGCCGACGGACGTCCTGGTACGGGTCACCAGCACCAACATCTGCGGCTCCGACCTGCACATGTACGAGGGCCGTACCACCCTCGAACCCGGCAGGGTGCTCGGCCACGAGAACCTCGGCGAGGTGATCGAGATCGGTTCCGCCGTGGACCGGATCCGGGTCGGCGACATGGTCTGCCTCCCGTTCAACATCGCCTGCGGCCACTGCAAGAACTGCGAGGCCCAGCTGACCGGCTTCTGCCTCACCGTCAACCCCGGCACCGCAGGAGCCGCGTACGGCTTCGCCGGCATGGGCCCGTACAACGGCGGCCAGGCCGAACTCCTGCGCGTCCCGTACGGCGACTTCAACTGCCTCCGGCTGCCGGCCGACGCCAAGGAGAAGGAGAACGACTACGTGATGCTGTCGGACATCTTCCCGACCGGCTGGCACGCCACCGAACTGGCGGGCATGCGGCCGGGCGAGTCGGTCGTCGTGTACGGCGCCGGCCCGGTCGGCCTGATGTGCGCCTACTCCGCGATGATCAAGGGCGCCAGCAAGGTGATGGTCGTCGACCGCCACCCCGACCGCCTCCGCCTGGCGGAGAAGATCGGCTGCATCCCGATCGACGACTCCAAGGGCTCCCCGGTCGAGCAGGTGCTGGACCGCACCGCCGGCGAGGGCGCCGACCGCGGCTGCGAGTGCGTGGGCTACCAGGCGCACGACGCGCAGGGCCAGGAACGCCCCAACCTGACGATGAACAACCTGGTCATGTCGGTACGGCCGACCGGCGGCATCGGCGTGGTCGGCGTCTTCCTGCCCGACGACCCCGGCGCCGCCGACGACATGACCAGAAGGGGCGAGTTCCCCTTCGACATGGGCCACTTCTGGTTCAAGGGCCAGAAGATCGGCACCGGCCAGGCCAACGTCAAGACCTACAACCGCCGGCTGCGCAACCTCATCCACACCGGGCGGGCCAAGCCGTCCTTCATCGTCTCGCACGAACTGCCGCTGAACGAGGCCCCGGAGGGCTACCGCCACTTCGACGCCCGCGACGAGGGCTGGACCAAGGTCGTCCTGCACCCTGACGGCCGCCGGAACTGAACCGGCCGTGTCCCGGCGTCGGTCAGCCGGCCGACGCCGGGGTCTGGGCCAGGAGCTTCTTCACGCGCGGCACGACCTCCTCGCCGTACAGCCGGATGGAGGTCATCAGCTTCTCGTGGGCGAGCGTCCCCGAGCTGTACTTGAGCTCGAACCGATCGACGCCGAGCCCGCCCACCGTCTTGGCGATCTTCGCGGCCACCGTCTCCGGCGACCCCACGTAGAGCGCCCCTTCGTCGGCCTCCGACTCGAACCGGCCGCGGTTGGTCGGGCCCCAGCCCCGCTCGCGCCCGATGCGGTCGTGCATGGCCTGGTAGTGCGGCCACAGTTCGTCCCGCGCCTGCTGGTCGCTGGCGGCGATGTGTCCCGGCGAGTGCACCCCGACCGGCAGCCGCTCGACCTCGAACTGCGCCAGCGCCCGGTGATACAGCTCGACATACGGCGCGAACCGCTCCGGCGGCCCGCCGATGATCGCCAGCATCAGCGGCATCTGGTAGCGCGCCGCCCTGACCACCGACTCCGGACTGCCCCCGACTCCGATCCAGGTCCGCAGCCGCCCCGACTCGGTCTTCGGATAGACCTGCTGATCCTTCAGCCCGGGACGCAGCCGTCCCTCCCACGTCACCGGCCCTTCGTCCAGCAGGTGGAAGAGCAGGTCCAGCTTCTCCTCGAAGAGTTCCTCGTACCGCCCGAGATCGAACCCGAACAGCGGGAACGACTCGGTGAACGACCCCCGGCCCAGGATGATCTCCGCCCGCCCGCGCGACACCGCGTCCAGGGTGGCGAACTTCTCGAACACCCGCACCGGATCGTCCGAGCTCAGCACGGTCACCGCCGTCCCCAGCCGAATCCGCTCGGTCCGCCCCGCGATCGCCGCCAGCACGATCTCCGGCGCGGAGACCGCGAAGTCGTCCCGGTGATGCTCCCCGATCCCGATCGCGTCGATCCCGACCTGGTCTGCGAGCACCGCCTCCTCGACCACGTTGCGGATCACCTCCGCGTACGACAGCCGCTTCCCGTCCTCACCGACGGTCACGTCCCCGAACGTGTCGACCGCGAACTCAACTGACATCGTCGTCTCTTTCTCTCCAGCGGAAGCCCAAGACGGGAACCACCACGCCGTGGCGAGAATTCCGTTATGGGAACAGCTTCAGGCTGAGCAGGGATTTCAGCAGGCCGTCGAAGGTGCGCGGGTCCCAGCCGGTGAGCTGGTGCCAGCGGTCGAGTCGGTAGGAGACCGTGTTGGCGTGCACGTGCAGGACGCGGGCCGCGGCCGAGACGGAGAAGCCGTGGTCGGCGTAGGCGCGGACGGCTTCGGACAGGTGCGGCGGCAGGGCCGTGGCGTCCTGGTCGGGCTGGAGCAGCAGGGCGAGCCGGCCGCGGTGGGCCAGCAGAGTGGCGTGCAGCCATTCGTCGCGGAAGTCGACGATGCCGCCCCCGGAGGCCAGGGCGAGGGCGCGTTCTGCGTCCACAATGGCGGCTTCGGCGCCGATCAAGGCCGGGCGGGGGAGGCTGAGGCCGAGGGGCAGGCGCGGGCGGTGGTCGTGGATGACGTCGGCGACCGTACGGGCGGGGACGTGCTGGCAGACGATGATGGTGACGGTGCCTTCTGTGGCGGCGTGGACGGTGCCGGTGAGGCGCTGGCGCAGGCGGGTGAGGTCTTCCGCGGACCAGGAGGACGGGGTGCAGATGACCTGGAATGTGCCGCCGGGGTCGAAGGTGAGGGCGCGGGCGAGTTCGGTGGCTTCGTCGGAGTTGGCCTGGCCGCTGCGCAGGAGCTGGATGAAGCGGCGGGTCAGGTTGATCTGAGCGGCCTGCTGGACGCGGCTGATCTCGTTGTGGGCGTCGGCGGCGGCGCCGCTGACGATGCGCAGCCACGTCCACAGCAGGTTGACGAGCTGCACGAGGGCTGCGGTGAGCTCCTGGTCGTCGGCCTTGTCGAGCAGGGTGTTCCAGACGTCGCGATAGCCGATGTGGTAGGAGTGCAGGACCACTTCGAGAGGGATGCACTGCCTGGCTCTGCGGGCGCCCAGGTCTCTGGCCAGGAGGGCTTGTTCGGGGCTGGGCGGCAGGCGGGCGGCCAGTCCGGTGAGCAGGGCTTCGGCCTGGTCGCGGACGAAGCGGATGTGCTCCGGCCGGGGAACGATGTCGTAGACGTCGAGCTCGGCCCGGATGTGGTCGGTGAACTGGGCGGCGAGTTCGGGGAGCTCGTCCTGGACCGCCTGGCACAGCTCGGTGAGGCGTCGCCAGTCGGTGCCGGGCCCCATCGCGATCCTCTCTTGTGGATACCGCAAGTTCCGCTCTGGGTTATTTGTGAATATATGTCTGGTTTTCGTGGGAGGAAAGACGCAGTCTGGAGCACGTAGCCGCAAGCATCAGGGGGTTGACCATGGAAATGATCATCGATAGTCGCGGTGATGTCGCCGACTTTGACTACGGGGAGTCACGGTGAACGCCGCCGGCTGCCCGTCACGGGTATCGCCGTCAGTCGCGGCGGCCGTGGTCGCCACCGTCTCCCACGACCTGAGGTCGCCGCTCAGCGCACTGCGCATCCAACTGGAAGAGGCTCTCCGCTATCCCGCCGAGATCGACCCGCATGACACGATCCTGCGGGCGCTCGCTGCCACCGACCGGCTGGAGGCGGTCGTCGCCGACGCCCTGCGATCCGCCCAGCCGCGCCGCGATCCGACCCCGGGCGAACCGATGGACCTCGCCAGTCTCATCACCGATGAACTCACCCGCTCCGGCCGGGTGCCCGTACGGATCCGAATGCCCTACGAAGTGTGGGTACGCGCCTCCCAAATCAAGCTCTTCCGCGTCCTCGGCAACCTGGTCGACAACGCCCAGCGGCACGCCGACGCCCTCGTCACCGTCGACATCCGCGCCGTGGGAGCCCAGGCGGTGGTCACGGTGAGCGACGACGGTCCCGGCATCGCGCCGGCCGATCGGGAACGGGTGTTCGAGCGGTTCACCCGGCTGGACGACGCCCGCCGCCGCGATCCGTCCGGCAGCGGTCTCGGCCTGGCCATCTCCCGCGAGATCGCGCACGCCCACCACGGCACGCTACGGGTCGAAGACTCACCCCGCGGCACCCGGTTCGTGCTCCGGCTCCCGTTGCTCGACACCGGCGAGCCCCGGCCCCGGACAACCGAGTCGTACGAGATCGGGATTCGGACCCCTATTCCCGGGTTTCTGGCCGGGGACATCGCATCAGACATTTACCCGTAGACCCGGGCTCACGTCGCCCTTCTCCCTCATCCCCACTCAACCCGGAAACGGCCGGTACAGTCATCGACATGGTTTGGTCCCGGCCGGGAATGCCGGACATCAGGGCGGCCGTCATCATTCTGTTCGTCGTGGTCGCGGATGCTCTGCTGTTGTTTCCGGTGGGGTTTCGCGGGTGGGCCGCGGCTGCCCAGGTAGTGGCCGTCGCCGTACTGGCGGTGCTGGCGGTTCGGTTGCCGGTGGTCGCCTTTCTGGCGGCGCTGGGGCTGGCGCTGCCCGGTGGGGCGACCGCGCTCCTCATGTGGGCGAGCTACCAGGCGGGACGGCAGGTCGTGTCGCGGACGGGAGCCGTCGCCGTCGCGGGCGGCATCGTCGCCTGCCTCGGTGCACAGGTGCTCGTCCTCGCCACGGCACCGGGCCTGGTGGTGGCCAGGTATGCCGTTTTCGTGGCGCTGCCGATGGTGCTCGGCCGGTATCTGGCGCAGAGTTCGGGGCTTCAGTCGGCCCGTGAGGCCCACAAACGGCAGCAGAGCGCGCTACTCGCCACCCAGGAGCGCCTGCGAATCGCCAGAGATGTCCATGATTCCCTGGGCCACCGCCTCAGCCTGCTGTCCATCCAGGCGGCCGCGCTTGAGGTGACACACCTGCCAGAACCGCAGCGTGAGGCGGTGGGCCAACTCGCCGACACGGCCAGGCAGGCGCTGGACGAACTGCACGACCTGGTCGGTACGCTCCGCGAGAGCCGATCGCCCGAAGCCCGCTCGCTCAACGAGATCGACGTCCTGGCGGCCGAGTTCCTCGCCACGGGCACGCCGGTGACCGTACGCCGCGAGGGCGCTCTGGGCTTGCTGGACACCTCCGCCGCGCACGCCGTCTACCGGGTGATCGAAGAGGGCCTGACCAACGCCGCCAAACACGCGCCCGGCCACCACGTCACGGTCTCCCTGCAGACGGAGAACGGCGCCCTTCTGGTGAACATCCGCAACCCCCTCCCCGGGCAAACGGGCCTGGCCAGGCTGGAAGAAAGTGCCCGCACCCACCCATCCCCTGAATCCGGCCGCGCCGGGCATGGGCTGGCCGGGTTGGAGGAGCGGGTGCGGCTCGCCGGCGGTGTCTTCCAGGTCGCACGTTCGGAGAAGGAGTTCCGGCTCAGCGCCATGGTGCCACTCACCGGATCTGTCGAAGTTCCGGCAGTGGCTTCTGCGCGCAGTCGTCTCTGGGCGGTCGCGCTCGCTCTCACGCCGGCGGTCCTGTTGATTCTGGCCGGTCCCGCGAACGTCGTGGCTGGGTGATCCGAATGATCCGGGTGCTCGTCGCCGACGACGAACCGCTCATCACAGCCGGTATCAGGACAGTGCTGGAGTCCGCACCGGACATCGAGGTCGTCGCCGAGGCGGAGAACGGCAGGATAGCCGTCGACAAGGCGCTCGCGCACCGGGTGGATGTGGCGCTGCTGGACATCAACATGCCGGTGCTGGACGGCCTGGGCGCCCTGGACGAACTGCGGCAGCTCGCACCGGACACCCGGGCAGTGATGTTGACGGCCTTCGGCGAGGAATCGAACGTCCGTCATGCGCTGCGCAGCGGTGTCGCCGGTTTCGTTCTCAAGAACTGCACCCCGGACGAGCTGATCCGGGCGGTCCGGGCCGCCGCCGAGGGAGACGCCTACCTCTCCCCGACGGTGACCCGGCTCGTGCTCGGGATGGTCGCGCCGCTGGACGCGGGACGAGGACAGCAGGCACGGCGGCGGCTGGAAGGACTGACCTCCCGCGAATCCCAGGTTCTCGACCTGGTAGCCGAGGGCCTGTCCAACGCCGAGATCGGCCGCCGCCTGCACCTGAGCGAGACCAGCGTCAAAACCTACGTCAGCCGCGTCCTCGCCAAACTCGACTGCGCCAACCGCGTCCAGGCGGCACTACTCGTCCGGGACGCCAGCGCGGGCTGACCGTTCAGGCGTCACGGCGGCGCAGTAGCAGGTAACCGCCGATGAGCGCGGCGGCGGCCCACAGCGCGAGAATGCCCACCCCCGTCCACGGCCCGTAGTCGCGGGCCCAGCGGGGATCATCCTGCGGCCCGACCAGATGCATGATCAGCATGCCTGCCTGGTCCGGCAGGTACTGGGTGAACGCCTTCACCGGCGGAGCGTTGCCGAGCCCCTGCGAGCCCAGGAAGAGCAGCGGCAGCAGAATCCCCAGCGAGCGCGTCGTGCTGCGCAGCATCGCCGCCATCCCCATCGCGAACAGGCAGATCAGGGGCAGGTACAGGCACGCGCCGACGACAGCGGCCGGCACGCCGTCCGCGGTCAGCGAGATCCCGTACGGACCCAGGCCCGCCTGCGTCGCGAAGAAGGTGGCCGGCACGGTGATCACTGACATCACCAGGACCGGCACCGTCGCGGCCAGCATCTTGCCGCCATAGAAGAGGCCACGACGTGGCACCGCCAGCAGCGACGCCCGGATCGTCCCGGAACCGTACTCACCGCTCACCACGAGCACCCCGAACACGACCAGGGCGAGCTGGCTCAGGGTGAGACTGTAGAAGGCGAGAAAGATCGGGTCGAAGTTGACCATCCGCTCCGGCGACGCCCCGGCTAGGGAACCGCGCGACAGGACCGACAGCAGATACCCGAGCCCGACGCTGAGCACGGAAGTCAGCACCAGCGTCCACACGGTCGAAGGAACCGTCCGAATCTTGGTCCATTCGGAGACGACCACACCTCCCCCGGTCATCGCCCGGCCGCCCGGTAGTCGACGGCGTCCCTGGTCAGCCGCATGAACGCCTCCTCCAGCGAAGCCGACTGCACACTGACCTCGTGCACCGTCAGCCCATTGGCCGCCACCACCTCCCCGACCGCCTCCGGCCCCGCCTCGTCGACTTCCAGCGCGCCGTCCGCGGCCTGCTTGACCGAAAGCCCGGCCGCGGCCAGCGCGTCGCGCATCAGTTCAGGTTCCGGGGTCCGGATCCGCACGTACGAACGGGAGTTGGCCTGGATGAACTCCCGCACCGTGGTGTCGGCGAGCAACCGCCCCCGGCCGATCACGACCAGATGCTGCGCCGTCAGAGCCGTCTCACCCATCAGATGACTGGACACGAGCACCGTCCTGCCCTCCCCGGCCAGCGCGTTCATCAGGTTCCTGATCCACAGGATGCCCTCGGGGTCCAGCCCGTTCACCGGCTCGTCCAGCAGCAGCACCGGCGGATCCCCCAGCAGCGCCGCCGCGATGCCGAGCCGCTGCGTCATCCCGAGCGAGAACCCACCCGCCCGCTTGCGCGCCACCCCGTCCAGACCGGTCAGCGCCAGCACCGCACGCACCCGCGCCTTGGGAATCCGGTTGCTCTGCGCCAGCCACAGCAGATGCGCGTACGCGCTCCGCCGGGGATGCACCGCACCCGCCTCCAGCAACGCCCCCACCCGCCGCAACGGTTCCCGCAACTGCCGGTAGCTCCCGCCCTCGATGCGAACCTGACCCCCGCTCGGATGATCGAGCCCCAGAATCATCCGCATCGTGGTGGATTTGCCCGCGCCATTCGGCCCCAGAAACCCGGTCACCCGCCCAGGCCGCACCGTGAAGGACAGCCCGTCGACCGCGACCGTGTCCCCGTATCTCTTGCTGAGGTTCTCCACTTCGATCACCCGGTTCACGTTAGGAACCAGACGAACTACCGGCAGTCCTCGAAAGTCCCCACTTGAGTGGACTGAAGTACACAGCGTCCCTACTTGGTGGGAGTCGCTGCACTGTCCGGATCGATCACCGATTCGGTGGCGGTGTCGATCATCACAAGCCCGTAGGGGGTTCCGACATAGAGTCGCCTGCCGTCGGAGGCGACGGCGATGTACTCGGGCTCGGTGATCGGGATGGCGGCCGTGACCCTGTTCTTCTTGGGATCTATCACGCGTACTCCAGCCGTCGGGCCGCCCACCAAGGCGTAGAGATGTTTCCCGTCCGGGGCGGAGGCCAGAGCCAGGAGGCCGTCCACGGGGATCGACGCCAGCTGGGCATTGGTTTTGGTGTTGATCACGAGGATGCCGTTCGCCGTGCTGCCGATATAGAGGCGTTTGCCGTTCGGGCTCATCGCCAGGCCCCGGATGACACCGGGTTCGTCGGTCGGGACGCCGCGGACCCGCATCGTGCGCGTGTCGATCTCGACGGTCTCCGGGCCGGGGCCGGCGAATCTGGCGACGTAGACGCGCCGCTGATCCGGTGTGAGAGCGACATGGCTCGCATAGGGAACGGTGACTCGCTCCAGCACCTCCCCGTTCTTCACGTTGATCACGATGAACTGCGAATCGTCCCCTGCGTAGCTGGCCGCGTAGAGCCGCTTCTGGTCGTGGCTGAGCACCATATCGCCTGGTGGCGGCACTCGGATGAAGCGCGTCACGGTATCGGCTTTCCTGTCGATCACGTGGATCCCGCCGTCTGCCGTGGCCGGGCACCGATTGGCGACATAGATGTACCGTCCGGCGGGCACGATCGCCATGGAGCCGTCCCCAAGGGCGGTTCGGTCGGGCTCGCCGCCGCAGGTGAGAGTGATCGTGGAGGTCACCCGTCCGGTCTGGGGGTCGACTACCTCGACATTCGTGGAGTTGCTGCTGACGTAGACACGCTTGCCGTCCTGAGCCGCGGCGACACCCATCGGCCTGAGGATGTAAACGGCGGGGGTCCGCGAGAGTTTGGGCAGGACCAGCACGGCCAAAACGCCGCAGACCACCGCCAGGCCGGTGCAGAAGAAAAGAAGCGACCCCCGGCGATTCCGAGGCGCGGAAGCCACCTTGGACGGGGGCCGCACGGCCGGCTGGGGGGCGTTCACCACCCGTGGCGGGCGAAGCGATGTGGTGCCGGCATTCCTGCGGAATTCGTGTGCCCGGCGGTTCTTGTCGGCGTGATCGTCGAGGACCTTCACCTTCCGGGTGTCGTAGTTCCCGCGCGTCACGTAGGTGGACGACAGCGTGGACACCCACTCAGCAGGAGCCGGCCTCCTTTTGGCTTCGAGTGGCCGGCCAAGGGCGCGATCGAAGAGTGCTTTGATCTGGGTCGGCAGGGCGGCGGGCAAGGCCGCCGGTTTCGGCCAGATCGGGGATCCCGGGGGCTTCGCCAGATTGCCGGGGTTCAGCAGGAGCCCTCGATACATGACCAGCGCGAGGGCGTACCAGTCGCTGTAGTGATCATGAGCCGGGATGAGCCCGTCCCACCGGCGCGGATCAGTCCAGTCGGGGGTGATCAGCGCGTCCTTGCCGGACGCGGTCCGCTCTCGCAAACCGTCGCAGTCGATCAAGTAGGCACCCGCTTCCGGGCTTTCGCACCACACCACGTTCCGGGCGGAGAGGTCTCCGTGCACCAACCCCTTCCCGTTCAGGAAGGCGAAGACTTCGGCGAGGCGTATGACCACCTCCAGCCTGATGACGGCACGCGGCGGGTCGGTCCGCGCCAGCAGCAGCCAATCCAGGGTGCACGGCTTTCCCGAGTTCCGGCGGAACCGGTGCGGGATCTCCGGCACGATGACGCCGCGAATCGAGGCACCCCCGGGTACCTCGATCGCGTCAATCGGCCAGTTGATCGAGTTGTATGGATTGGTCCCGAGCCGACTCTGCCCAACGACCGCAGGCCGCCCCAGATCGATCATCCGCCACAGCCGCGCGATGTCGGCCGGGTCGGATATCGGCCGGTGATACTGCTTGTACACCCATTCCCGCTGGGCACAGCGGAACAGCGTGGCCGCTCCTCCTGAGCCCATTTCTTCGTCGGTCACATCCCACTGGCCGAACCGTCCGCTGACTCTCATGGCCGGTCTTCAGGGCAGCCAGACCACGACGGCCGTCCGGTCGTCGTGGGAACCTTTGCGCCGGTAGCGCAGGATGTCAGTCATCTGGTGCGGGCCACAGCGGACCGACCAGGATGCGGCCAGCCACTCTCGGATGGCGGGTGAGTTCTGGACGTCTTCCGCGAGTCCGTCGGTCATCAGGGAGAGCGCGTCCTCCCCGCCTAGGCGGAGGCTGACCAGTTCCAGCGCCTTGTCCGGCTCATCGCACGGAAGGGCGGCCTGAACGATGTTGAGCGGCCCGTCCCCATGCGGGAAGACGGGGCTGAGCTCGCGATTCGCGAGCGTGACGGCGGCGCAGTCACCCACCCGGCCGACGATCACCTCCTGACCCGGGCCGACCGGAATCCAGGCGAAGGCGAGCGTGGTGGCGAGGTCGCCGTCCGGCGCGCCCGGCATGATTTCGTCCCGGTACCAACGCACGTCGTCGTTGGCCGCACGCAACGCCGTCACCATCGCGTCCTCCGGCGCGGCGAGGACCTCGGGGGTGCTGAGCCCGGCGAGGCGAAGGCAGAGCAGCCGGGTCAGCAGCACCGCTCCGGCCTGGGCGGTCGCCGGGCGAGAACCCAGTCCGTCCGCTACCGCTACGATCATGGCGGCGCCGTCAGCGGCGAGGGCGAAACTGTAACTGTCCTGCCCGGTCCGGCCGTGCTGGAGGTGCCCCAGCCCACTGAGGCTGGCGGCGGCGAGCCAGAAAGGGCCGACCGCTCCGGCGTCCGCGCACACGGCGGGCAACCGCCAGGCGTTCTCCGCGTCGAGGAGAAGCGAGAAGCCGTCCGTCACCTCCCCCACCGTCGGTGCCAGAGTCGACAGCTCGCGCAGTTCTCGCATGCTCAATTGCTCCTGACCGGAAGCGCGATGAACTTGGTCGAGTCGATCGGCACTCCCAGCCCTCCCGCGGGGGCTTGGCCGGCGTCGGCCGCTCTGAGGGAACCAGAGGTGAACTTGATGCTGCCGATCACGGCCGCGATGATCTCCTTCAACTGTTCGGCGGGCGGGCGGCCGGAACGCGCGAGAAACGCGTGCGTCGTCGCGATCCGCTGCAGATCGTCCGGGTCGGCATCCCGGAATCCGAAGGCGACGATCTCCGGGCGGTACTTGTTCGACGCGCTGGTCAGTTCGCGCAGCGGCCCGGCCCATGGGTCCTGGGGCACGTTGTGCTCGCCGTCCGTCCAGAAGTAGAGCACCGGGGTGTGGAAGGGCGCCTTGGGGCCGAGCTCACGGATCGCGGACTCGATCTCCAGCCGGACGATCCGGAACGCCTCCGCGAAATTGGTCTGCTGGCCTTCGATCTTCACTTCCGGCATCTCCATGTACTGGATGTCCGACAGCGGCAGGACTCTGGTGGCTCGCTGAGCGAAGGTGATGACAGCGAGCCTGGCCTTCTCACAGACGTCCGGCTCCTCCTTGAGCACTGTCCTGATCTCGCGGAGCGCGGTGTTCAGGGTCGGGAGTTCCCGGCTCATCGACGGGGAGACATCCACGAGGAGGAAGACGGGGAAGGTGGCGAACTGCTCTACCTCGCTGAACTGCTTGGGCATGTGTCCTCATCTCAGGAGAGCGGTGGAGTTCGTCTGGACCAGGTCGGTGCTGTCGGCAGGCGACGGGGTAAGACCGGCCATGATCAGTGCGGCCAGCAATGCGCACACGACCCCCGCCAACGGGAGCAGAACGGGAGCGACGACGTTCGGCCGGGATCGGGAGGTCCCTCGGCCAGGATCGCGGTGGGGCCGTCCTTGGGTCGGAGCGCCGGCACATTGCGCGGGGCAGGCGATTCGGTCAGTTCGGGCGAGTTCTGTACGCCGGCCACGGTGGAAACACCGCTGACCTTGCCCAGCTCCGCCATGAGGGAGGCCAGCTTGGTCTGGGCCTGCTTCAGTCGCTCGATGCCGGCGTCCTGGTTGGGGAACGCGCGTCCTTCGATGTCGCCGGAGGTGACCGGAATCTCCCGAAGGCCCATCCAGGCTGACGCCCAGCCCATCGCCTCCTGGTATTTGACGGTCACCCACAGCCGGTCCTCGTAACCGTGGACGGCGGCCGTCTCCGCTTTGGCTCCAAGAGCCCGGGCCTGATCGCCGGAGGCTCTGGCCTGGTCGATCAACGAGCCGTACCGGTCCTCGACCTCAGCCACGACGCCTTTGCCGTTTCTGATCAGATCGCCCAGGAGACTGCCGCGGCACAGGGCGACGAATCCCAGGGCGACGGCGAGTTGCCGATCGGCGGTCTCTATCTCGGCGGGCGTGGGGGCCGCCCAGGCCGGCGCCGCCTTCCTGCGGCGTCCACGGATCCGGGTGGCGGCGTAGGAGTGATCACCCACAGCCGAGCGGCGGTCGTGGCAGGCGCGTTCCCTGGCCTTGTAGAGGGTGAGCGCCAGATGGATCGCGCCCGCCCAGATGAAGGCCAGGCAGGCCGCCGCACCCCACTTCAACGCGGCGGTCAAGGACTCCAGCGAGCCGAGATTGAAGATGAAGTCCCAGTAGAGGACGACGTCGAGCAGGGCGATGCCGCATGCGGCCAGCGGAGTCCAGTACCCGGGGATGGGTGACTCGTCGTGCCGGGGATCGGGTCGCTCCCGCTCCCGGAGCAGGGCTCGCTGGTGATCGTTGATCACTTCGGCGCCCGCGACCCGCCCCCCGCCGGGAACTTCGTAGGACGCGCTGAGCACCTCCGGCAGTGTCGCCAGGTCGGCCAAGCCCTCGTCGGAGGCTGGCTCCATCTGCTGGGCGTAGCGCAGCAACGCGTCGTCGTGGGACCAGGCGACCTCGGAGGCGTCGTCCAGAAGCTTGTTGAGTATGGTCTTGAATGCGATGTGCTGGACGTCGTCCAGGACGGTCCCGGTCCGGTGCTCACCGGTGTCCGGGTCCCGGGTCGAGTCTCTGATCGCCATGGCGATGCCCAGCACGGCCTCGTCGGATGGCCCTCCGGCGTACGGAATGGCAGAGGGCTCGATGTCCCAGCCCGCCAGCACGCGAGGGCGGCAGTCAGGGCAGGGGTTCGTGCGGATGCCCAGTTCCGATTGGTCGCGATTCATGCTCGCGTGCTCCTTCAGCCCGATAACTCGATCTTGACGATGACGACCCGCTGCGCCTTATCCGTGACGGGTTCGACCAGGTCCGCGGGACGGTCCCAGCCGACGCCGTCGCCCGAATGAGCTGCTGTGGAAGACCGGCCTCGACCAACAGATCGGCGATCACCTCGGCACGTCGCCGGGCGAGCTCCCTGGCTCCTTCGCGGGTGCCGAAGCGGGCGCAGAATCCGGTCACGTGCACCAGCGAGCCCACAGGGGCCTGGTTGTACTGGGCGACGATCAGCTTGATCGAGCGCTGGACCGCCGCCCGGTCCAGCAGAGTGGCCTCGTCGGGGCGGAAATGGCCCGCGTCGATCCGGTCGGGAGGCGTCAGTCTCGCTTTGACGGTGGCGAATTCCACTACGGCGGAGGACCCCGGCCAGGGCGGGGCGATAGTCGAATCGATGATGGGCTGGTTGACGTGGGCGCCGAGCGCTTTGCCGAGGTGGGTAATGAATTCCTCCCGCCAGGCGTCGTCGGCCACGCTCATCGGCTTCTGGCCGGGTCCGGTGGCGTTCAGCAACACCGGCTGAAGATCGACCCCGGACAGGTCGATCTTGGCGATCGCGGTCTTCATGACCTCCTCCACGGCCTTCTCGGGATCGGTCGCGGTCAGCCGGGGCAAGTCCAGCGGGACGACGGACGCGCTCATGACCGAGGTGGCGAGGACGACCTCACGGCGGCCGGCGCGGGACCCGTCCTCGGCGACCCGGAGGGCGGCGTAGAGGTCGAAGCCGGCCGTGCCGACCGGGGTGGCGGCGACTGACTTCGTCAGGGCACTCGTCCGGCGGCCTATCTCCTGGTCCCGGAGGAATACGTCGCGTTCCCGCTCGCCCTGCCGCAGCACTTCCAAGGAGATCCGGCCGACCGGAGCGGCGGCGCGGCCCACGGCGTACACTTCCAGGCCGCCATCGCCGGCCTTTGCGATCTCCGTAACCCGATCACGGACGTACTGGGGGATCCCGCCCTGGACCCGGTCGGTCTTCTCGGCTATCCAGAGGAGTTCGGTGCGGGATATCGGGGCCACGTCATGGTCTCGCGTGAGCACGAAGGCAACCACACCGATTGCCGCAACGACCGCCAGCCCCAGGGCGATGCCTGCCCCGCTCCGGTTCGGACGCCGCGGCGGTGGCAACCGTCGTGGCCGGTCATACGCTCGTCGTCGCGGTTTCATCGCCCGCCTTCCGCTACGCTCAGGTGACCAGGAAGCGCATTCGACTTGCGAAATTCCTAGAAGACAACCCATATCCGTACAAAGTCGTACGGTCTGGTAATTCTGGATTTGACGACTCAACGGTGCGACAATCGGATCTCCGGCGGAGGCGATCGTGAACCCATTCCCGCTGGACGACGACCTGTGTGACGGCCTCGGCCCGGAGACGGCCGAATACCTGTCCACCTGGGCCGTGAACGCGCGGACCAGTTATGCGCTGCGCAACTGGCTCACGGGCGGCCTGTCCGGAGCGAAAGTCTGTGTGGTCGACGAGATCGGCCGGGATCGCGTCATGCGGCGTCTCATTCTCAAAGTCGAGGAATTCCCGAAAGCGGCGATCGACGGAAGGCTCGGCGAGTACGGCCGGCATAGCGACGCCCTGCACGAGGCACCCAAGGGATTCGCATGGGCCCATCTCACGGAACTGGTGTACGGCCCGATCCCCGTCGGCCTTCGCAGGCTGGCCCTGTTCCAGCAGGTCGTAGGAGCAGATGTCGGAGAGTTCGTGCTGCTGGGCGCGCTACTGGACGGCGCCCGAGCCAGCGAGGGAAGAGCGCACGCCGAGGATTTCACCGTCGCCTGCGAAACGGTCGTGCGATCGGTCCTCGCCGACTGGGCGGAGAAGCCACGCGCGCTGTCGGCGGAAGGCCGCGAACGATGGCGCGCGGGCAAGGACGGCCGCGTCCGGGTGAGCGACTTCCTCGACGTGTCGCTGGCAGAATGGCCAGCCGCGAAAGCCGTCACGACGAAACGGTCCGAAGCCATCCGCGGCAACTACATCGCCGTCGAGGGGGAACCGCGGAAGCTACCCAACCCGCTCGCCGTCGTCGCCGGAGAGACGCTGATCGCCGGCCACGAGTTCCTGCCCCTGATGGGAAAGGCGCACGGCGATCTGCACATCAAGAATATTCTTCTCCCGGTCGACCCGGCCCGCTCCTCCGGAGCCGACCCCGCCGCCTACCGCCTCGTGGACCTGGCGAAATATCGCCAGGAACTGCCCCTCACCGGAGATCCCGTCTACCTGATTCTCTATGTGATCGCACGCGTCATGCCCGACCTGTCCCACTCGCAGCGAGACGCCCTGGTGGACCTGCTCACCAGACCGGCCTCTGGCGCCGCGCACCTGATTCCCGGCTGGCTGGCCGGTTTCATCACCCGAGTCATCGCCGTCGCGCGCGGGTGGGCAGGTGAGAGCAGGATGGCACGCGACTGGGACGAGCAGTCGCTGCTCTCCATGGTCGCTCACGGGCTGGTCTACTGGGCCCGCGGTTCCACCAGGCCGGAAGACCAGGAGTGGTTCCTCCGGCTGTCCGGCCGCGCGCTGGCGGAGTATCAGCGCGCCGTCCTCCCGATGGCGGCCGCGGCGGCACCCCCACGGGAGCCACCTACCTCCAAGCGCACCGCGGACCCGAACTGGATCGCGCAGTTCTGCGGACTGCTGCCCGAGCTCCGGCGACGCGCCGCCGGGACCGAACTCGTCACCGAAGTCGAGGCCCTGGTGGCCGCAGCCCAGCTCGGAGACGATGCGACGGACCGGCTCGACGCCCTGATCCGCCGGATGGACGACCTGAACGGGGGAGGACTGCGGCACGTCCCGGGGCTCCGCGGCGGGTGGCCCCTCATGGAGGACGCCTTCGCCTGCCCCACCGGCTTCTGCCCGCGCCTCGACACCCGGCAGCCGACGCACGGCGTTCCGCTGTGCCACATCCCTCAGGAGCGTCGTATGACGCTCCGCCGACGCTGAGGTGGCTGTCGTGGGCCCCCACTTCCGCCTCCTGTACGGGATGCTCTGGCTGGTCGCGGTAGCAGCGGGAACGACGCTCGGCCATACACGCTGGGCCGACCTGTCCCGGCTCCGGCTGGAGCCGACGGTCACCACTGTCGTGGGCGCCCTGCTGGCCGCGACCGCCGTGGCCGTGATGGCACGCGCCCTCGGCGGCGTGGTGCTCGCGATCTGGACGAACGGTCCCAGCGGCCGGTGGGCAGCCGCTCTGACCGAGGCGAGAGCCCGGCGCTGGCAGCGGGCCGACGCCCTCGTCACAGCCGTGAACAAGGTGGCGGACCCGGCGGCCTACGCGAGAGCGATGGCGCGCCGGAACCGGATCTGCCTGGTCCCCCCGTCCTGCCCCACCTGGACGAGCGACGCGATCATCGCCCGGGAGACCCGGATCCGCACCGAGTACGGACTCGACCTCTATTTCGCCTGGCCGCACCTGCTTCTGGTCGCCCCCGAAGCCGCCCGCCGGGAATCCGCGCGGAGCCTCGCCGCTTGGACCTGGGCCGGCGAGGTCAGCGCCTGGGGTGTGCTCTTCCTGCTGCCGGGCTCGCGATGGTGGCCCGCTGCCGCGGCGGGGGCCATCATCTGCGTCGTCGGCTGGTGGCAAGGCCGCGCGGCGTGGACCAGCCACACAGCGGTCACCGAGGCCGTCGCCGACCTGTACGGCCCGGCGCTCGCCACCCGGCTCCGGATCGACGCGAGCCAATGGCCGGACCTGGCGACCGGCCGGGAGATCACCGACCGCCTGCGCAAAGGAGCGTGACCGGCTCACCGCTGGACGGCACGCAGCCGCTCCAGGGTGGCCCGAGTGTGCGGATGTTCGTCCCCCAGCACCTCCGACCGGATCGCCAGCACCTCGCTCATGATCTCCACCGCGCCCGCGACGTCCCCGCCGAGGTGCCGTAACTCGCCGAGCGACTGCCGGACCGTGAGCGCACGCGGATGCCGAACCCCGAGGACCCGGGCGCAGATCAGGGCCAGTTCGGTGAGCACGGCCTCGGCCCCGACCAGGTCTCCCCGGTCGCAGGCGACCAGCGCCAGGTAGTGGCGGGTGATGAGGGTGGCGGGGAACTCCGCCCCCAGCAGCCGCGTGCGGGCGTGCAGAACCTCGGTCAGCATCCGCTCGGCCTCGTCGGCGTCCCCCCGGGATCGCAACAGGTCGGCGAGATTGTTCTTGCTGGTCAGAGTGTCAGAATGATCGGGTCCGAGCGACTCCGCGCGGGCCTGGAGGGTCCGGCGCAGCAGGTCCTCCGCCTCATCGAGACGGTCCAGGTCGCGGAGCACCCGGGCCAGGTAGTGCTGAGTCGTCAGCGTGTCCGGGTGGCGGGTGCCGAGCACCCGGCGCCGGGCGGGCAGGATCGAGCGGAAGCCCTGTTCAGCCTCCAGGTAACGGCCCAGCATGTGGCGCACGCGGTTGAAGTCGTGCCGCAGCATGAGCAGCCGGGGATGGTCCACAGAAAGGACATCCCGACCGGTGGCGATGACCGTCTCGTAAATCTCCTCGGCCTGTTCCAGACGCCCGGCCGACAGCAGGTAACGGGCGGCGAGCGTGGCTGGGCCGAGGACCCCGGGAGGGGGCGTCCGGCCGAGGCCGAGCGCGCCGATCAGGTCGAGCGGGGCCCGGCAGTGGTCGGCCAGCACCCGCCACTTCGCCCACGAGCGCGGGTTCTTGGGGTCCAGGCCGTCGGCCACCTCCGACAGCAGTTCGGTCAGCAGCGCGAGGTAGGCGTCGGCCTGGTCCTCGACCCGGTCGCGGCTGGTGTCCCGGACCAGCGGATGGATCACCAGCAGGTCGGCCACGTCGGGGTCGGCTTGGTCGTCCCTGACCAGATCGACCAGGCCGACGTTGGCCAGGGCCAGCACGGTCTCGCGCAGCAGCACCGGGGTCAACCCGGGAAACAGCGCCGAGCGAGCCAGCACCGCGGGCTGGAGCAGCAGGCCGTACGGCACGGGGGCCGGGCGCAGGCACGACAGCGCCCGGAGCAGCGGCCGAGCGTACCGCAGGCCCAGAGTCTCCAGCAGGTCAAGCGACAGTTCCCAGGTCCGGCCGACCTGACCGCGCGCCTGGCGGCCCACCGGTGAGCGCGCCGACTCGCCCAGCACCTCGCTGTGCCGCCCTTCTTCGAGCGCCCGCGCGAACTCGGCGAAACTGACGGGACCCGCGATGGAGCGGGGCAGCCGGTGCGCCTCGGCAAGATGCATACCCGCCAGCCGGAGCGCCAGCGGCAGGCCGCCGAGCCGCTCGGCCAGAGCTCTGGCATCGCCGACCGAGCCGGCCATCGGACCCGCCAGATCAAGCAGCACCTTGGCCCCATCGGCCGCGCTCAGCGGGTCCACCCGGTGCAAACGCAGCCAGGACGCGTGCCTGCCCCAGACCTCGGGAGCGCCGTCCCGCGAGGTGACCACGACCAGACCGAACCTGCCCTCTACCGGCCGCAGCCAGCCGGTGGCATCGGTCACCGGCGCATCCCCGGGGCAGAGGTCGCGCCGGGGGTTGTCGGCGTCATCGATGACCAGCAGCCAGGGCTGGCGGTATTCGCGCAGGAGCCGCCAGACCACGTCGGGCTGGCTGCCGAACCGTAACAGCTGCGAACTCGCGCCGAGATCGGCGGTGAGCGCGCGCATTCCCTCCGCGACCGAGACGGGGTTGTCCGCGAGCAACCACCAGGTCCGTACACCTCGGGCGCGGGCCTTCTTGACCAGGGCGAGCGCGAGCGTGCTCTTGCCCGAGCCGCCCAGGCCGTGCAGCACGTGCACTCGTGGCGTGTCGCGCCCAGTCGCCTGCTGGTCGAGGCCGCGGCCCAGGAGGTCGAGGAGATCGTGCCTGCCGTGCAGGGTGGGCTCCTCCGCGAGGCGTTCCACCGGCGGCCGGGTGGAGACGACGATGCGGCTGGCGACGGTGTGCGACTCAGTCTCGGGCGCCTGCGCCGTGGATGCCGGTGGCTCGGGTGGGCGCTTTCTGGCCCACCACAGCCGGAGCAGTGCCGCCTCCCACCGTTCGATCTCCTCCTCCGGCGCGACGCCGCAGGCGAGAAGAATCTTGCGGAGCACCCCCGACCCGATGCGGGGCAGGTTCTTGCCGCCCAAGTAGCCCGCGATGGAGGTGTGCGGGATTCGGGTGAGCTTGGCCAGCCCACGGGTGGTGAGTCCGGCCCGTCCGCTGAGCAGGCTCAGTCCGGCCGCGAACTGCTGCTGCGTGGTGATCGAGTCAGGGACCGGAACCTCAGTCACGTCTCCCCCTTACGGCCCGAAGTGGACATAAGGAACCCAGACACCGGGCGAATGAGGATGATCGGCCCGTATCGCCGTGGTGGCGTCGCGTACGGCTTCCGCCGCCCGGGTGACGTCCAGCCCCGCTGATCCACGGGCCAGATTCCGGTAGGTGTGATCGGCCATCTCGACGGCGTGGGTCTCCTGAATCGACCAGAGTGTGGCGATGACATGCCGGTATCCGGCCAGTTGGAGCGCTCCGGCCAGGTGAATGGACTCATCGGGTAGCCGCACCCCGCCCACAGCGGACTGGCAGGCGGACAGGTAGGCCAACTCGGCGTGCTGGAGCTTGAGGTCCGCGATGTCCACCACGGTCAGCGGCCCGTCCGCGAGATGCAGCGCACCGCGGGCGGGCCGGTGCGGGTCCTGGCTGCCGTGGCAGGCGAAGTGTGCCCAGGCGTGGTCCTTGAGCGCGGCTGCGACGTCGTCGCGGGTCGCGACCTCGCCGTAGAGCAGATCGGTGTGTTCCCGGCCGACCCGTCGGATGACGGTGTTCACCTCGTGCTGCGCGAACCGCAGCGGAGGAGTCTGGGGGCTCAGGGGTACGCCCACGGTGAGCAGCCGCCGATCCCCCTTGGCCAGGCCGCCGGACTTGGCCCGCGACAGGGCACCTACGGTGGAGGTGTACGAGGAGATCGTCCGGTCGAGCACGCTCCGGCCACTTGTGTCGTGATACCCGGCGGCATGCAGGGGCAGGCCGACGAGCGCCCCGGTGGGGCACCACCAGACCCGGGAACGGCCCGCGCCGGTGATCCCCAGCGCGGCCAGGCACGGGCCGGTGATCGCTTCCCACAACCATTCGAGCAGGGGAGACAGCTCTCGCTGGAAGGCGACGCCGTCGATCGCACCGCTCTCGTACTCCCACACCATCCGGAGATGCTGGCCCACCCGGCGGCCGATCTCTTCGAGCGTCACGGTGAGTGGAAGGGGCGTCACCTGTCCTCCGTGCAGCAGGATGCCATCGCAGCGGTGCTGGCTGATGTTGACGACGATGATCGCCTCGTCGTCGGCCGTGGCGGCCAATTCGGCCGCAGTACGGGAGCGGACGAGCGCACGGGCCTCCGCCATGGCCGCGTCCCACTCCCGCGCCCAGGCGATTCGCCAATCGGATCCGGCCGACCCGGAGTTGTTTCCCAGACCGTCGCCATTCTCGAAATCGACGCGGAGCCGGTGGATCCGCCCGGCGAGCTCGGCGGCCCGAGGGTCGTCTGAGGTCCCCAGCTCCGTCAGTTCGGTCCTGACCTCCAAGGTCTGCGCCCACAGGACCGACCGGCCGTGCTCGAGCAGCTCGATGGCACGTTCCGGTTGCTCGGCGGACAGGGCGCAGGAGGCCGCCTCACCCGCCAGACCGGCCCAGGTGGTCAGCTGGCTCTCCTGCGCTTCACGGTCCAGTCCCTTCCACGCCAGTGCGGGAAGCAGGCCGATCGCCCGGGCGAAGTGTGCCAGTGCTGGGACGGCTTTTCCGGCGATCAGCAACTGGTGGCCGAGTACCCGGCTGGCCAGGGCACGCGCCTTGGGCGCCGCGTTCGGGATCGTCAGCACCTCCTCCCAGCGCTGCCTGGCCTCGAGCGGGGACTGCCACAGCTGCCGCTCGGGCCGTACCCGGTCGGAGCGGTCCAAGGCGTCGCCGAGGTGCATGAGAGAGAACGCCCGGTCAGGACCGTCCGGGGTCGCTTCCAGGGCCAGGCGCGCCATATCGATCGCGTTCTTCCGATCGGCCGGATCACCGGACAGCTCGAACCGGTCCACAAGCGCGTGTTTGAGGGTGGACAACGTGACGCCTCGCCACGGATGGCCCGGACGGGTCGCCTCCAACGCAAGGGATCCGATCCGGACGGCCTCGTCCAGGTCGGTTCGCACGGAGTGCCGGTACCGGGCGAGGTGAGCGGCGCTGAGGCTGTTCAGGCACTTGGGACGGTCGGCGTGATCGGGCGGGGTCGCGGCCACCGCGGCCCGGAGCCTGGTTATCGCCTCCTCGATGTCCGCCGTGTTCTCCGTGTCGCGGAACCGGGCGGAGAGATCGGTGGCCAGGTTGGACAGCAGGCCGGGCAGGACGTGATGCAGTTCCGACCGGCCGGGCAGCGGGGGAAAGACCTGACCGAGATCGGTCGCGATACCGATCTCGCGGAACACCTGGGGATTGTCGGCGACGCTCATGTTCGTCCAGCGGCCGGGCATCGCCTTCGTGTACGCGTCGAGTGCCTCCCGGCCCGCGTCGATCGCCTCGTCCACATCGCTGAGCTGGCCGTACCGTTCGTATCTGGTCCCGAGCGCGTTGGCGAGGGCGGCCTGGTACTGGAACCGCTTCGGGTGACCGGGCGGCGCCGCGGCCACGGCCAGACGTCCCTGCCGGACCGCCGCGTCGAGGTGGGTGGGGTCTCCCGTGAGTTCGAACACCTGCCAGTGCGAGGTCGAGAGATTGCCGTGGAACCACGGCTCCACAGCGACGTCCCGCTCTTCGGCTATCGCGATGGCCCTGCTGGCGTGCTCGATCGCCGCGGTCGGGTCCGCGAGCGCGCGCAACCGCTCGCCTCGCCGGTTCAGCGCTCCGGCGAAGCCCGCCAGCCAGTCGGGTTCGGTCAGCCGCTCCGCCTCCTCCAAGCGGAGGAAGAGCGCGATGGCCTGCTCCAGGTCTGCGACGTCGGCGTCGCCGATTTCGTACCGTTTCAGGCAGGCCGTCGCGAGGTTGACGAGATAGCCGTCCATTCCGGAGTACACCCCGAACCCCAGCTGGACGACCTCGGTCCAGCAGCGGATCAGGCCGTCCAGATTGGCCAGGTCGTCGGTCAGCTGGTCCTTGCGCGCGTGCGCGATGGCCGCCTGGTTGTGGACCAGCCAGCGAAACGATGAATTCGCTTCCACGAAATCGGGGCGGTCGATCAAAGCCGTCCACTTGGCAATGGCAACGTCGATGACCGCCCAGGTCTCGTCCGGAGTCCGCGCCTCCCGGTCGGTCTCCATCGCAGCGTGGAAATCGGACGCGAACTCTGCCGGAATGTCCGGTTTCGGGTCGGGAAGGTGCTCGGTACGCACGGGCGTCGGCCGTCGCTGATCGTCCTCGGGATTGAAACGTTCCAAGAACCATTGACATTTTCGTAGCAGGATCGCTATCGCTTCGTCCGCGGTCTCGGCCAGGTGTCCGAGGAGGGTAATGGTCCGCGGCGTCCGAAGCTCCGGGTTGGCCCTGATCAGCCCCTCGGCGGTCGGCCGGTCAGGCGAGGCGACGAAGTCGGCCACCACGAGGGCGAACCGGATCACCTCGGCCACCGAATCGGCGGTGACCCGCGCCTCATCGGAGAGTTCGAGCTTGACCAGGGCCGCGAACACGTCGTCGGCGAAGTCGCTGGTCGGCGTGAACGTACGCTCCGGATGCCCTTGGGCTTCGATCAGTTCGGTCAGTGCGGGGCCGACACCGATCTCCTGGCACCGGCGGAGCAGGTGCAGCGTGACCACATGCATCTCGGCCATGCTGATCAGCCCTTGGGCGATATTGGCGGCGAGATTGACCTCCATCGGTCCCAGCAGGAAGTCCACCAGCCGAGGATCGGCTTCCAGGATCGCTCGGCAGTCCGTCCAGGTGTCGGCGTTGATGAACTCCAGCGCCAGCGCCAGCAGCGGGTCATCCGCCGCTTCGAACTCGGCGAAGGCCACTTGGACGCCGACTTCCTCGCATCGCTGGAGCAGGCGGCGGAGCATCTCGAAATGTTTGGCGACGCCTTCGTTGTGCTGACGGGCCAGCGGGATGATGCGGTCGATCTCCTCGATCGCCGCGCTGGTCAACAACCGAGGATGCCGGTCGATGAGGCGCATGTTCTCCTGCGGCGAATCGGCCTGAAGAAATCGCCGGACCAGTTCTGGCAGGTCGTTGTCGATCATGTCCGGCACTCCCAACAGTCAGGTGCATACGGCAGCGTGATTCGACGGCTGATTCGCTGAGGTGATGGACCGGACAGGGCGCGGCATCAACAGCTCCTCGAGGCGTCACGTACCCACCGAGAACCGCCCTGAGCCGATCACGAGCCCGCCCCCGCACGGGATTCGCGCATCCGGGTCTCGTGATCGCAGCGTAACACGGGGTGAGGGCCATACGACCATCACCCCGGTGTCCGCTAGAACCAGGCACCCGCATTCACCTGCACGGCACGCCGGTGCTGCTGGCCGCCGACTCTCCGGCGGCGTTGTACGCCGTGATCCGGATCGTGTCCGTGCACTGCAGAATCGCACCGCCACCCCACTGGGTGGTGTCCTCGGGCAGCGTGGCCCGCAGCGTCGTGTTCTGGTAGACGCGGAAGCCCTGCTCGTTGCTGGAATTGTCGTTCCACATCAGCACACCGGTGTGGGGGTCGAAGTGGGCGTTCGACGGTGCGGTCGGCACTCCCGGAGCGGGCTCGCCACCCGAACCGTCGCCACACGCGCGGACGGTGAATTCGACGGTCCGGGTGTTGTTGTCCTCGTTGGATTCGCCGATCAGCTTGCCGAAGTCGGCCGTGAAGGTCAGCGAGTGGCGGCCTGGGGTGATGTCTCGCCAGATGTGATCGTGGGTGTCGGTCGCACCCGCCGCGATGCTGTGGTGCCCGCCGTCGAAGGTGATATCGCCGTCCACGATCCAGCGGATGCCGAAGAAGCCGCTCGCCGCTCCCCCCTTGTTCGCGATGTCCACTCGGAAGGTGGGCGACTTGCCGGCGCAGATCGGGTCGCGCCGCAGGTCATACGGCTGGGACGGGGCGAGATCGGGCTTCTTCGGCTTCGGCGGCGCCGGTTTCTCGGTGACCGTGAACGGCGTGCGCACCGAGGAGCCGTTGCCGAGCAGGGCCCACACCGTGGTCGGCCCGGTATCGGCCGAGGCGGGGATTCGCATCGCCACCTTGAATCGGCCGTTGTCGTCCGGCGTCGCCTGGACGAGCGTGTGGGCGGACGGGTTGAGGCCGATCGGAACCCGCATGCCGCGCTGGCCGTGCTCTCGCCATCCCCTCCCGGTGACCGTGACCCACGAGCCCGGGACGCCCTTCTGCGGCGTCACCCTGATCTTCTCGTCGTAGGTCACCCCCGAGTCTTCGTCGAACAACCCGGCCAGCCAGGCCGCGTCGGCGGCGGCGAAGTCGTGGTAGTTGGTGTGTTTGAAGTAGGGGCAGTTCTTCCAGATCTTTTCCAGGTCACCGAGATTCCGTACCGACCAGATCTGTTTCGGGTCGAAGAGGTCCTTCGCGCAGTCGGCCGCCTTTCCGGTGGAGCGACTGCAGATCACGTCGCCCTCCCGGCAGTAGGTCCTCGCCGGCGCCACCCAGGAGGGCAGCCGGGCGGTCTTCAGGTCATACAGGCGATTGAGCAGGCCCTTGTATTTGCGGGTGTCCTCGCTGCCACCCGCGCCTTTGGGGTAGGCGAACTTGTCCTTGAGGTGGAAGAGCGGGTCAGCGTATAACAGCAGCGCGGAGATCCGGCCCGCGTTCCGGTCCTTCAGGAGCGGCAGCGCCGAGTGGATCACCCAGGCTCCCTGGCTGTAGCCCGCGAGGACGAACTCCTGTTCCGGGCAGGCGGCGGCCTGCTGCTCAACTCTGATCACCAGCTCCGCCGCTCCGAGAGCGACGCTGGCCGGCATCGTCGGGTCCCAGATCGGGACGGCTGGGTACCGCAGTGCCTCGTAGTCGACGGTGACCTTCTTGCGTTTCATCAGCGTTCGGAACTTGTCGTAGGTCGTTTTGACAGCCTTGCCCATGCCCGCCGATTCACCAGAACCGCGGGCAGCGAAGACATGCACGGTCGGGCAGTCGGGAGGAGCCGCCGCGGCAAGTGCCGGTATGGCGGGAACGGCCAGGGCAACGGTCAGCGCGGTGCATACCGCGAGGCGGATGGCGGGTGCGATTCTCTGGACGCCGCGTACGGCGTGGCTTTTCATGGTGGGTTCTCCTGCTTGAGCCAGTGGAATGCGATTCCCGGCGCTCATGAGATCCCGGCTGCCACCCAGGTGGGTATCGTTTTCGCAGGAGTCGAGCAAAGTCGTACATATCAGACGCGAGTGATCATGAGCAGCAGCTCGTGCTCGATGGGCGACAGGCCATGCCCTCCTCGCGTGGAGAATGTTGCGTAGTCTCTCCGCCGCCCGGGATGGTGATCCATGTCCTTCTCGACCCTGCCCACGAGTGCCTCCTGGCTCCACAAAGACGCCCGGTCCGGCTTCGAGGTGACCTACTTCGAAGCCATCGACGACGGCTGGCGGGCCGAAGGCTGGACGACCGCCGTGGAAGACGGCGTCTCTTGGATGGTGGGATACGACATCCGGTTGGACGCGGGCTGGATGACGCGGACCGCGCGGGTGTGGGGGCGGTCGCCCGTCGGAGCGTGTGAGACGTTCCTCGCCTCCGACGGCGCGGGCCGCTGGCTGGTCGACGGTGAGGCCCCGCCGCACCTGGACGGCTGTTTCGATGTGGATCTGGAGTCGTCGGCGATGACGAACACGCTGCCGGTGCATCGGATGCGGCTGGCGGTGGGCCGCCGGGCTGATGCTCCCGCCGCGTACGTCCGGGCCGTGGATCTCACCGTGGAGCGGCTGGAGCAGACCTACGAGCGCGTCCTCGACGAGGGCTCTCACCAGCGCTTCGACTACGCCTCGCCCGCTTTCGACTTCGCGTGCCCGCTGGTCTACGACGAGTCGGGACTCGTCCTCGACTACCCCGGAATCGCGGTACGCGCCCAATGAGAATGGCCGGTCGTGCCAGGCACGACCGGCCACACCCGCTACGTCAGATCACCGCACGCCAACGTGTCCGGATCGTTGGCCGCCTGCGGCACCCAGCGCACGTTCGCGAAGGAGGCCGAGAACGCGCCCTCGGTGTAGACGAGGAACGTCGTGTTGACGTTCTCCATGTCGAGTCCGGTCGCCGCGAAGCACGCGATCGGAATCTTGACCGTGGCCTTGGTCCCCGCCGGCAGGCCCTGGAACAGCGAGGTCGCGACCACCTCGGAGAAGCAGGGGTAGACGCAGTGCAGGCTGATCACCGTCCGCGCCGCCGGAGCCTGGTGCACGATCGTGTCGAAGACCAGCGCCGACTGGGCGTTCAGGTAACCGCGCAGGTCGGTGCCTCCGGCGGGGTTCTGGAGGTAGATCTGGCCGGGCCCGACCCCGGTCCAGGTCGACTTGAGCGCGTCGCCCTGCACGTTCACGTCGGACGGCACCACGTTGATCTCAGCGTGCGCGGCCGTCGCGTCGGGACCGATCTCAGTGCCGCCCCAGTTCTCGGGCGAGCCGATGAAACTGCGGTAAGGCGCGATGTCGGTCCGGTTGAAGAGTTCCAGATCCTCGGTCGCGGTTCCGCCGCCGCCGGTCTGGCCGCACGGGAACTCGGGCGAGGTCTCGTCCAGCGTCCCGACGTTGCCGGTCTGGCCGTTCCGCAGGCCGTACCCGAGCGGGAAGAGCGGGTCGTAACCCTCGTCGCCCGGGTTTAGCGGGGTCTGGCAGGCGCTCTTCGGCCAGGAGTAGGACAGTTTGCCGGTGTAGCCGTCGCCGTGCCGGTGCCGGTCCTCGACGAGCAGGTCGGCGACGCCGCCGCCTTCGGTGCCGGGGAGCCAGGCGACCACGAACGCGTCGGAGCGGTTGAGCTCCTTGTTGACGTAGAGCGGGCGGCCGGTGACGTACACGGTGACGACGGGGGCGCCCTTGCCGGTGACCTTGTCCAGGACGGCCAGGTCGCCGGGGTAGAGCTTGGCGGCTTCCAGGGTGCGCCGGGTCAGGTCGCCGACGCCCTCCGCGTACGGCGTCTCGCCGATCACGGCGATCACGGCGTCGAAGCCGGCCGGGTCGACGCCGTCGGCGGTCTCGCTGAAGGTGACGTCGGCCGCGCCGAGCGCCTCGCGCAGGCCGCCGAGGATGGTCGTGCCGTTCGGGAAGTCGGCGTTGCTGTTGCCGGTCCCCTGCCAGGTCAGCGACCAGCCGCCGGTCTGGTTCTGCAGGCTGTCGGCGCTCTTGCCGACCACCAGGACCTTGGCCCGCGAGTCGAGCGGCAGGACCTTACCCTTGTTCTTCAGCAGAACCTGCGATTTCCGTACGGCTTCGCGGGACAGCCGCTTGGCCTCCAGCGCGTCGGCCGACCCGGCCAGCGGGCGGGCGGACGGCTTGGGCGCGCTGAACAGACCGGCCCGCAGCTTCACCCGCAGGATCCGGGTGACCGCGTCGTCGATCCGCGCCATCGGGATCTCGCCCGACTCGACCTGCGCGATCGTGTTGGCGATGAACGCCTTCCACTCGTTCGGCACCATGATCACGTCGATGCCGGCGTTGACGGCCCGCGCGCAGCTGGCGTTGGTGCAGCCGGCGACCTGGCCGATGCCGTTCCAGTCGGAGACGACGACCCCGTCGAAGCCGATCTTCTTCTTCAGGATCTGGTTGATGGCCAGCTCGCTGCCGTGCAGTTTGCCCTCGTTGATGCCGAGGTCGGCGTTGGTCCAGCTGTTGAAGGAGACCATCACGCTCTGGGCGCCGGCGGCGAGCGCGCCGTAGTAGCCCTGGCCGTGCAGGTTGATCATCTCCGCCTCGGAGGACGGGTTGACGCCCTGGTCGGCGCCCTTCAGGGTGCCGCCGTCGCCGATGAAGTGTTTGGCGGTGGCGATGACGCCCTTGCTGCCGAGCCGGTCGGAGTTGCCGCCCTGCAGGCCGCGGACGATCTCGTAGCCGTACGCGCGGGTGATCCGGGGGTCTTCGGAGAAGCCCTCGTAGGTTCGGCCCCAGCGGTCGTCGCGGACCACGGCGAGGGTCGGCGAGAAGGCCCAGTCCTGGCCGGTGGCGCGGATCTGCTCGGCGGTGGCTTCGCCGATGTCGCGGAGCAGGCAGGGGTCCTGGGCGGCGCCGAGGCCGATGTTGTGCGGGAAGATCGTCGCGCCGAACACGTTGTTGTTGCCGTGCACGGCGTCGATACCCCAGATCACCGGGATCTTGGTGCGGGTGCTGACCGACGCCTGCCAGTACTGGTCGGCGAGGGTGAGCCAGGCCTGCGGAGCGGCGTGTTTGTCCCGGTTGGGCCAGGAGCCGCCGCCGTTGAGCACCGAGCCGATGCCGTACTGGCGGACCTCGTCGGGGGTGATGGCGGCGATCTCCGGCTGGGTCATCTGGCCGACCTTCTCGGCCAGCGTCATCCCGGCGAGGATCTTGGCGACCCGCTTCTCGTCGTCGCGGTCGCGGGTGATCCTGCTGTTGACCTTCGGCCACTCGGCGAGCGCAGGCAGGCGCTTCTCGATCCGGGCGCAGCCGTGGTCGGTGGCCGGTTGCCCGATCTCCGGTTGCCTGCCGGGTTTCTTGCCGCTGTCGGCGTTCGCGCTGGGGACGAGTCCCCCGGTCAGGAGGGCGAACCCGGCCAGGATCGCGCAAACGCGGGCCCGCCGGGCTGGAGGTCTGCTCATAGAGAATCCGTTCTCGGTCCGGAGACGGCAGCCGACACGCCGAATCCTGACCGGGTTACGGTGCTGAGTCAATAACCTCACAAGAGCGCTCTCTCGCCATAGGTAACGACGTTGCCCAACCATGCTTCCCAAGGCAGTGGCTTTATTTTCGGGTTAGTGCATGTCAGAGCGCTAGACGCCATGGAAGTGAGAGAGCGCTCTTACGGCGTCTCAGCTGGTCCGGGTTCAGCTGGTCCGGGTGAAGTCCATGAACCAGTTGGTCTCCCAGGTCTCGCCGGCGTCGTACGAGAAGGCCTGCTCCCACCGGCAGGAGACCAGCGTGATCGCGGACCAGATGAACCGCACCCGGGTCGGGCGGCCCTCCAGGATCTCGTCGGCGTAGAAGCGGCCGACCCCGTCGTCCTCGAACCGGCCCACGCACGGGACCGGGTCCATGCCGCCCTCGTTCACCATCCAGTGCAGCGACCACAGATCCGTCTTGGCGTCGTAGAGCCGCACGGTCGCGCCCCGGGAACCCGGGAAGACGATCTCGTCGAAGTTGCCGCCGCCGTCGAAGAAGCTCCGCACCTCGGTGGTGGCGGGGATGTCGTCCCAGTCCTCGCAGCCGACGCCGCGCTCGCGCAGCTTGCGGTTGGCCACGTCCCAGGTGCCGACCAGGAAATCGAAGTTGTTCTCGCTGAGTGCCATGATCAGACCATAGGGGGCCTCCACTGACACGTATTGTCAGTGGATGCGAGCTTCTCGGCTGCTTTCGGTCCTGCTCCTGCTCCAGGCCCGCGGCCGACTGACCGCCCAGCAGCTCGCCGACGAGCTCGAAGTCAGCGTCCGCACCATCTACCGCGACGTGGACTCCCTCCACACCGCCGGCATCCCGCTGTACGGCGAGGCCGGCCACCAGGGCGGCTACCAGCTGCTCGACGGCTTCCGTACCCGGCTGACCGGCCTGACCGAGCAGGAGGCCCAGGCCCTGTTCCTGGCCGGGCTGCCGGGCCCCGCCGCCGAACTCGGCCTGGGTGCCCTGGCCGCGACCGCCGAACTCAAGATCGAGGCCGCCCTGCCGCCCGCCCTGCGCGAGGGCTCCCGCCGCATCCGCGAGCACTTCCACCTGGACGCCCCCGGCTGGTACCACGACGGCGACCAGGTCCCGCACCTCCCGGCCGTCGCCGGCGCGGTCTGGAACAAGCGCGTCATCCACGTGCTCTACCATCGCTGGCGCGAGCCCCGCGAGGTCCAGCGCACGCTGGAGCCGTACGGGCTGGTACTCAAAGCCGGCAAGTGGTACCTGGTGGCCAGCTGCGAGAACGCCCTGCGCACCTACCGGGTCGGCCAGATCCTGAACCTCCAGGTGACGGACGAACCGTTCACCCGCCCGGACGCCTTCGACCTGGCCGCCCACTGGCGCACCCACCTGACCGAGTTCCGCTCCCGCCTCATCCAGGATCACGCCGTGATACGCCTGTCGCCCGCCGGCCGCGAGCGCCTCACCGAGACCATGGGCGCCCAGACGATCAACGCCGTGACCGGGACCGCGTCACCTCCCGACGCCCAGGGCTGGATCACGGCGACCGTGCCGATCGAATCCCTGACCCACGCCCACGGCGAGTTCCTCCGGCTCGGCGCCGAATGCGAGGTCCTCGAACCCCGGACACTCCGCACCAAACTGGCCACGACCGCGACAGCGCTCGCCGCCCTATATCGTGGGGAACGCTGACAGAAGGGGCAAACCGTGGCAGACGAGCTCGACCAAGAACAGCTGAGCGCCCTCCGGCGCGGATTCGACTCGATCGACAGCGACGGCGACGGCTACGTCACCGAGACGGAGCTGCTCGATCACTTCCCCAACCTGCCACCCGAGGCAATCGGCGCGCTGAGCCGCGCCGACGTGGACTCCGATGGCCGCTTCTCCTTCGAGGAGTACGTCCGGCTGGCCGGCCCGAACTAGGGCCCGACGGAGGCCGTCGACCCGCGCACCACCAGCGCGGTGGCGAGCTCGACATGATGTGAGTCGATCTTCTCCCCGGCCGCCAGCCGCAGCCCGGTCCGCAGCGCCACCCCGCCCATCTCCCGCAATGGCTGCCGGACGGTGGTCAGCGGCGGCGAGGCCGTCGGCGCGATCTGCGTGTCGTCGAAGCCGACGATGCTGAGGTCCGCGGGGATGCGCAGCGCCCGCGCGCGGGCGGCCTCGATGATCCCGAGCGCCGTCGCGTCGTTCCCGGCGAAGATCGCGGTCGGGGGTTCCGGCAGGTCCAGCAGGGCCGCGCCCCCCACCACTCCGTCGTGGTAGCGGAAGTGCCCGGTCTGCACGTACCCCGGCAGCACCGGCGCGCCCTCCGCCTCCATCGCGGCCCGGTAGCCGTGCATCCGCGCCTGATGGCAGGCGGCGGTCGCGTGCCCGCCGATGTAGGCGATCCGCCGATGCCCCAGCGACAGCAGGTGCTGCGTCGCCGCCAGCCCGCCCGCGAAGTTGGTCGAACCGATGCTGGTCACCCGCGCCCGGGGCAGGTTCAGCGGATCGATCATGACCAGCGGCAGCCGGGCCCGGGACAACGCCGTCAGGTGCCCCGGGGTCAGCTCGCTGGTCACCGCGATCAGTGCCCGCCGTCCGGCGGCGAGCAGGTCGCTCGCCCACGCGGCCGGCCGGTCCGACTGCTGCCGGATGCTGATGACGACACCCACGCCGAGCGCCGCCCCCGCCTCCACCGCGCCCTGGATGATCTCGGTCGAGTAGGCGTTGAGCTCCTTGTCGAACTGCACCTCCACCGTGTCCCGCCCGGAGGTCTCCGCCCGGCGGGCCGCCGAGGAGACGTAGTCGTGCTGCAGCAGCAGCGACTGCACCCGGGAGCGGGTCGCCGGCGAGACGTCGCTGCGCCCGTTGAGCACCTTGGAGACGGTCGCGACGGACACGCCCGCCGAGGCGGCGACGGTGGCCAGGGTGGCCTTCCTAGAGCTGACCGGCATCTGTTCCCCTCCGTTGCCCAGCTGGGTCGAGCGCCGGACTCACCTCCACCGGCGTCACCAGCCGCCGCCCGACGCCGACCGTCCGCACCGCACCGGTGAGCCGGACGACCGCGCGGCACGGCAGGTCGTTCGCGGACGTGCCGACCAGCACCTCCACGTCTCCAGGCTCGACGATCCGCCGCAGGTCCCGCCCGGTGAAGGCGGTCCGATCGGCGTGCACCTGGAACTGCACGTCCTTGCTCTCGCCGGCCTCCAGCCGGACCCTGACGAAGCCCGCCAGCTGCTTCACCGGGCGGGTGACCTGGGCGAGAACGTCGTGCAGGTAGAGCTGCACGACCTCCGAGCCCGCTCGCGCGCCGGTGTTGTGGACCCGCACCGCCACGGTGAACTCGCCGTCGGTGGGAATCTCGACGTCACTGATCCGCAGTTCGCCGACCTCGAAGGTGGTGTAGGACGTTCCGTACCCGAACGGGAAGAGCGGTGTCGGGTCGAGGTTGCTGATGCCCTGGCTGTCGGTTCCGAGCGGCGGCTGCAGGTACGTGCCCGGCTGACCGCCAGCCCCGCGGGGAATCTGAACGGGCAGCTTGCCTCCGGGCTGGACACGACCCGAGATTATACGGGAGATCGCCCCAGCTCCCTCTTCTCCGGGCATGAACGCCTGAATCAGACCGGCGGCCTGCGGCCGCACCACGCCCAGCGCGTACGGCCTGCCGGAGACCACGACCACCACGACCGGCGTGCCGGTGGCGGCGAGCTCGCCCACCAGATCCTCCTGCACCCCGGGCAGCCGCAGGTCTTCGGCGTCGCAGCCCTCCCCCGAGGTGCCGTGCCCGAACATGCCCGCCCGGTCACCGACGACCACGACGCACAGCTCCGCTTCGCGCGCGGTCGTCACCGCGGCGGCGAACCCAGAACGGTCCTCGCCCCGCACGTCGCAGCCCTGCGCGTGGGTGATCTCGGCGTCCGGGAACTCGGCCCGCAGCCCGTCGAGCAGGCTGGGCGCGTCGAGGCCGAGCCCGAGGTCGGGGTGCCGGGGCAGGACGTGGTTGGGGAAGGAGTAGCACCCCATGAAGACACGCGGGTCGTCCGCGCCAGGCCCGACCACGGCGATCCGCCGGGCGCCGGTCACCGGCAGGGCCGTACCGGCGTCGAGCAGGATGATGGAGCTCTCGGCCAGCTCGCGCGCCAGCGCCCGGTTGTCGGCCGAGTCCAGCTCAACGTCGCCGCGGCCCTCCGGCTGCCAGTCCGGATCGAGCAGCCCGAGCTCCGCCTTCTGGGTGAGCAGGCGACGCGCCGCCCGGTCGATCAGGGATTCCGGCAGTTCGCCCCGGGTGACCCGGTCGACCAGGTGCGGCCCGAAGCCGAGGGTGTCGGGGAGTTCGACGTCGATGCCCGCGCGGAGCGCCTGAATGCCGGCGTCGTCGCTGTCGGCGGCGACCTGGTGCATCGTCTCCAGGAACGCGATGGCCCAGTAGTCGGAGACTACGGTCCCGGTGAACCCCCACTCGCCCCGCAGCAGGTCGGTCAGCAGCCAGGAGTCGACCGCGGCCGGGACGCCGTCCACGTCGGAGTAGGAGTTCATCACCGAGCGAGCGCCGCCGAGGGTGACGGCCATCTCGAACGGCGGCAGGATCATGTCCATCAGCTCGCGGCGGCCGATCGGCACCGGCCCATGGTTGCGGGCCGCCCGCGACGCCGAATACCCCGCGAAATGCTTGAGAGTGGCGATGATCCCCACGCTCTCCAGCCCGCGCACGTAGGCACTGCCGACCATCGCGACCAGGTACGGATCCTCCCCGATGGTCTCCTCCACCCGCCCCCACCGGTAATCCCTGACCACGTCCAGCACTGGGGACAACCCCTGGTGCACGCCGACGGCGCGCATGTCCCGCCCGATCGCGGCGGCCATCCGCTCGACCAGGCCGGGATCGAAGGTGGCCCCCCAGGCGATCGCCGTGGGGTAGACGGTCGCGCCGAAGGTGGTGAACCCGGTCAGGCATTCCTCGTGCACCAGCGCCGGAATGCCGAACCGGTTGTTCCGCACGATCTCGCCCTGGAGCCGGGCCAGTTCGGCGACGCCTTCCTCGGGGGTCACCGGCCTGCTGCCGTAGACCCGGGTCAGGTGGCCGAGCCCGGACCGGATGGCCTCCTCGAAGGCGAGTTTCCCGGCCGCGGCCAGCACATCCTGGAGCGGCGCGACGTTGTGGGTGCCGGCGTCGTCCGGATCGGGCTGGTGGGTGGCGAGCGTCTCGTTGCCGACCCAGCGGCTGCCGAGCTGGGCGACCTTCTCCGCCAGCGTCATCTCGTCGAGGAGCGCGTCAACCCGGTCGGCCACCGGAAGGCTCGGATCCTGCCACCTGCGGTCTGGAGCGATCATCTCCGACTCTCCTCTGTGATGTTGTGTCGCAAAATTTCGAAATATTTCGGTGCCTGGAAACGCCCCGCGGGCCAGACCCTATCCGGTACAAAAAACCAGTTCAAGCCATATGTAACCACAAAGTTAAGAATCCTCCCTGCAATTCCCTTGACATGACTTCCGCCGAAACTTAGATTGCATGCCGCGCGGTCATGTCGCAATGTTTCGGTAGACCGGCTCTTGAACGAACCGCAATGGGGGTGCTGATTCACCACGGCAGACCACCGCATCCGATCCACCAGCGCGGGCCTCGGCCCTTGAGTACGGAGATCAGCGTGGAGCCCAGAACTACATCTCGCCGCAATTTCTTAGCCCTCGCCGTGAGCGTCCCCATCGGCGCCGCGCTCGCCTCCTGCGGTAGCGCCGGTCCGACCCCCGCGGGCGGCGGCGCCACCGGGGCCGCGGCCGGCTCCGGGGCGGCCACCTACTGGTTCCTCAGCACCCAGCCGCAGGAAGGCATCCGCAAGGCGTCCGTCGACCGGTTCAACGCGGCCAACCCGAACGCGAAGATCACCGCGACCACGTTCCAGAACGACGCGTTCAAGACGAAGATCAAGACTGCTCTCGGGGCCGGCCAGGCGCCCACCATCATCTGGGGCTGGGGCGGCGGCGGCCTGCGCACCTACGTCCAGGCCAGCCAGGTCGAAGACCTCACCCCGTGGCTGGACCAGAACCCGGCCGTGAAGAACCGCCTGTTCCCGTCCTCGTTCGGCGCCGCGACCATCGACGGCAAGATCTACGCCCTGCCGTGCGAGGCGGTCCAGCCGGTCGTCCTGTTCTACAACAAGACCTGCTTCGAGAAGATCGGCGCCGAGCCGCCCACGTCCTGGTCCGACATCATGGCCCTGGTGCCCAAGTTCAACGCCGCGGGCATCGCGCCGTTCTCGCTGGGCGGCCAGTCCCGCTGGACCAACATGATGTGGCTGGAGTTCCTCTTCGACCGGGTCGGCGGCCCCGAGCTGTTCCAGGCCGTGTTCGACGCCCAGAAGGACGCCTGGTCCAACCCCGCCGCGCTGGACGCGCTGACCAAGGTCCAGGACCTGGTTAAGGCCGACGGCTTCATCAAGGGCTTCTCCTCGATCACCGCCGACTCCAACGCCGACCAGGCGCTGCTGTACACCGGCAAGGCCGCGATGATGCTGCACGGCGTCTGGACCTACGGCAGCATGGCCCTGGACGGCGGCGACTTCGTCTCCGGCGGCCACCTCGGCTACATGAACTTCCCGCCGGTCGACGGCGGCAAGGGCGACCCCAGCAACACCGTCGGCAACCCCGGCCAGTACCTGTCGATCTACTCCAAGGCGACTCCCGAGCAGAAGGAGACCGCCAAGAAGTTCTTCGCCACCGCGGTCCTGTCCGACGAGGAAGTCAAGCAGTGGACCGACACCGGCTCGGTCCCGATCGTGCAGGGCGCGGACAAGCTGCTGGCCTCCTCCAAGGACGCCGAGTGGCTCCAGTTCGTCTACGGCATCGCCAGCGGCGCCAAGACCTTCGGCCAGTCCTGGGACCAGGCGCTCAGCCCGACCGCGGCGGAGATCCTGCTCGACAACATCTCCCAGCTGTTCCAGCTGTCCATCACACCGGAGCAGTTCGCGGCGAACATGAACGCGGTCATCGGCAAGTGAGCCCGACCGCGACCCCGACCACCGCGCGAGGCAGCCGCAACGGCGGCCTCGCGTGGCTGGCCGTACCGGCCCTGGTGTTCTTCGTCGCGTTCGGGGTGGTCCCGCTGGTCGGGGTCCTGGCGCTCAGTTTCACCACCTGGGACGGCATCGGCGACATCAACGTGACGGGGCTGACCAGCTGGCAGGCCGTGCTGTCCGATCCCGGGCTGCCGCACGCGCTGTGGGTGACGTTCCTGGTGATGGCCCTGTCCTGGGCGGTCCAGACGCCGGCCAGCCTCCTGCTCGGGGTGTTCCTGGCGAACTCCCAGCGCTACCGGGCGGTGCTGGCGGTGGTGTACTTCGTCCCGCTGCTGCTGAGTTCCGCGGCGATCGCCATCACCTACAAGGCGCTGCTGGACCCGAACTTCGGCCTCGGCGCCGGGCTGGGCATCGACCTGCTCGTCCAGGACTGGCTGGGCGTGCCAGAACTCGCCTTCGGCGTCGTGATCTTCGTGGTGTCCTGGCAGTTCATCCCCTTCCACTCGCTGATCTACCAGGCCGGGGTACGGCAGATCCCCAAATCCATGTACGAAGCCGCCGAACTGGACGGCGCCGGACGGGTCCGCCAGTTCTTCAGCATCACGCTGCCCCAGCTCAAGTACACGGTCATCACCTCCTCGACCCTCATGGTCGTCGGCTCGCTGACCTTCTTCGACCTGATCTTCGTACTGACCGAAGGCGGGCCGGGAGACACCACCCGGGTGCTCGCGCTGGACATGTACAAGCGCGGCTTCCAGGCCAACCTGATGGGCCCGGCCAGCGTGATCGCCGTCATCCTCGTCCTGGTCGGTCTCGTGCTGGCGCTGATCCTGCGCCGGCTCGGGGGCCGCGACGCCACCCACAGTCAGATGGAGGGTGCCTGATGGCGACGACCCTGACCCGGGAACAGCAGCGGCAGAACACTCCGGACCGGCCCAAACCCGGCGGGCGGCCGGGCGCGGTCGGCGGCCACCGGAACTGGCTGGCCGGGGTGGCCGGGTGGCTCTGGCTGGTGGTCGTGGTGGTCCCGATCTACTGGATCGTGATCACCAGCTTCAAGGAACAGAGCAGTTACTACATCACGAACCCGTTCGCGCCACCCGCCGAGCCGACCCTCGGCAACTACGGGATGGTGATCGAGGCCGGATTTATCGGGTATTTCGTGAACAGTCTCATCGTCACGCTCGGTGCGGTGATTCCGGCGGTGCTGGTCGCGTTCATGGCCTCGTACGCGATCGTGCGGAGCCGGACCGGCTGGTTCCTGCGTTCGGTGAACTCGCTGTTCCTGATGGGCCTGGCGATCCCGCTACAGGCGACGATCATCCCCGTCTACCTGATCATCATCAGGCTGCATCTTTACGACTCTTTGTTGGGGATGATCCTGCCGTCGATCGCTTTCGCGATCCCGCTGTCCGTGCTCGTGCTGTCCAACTTCATCCGTGACGTGCCGAAGGAACTCTTCGAGTCGATGCGGATGGACGGCGCCACCGAGTGGGCCACCCTCTGGCGGCTCGCCTTCCCGCTGACCCGCCCCGCCGTCGTCACGGTCGCCATCTACAACGCGCTGACCATCTGGAACGGCTTCCTGCTCCCGCTGATCCTCACCCAGAGCCCCGAGAAGCGCACCCTGCCCCTCGCTCTCTGGGCTTTCCAGGGCCAGTACAGCGTCAACGTCCCCGCGATCCTCGCCTCCGTCGTCCTCACCACCCTCCCGATCCTGGTCCTGTACGCGATAGGCCGCCGCCAACTACTCAGCGGCCTGACCGCGGGCTTCGGAAAATGATCATTGGCGGCAGCGAGCGCCGCGCTGCCGAGCCGCTTCTATCTCCCCTGAAAGGAATGGTGGGAAAGGACTCGTATGCGCCACAGGATAAATAGCAGCAGAGCGCGACAAATCTAGTCGGATATATTCCAACAAGCCGTACTGGCCACGAAACTTACCGATTGGCGGGTGAGCCCGCCCGGTCAAGTCGCGGCAAAAAGGAAACGACGGGCAAGCCCCCGACGTGGTCACGTGCGGATCGCTTGGCCTCCCGCTAGCCTGCGTACCGCGCCCGCAGATGTGGGTCGGAAATAGGGGCAACAGTTGACGGCCGCTGAGCGCAGTGCCAGGAAGGATCGCCGACCCTTCGTGTTGTACTCTCGACGCTCTCCTCTCGCGGCCGCTATGGCAGCACGCGATGAGCTGGCCTTATGCCCGACTTGGCACCCGCGGGGGGTGGGCTTCGCTACGGTGTGCTGAGGACTGAATGCAATCCGGGTCCAGTGGAACGCTGCCCGGAATCAGGCATTCATCGTGATCAATCGGGGCTGCCGTTATTCGGCTTGATCACGATAAGCTCGACCATTTCCGCAGGCATGCGCCCGCACCTGTTTCTTCGGTCCGCTATGTGCCTGCGGTGGCTGCCCCTTTGACGTGGAAGGAATTCTGTTGTCGTTCCCCGCTCCTCCCGTGGCAGACCCGGAGGTCGCACAGCGCGACAGCACCCACGCAGATGGTGGGTCAGGAGGTTCGACGATAGCCGACTCGACCACGCCCAGCCAGCAATTAATCACGGAACGTGTCGGTACTGCTCTTCAGATGGATCCTGTCATCACCGAAATCGAAGGCCCGGCAAGAGAACTCCAGACACCCTCACTGAACAGGCTCTGGTGGGGTGTCACCGCCTCTACGGTGGCCTCCCGCACATTAGTCATCACCTATCCCCTGCTGGCGTTGGCGACCACACACTCACCGACCGCCGTCGGCTTGACCACGGCCATGCTGACCGTGCCCGGACTGCTTTTCTATTTGCCGGTCGGAGTCCTCGCCGACCGAGTCGCCCCTCATTTTCTCATTCGCCAGGGCGAGTCCTTTCGCGCGGCCATTATAATCACAGTGATGATCATGGTGGCTCTCGGTGTTGCCCAGCTTCCACTGATCTTGGTCGCCGCTTTTCTTGAAGGCACTCTCTCAACCGTCTACTCGGTGGCCGAGGCGGCGCTCGTTCCGCTGGTGGCCCACGATGACAAAGTTGACGCCGCGCTGGCCGCGAGTGAACGGAGTACCCAGCTCGGGGCACTCGTCGCCCGCCCGCTGGCAGGTGCCCTCTTCGGCTTGAACCAAGTCCTGCCCTTCATTATCGGTCCTATTCTGGTGCTATTGTCCTCCCGCTCGGTCCCCCGGTACGAAGAGAAATGTGCAGTCGCGCCCGAATACCGCGCGTGGCCCACTGGCAGATTCCGATTGAAGGAGCTTAGGGCAGCCATCGTCGAGGGATTTCAGGAGCTGCGGAGTCATAGCTTCCTGCGAGCAGCCGTAATTCTCACGGCAGCGACGAATTTCATGGTGAACGCATTGATTGTGGCATTTATCGCCAGTTCGATTGAAGTCGGCCCGCTTATTGTGGGGCTAGTCCTCGCCGCCGGCAGCATCGGCGGGACTTTGGGGACAATCCTCGCCGAGCGTACCCAATCCCAAAAATGGATATTGTCTATTCACTTGGTCATCTGGACTTTCGCTCTCATGCTCCCCGCCGTGAACCAACACCCCGTATTCTTCGCATTCGCCCTTCTTCTCACGGGATGGGGAGCCGCCACCAATGTCGCGATGAGGCGGTACGAGAAAGACAAGGTAGCGGCTGACAAGCTCGCCAGGGTCGTGAGTGTGTCGCGGCTCGCCGGGCACGCGGCGGTTGTCGCCGCCGCCCTGGTCGGCGGGCTGCTGGTGGACACGTGGAACATCCAGGTCGCGACCCGGATCTTGTCCATCACAATGGTGACGATCTGCGTGCCGTTTGGAGTCTGGTTGCTGTTTCTCAGCAAGAACCGGGTACGCACTCCCGCCTAACTCACCGTCAATAATCGGTCTGCCGTTTTCCGGAGATGTGCCGGCAAAGCGGGGGCTATCGCGGACTTCGCCTGGCCGGCCAGTTCCGCCGCCCCTTCTGCATCGCCCAGCAAAGCTCTGATCCTGGCCGCGTAGAGCAGTGCCGGACCATGTTCCGCAGCCTCGGCACGGACAGCGACGATCTCATTCTCCGCTTCGGTGAACCGGCCCACCATGGCGAGGGCCAGCGCGTAGGCCGCGCGCACCCAGGGCTGCTGGAGCGGCTTGATCCGCTCGAAGTCCTGCAGGGCGGCCGATGCCTCTCCCAGGTCGGCGAGGATCTCGGCCCTGGCCTGGAGGGCCGGGATGACGTTTCCCTCACCGCTGAGGATCTCGTTCAGGACGTCTCTGGCACCTTCGGGATGCCCGTCGTACCAGAGCGCCCACGCCAGTTCGGTCCTGATGCCGACGTCATCCGGAACCCTGCTGATCGCGGACATGAGTTCCCGTACCGCGATTCCGGTCTTACCCTGGGCCAGCCGCGACTTGCCCACCGCAGCCAGCAGACGGCCCACCGCGGCGGTCGCTCCCAGGGTCTCGAACAGTTCCGCGGCTCTGCGGTAGTGCTCGATGGCGCCGGCGAACTCACCCCGGCCGAAAAAGACGTTGCCCAGAAAGGATTCGATCTCCGCGCGGAGCCGGGAGTTGTCGCCGATCCGAGCCAGCGCCTCGGTCGCCTGTTTGGCAGCCAGTGCCAGTTCACCGTCCCGCAGGGACAGTTCGGCGGCATGCAGGTATTCCTCGGCGTTGCTGCGGTGCTCGATCTCAAGAGATCCGTCGTCGTCGCCCCTGATCAGCTGGACCAGCCGTTCGTGCGACAGTTCGCACCAGTCCGGGCTGGCGGTGTCCAGGGTGTCACGCAAGCTCAGGATATGGCGGTCGACCAGCGCCCGGACCACCGTGTTGGAAACGCCGGCCGTCATCGTCTCGCCCCTGTAGACGGCCGCCCGCGTACCATGCGCGGTGATGAAGTTGCGTCGCAACCACGACCGCAGACCGACGGAGTCATTGTCGAAGTGATCCAGCGCCACCTCGGCGATCACCTGGTCCGCGAAGGCCACCAGCGAGCGGTCGGCATTGGCGAACAAGCCGACGTGCTTCTTCGTGATGAGCCAGACGTCCGGTGGAAGGGAACGCCACAGGGCGGAACAGACGACCTGCAACTGGACCGGCTCGACCACCTTTGATTCGGCTACGACGTTCTCGCCCACCCTGATGCCACGCAAGTCGTCGATCAGCCGTTCAGCGGCTCCCTTGACGAACGAGCATCCCGTGCCCTGCAACGGCCCCACCGTCGCCTGCACGGCCGCCGGCGGTTCCAGCGCGCCGAGCGCGAAGCTCCCTTTGGGCTTACGACCCAGCCGCGAATCGCGCAGGATCGCGGTCACGTAGTCGTCCCGGATCGAAATGAGCAGGCGTAGATCGAGATCGTTGCGGAGGACGTCGACCAGTTGGTCGATGAACCATTCACGGTAGGGCTGCCGGTGCGCGAAGTCACCGAAGAGTTCCTCGGCCTGGTCGATCGCCGCCATGGTCAGCACCGGATCACCGTAGGGGTCCTGACGGCGGGGCCGACGCTGGAAGAAGTTACGCAGGGACAGACCCGCCAGCCGTGTCGGCCTCTCCTCCGGAGACCAGGACGACAGCAGCGCGAAGACATGCGGATTGTGCGCGGGCAGCGCCGCCGAGGGGAAGGCCGAGCTGTGCGACACCCGGCCGATCGGCAGGATATCGGTCCTGGTGGGATCCAGCAGGGGCAGCACGCCCGCCTGGATCAGCGACGTCTTGCCGACACCGGAGGGTCCGTGCAGCACGGTGACCTGGTTCGCCTGCCAGAGATCGGCGACCTCGTGCGCCTCCCGGTTGCGGCCGAAGAACTTGCCGCTGTCCTGCCGGCGGAAGGCCCGTAGCCCTACGTACGGTTGGATAGTCGGATCGCGTCGGACTCCACGAGGGCTCATGTCGTGCTCACCATCCGGCTTCGCAGTTCCGTGCAGAACTCCCGGGTGCCTCCCCAGAACACCGAGATCTCCCACCCCCGGTAGTACCAGTCCAACTGGCGCTCGAGATCCCGAATGCTCCAGCCCGACGGCGTGGGAGTCGGTGCCACCTGGATGCTCACATGCCGCCTGCGGTTGATGCCGGGCACCGACTTCGAGAGTTCCTGGAACAGCACCCGGAAAGTCCAGTCCTGGAGGCTGTAGCCCACGAAGAGCAGGGGCCGCCGGGTCAGCGCGGCCTGAATGGACGGCGGCAGCATGCGCCAGTTCCCGGTCAGTCCCTCTGCGGCCAGATTGCGGAGAAACTCCAGGTAGTCCTCTTCGGCCAGCACGAAGGACGCGGGGTCGTGCAGCGCACCGTGCAGGTGGTAGACGAGCGGCGTCTCCGGCTTGGGGTCCCAACCGGCTTCACTACTGAACAGCTTCTCGTCAAAGGCGATCCCGGCATTCCACGGGCAGATCGCGGTGTTCGGCCGCTTGCCCGCGGCCAGCAGAGCGCGAGCGATGAAGTCGTCATAGTTGGTGGTCACATAGACCGGCAGGTTGAATCCGGCCAGCAGGCCATACGGCTCGCACGGATCGGTAAAGTCGGGAAGAGCTCCGGTGGCCAGTTCGTCGCGCACGAGCTCCTTGGCGTGGATAAGGTCGCCATATTTGATTCCGCCGAACTGCGTGACCCGATGGAGTTCGTCGGAGTCACGCCCGGGATAGCCCCACTGCCGGGCCAGCTTCCGGCTGAGGGTCGCCCCGGAGGGCAGCACGCCCATGGACGCTCCCGCTCCGACGAAGGGCGTGCAGTGACCGCTCTGCAGCTGATAGATCAACCGTTCCCAGTCCGCCTCCTTCATTTCGTGCATACACAGCACCACCTCATTCATCCGAACATCACCGGAACCGAGAACTCGCTGTCCTACACCAGTGGGTACTGATTCACGACGATAGTCGATGTGGAGAATCCGGCGCGGCGGGATGGTGCGAATCGTCGCCGCAGGAAGGGGGGCCTCCACGAGACGTCTCCCTTCCGCAGCGACCCTGGCCAATCAGGGAGCAACCTCAATCGAGTTCTGAAAGCCCGCCATGGCCACGCCACGTTCCTCGAGGATCCGCGTCAGAACTCCACGGAGCGAACTGTACGGCAGCTCAGAGATCGACTTCAGCGGCAGATCGGATAGATCGATAAATACGGCCGGGCCATGCTCGCTCATGCTCATACCACGTCTCCATTCAGGACCGGCCGATTCACCCGTTTCGGCCATCCAACTCTTGGAATGAGTGTTCCAAGCCTGGTTCTTTCCGCTCACCCGATTTTTGAACAGCACGAAGAATGAATCAAGCCTTAGAATGCTGGTACCTTCCACAGGATTTCCGGAGGCACTGAGATGGCCGATCTTTCGCGAGTAGCCCATTCGGTTTCGGACCGGCAACCGGAGGTCTTCGAGAAAGTTCCGCCACGTAATCGAAACTTCACCGGGCGTGACGATCTACTGGCCAGGCTGCGGAAGGGCATGGGCAGCGTCACGGCGGTCGTGCCGCAACCACAGGCCGTACACGGCTGGGGTGGAGTGGGGAAAACACACCTGGCGATCGAATATGCCCATCGCTACCGTTCACACTATGACTTGATCTGGTGGATTCCCGCCGACCAATATCATCTGGTGCCGTCGTCACTGGCCTCGATGGCCCCCACGCTGGGTCTTCTGCCAGCGTCGGTCACCGGCGTGGAAGAGGCGGCCGAAGCCGTCCGAAAGGCGCTCCAGGATGGCGAGCCCTTCCATCGCTGGCTGCTGATTTTCGATAACGCCGAGGAATTCGGGCACATCAAGCCATTTATTCCCAACGGTCCCGGGCACGTGCTGATCACATCGCGCAACCCCGACTGGGAGGACAATTTCGAGACACTCACCGTGGACGTGTTCACTCGTGAGGAGAGCATCGACTTCCTCAGAAAGCGACTGGACCGTCCGGTATCCCGCGAGGACGCCGACCGGCTCGCCGACAAACTGGGCGACCTGCCACTCGCACTCGAGCAGGTCGGCGCGCTGCAGCGCCGCGGCACGATGTCCATCAACGATTACATCGAGCAACTCGACAAACAGGCCTCAAGGCTTCTGGGCGCGGTCCGGGCACCGGACTATCCGCTCACGATGACCGCCGCCTGGCGGGTCTCCGTCGCATTTCTGGAGGACCGCCTGCCGCAGGCGATCAGCATCCTGCGTTGTTGCGCGTTCTTCGGGCCGGAACCGATCCCGAACGATGTCTTCCGGCGTGGGAACAAGGCCAACGTGCCCCGGCTGGCCGAAATTCTTTCCGACCCTATTCTACTGAACAAGACCTGGCAGGAGCTGAGCCGCTTCGCCTTGGTCCGCAGCGATACCGTGACCCGCACAGTCCAGGTTCACCGGCTGATTCAGGCCCTTCTTCGGGATGATCTGAATCCGAGCGAGAAGACCGGTATTCGGGACGAGGTCCATCTCCTCATGG
>NZ_BLAD01000040.1:0-97377 GCF_009687845.1 Acrocarpospora corrugata
GGCGGGGCGGGAGCTGCTCGGGCATCCGCGGCTAGCGGCGGCGCCGGACGCGACCAGGCAGCTGGCGGCGGGTGAGGTGGACGCGCGGCTGCTGAGCGCGCTGGCGGCGATCACCGCTTCCCATCGGCTGTACGTGCGGGCGTTCGGGGACCCGGGCGCGGATCCCGGGGTGCCGCTGCGCAGCGTGGAGATCAGCTCCATCGACGGACACAAGCCCTCAAAAACCAAAATTTCGGGAATTGTCAGGTTCTTGGATGCGCAGCAATCACAATTCCATCCCATAGAGGTCAAACTGGCTCAGCCGAGTGACGCAGCGTCCACAATCCTGCGCATCCGGTATTCCGCACCGAGCCCGACGGGCTCCCTCTCCTCCTGAACCCCAGGGAGCTGGCCCTCATGATCCTGCCGCGTATCGCCCTTCTCGTCACTTTCTTCCTCGGGCTTTCGATCCCCGCGCACGCCGAGAGTGCCGCCGTCGGGCACGTCCGGCTGGCGCATCTGTCGCCGGACACGCCGGCGGTGGACGTGTATCTGTATCCGTTCGGCGGGAGCGCTCCGAAACTGGTGCTCAAGGCGGTGCCGTACGGGGGCGTCTCGCCGTACCAGAACCTGAACGCGGGGCAGTACACGGTGGCGATGCGCCCGGCGGGGGCGGGGGCGAGCACGCCGCCGGTGCTGTCGGCGAACGTGCGGGTGGCGGGGGGCAACGCGTACACGGTGGCGGGGATGGGTCCGTACCAGAGCATCCGGCTGCAGGTGCTGCCTGACTCGATGGCGCTGCCGTCGGGGAAGGCGGGGCTGCGGGTGATCGCGGCGTCGCTGAAGGAGCGGACGCTGAAGGTGACGGCGGGCGGCGCGGTGTTCGAGGAGGAGCTGCGGTTCGCGAACACGCCTGACTACCGGCCGGTCGACGCGGCCACGCAGAAGATCACGGTGGCCGCGGGGTCGGGGTCGGCCAGCGCGGACGTCGTGCTCGCGCCGGGCAGCACGAACACGGTCGTGGTGCTGGACGGTAAGAGCGGCCTGGACATCCTGAGCCTCCAGGACGCCGCGGCGCCGGGGGTGACGCCGAAGGGCGCGGTGGACACCGGCCTGGGCGGCCTCGCCACCCGGGACACCCCGCGCGGCATCGGGGTCGCGATCGTGCTCGCCGGCATCGCCCTGACCCTGTCGGTCGTCCTGCGCCGCCGCCGCGTGACCTGACATGCGGCGCGCCCTGCCGGCCGCCCTGCTGGTGGCCGTCCTGGCGGGTTGCGGCACCACCCGCCCGTCCCCGGCGCCCACCCTGGCCACCCCGGTTCCGGGCTGGTCGGCGGTGCGGGGCCAGGTCGCGGTGGTCTCCCCGCCGGTACGGCACGCCGAACCCGTCTCCGTCTCGATGCCCGCCATCGGCGTCAGGAGCGCGCTGGAACGGCTCACCCTGGACCCGAAGGGCGTGATGATCCCGCCGGTCGAGGCGGCGGTGGCCGGCTGGTTCTCGGCGGGGGTACGGCCGGGCGACCCGGGCCCCGCCGTGATCGCCGGGCATCTGGACAGCCGGTCGGGCCCGGGGATCTTCGCCCGGCTCGGGAAGCTGAAGCGTGGCGACGTCGTGCACGTGGACCTCGCCGACGGCACCAGGGTCCGGTTCCGGATCGACGAGGTCCGCGTCTACCCGAAGGACGAGTTCCCGACCGAGGCCGTCTACGGCCCGACCCACGACGCCCAGCTGCGCCTGATCACCTGTGGCGGCTCGTTCGACGCGGGCCGGGGTCACTACGCCGACAACGTGATCGCCTTCGCCTCGCTCGGCTAGAGCCGCCAGGTCCGTACAGTGCCGTCCCTGCTCCCGGCCACCAGCAGCGGCACCCCGTCCACCTCGGTGACGGCCACCGACGTGACCCACCCCTCCGGCCCGGACAGCGGCCCGCCGAGCGGACGCCCCGAACCGAGATCCCAGACCCGGACCGTCCCGTCCCAGCTCCCGGTGACGGCCAACGGACGCCCGTCCAGCACGGTTGTGGCGACGGCGCTGATCCTGTCCGTGTGCCCCGGATACGGCTCCCCCACCGGCGCGCCCGTTTCGAGGTCGAGCACCCGCAGCGTGTTGTCCGGGGCGCCGGACACCACCACCGGCCGCCCGTTCACCTCCGCCAGGGCCAGCCGCGAGCCGGGCGCCGCGAACGGCCTGCCCACCGCCTCCCCCGTCCTGGCGTCCCACCGGTGAACCATCCCGTCGAGGGCGGCAGTCACGATGATCTCCCGCCCGCCCATCCGCGACATGGCCACGTCCGACGCGCCGCCCCCCACCGCCAGCAGCACCTCACCGGTGGCCAGGTCGATCACCTGCACCGCGTGCTGCCCGGCCGTGACGACGACCGGCTGCCCCTCCCGGCTGGCCACCGCCAGCGCCAGCACGTCACCCGGCCGCCCGCCGAAGCCGATCGCCCGCCCGGTGACCAGATCGGAGAGCCACAGCCCCCGGCCGTACCCGCCGCAGACCAGCACCTGGCGGCCGCCCAGGTCGCCGAGGGCGACCGCGGAGATCGACAGCGCGCCGACCGTCCGGGCCCGCCCGACCGCCGCGCCGGTGCGCACGTCGGAGAGGCGCACGGTGCCGTCCCGGCCGGCCGAGACCGCCACCGGCAGCTCCCCGGCGGTGGCGGTGGCCAGGGCGAGGACTTCGCCGGTGTGGCCGGCGAAGGGCGTGCCGAGCGGCTCGCCGAAGCCGGGGCCGACGGTGGCCAGGGCCATCGGCGCGGCCCGCACGGCGGCGGGGACCACCGCAGGGCCGCGCGGCCACAGCGGGATCGCGATGGCCGCCCCGGCGGCGGCCACGGTGACGGCGGCCAGCGCGCCGAGCGCCCAGCGCGGGAGCAGGCGGCCACGGGGCTGGTCCGCCTCGTCCTCCAGGTGGACCAGCGTCATCAGGAGCTTGGCGGCGCTCGGCCGGGCCGCCGGATCCTTGGCCAGGCAGGCGCGGAGCACGCCGCGCAGCCGGGCGGGCACCTCGGCCAGGTCGGGTTCGCGGTGCATGATGCGGTTCATCACGGCCGGGATGGAGTCGTTGCCGAAGGCCGGGCGGCCGGTCGCGGCGAAGCTGAGGGTGACCGCCCAGCTGAACACGTCCGAGGCGGGGCCGGGGCGGCGGCCCGCCAGCTGCTCCGGCGACATGTACGCGGGCGAGCCCTGCACCCGGCTGGCCTCGGTCCCGGCGGCGTCCACCACCTGCGCGATGCCGAAGTCGATCACCCGCGGGCCGTCCGCGCCGAGCAGCACGTTGGCGGGCTTGAAGTCGCGGTGCACGATCCCGGCCCGGTGCACGGCGGCCAGCGCGGCGGCCGTGCCGACCGCGAGCCGGTCCAGCGCGCCCGCGTCCCGCGGGCCCTCCCGGCGGACGAGCTCGTCCAGCGACTCGCCGTCCACGTATTCGCTCACGATGTACGGCCGGGCGTGGGTGATGTCGGCGTCGATCACCCGGGCGGTGCAGAATTCGGCCACCCGCCGGGCCGCCGCCACCTCGTTGAAGAAACGCCGCTCCGCGTCGGCCCGCTCGAAGAACCGGGCGTGCAGGACCTTCACCGCGACCGGCGTCCCGGTGGCCGTCTCGCCGTGGAAGACCGTGCCCTGGCCACCCTCGCCGATGAGCCCGGTGAGCCGGTACTCCCCCAGCTGCTCGGGATCCCCCGGCCGCAACGGTCGGGGCGGCGGCATGGCGACCTCCACGTGCGACGACGAGCATGACGATAGGCCAAACAACCTGTTCCCGAAACCGCCCGAAGAACGCGTGAACTATTCTCTTCGCCGTGCCGGTTAGGAAAGGGCAGTTGCCACCCGAGATACGCGAGCTTTTCGCCGACGACGGCGAAGGGCGGTCCCTGGGCGTGGATCTGCCGGAAGGGGCGGCGGTCTGGCCCGACCCGAACTTCGAGCGGCGGCGCGACCACCGCCGTCCGGCGTTCTGGCTGAGCGACGACCCGGTCTCCGGCGAGCTGTGGGCGCGGCTGCGGGCCGAGCATCCGGCGTCGGGGCTGTGGCCGCTGCTGCTGGAGGAGTCGGTGCAGCCCTGGTCGATCGGGCAGATCGCGCCGGACACGGCCGCCGAGATCGACAACTTCCGGGCCGGCGACTTCATGGACGAGGTCTGGGCCGACTGGGTGGAGCAGGCCGACAAGGACCAGATCGGCAATCTGGAGCCGTTCGGACCGGTCTCCCCCGGTCTGGCCGAGCCGGGCACGCTGGTGGCCGAGCCGGGCGTGGTGGCCGACTGGTACGCCAAGGTGCTGTCCAGGAACGGCACGCCGCTCGGGCTGGTGGCCGCCGACCGGGGGGCCGACGCGCTGGCCGTGATGGGCTGGCAGGGCGCCATCAACCACAACGAGTGGACGGTCCCGCTGGCGGCGGTGCTGCGCAGCTGGGAGGAGCGGTTCGGGGTGCTGGTGGTCGGGGCGGGCTTCAACACCCTGGAGCTGAGCGTGGCCGCGCCACCCACCGGCGGGCTGCACGCGCTGCACGTGGCGGCCGAGCACTGGACGTTCTGCCCGGACAGCATCATCCAGGGGCCGGGCACCCTGGAGGACTACGCGGAGCAGATCCGGGGCAAGCACGCCTGGTCGTTCTGGTGGGACTGACGGCGGTGCCGCCGGAGGTCGAGACCTCCGGCGGCACCGTCGTCAATGGGGATCAGTTGGTGTTGATGGTGAATGTCGACGTGGTGTTCTTGATGTTCTGGAAGTTGTTGCTCAGCACCAGGTTGTTGAAGGTGGCCGAGCCGACCGCCGGGCCCTGACCCGGCTCGGGCAGCTCGTTCGCCCAGATGCCGAACCCGGACTTGGCGTCGAAGGCGTCGCCGCTCTTCTGCGCGCCGGTGATGGTGATGTTGGTGAGGATCGTGTCCGTGACCGGGTTCTCCGGGGTCGACCCGGTGTACTTGGTCTGGAACATGATCCCGCTGTAGGTCGGGTCGACGATGTCGACGTTGCTGATCCGGATGCCGCGGAACTCCTTGGAGGCCGAGAACAGCCAGATCGCCGGGAAGGTCTGCGCGCCCCAGAAGTGGCCGCCGGACCGGATGATCGAGATGTTCTCCAGCACCGTCGGCGTGGTGCCGAAGCCCCGGAACTGGTAGCCGAAGTCGAGCGAGGAGACCGTGATGCCGGAGTAGGTCAGCGTGTCGGCGATGTAGATGTTGCGGAAGGTGTTGTCGAAGCCGCCGTACACGGCCAGGCCGGCCGCGCGCCACGGGGTGGTCACCGAGAGGTTCTCCCAGAGGTTGCCCGTGTTGTCGCCCTGGACGATGTCGACCGCGTTGAACAGGGCGAAGGCGTCGTCACCCGTGGAGCGGGCGTCGATGTTCCTGACCGTGTTGTTGCGGCTGTTGTTCGTCAGGTTGAGGCCGTCGGCGTACATGTTGCGGACGCGGCTGTTGGTCAGCGTCAGGTTGCTGACGTTGGTGCCCCAGACCATGACCATCTGGTGTTCGATCCACATGTTGTCGATCGTGATGTTGCTCACGCCGGTCAGGTTCCAGACCTTGCCGGGACCGTCGTTGCGCTGGGTGTAGTTGCCGAACACCGCGAAGCCGCTGAAGGTGGTGCCGTTCGCCGACGACTGCATGTCGAAGCCGATGTCGGTGTTCTCCTGGCCGGTCGGGGCGTAGAACCTGGTGTACCAGGGGCCGGCGCCGACGACCTTGATGGCCTTGCCGTAGACGGTGACCTTGCTCGACACCTGGTAGTCGCCGGCGGGCAGGTAGACGCCCTCCCAGCCGGTCTCCATCCGCGCCTTGTCGAGGGCGGCGGTGACGGCCTGCTGGGTGAAGCCGGTCGGCACGACGTACTTCGCCGGGTCGGGGTTGGCGATCGGGGCGACCTGCTCGGTGTCGATGAAGTCGATCGCGTAGGTGGTGTCGTTGCCCGGGTCCTTCTGGAGACGGATCTTCGTGCCGACCGGGAACGAGCTGTTCAGGAAGACGTTGGCCTCGTCGTAGATGTGACGCGGGCCGCCGGAGCCGGGCGAGTTGTTCGGGCTCGCCTCGTTGCCGTACTGCCACACGTACTTGGAGGTCAGGTTGATCGCCTTGTGGAAGGTGCCGTTGACGTAGACGTTCAGCGAGGAGTTGATGCCGCCGCCGCCCGCCGAGTCGGGGATGGAGAAGCGGGTCACCAGGGTGTTGGTGGGCGCCCGGGTGGTGAACTCGACGAACGCGCCGTTGGTGTTCAGGGTGACGGCGCGGCGGCCGCTGGCCTCACCGCCGAGGTCGCCGATGGTGCGGTTCGGGCCGACGATGCCGGCGCCGCCGCCGCGTACGGCGTCCTCCGCCTCCAGGTGGTCGTACGGCATGTTCGCGCCGCGGCCCACGAAGAGACTGGTGTTGGTGGTGTTGTTGGCCTGCTTGACCGGCAGTTCGTTGGCGTCGTTGGCCAGCACGACGCGGACCGTGAAGCGTCCGTTGGCGGCCGTCCAGGTGCCGAGGCCGATCGGGGCTGCGGTGGCGCCGGCGTTGATGACGCCGGTGTGCGTGCCGGTCAGCGTGCGGACCACGGTGCCCTGGTCGTTGAGGACGGTCAGGGTGATGCCGTGGGCGCCGCCGGCCGAGGCCACCGTGCCCTGGTTCCTGATGCCGACGCTGAAGGTGACGGTCTGGCCGCCCGACGGGTTGCTGGGGGTCCAGGCCACCGGCGAGGCCACCAGGTCGGAGCTGTCGACCGGGCGGACGGTCAGCGCGGCCGGGTTGACGTACGCGTTGTTGCCGTCGTTCTGCTCGATGATGGTGTTGGCCTCGTCGACCTTGGCGTTCACCGAGTAGGCGGCGGCGTCGCGCGGGCCGATGTTGGCGGTCACGGTCGTCTGGGCGCCCGCGGCCAGCGCCGGCACGTTCACCGTGGCGACCCTGGTGGTGTCCAGGTAGAGGTTGACGCTGCTCGCCGGGGCGTTCGCGGTGCCGCTGTTGCGGACCACGGCCGACAGCGTGATGGCGTCGGTCTCGACCGGGGAGGCGGGCGACCAGGTGGCCGAGGTGACGACCAGGTCGGGGTTGGGGGCGGGGGTGCCGAACACCTGGAACTCGGCGATCTGGCCGCCGGGCGCGCCGGTGTTGCTGTTGATCCGGATCTGCACGTCCGCGGTGGTCGCGGTCACCGGGATGGTGACGGTGTTCTGCGCGGCCGGGTTGAACGTGTAGTTCGCCGCCGACACCAGGTTGGTGTAGCCGGTGGCGGCCTGGTCGCGGCCCAGCACCTGGATGTTCTGGGTACGGGAGCCCCACGCGCTGGACGGGTTGAGCTTCAGCACCACCGAGGTGACGCTGGCGTTGGCGCCCAGCTTGACGGTGAGCACGCTCGGCCAGGTGCCGGACGCGCCCTCCCAGTAGGTGTCCAGGCTGCCGTCGTTGGCGTTGGCCGCCACGAACGTGTGGACGTGGCCGGACTCGACCATCTCCTTGCCGGTGGCCAGGTTGGTGCCCGGCGGGTTGGAGCCGGGCCGGGTCACCGAGTTGGACTCACCGGACTGGTTGCCGGCCGCGTCCTTGGCCCGGACGTAGTAGGTCACCGTGGCGGTGGCCGGCTGGGTGTCGGTGTAGGTGAGCACGTTGCCGGCGACCGAGGCCGCGACGGTGCCGTTGCGGTAGACGTCGTAGCCGGTGACGCCGACGTTGTCGGTCGAGGCGGTCCACGCCAGCCGGATCTGGCCGGAGCCCGGCTCGGTGTAGGTCAGGTTGCCGGGCACGGTCGGGTTCTGGGTGTCGCCGCTCTGGCCCTGGCGGGTGACGGTGTTGCTGTTGCCCGACACGAGGCTGGCGGCGTCCTTGGCCCGCACGAAGTAGGTCACCGTGGCGCTGACCGGCTGGGTGTCGGTGTAGGTGGTGACGTTGCCGACGCTGGCCCGTAGCGTGTTGTTGGCGTAGATGTCATACCCGGTCACGCCGACGTTGTCAGTGGCGGCGGTCCAGGTCAGGCGGACCTGGCCGGCGGTCTGCTCGGTGAAGGCCAGGTTGGCAGGCGCCGTCGGCGGCTGGGTGTCACCGGTGGTCGGGCCGTACACCTCGAACTCGGAGATCTGGCCGGCCGCCCAGCCGGTGTTGGCGGTGATGTTCAGCCGCACGTACCGGGTGGTGGTGGTGCCGCTGAAGTTGATCGTCACCGTGTTGCCGTTGGCCGGGTTGAACACGTAACCCGCCGAGGCGACGATGTCGGTGAACGTCGAGCCGTTCTGGCTGCCCTGAACGGCGAGCGTCTGGGTCCTGGTGGCCCAGCCGGAGGCCGGCAGCTTCAGCACGACCCGGTTGACCGGCAGGGAGGCGCCGAGGTCGACCTGGAGCCACTCGGGGAAGACGTTGTTGTTGCTCTCCCAGTAGGTGGCCTGGTTGAGGTCGTTGGCGTTGCTCGCCACGTAGTTCTGGGAGACGCTGCTGCCCGTCATGGTCTTGCCCTGGGCGAGGTTGGCGGAACCTCCGGTGCTGGTTCCGTACACCTCCAGCTCCGAGAGCTGACCGGCGGGCCAGCCGTTGTTGGCCGTGATGTTGATCCGGAGGTACCGGGTCGAAACGGCCGGGAAGTTGATGGTCACGGTGTTGCTCGTGGCCGGGTTGAACGTGTAGCCGGCCGAGCCGACGATCGTGGCGTAGCTGGTGCCGTCGTTGCTGCCCTGGACCGACAGGGTGATGGTCCTGGTCTGCCAGGCGGGGTCGTTGGGCAGCTTCAGGATGACCTGGTCGATGCTGGTGGCGCTGCCGAGGTCCACCTGGGCCCACTGCGGGAAGCTGTTGTTGGTGCTCTCCCAGTAGGTGGCCTGGTTGCCGTCGTTGATGCTGCCCGCCGCGTGACCCGCGGTCGAGGAGCTGGCCGCGGCCGTCTTGCCGAGGCTGAGGTTGGGCCCGCCCGCGGCGGCGGCCGGGACGACCGACCCCGCGAGGACGAGAAGGCCGGCCGCGAGCGCGGCTGCGACCATGCGTAACGGTCCGTGCGTCTTTCTCATCGCGTCTTCTATCTCTCGTCAGGAACGACAGGGGTGGGCCGGTGCAGCGCGTTGCCGTCACCGGACGCGGATGGGGGGCAGGTGCACGGACGCAGTGCATCCCTGAAGTTGCGAGGAACAGCGAGAAATTGAACAGCACTTTGCAAGATTCTTGCGCAGCGCTGGCCAAAGGTTACATAGGGGATACGTGCCCGTCAACGGGTCGAAACGTGAGTGTTAGCCGCCCATGACACTTTGTGCGACGCACTGTCGGCCCCGGCCGGGTCTTCGCTGGTCACGGACCGGAGCCGGCCGGGGACTGGGACGACCTCGGCCGGCCATCGACGAGCGTTTCATCACCTGATGAGCTAGATAGGAGGGATGAAGGTCCCCCCGGCAGACAGGGCCGTGGCCCCGGGCTCGCTCGGCCTCGTTCAGGTGTTCGTCAACAGCGTCAGCATCGAGTTCGGCCCTGACGAGTTCGCCACCGCGGCGGGGCTGGCGGACTGGCTGGCCCGCAACGGGCTCGGCCCGGTGCCGGTGGGTGAACACGACCGCCACGACGCCGTCGTCCTGCGCGAGGCGGTGCGCGCGCTGCTCCGCGAGAACAACGGCGCGGGCCCCGACCTCGAAGCCCGCCAGGCGATCGCGCACATCGCCAGGAACTGCCCGCTCATCGTGGGCTTCGACGCCGGCTCCGATCCGCTCGGGCTGCGGCCCGCGCTCACCGACATTCGCGGCGCGCTGGCGACGATCCTGTCGTCGGTCGCGGGGGCGGTGGCCGACGGCTCGTGGCAGCGGCTCAAAGCCTGCCACGAGCCGCGCTGCGAATGGATCTTCTACGACCGGTCCCGCAATCGCGGCAGCCGCTGGTGCTCGATGGCGGTCTGCGGCACCCGCGCGAAGATGCGCGTCTACCGGCAGGCGAAACGCGCGCAGGATCCCGTCACGTGAGGGCCGCCTCGATCGCCGTCTCGCCCGCGGCGGCGACCGTGAACGTGGCGGCGTCCCCGCCCGCTGAGACCTCGTAGTCCCCGAGGAAGCCGTTGAAGCGGACCCGGCCCTCCTCGTCCGTACGCAGGGTCGTCGGCGGGAGCCACCATTCACCCTTGATGAGGGCGTGCAGGGCCTCGTACGACGGTTTGGGGGTTCCGTCGGTCCGGACGAAGCCACCGGGGGCGCCGAGCCAGCCGTTGTCCGTCATGCCCCAGTACGTCATGGCGGTGACCGACGGGTGGGAGAGCAGGGTGCGGTAGTGCCGGGCGACCTCGTCCGCCTGGCGGGCCTCGCCGTCGGGGGTGGTCGGCCAGTCGGGGATCTGGTAGTCGTTCAGGTCGACGATCTCCGGTGGCATCAGGTGGCCGGACAGCAGGGTCGTCTCGGTGAAGTGGATCGGCAGGCCGTACCGGGCGAAACGGTCGATGGTGGCGAGGGTTTTCTCCTCGCCCCAGTAGCCCTGGTGCATGTGGCTCTGCAGGCCGAGCGCGTCGATCTTGATGCCGGCTTCGAGCACGCCCTCGATCAGGCATTCGTACGCGGCGGACATGTCGAAGTCGTTGAGCAGCAGGGTGGCGCGCGGGTTGGCCTCGCGGGCGGCGTCGAAGACCATGCGGACCATCGGGATCCGGCCCATCTCCCGGCAGATCCGGGTGATGCCGTTGTCGTACTGCGCGAAGATCGGCATGATCACGACTTCGTTGATGACATCCCACAAGTCGATGACCCCGGCGAAGTCGGTCATCTCCCGCTTGATCCGCTCGACCTGGACCCGCGCGATCTCCTCGTTGGTCAGGTCCATCAGCCAGTCCGCCGTCACCGTGTGCCAGGCGAGCGGGTGCCCCTTGACCACGCAGCCGCGCTCGGCGAACCAGCGGGCCGTGTTGAGCAGCCGCACGGTGTCCGGTTTCCCGCGTTCGGGCTCGAACTGCCCCCAGTAGAACGGGAGGGTGGCGGCGTTGAACAGGCCGAACCACTGCTCGGCGAGGCGCTCGTCCGCCTCGGTCCCGGTCCCGTTGGCCAGATCGATGAAGTCGAACCCGATGCACCCGAACAGGAACGCGTGATCCCGCTGCGCGACCACCACCTCCCGGCCCGCCAGCGGCTCCCCCGCCGAGGTCACCCGTAACGTCACATCCGCCGCGCGAAACGCCCTGATATCCGACATATCACTATTCTCACCTCGCGCCGGCGATCTCTCCAGCAGTTCCGAAGTGAGACCCTGCCGTCCCCGGGTAGTCGACCGCGATGGCGACCTACGGCTTCCACGCCTCCCATGAGCAAGCCCATCCGACCGCGCTGCTGGCGGCCGTCGTCCAGGCCGAGCAGGCCGGTTTCACCGCGGCCATGTGCTCCGACCACTTCTCGCCCTGGAGCGCCCGCCAGGGCCAGTCCGGTTTCGCCTGGTCGTGGCTCGGGGCGGCCCTCCAGGCCGGCACCCTCCCGATGGGCGTGGTCAACGCCCCCGGCCAGCGCTACCACCCGGCGATCATCGCCCAGGCCATCGGCACGCTGGCCGCCATGTACCCGTGGCGCTTCTGGACCGCCCTGGGCACCGGCGAGGCCAGCAACGAGCACATCACCGGCGACGGCTGGCCCCGCAAGGACGTCAGGAACGCCCGCCTGCGCGAATGCGTCGACGTGATCAGAGCCCTGCTGGCCGGCGAGGAGGTCAGCCACGACGGCCTCGTCACCGTCGACCGCGCCCGCCTCTGGACCCGCCCGCAGGAACCGCCCCTCCTGCTCGGCGCGGCCGTCTCCGAAGCCACCGCCGCCTGGTGCGCCGACTGGGCCGACGGCCTGATCACCGTCGGCGGCCCCGCGGCGGGCCGGGTCCTGGACGCCTACCGCCAGGCGGGCGGCCGCGGCCCCGCCGCCGTCCAGGTCCACCTCAGCTGGGCCCCCACCGAAGAGGAGGCCCAGGCCGTCGCGTACGACCAGTGGCGCTCCAACGTCTTCGGCCCGCCGGCCAGCTGGGACCTGGACACCGCCGAACTCTTCGACGCCGTCTCCGCCTCAGTCCACCCGGAACTGGTCGCCGAGGCGGTGCACATCTCCGCCGACCTGGGCCGCCACCGCGCCTGGCTGGCCGACTACGTCGACCTCGGTTTCGACGAGGTCTACCTGCATCACGTGGGCCAGGATCAGACCGCCTTCATCCAGATGTTCGGCGCCAAAGTGCTCCCGGACCTGCCGGCCTAGTCGAGGTCGAGTCGCCTGGTCATGATTCTGCAGAGTTCCGGTCTCAGTTCACGTGTGCCGTCAGCGTGGAAAAGGACTTCCGTGGTGGCCAGCTGGCCGTGCGGCCATTCCGCATATCCGAGGCGGGCGTACAGCCGCCGGGCGGCCTCGTTGTCCAGGGCCACGCCGAGCGCGACCTGCTTGAATCCGGCCAGCCACAGATACCGTTCGGCGTGGCGAATGAGCCGGGTGCCGACCCTCCTATTACGACGCCCTTCGACGACCTCCAAATGGGTGATCAATGGAACGTCCGGTAAATGGGCCCGGAGTTCTCGTTCCTCGGCCGCCGCGAGCCAGAGGTAGACGTCGCCGACGGGGGTCGCGTCCTGCCAGGCCACGAGCAGCACGCCATGGCCGATGGCCTGGGAGTTCAGCCGGTCGAGAAAATAGTGTTCCTGCCCCAGGGCTCGCACGAGCTCGGGGAGATCTCCGCGATCCGCCCGTCTGATAGCAATATGTCCCACAAACCACACATTCCCGGCTAACGCCGGGGAAATCATAGGCTATCGATGACCTCGATCCGTCCGGCGCGACCCCTCGCCGATCAGCCATTCGGCCGCGCCGCCGACCCTCCCGGGGTATTTCGGCAAACCACCCAGGTACTTCTCCCACCGAATACGATCTTCCAGCCACGCTTCCACATATTCGACGCAGAACTTCGGCTCGATTCGGCTGAGCCGGCCGAGAGCGGCCAGCAGGGAGGCCTCCATCGATTTCGGATCGGATTTCACGGTTTCCGGGCTCGCCCGGACCCGGCGCAGCACGTGCTCCACGAATTTCCGGCGCCGAATAAGAAAACGCTCCCAATGCCGGTGATCCGCCGCCGCGCTCCAGCCGCGCCCGGATCCCTCGTCCAGAAGCCAGTAGACGCCCTCGGCCAGCACGTCACCGAACTCCTGGTCCCGCGCCCTGCCCTCCCGGTCGAACGGGTCGTACGGCCGCTGCTTCACCATCCCCGTCACGGCGAGCGGCCGCACCGACTTCTCCCCCAGCAGGTAGAACCAGTCCTCGTTGTACACGTTCGGGAAGAAGGAGACGTTCCTGGTCGTCTCCACGGCGAGCGCGCCGCCCCCGACGAACGAATCCTGACGTCCGCCGGTCTCCCGATAGGCGTGACACACCACGGAGTTGTCCGGGTAGCCACCGATCCGCATCCCGACGACGTCGTAGATATCCAGAAGCGCGGCGGCGCGCGACACCTCGTGCAGCGCCCCGACCTCGATGTCATCGTCGAGGAAGACGATGCGCTCCCAGCCCGTCATCCGCGCCAGTGCCAGCCCCACGTTGCGCTTCGCGCTCAGATCGGTGACCCGATCGAAGATCGTGCCGCGCAGCAGGGCGTCGGTCGCGAAAGCCGGCAGGTTCAGCTGGCCGACGTCGCCGATGTCGATCGCGATCAGGTCCACCTCGGGCGGCACGACCCTCTCCGCCTGCGCCGCGCTGCTCCAGTTCCGGCTGTGCAGCGACACGAGCGGGCACCCGAGGTATCCCGCCAGCCGGGCGGCGTGTTTAAGCCAGCGAGGATGCCGGATCGTGGGCACCACGATGGCGTGCACGGGCGCGGGTGGCCCGGTGGGCGGCTCGTCGTATTCGGTGATCAGATGCCGGTGCGAACCGTGATGGTGCGTCCGTTCGATCTCAGTTGGCATCGGACGGCTCCGGCCATTCGTGCAGCCGGACCGTGTCGATGGTCCAGTCCGGCGTGAGCACGAGGCGGCCCTCGACCCGGACCCGCATGAGCATGCTGTACGACTCGGCGTCCGCGAAACGCTCGCCCAGGTAGGCGTCGTTTCGCTGGCGGAACCGCGCGTCGGTGAGCGCTCGGACCGCGCCGTACACGCCTCGGGCGTAGATCCCGTTGCAGATGCTTACCGTGCACTCCTTGTTGTTGATGTTCGGACCGCGATAGAAGAAGGCCACATCCTCCACCAGCGTGCGATCCGCCCCGTTCAGCGTGGCGTGATGCCTCCGGGTGCCATCGGCCTCGTCCACCTCGAAATAGGGCCCCTTCTCACCCGCCCAATCGGGCACCTGCCGGACGGGGAGTTCGAGCCGATCGAGGAATGACGCGGTGATCCGATTCCAGTCCACGCCGCCCAATAGCACGATGTGGGTGGTGAGATCGTCGGCCTCCAGATCCCCGACCGACCGGAGGGTGACCAGGCTGGACGGATTCGCGGCGCGTAAGTGGCCGTGGAGTTCGAACAGCGAATCGAGGTCGGAATAGCGATACAGGTCGATGTAGTCGGGTAAGTTCGGATCCGCGTACGGGATCTTGGCTCGTAGTTCGCCCGGGACCTGCGAGCAGATGATGGTGATCGGCATGTCGTCGGCGAAATGCCACGGGCCGGCGCTGACGCCGGCGCGCTTCTCCTCCCCGCCCGTCTGCACGGTGTTCTGATCGGCGAGGGCGATGGCGCGCAGTCGTTTCAGCTCGGTGAAGAGCCGATCGAATTCGGCGTGTTCCTCATCGGTCAGGTCCGGCAAAGCCAGCAGCCTCGGGACTCCGCCCGCCATCGAGCGCCTGGTGGCGAAGAAGATCGCGTAGCCCTGGAGGCGATCCATCGGCGGGATCTTCGGGGTACGAGCCGACTCCCATGACGAGACCAACGGGACGCTGACCCCGAAAGCGGCACAAAGCTGAGCCTGTGTGATCCGCATGCCCGGCCAGCGCTCTTCGCGAAGCTCTCGCAACCAGCGGGCCAGTGTTTCTCGATCGACGGCCACCACGACTCCAATTCACCTGAACTTCAGCTATATCACTAAACCCCGAGCGAAATGAAGAACATGCAGCTGAGCAATAACGAAGTGGCTACTACGTGGCAGTCACGAGATCGAGGCCGCCATTCTAGTCACCTTTTTCTGGCCAGGAGGGGAGAATGGCCGACTCGGCCAACGGGCATCAGTCCACCCAGGTGAATTCATCTGAGGAGCTGAAATCTCAGTTAACTTCAGCGAGGTGAGTCCATGTCAACGGTAATCCTCCACAGCCTGGCGATGCCGCCCGTTCCCGTCGACCCCACCAGCATCACGCTGCTCATCCTGGGCACCGCGATCATGCTGGTCCTGGGCGCCATCCGCTGGCTGATCCAGCGGGCCCGCGTCGTCGTGATGGTCAGCGGCACGAGCGTCCTGCTCGTCGTCCTGACCATCCTCATCCTGGCCTATCTGGTCACCTTCAGAACGACCTGATCTTCGTACCGACGTGAAATCGGGGTAAAGCCCGCTGACCAGTGCGAATGGCGACAGCCAAGGGGTAGGAGCGTGGCATGGGAGTCCGGAATATGCCATGAAATCCCCTGAAGAGAAGCCGCCGGCGTCGCCGAATCTCGAGGCGGGGAAGCCCGCGCCGGGGACGGTGGAGCGGGCGGTGGAGACGGCTGTCGCCACCTCCTCGGAGGAGAGGCCGTTCGGCAAACGGGGGCGGCCGTTCGATCGCCGGTCGCCCTTCTTCGTGGGGATGACGGCGGCGGCGGGGGTGGCGACGACCTATGGGGTGATCCTGCTGCTGGGAGCGGCGCGGGATGTGCTGATTCTCATCGGGCTGGGGTTGTTCCTGGCGATCGGGCTCGAACCTGCCGCGGCCTGGCTGGTACGGCGGGGCCTGCCCCGATGGGCGAGTGTGCTGCTCATCGTGACGCTGACGCTGGGCCTGGTGGCGGGTTTCCTCGCGCTGGCGATTCCGGCGATCCTCACCCAGGGCGCGCAGTTCGCGCATGAGGCGCCGACCTACCTGAAGGAGGCCACCAGCCAGCGGACCTTCCTCGGCAAGCTCAACGAACGATTCGAGCTGGCCCGGCACATTCAGCAGCTGGGCACCGGGGAGCGTGGCCTGTCCCTGGTCGGTGGTGTGCTGGGGGCGGGGAAGGTGGTGGCGGGGGCGGCGGCCTCGCTGGTGATCGTGCTGGTGCTCACGGTGTACTTCCTCGCCGACATGCCCCGGATCAAGGCAACCGTGTACCGGTGTGTGCCGAACTCGCGGCGGCCGAGGGCGATCCTCATGGCGGACGACATTCTCGGCAAGGTGGGCATGTTCGTGCTCGGCAACCTGGCGACGTCGCTGGTCGCGGGGGTGCTGACCTTCGTCTGGCTGGAGATCTTCCGGGTGCCGTACGCGCTGCTGCTGGCCTTGTTCGTCGCGCTGATGGACCTGGTTCCCGTGGTGGGGTCGACCATCGCGGGGATCGCGGTCGCTCTGGTGGCCCTGTCGGTCTCACTGCCCGTGGCCCTGGCCACTGTTGGGTTCGTCCTGGTGTATCGGGTGTTCGAGGACTATGTGCTGGTGCCCCGGGTCATGGGCAAGGCGGTGGAGGTGCCCGGTGTGGTCACCCTGATCGCGGTCACCGTCGGGGCGACGCTGCTGGGCATCGTCGGGGCGCTGATCGCGATCCCGGTCGCGGCCGCTCTGGGCCTGATTCTGCGGGAGGTCGCCTTCCCACGCCTGGACGACTCCTGAGCGCTCTCTAGGCGTCGGCGCTGGGCACGCTCAGCGGGTCGCGGGGCGCGCGCGGCTTGGCCGCCTCCATCTCCTCGCCGAGTTCCCGCAGCCGTTTGCGGCCCATCGCGGCCCGCACCTGCGGGAACCACTCCTGCTCTTCTTCTTCGACGTGGTGGCGGACGTTCTCGATGAGCACCGTCACCTTGGCGTCGAATCGTTCGTCCTTGACGTCGAGATTCTTGAGTTCGGCCAGGATCCACGCCACCACGTGGTGTTCCTCGACGCTTTCGAGCACGTGGTCGTCGGTCTCCGGCGCGGCTTTCCGCGCGGCCGGGTAGAAGATCTCTTCTTCGATGTGCGCGTGTACGGTCAGCTCTTCGATGACTTTGGCGACGAGCTCTCTTTTCTCTCTGTACGCCTTCCGCCCAGCCTTCTCGTACCGCTTGAACAGCTTTTCGACCGTTTTATGGTCATTTTTGAGGAAAACGATGGCATCCATCCCCGGCACGTACCCCTCGCGTGCCGTTGAAACATCAGTCCTGCGTACTCCGGGGGACCGGAATCTGCGTCTCCTGGTTCGCTTCCGGCACGTCCCGTACCGTGACCGGAAAGAAGACCCACTTCCGGTAGGCCCAGAAGCGGAACAGCGTTCCCGCGGCCACGCCCACCAGGTTGGCGGAGTTGAGCGCCACCGGATTGCTGAGCTTGAGGGTGTATTCGGTGAAGCCGACGCAGAGCAGCTGGATGAGCAGGCCGATGCCATTGAAAATGGCGAACAGCGCGAACTCCTGCATCTGCCCGGAATTGCCGCGGTCGCGCCAGGTCCAGTGGCGGTGCGCGTAGTAGGTGAAGACGCACGCCACCACGGTGGCCAGGACGACGGACGTCAGCGGGCCGAGGCCGACGCCGTAGCGCAGCACGTTCGAGCCGGGCACGCTGATCACGAACCCGATCGCGCCGATCGTTCCGAACTTGGTGACTTCGCGGGCGATGAGGCGAAGTCCGCTGAGCACTGCACGGGCGAACGCATGCGATGGAAGTCCGCTCGATGGTGAGATATTACGAAGATCCACCGTACCGGGCCTGGTGGACGCGAACGGGCCCGGGATGCCGTCACGCGCCGAAGGGGGCCTAAATGATCACGGTGATGACCGGGGCCGGGATCTCCACCGAGTCGGGGATTCCCGACTATCGAGGGCCGCAGGGGCTCTGGCGGGCGGATCCCGACTATCAGCGGCTCGTCACCATCGGTTATTACCTGGGCGATCCGGAGATCCGGCGGCGGTCGTGGGAGTTCCGGCGGAGCAGCCCGGCGTGGGAGGCGGAGCCGAATCCGGGGCATCTGGCGTTGGTGACGCTGGAGCGGGCGGGGCGGCTGGATCGGCTGATCACGCAGAACGTGGATGGCCTGCATCAGCGGGCGGGGTCGGCGCCGGACAAGGTGCTGGAGCTGCACGGGAACATGTTCGGGGTGGTCTGCGTGAAATGCGCGGTAGGTACGACACTGCGTGAGGCGCTCGACCGGATCGACGGCGGGGAGAACGATCCGGATTGCCGGGACTGCGGCGGGATTCTGAAGACCGCCACCGTGATGTTCGGCGAGGCGCTGCCGCAGGGGCCGCTCGACGAGGCCGTCCGGGCGGCCGAGCGAAGCGCGGTGTTCGTCGTGGTGGGGACGTCGTTGCAGGTTCAGCCCGCGGCGGGGCTGGTGGGCCTGGCGGTCGAGTCGGGCGCTCAGCTGATCATCGTCAACGCGGGGGCGACGCCGTACGACGAGCTGGCGAGTGAAGTGATCAGGGATCCGATCAGCGTGGCGCTGCCCCGGCTGGTGAACCGCCTGATCACGGAGGACCGGTAACCCTGCCACCCGATATACCGACATTTCCAGCCTGGGCCTAGAGTGCCGCGAAAGGTTGGAATTGGGAGTCGGCGTAATGGTCATTGTGCACGGGGCGGTCGCGCCGGGGTTCGAGGATGTACGGGACGAGTTCGCGGCCGTACTGGCGGCGAAACCGGACGAGGCGGGCGCGCAGCTCGCGGTGTTCCGGCAGGGGAAACAGGTCGTCGACCTCTGGGCCGGGGACGGCATCACGGGCGATTCGCTGCATCCCGTCTTCTCCTCCACCAAGGGTGCGGCGCATCTCGTCGTGGCGTTGCTGGTGCAGGACGGCGTGCTCGATCTGGATCGGCCGGTCGGCGATCACTGGCCCGAGTTTCCGGCGGAGATCAGCCTGCGCGGCCTGCTGTCCCACCGGGCGGGCCTGATCGGCGTCGACGGCGGTTTCACCCAGATGGAGCTCGCCGACGACCGGATCATCGCGAAACGGCTGGCCGGGCAGCGGCCGTTCTGGACGCCCGGAACCGCCTACGGCTACCACGCGTTCGTGATCGGCGCGCTCACCGGCGAGGTCGTCCGCCGGGCGACCGGGCAGTCGATTCAGGAAATCTACGAAACGCGCCTGCGGGTGCCGTACGGGCTCGACTTCTACCTGGGGCTGCCTCCGGAGCTCGATTCCCGATTCGTCCGGGCGCGGCCGACGCAGCCGCTCTCCGATGATGTCGTGATCGACCCGCTGAGCCTGACCGGGATCGCGTTCAACCTCAACGCCCTCTCCCCCACCAACCTGGCGGGCTTCGGCAACAGCCCCACGGTGCGCAGGCTGGGCCCGGCCTCCGCCGGAGGCGTCGGCAACGCCCGCGGACTCGCCGGCATGTACGCCGCCGCCCTCGAACTCCTGACACCGCCCACCATCGCCGAATTCTCCCGGCTGCACACGCCTGGCACCGACCTGGTCACCGACGACAAGAACAAGTTCGCCCTCGGCTTCGAAGCCGTCGCCCTGCTCTACCCGTCGCTCGGCCCGGACGCCTTCGGCCACAGCGGCGCGGCGGGCTCCCAGGCGCTCGCCGATCCGCGCACCGGCATCGCTTACGGCTACGCGCAGCGGCAGATCCCGGACCCGGCGGGCGCGGCCCTCGAGAACGAGCGCCTGATCCCGGCCGTCCTACGCTGCGCCGGCCTCGGTCAGTAGGTCCCGGCAGGCGGACAGCAGGCGCTGCCGCAGCGGCGCCGCCCGGTTCGCGAAGTCACGCTGGGCGGCCGCGTACTCGATCCGCCCGGCGGGGGTCTCGATCTCGATCGGCTGGTAGCCGTGGTGGCTCAGATCGTACGGACTGGCGCGCATGTCGACGGCTCTGATGTCGCGGGCCAGTTCGAAGCAGTCGGCCACCAGTTCGCTCGGCACCAGCGGGGAGAGTTTGGCCGCCCACTTGTAGAGGTCCATGTTGGCGTGCAGGCAGCCGGGCTGTTCGAGCTCGGGCTGGCGCTCGCGGGTGGGCTGGACCAGGTTCAGCGGCCGGGCCTGCGCGGTGAAGAACCGGAAGGCGTCGAAGTGGGTGCAGCGCAGCGGGCGTTCCTCGACGACGACGGCCACCTCCTCCAGCGACATGCGCAGCGGCTGGGCGGCGTGCCTGACCTCCTCGCGCGGCTGCCGGTAGACCATCGCCCACTCGTGCATGCCGAAACACCCGAACTGCCCGGGCCGCCCGGCGGTGGCCGCCAGCAGCCCGGCGACCCATTCGATGCTCTCCCGCCGCCGCTCCATCAGCGCCGCCGTGTCCAGGGTCGCGCCGTCGCCCGCGTCGAGGTATCCCGTGCCGTACTCCCTCGCCCCGGCGAGTACGACTCCCGCCCCCGGATGCCAGCGGCGCAACCGGCTGGGCCGATAGCCGTAGTAGCTGAACAGGAAGTCCTCCACCGGGTGCGCCACGCCGGCGCGGCGGCGGCTCAGATGCGGGCCGATCCACCCGTCCACCCGCCGCCGATGAGCCTCAGCCCTGGCCTCCCACTCCGGCCTGTCGAGCACATTCACCGAATCATCGTAGGCAGAATCCCGGACCCCCTCGAATTAGCGGGCGACATTTCGGGAAATGTCGCCCGGCCGACGCGGTGAGCGTGGGCGGACGGAGGTGCCGCGACGGTGCAGCAGGAGACCGGAACCGGCCGCCAGGATGATCAGCAGGCCGGTGCCCACGAGCATCCGCCCATCGGGCCCGGCGTCCCCGCCCCCGCCGGTCTCCGCCGCCCCCACCGGCGTCTCCATCCCGCTCTCATCCTCGAAGATGTCGCCGTCGGTGGTCTCGTCCGCTGTCTCGTCATCAGTGCCCGCCGCGGTGGCGGTCACGGTCGGCGACGGAGTGGAACTGGCCGATTGGCCGCCGCCCGACACGGTGAGCGGGTAGGTCTGCAGGGCGGTCGCGTTCAGCACCCGGCATTGGATGAACGGCGCTCCTGGGCTCGTGCCGAAGTTCATGGCCCCGGGCCGCACGGATGCGATGCCTTCATTGTCCGACTTCGTCAGCAGGTTGACGGTCGTCGTCGGCAGGGTGATGACCTGACCGGCCGCGATCGTGCCGAGTTCACCGACGCCCGTGGCGGAGTTCAGGCCCGGGAGTTCGCTGATGGAGGCGTAGGGGTACACCTTGGTGCCGGCGGGGAGTCCCGTGGTGGGAGCGCGTAAACCGGTGCCTTCGTAGCTCAGCAGGACACCGATGCTCATCTGCACGCCCGGGGTCGCACCCGTCGGCATCGTCATCGTGACCTTTCACCCTGATGTTCTGCTTCCCTGTACCGCGTTCGTCGTGCACTCGTACTCCACGATGTCGGTCGCGGCGGACGAGTGGGCGGTGGCGGGCAGGCTGCAGGGCACCCCACCGGCCAGGACGGCGACGGAGATGACCGCGCGGATCGACAAGACGACTCCAAGGTGTGACAGAGGGGCACAAGGGGGACGGGGCAGCGCGGGGTTTGGTTCTCGTCGTGTCCAGATCGGGACATCCACTCCGATGTTGAGTAGCGGGCTACTCAAGCCGTGACGCCCCCGGACGGAGCACGATCGAAGTCCGTCACGGAGAGGGGAAACGGAACCCATGAGCGAGTTCGAGACCCATATGGCACGTGCCAGCTCGGAGCGCGCGCTGGCACTGACGGACACCAAGTCGCCGTTCACGATCGAGGTGCGCTTCCTCGGCGGCCTCAGCGAAACCCAGAAGGCCGCGTTCGCCGCCGCCGCCGACCGCTGGGCCCGGATGATCGTCGGCGATCTGCCCGACGTCGCCATCCCGAACCTGCCGGAGCTCCCCGAAGGGCTGACGGCGGAGGAGGTCATCGACGACATCGTGATCCTGGCCCAGGGCGCGAAGATCGACGGGGCAGGGACGCCGCAGGGCAACGTCCTCGGCCAGGCCCGCCCGCTGCTCATCCGCACCGCCAGCCATCTCCCGGCCGTCGGCACGATGACCTTCGACAGCTTCGACCTGGACCGGATGGAGCAGTCCGGCCTGCTGCACGACGTCATCGCGCACGAGATGGGCCACGCGCTGGGCTTCGGCGCCGGCATCTGGGGCGACCTGCACCTCGTCGAAGGCTTCGGCACCCCCGACCCGGTCTTCACCGGCACCGGCGCGGGCCAGGAGTTCGCGATCCTGCTCGGCACCGGCGAACCGCACCCGGTGCCGGTCGAGAACGTCGGCGGTCCCGGCAGCGTCGGCTCGCACTGGCGCGAGTCGGTGTTCGGCGGCGAGCTCATGACCAGCAGGGTCAGCACCGGCGTCGGCAACCCGCTGAGCCGGCTGACCGTGGCGGCCCTCGGCGACATGGGCTACCAGGTCGACATGGCCGCGGCCGAGCCGTACGTGCTGCCGTCGCCGCTGCTGCTCGCCGAGATCCGCGCGGTGACGCGGGAGGTCGGCCTGTTCTGCGCCGTGCCGCAGGTGGAGGCTCCCACCTTCATCTGACGTCACGATGGGGGGCATGCGGATCGGTGTATTCCTCATCGCGGCCGGGGGTCCCGGCCGCCCACCCGAGCAGGTCCTGCGTGACACCTTGGCGGCGGTCTCCGCCGCCGAGGAGGCGGGCTTCGACGACGCCTGGATCGCGGAACATCACTTCATGTCGTACGGGGTGTGCCCGTCCGCGATCACGCTGGCGGCGATGGCCCTGGGCCGGACGGAGCGGATCACGGTCGGCACGGCCGTCAGCGTGCTGTCCACCGCCCATCCGGTCGCCCTGGCGGAGCAGGCCGCCATGCTGCACCACCTGTCCGGCGGCCGTTTCACGCTCGGTGTGGGCCGGGGCGGCCCGTGGGTGGATCTGGAGGTGTTCGGGGCCGGCCTGGCCCGGTGGGAACGGGGGTTCCCGGAATCCCTCGACCTGCTCTGCCAGGCCCTGAGCCGGCCTTCGGTGTCGGCGGACGGCGAGTTCTTCCGCTTCCGCGAGGTGGCGATGGTGCCGTCCGCCCGGCTCCGCCCGGTGGTGGCCAGGGCTTCGGACCGGACGACCCGCCTGGCGGCCGAGCGCGGCCTTGGCCTGCTCCTCGGCATGGAACTGGACGACGCCGCCAAAGGCGCGATCCTGGCCGAATACGAGCGGACGGCGCCGAACCTCGACGCCCCGCATCTGGCGGCGGTGCTCGCTTACGTCGGCGATTCCACGAAAGCGGCGCGAAACGAACTGAGAACCCTGCTCCCCCGCTGGCTGGAGCCGGGCCTGGCCGGATACGTACGCGCGGACGGTCGACCCCGCCAGGCCCGCGACCTCAACGAATACATGGACTTCCTGATCCGGACCCACCCTGTCGGCGACGCGGACCACTGCGTGGAAACCCTCCGGGCGACCCGCGACACCACCGGTCTCCACCACCTCATCCTGATGGTGGAGGGCGCCGGCGACCACCAGCGCACCCTGGCGAACATCCGCCGTCTGGGAGCCGAGGTCCTCCCCCGGCTCAGGGATTGACCCGAAGCTCCAACCACGTGATCACCCTCCCGGCTCAGAACTCCTGGCGCGACGAGCGAGTCACCGAGGCTGCGTGATCAGCCAGCAGGCCGACCGGCCGGCCGCGCCCGGCCAGAGCCTGCGTGATCAGGCAGGCCAGGTCCGGTCGCGGATGGTCGGAGCCTGCGTGATCAGCCAGGCCCGGTCCGGTCACGGATTGCGGAGCCCGCGTGCTCAGGCGGCAGGCCAGGTCCAGTCGCGGATGGCCGGGTCGTCTTCGCCGTGTTCGCGGGTCCAGGCCCGGGCGCGCAGGCGGGCGTCGGACATGCGCTGGCGGAGGTGGGCCGCGGTGGCGCCCAGGCCGGGGACGCGGTCGATGACGTCCATGACCAGGTGGTAGCGGTCGATTTCGTTGAGCATCGCCATGTCGAAGGGGGTGGTGGTGGTGCCTTCCTCCTTGTAGCCGCGGACGTGCAGGTGGGCGTGGCCGTGGCGGCGGTAGGTGAGGCGGTGGATCAGCGCGGGGTAGCCGTGGAAGTTGAAGATGACCGGGCGGTCGGTGGTGAACAGGGTGTCGTATTCGAGGTCGGACATGCCGTGCGGATGTTCGGACGGAGGCTGGAGGCGCATCAGGTCCACCACGTTGATCACGCGGATCTTCAGGGCCGGCAGGTGCTCGCGGAGCAGGGCCGCGGCGGCCAGGGTTTCGAGCGTGGGCACGTCCCCAGCGCAGCCCAGCACGACATCAGGTTCGCCGTCGTGGTCGCTGGAGGCCCAGTCGATGATGCCCAGGCCGCGGGTGCAGTGCGTGATCGCCTCATCTATCGGGAACAGGTCGAGCACCGGCTGTTTGCCCGCCACGACCACGTTCACGTAGTCGCGCGAGCGGAGGCAGTGGTCGGCGACCGAGAGCAGGGTGTTGGCGTCCGGCGGCAGGTAGACGCGCACCACGGACGCCTTCTTGTTGACGACCACGTCCAGGAAGCCCGGATCCTGGTGGCTGAACCCGTTGTGGTCCTGCCGCCACACGTGCGAGGACAGCAGATAGTTGAGCGAGGCGATCGGCCGCCGCCACGGGATGTCGCGGCAGGCGTCCAGCCATTTGGCGTGCTGGTTGAACATTGCGTCGACGATGTGGATGAACGCCTCGTAGCAGTTGAACAGGCCGTGCCGTCCGGTCAGGAGATACCCCTCCAGCCAGCCCTGGCACAGGTGCTCGCTCAGCACCTCCATGACCCGGCCGCCGGGGGCGAGATGCTCGTCGGTGGACAGGGTCTCGGCGTTCCAGGCCCGCCCGGTGACCTCGAAAACGGCCGACAGGCGGTTGGAGTCGGTCTCGTCGGGGCCCATCAGCCGGAAGTCGCGCGGGTTCGCGACGATGACATCGCGCAGGAACCGGCCCAGCACCCGGGTCGGTTCGGTGAGCACGAGCCCGGGTTCGACGACCGGCACCGCGTAGTCGCGGAAGTCCGGCAGGGCCAGCGGGCGCACCAGCAGGCCGCCGTTGGTGTGCGGGCTGGCGCTCATCCGCAACACCCCGGCCGGTACGGTCTCCCGAATCTCGGCGACCGGACGACCGGCGGCGTCGAACAGCTCCTCCGGCCGGTAGGAACGCATCCACGCCTGCAACATGGCCAGATGTTCGGGGTTCTCGCGGACTTTGGCCAGCGGGACCTGATGCGCCCGCCAGGTCCCTTCGACCGGCAGGCCGTCGACCGAGTGCGGGCCGGTCCAGCCCTTGGGGGTCCGCAGAACGATCATGGGCATCCGGTCGGTACGGCCGGCCCGGTATGCCGTGATCTCGTCGAACACGGCGTCCAGGGTGGCGGCCATGAGCTCGTGGGTGACGGCCGGGTCGTCGCCTTCGACCAGGTGGGGGCGGTAGCCGTACCCTTCCAGCAGTTTGGCCAGGGCGGAGGCGGGGATGCGGGCCAGGACCGTGGGGTTGGCGATCTTGTAGCCGTTGAGGTGCAGGATGGGCAGGACGACCCCGTCCCTGGCCGGGTCCGTGAATTTGTTGGAGTGCCAGCTGGCGGCGAGGGGTCCGGTCTCCGCTTCTCCGTCGCCGATGACGCAGGCCACGACCAGGCCGGGGTTGTCGAAGGCGGCGCCGTACGCGTGGGCGAGGGAGTAGCCGAGTTCGCCGCCCTCGTGGATGGAGCCGGGGGTCTGCGGGGCCACGTGGCTGGGGATGCCGCCGGGGAAGGAGAACTGGCGGAACAGGCGGCGCATGCCGGTGGCGTCCTGGGAGACGTCCGGGTAGATCTCGGAATAGGTGCCTTCGAGCCAGGCGTGCGCCACGGCCGCGGGGCCGCCGTGGCCGGGGCCGGCGATGTAGATCATGTCCTGGCGGCGTTCGGCGATGATCCGGTTGAGGTGGGCGAAGCAGAAGTTCAGGCCGGGGGTGGTGCCCCAGTGGCCCAGCAGGCGGGGTTTGATGTGCTCGGGGCGCAGCGGCTCGGTCAGCAGGGGGTTGTCCAGCAGGTAGATCTGGCCGACGGAAAGGTAGTTGGCCGCGCGCCAGTAGGCGTCCACTCGATCCAGGGTGTCCATGTATTCCAGGGTCACCGCAGGCGCGCGCTCCTGCCAGAGACCTTGGTCCTCAGGTGAGGGGGACGCTCCAGATGATGCGGGTGCCGCCGCCGGGCGCGGCGTCGGCGGCGAACGATCCGCCCAGCTGGTCCGCCCGTTCGCGGAGGTTGCGCAATCCGCTCCGCCTGCCGTCGGGCGGGAGCCCCACACCGTTGTCCTCGACGATGAGCGTGACGTTCTCGCTGGTGACGATCGCGGACACTTGGGCTTTTGAGGCTTTCGCGTGCCGTACCACGTTGGAAAGCGCTTCCTGGAGTACGGCGAGCAGGTGGTCGGCGAGGGGGGCCGGAACGTCGTTGTCGAGCTGGCCCTCCATCCGGAGGCCGGGCATGAAGCCGAGATGGCCGCGGGCGCTCTCCAGCAGGTCGACGATCCGGGCCCGCAGGCTCGGCTCGGACTCGCCGGGCGGGGTCTGCAGGGCGAAGATGGTGGAGCGGATCTGGCGGATCGTGTCGTCCAGTTCGTCGATGGCGTGCCGGAGCCGGGTGGCGGACTCCGGGCGCTCCACCAGGCGAACCATGCTCATCAAGGTCATCGCGACCGCGAACAGGCGCTGAATGACCATGTCGTGCAGATCCTTGGCGATCCGGTCCCGGTCCTCCAGCAGGCTCAGGCGCTCGGCGTGCTCGCGCGCCTCGGCGAGTTCCAGGGCAAGGGCGGCCTGGCCCGCGAACGCGTGCAGCATGCGCAGCGTGGACGGCGTGAACGGCAGCCTGCCCGGCCGTTTGGCCAGCCCCAGGACACCGCGGACCGACCCGACCGCACCCAGCGGAATCGCGGCCACGGGGCCCCAGGAGGGATCGTCACTGGAACCCGCTCGCGGCTCGCCACTCCGGTAGGCGTCCGGCGAGACCGTCTCGTCCGGCGTGATCCCATGGACGGGCGACCTGGTCCGGTCGGTGACCAGCGTGAGCCCGTCGGAGGCGGACGTGCTCCGGCCGGTGGCCGACGTAAGCCCGTCGGCGGCCGACGTGGTCCCATCGGCGGCTGGCGTGAGCCCGTTGGCGGCCGGTTCGTCCACTGCGCCGTCGGCGTACATGACGCGCAGTTGCTTGGTGCTGTCCGGGAACATGATGGTGGCGAGATCGGCATCGGCCATCTGGCGGACCCGGCGGGCCACCTGGGTCAGTACCTCGTCCACGTCCTCGCCCGAGAGGAGGCTGGTGGTGACTTCCGTGGAGGCCTGGAGCCAGATTTCGCGGCGGCGGCTCTCCTCGTAGAGGCGGGCGTTCTCGATCGCGACGCCGGCGGCGGTGGCCAGGGCCGTCACCACGGCCTGGTCCTCCTCGTCGAACTCGGCGCCGCCGCGCTTCTCGGTCAGGTAGAGGTTGCCGAACACTTCGTCGCGGACTCGGACCGGGACGCCGAGGAAGGAGCCCATCGGCGGGTGGCCGGGTGGGAAGCCGTAGGAATCCGGGTGGTCGGAGATGCGTGCCAGTCGCAGCGGCACCGGTTCTTTGATCAGCAAGCCGAGCAGGCCCAGGCCGTGGGGCCAGTGTTCGATGCGGGCGATCTCCTCCTGGGTCAGGCCGACCGGGATGAACTCGACCAGCGTGTTCTCCTCGCCGATCACCCCCAGCGCTCCGTAACCGGCGTCGACCAGGCGGGCGGCGGTCTCCACGATGCGGCGCAGCACGGTCTCCAGCTCCAGGTCGCTGCCGACCAGGACCACTGCCTCCAGCAGGGCGTGCACCCGGTCCCGGGTGGAGAGCACGGCCTGCAACCGGGTCTGGAGTTCGGCCAGCAGTTCGTCCAGGCGCATGCTCGGGATGAGGGGGTGCGGCTCACTGGGGGTCATGTCGGGATTTTCGCACCCATAAGCCAGGACGCCCATCGGGGGTGGATGGGCGTCCTGGGGGCTCTGCGTTACTTGAGGACTGGGTGTTTCCGGACGATTGTGGTGTTGCCCCACCACCTGCCGAGGCCGAGGGTGTCGCCGGCTCCCGCCAGGGCCAGGCCGACCAGTACGGCGGCGTAGACGAGGTGCTCGTCCATGAAGGGGTTGGTGGCCAGTGGGAGTTCGGCCGCCCACATCAGGACCAGCAGCAGGCTGCCGGCCGCCGCCGCGATCAGCATGCCGGCACCGGTGATGAGCGCGACGCCGATGCCGATCAGGCCGAGCATGAACAGCCAGTCCACCCAGCCCTGACCGGCCAGCGTGGCGAAGAAGTCGCCGAGGGCGTGCTCGCCGGTGCCCTTCAGGAAACCGGTCGTCGGGCTGCCGCCGTTGATCCAGGCGCGGTCCGCGGGGGTGGCGAAACCCCAGCCGAAGGCCTTGTCGAGGAAGGCCCAGAGGAAGATCCAGCCGATGGCGATACGGGTGACGGCCCAGACGTGGTCGACGGGCCGGGAGGTGGTTCTCGGGGTGAGGGCGTTCGTGACGGGGAGGGTGGGGGTGGCCATCGTCGGCCCCTTTCGGTGGTGGCCCTGTGTGCTGTCGCATCTTTATGACAGCTTTATGACAGCGCTTCCGCCACCGGCTTTTGAGTGCTGAACGACTCCCGTCGGCCACCCCAGAAGTCCTTCACATTCGGGACTTTCGACCCTTCAAGACCCCATCTGATTCACGGGGTTGAGATGGGGACCCGCATGCCGGACTGCTTGTTCTCGGCGATCGGGACGGTGATCTCCAGGATGCCCTTGTCGTAGACGGCGTTGATGCCGTCTTCCATCGCGCCCATGGGCAAGCTGATCGATCGGGTCATGCTGCCGTACGAGAATTCGGTACGGGTTCCTTCCTTGTCCTCCTGGTGTCGTTCGGCGTGGACGGTCATCATTCCGCCGCTCACGGTTACCTCGACGTCCCTGGCCGGGTCCACGCCGGGGAGTTCGGCCCGCAGGACGTACTCGCCGTCGCGCATGAAGTCCTCGAACCGCACACCCTGGCCCATCGGGCGCATGCTGACCATCGGGGCCTGCAGCATGTCGAGGATCTCCGGGAAGAAGCCCCGGTCGCGGTGCGACATCGTGCCCATCACTCCACCTCCATTTGTCCGCTACCTTTCAGCTCAGCCGCGACGCGGCGGAGAGGGTAGGGACGGAAGTCCCTAATCGGACAAATTCGCAAATGGTCGGCCCGGCCGGGCGAGAGATCGCGCCACAGGTGACCTTGGTCCCTACACCCGGCAGCGATCAAGGCCTATTTTCAAGGCATGATTCGAGTGTTCCTGGTCGACGACCACGAGGTCGTCCGCCGTGGCGTGGCCGCCCTGCTGGAAGCGGAAGACGACATCGAGATCGTCGGTGAGGCGGGCACGGCCGAGTCGGCGATCGCCCGCATCACCGCGCTCAGACCGGACGTCGCCGTCCTGGACGTACGCCTGCCGGACGGGGACGGCGTCGGCGTCTGCCGCGAGGTCCGCTCCAGGATCCCCGAACTGGCCTGCCTGATGCTCACCTCCTACGCCGACGACGACGCCCTCTTCGACGCCGTCATGGCCGGCGCCGCCGGCTACGTCCTCAAGCAGATCCACGGCTCCGACCTGGTCGGCGCGGTACGCACCATCGCCGCCGGCCACTCCCTCCTGGACCCGCAAACCACCGCCACCATGCTCCAGCGCCTACGCGACCGAGCCGCCCGCAAAGACCCCCTGGCCGCCCTCTCCGACCAGGAACGCCAAATCCTCGACCTGATCGGCGAAGGCCTCACCAACCGCCAGATCGGCCAGCGCCTCTTCCTCGCCGAGAAAACCGTGAAGAACTACGTCTCCAACCTCCTCAGCAAACTCAGCATGGAACGCCGCACCCAGGCCGCCGCCATGGTCGCCCGAATGAAAGCCGAACGCCACCGCCCCTGACCCCTCGGGGTTGGAATTCCTACGAATCGGCGTCGGTGGCATCGCGGAAGCCGGTCTGGAGTAGCGCGAATGCCCGGTCGGCGTCGGCGACGGCCTCGGGATAGACCTCGTCGGCGGTTTGACCTGCCACCAGTCTTTGCCAGTTGGTTCGGGCGAGTACCCGTTGGACGGCGATCACTTGTGCCGCCTGGAGTCGTGCCGTGATGTCACCCCTGAGGACCTCTGCCAGGGACTCCTCGTTGTCGAGCATGTATTGGGTGACCCGTGCGGCCAGGCTCGGTGTGGTGAACACCAGGCGGTGGAAAGCCATGACCACGGGATGGTCGTTGAGGCCTGTGACGGGGTCGCGGCTGTCGAGGCCGGACCGGAAGTGCCGGTGGAGTGCGGTCAGCGGCGAGATTTCGGGCTGGCGGTCGCGCACCACCCGTGCGGCCTCACCCTGGTGGTCGGCGATCCGGTGCAGGATCAGGTCCTCTTTCGTGGGGAAGTAGCGGAAGAGGGTCGCCCCCTGCCTCGACCCGTTCACCGGCACACGGAAACGCCTGTTCGCCCTCTTCCGCGGACCCCATTTCACCCTGCTCGGCCTGGGCGAACGCTGCGGCACCACACTCAACGACCTCAAGACCGACATCGTCAAGCCCTACCTGATCGGGCCAGGCGGCCTCGCTGACGTCGCCGGGCACGTGGCACACACATACGGCCAGGACGCCCTTGTCCTCATCCGCCCAGACGGCTACATCGGCCTAATCGCCGCCCCGGACGACGCATCAGCGGTCACCGGCTACCTCCGCTCCTTGTAACCATTCGCAGTCCAGCCAAATGCGCCAAGGCGAGCTGCGCGCCATCATCCAGCCAGGGCCGCGAACGGCCCCACATCCCATGCCGCGAGTCGTAGTGGACGCCACCCGCTCCGCCGGGCCATCACGCGCGTTGCCCGCTGATTTCCGCCTGGTACGTCGCGGTGCCCATTCCGCTGTAGCCGGTGATGGCGATGGAGCCGGAGAGGTCGCCGTCGGCGTCTGTGGTGATGGTCATCTGGCCGGAGACCGGGGCGAAGATGGATGAGGTGATGTAGTCGTCGTTGACGGTGAAGTTGTTGGACAGGGTGGCGGCGATGCGTTCGTCGGGCTGGACCGTTACCGTTGAGCCGTCGACTTCGACGTAGGCCATGTCGAGTTGGGCGGCGCCCGCGCCGGGGATGCAGCCGGAGTTGCTGGCGAACCAGATCGCGCCCACTTCGGGGAGGCCGGCGGGCATACCGGAGACGAGGCAGACGTCGATGGGGTTGACGCCGTTGTTGGTGCCGACTTCGGCGATCGTCTCCTGGATGGTGACCGTGCCTTCGCGGGTGAATTCCGTCCAGCCGGCGACACCGGAAATGGTCACCGTGTAGGTGCCGCCGAAGAACTCGTCCTCGGTTTCCTCGGGGTCCTCGGCCGGGGTGGATTCTTCGTCGATGAGGGATTCCCCGTCGTCGGTTTCTTCCTCGATGGGCTCGGGGGGATCGGATTCGGCTGGAGGGGCCGTGGATTCCGCTGCCGCCGGGGGGATCGGGTTGGAGAATGAGGCGCTTTCTGGTTCCGACGAGCAGGAACAAAGCAGTAGGACCCCGCCGAGGACTGGGCCCATCCAAGCGAATCTCACGCCTGTCGGCGTATTTCTACGCGGCTTGCTCATAGCACAGAAACGTAGGCGGCGGAACAGGAGAGAATTGCCTCAGAAGAGGGGTTCCGTGCGGGTTAAGGCGGGGGTTCCCGATCAGGTCACGGGAGACCGATGATCAGGCGGAGTGAGCCCAGGAATTCGGGCTGACTGCGCAGGTGGCCGAAGCGGGCGTCCCAGGCGCCGCTCTCGAGGTCGGCGCGCAGGCGTTCCACGGCGCGGACCTCGTCGGCGTCGTCGACGAAACCCCACGCCGACTGGGATTTCCTGACCAGGGGGTCGAGGAGACGTTCGGGGCGGGCGTAGTAGGCCTCCGTGAAGCCGTCCACGCAGTCGATCGGGATCGCGACCGTCTCCACCCGGACGGTGCCGCCGACCCGGGCGGCGATCCAGTCGATGTCCGGGTATCGCGGGCTTTCCACGGCGAACAGCTCAGGGGCGTACTCACCGAGCCAGAGCAGGTCGAGCGCGGTGCCGTCGAACGTCATCACGACCACCGGCCCCCGGGAGACGCGGCGGAGTTCGCGCAGGCCGCGCTCCCGGTCCTTCCACTGGTGCACGGTGATCGAGGCCAGCGCGGCGTCGAAGGCGCCATCGTCGAACGGCAGGTCTTCGGCGGTCGCGTTCAGGGCGGGCACGCGGGTGGCGGGGCGCTGGGCGCGCATGGCCGCGGACGGTTCGACGGCGACGACATACCGGTCCTCGGGTTCGTACGACCCGGCGCCCGCGCCGACGTTGATCAGGCTGCGGCCCTCGCCCAGCGCGGCGTGCACCTGCGCCGCGATCCGCGGATCGGTGCGCCGCTGCACGGCGTAACCCTGGCCGTGGCTCTCGTAGTCGAAGTCTCCCGCGCTCATGCCCCGCTCCCCCGTCCGTAAGGCGACGCACAACACAGTAGTGGATCAACTTTGGCGGGTTTCGCCCACAAAGGTCAGAGCGGGATGTTCCCATGGCGGGCCCGCGCGGCGGCTCGGGCGGCTCCGCGCCGGAGGTCCTGGCCAGCTGGCTGGAGCGGCGGCCGACCGACCTGGCCCGGTGGCCGTCTCCCAGCCGGGAGTACGCGGAGCCGGCGTCGGCCAGCGCGTGCGCGAGTTCCAGCTGGTCCTGGGCGGACTGCAGGAGCTCCACCGCGTGCTCCAGCGCGGCCGGGCGCTGCTCGACCGGGAGGGTCGCGGCGCGCAGCCGGGTCGCGATGCCGCGCACCCTGGCCGAGCCGGGGCCGAGCCGCGCGAGCTGGTCGTCGGCGAAGGCCCTGGCGTCGGCCGTACGGCCGAGGTCGAGGCAGGCGCGGGCGGCGCCGAGCCGCCAGGCGGCCAGGCCGGGCAGGTCGGCGTCCCAGCTTCGCATAAGGTCGCCGCAGGCCAGGAAGTCGGCGAGGGCGTCCTCCGGGGCTCCGGCGGCGAGCCGGAAGGTGCCGCGCGCGGTCAGGTAGTGCAGCCCGACGGGGGTCTGGAACATCGCGTCCGGCACCGGGACGGCCAGGTAGCGTGCGGCGTCCTCGGGTTTGCCCAGGCCGGTCTTGGCCGTCACCATGGCGGCCAGCGGCAGCCCGAGCGCCACTCCCCAGGCGGCCGTGGGCAGGTGGGTGAGGGCGTCGCGGGCGCACCGCTCGGCGTCCCTGAGCCGCCCCTGGCGGATCGCGGTCTCGGCCCGGATGGCGGCGAACATGCCCTGCCAGTGCGGGTCGCAGTTGGTGGTGGTCTGTTCCAGCAGCGGCTCGCACCAGCGTCCGGCCAGGTCGGCGCGGTCGGCGTAGACGAGGGTGGCGAGCGCGGCGATGAGCGACTCCAGCGCGGGCGCGCCCATCGGGCAGAGCCGCAGCACGTCCTCGGCGCGGGTGACGGCCGCCCCGGGCGCCGCCGGATTACAGGTTGTTCTGGTAGGAAATACGTGGATATGCTCCCGATGCGCCATCGAGCACCACAGAACCAGGACCCATGAGACTCACCCCTGCCCTCTCGGGCCTCGCCGCTCTGCTCGCCCTCGCCGCGTGCGGCGGAACCGAGACCGGAACCCCGGCCACCACCGCCCCCGAAAAGTCGATCATCCTCATCACCCCGAACCCGGTCGGCGGCAACAGCTTCCTCCAGCTCGGCGTCAAGGGCGCGGAGGCCGCCGCCAAGGAACTCGGCGCCTCCTTCAAGCTGTACGAGAGCAAGGACCCGACCACCATCGCGCAGAACGTGGACGCGGCGGTCCGGGCCAAGCCGACGGTCATCGTGCATCAGCTTCTCCTTCGACGACGTGTTCAACACCGTCCCCAAGCAGCACCCCGGCCAGCAGTTCCTGCAGGTCGACTCGTGCGCCAAGGAGCAGGCCGCCAACCTGGCCTGCGTGTCGTTCAAGGAGCACGAGGCGGCGTACCTGGCGGGCGTCGAGGCGGGCCTGCTCACCAAGAGCGGCCAGATCGGCGTGGTGGCGGCGCTCGACACGCCGTTCATCCACCGCTGGATCGAGCCGTTCTTCGCCGGGGCCGCCTCGGTCAGGCCCGAGGTCACCGGCACCCCGCTCTACGTGGGCGGCACCAACCCGTTCAGCGACCCGGCCAGGGCCAAGTCCCAGGCCCAGACGCTGACCGGCCGCTGCGTGGACATCGTCTCGGCGGCGGCCTCCGGCGGCAACCAGGGCGTCTTCGAGGCGGTCGCGACCGCGGGCGCCAAGGGCTTCGGGGTGGACGTCAACCAGTGCGCCCAGAGCCCGGGGAACATCATCGACAACATCCTCAAGCACGTGGACGTGGCGGAGAGCGCGGCGATCAAGGAGATCGCGGCCGGGAAGACCGGCGGCGTGAAGGTCTACGGCCTGGCCGAGGGCGGCGTCGGCGTGGTCGCGCTGGATCCCGGCGTGGCCTCCTCCGGCTGCACGGTCGCCGACAACCCGGAGGTGCTGGCCAAGGTCAAGCAGGTCCGCGACGACATCGTGGCCGGGAAGATCACCGTCGCGGACCCGCTCCAGGGCTGACGGTGGAACTCGCCGCCGAGCTGGTCGGCGTGACCAAGCGGTTCGGGCCCGTGCTCGCCAACGACGGCGTCGACCTGGCGGTCGCCAGGGGCGAGGTGCACGCCGTCGTCGGCGAGAACGGCGCCGGCAAGTCCACCCTGATGTCCGTCCTGTACGGCCTGCACCGCCCCGACTCCGGCCACGTGCTGCGCGCCGGCCAGCGGATCAGGCTCCGTTCCCCCGCCGACGCGATCCGGCACGGCCTCGGCATGGTCCACCAGCGTTTCCGCCTCTTCCCCGACCTGACGGTGGCGGAGAACGTCGTGATCGGCGCCGAGCCGGTCACCGCCGGCCGCCTGGACCGCGCCGCCGCCCACCGGGCGGTCACCGACCTGTCCGACCGGTACGGCCTGCGCGCCGACCCTTCGGCCCGGGTGGGCACGCTCCCGGTCGGCGTCCGCCAGCGGGTGGAGATCCTGCGCGCCCTGCACCGCCGCGCCGAGGTGCTGATCCTGGACGAACCGACCGCCGTGCTCACCCCCGGCGAGGCCGACCGCCTCTTCGAGGTGCTCCGCACGGTGGCCGCCACCGGCGTCGCCATCCTCCTGGTCACGCACAAGCTGACCGAGGTGCTGGCCGCCAGCGACCGCGTCACCGTGCTCCGCCAGGGCCGCGTCACCGGCCGCTTCACCACGGCGGGCACCGACGCCGACGAACTGGTGCACGCCATGATCGGCCGTTCCCTCACCCCGCCCGCCCCCCGCCGCCTGGCCCGGCCGGACGGCGCGCCCGCCCTCGGCGTGCAGGACCTCACCGTCCGCGACGGCGACGACGTGCCCCGCCTGACCGCCGTCTCGTTCGCGGTACGCCCCGGCGAGATCGTCGGCATCGCCGGCGTGGCCGGCAGCGGCCAGCGCGAGCTCATCGACGCCGTCACCGGCCTCCGCCCGCCCGGCGAGTCCGGCCGGATCCTGCTGGACGGCCTCCCGGTCCGCCAGGGCCGCGACCCCCGCGTCGCGTACGTGCCCGAGGACCGCCACGGCCGCGCCACCGCCCCGGAGCTGTCCCTGGCGGAGGACCTCCTGATGGGCGCGCAACACCGGCTGGCGCGCGGCCGGTTCGGCCTGCCCAGCGCCGCCGTGCGCGCCCGCGCCCGCGACCTGTCCGAGCGGTTCGCCATCAGCGCCGCCTCCGTGGACATCCCGATCTCGGCCCTCTCCGGCGGCAACGCGCAGAAGGCCGTGCTCGCCCGCGAGCTCACCCGCGAGTCCCGGGTGATCGTGGTCGAGGAACCGAGCCAGGGCGTGGACGTGGGCGTGCGGGAACGCGTCCACGCCCTGCTGATCGAGGCCCGCGACCGGGGCACGGCCGTGCTCCTGCAGTCCAGTGAGCTCGCCGAGTTGCGCGAGCTCGCGGACCGCATCCTGGTGCTGTTCGAGGGCCGCCTGGTGGCGGAGTTCACCCCGGACGCCACCGAGGCGCGGCTGGGCCAGGCCATGACCGGGGTGCTGCCATGATCCGGCGGGTGGTTCTGTCCACCCCCGTGGTGGCGATCGGCGGCGCGCTGCTGCTGACCACGCTGGTGCTGGTCGTGGTGGGCGTCGATCCCGCGGTGGCCTACCCCGCGCTGATCCGGGGCGCGGTCGCGGACGGCAATCTGGAGTACACGATCGCCGCGTTCGTGCCGACACTCGGGATGGCGTTCGCGATCCCGCTGCGGGCGGGCCAGTTCAACCTGGGCGGCGACGGCCAGCTCTCGGCCGGCGGGATCGCGGCGGCGGCGCTGGCGCTGCTGGTGCCGTTGCCGCCGGTGCTGGCGATCGGGCTGCCGCTGGTCGTGCTGCTGGCCGGGATCTGGTGGTACGCGGACGGCCGTACCGTGCTGGGCTATGAGATCCGGGCGACCGGGCACAACCGGGAGTTCGCCCGTTATGGGGGTGTCCGGGTGGATCGGCTGGCGGCGATCGCGCTGGCCGGGGGTGGCGGGTTCGCCGGGCTGGCGGGCGGGCTGATCGTGCTGGGGCCGCCGTACCGGTTCGTGGACGGGGCGCTGACCGCGCCCGGTTACACCTTCACCGCGGTGGCCGCCGTGCTGCTGGCGGCGGCGCGGCCTGCCGTGGTGCCGGTCACGGTGGCGCTGCTGACCGTGCTCCAGGTGGGCGGGCAGGGGATGGAACGGGAGGCCGGGGTGCCGAGCCAGCTCACCCAGATCGTGCAGGGGCTGATCATCGTGATCGTGGCCGTGTTCGCGACCGTGCGCGGGCGGAGGGCGACCGAGTGAACCTGCTGGAGTTCTCCTTTCTGTCCGGCGTGCTGACGGCGACCGCGCCGGTGCTGCTGGCCGCGCTGGGCGGGCTGATCTGCCAGGTCGCGGGCGTGTTCAACATCGCGCTTGAGGGCCAGCTGCTGTGGGGCGCGTTCACCGCCGTGGTGGTCAGCGACCTGACCGGCAGCGCCTGGGCGGGCGTGCTGGGCGCGGTCGCCGCCACCGTCCTGTTCTCGGGGCTGCTCTCGGCCGCCTCGGTGGCCTGGCGGGCGGATCCGATCGTGGTGGCGGTGGGGGTCACCCTGCTGGCGCTGGGGCTGACCGCGTTCCTGATGCGGCAGATCTTCGGCAGCGGCGGCACCTACACCTCGCCGGACCTGGCGGGGCTGCCGACGCTGGCCGAACTCGGCCTGGACGTGCCCGTGCTGGGGCCGCTGGTGCCGCTCGCGGCCGTGCTGGTCGCGGCCACGGCCTGGCGGCTGGGCCGGACCCGGTCGGGGCTGCGGGTGCGCGGCGTCGGCCAGCACCGGGAGGCGGCGGAGGCGGCCGGGCTGCGGGCCGGCGCGTACCGGCACGGGGTGGTGCTGGTCGCGGGCGCGCTGTGCGGGCTGGCCGGGGCGCAGCTGGCGCTCGGCAACGTGACGCTGTTCAGCGAGTGCATGAGCGCGGGCCGGGGCTGGATCGCGGTGGTGGCGGTCATGCTCAGCGGGGTGCTGCCCGGCCGCCTGCTGCCGGCCTGCCTGCTGTTCGGCGTCGCGGAGGCGGTCGGCTTCCGGCTTCAGGGCGCGGGGCTGCCGCAGCAGGCGGCCGACGCCGCGCCGTACGTGATCACGCTTGTCGCGCTGGTCCTGGCCGCCGTGGCGGCCAGGCGGCGCGCACCCGAGAAAGGCAGCACATGAGCGAGGCCCGGCGGATCGTCGTGGACACCGACACCGACACCGACGACGCACACACCCTGCTCTACCTGGCCGCCCGGCCGGACGCCGAGATCGTCGCGGTCACCTCGGTGTACGGCAACTGCGTCGACCCGGACGCGGTACGCAACATCGGCCACGTCCTGCGCCTGCTCGGCCTGGACGTGCCGATCGCGCGGGGCGCCGCCGAACCGCTGGCCGGGCCCGCCCACATCGCCGGGCACGTGCACGGCTCGGACGGCCTCGGCGACCTCGGCTACGACCGGCCGATGCCCGCGGTGTCCGCGGAGAGCGCCGCGGAACTCCTGGTAAGGCTGGCCGCCGAGCAGCCAGGCGAACTCGACCTGCTGGCTCTCGGCCCGCTGACCAACCTGGCGGCGGCGCTCCGCCTCGACCCCGACCTGTTCACCCGTTACCGGTCGGTGGTGCTGATGGGCGGCTCCGGCCCGTACGCGCCGCCGGGCACCCTGCTGATGATCGACGCCAACATCAACAACGACCCGGAGGCGGCCGGGGCGGTGTTCGCGGCGCCGCGCCGGGAGCTGGTGATGGTGGGCGTCGACGTCACCGGGACCACCATCCTGGACGAGCGCGCGATCGCCGCGCTGCGGGCCGCCGAGACCCCCAAAGCCAGGTTCGCAACCGAGATCCTGGACGCGTACCTGGACTTCTACCAGAACGAGTGGGGACGCCGGGTGATCCCGCTGCACGACCCGCTCGCGGCCGGGATCCTGCTGGATCCCGGGTTCGCGACCGCCTGGGTGGACGGCCCGGTGAACGTCAGGACCGACGGCTTCCTGTCGCGGGCCCGGCTGATGCGCACCCACGACGGGCTGCCGCCGGCCTTCCCCTACCAGGCGGCGCCGCCCACGCGGGTGATCACTCAGGTGGACGCGCCCCGTTTCGTGGCCGACTTCGTGGAGATGCTGACTCGATGAGCCCTGCCTGGATCGTGCTGGACATCGAAGGCACCACGAGTTCGACCGAGTCGGTGCACGTCGGCCTGTACGCGTACGCCCGGACCCGGCTCGGCCCGTACATCGACGCGCACCGCGACGACCCCGAGGTGGCGGACGCCGTACGCGAGACCGGCGGCGAGACCACCGGCGAGACCGTGGCGATCCTGCACGCCTGGATGGACGGCGACGTCAAGGCGACCCCGCTGAAAACGCTTCAGGGCAAGATCTGGGCGGACGGTTTCGCGGCCGGCGACCTCACCGCGCACTTCTTCCCTGACGTGCCGCCCGCCCTCCGCGACTGGCGCCGGCGGGGACGGCGGCTGGCGGTCTTCTCCTCGGGGTCGGTCGCCAGCCAGCGGCCGTGGTTCCGGCACACCCCGGACGGCGACCTGTCGGCGCTGATCGAGCGCCGCTTCGACACGGTCAACGCCGGCTCCAAGCGGGAACCCGCGTCCTACGACCGGATCGCGGCAGCCTTGGAGTCGCCGCCGGGCGAGCTGCTGTTCCTGTCGGACGTACCGGCCGAACTGGACGCCGCGGCGGCGGCCGGGTGGCGCGCGACCGGGGTGCGCCGCGCGGGCGAGCTCAGCGAGCGCGCCGATTTCGGCGCGCACCTGGTGATCGCGAGTTTCGAGGAGCTCTCATGAGTCCCACCGCCGAGAACGTGCTCGCCGCGGGCGCGCGGCTGGCCGCCGAGGCCGCCAGGTTCACCGCGCTCGGCTGGATGCGCGGCACCTCAGGCAACCTGTCGGAGGTGGTGACCCGCGACCCGCTCCGCCTCGCGGTCACCGCCAGCGGCCTGGACAAGGGCGAACTGGCCGCCTCCGACGTGGCCGTGGTCGGGCCCGGCGGCGGCCCGGTCACGGTCGACGGGATCGAACCGCTGACCCCTTCCGCCGAAGCGGGCCTGCACGCCCGGGTGGCCGCGCTCACCGGCGCGGACTCCATCATGCACGTGCACACGCTGAACTCCGTCGTGGCCGGCCACCACTGGCCCGGCGGGGTACGGCTCCGCGACATCGAGACCCTCAAAGGCATCGGCCGTCTGGCCCACGACGACGAGGTGATCATCCCGGTGATCGCCAACAGCCAGGACATGGCCGAACTCGGCGACCGCTTCGAAGCGGCCTACGACCCGGCCACCCCGGCCGTCATCGTCGCGTCGCACGGCCTCTACACCTGGGCCCCCACCCCGCTGAGGGCCAGGCACATCACCGAATGCGTGGACTGGCTGCTCGCCTACCGGATCGCTACCCGCTGACCAGCAGGTCGCCGACCCGATCGAACAGGTTCTGGCCTGGAGATGCGGTGAGCAGGTGGCGGGCGGCGCGCAGCACGCCCCGGATGGCGGTCACCCGCTCCTCCTCCGCCAGGGTCTCGATGCCGGTGACCCGGGAGAAGCCGATCACCCGGCGGGCCGCCTTGGCCGCGCCGAAGGCCGCCGCGTCGGCCCGTACCTTCGCCAGGTAGCCGGTCAGCACGCCGTCGCCGTACACGCGGGGGTCGGCGCGGTCCGGCCCGCACCGGATTCCTGGCCGAACACACCCACGACGACGACGAGGTCCGCTTCTTCGTCGACGGCTCCGGCATCTTCTACCTCCACCTCAACGGCAAGGTCCACGCCGTCCTCTGCGAATCCGGCGACCTCCTCAGCGTCCCCGCCAACACCACCCACTGGTTCGACATGGGCACCACCCCCGCCTTCACCGCCATCCGCTTCTTCCACGACGACGACGGCTGGGTCGGCAACTTCACCGGCGACCCCATCTCCACCCGCATCCCCGACTACGACACCATCACCGCCGAACGCCCCCAGAAGTAGCGTTAGAACCAATCCGGTGCTGTGTGCATCTGATCAGGCATGGGCGATGTCGACTTTGAAGGCGGGCCGGTGCGCACCGATCGGCACCTTGACTGGGACGCGGATGCCGGTCGGTCAGGCGATTTCTGCGCGTACGCGCTGGGCGGCCGTGACCATGTTGCGGAGGCTGGCCTCGGTTTCCGGGTAATCGCGGGTTTTCAGGCCGCAGTCGGGGTTGACCCAGAGGAGGGTGGCGTCGACGGAGGAGGCGGCGCGGCGGAGGGCGGTGGTGAGTTCCTCCGTGGAGGGGACGCGGGGGGAGTGGATGTCCCAGACGCCGGGGCCGATGCCGCGGCCGAAGCCGGAGGTGCGGAGGTCGTCGAGGAGTTCCATCCGGGAGCGGGCGGCTTCGACGGTGCTGACGTCGGCGTCCAGGTCGCCGATCGCGCCGACGATCTCGCCGAACTCGGAGTAGCACATGTGGGTGTGGATCTGGGTGCGGTCGGCCACGCCGCCGGTGGCGAGGCGGAAGGCGGCCACGGCCCAGGCCAGGTACGGCTCCCGGTCCGCCGAACGCAGCGGGAGGAGTTCGCGGAGGGCGGGCTCGTCGACCTGGATGATCTGGATGCCGGCCGCCTCCAGGTCGTGGATCTCGTCGCGGAGGGCGAGGGCGACCTGGCGGGCGGTGTCGGGCAGCGGCTGGTCGTCCCGTACGAAGGACCAGGCCAGCATGGTGACCGGGCCGGTCAGCATGCCTTTGACGGGTTTGCGGGTGAGGGATTGGGCGTACGTGGCCCAGGTGACCGTCATCGGCTCGGGGCGGGAGACGTCGCCGTGCAGGATCGGGGGGCGGACGCAGCGGCTGCCGTAGGACTGGACCCAGCCGTGTTCTGTCACGGCGTAGCCGTCCAGGAGTTCGGCGAAATACTGGACCATGTCGTTGCGTTCGGGCTCGCCGTGGACCAGGACGTCGAGGCCGATCTCCTCCTGGAGCGCGATGACGCGGGCGATCTCGGCGCGCATGCGGTCGTCGTACTCGGCGGGGGTGACGGTGCCGGCGCGGAGGGCCGCGCGGGCGTGGCGGACGTCGGCGGTCTGCGGGAAGGAGCCGATCGTGGTGGTGGCGAGGGGCGGGAGGCCGAGGCTGCGGCGCTGGATGGCGAGCCGTTGCGCGTGCGGGAGGCGGGTGGCGGGGTCGCGGAGGGCGTCCAGGCGGGCCCGGACGCGCGCGTTCACGATCGGGTGGGCGGGCGGCGGGCCGGCCGGGGCCGGGCTGCCGTTGAGCGCGGCGCCGATCGCGACCACTTCGGCGACCTTCTGCTTGGCGAAGGCCAGCCGGGCCCGGACGCCGGGGTCCAGGCCGGTTTCCGCGTCGAGGTCGAGCGGCACGTGCAGCAGCGAGCACGAGGTGCCGACCACTAGGCGGTCGGCCAGCCCGGACAGGGCGGCGCACAGGGACAGCGCCTTGGTCTGGTCGGCGCGCCACACGTTGCGGCCGTCGACGACGCCGGCGACGAGCGTCTTGTCCGGCAGGCCGCCGATCGCGGCCAGCGCCTCCAGGTTGCCGGGACCGGCGACGAAGTCCAGGCCGATGGCCTCGACCCGGGTTCCGGCCAGGATGGCGAGGGCCGGGCCGATCTCCCCGAAGTAGGTGGAGACCAGCAGGTGGGGGCGGCTGGGCAGGTCGCCCAGCCGGTCGTAGGCGCGGCGGAGGGCGGCCAGTTCCCGTTCCGACCGGTCCGCGGCCAGGACGGGCTCGTCGAGCTGGACCTCGGCGACGCCGGCGGCGGCCAGCCGTTCCAGGAGTTCGGCGTAGACCTCGACCAGGCCGTCCAGCAGGCCCAGGTCGACCGGTTTGGCCAGCAGCAGGAACGAGAGCGGCCCGAGCAGCACCGGGCGGGTCTCGATGCCCAGCGCCTTGGCCTGGGCGTACTCGGCGAGCGGCTTGCTCCAGTCGAGCCGGAACCGGGTCTCGGGGGGCAACTCGGGGACCAGATAGTGGTAGTTGGTGTCGAACCACTTGGTCATCTCCAGCGGCGCGACGCCCTCGTCGCCGCGGGCCATCGTGAAGTACGGCTCCGCGAGACCCGCGAAGCGCTCCGGGATCGCGCCGACCATCACGATCGTGTCGAGGACATGGTCGTACAGCGAGAACGTGTTGGACGGCACCGTGGTCAGCCCGGCGGCGGAGAGTTCCCGCCAGGTGCGTTCACGCAGCCCGGCGGCGATCTCCTGGAGGCGGGCGGCGTCGACGCGGCCCGCCCAGTGGTCTTCGACGGCCCGCTTCAGCTCGCGATCGGGCCCGATTCGCGGATAACCGGAAATGGTGCTGGTAACCGGACTCATGGCGTCCTTCCCTCGGCTCATGCCATGTCGGTCCACGGACGCGCGGCAGCCCAAGGGAACGTCCCCGGCCCTCCCGCGAGGCCATGGATCACCACGCGCCGGGCGGCGCGCGGGCGGTGGCAGGTCTTCGGACTCGCGGGCGCCTTGCTTGTCTCCTACCGGCCGTCGCTTCCCAGATGGCGCGCATCCAGTGCCGATGACGGCTTTCGTTTCCCACTCACCGCTGCGGGGCAGTCCCGGATTCGCACCGGGTTCCCTCTTGCGACGCCTGAACCCAGAGGACTCAGGCGAACCAACCGCACGGGCAGCATATCCAGCCCGATGCCCTTTACATTGTAGATTTATAGCGCGGCCGTCTCGTCCAGTCTTTCCGGGCCGGGGGCCGGCGGACATGGCCGATCGGCCCGGGAAGCAGGGTCTTACGGCCCTAGGCCGGGGGCGGGAGCGCGTAGTGCGATTAATGCCGACGGAGGAGGATCCATGAGTGATGTCATCGTGGTCGGCGCCGACGGTTCGCCCACCGCTCTGGCCGCGGTCGAATGGGCCGCGGACGACGCCGCCCGGACGCGGGTGCCGTTGCGGATCGTGTACGCGGTGGAGCGGCAGCCGTACCAGCTCTCGCGGTTCTCCGACACGGCGCTGGACGACGCGCTCGACCAGGAGGCGGCCGAGGTGCTCGCCGCGGCCGAGGCGGCCGCGCGGGACCGGCACGCCGGGCTGGCGATCAGCGTGGAGGCGGTGGACGGCGGCGCGGCCGACGTGCTGCGGGAGCAGGCCGCGAAATTCGGCGAGGTGGTGGTGGGCAGCCGCGGGCTGGGCGGGTTCGCCGGGCTCGTGGTCGGTTCGGTGAGCATGCGGGTGGCCGGGCACGCGCCAGGTCCTGTGGTCGTGGTGCGGAACCGGCCGGAATGGGTGCGCGGGGAGATCGTGGTGGGGGTGGACGACTCGCCGGAGTGCCGGCCGGCGCTGGCGTACGCGTTCGAGCAGGCCTGGGCACGGGAGAGCGCGCTGCGCGCGGTGCACACCTGGCAACTGCCGGTGTACGCGTACGCGGCGAACGCCGCCTACGAGCTGGACCAGATCAACGCCGACCATCGCATCGTGGCCACCGAGCTCGTCGACTCGTTCCGTGGCCGGTATCCCGGGGTCCGGGTCACGATCGACGTGCACTGCGAGCATCCGGTGGTGGCGCTGATCGACGCCTCGGCGGAGGCGGATCTGCTGGTGGTCGGGTCGCACGGGCGGAGCGGGCTCGGGTCGGCGGTGCTGGGTTCGGTCAGCCGGAGCGTGCTGCACCACGCGCACTGCCCCGTCGCGGTGGTCCGGCCCCGGATGTGAGGGCATCCGTGCCAGCACCAGTGCCCTGCCGGCGTACGGGTGCGACCATCGACCTGTGCCCCGGAGCGTGCTGATCGTCGACGACCACGAGGGCTTCCGGCTGGCCGCCCGGGCGCTTCTTGAGGCGGGCGGTTTCGTCGTCGTCGGCGACGCCGCGACCGCTGCGGAGGCCGTCGCCGCCGTCGACCGGCTCCGGCCGGATGTGGTCCTGCTCGACATCCAGCTGCCCGGCCTGGACGGATTCGCGGTCGCCGCGCGGCTGAGCGGGCCGGCCGAGATCGTGTTCGTCTCCAGCCGGGACGCCGCGACCTATGGGCCGCGACTGAAGAACGCACGCTTTCTCCCCAAACACGAACTGTCCGGTGCCGCGCTCCGCGATCTTCTCGGGTGACGGGATGCGGGTCCCGGTGCTGGTCGCCGCGCTGGTGGCGGGGGTCGCGTCCGAATGGGCCGGTTATGGGTGGGATCAGCCGGGACTGTGGATTCCCGACCTGCTGACCGGGCTGGTTCTCGTCGGGGGCGGGCTGTATGGGCGGCGGGCCCCCGGGGCGCTCCTCGTTCTGACCGGGTTCGCCTGGTTCGCCGGGAACCTCGATCCGGCCCTGTGGTACCTGCATCGGGGGCCGCTGGTCCACGCGCTGGTCTGCTTTCCCGGTCGGCGGCCCGCGACCCGGCTCGGCTGGGCGGCGGTCGGAACCGGCTACGCGGCCGCGTTCGCCCAGCCCGTCTGGAACTCGGACCTGGCCTCCGTCCTGCTCGTCTTGGCCCTGCTCGTGGTGGTGGCCGGGCGGCAGGTGACGGCGCAGGCGTCCGCAGCCTTCGCCCTCGCCCTGTACGGCGGCGCGGTCAGCCGCGTGCTCTTCCCGGCCGGTGAGGTCGCGATCCCCGTGCTCCTCGGCTACCAGGCCGCCCTGGCCGGGATCGCGGTCGCCCTGGCGTGGCGGCGTCCCGCCGAAGTCGCCGACCGGGTCATCGAGCTGGCCCAGCCGGGCTCGTTGCGTGCCGCGCTGGCCGAAACCCTCGGTGACCCGCGGCTGCGGGTCGGCTTCTGGCGGGACGGCGGATACGTGGACGAACACGGAACGCCGGTCACGCTCCCCGCCGGCGACCTGGCCGCCACCCTCGTCGACGACGGCGGCGCTCCGTTCGCCGTGATCGTGCACGACCGGGCGGTGCTCACCGACCCCGCCACCGTCGAAGCCGTCGGCACCGCCTCCCGGCTGACCGCCGTGAACGCCGCCCTGCAAGCCGAGGTGGCCGCTCAGGCGGCCGAACTGGCGGCGTCCCGGCGGCGGCTCATGGTGGCCGCGGACGAGGAACGCCACCAGCTCGCGGCCCGGTTGCAGGAAGGTCCCATGCTCCGCCTCACCGCCCTGCTCGGCACGCTCCCCCAGGGCCGGGCGGCCGGACATCTGGCGGACACCCTGGACGAGCTGTACGCCCTCGCGCACGGCCTGCACCCCCGCGAACTCGACGGCGGCCTCGAACCCGCCCTCACCGCCCTCGCCGGACGCTCCCCCGTCCCGGTCCGGCTGAGCGTCTCGACGAGAACACTGCCGCCGGAGATCGAGGCCGCGACCTACTTCGTGTGCGCCGAAGCCCTGGCCAACGCCGCCAAACACGCCGCCGCCTCCATGGTCACCGTCGCCGTAACCCAGCACCGCGCGGACCTGGCCATCGACATCCACGACAACGGCGCCGGAGGCGCCGACCCCGCCCTGGGCACCGGCCTGCGCGGACTGTCCGACCGGGTGGAAACCTTCGACGGCCACCTCACCGTCACCTCCGCTCCGGACGACGGAACGCGACTCGTCGCCGTGATCCCCCTCGCCGCCGAACCGCGCTGACCGTCAGCCGATCTTCTTCCATGGTTCGCTGCCGAACAGGACGTACATGAGTGCGTCCTCGCCCGGCTGGCCCGCCTCGACGTCGAGGAAGTCGAGTTCGCCGTCGGTGCGGCGCCACTTGGCGGTGAACAGGTCGCCGCCCGCGGTGCCGCAGAGGACCTCGCGGAAGGAGAGGACGACCTGGGTTCCGGTCACGGTGTAGGGGCCGTGGCAGTCGGCGTCGTCGGGGGTGCCGCCGACGTGGTGGTGCCAGGTGCCTTCTTTGAAGGTGAGGGTGGAGATGCCTGAGTTGTCGCGCGCCCAGACGGGGTTCACGTTGTTGTCGAGGAAGCGTTGCATCGGGATGTCCGCGCGGTAGACGCCTTCGGGGAACTTTTCCCCCGTGGCGGTCTTCGCGAGGGTCTTCCCGGTCTTCCTGCCGTCGCAGGGGATGGCCGTTTCCGGGGCCGGCGCCTGGGTCTTCAGTTCGCGGATCCGCGCGATCATCGTCCTGGTCTGGGCGTCCTGCTCCAGCATCGGGTAGACCGGCTGGGCCGCGGCTTCCAGTGCGACGATGTCGCTCTTGTCGGCGAGGACGACCGCGCCGCCGTACTTGCAGAAGGAGCGGCCGGCTTCGAGTTCCGAGGGGCGGTGTGCGCGGGCCCATGCGGCGGTTTGCGTCGCGGCCTCCGTGAGGGCCGTGCGCTGCGGCCCGGACAGGCCGGTGAGCACCGATGAGCGGATGACCAGCGTGTTCACCTTCGGGAAGAACGTCACGTTGGCGGCGCCCACGCCCGTGGGCAGGGAGGTGGGCGCCCAGGTGAACGAGGATTCCTGGCCGGCCAGGGATTTGTCGGCGAGCGCGAGCCCCAGCGCGTCTCCGGGCAGGTCGTCGGGTTCGGCGCCGAGCGCGCGGAGGAGCGCGTAGGCGGTGCCGGAACGCGGGGAGCGGATCTTCTTCCCGGCGAAGTCCGCCGGCGCCGTGAGCGGGCCGTCCACCCCGAACGGGTGGCGTAACCCCTCCGGAAGCAGGGCGAGGCCGGTCACGCCGGTTTTGGTGAGGCCGGCCAGCATCTCGGTGGTCAGTGCGTCGTCGGCCAGGATCCGGTCCACCAGGTAGTCGGAGGTGACGAGGAACGGCGCGTGCAGGGCGCGCAGGCTGGTGACGCCTTCGGTGTCCCAGGCGCGGGCCGGGATCATGCCTAGGTCGAGCCCTCCGCCGGTGACCAGGCGGGCCACCTCCTGGTCCCAGTCGGCCTTCGTCCCGGCGGCCTGCCATTTCGGCTCGATCCGCAGCGATCCGCCGGATTTCGCCCATACCAGTCTGGCGAACTCCTCGATGGCTTCGGCTCCGGGCATTCCGGGGCTGTCGTCGGTTCCCATCGTCAGTGTGGTGACGGCGGACCCGGGGCCGCTTTTGCCACCCTGTGTCGTGTTCGCGCAGGCCGCCACGAGCGCGGCGGTCGCGGCGAGGATCAAGACGTTTCCCAGTCTCATGACTGACCACTCCTTCGGCATCAGGATCGACGCTAGAGAGGGGTTACCGCCATGCCATCGACACCAGCACGGCTGTTGGCGGGGCGGCCATCCGTGCTAGCCGCAATGACAGGCCGCGGGCGGCGCATGACAATGGGCGCGTGCCGGTCATCCCTTTGGCCGCGCGGCTCGCGCTCCCGCTCGCCGCGGTCGCGTACGGCTTCGCGACGGTCCACGCCGTCGGGCCCACGAGCATCCACGCGGGGATCCCCGGCGCGGTGCTGACCCTGGTGACCGCCGGGTGCCTGTTCGCGGGAGGAGCCGTCAGCCGGCGGGCCTCCGCCGCGTACGCCGCGGGTCTGTGCTGGCTCGCCCCGGTCTGGGTGGCCGGCGAGGCGGCCCCCTCCTGGGTCAGAAGCGCCGCGATGGTGGCGATCCCGTTCCTGCTGCCCGCCCTCGCGCACCTGATGCTCCGCCGGCCGCCGATCATCGCCTACGTCATCATGGCACTGCTCACGGTGAGCCACGCCCTTGTGTACGACCCTTTCTACGACCCCGCCTGCTGGCGGATCTGCGGCAGTGACAACCTCTTCCTGGCCTTCCCGGCACCGGCCGCCGCATGGTGGCTGACCACCTGCTTGGCCGCGTTCACGGTCGTATTCGGGGTCATCGTGACAACACGCGCCCTCGACACCCTCCGGCGCATGACCCCCGTGGCCCGAGGGGTAAGCGGACTCGTCCTGCTCCCGGGAGCCGTGGCCACCGGCATCTCCGCCCTTTACGGCACGGCGCTGCTGTTCGGCCCTGCGGAACGCCCCGGACACCCGCTCTACCTCGCGATCTTCCTCGCCCAGGCCGCCGCGCTCACCTGCCTCGCGGCGGCCGACGCCTGGACGACCGTCGCGGGCTGGCTGCGACGGTCCGCCGTGGGCCGGCTGGCCGACGACCTCGGCTCGGTCTCCCTGCAGACCGCCCTCGCGCGGGTCACCGGCGATCCGTCGCTCACGGTCGCCTACTGGCTCCCCCGCTACGACCGCTATGTGGACGCACGCGGCGTCGAAGTGCCCACCACCCCGAAACCGGGTCAGACGGCGACGTCCATCGTCCGGGACGGGCAGCCGGTCGTCGTCGTCGCGCACGACCCCGGCGGCCGGGAGCTCACCGAACGGATCGGCCCGGCGGCCCGGCTCGCCATCGACAACGAGCGGCTCCGCGCCGAGGTGCTCGCGCAGATCGCGGACCTGCGCGCCTCCCGGGCCCGCGTCGTGGCGGCGGGCGACGACGCCCGCCGGAGGCTGGAACGCGACCTCCACGACGGAGCGCAGCAGCGGCTCCTCGCGGTCGCCTTCGAGCTCAGAATGGCCGAAGACGCCGCCGTCGACGTGGTGCTCCAGGCACTGGAGGAGCTCCGGGAGCTGGCCCACGGCATCTTCCCCGTCATCCTCGAAGAGACGGGCATCGAAGGGGCGCTCTGGTCACTCGCCGTCCGGGCGCCCGTCGCCGTCGAGCTCTCCGACCTCCCCGAGGCACGCTTCCCGCCCCCGGTCGAACGTGCCGTCTACCTGGTCACCGACAGCGCGATCAAGGCGGCCACCGGCCCGCTGGCCGTATCCGTGGAAACCCCCGCGGACCTGCTCGTCCTGCGGGTGACCGGAGCGGTTCCCGGCCTGCCCGGCCACCTCGGCGACCGAGTCGGCGCGCTCGGCGGCCGGCTGACCGCGACCGGCGGGCACATCCGCGTGGAGATTCCCATCGACGGCACTAGGCTCGGCCGTGGTGACGAGTGAGCGGAGATCTCATGCGCGTGGTGGTGGCGGATGACTCGCTGCTGACCCGGGCGGGGGTCGCGTACCTCCTCAACCAGTCCGGCTACACCGTGGCCGCCGAAGTCGACGACGCCCGCGCGCTGCTGGCCGCCGTACACGCCGAGCGGCCGGACCTGGTCGTGGTGGACATCCGGATGCCGCCCACGCACACCGACGAGGGCCTGGTCGCGGCCGAACGGATCCGTTCCGAGCATCCGCGGATCGGCGTGCTCGTCCTCTCCCAGTACGTCGAGCCCGCCTACGCGATGCGCCTCCTGCGCGACCATCCCGAGCGCGTCGGCTACCTGCTCAAGGAACGCGTCTTCGACCAGGCCATCCTGGTCGACGCCCTCCGCCGGCTCGCCGACGGCGAAACGGTGATCGACCCCACGATCGTCGCCCGGCTCCTGGGCAGACGGCGGGCGAAGGATCCCCTCGCGGCGTTGACGGGCCGGGAACGCGAGGTCCTCGCGCTGATCGCCGAAGGCCTGTCGAACAAGGCCGTCGCCGCCCGCCTCATCATCACCGAACGCACCGTCGAAGCCCACGTCGCCCAGGTATTCGGCAAACTGGAACTCCTCGACGACCCCGCTTCGCATCGCCGCGTCCTCGCGGTCCTCGCGTTCATCCGCTCCGGCCGGCCCCAGGACGGACATGCCTGAGCGGAACACGCACCGAGATTCCCGGATATCCCGCGTTCCCGTCGGCCGTCACCCGGCGGGACGGCCGGCGCTGCACCAGGCCGTCCGGCGGCTGCGCGCGCGGCACCCACACCAGCCCAGCGTGTGGACCCCCTTCATCCACATAGGCCCATAGGCCCGAACAAGGAGACCGGTATGTCCGAGGAGTCCGGCCCGCTGGCGTACCAGGCGATCACCTCTCCCGAGTACGCGAAACGCACGGCGGACCAGTTCACCGTCGAGACCTACGGCGCGGACCTGGTGGTGCACGGCCCTGCCCCCGCTGCGCCGCCCACATCGAGATCCCGGTCACCGCCACGATCTTCAAAGGCGCCCGGCCCACGGAGGCCGCCGATCGCGGCGAGCCGATGATCTGCACCTGCGAGGAGGCGCACCCGGGACGTCCCGACGGGTATGTCGGCTGCGGCGCCTACTGGCTGTTCGTGCTCCCGGCGGCGGGCCGATGACGGTCCACCCGCAGCCGGGCGGTCCCGGCCGGCCGGGCGCCCCGCGGCGGGCGCAGGACCAGCTGGCCATGCTCCCGCACCGAACTGCCCCGCGTCCGGGCGGCGGCGGCCGCCTGGCGCAATGGCCTCGGCGCTGGCCGCCCTGATCGGATTCAGCCTCATCAAGGGCCGATCCGATGTGTCCCTGCTGTCCAGCGGGTACGCGGTGGTGGTCGGCGTCCTGCTCCTGCTGGCCCTGCTCGTCGGCGCGCTGGCCGCGTTGCTGCTGCTGCGCGCCGCGCACGGCAACCCCACGGTGGCGGATCGGCGAACCCTCTCACGATCGGCCCCGCCTCGGCGGCCACGGCAGAAACCGGCCACGGCCAGCGCGGCGGGCAGCTGGGCGAGACCCGCGCCGATCAGGGTCGCGACGCCCTCGTCGCCGCCGACGGACGCGTCGGTGAGACCGGCTCCGGCACCCCGAACACGTTCATCATCGCGGCGAAGTACACGTCCACCAGGTCGGCGCGGCCGGTCCCGGCGAGCGGCCCGAGCAGTTTGGAGGCTCCCGTGTTGCCGGACATCGCCTCGTTCACGGCGTTGCCGAGCGACCCGATCCCGACGCCGAACACGGTGCTTCCGGCCACCCAGCCGAGCACCGACCCGCGATTCAGCCGCCACGCCAGCCCGATCGGGCTGAGCAGCGAACGCGACCCGGTCTTCGGGCCCGGCCGGTCGGGGATCAGACCGGCCCCCAGGTCACGCCGGTCGGCCAGCGCGAAAGCGCCGTACACGCAGACGGCGAGCAGGACGAGGGGCAGCGCGAGGGCCCACCAGCGTTCCGCGCCGAACGGCCGTGCCGCCATGCCCCAGCCGAGCGGAGCCGCCCAGGACGCCCAGCCGCCGGTCATCTGGACGCCGTCGGCGGCCCGCTCGCCGAGGGCGTCGCCGATGCCGCGCACCAGGTAAGCGACCCCGACGGCGGTGGCCGCGCAGGCGTTGGCGGCGCGGGCGCTCTGGAAGAGTTGCGCGGCGACGGAGGCGATCCCGGCGAAGGCCATACCGGTCAACGGCGCAGGCCGCGCCGAACGCGAACGCCCCGGCCGCGGGCAGTCCCGCGGCGAGCAGGAAGCCGGTCAGGAGCGCGCCCAGCACGAGGTTCGCGCCGGACGTCACGGCCAGCGCGGCGGCGAGCACGGCGTGGCGGCCGACGCTGCTGGCGCCGATCAGCTCGGCCCGTCCGGTCTCCTCGTTCCGCCTGGTGTGCCGTACCACCGCGAACGTGCTCATCAGCGCGGCCAGGACCAGCATGAACGCGAGGTTGCGGAAGTTGACCGTGGCGCCGAGGCTGGTGCCGTCGGGCGTGCCGCGCATCAGCAGGACGGCCGGGCTGGACCCGGCTCCGCGCAGGGCGGTGGCCCGCAGCTCCTCGGTTGGGAACTCGTCGGCTGGACAGCAGCACGGTCGCGCCGCGCCCGCTCACCTCGTGAACGGTCTGCTGGAAGGCCGCCTCCATCAGCGGATCCAGCCCGGAGGTGGGCTCGTCCAGGACGAACAGCTCCACGTCGGAGGCAACCGCGGCGATCAGCGCGACCTTCTGCCGGTTGCCTTTGGAATAGGTACGGCACCGCTTCGCCGGGTCCAGCCGGAAACGCTCCAGCAGTTCGGCGCGGCGGGCCTTGTCCAGACCGCCGCGCAACTCGCCGAACAGGTCGATGGCCTCGCCGCCGGACAGGTTGGGCCACAGGTTCACCTCGCCGGGCACGTAGGCCAGCCGGTGGTGCAGCTCCACCGCGTCCTGCCAGTGGTCGCCGCCGAGCACCCGCACCCGGCCCGCGTCGGCGCGCAGCAGGCCGAGCAGCACCCGGAGGGTGGTGGTCTTGCCCGCGCCGTTGGGCCCCAGGAAGCCGTGCACCTCGCCGGTTCCGACGACGAGATCCAGGCCGTTCAGCGCGGGCGCCCGGCCGAACCTGGGTACGGCTCCGCAGCCGGTTCGCGTACCCGAACAGCTCGGCCAGCGGCACCGTCGCGGTGATCACCACGGTTCCGGCCCGGACGACGGACCCGGACACCCGGCCGCGCCGCGCGGCCAGATCGCCCAGCACGCCGCCGACGGCGTCGCCGGGCACGGTGACCGTCACCTCGGCCATCGGTTCCAGCAGCACCATCGCGCCGGCCCGTAGCGCCTCCCGTAGCGCCTCCCGCAGCGCCTCCCGCAGCGCGAACCGGCCGGCGGTGCGGAACGCCAGTTCCGAGTAGTCCTTCGGATGCGTGGCTCCGTCGGTCAGCGTGACCCGCAGGCCGGTCACCGGGTGACCGCCCAGGGGGCCTTCGGCCAGCGCGTCCCGCCAGCCGGCCTCGACGGCCACGGAGACCACCCGGTCGGCCACCGTCGCCGGCTCGAAGAGCACAGGCGCGGCGGGGTCGCACGGGCTGGCCCCGGCGCCGGCGGCACGTCCAGCGGCGACGGCAGGTAGGCCGCGACGGCGTCCAGCAGCGGTTCGATCCCGCGGTTGCGGTAGGCGGAACCGCACACCACGACCACGCCCTCACCGGTGCGGGTCAGGTCGCGCAGCGCGGCGGCCAGCGTCGGCGCGGAGACGGCCGCCTCCGCGCAGAACTCCTCCAGCGCGAGCGCGTGCCGTTCGGCCACCGCCTCCTGGAGCAGCCGGGCCCGCCGCCGCGCCTCGTCCCCGAGGTCCTCCGGCACCGGGCCCTCCCGGGCGGTGTCCTGGCCGTCGGCCCAGATCAGCGAGCGCATCCGGACGAGGTCCACCACTCCGGTGAAGCCGTCCTCGCGGCCGATCGGCAGCTGGACCACCAGCGGGGTGACGTGCAGGCGTTCGCGGATCGACTCGGCCGCCGCGTCGAGGTCCGCGCCCGCCCGGTCCAGCTTGTTGACCAAGGCGATCCGGGGCACGCCGTATCGGTCGGCCTGGCGCCAGACCGACTCGCTCTGCGGCTCGACTCCGGCGACGCCGTCGAACACCACGATCGCGCCGTCGAGCACCCGCAGCGAGCGCTCCACCTCGTCGGAGAAGTCGATGTGCCCGGGGGTGTCGATCAGGTTGATCCGGTGGCCGTCCCAGACGCAGCTCACCGCGGCGGCGAAGATGGTGATCCCGCGATCGCGCTCCTGCGGATCGAAGTCGGTGACGGTGGTGCCGTCGTGCGCTTCGCCGCGTTTGTAGGTGACGCCGGTGGCGTACAGGATCCGCTCGGTGACGGTCGTCTTGCCCGCGTCGACGTGCGCGAGAATGCCCAGATTACGTACGGCGGCCAGCGTGTCGTTCAGATGGTACGCATGCCCATGGCCCTTCAAGGGAGATCCATGCCAGGACAGCGCGAATCCCGGACGGAACAGCCCGGACGTCCGGCGTCAGCCGCGCAGCTGCCGCCGGCCGGCCGAAGACACCAGGATCACCTCGTACCGGGACGGGGGAATGACGACGGTCACGTGGTAACGCACGGCCGCCTCCCCTCCATCGCCAAGGTCAATTGGCGGCGAGCCTACCCAAACCCCCCGGCCGCCGGAAACAGGTTTAACGGCCGTGACCGGATCGGTCCGGCAATCGGCTGGATCAGCTCTGCCGGGTAGTGTGTGTCCTGGTCAGACTGGAAGACATGAAGCGAGCTCTGATCGTGATCGATGTCCAGGAGTCCTTCCGGGCCCTGCCCAGCTGGGACGAGATCGGCAACCCGAAGATCGCCGAACCGGTCAACCGCCTGGTGCGGCTGGCCCGCGCCCGCGGTGACCTCGTCGTCTGGGTCCTGCACGCCGAAGCGGGCAGCGGCAACGCGTTCGACCCCGCGAACGGGCACGTCCGGCTGATGGACGAGGTGGAGCGCCCGCTGCCCGGCGAGCCGGCGCTGCGGAAGACCTCCCACAACGCCTTCACCACCACCAACCTCCAGCAGCTGCTCACCGAGGCGGGCGTGACCGAGCTGGCGGTCTGCGGCATCCGCACCGAGCAGTGCGTCGAGACCACCGCCAGGGTCGGGAGCGACTTCGGGTATCAGGTCCTGTTCGTCACCGACGCCACCACGACCGGCCCGGTCGGCGGATTCACCGCCGAGGAGATCGTCGCCCGCACCGAGGCCGTCCTGCGCGACCGCTTCGCCCGGATCGTCACGGTGGCCGAACTGGAATGACCCGCGTCGTCTTCGTCCTGCTTCCGGGGGTGCACCTGCTGGACCTGGCCGGCCCCGCCCAGGTCTTCCACGGCGCGTACCAGCTGACCTACGTCGCCGAGCGGGAGCACCTGACCAGCGCCCAGGGGCTGCCGGTGGTCGCCCAGACCCGCTGGCCCGAACTGGAGCGGGACGATCTGATCCTGGTCCCGGGCTGGCGGGCCGCCACGCTGCGGGCCGGGCCGCGCCCCCGCGAGGAGGAGCTGGCGCGGCTGCGCGCCCACCACGCGGCCGGCGGCACGGTGGCCAGCGTCTGCGCGGGCGCGGAGGCGCTGGGCCTGGCCGGGCTGCTGGACGGCCGCCGCTGCACCACCCACCACGACCTGCAGGACGAGCTGGCGGCCAGGTACCCGCGCGCCACCGTGGTCCGCGACGTGCTCTACACCGTCGACGACCGGGTGGTCACCTCGGCCGGCATCGCCAGCGGCATCGACCTGGCCCTGCACCTGTTCTCGGCCCGCCACGGCCCGGCGGCCGCCGCCAGGGTGGCCCGCGACATGGTCGTGTACGCCCGCCGCAACGGCGGCGAACCCCAGGCCAGCGCCATGCTCCGGCACCGGGCCCACCTGGACGACACCGTGCACCGGGTCCAGGACCTGATCGACGGCCATTTCACCGAGCCGCTCCCGCTGTCCCGGCTGGCCGCGCACGCCGGCGTCAGCGAGCGCACGCTGACCCGCGCGTTCACCCGCGCCACCGGCGGCCTGACCCCGCTCCGGTATCAGCAGACGCTGCGGCTGGAGCGGGCCGAGCACCTGATCGGCCACGGCGCGATGATGGAGTCCGCGGCCCGCGAGGTCGGCTTCGAGGACGCCAGGATGCTCCGCCGCCTGCGCGCCCGGGTCACTGTAAGGCCGGCGGGGCGGCCGAGTCCCTGATGACCAGGCGGCACGGCATCCGGTGCACGCCGCTGGTGGCCCGCCCCTCGATGGCGGCGAACAGGTGCTGCGCGGCGGTGCGGCCGAGCAGTTCCAGATTCATGTCCATGGTGGTCAGCGGCGGCCGGGTCTCCTGCGAGAGGACCTCCCAGTTGTCGTAGCCGACCACGGCGATGTCGTCGGGCACCCGCCGGCCCCGCTCCCTGGCCGCCTCGATCAGCCCGGCCGCTATCTGGTCGCTGCCGCAGAAGACGGCGTCCACGTCCGGGTCGGCGTTGAGCACGATCTCCGCCGCGTGCCGCCCCCAGCGCTGCGACCACACTCCGTACACGACCTGCCCGCCGGACAGCGGCAGCCCGGCCGCCTCCAGCGCGCCCAGCGCGCCCTCCGCGCGTTCCCGCGCGGCCGTGTAGTGCGTCGGCCCGGTGACGTGCGCGATCCGGCGCCGCCCCAGCGCGATCAGGTGCCGTACGGCGTCGCCCGACCCGGTCACGTCGTCGGGCACGAACGACACGTCCGCCGGGTCGTCGGAGGGCGCGTACGCGTACACGACCGGGATGGGCAGGTCCCGGCTGATCGATGGCCGGGGGTCGGTGCTCTCCCCCACGACGATCAGCCCGTCCACCCGCCTGGCCAGCAGCGTGCGCAGGTAGTGCTGCTCCCGGAAGGCGTCGCCGCGGGCGTCGCACAGCAGCACCGCGGTCTCGCCCGAGCCGAACGCGTCCTCCGCGCCGAGCATCACCGGGATGCCGAACCGGCCCACGCTGTCGCTGGTCAGCAGCCCGACCGTCCTGGTCTGGCCGGTGACGAGGCTGCGGGCCAGCGGGTTGGGCTGGAAGGACAGTTCACGCGCGGCGGCGAACACCCGGTCCCGGGTTTCCGCGCGCACCTGGCCCCGGCCGTTGAGCGCTTTGGACGCGGTCGCGATGGAGACCTTGGCCAGCGCCGCAACGTCGTTGATCGTGACCGCACGTGGTCGCTCAGGACGCATTTGCGAAAACCTTTTCCTTCTGGGCCGGGGCCGTCGCCCAGCGCGCTCGGCTGGCCGTTTACGCAGACCATAACGGTCGCGCAGACATAACGGCAACCGCCCGGCGTGTCCAGGCCCTTGACAGGCTCGCAGATGACGCTTACGTTTCCGAAAACCTTTAATTTCGCTTTACCACCGATGCGAACGTTTGCAGTTGCTTGGTCGGGGCGCGAAAGCATCGGGTACCCGCCGCCGTCGTGGACGGTAGCCCCCCAGAAGTGCAAGGAGCAGGACATGGCAAAAAGGTTTTCGGCGGCTCTGGCCGCTGGGCTCTTGGTAACGGCGCTGGCCGCGTGCGGCAGCACCGAGGAGACGCCGGCGGCGAGCGGATCCGCCCCGGCCCCCGACACCGGGACCACGGTCACGATGTGGACCCGCGCGGCCACCCAGGCGCAGAGCCAGCGGCTGGTCGACGCGTACAACGCGAGCCACAAGAACCAGGTCAAGCTGACCGTCATCCCGATCGACAACTACCAGCCGCGGATCGCCGCCGCGGCCGGCGCCGGGCAGCTTCCCGACATCTTCGCGGCTGACGTGATCTTCGTCCCGAACTACACGTCGCAGGGCCTGTATCTGGACATCACCGACCGGATCGCGCAGCTGCCTTTCAAGGACTCGCTCGCGGCTTCGCACATGAAGCTCGGGACGTACGAGGGCAAGATGTACACCCTCCCGCACACCCTCGACCTGTCGGTGTGGTTCTGGAACAAGGACCTGTACGAGAAGGCCGGGCTGGACCCGGAGAAGGGCCCGACCACCCTGAAGGAGTTCGCCGAGCAGGCGACCACCGTGCAGGAGAAGCTGGGCAAGGACGGCAAGGTGCACGGCACCTTCTTCGGCGGCAACTGCGGCGGCTGCTACGTCTTCACCTTCTGGCCCTCGGTCTGGGCGGCCGGCGGCCAGGTCATGGACGAGCTGGGCACCAAGTCCCTGGTGAACCAGTCGCCGATGACCGACGTTTTCGCGATCTACAAGGACATGTACGACCGGGGCCTCAGCGGCCCCACCACCAAGGAGGAGCAGGGCGCGACCTGGACCGGCTTCTTCCCCAAGGGTGAGATCGGCGTCATGCCGATGCCGTCGACCACGCTCGGCGGAATGCCCGCGGACATGAACATCGGCGTCGCCCCGATCGCCGGCCCCGACGGCGGCGAGTCCACCTTCGTCGGCGGCGACTCGGTCGGCATCTCGGCCACCACCAAGAACGCGGACGCGGCCTGGGACTTCCTGACCTGGACGGTCTCCGACGAGGCCCAGGTCGAGGTCATGGCCAAGAACAAGGACGTGCTGGCCAGGACCGACCTGTCCAACAACAAGTACTCCGCGGCCGACCCCCGGGTGGTCCTGATCAACTCGCTGGTCGCCAAGGGTCAGACGCCGTACGCGCCGCGCTTCGGCCAGACCTTCAACGACCCGCAGGGCCCGTGGCTGCGCTTCGCCCGCGAGGCCGTCTTCGGCGACCCCGCCAAGCTCGCCGAACTCAACGTCGCGGTCGAGAAGTCGCTCGTCCAGTGACCAACCTTGCCCCGCCCCGCGCGGGCCGCGACCCTGTCAAGGTCGCGGCCCGCTCGGCCCACGCCCGTGGCCGGTTCCGCTCACGCGACTACGTCGGCCTGCTGTACGCGGCCCCGACCGCCGTCATCGTCGGCGTGCTGTTCATCGCCCCGCTGGCGCTGATCGGGTGGATGTCGCTGAACAAGTGGCCGCTCCTGGGCCCGGCCCATCTGAACGCCCCCGACAACTACGTCAAGATCGCCGATGACCCGCTGTTCGTCGACTCGGTGCTGTTCACCCTGAAGTACACCGTGATCATCACGGTGCTGCTGTCGGCGGTGGCGCTCGGCCTGGCGTTACTCGTGCAGAACCGCAGGCCCGGCATCGCCTTCTTCCGCACCGCCTTCTTCCTGCCGGGCGCGGTCGGCTTCGCGGCGGCCGCCCTGCTGTTCTACGGCATGCTCAACCCCGAGTTCGGCCCGCTCGGATTCATGGACGTGAAGTGGATCGGCACGCCGAACATGGCGCTGTTCTCCACCATCGCGCTGGTGCTGTGGCGGTTCGCCGGGTTCAACATGCTGATCCTGCTCACCGGCCTGCAGGCGATCCCGGTCGAGGTGTACGAGGCGGCCAGGAGCGACGGCGCGAACCGGTGGCAGATCTTCACCAGGATCACGCTGCCGCTGCTACGCCCGACGATCGCGCTGATGCTGATCCTGAGCGTCACCGGCTCACTGCTGGCCTTCGACCAGTTCTTCATCTTCACCAACGGCGGCCCCGACAACAGCACGGTGTCGATGGTCATGGTCATCTACCGCAACGCGTTCTTCCGCTTCGACCTGGGTGGCGCCGCGGCGCTCTCGGTGGTGCTGCTGGTGGCGCTGGTCGCGCTCAACGCCCTGCAGCTGCGGGTTCTCCGGGGAGGCAACAAATGAGGCGCACCGCCTCCTATTCCGGTATGTCGGCGCTGGCCGTCCTGTTCCTGTTCCCGCTGGTGTGGAGCGGCTGGTCGTCCCTGAAAGGGCAGGCGGGCAGCGGCCAGGCCACCGGATTCGGCTTCGGCAACTACACCCGGATGGCCGGTTTCGGCGAGGGGCTGGCCACGTACCTGACGAACAGCCTGCTGGTGTCCGTGATGACCGTCACGGGGACGCTGGTGGTCTCGGCGCTGGGCGGCTACGCGTTCGCCCGGTTCAGCTTCCCGGGCAAGAACCTGCTGTTCCTGGCGACGCTGGCGATCCTGATGGTGCCGTACGCGACCATCCTGATCCCGCTCTACGTGCTGCTGGCCCAGATCGGCCTGCAGAACTCGCTGGTCGGGCTGAGCCTGGTCTTCATCATGTTCCAGCTGCCGTTCGCGCTCTACATGATGCGCAACTCGTTCGAGGCGGTCCCCCGCGAACTGGACGAGTCGGCGATGGTCGACGGCTGCAACACCTTCCGCGCCTTCATCTCCATCCTCCTTCCCGCGGTACGGCCCGGCCTGGTGACGGTGGGCCTGTTCGCCTTCCTCGCCTCGTGGAACGACTTCCTGGCCCCGCTGATCCTGCTCAACGACGGGGCCAGCTTCCCGCTCCCGGTGGCCGTCTGGAGCATGACGCAGCGCACGTTCGGAGCGATCGACTACGGGATGCTCGAAGCCGGGGTCATGGTCATGGCCATCCCCTGCCTGCTCCTTTTCACCGTGCTCCAGCGCTACTACGTGCGCGGATTCATGTCGGGCGCGCTGCGCGGCTAGCGGTTACCTCCGCATTCTTTGACTAAGGACAAATGTGACTGGCATCGTCGAAAGACACCCCTCCCCTGTCGCCCCCGTGGTCCCGCGCGGCGGGGTGTTCACGCCGCTCGGTCTTGATGAATCCCGCCTCTCCGGGGGATTCTGGGGAGAGCGCCAGGAGCTCAACCGCAGCGCGATCATCCCGCACGCGCTGCACTGGCTGGAGCGGGCGGGCTGGACCGGCAACTTCGACCACGCGGCGGCCGGCGCCAAGTACGACCACCGGGGCATGGAGTTCGCCGACTCGGAGATCTACAAGATCATTGAGGCGATCTCCTGGGACCGGGCCAGAAGCGGCCCCGACGACGTCCTCGACGCCGCGCTCGACCAGCTGGTCGACCGGCTGGCGGCGGCGCAGGACGCCGACGGCTACCTGCACACGCTGTTCGGCCGGGCCTGGCAGCGCCCGCGCTACTCCGACCCCTCCTGGGGGCACGAACTTTACTGTTTCGGGCACCTGCTCCAGTCCGCGGTCGCCAACGCCCGGGCCGGCGCCAACCCGAAGTACCTCCAGGTGGCGATCGCGCTGGCCGACCACGTCTGCGTGATGTTCGGCGAGAACGGCCTGCGCACGGTCTGCGGCCACGCCGAGATCGAGCTCGGCCTGGTCGAGCTCTACCGCCTCACCGGCGAGCTCCGCTACCTGGACCAGGCGGTGCTGTTCATCGACCGGCGCGGCGCGGGAACGCTCCCCCGGATCGAGTACGGCAGCGCCTACTCCCAGGACGACATCCCGGTCCGCGAGGCCACCGTCTTACGCGGCCACGTCGTACGGGCGCTGTACCTGTCGGCGGGCGCCACCGACGTCGCCGTGGAGACCGGTGACACCGACCTGCTGCGGGTGCTGGAGACCCAGTGGGCCAACACCGTCGCCACCCGCGTCTACGTCACCGGCGGGATGGGCTCCCACCACAACGACGAGGCGTTCGGCCTCGACTACGTGCTGCCGCCCGACCGTTCCTACTGCGAGACGTGCGCGGGCGTCGCCTCCATCATGTTCAGCTGGCGGCTGCTCCTGGCCACCGGCAAGAGCCAGTACGCCGACCTGATCGAGCGCACCCTCTACAACGTCCTCGCCGCGGCGCCCGCCCGGGACGGCCAAGCCTTCTTCTACGCCAACACGCTGCACCAGCGCTCGATGAGCGAGCCCGCGCCGGTCAACGCCGACGGCCTCTGCCTGCGCGGTTCCAGCAGCGGGCGCGAGGCGTGGTTCGAGGCGTCCTGCTGCCCCACCAACCTGGCCAGAACACTGGCCGGCCTCGGCGCGCTCTGGGCGACCAAGGACGCCGACGGCGTGCAGATCCACCAGTACGGCAGCTCCTCCGTCGACACCGTGCTGGCGGACGGACGCCGGATCAGCCTGGACGTGGAGACGGACTACCCGAACAGCGGCACGATCAGGATCACCGTCCGGGAGTCCCCGGGCGCCTGGACGCTCGCGCTGCGCGTCCCCTCCTGGGCGGGGGGCGCGACCGTGTCCGTGAACGGGGTCGCGGAAGCGGCGGAGCCGGGCGTAGCCTCGGTCACCAGGCCGTTCGCCGCCGGGGACACGATCGTGCTGGAGCTGCCCATGGAGGCGCGCTTCGTCTACCCGCACCACCGCGTCGACGCCGTCCGCGGCTGCGTCGCCGTCCAGCGCGGCCCCGTCGTGCACGCCCTGGAGTCGGTCGACCTCCCCGACGGCTGGAGCACGGAGACGACCGTCGTCGACGTGTCGAAGCCGCCGCTCGCGAATGGGGACGGCGTGCGCGTCCACCTCTCCGCGGCGGACCTGCCGGTGCGGCCGTTCCCCTACTCGGCCGACGTCGCGGACGTCACCCCGTCGCTCGCGGCCTCGGCCGAAGTGGCGCTGACCCCGTACTACGACTGGGCGAACCGGGGACCTTCGACCATGCGCGTCTGGATCCCCACGGGAGCGGGTGACTAACCGGACTCCCCCGCGCCGCGCTCGAGCTCGTCCGCGAGCTCCAGCCACGACGCGGCGCAGGCACGGGCGAGTGCCACCACGAGCGGGCCGCAGTGCGGCGGCAGCTCCTCGGTGAGCGCCTCCCAGTCGGGTGCGGCGATCATGTGGGCGGTCAGCCAGCGGAGGATCCGGCGGCCCGATTCGGTGAACCGCAGGGACGGATCCTTGCGCAGCCGGTCGAGCACGCTCCGCGGGTCGACCGGCTCGGCCGGCCGCGACGCAGTGCGCCGCCGGGACTCCGAGGCGGGCCGTCGGCCGTTCGGGATCGGGTCCTCCCCCGCCTGGACCCGGTTCCGCACATCACGCGCCGTGCCCACCGAAATACCGGCCTCTTTCGCTATCTCCCGCAGCGAGGCATTCGGTTTGGCCGCGATGATCTCGCAGGCCATCAGCCTTCCTTCGGTAATGTTCAGTGGGCGAACACGGCCGTCCCTGCCGACTCTCGTGTGCAACTGGGGAATTTCCCCGGTTGCACGCCTGCGGAGCGCGGCAATTGTCTTCGAGGCCAGCGCGACTATCAGTCCTATCGACCGGTCGGACATCTGCGGATGCGATCCGATGATGCGCGTGGCCGCCGCTCTCCGGTCCGCCAGAGTAAGCGGGAGGCCATGCGCCGTGTTCACCTCCGTGGCGAGCAGGAATGCGTCGTCGTCGGTGCCGTCGAAGAAGCGGGCGGCGATTCTCGGCTGACCGTTGAGCCGGGCCGCCGCGACCCGGTGCATGCCGTCCACGACCCGCATGGACGACCGGGCGACCGTGATCGGGGGTAGCGTCCTCCCCGCCCCCGCGAGGGTGTTGACGTGCTCGAAGTCGATTCCCGCCAAGCGGGGGGAGTCGGCCGGGCGAAGCGCTTCGAGCGCGAGCTCAGTCGTGCCCCCCGGCTGGAATGTAAACGTTTCGAAATGAATAAACGACTGAGTGTCATCGCGCATCATCGGACATTCTCGAGTGGCGGTAGATCACGGTCCCCGTCGATTTCCGTGGCCATTTTCGCACCTCATGGATTGCGATCGGTTATGATCAGGCAATCCCTCGCCGCGCCTCGGCATGGTCGCGCCGTCCGGCCGATCGCTACTCGCAAAACTATCCGAGGATTCGCCGGCACGCCAGATCCGTACCGCAGGAAAAGCTCTGATATTCCCGCCCGAATTCATGGGGAAATCGAACGGACCGTGCCAGGTCTCACCGGCCGCCCGGTGCGCGCGGATTCGACGGCGGCGAAACAGAGGGCGAGGCCGGGAATGCTGGTCCTGGCCGCGTTCAGCGGCGGCTCGCCGCGGTCGAGGGCCGCCAGCAGGGCGCTCATCGAGCCGCGGAAGCCGTCGGCGAGCCAGCGGCCCGGCAGGTCGGCGAACCCGGTTCCGGCCGGGGTGTCGAGGATGACGCGCTCGCCACCGACCGTCGTGCCGGTGTTGCTCACCGTGCCGAGGTCGCCGCCGACCCGGTAGTGTCCCAGCTCCGGCGTGGTGGCGGAGGCGTGGAAGCGCAGGACGGCCTGCGCGTCGGGAAACTCGATCAGGGCGGTGGCGAGGGTCGGCGCGGTGATGCGCTGGGACGCCGTGGGCCTGGCCGAGGCGTAGACGCCGGTGGCGGGGCGGCCGGCGAAGAGCATGCCGAGCAGGTCGAACCAGTGGATGCCGTAGTCGAACAGGACCAGGTCCCGCATGTCCGCGAAGACCGTCCCGGCCACCGCCTGGTCGTGCGGCCAGAACAGGCTGAAGTCGGCGGTCTCCACCCGGCCCAGCAGGCCGCCCCTGGCGGCGGCGAGCAGCCAGGCGAAGTGCGGGGCGAACCGGCCGTTGTGGTTCACCGCGAGCGCCAGGTTCCGGGAGTCGGCGAGATCGCAGAGGCGTTCCGCGTCGTCGAGGTCGATCGCGAAGGGTTTCTGGCTCAGCACGTGGCGGCCGGCCAGCAGGCAGGCCCTGACGATGTCCAGCCGGACGTCCACGTGGGTGGCCACGTCGACGACGGCGGCCGGGCAGCGGGCGAGCAGCTCGCGGTGGTCGGTGAACACTTCGGCGCCGGGATAGAACTCGGCCCGCCGTCTTTCGGCGGCGGTCCTGTCGACGTCGCACAGGGCGACGACCTGGAGCCCCAGTTCGCGGTAGGCGGCCAGATGCAGGTTGCTGACGCCGCCGCAGCCGATCAGGGCGACGGGGGGAGCCGGCCCGGCGGGCGCGGGGGGCAGGTAGTCCAGGGCCGGCGCGGGACCGAGAGTCGGAAGCACCCGGACAGCATCACCCAGCGATCGTCTGTCCAACCAGATCACGTTGACACGATCGGCTTCCGGCTTGAAGTATCTGTGTCAAATCCCGAGCTAGGAGGCACAATGGGAAATGTCGGTGCCATTTTTCGGTGGGCGTTGTGGGCGCCGAACGAGAACGCGCTCGGCATGCTCAGCCACAGCATCGGCACTTTCCAGCGATTCTTCGGCGCGCCGAGCGACTACATCGTCTTCACCGACGACGTGGCCGCCATGAAGGCCGGGCTCCAGGTGGACGCCGTCGTTCTCGACATGAATGAGGGACGGCCCGAGTACATCGACGAACAATGGCGGTGGAACCGCTGGCACAAATGGGCGCCCCGGTTCCGCTACGACCCCGGCAGGACCGAGATCCACGTGGACGCGGATCTGTTCCTGGTCAACACGCCGACCGAACTGCTCGAATTCGTGAACGGCGACCGGCACGACTACATCGTGACGATGGAAGATTTCCCGATCAAACCGCGCTGGGTTTACGGGCGATTCGGCGACCTGCTGCCCGAGGATTTCCAGCCGATCAACACGGGACTGGTCGGCCAGCGCGCCGGCTGCGATCTCACCGACGAGATCCGCCAGGCGTACACGTGGCTGACCGAGCAGCGCGGCGCCGAGCAGATGGACTTCTTCGACGAGCAGGGCACGCTCGCCCACGTGCTGCAGAGCCACTTCGAGAGCGGGCGCGCCGTGGCCCTGGATCCCGCCAGGTACGCGCTGGTCTCCCCCATCAACGACCCGCCGGTGGTGAGCCTGGACGGCCTGGCCGCCATTCACGCGACCTTTCCGGAACGGCCCGCCTACTGGCAGTTCATCAAGGAGATCAGCGCGATCAGCGGCGTCCCCGTGCCGGATCCGCTGCCGGCGAACCGGGTCGTCTTCGAGGCCGACGAGGGCCTCGACTCGGACGGGCTGGTCGACAAGAACAGGGCCGCCCTGATCGCGGCCAGGCAGCAGGTCGAAGAAGCCGGCCGGCGGTCGCCGTGAGCGCCGTCGCGGTGGTCGGCGCGGGCTGGGCGGGCGCCACCGCCGCCCGGTTGATTCACGACGCCGGATATCCAGTGCACCTATTCGACCGCGATTTTTCGGTCGGCGGCCATTCGAAGAGCGGCACCATCAACGGGGTGATGTTCGAGCCGCACGGGCCCCATGTGTTCCACACCTCCGACGTGACCGTGATGAATTTCGTACGGCGTTTCGGAATAGCCCACGACTACGCCCACCACGGCCTCACCGAGATTTTCCTGGACGACGCCGACGAGAAACCCCGGCTGCTTTCCTGGCCGCCGCAGGTGGGCGAACTCAAGGACCTCCCGCTGTGGCCGGCGATCGAAAAAGAGCTGGCCGGGCTGCCCGAAGTCCCGTCCACGAAGAATTTACGGGACTACTGCGTCGGGCTGATGGGCGAGACGCTCTTCCGGCTGTTCATCGAGGGTTACACGATCAAGCAGTGGGGGCGGGATCCGGCGGAGATGTCCAGCACGTTCGCCCCGAGCCGCCTGGATCTGCGGGCCGACGGCAACCGGCGGATGTTCAAGGACTCCTGGGAGCTGTTCCCGCTGCCCAGCGCCCAGGCCGTGATCGAGGAGATGGTCCGGCCGATCCCGGCCACGTTCGGCCAGGAGCTGGGCGCCGGCGACCTGCCTGAGCTCGAACGTTCCTACCGGGCCATCGTGATCACGGCGCCGCTGGACGACTTCCTCGGCCTCCCGGGCGAGCTGGAGTGGCGCGGGATCCGCTCGGTGAGCACGTACATCCCGCTGGAGGACCCGGCGGGCACGGTGACGGCGGGCTACATCGTGAACCAGCCCTCGCTGCGCCGGCCGTACACCCGGACGGTCGAGACCAAGCACGCCTCCGGCCAGTCGATCCGCGGCACGGTCGTCACCGAGGAGTATCCCGGCGCGCCGGAGAAGCACTATCCGGTGCCCACCCCCGACCGCCGCTACGAGCGGGCGAACGAGCGGCTCCAGGACGAGATCCGGCAGGTCACCTCGCTGCGGGTGTTCTTCTGCGGGCGGCTGGCCAACTACGTGTACATCAACCAGGACGTCGCGATCGGCCAGGGCATGGCCTGCGCGCGACAGGTGCTCGAATTCCTCGGCACGTTCCCCGGCACGCCAGAACACTAGGAGGACGGCATGACATCGTCACAGCCCGAAGGGCGGATCGTGGTGACCGGCGGAGCCGGTTTCATCGGGGCCCACCTCTGTTCCGCCCTGCTCGCCAGAGGAGACCGGGTCACCGCGGTCGACAATCTGCTCACCGGCCGGTCGGCGGCCCTGGACCTGCTGCGCCAGAGTGAGGGCTTCGCCTTCGTCGAGCACGACGTGACCGAGCCCCTCGAACTCGAAGGACCGGTCCGGGCGGTCGTGCACCTGGCCGGGCTGGCCTCCCCCGTCGCCTTCTTCGCGATGCCGCTGGAGACGCTGCGGGTCGGCTCGATCGGCACCCTCAACGTGCTGGAGCTGGCCCGCGCGAAGGAGGCGCGGTTCATCCTCGCCTCCTCCTCCGAGGTGTACGGCGACCCGGAGCAGCACCCGCAGAAGGAGACCTACCGCGGCAACGTCGACCCGGTCGGCCCCCGCTCGGCCTACGACGAGTCCAAGCGGTTCAGCGAGGCCGCGACCGTCGCCTACCGCCGCCACCACGGGCTCGACACCGGCATCGTCCGGCCGTTCAACGTGTACGGCCCCGGCATGTGGCCGGACGACGGCCGGATCGTCGCCGCCTTCTCCGCCGCCGCGATCAGGGGCGAGCCGCTGCGCCTGCACGGCGACGGCAAGCAGACCCGCTCGCTCTGCTACGTCGGCGACTTCGTCCAGGGCCTGATCAAGATGCTGGACAGCGACCTGGCCGGCCCGGTCAACCTCGGCTCGGCGGACGAGGCCTCGGTCCGGGAGATCGCCGAACTGGTCGTCGAGATCTCCGGGACGGGCAAGCTGGAGTTCCTGCCCGCCCGGGACCAGGACGTCAACCTGCGCCGCCCCGACCTGACCAGGGCCCGCGAGGACCTGGACTGGGAGGCCACCACCTCGCTGCGGGACGGGCTGGCCCAGACCGTGGCCTGGATGCGCGAACAGCTCGCCGGGAAGGAGTGACCAGGATGGCGACCGTGGAGTTCATCGTGCCGGCCAACTGGCGTACCGTCGCCGGTGGTGAGCTCGGCGAGCTGCGCTGCTCGGCCGACACCGTCGGCGGCGCCCTCGACTGGCTCACCGAGGCCCACCCCCAGTTCGCCGCGCGGGTCTACACCGGCCAGGGGCGGCTCGCCTCGTGGATCAACATCTACGTCGGGGAGGACGACGTCCGGCATCTCGACGGGCTGGACACCCCGCTCTCCGGCGACGCGCGCCTGACCGTCGTGCCGGCCCTCGCGGGGGGCTGAGCGTGGGCGCGATGGTGACCATCCCGGCGGCCGAGGTGCAGATCGGCTCGTCCGAGGAGCACATGGACGGCCTCACCTCCGTCCAGCACTACGGGCGCGAATGGTTCGAGGACGAGTCGCCCCAGCACCGGCGGGCCGTCGCCACGTTCGCGATCGACACCTATCCGGTGACGAACGGCGAATACCTGGCCTTCACCGAGGCGACCGGCCACCGCACCGCCGCCGAACTGCGCGGCTGGGGGCTGGTGTACGGCGCGTCGTACTGGGAGGAGCGGGAAGGGGCCTGCTGGCGGCGCCCGGCCGGCCCCGGCGACTCGGTCCAGGACCGGCTGGACCACCCGGTCGTGCACGTCGGCCACGCGGACGCGCTCGCGTACGCCGCCTGGGCGGGCAAACGCCTGCCGACGGAGGCGGAGTGGGAGTACGCGGCGCACGGCCCGCAGTGGCGGTGCTGGCCGTGGGGGGCGGAGTGGGGGCCCGGCTTCGCCAACTGCGCCGAGCACTGGAGCGGCACGGCCATCAGCGACTTCGCCGCCTGGCGGTCCTGGTGGGCGCGGCGCCGCGCCGAGCACGGCGAGACCCCGGCCACCACCCCCGTGGGGGCCTTCTCCCCGACCGGCGACTCCCCGTTCGGCGTCGCCGACCTGGCCGGCAACGTCGCGGAGTGGACCGCCACCACCTACCACCTGTACGACCGGGACCGCTCCTACGATCCCGTCTACACGATGGCCGCCGGCCGCTACATGGTGGTCCGCGGGGGCTCCTGGAAGGATTTCAGGTTCCAGGTCCGCACCAGCGAGCGGATCGCGGTGGACCCCGTTTACTCCAGCTTCGCGCTCGGTTTCCGCTGCGCCGCCGACCTGCCCCTAGGCTCTTCCCCATGCGCATTCTCGTGACCGGCGGGGCCGGGTTCATCGGCTCGCATCTGACCGACGCGTTCCTGTCCAGGGGCGACGAGGTCGCCGTACTCGACGACCTGTCCACCGGCCGGCCCGGCCGGCTGGACCCCCGGGTGGCGGTGCACCAGGTCTCCGTCACCGACGCCGCCGCGCTGGCGGCGGTCGTCGACGCGGTCCGCCCCGAGCTGATCTGCCACCTGGCGGCCCAGATCGACGTCCGGGCCTCGGTCGAGGACCCGGCCGCCGACGCCAGGACCAACGTCATCGGCACCATCAACGTGCTGGAGGCCGCCCGCGCGGGCGGCGCCCGGGTGCTGTTCGCCTCGACCGGCGGCGCCCTGTACGGCATGGACGCGGCCATCCCCTCCGCCGAGGACCAGTTCCCCGAACCTGAAGCCCCCTACGGCACGGCCAAGTACTGCGCCGAGCAGTACATCGGCCTCGCCAACCGACTGCACGGCACCGCCCACTCGGTGCTCCGCCTCGGCAACGTCTACGGCCCGCGCCAGGACCCGGCGGGCGAGGCGGGCGTGGTCGCCATCTTCTGCGGCAAGGTCAGCCGCGGCGAGCAGCCCGTCATCTACGGCGACGGCGGCCAGACCCGCGACTACGTCCACGTCGGCGACGTCGCCGACGCCTTCCTGGCCGCGGCCGACGCCCCGCGGCCCGGGGTGTGGAACATCGGCACCGGCGCCGAGACCAGCATCCTCACCCTGGCCGACGTGATCGGCCAGGTCTCGGGCCGCCCGGTCGAGCCCGGCTTCGGCCCCGCCCGGCCGGGAGAGCTGCGGCGCAGCGCGCTGGACGTCACGCGCGCCGCCGGTGAGCTGGGCTGGAAGGCGGCCACCTCGCTGGAGGAGGGCGTCGCGAGCGTCTACGCGTGGGTGCTCGCCGGAGAACCCGACAGATAACAGAGGGGAACACATGCGGCTCGGACTGTTCACGGGATGCCTGCCCCGCCTCTCGCTGGAGGCGATCGCCGAATGGTCCGCGCGGCAGGGCTACGACGCGCTGGAGGTGGCGGCCTGGCCGACGGCCGCCACCGAGGCCGGTTACGCCGCCCACATCGACGTCGCCGGGATGACCGGCGACGAGATCGCCAGGGTCCGGGGCGTGCTCACCCGCAACGGCCTGACCTTGTCGGCCATCAGCTACTACGCCAACAACCTGCACGGCGACGACGCGGAACGCGAGCGGATCCACCGCCACCTGCTGGCCTGCGTCGACGCCGCCGCCGCCCTGGAGGTGCCGTGCGTCGGCACCTTCGTGGGCCGCGACGCGTCCCGCTCGGTCGCCGACAACCTCGCGCGGGCGCAGCGGCACTTACCGCCGCTGGTGGAGTACGCCGCCGCCCGCGGCATCCGCCTGGTCATCGAGAACTGCCCGATGGAGTCCTGGCACCCCGACGGGTATCCCGGCAACCTCGCCTACTCCCCCGAACTGTGGGACTGGCTGTCCGGCCTCGGCCTGTACCTCAACTTCGACCCCTCCCACCTGGTGTGGCTGGGCATCGACCCGATCGACGCGCTCCGCCCCCGCCTGGAGCGCGGCCAGGTCCTGCACGTGCAGGCCAAGGACATCGAGATCGACGACCGGGCCCGCACCCGCTACGGCTTCTTCGGCAAGACCGTCGGGCGGCAGGCCCCCGAGGACGTCGGCTGGTGGCGCTACCGGGTGCCCGGCCGTGGCCTCCTCGACTGGAACCGCCTGGTGGACACCCTCTACGCGGGCGGCTTCGACGGCGTCGTGGCCGTCGAGCACGAGGACCCGGTGTGGGGCGGCTCGGAAGAGCGGATCAAGCAGGGGCTCCAGATAGCCGCCGGTACGCTCCGCCCGCTCATCCTCTGAGCCCGACCGGGTCCTCGGCGGCGGCCGGGGTCAGGCGTTTCAGCAGGGCCGGGGTGACGCGGCGGTAGGCGGCCGGGTTGATCGGGTTGAGCCAGTGCGACGCCCGGACGCGGGCGCCGATGTTGAGCCCGAGATCGCCGAGCACCTCGTCGACGTTGTGCATGGAGAACGGGATGATCTTGGTGCCGCGGCAGTGGTGCGCATCGGTGGCCACGTCCATGAACGCGAGCTGGTCGACGACCCGCCGGCGCATCTCCGCCTGGTCCGGCAGGGGCACCTGGCCCGCGAGGTCGGCGGCGATCCAGACGGCGGCCATCTCGGCGTTGAGCGGGCTGAAGAAGGAGGAGTTGTAGCCGTTGAAGTACAGGCCGGGCACGTCGAGGGGCCGGATCTGCCGGTAGAGCAGGAAGTTGCCGCGCTCGTCCAGCAGCCGGTCCTGGACGTCGCCGGGGAGGAACGGGACGCCCTGGGTGTAGCCGGTGGCGCAGATGACGAGGTCGGCCGGGAGCGTGCTGCCCTCGTCCAGTTCCGCGTACGGACTGCCGTCCTCGGCGTACAGCCGGGTGATGACGCGGTCGTGGCGGACCGAGATCCTGCCTTCCCCGACCCCTTCGAAGAAGCCCTCGGTGGCCAGGCCGATCGCGCCCCTGACGATGTCCTCCATGTGGCCGGGCGGCACCAGGCCCAGCTTGGCGAGGCCGAACTGGCGCACCGAGACGGAACCGATGGAGTTGATCATCCGGCCGCGCATCCCGTCGCCGGGGCCGTGCAGGAACTTCTCCAGGCCGCGTAGGCGGATGTAGCGGAACAGCGCCTCGCCCATGCGGGTGAGCAGCAGCATCTTGAAGTTGAGGAAGCCGCCGATCTTGCGTGGCACCTTCCAGAGCAGGTGGCGGGCGATCACGGTGGTGGTGGCCGCCGTCAGGCTGACCGGCACGGTGATGTCGTTGGCGGATTTTCCGTACCCGACGATCAGGACGTGCTTGCCGCGGGCCTGTTCGGCGTCGTGCACGTCGGAGACCGCGCGCAGCCGGCCGCCGGCCGCGGTGAACTCCGCCAGGCCGGGGTAGGCCGGGACGGCGGGCTCGCAGAACACGCCGTTGGCCACCACGAGCCGGTCGAAGCGGGTGGTCTCGCCGCCCGCGGTGACCGTCCAGCCGCCGGGGCCGGGTTCGGCGGAGGTCACCTCGGTGTCCAGCCGCAGCGCGGGGGTGAGGCCGGACGCCTCGGCGTAGGCGGCCAGGTACTCCTGGATCTGCTCGCCGCCGGGCCACTGCGGGAAGTGTTTGGGCATCGGGTAGTCCGACAGCGCGTACTGCGCCTTCGGGCTCTGGGTGCACAGGCCCGGGTAGCGGCGGGTGCGGCTCCAGACGCCGCCGACGTCGGGCGACTTGTCGTAGATCAGCACGTCGTGCCCGGCCTGCTTGAGCACCTTGGCCGTGGCGAGGCCGGCCACCCCGGCGCCGATGATCCCGATTCTCATGGCAGCCGCATCTCAAGGCCGAAGTCGGCCATGATCTTCTTGATCAGCGAGATGTCCTTGGGGCCCGGCGGCATCTCGGCGAGCGCCTGGTAGTAGCCCTCCAGCCCGGCCGGCGAGACCACCGAGATGACCCGGCACTCCTCGTCGGAGGAGTTGCGGAAGGTGTGCACGACGTCGCGCGGCAGGTACAGGTAGTCGCCGTGCTCCAGGGTGAAGTCCTGGCCGCCCAGGTGGGCGTCGAGCCGTCCGGCCAGGATGATGAACGACTCGTCCTCGCGGGTGTGCAGGTGCGGCGGCGGTCCTTCGGTCCGCGGCGGAACCGTGTACTCGAACAGCGAGTACGCGTCGTGGGTCGACTTGCCGTCGGTCTTCATCGTGATCCCGATGCCGATCGCCGCGATCTTGTGCCCGTCGCGGGACGGCAACATGTATCCACCGCCGAGAGTCACCGCTGTCTCCTTTGTGTCGGTGTGTCTGAGGTCACAGCGTGGAGTTCCGCGGCGTGCTTGGCAATGATCTGTCCCACTCAGTAGGACTATCGGCCTTTGGCGTAGGCCCGGGACGCGGCCGAGGCGGCCATCCGCACGGCCGGGCCGATCCTGTCGGCCCGGATGAACTGGCTGGGCCCGGTGACGGACAGGGCCGCGACGACATCGCCCAGCGGCCCGAAGATGGGCGCGGCGACGCAGCTGACGCCGATGTTGCCCTCCTCGCGCTCCACCGCCCAGCCGCGTTCCGGGACGGCCGTCAGCTCGCGCACGATCGCGACCGAGCTGGTCAGAGTGCGCGGCGTGCGCGCCGGCAGCGGGCCGCGCAGCACCGAGTCGATCACCGCCGGGTCGGAGTAGGCGAGGATGGCCCGGCCCAGCGCCGAGCAGTACGCCGGGATGATCCCGCCGACCTGGGACAGCATCGGCATCGCCCGATGGCCGGTGATCTTCTCGACGACCAGGATCTGCCCGCCCTCCAGGACGCCGAGCTGCACGGTGATCCGGGTCGCGTGGTGCAGGTCCTGCAGGAACGGCAGCACCGCCTCGCGCAGCTCCATCCGGATCGGGGCGAGGCTGGCGATCTCGAACAGGCGGTTGCCGATCCGGTAGCGTCCGCCGGGTTTGTCCAGCCAGCCGAGCCGGATCATCCGGTCGGCGGTCCGGTGCGTGGTCGACCGGGGCAGGCCGCACCTGGCCACCAGGGCGGCGAGGGTCAGCTCGCGGTGGGTGGCGTCGAACGCGCCGAGGATCGCGGCCGCCCGGTCCAGCCCGCCCGCTCCGGATTCGTCCCGCTCAGTGGGACTCAACGTTGGTTCCCTTGTGCATACGAGTCAGGCTAAACCCGGCATCCATACCTGGGGAGGCAGTCATGCGTACCGCACTCGTCGGCGGCGGAGCCACCGGCATCGGCTACGCGATCGCGTCGCGGCTGGCCCGGTCCGGGCACCGCGTGGTGATCACCGGCCGCCGCGGCGACGCGCTCGACGCCGCCGCGCTCCAGCTGAAGGAGGAAACGGGCGCGACCGTAGAGACGCAGGTCAGCGACGTCTCCGCTGGCGACGCCGACGTCGGATCCGCCGACATCCTGATCGTCAACGCGGGCGGTCCCCCGCCCGGGCGGATCCTGGACGTGGCCGACGACGCGTGGCGGGCGGGCGCCGAACTGCTGCTGTTCGGGCCGCTGCGGCTGGCGCGGCAGGCCCTGCCCGGCATGGCCGGGCGCGGTTTCGGCCGGGTGGTGTTCGTGACCTCCGCGGCGGTACGGCAGCCGCAGCCCGACCTGGCCGTCTCGGTGGTGCTGCGGTCGGCGGTCACAGCCGCGGCGAAACTGCTCGCCCGCGAGTACGCGGCCGACGGCGTCACGGTCAACTGCGTGGCCCCCGGCGCGACCGACACGGCACGCCGCCGCGAGATCCTGGCCGGGCGGGCGCTCCGCACCGGACGGTCCTACCAGGACCTGGACGCGGACGACACCGGCGGCATTCCGGCCGGGCGGCCGGCCCGGCCGGACGAGATCGCCGCCGCCGTCGCGTTCCTGACGTCGGCGGACGCGAGTTACCTCAACGGGACCGTGCTCACGGTCGACGGCGGAAGGACGGAAACGATCTGATGACCCATTCAGGATTCGGCTTCAGCCTGGCAGGCTTCCTCGGCTCGATCAGCGACACGGTACGGCCGAGCCCGGCGCGTCCGGTGGTCGTGCACGCGGCCGAACTGGAGACCCTGCCGGCCGACCAGGTGCACAATCCGACCAAGCTGTCGATCGCCGGCAAGCTGCCGACGGTGTCGTTCGAGATCTTCCGCCAGACGATCCCGGCGGGGCTGAGCTCCGACATGCAGCGGCACCACCACGAGACGGTGCACTACGTGATCTCCGGCCGGGGGCACAGCGAGATCGAGGACGAGACCGCGGACTGGGCGGCGGGCGACTTCGTGTACACGCCGCCGTGGACGTGGCATCGGCACTACAACGACTCGGCGGACGAACCGGTCGAGTTCCTGACCATCGAGAACTCCCGGCTACTCAACCTGCTGTGCGTCGGCCGCCGCCAGAGCGCCGGCCTGGCCACCGTCGCGGAGGCCCGCGCCCGCTTCCCGGAGGCCACGGAATGAGCGGACATATCAGCATCTGGGGTGAGTTGGCGGATGTCGACCATGAGCTGTCCCACGTCGAGGTCGGCGGTGTGCGGACGCGGGTGCTGCGCGCGGGGGCCGGGCCGGATCTGATCCTGCTGCACGGCACCGGCGGGCACCTGGAGGCGTACGCCAGGGACATCGCCGGGCTGGCCGCGCGGTTCCGGGTGACCGCGTACGACATGGTGGGGCACGGCTGGTCGGATCTGCCGGACCGGCCGTACACGATCGACGTGCTTTCCGGCCACCTGATCGGCCTGATGGACGCGCTGGGGATCGAGGCCGCGCACCTGTCCGGCGAGTCGCTCGGCGGGTGGGTGGCCGCCTGGACGGCCGCGCACCATCCCGGCCGGGTCGACCGGCTGGTGCTCAACACGCCGGGGAACATCGCCAACAAGCCGGAGGTGATGGCGCGGCTGCGGGAGAGCACGATGACCGCGGTGCTGGACCCCAGCGACGCGAACGTGCGGCGGCGGGTCGAGTTCCTGTTCCACCACAAGGAGATGGTCACCGACGAGCTGGTCGGGCTGCGCCGGGCGGTCTACGGGCGGCCGGGGTTCGTGCGGGCCATCACCAACACGCTCGTGCTGCAGGACCCGGTGGTGCGCAAGGATTTCGCCTGGGAGCCCGGCTGGGTCGGCAAGATCACCGCGCCGACGCTGCTGCTGTGGACCGACCACGACCCGACCGGCGGCCTGGACGAGGCCGCGATGCTGCGGGAGTGGCTGCCGGACTCCCGGCTGTACGTGATCGCCGACGCCGGGCACTGGCCGCAGTGGGAGAAACCGGACGAGTACCTGCGGGTGCACCACGAGTTCCTGCTCGGCGCGTCATGAGCGAGATCATCGGCATGGTCGGCATGTCGCACTCGCCGTTCGCGACCCTGCTGCCGCCGCCCGGCGCGGGCCAGCCGGGCGGGCGGTTCCTCGCCGACGCCCGGCGGGTCGAGGCCGCCGTGGCCGGGCTCGCGCCGGACGCGCTCGTGGTCATCGGGCCCGACCACTTCCACGCCAACTTCTACGACGCCATGCCGCCCTTCGTGCTCGGCGTCGAGCACGCCGACGGCTTCGGCGACTTCGGGAGCAAGGCGGGCCCGCTGCCGGTCGCCGCCGACCTGGCGTGGTCGATCCGGGACTCCCTCGCCGACGACGGGTTCGACCTGTCCCTGTCGTACGCGCTGACCGTCGACCACGGGATCGTGCAGAGCTACGAGATGGTCCGCGGCGGAGCCGAGCTCCCCATCGTCCCGCTGATGGTGAACACCGCCGCCCCGCCCCTGCCCGGCATGCCGCGCTGTGTACGGCTCGGCCGTTCGCTCGGCGCGGCGATCCGGGCGTCCGCCTACCCGGGGCGGGTCCTGATCGTGGCCAGCGGCGGGCTGTCGCACTGGCTGCCGTCCAACGACCCGCGCGACCCTTCGGTCGCCGCCGAACGCCGCGCGGCGGTGATCCACGGCCGCAAGGACCCCCGCGCGTTCGCCGCCGCCCGCGAGCCGAGGGTGCTGGCGATGGCCGGCAATCCGGACGCGCCGGTCAACGCCGGGTGGGACGCGTGGTTCCTCAAGCAACTCGCCGCGGCCGACCTCGGCCCGGTGACCGACCTCGGCGACGAGGGCCTGGAACGGCACGCCGGGAGCGGCGGCCACGAGATCCGCACCTGGCTGATCGGGCTCGCCGCCGCCGACCGGCCACTGGTGTGGACCAGCTACGAGCCAGTGCCCGAATGGATCACCGGCATGGGCATCGGCACGACCTTCGAGGTGAGCTGAATGGCGCCGCCACAACTGTCCGAGGTGAGCTGAATGGCCCTGGCACAACTGTCCGAGGTGAGCTGAGATGGCGCTGGCACAACTGTCCGAGGTGAGCTGAGATGGCGCTGGCACAACTGTCCGAGGCGCGTGCCACCGGGCGGCCCTGCGCTCCTGTGCGGACTCTGCTGCCGCCCGGGGACGTCGGCGCGGCCTACGCCGTGCAGTCCGCCTGGGTGGCCGCGCAGGTCGCGGCCGGGGCCAGGGTGGTGGGGCGCAAGGTCGGGCTCACCAATCCGGTCGTGCAGCGGCAGCTCGGGGTCGGCCAGCCCGACTTCGGGGTGCTGCTCGACACCATGGAGTGCCCGGCCGGGCAGGAGATCGACATCGCCAGGACGCTCCAGCCGAAGATCGAGGCCGAGGTCGCGTTCGTGCTCGCGGCCGACCTGACCGGCCACACGATCGGACCGGCCGAGGTGGCGGCCGCGACCGGCTGGGTGGCGGCGGCGCTGGAGATCGTGGACAGCCGGATCGCGGGCTGGGACATCGACATCGTCGACACCGTCGCCGACAACGCCTCCTCCGGCCTGTTCACGCTGGGCGGGCGGCGCCGCCTGGACGGGCTGGACCTGCGCGGCTGCGCGATGACGATGCGGCGCGGCGACGATGTCGTGTCCACCGGGTCCGGGGCCGCGTGCCTCGGTGACCCGCTGAACGCGGTCGCGTGGCTGGCCGTGACCGCGCGCGATCGCGGCCGTCCGCTGCGGGCGGGTGACGTGGTGCTGTCCGGCGCGCTCGGCCCGATGGTGCCGGTTCTGCCGGGCGACCGTTTCGAGGCCGTGATCGACGGGATCAGCGCGGTCAGCGCGGCCTTCAGCGGAGGGCATTCATGACGGACGTGGCCGTGATCGACGGGATCGGCGCGGTCAGCGCGGCCTTCAGTGGGGAGCGTTCATGACGGATGTGGCTGTGATCGGTTCGGGGAACATCGGCACCGATCTCATGATCAAGATCTTGCGTGGGGACACCGGCCTGCGGGTCGCGGCCATGGCCGGCGTCGATCCGGCCTCCGACGGGCTCGCCCGCGCCCGGCGGCTCGGCGTCGCCACCACCGCCGACGGGGTGAAGGGGCTGACCGCCTTGCCCGGGTTCGAGGACATCCGGATCGTGTTCGACGCGACCTCCGCGGCGGCGCATCTGGAGAACGCCCGCGAGCTGGCTCCGTACGACATCCGGATGGTGGACCTCACGCCGGCCGCGCTGGGGCCGTTCGTGGTGCCCGCCGTCAATCTCCGCGAGCATCTCGGGGCGCGCGAGGTGAACATGGTCACCTGCGGCGGGCAGGCGACCATTCCGATCGTGGCCGCGGTGTCCTCGGTGACCCCGGTCGGGTACGCGGAGATCGTCGCGTCGATCGCGTCCAGGTCCGCAGGGCCGGGCACCCGCGCCAACATCGACGAGTTCACCGAGACGACCGCGCGGGCGATCGAGTCGGTCGGGGGCGCGTCCCGCGGCAAAGCGGTGATCGTCCTCAATCCGGCCGAGCCGCCGCTGATCATGCGGGACACCGTGTTCTGCCTGGTCGGCGAGGCCCATCCCGGGATCGCAGCGGCCGTCGAGCGGATGGTCGCCGAAGTCGCCGCGTACGTGCCCGGTTACCGGCTCAAACAGCCGGTGCAGGTCACCCCCTTGGGCGACGCCCATCAGGTCAGCGTCCTGCTCGAAGTCGAAGGCGCAGGACACTACCTGCCGGCGTACGCCGGGAATCTCGACATCATGACGTCCGCCGCCCTGCGGGTCGGCGAGCGGCTGGCCCTGGAGACCTCATGAGCCTGTACATCCAGGATGTGACCCTGCGCGACGGCATGCACGCCACCCGGCACCGCCTCCACCCCGACCAGGCCGCGCAGATCGCCGCCGCCCTTGACGCGGCCGGGGTGGACGCCATCGAGGTCGCCCACGGCGACGGGCTCGCCGGTTCCAGCCTCGCCTACGGGCTCGGCAGCCACACCGACGCGGAGTGGATCGAGGCGGTCGCGGGCGTGGTCACCCGCGCCCGGCTGACCACGCTGCTGCTCCCCGGCATCGGCACCATCGCCGACCTCAAACAGGCGTACGCGCTGGGGGTCCGCTCGGTGCGCGTCGCCACCCACTGCACCGAGGCGGACATCGCCGCCCAGCATATCGCCACCGCCCGCGACCTGGGCATGGACGTGGCGGGATTCCTCATGATGAGCCACATGGCCGCCCCCGCCGCCCTGGCCGGACAGGCCGCGCTGATGGCCTCCTACGGGGCGAACTGCGTCTACGTAACCGACTCGGGCGGGCACCTGACGCCGAAGGGCGTGCGCGAACGCGTCCGGCTGTTCCGCGAGGAACTCGATCCCACCGTCGAGATCGGCATCCACGCCCACGACAACCTCTCCCTCGCGGTGGCCAACTCACTGGCCGCCGTCGAATCCGGCGCGATCCGGGTGGACGCCTCACTGGCCGGTCACGGCGCAGGCGCGGGCAACTGCCCCCTCGAAGCGTTCACCGCCGCCGCCACCCTGGACGGCTGGCCACACGGCTGCGACCTGTTCGCCCTCCAGGACGCCGCCGACGACCTGGTCCGCCCACTACAGGACCGCCCAGTCCGAGTCGACCGCGAAACCCTCACCCTCGGCTACGCCGGGGTGTACTCCAGCTTCCTCCGCCACGCGGAAACCACCGCCACCCGATACGGCATCGAGGTACGAACCCTGCTCCTGGAAGCCGGCCGCCGCAGCCTCGTCGGCGGCCAGGAGGACCTACTCCTCGACATCGCCCTCGACCTACGCAAATAGCCCAATTCCGGCCGGTGACCAGCCTCGATCCGCCCTTTCCGGGGCGCTACTCGACCTCAGCTCGCCCTATTCGGGACGGTGGCCAGCCTCAGCTCGCCCTTTTCCGGGCGGTGATCGACCTCAGCTCGCCCTTTTCCGGGCGGTGATCGACCTCAGCTCGCCCTTTTCCGGGCGGTGATCGACCTCAGCTCGCCCTTTTCCGGGCGGTGATCGACCTCAGCTCGCCCTATTCGGGACGGTGATCGGCCTCAGCCCCATTGGGGGCGGTGGCCAGCCTCGGCTCGCCCTATTCGGGGCGGTGGTCGGCCTCGGCCGCGAGGCGGGCCAGGGACACCCGGGAGTCGATCTCCAGCTTGCGGAAGACCTGCCGGAGGTGGAAGGCGACCGTGTGCACGCTGATGAACATCTGCTCGGCCACCTGGCGGTTGGTCCAGCCCTGCGCGACCAGGTGGGACACCCGCAGTTCGGTGGCGGTCAGGCTGTCCCAGCCCGACACCGGATGGTCGGCGGCGGACCAGTGCCGGTGGCGCACGCCCATCCGGCGCATCCGGCGGCGAACCCTGGCCGCGTCCCGGGTCGCGCCGCACTCGCCGTAGCCGGTCAGTGCCTCGTCGAGACCACGCAGCGCGCCCGGCCGTTCACCGGCCCGGGCCAGGATCACGCCCAGATCCTCCGACGCGGACGCCCGGCACCAGGCATCGGGTGCCGTCCTTGCGGCCCGCGACAAAGCCGACGCATCGGCGCAGAGCAGGCCATGCGCGTGCGCCGCCGCAGCCGTGAAGCGGCGGCGTCCCGGGTCGGCGGACGCCAGTTCAGCGGACACAGGTTCCGCGGACGCCCAGTCCGCAGACTCCGGTCCTCTGGATACCTGGTCCGCAGACGCCCGATCCACGGACGCCGGTTCTCCGGACGCCCGGTCCGCAGACGTCGGTGCCGCAGAGGCCCGATCCGCGGACGCTGGTGCCGCAGACGCCGGTGTCGTGGATGCCAGTTCGGCGGAGAGCACGGTGACCCGTTCGGCGAGGGCTCGGCGGCCGAGTGTGAGCGCCAGTCTGACCAGCCAGGGGGCGGCCGTAGGTTCGGCCGATAGGAGGGTCCGGCAGGTGGCCGGTTCGGCGCAGAAGTGGCGGAGGAGTGTCATCGCCGGGCCGGCGCCGTCGCGGGCCTCGACGACCTGGGCTAGGAGCAGTTCGGATCGGATCCTGGCCGGGGAGGTGTCCGGTGGGAGGGCCGATCGGTCGGCTTCCGCGCGTGCCGCCGCGTCCGCCAGGTCGCCGCGGCGGAGCATGTCCCGCACGTCCGAATCGCTCGTCGTTCCGTGGGCGGCGCGCATGTCGTCGGCCTGGCGGTGTAGGGGTCCGCGTATGGCCGGGGGCAGTCCTTCGATGACGGCCCGCCAGAGCACCTCGTGCTGGAAGGTGAGCGTTTCGGCGTCGGCGGCCAGCACCCCGGCGGTGATTGCCTCTTCCAGGGCGGGCAGTAGCAGGGCCGGGGAGGAGCCCAGTAGTTCGGCCGTCTCCTCCAGCCGGAAGGCCCGGCCGAGCACCGCCGCTGTCTCCACCAGTTGCCGTGCTTCGGGGGTCAGGAGGTCGAGGCGCTGCCGTACCGAGATCTGGAGGCGGTCGGGCAGGTGCGCGGACAGTATCCGCGCGCGGCCGGGGGTGATCTCCAGGCAGTTCTCGTCGCGCAGGCCGCGCAGGAGGTCGACGAGGAGGCCGGGGTTGCCGTCCGCGTCGGCTGCCAGGGCGAGGAGCGCGGGGTCGGGGGGCGCGCGCAGCACGTCGGCGGCCAGTTCGGCGACCGCGGCGGCCGGTAGTGGCGGGAGCCTCACCCGGGGGGCGCCGTGCCGTTCGAGGATGTCGAACAGTGCGTCGACGTGGTGGTGACCGTCCGTGACCGTGCGGGCCAGGAGCCAGGCGACCGGCAGCTCCGCGAGCGAGGCGTGCAGGGTGCGCACGGCCATCAGCGTGGTCGTGTCGGCCCACTGCAGGTCGTCGAGGGTGACCAGCAGCGGCCGTCGCCCGGCCATGGCCGCCAGACCGCTCCGCAACTGAGCGAGAAGAGCTTGTCCTACCCCGAGAACCGGTCCTCCAGAGAGATTCGGTCCATTCGCCCGATCGGGTCCCCCCGCGAGATCCGATCCACCCGCCCGACCAGGTTCCCCTACGAGATTCGGTCCATCCGCCCAATCAAGTCCTCTCGCGAGATTCGGTTCATTCGCCCGACCAGGTCCCTCCGCGGGATTCGGTCCATCCGCGAAATCGGGGGAATCGGGGGAATCGGGGGAATCGGTGACTGCCAGGACCAGTGGTGCCAGGGGGATCAGTTGGCCGAGTTCCTCGGCTGTGCCGGCCGTCACCGAGAAACCGCGTGCGCGTGCGGCGGTGGCGGCTTCGGTGAGGAGCCGGGACTTGCCCATGCCTGGCTGGCCCTCCAGGAGGAGGGCGGCCGAGTGTCCGCCCTCGGCGGCCTCGAACAGGCGGGCGACGGCGGACCATTCGCGCTCGCGGCCCCTCATTGGTGCGGACTCCCCGGTCGGCAGGCGGGCCCTGCGGCCGCCTCTCTCGCAGGGAATACCCAGGTCAGAGGCGCTCACCCCCTCAAGTTGGCGGGTGGATGGCTATCCGATCGGAGGATGTGAGACCCACGTCACCCGGACACGCTGGAGAAGTGACCCGACTGGGGAGGGTGCAGTGATGGCCAAAGCCGTAGGTATTGATCTGGGCACCACGAATTCGGTGATCGCGGCGACGGAGGGCGGTCAGCCGACCGTGATTCCCAATGCCGAGGGGGCGCGGACGACGCCGTCGGCCGTGGCCTTCACGGAGCAGAGCGAACGCCTGGTCGGCCAGCTCGCCCGCCGGCAGGCCATCCTGAACCCGAAGGGCACTATCTATTCGGCCAAACGTTTCATCGGCCGCAAGTTCGACGAGGTCACCAGCGAGATGAACGCCGTCTCGTTCGACGTCGTCGAAGGGCCGGGCGGGGCGGTCAGGTTCCAGGTGCGCGGCAAGCAGTACGCGCCGGAGGAGATCTCCGCGCAGGTGCTGCGCAAGCTGGCCGACGACGCGGGCAAGTTCCTCGGCGAGCGGGTCACCGAGGCGGTCATCACGGTGCCCGCCTACTTCAACGACGCGCAGCGCCAGGCCACCAAGGACGCGGGGAAGATCGCCGGGCTGGACGTGCTGAGGATCATCAACGAGCCCACGGCGGCAGCGCTCGCGTACGGGTTCGACAAGAAGGCCAACGAGACCGTGCTCGTGTTCGACCTGGGCGGCGGCACCTTCGACGTGAGCATCCTGGCCATCGGCGACGGCGTCGTCGAGGTCCGCGCCACCTCGGGGGACGGCCACCTGGGCGGCGACGACTTCGACCGCAGGATCGTCGACCGGCTGGCCGTGGAGTTCCAGCGCCAGGAGGGCATCGATCTCCGTACCGACCCGCAGGCGTTGCAGCGCCTGTTCGAGGCGGCGGAGAAGGCCAAGACGGAGCTGTCCTCGGTCACCCAGACGTCGGTCAGCCTGCCGTTCATCACGGCGGACGCGAACGGGCCGAAGCATTTGAACACAACCCTGATGCGCTCCACCTTCGAGGAGCTCACGGCCGACCTGATCGAACGCTGTATCGGCCCGGTGGAGCAGGCCATCGCCGACGCCAAGCTCACCGCCGACGACATCGACGAGGTCATCCTGGTCGGCGGCTCGACCAGGATCCCGGCCGTGCAGAACCTGGTGAAGCGGCTGACCGGCGGCATGGACCCGAACATGACCGTCAATCCTGACGAGGTCGTGGCGGTCGGCGCCGCTCTGCAGGCTTCGATCATCAAGGGCGAGGTGAGCGACGTCCTGCTGCTGGACGTCATCCCGCTGTCACTGGGGCTGGAGACGCTCGGCGGCGTCATGACCAAGGTCATCGAGCGGAACACCACCATCCCGGCCCGGCGTACCGAGACGTTCAGCACGGCCGAGGACAATCAGGGCGCGGTGGACGTGGTGGTGCTCCAGGGTGAGCGGGAGCGGGCCGCGGACAACCGGGTGCTCGGCCGGTTCCGGCTGGAGAACATCCGGCCCGCGCCCCGGGGTGTGCCGCAGGTCGAGGTCACCTTCGACGTGGACGCCAACGGGATCCTCAGCGTGTCCGCCAAGGACAAGGACACCGGGGGCGAGCAGCGCATCACGATCAGTGAGAGCTCCAACCTGGATCAGTCCGAGATCGAGCGCATGGTCAGGGACGCGGAGCAGCATCGCGGCGAGGACGCCAGGCTGCGCGAGCAGATCGACGCGCGCAACGAGCTCGACTCGGCCGCGTACCAGGTCGAACGCAAGCTCAACGAGCAGGGCGAGGCGGTGCCGACGCATGAGAAGGCGCGGGCGAACATGCTCGTCAGCGACGCCCGCCAGGCCGTGAAGGAGGAGGCGCCACTGGACCGGCTCCGGTCGCTGACCGCCGAGTTGCGGCAGGTCTACCACGGCCTCGGCGCGGGCGGCGGGCAGCGGACGCGGGCGCAGGAGGAGGACGGCGATGACGTCATCGACGCCGAATTCACCGAATCCGACTGAGCACACGACCGCGAACCCGACGGAAGAGCCGACCGCAGGCCCCGATGCGAGGGTCGCCGGTCAGGGGTCGGGCCGAACGGCCGACCTTCCGCCCGCAGGCCCCGATGCGAGGGTCGCCGAGCTGGAGGACCGGCTGCTGCGATCGGCCGCCGACCTGGACAATCTACGCAAACGCCTGGCCGGGGAGCTGGAACGCGAGCGGGCCAGAGCCACCGCCGAGTGGCTGCCCGTGCTGGACAACCTCGAACTGGCGCTGCGCCACGCCAAAGCCGATCCGGAGGCCGTGGTGGACGGGCTGCGGGCCGTACACGAGCAGGCGCTCGCGGTGCTGAGCCGCCTCGGCTACCCGCGCCAGGACGACGAGGGCGCGGCCTTCGATCCGGAACGCCACGACGCGGTCGCCACCGTACCAGCCATCAGCGCTCCGCCCGGCACCGTCGCCGAGGTCGTCAGGCCCGGTTACGGCGAGGGCGGCCGGCGGCTCCGGCCGGCGGCGGTCGTGGTGGCGACGAAGGGCGACTGATGGATTTCTACGAGATTCTGGGGGTGTCGCGGGACGCGTCCCAGGAGGAGATCCAGCGGGCGTACCGCAAACTGGCGCGCGCCTACCACCCGGACGTCAACAAGGACCCCGCGGCCGAGGACCGGTTCAAGGAGGCGTCCGAGGCCTACCAGGTGCTCTCGGACCCCGAACGGCGCCGTGAATACGACAAGGCGCCGGCGCCCGGATGGACTTCGGACGTCGAGGACCTGTTCGGCGGCGTCTTCGGCCGCCGCTGGGGGCCGATGGCGGGCGCCGACCAGGAAGCCGACCTGTGGCTGACGGTCGAGGAGGCCTATCGCGGCGGCCAGCACGCACTGAAGATCGACTCCAGGTCGATCGACGTGACCATCCCGCCGGGCGTCGCCGACGGCCGGCGGATCAGGCTCTCCGGTCAGGGCGGCCGGGGCGGCGGCGGCGCGCGGCCCGGCGACCTCTACCTGACGGTCCGCATCACCAAACACCCGCGCTACCGCGTCAAAGACCGCGACCTCTATGTACGGCTCCCGCTCACCCCATGGGAGGCGGCGCTCGGCGCGAACGTCGCCCTCGACACCCCGGGCGGCGAGGCCAAGGTCCGGGTGCCGCCGGGCACCTCGTCCGGCCGCCGGCTCCGCTTGCGCGGCCGCGGCCTGGCCGGCGGCGACCTGTACGCGGAAGCCCGGATCATGGTCCCGCCCCACCCCACCGACGAGGAACGCAAGCTGTTCGAGCGGCTCGCGGCCAGCTCCCGTTTCGACCCCAGGAGACGACCATGACTTTCGCCCTGGTACGGCCCGCCCGGCTGACCCTCGACGCCTTCGCCCGCGAAACCTGCCTGCACCCCGAACTCGTCCGCCGCCTGGTGGCCCTGGACCTGCTCCAGGCCTCGGCCGACACGGCGGGCAACCTGTGGCTGCCCGCGGACCAGCTCGCGAAGGTGGCCCGCATCCAGCGCCTGCGCGCCGGCTTCGCCCTCAACTACGCGGCGCTGGGCCTGGTCATCGACCTGCTCGACCGGATCGCCGAACTTGAGGAGCACAACCGTGGACGCTGACCGGCTGACCCAGAAATCCCAGGAGGCCCTGCACGACGCCCAGACCAAGGCGCTGCGCTTCGGCCACACCGAGGTGGACGCGGAACACCTGCTGCTGGCCCTGCTGGACCAGGAACTCGGGCCGCGGCTGCTGGCCGGTGCGGGCGCGGACGTCCCCCGGCTGACCGCGGAACTGGAGGCCGAACTGGCCCGCCGCCCCCGGGTCAGCGGACCGGGAGCCGCGCCCGGCCAGGTGTTCCTCACCCAGCGCCTGTCCCGCCTGCTCGACACCGCCGCCCAGGAGTCCGGCCGCCTCAAGGACGAGTACGTCTCGGTCGAGCACCTGCTGATCGCCCTGCTGGAGGACGTGCCGCTGCTGCGCGAGGCCGGCCTCACCCGGGACGCCTTCCTGGACGCGCTCACCGCGATCCGCGGCAACCAGCGCGTCACGTCCGCGATGCCGGAGGCCGCCTACGAGGCCCTCCAGAAGTACGGCCGCGACCTGGTCGCCGACGCCGCCGCCGACCGGCTCGACCCGGTCATCGGGCGGGACTCCGAGATCCGGCGGGTCATCCAGATCCTGTCCCGCAAGACCAAGAACAATCCCGTCCTGATCGGCGACCCGGGCGTCGGCAAGACCGCCGTCGTCGAGGGCCTGGCCCAGCGCATCCACCGGGGCGACGTGCCGGAGGGCCTCCGGGACCGGACCGTCTTCAGCCTCGACATGAGCGCGCTGGTCGCCGGCGCCAAGTACCGGGGCGAGTTCGAGGAACGCCTGAAGGCCGTGCTCGGCGAGGTCAGGGCGGCGGAGGGCCGGATCATCCTGTTCGTCGACGAGATGCACACCGTGGTCGGCGCGGGCGCGGCCGAAGGCGCGATGGACGCCGGCAACATGCTCAAGCCGATGCTGGCCAGAGGTGAACTGCGCATGATCGGCGCCACCACGGTGCAGGAATACCGCAAGCACGTGGCGAAGGACGCCGCGCTGGAGCGGCGCTTCCAGCCCGTCATGATCGACGAGCCGTCGGTGGAGGACGCCGTGTCGATCCTGCGCGGCCTGCGCGAGCGCCTGGAGATCTTCCACGGCGTGAAGATCCAGGACGGCGCGCTGGTCGCCGCCGTGACGCTCAGCCACCGGTACATCTCCGACCGGTTCCTCCCGGACAAGGCCATCGACCTGGTCGACGAGGCGTGCGCGCTGATCCGTACCGAGATCGACTCGATGCCGGCCGAGCTGGACGAGCTCACCCGCCGGGTGATGCGGCTGGAGATCGAGGAGGCGGCGCTGGCCAAGGAGCAGGACGACGCCCAGCTGGCCGGGCTCCGCAGGGAGCTGGCCGACCTCAAGGCCGAGGCCGACGCGACGCGGGCCCAGTGGGAGGCCGAGCGGCGGGTGCTGCGCCAGGTGCAGGAGCTGCGCCTGGAGATGGAGAACGCGCGCCGCGAGGCCGACCAGGCCGAACGCGCCTACGACCTGAACCGGGCCGCCGAACTGCGGCACGGGAGGCTGCCCGAGCTGGCCCGCCGGCTGACCGCCGAGGAGGAGCGGCTGGCCGCCAAGCAGAGCGGGCACCGGCTGCTGCGCGAGGTGGTGACCGAGGAGGAGATCGCGTCGATCGTGTCCCGGTGGACCGGCATCCCGGTGAGCCGGCTCCGGGAGGGCGAGCGGGAGAAGCTGCTCCGGCTGGACGAGATCCTGCACGAGCGGGTGATCGGCCAGGACGAGGCGGTCCAGCTGGTCGCCGACGCGGTGATCAGGGCCCGGTCCGGCATCAAGGACCCGCGCCGCCCGATCGGCTCGTTCGTCTTCCTCGGGCCGACCGGCGTCGGCAAGACCGAGCTGGCCAAGGCGCTGGCGGCGGCGCTGTTCGACACCGAGGAGAACATCGTCCGGCTGGACATGAGCGAGTACCAGGAGCGGCACACGGTCAGCAGGCTGGTCGGAGCGCCGCCCGGATATGTCGGATACGAGGAGGGCGGGCAGCTGACCGAGGCGGTGCGGCGCAAGCCGTACAGCGTGGTGCTGTTCGATGAGATCGAGAAGGCGCACGCGGACGTGTTCAACACGCTGCTGCAGGTCCTGGACGACGGGCGGCTGACCGACGCGCAGGGCCGCACGGTCGACTTCCGCAACACCGTGATCATCATGACGTCCAACATCGGCTCGCAGTACCTGCTGGACGGCGTCACGCCGGGCGGCGAGCTCAAACCCGAGGGCCGCGACCGGGTGATGGCCGAGCTGCGCCGGCACTTCCGGCCGGAGTTCCTCAACCGGGTCGACGACATCGTGCTGTTCAAGCCGCTGACCGAGCACGAGATCGAGCAGATCGTGGAGCTGATGTTCGACGACGTCCGGGTCCGCCTCGCCGACCGCGACCTCGACCTGGAGGTCACCGAGCCGGCCCGCCGCCACCTCGCCCGGCAGGGCTTCGATCCCGTGTACGGCGCGCGCCCGCTGCGCCGTTTCATCGCCCGCGAGGTCGAGACCAGGATCGGCCGGGCCCTGCTCGCCGGAGACGTGCCGCCCGGCACCACGATTGTCGTGGACGCCGCGGAAGGCGACCTCGTCATCCGGTTCGGTGACTGACATGGTCGTCCAGTGTCCCGGGTGCGGGCGGAAGAACCGGGTCCCCGCCGTCGGCGACGGCCTGCCGCACTGCGGCGCCTGCCACTGTTCGCTGCCCTGGCTGGCCGAGGCCGGCGACGACACGTTCGCCGAGGTGGTCGAGGCGGCGAAGATCCCGGCCGTGGTCGACTTCCGCGCGGCGTGGTGCGGGCCGTGCCGCATCATCAGCCCGGCGCTGGAACACGTGGCCGAACACCGGGCCGGCCTGATCAAACTGGTCAAGGTCAACGTGGACGAGGCCACCAGAACCGCGGAACGCTTCGCGATCAAAAGCATCCCCGCCCTGATGGTGGTACGGGACGGCCGGGTGATCGCGGTCCGGTGCGGGGCCGTCCCCGAATACGTGCTGGAGGAATGGATCGACGACGTCCTCGCCCGGATCTAGACCGCTCCCGCGATGAGCAGGACGAGACCGACGAGGGACGCCACGTGGCCTCCACGGTGGTGATCGGCAGCCGGTTGTGGCCCACCGGTCATGGCGAACTCCGCGTACGGTGGAGCCACGTGTGACCAGATGATCTCTCGGCGGCACGGGAGGATGGTGGTCATGGCAGGCCCACTGCTTGAGACCAAGCTCCACATCCCCAGGCGGCGACGCGATCTGGTGACGCGTCCGAGATTGATCGAGCGCCTGAGCCGTGGGGCGGAGTCGGCGTTGACGCTCGTGTCGGCCCCGGCCGGGTTCGGTAAGACGACGCTGCTGGCGGAATGGCTGGCAGCCGCCCCTGCCGATGGACCCGCCGCGGCGTGGCTCTCGCTCGACCAGCGCGACAACGATCCCCCGTTGTTCTGGACATATCTGGTCACCGCGCTGAAGACGGCGGCGCCCGGGGTCGGCGCGAATGCGCTCTCGCTCCTGCGGTCACCCCAGACACCGGTCGAAGCGGTCCTCGCCACTCTGCTCAACGACCTGGACGCCCTCCCGATTGATGTCGTGCTGGTGCTCGACGACTACCACGTCATCGACGCGCTCGACGTACAGGACGGGATGGCCTTCCTGCTGGAGCACCTGCCGCCACAGCTGCACCTGGTGATCGCCGGTCGCGCCGACCCGGCCTTTCCGCTGGCGCGGTTGCGCGGGCGTGGCGAGCTCGCCGAGATCCGCGCCGCCGATCTGCGCTTCACGCCCGGCGAGGCCGCGGCGTACCTCACCGGGGCGATGGGATTGATGCTGACGGCGCGGGATGTCGCCGCGCTGGAGGGGCGCACCGAAGGGTGGATCGCCGCGCTCCAGCTGGCGGCGCTCTCGCTGCAGGGGCGCGACGACGTCGCCGCGTTCATCGCCGGCTTCGCCGGGGATGACCGGTACATCGTCGACTACCTGGCCGAGGAGGTCCTGCAGCGCCAGCCAGAACCGGTCCAGCGCTTCCTGCTGCAGACCTCCGTCCTGGACCGGCTGTGCGGCTCACTGTGCGATGCCGTCACGGGCCAGGACGGGGGCAAGGCCAGGCTGGCGGCGTTGGAGCGAGGGAACCTGTTCCTGGTCCCGCTTGATGACCGCCGCCGGTGGTATCGCTATCACCAGCTCTTCGCCGACGTTCTGCAGGCGCACCTGCTGGACGAGCGGCCCGGCGACGTTCCCGACCTGCACCGGCGGGCCAGCGCTTGGTACGAGCGGAACGGCGAGCCGGCCGAGGCGATCCGCCACGCGCTGGCCGCCGAGGATTTCGAGCGGGCGGCGGACCTGGTCGAGCTGGCGATTCCGGCCATGCGCATGAGCAGGCAGGAGGCCGCGGTGCGTGGCTGGTTCCGGATGCTTCCCGACGAGCTGGTCCGCGTCAGGCCCGTGCTCAGCGTCGGGTTCGCCGGGGTGTTACTGGCCGTCGGCGAGTTCGAGGGCGTTGAGGACCGGCTGCTGGACGCCGAGCGGTGGCTGAACACGACGACGGGTGTCGGCGCATCGGCGGAGATGGTCGTCGTCGACACCGCGGAATTTCGCCGCCTCCCGGCGACGATCGAGCTGTACCGAGCCGGACAGGCCCTGGCCCGGGGCGAGGTGCCCGGCGCCGCGCGGCACGCCCGGCGAGCCCTCGATCTCTCCCCTGCGGAGGACCACCTTTGCGGGGCGGCGGCAGCTGGGTTGTTGGGGCTGACGTTCTGGACGAGCGGGGACCTTGAGGCGGCACACCGGGCGTGGGCCGACTGCATGGCGGGGCTGCACCGGGCCGGGCACGTCGCCGACACCTTCGGGTGCGCGATCGCGCTGGCGGACATCCGGCTTGTGCAAGGTCGTCCCGGCGAGGCGATGCGCACCTACGAGCAGGCCTTGCTGCGTGCGCCTGACCAGGACGGGTCGGTTCTGCGGGGAACGGCGGACATGTACGTGGGGATGAGCGAGCTCCACCGCGAGCGCGACGACCTGCCTGCCGCCACGCGGCATCTGCTGCGGAGCCAGGAGCTGGGCGAGCACACCGGGTTGCCGCAGAACCGGTATCGCTGGCGGGTCGCGATGGCGCGGATCCGGGAGGCCGAAGGAGATCTGGGCGGCGCGCTTGACCTGCTCGACGAGGCGGAGCGCCTGTACACGGGTGATCTCTTCCCCAATGTGCGGCCGATCCCGGCGATGAGGGCACGGGTGCACGTCGCGCGGGGCGGGCTGGGTGAAGCACTGGGATGGGCGCGTGAACGGGGTCTATCCGTTTCGGACGAGCTCAGCTATCTGCGCGAGTTCGAGCACATCACCTTCGCCAGAGTGCTCCTGGCCGCGACCGAGCGCTCCGTTGACGAGGCGACCCCGTTCCTGGAGCGCCTGCTGCGCGCGGCGGAAGAGGGAGCGAGGACGGGGAGTGTCATCGAAGTGCTGGTGCTGCAGGCGCTTGCCCACCAGACGCGAGGCGACATCCCCGCCGCCCTCGCATCGCTGCGGCGCGCGCTGACGCTGGCCGAGCCGGAGGGCTACGTTCGCATCTTCGTGGACGAGGGTCCGCCGATGGCCGCCCTGCTGAGAGCGGCCGCGAAACAGGGGATCGCCCCGAGCTATGTCCGCCGGCTCCTGGCGGCCCTCGACAAGACTGACAAGACCCCGCCCGTCCGACAGGGCTTGGTCGAACCGCTGAGCGAGCGCGAGCTGGACGTGCTCCGGCTGCTCGTCACCGACCTGAATGGCCCGGACATCGCTCGCGAACTCAGCGTGTCCCTGAGCACCGTACGGACTCACACCAGGAACATCTACACCAAGCTCGGCGTGAACAACCGTCGGGCCGCGGTCCGCCGGGCGGTGGAACTCGACTTGATGTCCCGGAACCGCGACCGCTGACCATTTCACCACGTCATTCATCACATGTGGTGATGCTTCCTCATCACGTCTCCTCCTACTTTTCGATCAGACCAAGAGCATCCGCACCATCGGAGGGGGCACCATGAGTGAGATATCGACCGGCCATCATCGACCGAACACAGCGACGAAGCCAGTCCCGATGGATTCGCTGAGGAAGACCGCGCTTATCGCGGGCGTGTTCTACCTGATCACCTTTGTCTCGATCCCGACCCTCGCCATGTACGGTCCGGTGCTCGCTCCGGACTACATCCTCGGCTCCGGCCCGGACACTGCCGTCTTCTTCGCCGGCGTCCTGGAGATGATCGTGGCCCTGGCCTGCATCGGTACGGCCGTCGCGCTGTATCCGGTGCTCAAGAGGCAGAACGAAGGGGTCGCGCTGGGCTTCGTCGGCGTCCGGGTCCTGGAAGCCGCCACCATCTTCGCCGGCGTCGCACCCCTCCTGACGATCGTGACCTTGCGTCAGGCCGGAGCCGGAGCGGATGCGCTGGTCACCGGCCAGGCGCTGGTCGCCCTGCACAACTGGACGTTCCTCCTCGGACAAGGGCTCCTTCCGGCCCTGAACGCCCTGTTGCTGGGCTCCCTGCTGTACAAGTCGCGCCTGGTGCCGCGGATTCTTCCCCTGCTCGGATTCATCGGAGCGCCCCTGCTCGTCGCTTCCGCCGCCGCCACCTTGTTCGGCTCATGGGGACAAGTGTCCGCGCTGTCGGCGATCGCCGCGCTCCCGGTCGCGCTATGGGAGTTCTCGCTGGGCGTCTATCTGGTCGTCAAAGGCTTCAAGCCCTCCCCCATCACAGCGGCACCCGCCCACCGCGACAGCGCCGTCTGATAACGAGGCCCGGATCGGGATTCACATCCCGACCTGGGCCTTTCGTATATGGGAATCGAACCCGTTGGGCGCTCTTCAGCGGGAGCTGGCAGCCATTTCCGCGTCGGCGGGCCGCGGGCGGCGCGGCATGGGGACAGCGAGGTCCCCGCCGCCGAAGCCGGGCGGACGGGTGGGCCAGGTCTCGGGGCGGATCCGCGCCCGGCGGATCCGGGCGTCGGCGGCCAGGCCCGCCAGATAGGAGACCTCGACGGACCGGCTGTTCCGGCCCTGGCGCAGCAACGTGACAAGGGTGAGCTTCATTGGATTTCCCCCGATAAAGACGGTGACGGTTGGGTTCGCCGGACAACCCGCCAGCCTCCGCAGTACACCAACCGATTCGCCGAACGGCTACGCATAAATACGGCTTCGGCGAACGACCCGGTAAAGGACCCCAACAAAGGCGGCAAAATAGGCATATGCGCCTCCCCGGCTGGTTCGCCGAGCACATCCAACCCACTCCCGCGGAGAACGCCTTACGCGTCTCCACGCTGGAGCTCTTCTTCGACCTGGTCTTCGTCTTCACGATCACCCAGCTGACGACGCTGCTGGTGGACGGGTTCGCCGGGGACGCGGCGGCCCCCGCCGCAGGCGCGCTCAGGGTTCTGCTGGTGTTCGGCGTCATCTGGTGGATGTACTCCGGGTACGCCTGGCTGACGAACACGGTCCCGCCCGCCCGGCCCGCCCGCCGGGTCCTGATCCTGCTGGGCATGGCCGGGTTCCTGATCATGGCGCTGGCGATCCCCACGGCCTTCGACGGCGGCGGGATCGCCTTCGCGTTCGGCTACCTGATCATCGTGCTGGTCCACGCGGGACTCTTCCTGCAGGCCACCGCGTCGTTCGTCCGGGTGCTGCCGTTCAACCTGGTGGGGACCGCGCTGCTCTTCACGGCCGCGTTCTTCGACGGGACCGTCGCCCACCTGCTGTGGGGGGCCGCGGTGATCCTGCTGTGGGTCAGCCCGTACTTCATCGGCCAGAAGGGTTTCACCCTGCATCCGGCGCACATGGTCGAGCGGCACGGCCTGCTGGTCATCGTGGCGCTCGGCGAGTCGGTGGTGGCCATCGGCCTGGGCGCGCACGGCTCGGCCGGCCCGGCCGTGCTGATCGCCGCGGTGCTCGGCCTGGCCCTCGCGTCCTGTCTGTGGTGGGCCTACTTCGGGGGCGACGACGAGGTGGCGGCCGAGCACGCGCTGATGCGCGCCGAGGTGGTGAGCCGGACCCGGCTCATCCTGGGGGCGTACTTCTACGCGCACATCCCGCTGCTGGTGGGCATCGTCGCGATCGCGGCCGGCGTCAAGACCGCGCTCAGCCATCCGCTCGACCCGTTCCATCTCGCCCCCGCCGTCACGATGGCGGCCGGAGTGACGCTGTTCATGGCGGGCGACGCGCTGTACCGGCGGGTGCTGGCCATGCCCGCGCTGCGCTTGCGGACGATGGCCGCCGTGGCGGCCCCGCTCACCATCCTGCTCGGGCTGGTGTCGGCGCTCGCCCAGCTGGCCGCCCTCGTCGCGCTGCTGGGTACGGTCCTGGTGGCCGAGCGGGCGCGTCAACTGTCACCACGGCAGTAGGTCCGAAGACTCCGGAGGGCGAACACCATAGGGGGACAACGGGGCCGCAGCGACCGAGGGCTACGTCATGTCGACACCGATGCACAAGCCCAAGAGAACGTACGGGCAGATTCCGGGGCTCCCACCCCCGGATCTGAATCCGCGCAAGAAGAAGTCGACACGGCAGGCCAAACGTCAACGGGAGAAGCCAGCCCCGCGGCTTCCCGACTTTCCCGAATCGCTCGAAGATGTGTTCACCGGAAAGGAAAAGCTGCGCTACCCGACGGCGCCGAAACCGAAGGGCCAGGAAAGACGTCCCGCGACCAAGCTGATCGATCCTCCCAAACGCCGATTGATCGATTTGACACACGAGCAGGAAGCCGAGACTCGCTCCCCGATCCGGCCGGAGTCGACCATCCCGCCTTTGTCGATCTTCCAGCCGCAGCCCATCATCCTGGCTCCCGACACCCAGACCTCCTTCCTGGACTTCCTGGACTTCCCAAGCTCCCAGGGCGGCGACAGCGACTCCGACATCGTCATCCCGGAGACCCAGTTCGAGAGCCCGCGACCGGAGGTCGAAGCCGATGACGCGATCCCTGTCATCGAACCCCCGCCGCGGATCCCGGCCAAGTACAAAGCGCTCCAGGACCGTACGCCATTCGGGAGTTTCGACGACCTCGCGCAATTCACCGCCGACCACGCGGAACTGACGGCGGGCCTGCTGGACGCGCTCGATCACCCGTTCGCGGCCGATCACCAGATGGCGCGGTACTGGCTGGCGCACGTCCGCAAAGTCACCCCCGACGACCTGACCAAAGTCAGCAAGATCACCGACGAGACCCTGCTGACGGTCACCGGGAAAGCGCTGAACCTCAGCGAGACGAGCCGTACCGGCATGCTGGCCGAGCTCTACTGGACCAAGCCCAGGGCGGTGCGGACCCGGGACCTGGCCGAAGTGCAGAGTGATCTGCGAAAAGCGGGCCTGGCGTCGGACTTCGACCAGCGGCGCGCGGCGTTCCAGGCCAGGCAGCGATTGCCCGACCCCGAGCCCGCGACGATCGCGTCGATGAAATACGGCAGGTGGGGGACGCTGAAGGACAAGGCCGCGGCGTGGCTGAAGACGGCGGTGCCCGCCAGGCAATCGGAGCTCGGCACGGAACACGAGACGACCGAGAAGTGGCTGGGGGACTTGCGCGCCAAGCCGGAACTCAGCGATGACCGTTCGCTCGACCGGCTGGCCGACGTGATGACCCTGCTCAACGCGAATCGCGTCTGCGCCGCGGTGCTCCACAACGGGCGCGAGATCGGAGTCTTCGCCAACAAGCCGGACAACCAGCTGGCCGTGGACCTGGCGGAGTTACTGACCGCTTCCCGCGCGACGGGGAAAGAGGCCGAGAATCTCGTGTGGGGCATCCTGGCCAAAATGACCTGGCGCGCGTCCAGGAGCAGCAGATCGGCGCCCGAATCCTCGAAACGCCGGGACCAGGTCCGGATTCTCAAAGCCATCTCCTACCTGCGCAAACTCGAACAGGAGCACGGCCGCCTCCGGGTCGTCGCCTACGACGACCCGCTTCCCACCCTGGCGGTCACCGAGAAGGACTCCTTCGGCCATCCGCAGCTGGTCCATCGCGAGCAGCAAGTTCACGCGGAGATGCAGGCGACGTCCATCGCCCTCAGGTATCCCGGCGCCAAGCTGGGCATCGGCAGGCTGTGCTGTTTCAAGTGCTGGCTGGTCCTGCACGACCTCTGGCCGGAGGCCTTCGACAACCGTCCGGTGGCCTCCCACCTGAACACCTACCCATGGCCCCCGCCGGGCTTCTTCGCCGACGCGCAGGCGCTGGCGCAGCTGTTCGCCGGCTGGGAAGACCCGCCGGAGGACCTGCGGGCCGCGCTCCAGGACCCCCAGGGCCGAGCGGCGCTGGTCAACGCGTTCTTCGCCGTACAGGGGATCAAGGGGGCCCTCGACACCGGATTCCCGTCGACCCAGGTGCCCGCCTCGCAGCTGCCGTCGACACCCGCGTGGCCGGAACAGGAGGACGGGCCGACGGCCGAGGAAGCGGAGCGCGAAGCGGAGCTCTACGACGGATTGCTCTACCCCGACAAGGACGTCACGCGCACCGAGACCTCGCCGACAGATCAGCGATCCGCACCGCGCAGGCCCAGCGAGCCGACCATCACGAAAGCACCCCTCACCAAGGTCAAACGAACCCAGCAGCCTGACCTGGCGAGCGGCGACTCCGACCGGACGTCCCCAAGCAGGGGGCGGACCGCATCGCTGCCGAGCCACAGCACAACGCGAACGTCTCCGACGGACTCCGGCACGACTGACTCGGATATGGACCTCGACAGGCCACGGCAGCAGAGCACGACGACAACCAGCAAGAAACGCACCAAGTCACCGGTGCGCAAGAAGCTCCGGGTCTAGCGCGGCCCGGCCGAAAGCGAGCGCCGCACACACAAGGGCCACGTTGAGCACGTCCGCCGCCGAACGCCGTACACATACGAGGGCCGCGGGGGCCGCGTTGAGCGCGGCCGCCGCGCATGCACAGGGGCCGCAGGTGCCTGACGCCTGAGCTTGATCTTCGGCGGGGATACTCGACCGCATGAAGGTCACGCTGCTGCAAGGCGATATCACGCGGCAGGCCACGGACGCCGTGGTCAACGCCGCGAACTCCTCGCTCATGGGCGGGGGCGGCGTCGACGGGGCCATCCATCGGCGGGGCGGGCCCGGGATTCTGGCGGAGTGCCGCCAGTTGCGGGCGTCGCGCTACGACCAGGGCCTGCCGACCGGGGAGGCGGTCGCGACCACGGCCGGGGACCTGCCCGCACGGTGGGTGATTCACACGGTCGGGCCGATTCATTCGGTACGGGAGGACAGGTCAGAACTACTGGTCTCCTGCTATCGGGAATCACTGCGGGTGGCCGACGAACTCGGCGCGCGGAGTGTCGCCTTCCCCGCCATCTCCGCGGGGAGTTTCGGGTGGCCGATGGAGGACGCCGCCCGAATCGCCCTCGGCACGGTGCGGTCGGTGGTTACGCAGGTCGAGGATGTCCGGTTCGTGCTATTCGACACGGCGGCGTACCAGACGTTCCAACAGGTCCTTCAGGGCCTGGGACCCACCGACGAGGAGATCGCGGCGCTACTCGCCGAGCAGCCGTCCGAACGCTGGGAGCGACTCTTCCTGCTGTACGACGGGCTGACGGAGGCAGACCTGCAGGTTTCCTGGGGGAGCGAAGAGGGCCCCTACAGCGAGCCTTTGAACGCCGTCATCAGCATGCTGGTCGGCCTGAAGATCACTGTGGTGTTCGACTGGCCGGCATGGCGCGCCTTCCCCGGCGGAAACGGGCTGGATCAAGCCCCGGTCGCCGACGCCGCGCGCCTGGCGACCACTCTCATCCGCGGCGAGCGATTCTCCGACGGGACGATCCACGCAGCGATCCAGAACGGCACCTTCCACGCCATCCTGCGACGACTACGCCATTGGTACGAGCACGAACGCCAATGAGGGTTGGGGTTATTGCATATACCCACACAGGGGGTATAAGTATTGAGTAACCCCTTGATAACCCCACCCCGAGGACGATGCCATGCCGAAGATCAACGTCTATCTGCCCGACGAGCTGGCGGAGGCCGTGAAGGACACCGGCGTACCCGTGTCCGCGATCTGCCAGCGCGCCTTGGAGCAGGCAGTGCGCCGCATCACCGCGATCCGCCAGACCGCCCTGGGCGAACTGGAAGCCGACGACATGAGCGCCCGCTTCCCGCTGTTCACCGCGCGCACCCGCACCGTCGTCAAACTGGCGATCGACCAGGCCCGCGCCGAAGCCGCGCCGAACGTCGGAACCGGCCACCTGCTCGCCGGCATGGTGACCGAGGGCGGCAACCTCGCACTGCAGGTACTCCAGGCGGTGGACATCGACCCCGCCCAGATCCAGCACGACCTGGAACGCCCGACCGACCCCGAAGCCGGCACCTCCGGCGACAGCCCATCGGTCCACTTCAGCGCCCCCGCCGCCGCCGCGCTCGAACTCGCCGTAACCGAGGCGACCGCCTTCGGCCACAACTACGTAGGCTGCGAGCACCTCCTCCTCGGCCTGGTCACCGAACCTGACGGCACCGCCGGAAAGATCCTGCGCACCCAGGGCGCCGACCCCCGCCTCACCCGCCGCGCCGTGACAGCCGCCCTCGCCGGATACGTCCACCTGCGCGCCCAGACCTCCACCGACCCCGCCCAAGCACTGGCCGCGGCGCTACAGCCCCTCATCGCCCGCATCGAACGCCTGGAGCAGCACCTCACCCCCGAAACCCCC
>NZ_BLAD01000040.1:97665-269585 GCF_009687845.1 Acrocarpospora corrugata
CCCCCGAAACCCCCGAAACCCCCGAAACCCAGTGAACGCACCAGAACACCGGAAACGCCCCGCCACACGCGTCCTTCACGTCATAGGCAGGTCAGCAGGCATGGCGATCTTCTGGCTACTCCTCCTGCTACCACTAATCCTCGACGCACGATAGCCACTGCACCGTTGCCCATCTCACGCCCACCAGTTTCAATGAGATCGTGAAACTGCGCGGGGAGCGGATTTTCCGGCTCACCCATGCCGTTCTGGGCCTCGGACTAATCATCCTGGCCCTCGAATGGGTACGCATCACTCTCGCCCTCAATCCTCCTTTCCACTTGGCGGAGGCCCTCCAAACCCCACCCGAAAACCTGATATCCGCCGCCTTCCTGGCCCTGCCACTACTGGCCTTGGGCGGCCCACTCCTGGTGCGCGCGCCGATAGTAGGAATAACCTGCACCGCCAAAACCATCAAAACCCACGGCTTCTACCGAACCCGCAGCATCAAAACCAGCAACGTCACAGGCATCCGCCGCGGCACCCTGGGAAGAGCCGACCTCTGCTGGGACGACGAACGCGGCTGGCCCCACCGAACCCGCATCGCCGCCTTCTCCGTCCTCCGGCTCAGAAGGGTCCCGGCCTGGATCGAGGAACACAACACCCGCTGCCTCGACGACCTGGAAAACTGGATCGACCAGCACAAATGACCCGCGAACTTCCGCTCACATCGCCGCTGGCCGGTAAACCGCTACCACGAGCCCGGTGGACCAGCGCATGAGAGTTGCCAGTACGTGCGGTTCCCCGGTGATGGCGTCGAGGAAGTCGGTTACGCGGGACTCGTGTTCATCGGGCCAGGTGGGCACTGGGAGTAGGTCGTCACCGATGTAGAAGGCGCCCGGGGACAGGTTGGCGAGAACGAGGTGGCGCGAGGTGAACTTGCCGATCAGGCAGTCCACGAAGGCGAAGTCGAATGGTGGGCCGGTGTGGTTTCGCAGCCATTCGGCGGCGTCGGCCACGACCAGTTCGGCGCGGTCGTCTTCGTCGATCACGGTGCGGGCGCGGGCGGCGGTGGCCGGGTCCGCTTCGATGGTGGTCAGGCGGGACGTCGGGTCCATTCCGTCCAGGAGCCAGGCCGTTCCGACGCCGATGCCGGTTCCCAGTTCCAGTACCCGGCCGCCCGGCTTGGACGCGACGAGAGTCCGCAGCAGGGAACCGGTCCGGTTGTCGCAGGAGAACGGGAAGCCGGCTTGCTGCGCGGCGCGGACCCGGGCGGGGATGTGGGTGGGCTCGTCGAGCATGTCTCCCCATGTCATGGGCCGTCGGCTCGGGCCGGCTGGGCCGGCCGAATCCGGGATGGGATGTCGGGCGAACATCCGTCTTGACGGGGTCGGCGCGGTGATTAATCTGACTACTGTTCACCTGTTGTGGAGCGGCCGAATCTGAGCGTAACTCAATTGTGCGCTTCGGCGCGTGAGACGAAATCGGGCGACGCTGAAGATCGGGGAGGTTCGCTGTTATCTCCGTTACTCCGATACCGGCTTCTCTTCGGCGACCTGGAGCTCCGGAACGGCGACGTCGCCGGCACGGTTGTCCCGTCGGCCGCCTGCTGTTGGACGGGTCTCATCCACACTCACCGCGCCGACAGGAGCACTCATGAGCTTCAAGTCCAAGACCAGGAACAAGGCCAAGCGCAAGAAGCCCGCCGCCCACAGTGACTCCGATTCGGGGGCCGAACCGAAGGAGCACAAGGGCGGCGTCGAGATCAATGATGACGACGACGGCAGCCCCAGCACCTCGTTCTCCAAAACCAAGCGCTCCGCGCAGACGTGGACTCCCTCGAACACGACCACGACCCCGAAGTCGAGCAGCAGGACGCCCAGCACGACCACGAAATCGAACAACAACACGCCGAAAGCGACGTCGAACACGACGTCCAGAACGACGGTGACCACGAACGACAGGTCCGAGGATTCGGGCGACATGTCGGAGAAGTCGGGCGACCGCCAGGACACCACGCCCGATCAGCGCTGGCTGTTCGACAGCGGCGCGGACCTGGCGGACGCCGAAGCCGACGGCGAGGCCGTCAGCACCTTCGAGCACCTCGGCTGGGAGGGCCTCGCCCTCTACCTGGAGGGGGATCGCGACGACGACGAGTCCGAGGCGAACCGGGCCTTGGACCAGCTGCGGGTGACCAGCCTGCTGACGGTCCGGGGCATGCGCTTCTGGCTCTCCGTCGTGAAGGGCATCAGCAAGGTCAGCTCCCTTCCGGAAATCATGGCCGCGCTCGACGGCATCGACGTCCGCGCCTACGACGCGGCGCTGACCGCGCTCGGCCTGCAGATGGAGATCGACGACCCCACCTGGGGCAAGGTGCTCGCGCACGCCCTGGTCACCCGGCCCGGCCGGTCCGACCCGGACGAGCTCGACGAGATCCTGGCCTTCCTCGAACTGGTCGGAGAGGACAAACAGGAGTTTCTTTCCGAATTCGCCCGCCGCAGCGTCTTCGGCACCGGCACCGGGCCACGCATCCTGGCCTCGGCCGACGACCAGGACGTCAGCGGGGAGATCGTCGACGCGGTCAAGGGGCACATGAAACACCTCCTGCGCGAGATGCGCAAGGTGATGGAGGCGCCGCTGCGCACAGCCAGGACCAAACCCGAGAACCTCAAGGAACAGCGCTCGCTGGACCGGCTCGCCTGGGTGCTGTGCAATCTCGAACGCAGCCGTGAATGCGTGGCCATCGCCACCTCCAAGCTGCAGGAACTGCACATCTTCGCCAACATCCCCGATCAGAACATGGACACCGACCTGCTCAACCTGGCCGAGGTGGCCGACACGGACCTGCCCGAGGCGCAGCAGGCCACCAAGGAGTTCTACCAGCGGCTCCTGGCCAGCGGCATGGGCGCCCGCGGCCGGATCACGGACCAGACGCTCATCAAGGCCGAGCGCCGCCTCCGCAAAACGATCACCTATCTGGGTGAGCTGAAAGCGAAGTGGACGCAGCTCAAGGTCGAGGGCCACACCGGGAGGTACGGCCAGGGCCGGGACGCCATGGTGCACGCCGAGGCGGGCGCGGCCGACCTCGCCTTCCAGCAGTCGAAGGCCATCCAGAACATGCCAGACCTGGAGTTCCAGGAGATGCTGCTGAACCAGGAGGGCATAACCCGCCGCATCGAAGATCTCGAAGTGATGATCGGCATCTCCAAGCTGTGCTGCTTCCACTGCCTGCTGCTGATCCGGGCGCTCGGCAAGGTCGCCGGCATCGACCTGGCCATCGCCGGCACGCACTTCAACACCTACAACTGGCCGGTCGCCGACGTACTCTCCACTCCGGAGGTGCTTGAGGCGTTCCTGGGCTTGGACGAGACGTCCAAGAGCCCGTACGCCAAGACTCTCAGGGCGGCGCTGGCCACGGAGGAGGGCCGCCGGGCGGTCATCATCGGCATCAAGGAGTCCAAGGACCTCGGCGGCGGCGACAACACCACCGACTACATCTCCAGCGAGGACGAGGCCGACGACGAACTCGCCCTCACCCTCGCCAAGGACGAGGGCGCCGGGCAGGGTCTGGTGCGGCGCACGACCACTCCGCGGATCAAGAAGGACCAGGACAGCGACTCCGACTTCGAGGACGATGGGGAGGACTCGGACGACAAGGTGGACGACTTCGGCTTCCCGATCAAGGAGAAGCAGCCCGTGAAGAAGCAGACCGCGAGATCCAGCGTGGTCAAACGCAAGGTCTCGTTCGCCGAGACGAGCGTCAAGAAGCGCCCCCGGACGCGAAGCGCCGCGGCCGAGAAGAGAAGCGCGGTGAAACCGAGCAAAAACAAGGACTCGGACTCCGAATCCGGGTAGCGCTCAGCAGGTGGACCGGTACGCCACCGAGGGGAGATAGGCGGCCCACTCCTCGCGGGTGAGGCCGCGCCCGATCTCCCGGCAGAGCTGCCCGGCCACGGGCTCGGGCCGGAGGGGCCACCGGATGATCCTGCCGTCCTCGCCACCGGAGATCAGGTCTCCGTCGGTGGTGAAGGCCAGGCCTCTGATCGGGGCCGTGTGGCCGGTGAGGGTGACGCTGGGCCTCCCGGACGCGAGGTCCCACACGGTGATCGTGTGGTCGTCGCCCGCGGAGGCGAGAGCGCGGCCGTCCCGGCTGAAGGCGAGGGCCTGGACGGGGGCGGTGTGCCCGGTCAGGGTGCCGGACAGGGCTCCGGTCCTGCTGTCCCAGAGTTTGACGGTCCGGTCGGCGCCCGCGGTGGCGAGCAGCTTGCCGTCGGGGCTGAAGGCGACGTCGAGGATCGAGCCCTGCCTGGTCCGGAGCGCGTTGACCTCGCGGTTTCCGAGCAGGTCCCAGAGGACTAGGTCGCCGGTGGGGCTGGTGATGGCGAGCAGGGGGTCGCGGGGGCTGAACGCCAGCGCCGAGGGGAGATACCCGGGGCCGGGGAACGGCGACTCGATCGGGTGCTCCGGGTCGCGCACGTCCCAGCGGAACCGGCCGAGCGCGGTCGCGGCGAGGAAACGCCCGCCCGGCTCGAAGGCGACATCGGTGGAAGCGCCGAGCCCCTGGTAGGTGGCGGTGGCGAGCCTGAGCCGGCGATCCACGTCCCAGATGGTGAGCGTGTGACTGCGGGTCACGGTGGCGAGCAGCTTGCCGTCGGAGCTGAAGGCGACGGCGCGGACGTGATCGGGGTGATCGCCGAGGGTGGCGACCGGGTTCCCGCCCGGGTCCCACAGCCGGACGGTGGTGTCGCTGCTCGCGGACGCGACGAGCCGCCCGTCGGGGCTGATCTCAAGGTCGTTCACGGCCAGGCTGTGCCCGCTGAACGGCGGTACGGCCGGTTCGCGGACCACGATGGTCCGGCCGAACCCGCCGGAGGCGAGCATCGACCCGTCGGCGCTGAGAGCGAGAGACAGCGCCTCGGTGCGGCTTCTGTCCTGGTACGTCGCCACGGGCTGCCGCCGCGCGACGTCCCAGACGGTGATCAGGCCGTCCTCGTCGGCGACGGCGATCCGTCCGGCGGCGGGGGCGGACATGTCCCAGGTGTAGGGCGACCGTTCCGGCAGCGCGGACAGGGAGGTCACCCCGCCGGGCGTGACGCGCCAGAACCGTACCCCGAAATAGGCGGATCCGGTGGCGAGGGTGCCGTCGGCGGAGTCGAAGCCCAGCCGGTGCACGTGTTCGGCGGGAACCGTGCCGGCCTTGGTCCCGGTGGCGACGTCCCAGACGAAGGGTTTCTCGTTCCCGCCGGTGGCCGACACCAGGAACCGCTGGTCGGGGCTGAACGCCAGCACCGCGACCTCCTCGCGGTGCCCGGTCAGGGTGCGGTGGCTCCCGTCGCGCAGGTCCCACATCTCGATCGCGCCGCCGCCCACCCCGATGGCGATCTTCGTCTGGTCGGGGCTCAGCGCCATCGCGTCGGTGATCTTCTCCCGTAATCGCCGGAACACCGGCCGCCGGGACTCCAGGTCCCACACGGCGACCGTGCCTTCGCTGGCCGTGATCGCGGCCACCCTGGCGGTGGCGGCGAGCAGCCGGCCGTCGCGGCTGAACGCCACCGCCCGCGCGTGCACCTCCCCCGTGAGTTCCGCGTGCTCGGCGAAGCTCGCGAGCCTGGTACGGCTCCGCGGATCCCACAGCCCGACCGTCCCGTCGGTCCCCGCCGAGGCCAGCCGCGAACCGTCCGGGCTGATCGCCACCCCGAAGATCGAGGCCCCTTCTGCGTTGAGCTCGATCCGCCGCCGCGCCGCGGCCGAGACGCTCAGCAGCGCGCCCCGCGTCTCGGCCTCCGGATTGAGCCGGTACGCGGCCACCGCCAGCATCCCCGCCAGGTCGGGATCGGTGCCGAGCAGCGACCTGGCCTGTAAGGACAGCTGCCGGGAGACGGCCACCAGCTGCTGGCGGCCGGCCTCCTGGCCTTCCCGCACGGCCACTCCCCCGCCGAGCAGGGCGAGCAGGAACAGCGCCGCCATCCCGGCGAGCAGGCGTTGCAGCAGCCGGGTGCGGCGTCTCGTCGCGGTCCGCTCCCCCTCCTCCAGGGTGCGGCTGGCCCGCAGGAAGGCGTTCTCGACCTCGTTCAGCTCCTGCGGATGATCCTCCGCCCAGGTCCTGGCGGCGAGCAGCCGGGCGCCCCGGTACAGGGCCCCCGGGTCGCGCTCCAGTTCCTGCCACGTCTGCGCGGCGTCGGTGAGCCGCCGGTGCGCGAACAGGTTCTCGCGGTCGTCGGTGAGCCACCTGTGGAGCCGGGGCCAGGCCCGGATCAGCGCCTCGTGCGCCACGTCCACGGTCTCGGCCGCGAGCACGACCAGCCGCGCGGCCGCGAGCCGGTCCAGCACGCCGGCGGTGACCTCGGCGTCGGCCAGGCCGACGAGCTCCGCCCGGGAGATCGGCCGCCTGGTGTCCTCGGTGCCGTCGCCCAGCGCGGTCAGCCGGACGAAGATCCTGCGGGCGGCCCGCTGTTCGGCGGGGGCGAGCTCGTCGTAGACGCGTTCCGCGCTCTGCGCGATGGCTCCACGTACGCCGCCGGCCGCCTGGTAGTCGGTCAGCGTCAGGCTCGGGCCGGCGCGGTTGCGCCAGGTCTCCAGCAGCGCGTGCGAGACCAGCGGCAGGCTGCCGGGTTCGGCGTCGGCGTCGGCCAGCACGGTGGCCAGCAGGTCGGGTTCGACGGTGAGCCCGGCCTGGGCGGCGGGCCGTACCACGATCTCCCGCAGGTCGGCCGGTGCCACCGGGCCGACCAGGAGCTGGGCTTCGCCGCCGAGCGCCTCGACCAGGTCCGGGTACTGGGTCAGGTGGGCGAGGAAGTCGGCCCGTACGCCGAGGACCAGCCCGGTGCGGCGGCCGTCGCCGAGCGCCAGGCCCAGCAGGGCCTCGACGAAGCGGCGTCGTTCGCCGTCGTCCGCGCACAGGGTGAAGGTCTCCTCGAACTGGTCCACCACCAGCAGCAGGCGGGATTCCGGCAGGCCGCGCAGGGCGGCGGCCAGGACGCCGGGGTCGGCGGCGACGCCGTCGCGGAGCGTCCTGGGGTCGCCGCCGGACGCCTTCGCCACCAGGTCGGTGAGCGTGTCCAGCGGGTGCTCGCCCGGTGTCATGATCAGGCCACGCTCGCTGGAGAGTTTCCCGAGCAGCCCGGCCCGGAGCAGGGACGACTTCCCGCTTCCCGACGCGCCGAACACGCCGACCACCGGGAGGCGGCCGGTCAGCTCGCGGAGCCGGTCGATCAGCCTGGCCCGGCCGAAGAACCGCCCTTCGTCCTCCGGCTGGAACGCCATCAGACCCCGGTACGGGGATTCGTCGGAGGTCTGCGGCGACCGGCCCGGGTCGGGGAGGAGCTCCTCGTCGCCGCGGAGCATCGCCTCGTGCAGCCGCTGGAGCACCGGACCTGGTTCGATGCCGAGCTGCGTGTGCAGCAGCTCCCGGGTGTGGCGGAACGACTCCAGCGCCTCGGCCTGGCGGCCGGACCGGTAGAGGGCGAGCATGAGGTGACCGCGCAGGCTCTCCCGGTAGGGGTGCTCCCGGGCGAGGTCGGCCAGCTCTGCGGCCAGCTCGGCGTGGCGTCCCAGCCCGAGCTCGGCTTCGGCCAGCCGCTCGTAGGCGGTCAGCCGCGCCTCCTCCAGCCGCCGGGCCTCTTCGGCGATGGGCGCGCAGTCTCCGAACTGCGCGAACGCCGCCCCCCGCCACAGGTTCAGCGCGGCGCGCAGCCGGTCCCTGGCCGGTTCGAGCTCGCCGCGGTCCAGGGCCGCGCTCCCCTGTGCGGCCAGGCCGCGGAAACGCGCGGCGTCGAGCCCGTCGGGGATGATCGCGTACCCGCCCTGCCGGCCCGGCAGGACGTGCGCGCCGAACGCCCGCCGCAGCTGGTGGACGTAGAGGTGGATGTTGCGCCGCGCGGACGCGGGCGGCTGGTCGCCCCAGACGGCGGCGATCAGCCAGTCGGCCGACACCGGCTGACCGGCCTTGGACAGCAGCGCGGCGAGCGTCAGCTGGAATTTGGGTGCGCCATCGACGGGAACCAGCCGGCCATCGCGGGCGACGCTGAGTGGCCCGAGAACGTGAAATTCCACCCAGACTCCGCCCCCATCGGACTTCGGACATGAAGAATCCTGGATTGCCACATGATCTGTCAAATCTCTGGTCAGGACCGACTGGATGCCCGTCCTTCCTGCGTCTATACCGCGCCTATACCGGCGGATACGATGATCGCCCTGAGCCGGGTCATCTGGACGGGCGGCCCGCACCCACACCCGGCGGGGGCTGGTACGGGCCGCCCGCCGCAAGCCGACCGCACAGGGAGTGGCTGGTGGAGTTCCGCCTGCTCGGGCCGATCGAGGTGACGGCCACCGGAGTGCCGGTCCCGCTCGGCGGCGCCAAACCCCAGACGCTGCTGGCGGCGCTGCTGCTGGAGCACGGGCACATCGTGCCGATGCCGCGCCTGATCGACATCATCTGGCCGGACGACCCGCCGGGAACCGCCAAGGCGGCCATCCAGACCTACGTCAAGTCGTTACGCCAGTCCCTGGCCCGGTACGGCGCCGCCGACGTGATCGTCACCCGCGCGCCCGGCTACCTGGCCCAGATCCCCGCCGGATCGCTGGACGTGGACCGCTTCGCCCAGCTGCTGACCGAGTCGCGGCAGGCGCCGACGCGGGAGGAGACCTCCGACCTGCTCGGCGCGGCGCTGGCCCTGTGGCGCGGGCCCGCCCTGGCCGGGCTGCGCAGTTCGCTGCTGGCCGGGGAGGTGGCCCGGCTGGAGCAGCTGCGGCTGACGCCACCGAGGAGCGCATGGCCGCCGAACTGGCGCTGGGCCGCCACGGCCGGCTGGTGGCCGAACTGGCCGCGCTGGTCGGCCGCCATCCGGTCAACGAGCGGCTGCGCGGCCAGTACATGACCGCGCTGTACCGGCTCGGCCGCCAGTCCGACGCCCTGGCCAGCTTCCGGGACGGCCGCCGGGTGCTGGTCGAGGAGCTCGGGGTGGACCCGGGGCCGGAGCTGGCCGCCCTGTATCACGCGATCCTGCGCGGTGATCCCGGGCTGCTGGCGCCGCCGTCCGGCCAGGAGACGCGGGTCGCCGTACCGGCCCAGCTGCCGCTCGCCCCCGCGGACTTCACCGGCCGGGTGCTCCAGACCTCCGAGCTGGTGGCGGCGCTGACGGCGGAGCCGGGCATCCAGGTCATCGCCGGGCGCGGCGGCAGCGGCAAGTCGGCTCTCGCCGCCCAGGTCGCCCATCTGGTCGCGGCGGAGTTCCCGGACGGGCAGCTGTACGCCGAACTGCGCGGGCTGAGCGAGACTCCCGCCGAGGCGGGTGAGGTGCTGGGTCGCTTCCTCACGGCGCTCGGCGTGGCTCCGGCGGCCGTCCCGGCCGGGATCGAGGAACGCGCCGAGCTCTATCGGGGCCTGCTGGCCGGGCGGCGGGTGCTGGTGCTGCTGGACGACGCCGCCGGGGAGCGGCAGGTGCGCCCGCTGCTCGTCGGCGGGAGCGGCTGCGCGGTGCTGATCACTTCGCGTAACCGGCTGGGCGGGCTGGCCGGCGTGAGCCGTACCGACCTGGATGTGCTCGATCCCGCCGAGGCGGTCGATCTGCTGGTGCGGATCGTCGGAGCGGACCGGGTGTCCGCCGAGGAGCCGGTGGCGCGGGAGATCGCCGAGCTGTGCGGACGGCTGCCGCTGGCGATCAGGATCGCCGGGGCCCGGCTGGCCACCCGCCGTCGCTGGCCGCTGCGGCTGCTGGCCGACCGGCTGACCGACGAACGGCGGCGGCTGGACGAGCTCTCGATCGCGGACCTGGAGGTGCGGGCCGGCTTCGAACTCAGCTACCGAGGGCTGGACGCCGGCGCGCGCCTGGCGCTGCGGCGGCTGGGCCATCTGGGGGTGCCGGAGTTCGCCCCGTGGATCGTCGCCTGGCTCACCGGCGCCCCCGAGGCCGAAGCCGAGGACACGGTGGAGCGGCTGGTCGACGCGCAGGTGGTCGACTTCAGCCGGGTCGACGACCTGGGCACGCCCCGGTACCGCGTGCACGACCTGGTCCGGATCTACGGGCGGGAACGGGCCGAAGCGGAGGAACCGGCCGAGGAGCTGGCGGCGGCCGTGGGCCGGGTGCTCGGCGGCTGGCTCACCCTGGCCGACCAGGTGGCCGCCGACGCGCCATCCGACGAGATCGGCTGGCCGCGTCCCGCCATGCCGCCGTCCGCGGTCCCGCCCGAGCTGGTCGCCCGGGTGCTGGCGGCCCCGCACGACTGGTTCGAGGTCGAGCGGCCCGCCCTGGTCGCCGGTCTGGAGCGGGCCGCCGCGCTGGGCCTGCACGAGCTGGTCTGCCAGTTCGCCTCGGCCCGGCTGGGCCCGTCGTTCCTGGGCGTCAACCGGTTCGAGTCCCGCGAGCGGATCAACCGGGCCGCGCTGGCCGCCGCCCGGCACGCGGGCGACCGGCACGGCGCGGCGACCATGCTGGCCGAACTGGGCCTCCTCCGCTACGACCAGGATCGTTTCCCTGAGGCGCACCGCGTCCTGGACGAGGCGCTCGGCGCCTTCCGCGAACTCGGCGACGCGCGGGGCCAGGCGGTGGCGCTGTCCGGGCTGGGCGTGATCTGCCGGGAGGCCGGCCGCCTGGTCGAGGCGCTGCACTTCCTGGACGAGGCCGCCCGGCTCAACGAGCTCGGCGGGGACGCCGGGACCGCCTATCCCCGGCGGCTGGCCGCGTCGGTGCGGCTGGAGCGCGGCGACTTTCCGGCCGCCTGGTCCGGTCTGGAGGAGTCGCTGGCCGCCTACCGCCGCGCCGGCAGCCGCCGCGGCGAGGGGGTGACCCTGCGCACCATGAGCCTGTGGCACCGGGCGACCGGCCAGTACGGCCCGGCGATCGAGACCGCGGAAGCCGCCAGGGTCATCTTCGGCCGGCTCGGCGACAAGCTGATGGAGGCCTACTCGGTCCGCGCGTGGGCCAAGGCCCAGCTGCGCCAGGGCAACACCGAGCAGGCCCTGGCCCCGCTGGAGGGGGTGCTGTCGGTCTGCCAGGCGATGGGCGACCGCTGGGGGCTGGGCGTCACCCTGCGCACCCTCGGCGAACTCCATCTGGCCGGCGGCCAGCTGCGGGACGCCGCCGCCTGCCTGACCGCGGCGATGGAGGTGTGGGAGGGCATGGACGCCCCGCTCTGGCGCGCCCGCACCGAACGCGACCTCGCGCTGCTGCACGAGGCCAGGGGCGAGGCCGACATCGCGGCGGCGCTGCGGGAACGCGCGACCAAGGTCTTCCACGACCACGGCGCCCGCGAGTACGGCGAGCTCACCCGCTGAGACCGCTCCCTGCGGATTTCAGCGAAGTTTCAGCACCTCGTCCGAACCTTCCGGTATCAGCAACAGGCACTCCCACCGAACGAAGTCCATGAGACTACGGCCGGGCGGTCTGCTCCGAGCACCGAAGGACGAGAAATGATTCTGCTCTCCGATCCCGCGATCAGCCGAATGCCGGTCGAGGAGTCCGGCGAAGTACTGATCGACCTCCACACCGTCCAGGCCCTCCGCCTCGACCCGCGCATGGCCGGCACCGGACGCGGCTACTCCCACCTCCGCCTCAGCCTCGTCGACCGCCTCGTGACCGCCCAGACCCTGCTGCCCCCCGGCCTGCACTTCCTGATCGTCGAAGGCTTCCGGCCGATCGACCTGCAAGCCCGCTACTTCGACGCCCACGTCGACCAGCTCAGCAGCACCGACCCGGGCCACGACCAGGACTGGTACCGGCGCAGGGCCAGCCACTACATCTCCCCGCCCGAGGTCGCCCCGCACGTCGCCGGCGCCGCCGTCGACCTGACCCTGTGCGACACGGACGGAACCGAGCTCTGGCTGGGCACCGAGGTCAACGACACCGACACCGAGTCCTGCCACACCGCCAGCGACGCGATCTCCGCCGAGGCCGCCGAACACCGCCGCATCCTCGGCGCGTCGCTGACCGCGGTCGACTTGATCAACTACCCCACCGAGTGGTGGCACTGGTCCTACGGCGACCGCTACTGGGCCTGCGTCACCGGCGCGTCCGCCGCCCGCTACGGACCGGCGGCACTGCCAGGCTCCTGACGAACCACTGCCGATGGCGTCCCCTCAGGGACGCCATCGGCTACGAAAGGCTCAATTCTCCGCACGGTACGGCCGCACCGGCCATGAGCCGTCGATCGAGTTGTCCTTGCCCTGCGAACGCCAATACTCATTCAGCCGGGTCGCCCATTCCCGCGACCAGTCCATCTCCCGCCTGTGCAACTCCGCCAGCGTCAGATCCCCGACCTCGGCCGGATAACTCCTGGCCAGCCGCCAGGCCAGCCGGGCCGCGGCGAGCGCGTCCTGAGTGGCGTCATGGGCCGTCTCGTGCCGGACCTTGTAGTGGCGGCAGGTCTCCTCCAGGGTCCGCTTGCCCTTGCGCCGATCCAGCGCCCGGTCGATCACATGCGGGTCGACGACGGGCCCGGTCACGTTGAGCCCGCTGCCGAGATGCCTGCGCAGCTCACGGTCGAGCACGGTCAGGTCGTAGGCGATGTTGAAGCCGATCACCGGCCTGCCGGCGCCCCAGGCGCGCTCCAGACGGTCGACGATCATCCGCACGGCCTCGACCGGCTTGAGCCCTTCGGATCGGGCCCGCTCGGTGGTGATTCCGTGCACCGCCGTGGCTTCGGCCGGGATCTCCATGCCGGGGTCGACGAGGGCGGCGGTCACGTCGGCCGGTTGCCCGTCACCGACGAAGACGATGGTCACGGCGACGATCCTGGCGGCCTCCTGGCCGGCCCCGGTCGTCTCGACGTCGAAGCCACAGAGGCGTCCATCGGCCCAGCTCATAACAGCACCACTTCGCGGCATGCACTCATGATCGGCATTCTTACAAAAGAGCGCCGACCGCCATCCGCGATTCACCACTTTTCACCCGGCGAATAGCGCGTCCCGGCCGTGCTCGGTGTGCGGCTTCACGAGCTTTGGGCGTGCACGTGGTCACCAGGCCCCAACCGGATAAGAGCTGGAGAGCCGGTGTCGACTGTCCGCTGGGCGCCCCTCACCGACGTCGAGCCGCTCCGGGTCGCGCTCGCCTGGCACGACGGTTCGGAGAACCCGCTGGTGCGCGGATTCGCCGACGTCGTGCGCGGGCTCGCCGGTGAGTGACCGTCAGCGCTGGATGGACTTGGTCTCCAGGAACTCCTCCAGGCCGAGGCGGCCGAACTCGCGGCCGTTGCCGGACTGGCGGTAGCCGCCGAAGGGGGCGAGCGGGTTCCACTGAGCGCCGTTGATGTCGACCTGGCCGGAGCGGAGCCGCCTGGCGATGGCGAGGGCGTGTTCCGGCGCGCCGAAGACGCCGCTGGTGAGGCCGTAGATCGTGCTGTTGGCGATCTCGACGGCTTCGTCCTCGTCCGCGTACGGAATGATCGTCAGGACCGGGCCGAAGATCTCCTCCTGGGCGGCTTCCGAGGCCGGGTCGACGTCGGCCAGGATCGTCGGCCGCACGTAGGCGCCCCGCTCCAGCCCCTCCGGACGGCCGGGGCCGCCGAAGACGAGCTTCGCGCCGTCGGCGATGCCGCGCTCGATGTAGCCGTGCACCTTCCGGCGGTGCTCCTCTGAGGCCATCGGGCCGATCCGGGTGGCTTCGTCCGTCGGCTCGCCCACGGTGTACTGCCCGGCGGCGGCGACCGCCAGTGCCACGACCTCGTCCTGCCGCCACGCGGGGACCAGCAGCCGCGGCCACGCGCCGCAGACCTGGCCGCCGTTGGTGAACGCCATCGCCACCCCGATGGTGACCGCCTGCTCCAGGTCGGCGTCGTCGAGCACGACGTTGGCCCCCTTGCCGCCCAGTTCGAGGGCGACGCGCTTGACCGTCTCCGACGCGACCGCGGAGACCCGCCGGCCGGCCCGGGTGGAGCCGGTGAAGGACACCATGTCGATGTCCGGGTGCGCCGAGATCGCCTCGCCGACGACGGCGCCGGTGCCGTACACGACGTTGAAGACGCCGGCGGGCAGGCCGGCCTCGGCGGTGACCTCGGCGAGGATGCGCGCGGTCAGCGGCGCGATCTCGGATGGTTTGAACACCATGGTGTCGCCCGCGATCAGGGCGGGCGCCAGCTTCGAGACGATCTGCTGCAGCGGGAAGTTCCACGGCGTGATCGCCGCGACGACGCCGATGGGCTCGCGGACCAGCAGCGAGTTCCCGAGTTCCTCGGTCCAGTCGAAGTCCGCGGCGAGCGCCGTGAAAGCCTGCGCGACCGCGATCGGGAAGTGCACCTGGGCGGTCCGGGACAGGCTGATCGGCGAACCCATCTCGGCGGTGATCGCGGTGGCGATCTCCTCCGCGCGGGCCCCCAGGCCCTCGGCGATCCGGCGCACGACGGCGGCGCGTTCGGCCGGGGCGGTCGCGGCCCACGCCGGGAAGGCGGCCCGCGCGGCGGCGACGGCCCGGTCGACGGCGGCGGCGGTGCCGGCCGGGATCTCGGCGATGGCCTCGCCGGTCGCCGGGTTGGACACGGTGATGGTGCCGGTGGATCCGGTGACGGCCTCGCCGCCGATCCAGTGGCCGGGTGTGCTGAACGCTGATGTGGTCATGGCCCGACTCTGGCGGCGGCGGAACCGCGCATCCAGGCACACCTGATCCGTGGTTGCGCCTGACCTGGAGGAAACACCGTTGAGCTGGGAGTTGTTAGCACTGACGGCGACGGAAAGGACATCGGATCATGGATCGGGCTCGACTCGCCGAGTTCCTCAGGACCCGGCGTGAGGCGCTGCAACCCGAGGACGTCGGGCTGCCGCGCGGGCGGCGGCGGCGCACCGGCGGGCTGCGCCGCGAGGAGGTCGCCGCGCTGTGCGACATGTCGGTCGACTACTACAGCCGGATCGAGCAGCGGCGCGGCCCGAACCCGTCCGAGCAGATGCTCGCCGCGATCGCCCGCGGGCTGCGGCTCTCCCTGGACGAGCGGGACCATCTGTTCCAGCTCGGCGGCTATGCCACGCCGCGCCGGGTGCTGCGCGCCGACCACATCAACCCCGGCATGATGCGGATCTTCGACGGCCTTGAGGACGCGGCCGCCCTGGTGGTGAGCCATCTCGGCGAGACGCTGATCCAGACCCGGCTGGCGGTCGCGCTGCTGGGCGACGACAGCGCGCACACCGGGCTGGCCCGGAGCCTGCACTACCGGTGGTTCACCGACCCCAGCTCCCGGCTGATCCATCCCGAGGGCGACCGCGCCGGGCACAGCCGCCTCATCGCCTCCGATCTGCATCGCGCGTACACCAGGGACGGCAGGGGTTCACGCGCGGCCGACATCGTCGACGCGCTCCTCGCCGCCAGCCCGGAGTTCGCGGAGATCTGGGGTGAACATCCCGTCACGGGTCCGTACTGCGGGCCGAAACGTATTCAGCATCCGGGGCTCGGGCTGGTCGAGCTGCACTGCCAGATACTGCTCGATCCCGACCAGTCCCAGTCGTTGCTGGTCTACACGGCGACACCGGGCAGCGAGAGCTACGAGAAACTCCAGCTGCTCTCGGTCGTCGCCGGGCAGGGCCTCTGACATATGCGGCGAATGTCCACTTGTGACGTGATTATGCTGGTCTAGCGGTGCCGGTACGGGTCAGGATGCTCTCATGATCCGGAAGTGGCGCTGGGTGCTCGCGCTGGTGGCCGTGGCCGCCGTCGTGGCGGCCATCATGTGGTGGCCCTCCCCCGCCGAACCCGTCCAGCCGTCCGATGGTGCGGCCGTGCAGGTCGCCTCGCCGGATCAGCGGACCCGCGTCCTCACCGTGAAGTCGGCCGCGCTGGGCAGGCCGGCCAAGGTCACCCTGCTGCTCCCGCCGGGCTGGACGCCCGGGTCGGGGCCGTGGCCGGTGCTGTACCTGCTGCACGGATGCTGCGAGTCGTCCACGTCGGGGGGATGGCTGGAGGACGACAGCACGGCCCATGCCACCAGTGCCGCGCCGGCCCTGATCGTGATCCCCGAAGGCGGCCCGACCAGCTGGTATTCCAACTGGCTGGAGGGCCCGAAGTGGGAGACCTTCCACCTCAAGGAAGTGCGCGAGATCCTCGAACGCGACTTCGGCGCGGGCGACCGGAGGGCGATCGCGGGACTGTCCATGGGCGGGCTCGGCGCGATGGGCTACGCCGCGCGCAACCCCGGCATGTTCCTCGTCGCCGCGTCCTACTCCGGCGTCCTGGACAGCCAGGCCCAGGCGGACGCGATCGTGGACATCACCAGGAACTGGGGCGAAGACGCCGCCAAACTCTGGGGCCCCGACCCCTACTCCGCCGCCTGGCGCGACCACAACCCGGCCGAGCTCACCGACCGCCTGAAGGGGGTACGGCTCTACGTCTCCTGCGGGGACGGCTCGCCGGGCCCACTGGACCCGGCGAGCGCGAGCGAGGACGGCAGCGAACGATTCCTCCTCAGCGAGGCCAAGACGTTCGTCGAACGGGCCGAGAAGAGCGGCCTCGACGTCACCACCGACTTCTACGGGCCGGGCACGCACACCTGGCCGTACTGGAGCCGCGCGCTGAAGAACTCGCTGCCGATGCTGATGGCGGCCCTGACCGGCGAATGACGGCGTCGGCTAGGAGGGCGGCCCCTCTTCGGTCAGGGTGCCGCAGCGGAAGCCGGGCTCGCGTTCCGGGTCGAGCTGGAGGCCGCCGAGGTTGGTGGTCTCGATCGGGCGGCGGAAGGTCTCCTGCTTGTCGCAGTCGTAGAGCACGTAGGTGCCCTCGCTCTCGCCGAGCAGCATCATCCAGCGCCCGTCGTAGAGCGGCTTGTCGTCCTCGGCGCCGCGCAGGATCGCCCACTGGTCCTGGAAGCCGACGTACCCGAGGAGTTCGTTGGCCTGGCCGGTGTCGCGGACCTGTACGGCGCTCTCGACCATGCTCAGGATCAGCACGAACCCGAGACCGAGGCCGATCATGGCGGCCACCAGCACCTTCATCCCGGCGCGGCCGGCGTGCTTGCGGCGCAGCAGCCGGAACGGCACCAGGAAGGCCAGCACGCCCAGCCCGACCGCGATGGCGACCATGATGCCGAGGCTGACTTCCTTAGTTCGGGCAGATGACAAAGCACGCATAGTAGAGCAATCAGTTTTACTAAGCATGTCGATGTGCCCGATCAGCCGTCAGTCCTCGTCCCTCAGTCCGGCGGCGACGTCGGGAACGTAGCTCTCGGGGCTGCGGGGCGGGCGGCGGTAGCCGGTGGCGGCGGGCCGTTCGGGGATCTCCAGCCGGGCGCGCCGCACCTCGCGGTACGGGATCGAGGAGAGCAGGTGGGAGATCATGTTGATTCGCGCGGCCCGCTTGTCCTCGCTCTCCACCTCGAACCAGGGCGCCTCGGGGATGTCGGTGTGCACGAGCATCTGGTCCTTGGCCCGCGAGTAGTCCTCCCACCTGGTGATCGACTCCAAATCCATCGGCGACAGCTTCCAGCTCCGCATCGGGTCCTCCAGCCGGGCCCGGAACCGCTTCTCCTGCTCGGCGTCGCTGACCGAGAACCAGTACTTGCGCAGCAGCACGCCGTCCTCCACGAGCAGCCGCTCGAAGATGGGGCACTGGTGCAGGAATCTGGCGTACTCGTCCTGGGTGCAGAACTCCATCACCCGCTCCACGCCCGCCCGGTTGTACCAGCTGCGGTCGAACAGCACGATCTCCCCCGCGGCCGGGAGGTGCTCGACATATCGCTGGAAGTACCACTGGCTCCGCTGCCGCTCGGTCGGCACCGGCAGCGCCGCGATCCTGGTCACCCGCGGATTCAGGTACTCGACGACCCGCTTGATCGTGCTGCCCTTGCCGGCCGCGTCCCGCCCTTCGAAGACCACGACGAGGCGCACGCCCTCCGCCCGCACCCACTCCTGCAGCTTGACCAGCTCCCCCTGCAACCGGAAGAGCTCCTTCTCGTACGGCCGCCGCCGCACCTTGCCTGCACCCATGCCCCACCTCTCGTTCCCAGGGATCATAGGCGGACCGCTGGAACAAGATTCGGTGACGGCCCCATCACCGGCTGACCACCGCAGTGAGTCAGCCGGTGACCCCTCTCAGTGCCGCAGGGAGGCGAACAGCGTCACCCACTGGTCGGGATGGACGAACGCCACCACCGTGTCCCGGGCGATGCCGGCCAGGTCGAAGGCCGGGCCGGCATCGCCGTAGTGCCGGTGGAGCGAGGCGTACAGCGATCCGCCGACGCCGGAGAAGCCCAGCTCCACCAGCTCCTGCCAGGCTGCGCCGTCGTGGACCAGCGGTTCGGGCCGCCGCTCGATCCGCAGGATCGCCGAGTCGACGGACGGGACGGGCCGGAAGCTGTCCCTGCCGATCCGGCCGAGCAGCTCCCACGAGAACCACGGCCAGCTCTCCACCGTCACCAGGCTCCACCTGCCGAAGTCGCCGCTCCGCTTGCGGGCGTACTCCAGCTGGGTGAGCAGGGTGGCGGAGGTCAGCTCCGGCGCCCGGAGGCACCAGTCCACGATCTCGGAGGTGATCGAGTACGGGATGTTCCCCACCACCGCGAACGGTTCCCGCGGCGGCCGGATCGTGGTGAAGTCGGCCTTGACGATCTTCAGTTTGGTCCTGGCCCTGAGTTCGGCCACCAGCAGCGGGTCGATCTCGTAGCCCACGACCTCGGCGCCCGTTCCGGCCAGGGCTGTCGTGAGTACTCCCCTACCGGCGCCCGGTTCGAGAATGAGGCCGCTCGGCCGGGCCGCCTTGACCACCATTTCCACGGCATGGCGATCGACCAGGAAGTTCTGCGACAGTTCACGCCGCGCCCGATCTCTGGGCGTGCGGCCGCCGCCGTTCCTGACCTTCTTCTGGGTGTGTGAATAGTTTCCGTGCGCGAAATTCTGCGCCACAGCAAAAAGCCCTCTCGGGTCCTCGAGATGAATGGGATCTCGATGGGCCCTGGGCTCGCGTCCTGCGAAGCTAGCGAGCCAGAGCCCGGCTGCTGCGCATACGAATCATGCAGATGCAGTACATGCGGATGAGGCTACGAAGGATCCGCCGGAGGCGCGACATATTTTTCGCCGGCGAACTCCATGATCGCCTCCGCGGCCAGGTCCGGGCCGTCGACCTGGTCGTACCAGGATTTGATCAGCCGCGCGGCGGCGCGATGGGACTCGCTGGCAAGCAGCTTGTCGGCCTGCGGGCCGACCTGGTCGAGGTCGATCAGCTCCGCCGCCCCGAGCCGCTGGAGCAGGCCGACATTGTGCTGCTGCTCAGGCTGGAGGGGCACCGCGATGAGCGGCGTCCCGGACGCCATCGCGGTCTGGACGCTGCCCTGCCCGCCCGTGGTGATCGCGAGGTCGACCCTCGGCATGATCAGGTGGCTCGGCAGCACGCCCTCCACCAGCACGTCGTCTCCGGCCAGATCGGACAGGTCGTGTACGGTCGCCGCGACCAGCACCCGGGTGCGCAACTGCCCGACGATGCGCCTGATCAGGTCGGGCGGCGCGGACGTGAGCGCGACGTAGACGACCGGTCCGGGCAGGTCCAGGAACGCGGACACCCGCTCAGGAACCGGCAGGTCGAGGTGGGCGAACAGCGGGCCGGTGTAGCGGAACCCGTCCCCCAGCTCATCGGCGGGGAGGCCGAGCACCTGCGGCACCTCGGTGACGAGCGTCAGGTCGCCGCACAGCAGTTCGGGCAGGCTGCGGATCCCGGGCACGCCGAGTTCGGCGGCCACCCGGTTGAAGCCGGCGCAGTATCCGGTGACCTCCATGACCCTCGGTTCGAGCACGGGGGGCACCCAGCTGCCCGCGTGCTCGGCCACCAGCTTGATCCCGGCCAGCCGGGTGGACAGCAGCGTGCTCAGCGCGAACCCGCTGACCGCGACCGTGACGCCGTGCTCCCGGAAGTACGCGGCCTCGGCCAGCGCGTGCTCGCGCAGCTCGTCGTCGCCGTACATGCTCTGGTCCGGCGGGCCGAGCCCGATGCCGTTCCGGACGAAGCTGGCGCAGCGTTCGTGGTCCATACGCGGCTCGATGATGTCGCAGGGCACCCGGAGCTGGTTCTCGTGCGTGCCGCCGTGGGTGGCGATCCTGACCTGGGCGCCACGGCGGCGGAGCGCGCGGTAGAGGTCCAGCATCCGCGAGGTCTCCGACAGGTATCCGCAATGGGGGACAAGGGCGATCATATTAGGTAATATATTGCCTATGTCTGAGCCGTACAAGGCCCCCGAGCCGCACGTGCACGCGTTCCGGGCGGTTCTCGCCCTCGCCCAGCGGCTGCGCTACCTGATGGACGACCGGCTGCGCGGGGACGGGCTCACCACGCAGCAGGCCGCGCTGCTGACCGTGGTGGAGGCGCTCGGCGAACCGTCGCTCAAGGAGGCGGCGGCCGGGCTCGGCAGCACGCACCAGAATGTCGCCCAGCTCGTCGCGTCCCTGGAGCGCAAGGGGATGCTCCAGATCGCCGCCGACCCGGCCGACCGGCGCAGGCGCAGGCTGGTGACGACCTCGGCCAACGCGGAGTACTGGCGCGAGCGGAACATCGGCGACCACGCGACGGTCGCCACCTGGTTCTCCGGGCTCAGCCCCGGCGAACTGGAGACGCTGTGCGGGCTCCTCGACCGCGTCCTCACCGATCTGAAGTGATTCTTCGAAGAATTCTCTCCGAAGCTGTCGAAACGCCGTCATCTCCTTCGAAGCGTGGTCAGCGGGGCGAGAACGCCCCGGACTCGCAAGGAGAAGGACATGACTCAGCAGGTCACCTGCGACCCTCGGACCAGCCTCACCAAGTCGCTTCTGGGCTACGGCGTGATCGCCGGACCCGTGTACGTGACGGTCGGCCTGGCCCAGGCGCTCACCCGGGAGGGCTTCGACCTGGCCCGGCACCCGTGGAGTTTCCTGGCCAACGGCGACCTCGGCTGGATCCAGATCGTCAACTTCGTCGTCGCGGGGCTGGCCTGCGTCGCCGCCGCCGTCGGCTTCGGCCGTGCCGTCGGCGGCTGGGCCTCCTGGCTGATCGGCGTGTACGGCGTGAGCCTGGTCGGCGCCGCGATCTTCAGGGCGGATCCGGCGCTGGGGTTCCCGGTGGGGACGCCCGACGGGCCCGGGGTCGTGACCTGGCACGGGACCATGCACTTCGTCTGCGGGGCGGTCGGCTTCCTGGCCATGATCGCGGCCTGTGTGATCCTCGCGCGGCGGTTCGCGGCCGAAGGCAGTACCGGCTGGGCGGCCTATTCCGCGACCACCGGGATCGTGTTCCTGCTGGCCTTCGGGTCCGTCGCGGCCGGCGGCGGCGCGGCCTGGGCGAACGTGGCCTTCCTGGCCGGGATCCTGATCATCTGGGGGTGGCTGTCGGCCGTCTCGGCGCACCTGTACCGCCGCCTCTGAGACTCAGCCGGCGGCCTCGTGTATTTCGATTCCCGCCGCCAGCGCGGCCTCGCGGTAGGCGTCGCCCAGGCTGGCGACCGTGCTGTGGGCATTGAGCCCGCTGGGGTTCGGCACGACCCAGAGCCGCGCGCCCCCGAGATCTTCCTCTTGGGGGCCGGTGACCGCTCTCGGGCGGGCGAAAGCCGTGCGGTAGGCCGTGATGCCGAGGATCGCCACCACGTTCGGGCCGATCTGCCGGACCCGCTCGGCCAGCGACCGGCCGCCGGCGATCAGTTCCTCGGTGCTCAGCTCGTCGGCGCGCGCGGTCGTCCTTGCGGCGATGTTGGTGATGCCGATGCCTCTCGCCCGCAGGTGCGCGAGGTCGCCGGGGGTGTATCCCGCGGACGCGTCGATCAGCCGGTCGACGATGCCCGCGCGGAGCAGCGCGGGGTAGAAACGATTGCCCCGCCGGGCGAAATGCGCCTGCACGGCGGTCGTCCACAGGCCGGGGTTGATGCCGACGAACAGCAGCCGGACGTCGGGCCCCAGCAGGTCGGGCAGCGTGCCGCCGCGAAACGCGTCAAGCTCCTCGCGAGTGAATCCCACCGATCCAGAATGCCAGCCTCCCGATCCGGTACGCGCACAGCGTGCGGTCCCGAACGGTCAGGGGCGTCGCTGATCATCGGCCGGCAGCTCCGACGCGGCCGGGAGCGGCGGCTCAGGCTGGAGCGGCGGCTCAGGCTGGAGCGGCGGCTCAGGCTGGAGCGGCCGCGCGAAGGGGCGGCCGGCGGCGACGAGGGCGTCCACGGCCCGGACCGCGGTGGCCAGGCGCTTCTCGTGCGTTCCGCTCACGACGACGTGCGGCAGTCCGGCGAGTTCGTGGCGGAAGCGCAGGTCCATCGCATGGCGGATGTGCTCGCCGTCGCGCCAGCCGTCCTGCTCGAACGGCATGCCGTCCACGCTCGTGTGGATCCACAGGTCGTGCCGGGCCCGCTCGTCGACGCGGAGGACCTCCTGGCTCACCGTGCCGAGGTAGCGTTCGTGCCGGAGGGCCGTGCTGAGGGCGTCTGTGTCGCAGAACAGCAGCGGGGATCCCACCCGCGCGGCCGCCTCCTCCCACGCGAGCTGCCTCTCCGCGATCAGCGTGAACTCCGCCGGATCCCACCGGAGGTCGTCCAGCCAGGGTTCCGGCTCTCCCGCCGCCTTGGCGGTCCGGCGGGCCACGGCCAGTTTTTCCTCGCAGTACGTCCTGCCGTATTCGGGCACCCAGCGGGTCGTGGCCCAGACGCCGCCGCGAGCCGAGTAGTGCTCCGCGAGCGCGCGGGCGAGGGTGGTCGTGCCGGTCGACTCGGCGCCTGCGACCACCACGCGCCAGGCGAGATGGGCTCGCACGGCCGGGGTCAGCCAGGGCCAGCCGGCCACGGGGTCCGCCCGGACCAGAGCGCCGCTCACCGGGTGACGTTCCCGCCCGGGGTCGACCGCGACGTGCTCGGCCGCGAACCTGCGGGCCAGTTCGGGGCCGTACGCCTCGGAGGAGAACACGGCGTCGACCTCGGGGCCTCGCGCGCCGTGGGCCAGCGCCAGCGCGTGCCGGAACACCTCGACGTGCGCGGCCCAGATCTCCGGGTCGTCGTAGTCGATCTCGATGTCGTCGACAACGGGCGCCACGACCACGTTCGGCTGCGGGTGCGCTTCCCGTAGCCAGGCCGTCCGGCAGGCCAGGGGGATGCTCTCCACGCTCGACGCCGCCACGATCACGGTGACGAGGGCGCAGCGGGTGGCGGCGGGTGTCGATGAGGTGGTGGTGACCGGCGTGCGGTGGATAGAACTTGCCGACTATGAGACCGCGCGCGTGCGTACCGGTCATGTGGCGGGCACCGCGGCGGGAGCGGGCCGGGCGGCCAGGTCGTGGCGCCAGGCGCGCAGCCCGGCGACGCACAACGCCAGGAAGAGCACGTAAAGGGCGCTGGTGAGATAGAGCTCCTTGTACGCGTAAAGCGGGATGTAGATCAGGTCGGCGGCGAGACGATCTGCAGTGCGGCGTCCGCGTACAGGCCGACGGTCAGGAACACGAGCCCGAGCAGGATGACGTTCGCCACCCCGATCGGCCAGTTCCAGACGTGCTGGCGGACCACCAGCCAGACGGTGAGCGCCCCTGTCGCGAACCCGAGTAACTCGGCCCAGCTGGTCGAGACGCCACCGAGGGTGATCGCGGGCTCCAGCAGGGACCCAGCACATCGGACAGCGCCACCATGACCTCCATAATCGTCCAAATGACGATAACAGCCGGTGGCGATCAGTGGAAATGTCGACCTATCTCGCCCGGGGACGGCGTCGCCCCGCGAGAGGCTTCCCCGCGGGGCGAACAGGACTGGGACGTGGCGTGATCTCTACCAGTCGTCGTCCCAGTCATCGTCCCAGTCGTCGTCCCAGTCGTCGTCCCAGTCCATGTGCAGGGTCGGCGACACGGCCAGCACGGCCAGCGCCAGCAGGACGCCGGTACCGATGAGTCGTCTGTGCATGAGAATCACTCCATAACCGGACTCGTCCGGGCCCTGAGGCCACCAGCCCTGGGACCACGGAGCGTCGCAATGGATTTCCCGGGATTGGCCAGCACGGCGCATGATTCAAATTCCAGGCTAAGCACGAAATCAGCGGAAGGTCACCCGCGAGAAGGCAAATCCCCAGCATGAGTACGGGCAACGATCGAGCCCACTGTCTCGGGAGACGAGGCTTCGCCTGGGCCCACCCGGGCTGCCAGTTGATCGCGGAGCCGGGCCAGGCGGGCGATCTCCTCGTTCAGGGCGGCGATCCGGCGCTGCGCGACCCCGGTGGGTTTCGCGCACGGGCCCGGCGCTCCGTACGGCGGGAGTGTGTCCTCTTCCAGCAGGTCCAGGCGGTCCGCGCAGTCACGCAAGTCCGCCACGGTGAGCCCGAGCGAGAGCAGCTCCCGGATGACGCGGACGCGGGCGACGTCCCGTGGGCCGTACTGGCGCTGGCCGGTGACGGATCGGCGCGGCGGGGGCAGCAGGCCGTTCTGCTCGTAGAAGCGCAGGGCGCGGGGTGTGGTCCCGGCCGCTGCCGCCGCGTCGCCGATCCGCATCGGTCCTCCTGGGTCTACGGTGCCACCACGACGGTCCCGATATGCCGTCCGCTCAGCGTTTCGTGCAACGCCCGGGGCGCGTTTTCGATGCCGTCGACGCGGACGTACGGGAAGGTGACGTCGCCCGTCCGCAGCCAGCCGGCGAACCGGTCGAGCCATTCCGCCTGGACCCCGAGGTCGCCCTGCGCGCTGTAGCCGCGCATCGTGACCTGCTTGATGAGGAACTGGAAGGAGTCGAACTCGACCGGGGCCGTCGTGCCGGTGCCGCCCTCGGAAAGCTGCCCCGACAGCGCTCCGACCAGGACGAAACGCGCATCCCGCCGGGCCGCCGCGACGGCCGCCCGCAGCTCTTCGCCACCCACGTTGTCGAAGAACACGTCGATGCCGTCCGGTGCGGCCTTGGCCAGCTGCTCCGCGACAGGATCCTCGCCGCGGATCAGGACCGCGTCGTAGCCGAGTTCCGAGACCATCCGGTCGGCTTTCTCCGGCGAGCCGGTACTGCCGATCACCCTCCCCGCGCCGAGCAGCCGGGCGATCTGCCCCGCCATCGATCCCACCGAACCCGCCCCGCCCGAGACGTACACCGTGTCCCCCGGACGGACTCGCGCGCCACGGGTCAGCGCGCCGTAAGCGGTCCGCCCCTGCGCCAGGTGCGCGACGGGGTCGGGGAGTGCGTCGCCCAGCAGGGAACACGCCGCGGCGGGCACGACCGCGTACTCGCGCCAGCCCAGCCAGTGCGAGACCAGCTCGCCCGGACGAGGCCCGCCGTCCCCGGCAGCGGCGACGACCTCGCCGATCGCCGCTCCGAACAGGGTGTCGCCGGGCTGCAGCCCAGGAAACGGCGCCCCCGCGACGCTTCCACCGATCAGCGTCCGCAACGCCGCGAACACGTGAAAGAAACGGTTCCTGACCAGCAACTCGCCCTCCCCCGGCACCGGCACCGGCGTCTCGACGACGGCGAAGTCCGCCGGCGTCGGCAACCCGGCGGGCACGGCAACAAGGCGCACTTCACGGGACACATCAGGCAGACCGGGCACAAAGCTCTCCTCGCGAGGCTCGATTACGACTGCGCGAGGTTAACCCCTGACCCATACGTCAAAGGCAAGCCACCGACCCGGATTCCCGAGCCACCACCTGGGGGCGGTGCCGGCCCCAATGCCGGTATCGAGAACGCTTACACGTCGCCCAGGCCGAGGGCGGCGGCGGCGTGTTCCAGGGCGGCCAAGTGGTCGTCGACGGTGCTGAGGCCGGCGTTCATCGTGTTGATGCTGATGTGAGTCGCACCGTACTCGCGCCACCGACTGGCCAAGTCGGCGAGCCCGTCCGGATCGCCGCGCCACTGGAGGCGGCCGTCCATGCCGAGCGCGACGGGGTCGCGGCCCGCCAGGGTGGCGGCCTGGTCGACGACCGCCTTGGCCTCGGCCAGTTCGGGACCGGGGGCCATCTGCGGGAACCACCCGTCGGCGAGCCGCCCGGCCCGCCGGTACGCCGGCGGCGACTGGGCCCCGAACCAGACCGGAATCGGCCGCTGCACCGGCAGCGGGGCCAGCCCGGCCCCGGTCACCCGGTCGAACTCGCCCTCGAAGCTGAACGACCGCTCGGTCCAGAGCCGGCGCATCAGCATGACCTGCTCCTCGATCCGCCTCCCCCGCGTCGAGAAGTCCTGGCCGAGCGCCTCGTACTCCACCCGGTTCCACCCCAGCCCCACCCCCAGCCGGAACCGCCCGCCGGTGAGCAGATCGACCTCAGCCGCCTGCTTGGCCACCAGCACCGTCTGCCGCTGCGGCAGGATGATGATCCCGGTCACCATCTCCAGCGAGGTCAGCGCGGCGAGATAGCCGAACAGCACCATCGGCTCGTGAAAGCTGGTGTCCACGTCATACGGCCCCCGCCACCCCTGGTGAACCTCCGGATCGGCGCCGATCACGTGATCGTAAGCCATCACATGCCCGAACCCGAGCTCCTCCACCCGCTGCCCGTAGGCGCGCACCGCTCCCACGTCTCCCCCGATCTCCGTCTGGGGAAAAACGACGCCGACCCGCATACCAGGCTCCTCCCGAAGGCAACTCACTGAACATCATTCCGTACCCACCGCCGATCAACCCGCCCCGACGCTCCGCGCGGCCGGGGATGGCGTCCCCGGCCGCGATGCCCCGCCTTCCGGCCGAACTCATGCCTGGGCGTGATCGACGGCTGGCGGTCAGGTCAGGCGGCGGGCCCGGTCGAGGCCGTCCAGGATCAGGTCGAGGCCGAACTCGAACTCGTCGCCGTAGTCGTACCCGGGCTGGAGGACATGCTCGACGGTGAGTTCGGTGAGGTGGGGATATTCGCCGGAGGCGAAGCGCGCCATGATCGCTTGCGCGACCTTCGCCGTCTCCGCCGGAGTGTCGAACGGCAGGTTCGGCTGCTGCATGGCGAATCCGTAGATGTAGCTGTCCAGGACGGAATAGGCGTGAGCCGCCATGGCGATCGAGAAGCCGGCGCCCCGCAGGGTTCCGAGCACAGCGTCGTGGTGTCGTAACGTCGCGGGCCCGGGCGTGGCCCGCGACTCCATTCGCCCGACCGCCCAGGGGTGACGCGACAGGGCCGCGCGGATCGAGATCGCCCGGCGGCGCATGGCCGTCCTCCAGCCGGCTTCACCGGCTGGCAGCTCGATCTCGCCGAAGACAGCGTCGATCATGCCGTCGACCAGGTCGCCCTTGTTGGCCACGTGGTTGTACAGCGACATCGCCTCGATCCCGAGTTTCTCGCCGAGCTTGCGCATGGTGAGCGACTCGATCCCGTCCGTGTCGGCCAGGGCTACCGCGGCCCTCAGCACCTGCTCGCGGTTCAGCCGGTTTCGGCGCTCAGCGCCCGGGTCGCGCGCTGGCCTACAACCAGTCCAAACTCGCCAATCTGCTGTTCACCTACGAGCTGGCCAGGAGACTGCGGGCCACCTCTGTCACCGCGAACGCGCTACACCCCGGCGTGGTGAGCACCTCCTTCGGAGCCGAGGATCCCGGCCGCGTACAGCGCCTGCTCGTCCCGTTCATGCGGCCTTTCATGAAGACCCCGGCCCAGGGCGCCGCCACGTCGATCCACGTGGCGGCCGCTCCCGATCTCCAGCAGGTGACGGGCCGCTACTTCGCCAACGGCAAACCCAAGAGCTCCGCTACCCGCAGCTACGACCAGGCCGCCGCCGCACGGCTCTGGCAGGTGAGCGCCGATCTGGCGGGCTTGACCTCAGTGCCCCGCCTTTGAAGTTCCTGAGCTCGCCCCGGGCGACGGTCCCGGTCCTGTCGTTTGGCGAGGGTGAGGCTGGTGCGGCCGGTTCTCCTGATCTCGCTGTGCACCTCGATCGATCGGCGGGCGGCGGCTTCCCGGGTGAGCGGCTGCCGATAGGTGATCTCCTGATGGCTGATCACCCAGGCGGCCGGGGGGAGGACGTCGTAGCCGGCGTTGATCACGAGTTCGAGCAGGCGAGGGGCCGATATGTGGCCCAGGTGGTCGAAGTCGGTGACGCGGAGCTGCTGGGGTGACGGGGTCAGCATGGGCGGCCACGCCGTACCGCTGGGGAAGTCCAGGAGATGGGCAGGTGGGTCAGGCCGCGCATGACGCGGGAAGGGCGCCAGGTCAGCGATTCGGGTGGGACGGCCAGTTCGATGTGGCCCAGCCGGCGTAGGAGCAGGGGGAAGGCGATGCGGCCTTCGAGGCGGGCCAGTGCGGCGCCCACGCAGAAGTGCGGACCTCGGCCCAGGGACAGGTGGTCGTTGGGCGTGCGGGTCAGGTCGAGTTCGTCGGCGCGCTCGAAGCGGTCGGGGTCGCGGTTGGCGGAGGCGATGACCAGGCTGACGACGTCCCCGGCGGGGATGGTCGTGCCGTGCAGTGGGAGCGGTTCGGCGGCGGCGCGGAAGGTGGCTTTGCGGACCGGGGCGTCATAGCGCAGCAGTTCCTCGATGGCGCTGTCGATCAGGTAGGGCCGCTCGCGCAGCAGGTCGAGCTGGTCGCGGTGGCGGAGCAGGGCCAGCGTGCCGTTGCCGATGAGGTTGACGGTGGTGTCCTGGCCGACCAGGAGCAGAATGTAGGCGGTGCCGATCAGTTCCCGCTCGGTCAGGTTCCCGGCCTCGTCGCAGGCGGCGATGAGATGCATCAGCAGGTCGCCGCTGCCGTGGCCGCCTTCGCGGCGTTTGCGCGCGATCAGCTCGGCCAGGTAGGCGTGCAGACGCCGGTCCAGGTCGGCTTTGCCATCGCTGCCCGCCGCGTCGTAGGTGAGCGTGTCCAGCAGCATGCCGCGCAACTCGGGGGTGTCCAGGTCGTCGGGCACGCCCAGGATGGTACGGATCATCGAGAACGCCAGCGGAGCCGCGAAGTCGTCGATCAGGTCGGCCGTCCCCGGCGGCATCCGGTCGAGGAGGTCTTCCGCGGTGGCCTGGATGAGCGGTTCGAGCGCTTTGACCTGAGCGGGCACGAACGCCTTGTTGACCAGCTTCCGCAGCCGAGTGTGCTCTGGCGGGTCCGCGTTGACCAGATTGTCCTGCAAGCCCGCCGGGCCGGTGGGACAGGCGCGCCCGGTCGTGGCGGGCCGCTTGCTCAGGCGGGGATCGGCCAGCAGATCACGCACGTCGTCGTACCTGGTGATCTGCCAGACCGGCAGCCCACTCGGGCTGACCTCACGATAGGCCGGAGCGTGCGCACGCAACCAGGCGAAGTACGGATACGGATCACGGTGCCTGGCAGCGACCAGCTCCTCCGGAGGGCATACGGACAGTCCACGCCGATTACTCATAGTATCTACTAGATAACACTAAGTAACATCAAGTGAGGAAGGGCGGCGAGAACCGCCGCGTCAATCGTCCGACCAGATCAAGTTGCGTGCCACTCCTTCAGGAGCACGCCGAGCCGATCATGTCAGCGGATGCCGAGGCAGGAGAGCTCGCACAGCACTCGGAGCAGAAACCAACTGGAGGCCGCGCGAGTGCCTCCACGATATAAGGATCCGTTATATTGGCAGCATGGCATAGGAGATCACGCTGCACACCGAGGTGAACGCCTGGTTTCTCGACATCTGCAAGAACGACCCCGCCACCGCCGAGAAGATCGAAGAAGCGCTGGACGAACTCGCGCTGCAGGGCCCGAAGCTCGGCCGCCCGCTGGTCGACCGGATCCACCACTCACGCGTCCTGCACAACCTCAAAGAGCTGCGGCCGCGTGTCCCTGGTGAGGCGGAGAATCCGGCTGCTGTTCGTCTTCGATCCCACGCGGGAGGCGATCGTTCTGGTCGCCGGCGACCAGTCCGGGGAATGGAGACGGTGGTACCGCGCCGCCATCCCCCTTGCGGAGGAACGTTACGCGGCATACCGAGCCGAGAAGGAGAAGGAGGAACAGCGATGAGCGAGTTCGTGAAGTGGTCCGACACCAAGGCCAAGATCCGTGAGAGCGACCCCGACTGGGACTCCCCTGAGCGGATCACCGCCCGGGAGGCCAGCCGCGAGCAACTACGGGCAGAACTGCGCGGCACCCAACTCGCCGAGATGCGCAAACGTCTGGGCGTCTCCCAGAAGCTCCTCGCCGAACGGATGGGCATCTCCCAGGCGCGCGTATCCCAGATCGAGCACGGCCAGATCGGCGGTCTGGACATCCTGCGCGCCTACGTCACCGCCCTGGGCGGAACCCTGGACGTGGTGGCCGACTTCGGCGACCACTCCGTGAAAGTCGCCTGAGCAGCGTGAATCCTGGTTAATCGTCTGACTGTCGTGCCCGGCACCGTTGATCAGTATCCGGTCGGTGCGTTCGCGTCGGACGGTACCGATCCAGCGTTCAGCGATCGCGTTCGCTCCAGGCGCGCGTACGGCGTCTTGATGACGCGGGCGCCGAGCGAGATGAACACCGCATCGAACGCTGCGGTGAACTTCGCGTCGCGGCCACGAAGGACGAACCGCAGACTCGCTCTCTGCCTCAAGCCGTGAACCGTTGGCTGGCGCTCCGACGACAGCAAGGAAGCAGCCGTAAGGGCGGCCGACGACAGGAGCAATCCAATGGTGAGAATGCAAGGCAGAAGACTGTGGGTTCGAAGCGCGATGATGTCGGTCGTGCTGTTCGTTGTAGCCAGTCCCGTCCTGCTGACTGGAACGCCGGCTCACGCCGACCTGACCGGCGATCCGCGCATGTACAACCAGGCGCGTGGCCGGTGTCTCGACGCTGACCTCGGCACGATTGACAAGCCAGGCAGCAGAATCATGTTGTGGGATTGCAGCGGTGGGGACAACCAGAAACGGACCGGAGGCACTCGTCCTCAGGAACCTTCACTGCGGGGCAACGTATGACGGGCGCAGTGGGCTGAGAGGCCCATATGCATTGCGAAAGCCCTGCTACGGCCACTACCAGGTCACCTTTGCCGCGCTGGCGTTAGCCGAGCCGGGCGGCCCTAACATACGCGCATGACCGCGCACGGATTCACGCTCACCGCCAAAGGCCCGTTCGAATTCGGTGCGTCGTTACGCTTCGTGGAGGATTGGCCGGCCACCAGCGCGCTGCCTTCCCATGGGCGGGCGCTGCGTTTCGCCTATTGCGCGGAGTCCGACTGGCTGCCGATCGGCGTGACCGTGACGTCCGCGCCGGGCGGGGTGGCCGTCGCCACGACGCGGGCCGCCGGGCCTGGGATCCGGGGCGAGGTGGCGCGAATCCTCTCCCTTGACGTGGACGGTACGGGCTTCGGCGAAGTCGGTGAAGCCGATCCGGTGCTCGGTGACCTGCAGCGCCGCAGTCCCGGCCTGCGGCCGGTGTGCTTCTGGAGCCCGTGGGAGGCGGCGTGCTGGGCGGTGATCGTGCAGCGCTCGTCGATGCTGATCGCCGCCCGGATCAAGCAGCGCATCGCGGAGCGGTACGGCGCGGAGGTCACCGTGGACGGGCATGCGTACCCTGTTTTCCCGCCGCCGGTGACGCTGCTGGAGGCCGGCGGTCTCGGCCTGCCCGTACAGAAGGAGGAATGGCTGCGCGGGCTGGCCCGCGCGGCGCTGGACGGGGTGCTCACCGCCGAGCATCTGCGCTCGGTCGATCCGGCGGAAGCCCTGGCCGAACTGCGGACACTGGCGGGCGTGGGGCCGTTCTCCGCCGGCCTGATCCTGATCCGCGGCGCGGGCGCGCCGGACGCGTTCCCGGGCGACGAGCCGCGCCTGTTCGCGATCCTGCGCGAACTCTACGGCCTGCCGGAGGACGCGCCGCCGACCGCGTACCGGAAGCTGGCCGAGGCGTGGCGGCCCTACCGGTCCTGGGCCTCCTTCCTGTTCCGGGCATCCGGCTACGGCGTCCTGGACGACTGAGATCCCAGGAGAAGGCGCGGAGCCCACGGCACACCCCCGAAACGCCGACGGACGCCCACCCGTCGCAAGGGGCCAGTGCCGGGCCGGCAGCAGCGCCCGCGCGCCCAAGGGGGAACGGTGCTCCAGCGGTTCCCCGTAACGAGCGCAGCTGTGGCGCGCCCAGGTGAAATCGCACTCGGCCGGATGGAGCGGCAGATGCGGCTGGCGTGCTTCGGGGAACTCGCCGAAACTGAGATCGCCGAGCTGCTGGGCGTTCCGGTCGGCACGGTGCAGAGCCGCACCCACCGTGCCCAGTGGCATCTCCACCACGTGAACGGGTAGGTGCTCCAGTTGACCACGACCCCCCATGACCTCGGACCCGACTTCTTACAGGACCAGCACGGGACCTTCGCGCTGCTGCGCGAAACCGGCCCGGTGCGGGAGATCCTCACCCCCCAAGGCCAGCGCATGTGGATGGTGACCCGATATCAGGAGGCCCGCGAGGCCCTCACCGACCCGGCCCTCAGCAAGGACATCCACACCGCCCGCGCCCGGTTCGACCCGTACACGCTGGCCCTGGCCGGGCTCGACATCGGCGGCGCGTTGTCGGAGCACCTGCTCAACAGCGACCCGCCCGAGCACACCCGGCTGCGCCGCCACATCGGCCGCGCCTTCACCAGCCGCCGCGTCCGGGAACTGCGCCCCCGGATCGAACAGGTCGCCGCCACCCTGCTCGACGACTTAGCCGCCCTCGGCGAGGCCGACCTGCTCTCCGTGTACGCGTTCCCGCTGCCCATCACCATCATCTGCGATCTCCTCGGCGTACCCAAGGAAGACCAGGACGACTTCCGGTCCTGGTCGACCTCGATGGCCCGGCTCGACTCCGAACAGGCCGGGGCGGCGGCCATGGCGTTGGCCGGTTACCTCGGCCAGCTCGTGGCCGCCAAACGCGCGGCCCCCGGCGACGACCTGCTCAGCGACCTCGTCACTGCCGGCGACAACCCACTGAACGATCGCGAGATGCTGGCCATGGCGTTCCTGCTGCTGGTCGCCGGGCATGAGACGACGGTCAACCTCATCGGCAACGCCGTACTGGCCCTGCACCGCAATCCGGAGCAACGGGACCTGCTGCGGGCCCGCCCGGACCTGCTGCCGGGCGCCGTCGAGGAGTTCCTCCGGTACGACGGCCCCATCACCCTCGCGACCGTCCGGTTCGCCCTGCGCGGCACCGAGGTCGGCGGGGTGCCCATCCCGGAAGGCGACTTCGTGCTGGTCTCCCTGGCCGGAGCGAACCGGGACGAAGACCGTTTCCCCCACGCGGAGGACCTGCGGGTCGACCAGGACGCCACCGGCCACCTCGCCTTCGGCCACGGCGCCCACCACTGCGTGGGCGCTCCCCTGGCCCGGCTGGAGGCAGAGATCGCCATCGGCGCCCTGCTCGCCCGATTCCCCGATCTCACCGTTGTCGGCGACCCGGCTCAACTGCGCTGGCGCGGCGCCATGCTGCTACACGGCCTGGAAACCCTGCCGGTACGCATTTAGCGCCTCGGCCACATCGGCGTGGAACCCCGCACGCCGGTACCTTCGAGAATGCCGGCCGCCCGAGGGCCGATTGCGTCGGCCCTCGGTTGTGTACGGAACCGCAGCCAGTGATGGCGGTGCAGCGGAGGTGGTGAAGGTGAACGACCTCGTCTCGCCGCAGATCCGGCGTGGGTGGCTCGACGACGCCGCCGCAGTCCGCGGAGTCTTCTTAGCCGCCACGGCCGACATGCCATACCTGCGGGACACCGAACCAGACGCCGGAACCCCTGAATGGATCAGCGGCTTCCTGGCATGCGGTTACAGCCACGAACTATGGGTCACCGAACTGCGCGGCCAGATCGTCGCCTTCGCCACACTCAGCATCGACCAGCTCGGCCACCTCTTCGTGACACCCGGCTTCCAACGTCAGGGCATCGGCACCGACCTGATCGTCCATGCCCAACGCGCCAGACCCGAAGGGCTGCGCCTGCACACCTTCCAGCGCAACGCGGGCGCGTGCCGCTTCTACGAACGACACGGCTTCACCGTGTCCGAACTCGACGACGAACCAGGCGAACCGGACGTGACCTACTCCTGGCGCGACCAGCCTCCAGCACAATGACCCGAAACCGCGCCCGACCCGGCACACCCTTCAGCAAGTCCGCAACCACTCGTCCAGTGCGACATAGTCGGCGTCGCCGAGTCCCTGACTGGGGTCGACACGATGGAGCAGGGCAGCTCCTCGATGGTGTGCGGATACCCAGGCTCGATCTGTATCAGTGATCTCATCGTCCACCCACGCGAACGCGCGCCCTGCCGCCCAGTCGACAAGGGCGCGGGTCTTCCAGTGCACCCCGTTCCGTGCGTCCTGTTCATCGGCATCGGATGGTTCCGGCCAGGTGACCACCGGCAACCGCGGAAGGCCGATCCGCGGTGCGATGCACTCGTTCGCGTCGTCCAGCCACGTCGTGGCCCAGATCAGATCGCACGGTAGTGCCGCCAGCCGAGGCCCGTGCGCGGGATTGATCCTGCCCAGAAGTGGATTCGAGCCGGAACTCTCTGGCTCTTCGTCGGTCCGATAAGTCGGGTACTGCCATAGTGCCGCCCCGAATGGAATGAGGGGTCCGTCGACGTCTAGGAAGAGCAGCGGACGCCGGATGGAATCGGTCACGGCTGCACCATAGCCGTTCAATCCGACAGGTCCGACTCGACGAGAACGCTCGTCCAACGGCCAGCAGTGCGCTGGCGCTGTGGCACAAACCAGTCGAATGGCGACCGATGGTAAATCCGAGCCTGGTGGTGGACGCGTGTGTCGCGCCAAGCGGGAGCAGCCGGTGACCGCTTCCGCTCAAGGCTGGAGCGGCATCGGATCGCCGCCGACAGGGACGAAGCCGGTGCCGACTCGATAGTTGGGTGACTGGTGCCGGAAGTAGGTGTTGTAGACCTGGCAGTAGCGGCCCCCGCGGGCCAGGAGCGTCATGTGGTCGCCTTCTTCGACGATCTGGCCGTGGTCCAGCACGATGATGCGGTCGACGTGCTCGATCGTGGACAGGCGGTGCGCGATGACGATCGAGGTGCGGCCGGCCAGTACCACGTCGAGTCCCTCCTGGATCTGGGCCTCGGTCAGCGGGTCGACGCTGGCCGTGGCCTCGTCCAGAACCACGATAGCCGGATTCTGGATGAGCAGCCGGGCCAGGGCGACGAGCTGACGCTGGCCCATGGACAGGGCGCGGCCGTCTTCGCCGACGTCGGTTCGCAGGCCGTGAGGCAGGGCGTCGAGCCAGTCGCCGCCGCCGACCGCCGCCGCGGCGGCGAGCACCTCTTCTTCGCTCGCCTCCGGTCTCGGGTAGCGGATGTTGTCGGCCACCGTGCCGCTGAACAGGAAGGGGACCTGCGGCACCGCGCCGATCTGCCTGCGGTAACCGGCCAGATCCAGGGTCCGGATGTCGCGGTCGTCGATCAGCAGGCGGCCTTCCTGGAACTCGTAGAACCTGGTGATCAGCTTGCTGAGCGTCGACTTGCCCGCGCCGGTGTGGCCGACGAGCGCCACGGTCTCACCGGCCTCGATGACGAGGTTGAAGTTCCGTAGCACGGCATGGGCCGGGTCGTAGCCGAAGGTGACGTCCCGGAACTCGATGCGGCCGGCCAGTTCACCGGCGGGCTCGGCGGCGGTCTGCACCACCCGAGGCGTGGCGTCGATCAACGCGAAGACCCGCTCGGAGGCGGACAGGCCCTGCTGGAACTGGGACCAGAAGGCGGCGATGGACGTCAGCGGGAACCAGAAGAGCGATACTCCCTGCAGGAAGAGGTACCAGTCGCCGGCGGACAGGCCGCCCGTGAGCACGGCCGTGCCGCCCAGTTGCACGAGCGCGACCGTCGCCACCCCGGCCACCAGGAAGAGCACCGGGAAGATGGCCGAGAAGACGTAGCCCTGCCTGAGCGTCACCTGGTAGCTCTGCCGGTTGATGGGCTGGAACTCGTCGTAGACCTGCCGCTCCTGGCGGAAGTTCTTGGCCACGGCGATGCCGCCCATGGTCTCCTGCAGGTTGGCGTTGACCCGGCTCAGCGAACGTTGCGCCCTGCGGGTGCCGGCCCTGGCCATGCGCCGGAAGAGCAGCGCCAGACCCACCACGATCGGCACGATCAGCATCGTCACCAGAGCCAGTTCGATGCTGCGCAGGAACAGCATGACCGTGACGAACCCCACCATCAGCACCTGGCTGATCAGGTCCATCGTCAGCGTGGACACCGTGGCGAAGTCGTCGGTGTCGGAGGTCACCCGGCTGACAATCCTGCCTGACGGCGTCTCGTCGTAGAACGAGAGGTCGCGTTCCAGCACGGCGTCGAACGCGTCCTCGCGCAGCCGCAGCACGACGTCGCCGGTGACCTTCGCGCTGTACGCCTGCCGCACGAAGTTGAACAGCCAGCCGAGCACCCCCGCGAACAGGAGAGCGGCGATGAGCTGCCAGCCCACCGCGGCGATCGTGCCGTCCTCGATCGCGTCCACGCCCCAGCTGGCCACCAGCGGCATGGCCGCCTGGCTCAGCGAGGACAGCACGATCATGGCCGCGACCAGGAACATCGCGCCCAGTCTGGGCCGGAAGTAGGACGCGATCCGGCGGAGCAGGTCACGGTCGCGGTAGCCGCGGTCGTAGTCTTCGGCGTCGAGGCCGTCCATGATGAAGCCCATCAGAACGCCACCTCCTGCTCGCTCGCCAGGACCGGAGCCCCGGCCGGGTCGGTGATCTCGTCGTAGTGGGCGAAGATCCGCCGGTAGAGACGGCTGCGCGACAGCAGCTCGTCGTGGGTGCCGTAGTCGACCAGTTCGCCGCGCCTGAGCAGCAGGACCTTGTCCGCCCACCGGATCTGGGAGAGCCGGTGGGTGATCATGAGCGTGGTGCGGCCGTCGAGGACGCGGCCGATCGCCTGCTGGATCTTGTCTTCGGTGGCGGAGTCGATGGCGCTGGTCGAGTCGTCGAGGACGAGGATCGCGGGATCGGTCAGCAGCGCCCGCGCGATGGCCAGGCGCTGGCGCTGGCCTCCGGAAAGGGTGACGCCACGCTCGCCGATGACCGTGTCGTAGCCGTCGTCGAGCTCGGCCACGAACTCGGCGGCCTGGGCGTCCTCCGCCGCCCTGACCACGGACTCGCGGTCGGCCCGCTGGCCCTGGCTGAAGGCGATGTTCTCGGCCACCGTCCGGGAGAAGAGCATGATGTCCTGCTCGATGGTGGACAGCTGGGAACGCAGCGAGTCGAGGTCCCAGTCGCGTACGTCGACGCCGTCCACGAGGATCCGGCCCGAGGTGACGTCATAGATCCGGGGAACCAGCTTCGTCAGCGTGCTCTTGCCGGACCCGGTCTCACCGACGATCGCCACCGTCTCCCCCGGCCGCACGGTGAACGTCACCCCACGCAGCACCGGCTCCCCTTCGTCATGGCCGAACGTCACGTCGTCGAAGACGATCTCCCCCCTGATGGGGGCGGCGTGGCCGTCGGCCCGCTGCTCCAGCTCCATCTCGGAGTTGATGATGCTCAGGATCCGGCGGCTGGACACGATGCCGATCTGGAGCAGCGAGAAAGTGAAGATCGAAATCTGCGTCGGGAAGGCCAGCATGCCCATGAGCCCCATGAAGGCGACCAACTCGCCGATGGTGATCGCTCCCGTGCCGTGCAGGTGGAGCGCGTGCCACAGCGCCCCCGCCATCGCCAGCGCGAACAGGAGCGTGGGCAGGTAGCGGGCCTGAACCAAGCCGTTGCGCACGAAGGAGTCGCGGTAGAGGCGCGCCTGGGCGCGGAACCGCCGCCGTTCCTGCCCCTCCTGCGCGGTCACCTTGATGACCTCGATGCCGCGCACGGCCTGGCTCAGCCCCGCGTTGAGGTCGCCGAACTGCTCGCGCATGCGGGTCGCCACCGGGTTGAGCTGCCGCATGTAGTGCCGGAGCGCGACGGCGAAGGTGATCGCGAAGATGCCGGGCACCAGCAGCAGGCGCGGGTCTATCGCGGCGATGAAGAAGAAGGGCACCAGGCCGTTCAGACTGGAGTCGACGATCAGGTCGGCGCCCGGCGTGACCATGATGGAGAGTTGCCGGATGTCGTTGGCCGCCCGGGCCATGAGGTCGCCGATCCGCTGCCGGTTGTGGAAGGTCTGGCTCTTGCCGAGCAGGCTCACGTAGAGCTCGTCGCGGGCGTCGCGCTCCAGCCGCTTGGCCAGGACCTCGCTCGACAGCCGCGCGACCAGGTCGAACAGCCCGCGCCCCAGCACGATCGCCAGCAGCGCCAGCGCGATCACGCCCAGCACGGACGAGGAGTCGCCGCGCCCGTCCAGCACGGCGTCGAAGGCCACGCCGGTCAGCTGGGGAACCACGGCGTTGAGCACCACCATGACCAGCGACCCGCCGAGAAACCCGGCCAGCTGCGTCGGATGACGGCGCAGATGGGACCAGAGCCAGCGAACCGGGCCGCGCCGGTCGTAGCGCGGCCCGGATACGTGGAACTCCGAATTGTTCATGGTCACGACATGGCCCCCGGCCGAAGTCAACGCCTGCATCGAACTTGTTTTCTACCACTGGGGTCCGACAGTTTCGCAACAGGTATTTCTCTCGGCCGGTTGACCACCCGTCGCCGAACGTGACCGTCTACAAGCTACAGGCGCCCCTCCGGACCGGTCAGCGGCCTGATCTCCGGTACGCCGCGGCGCGGAAGTCGCGGAAGGTCTGGCCGGGTTCGTCGAACAGCGTCCACGGCCAGTCGGTCACGATGTCGCCGATCATCTGGAACTGGTCGGCCGCCGCCGCGTGCTGGTCGGCCATGGCGAAGACGAACGCGAACATGTTCGGCGCCAGCGGCCAGCCGGGGCGGCGGGCGAAGGCCGGGTGGCGGACCGACCGATCGGCGGCGGCGTGCAGTTCGGCCAGCACGTCGGGACGGGCGAGGTAGCCGTCGGAGTCCCCCTCGTGCCTCATGACGTGCTCCAGATGGGCGGTGGGGATCAGCATTCCGAGCGGGCTGCCCGCGGGGGCCTGCGCCACCGCCTCCCGGGCGAAGGTGAACATCTCCTCGTCGCCGCCCATCCACTTGGCACAGAGCGCCTGCAACATCTGGCGGTACCCCTCCTCGTGGTGCGGATGGATGCGCACCACATTGTCGAACCGGCGCCAGGTCCGCCGGCTGATCGTCACCGACGGTGTCTTCTCCATGGACGGCTACCTCGCCCCGCTCGACCAGATCTGCGACCTGGCCGAACGCCACGACGCCATGGTCATGGTGGACGACTCGCACGCGGTCGGCTTCGTCGGCCCGCGCGGCCGGGGCACGAACTGCACGGCGTGACGGACCGGGTCGACATCCTCACGGCACGCTCGGCAAGGCGCTCGGCGGCGCGTCCGGCGGCTACGTCGCCGCCCGCGCCGAGATCGTCGCGCTGCTCCGGCAGCGCTCGCGGCCCTACCTGTTCAGCAACTCGCTGGCCCCCGTCATCGCCGCCGGCTCACTGAAGGTCCTGGACCTGCTGACCGACGAGACCACCGGCCTTGGCGAGGCGCTGCGCGACCGGCTGCGCGCCAGCACCGCGCTGTTCCGCACCCGGATGACCGCGGAAGACTTCGACCTGCTCCCCGGCGAGCACCCCATCGTCCCCGTCATGATCGGCGACGCCGACCGGGCCGGACGCGTCGCTGACCTGCTGCTGGAGTACGGTGTGTACGCGATCGGCTTCTCCTACCCGGTCGTCCCGCGCGACCTGGCGCGCATCCGCGTGCAGCTGTCCGCGGGCCACAGCACCGACGACGTCGAGCGCGCCGTGGCGGCCTTCGCCGCCGCCAGGGACGCGCTGGAGGACTGACTGGATGATCGATTCCCGCAGACTGCGCACCCTGCGGGCCGTGGCGGACCACGGCACGGTGACGGCCGCCGCCGCGCTGTACCTGACCCCCTCCCTGATCCGCCGCGTACTCACCGGCCTGCGCACCTCAGCGGACCACGCCCGCCCGGGATGGCAAGACAAAGGCCCGGCCGGGTGAAACCGGCCGGGCCCGAGGTTTTGGTTAGGCGACGACGGAGCGGAGGGGGATGCCCGCCGTGCCGAGGTCGCGGATCAGGTCACGGACGTAGGGGTGTTCGTCGGACGGGAGTCCTTCGGGGTTGGGGATCGTGAGGTAGGACGAGCCGTCGGCGTTCGCGATCTGCGCCGTGTCGGTGTAGCGCTCAACGACCGCCTGGGTGCGGGCGAGGTCGGCGTCGGCCACCTGGATCACGATCGGGCGCCATTCGCCGCCCAGGTTGGGCAGCTCCTCCGGCTCGGCGATCGGCGGCAGGGCCTGGGCGGACCTGCGCTGCACGGCGGGGGTGCCCGCCGGCTGGAGCAGCGCGTTGGCCACCAGGTGGATGCCGTTCTCGTTGTAGGCCCGGAACAGCGGGTTGTAGGCGAACAGGACGGCGTGGCCGGCGCCGGTCGGCTCGTTGACCAGAGCCGCCGTGCCCTTGAGGGTGTCCGAACCCACCGTGTAGCCGTTGGACCAGAACGTGGCGTCGGCGGGGTAGGTGAGGACGTTGACCCCGGTGGTGCTCGGGTTGAGGATCGGGTCGCCGTTGTTGAACTGGAAGTCCTCCGCCGGGCGGCCGAGGGCGACCGGGTCGGCGGTGGCCGTGTCCACCCGGAAGTGGGAGCCGATGACCTGGTAGCCGGTCGGCTTGGCCTTCTCGGTGGTGGAGGTCAGGCCGGCGGCGCGGGCCACCCGGGTGCCCTCGTTGCGGAGCCCCAGGTAGGTGCCGCCCAAGGCGACCCACTGCCTGAGGTTGGCCAGGCCCTGCGCGGTGAGGCCGCCGGTGGAGCTGCTGCCGTCGGGGACGACCAGGGCGGTCCGCTCGGTGAAGGCGGCGGTGTTGCCGTTGATGTCGGCCGTGGTGACCGGCTTGAGGTTCAGGCCCCAGCGGGCGCCGAGCACGTAGCGCGCCTCGCCGTACGAGCCGGAGGTGGTGGTGATGCCGGTGCCGTTGAACAGGCCCAGGTCAGGGGTGCGCAGCAGGGTGCCCGAGGGCGCCGCGCCGCTGCCCGTGACGGTCACGCCGAGCGAGGTGGCCAGTTCGTCCAGCTCGTGCCGGTCGACCGAGGGGGTCGGCAGGCTGACGACGCCGGTCGACAGGTCACGCGAGAGCGGCACGCCCTGGGCGAGCAGCTTGAAGGTGAGCTCGGAGGCCGCCGCCGAGTCCAGCGGGTAGGAGTAGGAGCCCTTCTTCGAGGCCCCGGTGGCGACGCCACCCTCCATCTTCCTGACCAGCTCAGCCTTGGGCGACAGCTCGTCACCGGTGTAGACCGTGTCCACGCCCGCCAGGAGCGGGTTGCTCCAGGAGGAGACGTCGTAGAAGTACGGGAACGGCGTGTACGGGTCCTCGCCGATGGTCGCCTGGATCCAGTGCTTCTGCGGCTGGTTCATCGGGATCCAGTACGCGCCCGCGGGCACCTCCAGGTTGCCGGCGCTCCGGCCACCGAAGATCCGGGCGCTGGGCACGGTGACGGACTTCGTCAGCCGGTAGACCTCGACGTCCATGCCGCGCAGCCGCTCGACCAGCTTGCGCACGTCGCCGATCTGGCGGTCGGGCAGCAGGAAGTACGAACGGATCTTGATGTCGGGCACCGGGAACTGCACGGTGTTGGTCGGCTGCACGACCTCGTTGGGCTGGAGAGTGCCCGCGGCGCCCTCGGCGAGCGCGGTCTTCCAGATCGAGTAGTAGCTGCTGAGGACCTCGTGCTTGTTGTCCGAGGCCCAGCCGACCGTCGCCCACTGGGTGTTGAACTGCTGCTGCACCCGGTCCTGGACGGCCGAGGTGCTGCCCTTCTCGTACGTCATACCGGCGGCGCCGAACCCGGTGGCCGGCACGGTGTCGCCGTACCCCATGTAGAACAGGTCATAGGTGGCGTAGTTGAAGTAGCACTCGGTGGTGACGGCGCCACCACAGGCGCCGTTGAAGCCGAAGCCCGCGGCGTTGGCCGCACCGATGCGGTTGATCCAGTCGACCGGCTGGTCGGCGAGCTCGTGGTGGATCGGGTCGGCGTTCGGCGGGAAGAAGTACTGCCGGCCGCCCATCTCGTGCGCGTCGATGAAGACCTGCGGCGGGTACTGCCGGAGCAGTTCGATCTTGCCGTCGGTCTCCGGCTGGGAGCGGGCGAACCAGTCCCGGTTCAGGTCGAAGCCGTAGTCGTTCTGCCGCCGGTTGGCGTCGCGGCCGTCCGGGTTCTGGGTCGGCACGATGATCGTGATCAGGTTGTCGTTGCGCTCGGCCACGTCGCAGGACAGGCCGCTGGCCAGCTCGTACAGGGTCTTGAGCGCGGCGTCCGCGCCGCTCTTCTCGCCGCCGTGCACGTTGCCGGCGATCCAGACGATGGCCGGGGAGTCGTCGGCGATGCGCGCCGCCTTGCTGTCCGTCAGGGTACGCGGATCACGCAGCGCCGTGATGTCATCGGCGATCTTCTTCAGCCGCGCGTCGGAGACGCGGTCCGAGTCGGACACGATGGCGTAGGGCAAAGCCTGGCCGGAGACGCTGTGCGCCATCGTGCCCGTACGGACACGGTTGGAGGCGCCGCCCACGGCCTGGACATAGCTCGTGATCTCTGGCGTGGTGAGAATCCTGGGCTGTCCCGTGCCCAGGGGGAAACCGAAGAACTGCTCAGGACTCGGCACAGTGGTCACATGGGCGTTGGTGTCGGTGGTGCAGTCGGCAGGCACAGCCTGCGCCGACGTCGCCGGCGCCACGATGAACGCGGCCGACACCAGGACTGCGACACCTAACGTCTTGCCATAGGTGGATCTACTGCGCATCGTTGCGCGAAACCGCATCTCGCCTCCAGGGCGGAGGGACGGGGGAACTCGGGAGAGAGCCCGTCCGGGGAACACAAAACCACTACGGACGGTATTGGAACGCAATAAAACGGACAAGATGGAAGGAAATCCAACTGTCTCGTGCCAACCGGTGTGATTGGGGTGTTTTCCCAGGCCAGAATGGTTTGTCTCGACCAAATCGACGCTTTATAACGTCCGATAACAACTAGGCGTCGGGTTCGTACACACCGGGCGGGCTCGACGTAGCCGGGGATCACCGCGACGTGCCGGCAGCGTACCGGCCTCAGGTTTCGAATGGCCGTGTCGTATGTACTGATTTCGGCGGTGGCGGCGCTGCTCGCGGCGGTGATCGGCTGGTTCGTCATCCCGCGCGCGATGTCGCCGTGGGTCAACGTGGAGTACGCCAAGGACTCGGACCGCCCGGCGCAGGACCAGGCCGAGATCATCGCGGCGGGCGACGCCATGGGGCTCGGCCTGGCCGCGGCCGACCTGGCCGGCCGGGACCGCGATCTCTCCGACCGTGACCTGCTGCTCAGGGTGGCCGAGCGGTGGGCGGGTCAGGTCCAGGGCCTCGACGAGATCACGATGATCCGGGCGGTGGTGACGCCGGACGGCCGTCTGGCGCTGCCCTCGGTCCCCCCGGTCGTCGGCGCGGGCGACGCCGCCCGGGTTCCCGGGCGGCACGGCGGCGAGGCGCCTTCCGGCAGCTTCCACCGGCCGTCGGCGTCCTGCACCATGTCCGGGAATCCCACCACTCCGTGGTCGCGGATGCATCCGGAAAGCCGCTGGTAGAGCCCCGCCACCGTCGTCTCGCCGCCGGTGGCGGGCTCCTCGGTTCCGCAACCGGCCAGTCCGGTCAGCGCGGCGGCCACGACGAGCGCGGACTTCGTTCTTCTGGAAGTAATCACGCATTCACGGTGGCGCGTCGCCCGCCGCCCGCGATTCCCCCGAACGTGATGACCTGGCCACCCACATCTGGGGTATTGCCAGAACGTCGGCCATCCGCTAAGCGCGATAATCGGCTATTTCAAATCGAAGGAACCCGCAGTTTTCCTTCGTCACCCGGATGGAGCTGGCATCCGAATATTCGGGGACCGATCAGCCGGGGATCTGAACGGGACCGGGGTCGTCGAGAGCGCCGTCCCCCAGCTGTCCCTCGTCGACGGACGAGCTCGCCGGCGGCTCGGAGATCACTACCTTCCCGCCCCATCCGCTCACGCGACCGTCCGACGCGTACGTGAGAGAGGTGTCCGCCACGCTCACCGTCATCGTGGCGTACACGCGCTTGACCTGCCCGCGTGCGTCCAGCCACACGGTGTAGTTCACCTTGGCCGTGGCACCCTCGCGGGTCTTGCCGCCCTCCCCGAAGATGGAGCGGAACGACGGCGAGACCCTGGCCAGCTTCACGCTGGAGATCCTGCCCTTGATGACGCTGCCCTGCCGCGAACTGGCCCTGTCGATGATCTCGTCCAGCGTACGCGGCTCGAACGGATTGACCAGCAGCGAACCGGGGAAGGCGCCGGCGGAGAACTTCCGGACCCACGTCTTCCCTGGCGGCAGGTATTCCCTGACCCGCGCCCCCGAAATGTACGAGTACTGCAACGTCGAAATCATCCGCGTCACCCCCGCGGCCTTCCGCAGCTTCTCCCGGTCGGCCTCCGGCAGCGCGTCCAGGAACACCTTGCTGTACTGCGCCTTGTCCCTGATGTCGGTGGCGGCGACCCCGCTCCGCCCGAAACCGACGAGGCCGACCTCGCGCATGGTGGCCAGCGCCTGCCCACCGGCGGAAATCTTCAGCAGGTTGCTGACCTTGACGCCCTTGCCGGTCGCGAACCGCGCCTTCAGCGCCTTGACCGGATCGGCTTTCGCGACGGCGGGCGCGGCGGGCACCAGCAGAACGGCCGCGCCCACAATGGCCGCGACGACTAAACGCTTCACACGAATCCCTTCACTTGGACGGAAATTTGAGGCCCCCGGATCACATGCCGATAACAATGGCCGCGACCGAACTTTCCGGGAGATGAACGGCGTCGGTCGCGTGACCACACGAAGCCGTACGGTGAATCGGACGGGCGTGCTTCACGCCGAAGCGAGCAAATTCAACGGCGAGAGCGAAGCCGGCCGGAAACCTGGGACCCCCGACGTGCTTTTCTACCACAGCAACTCGGACAAGCCACACAAGTTTTTACGAAGTCACCTTATGTCGGGATTTATCCGGATGAAGGTCGTGACTTAAGCGCAGGCGGCCTGTGCCGGGACGTGGCATCGAATATCGAGCACACGCCGGTTCAGCGGGCTGAGACCGGTACCGGCGCTGTTGATCATCATGAGCTTCAGCTGACTACCGTCCATGTACGTCTGCGCCAGCGTCAGATACCCGTCGCTGGACGTCATGGTGCCGGAGAGCCTGTCCAGATAGAGCGAGTGGTTGCTGGTACCGGCGACCAGCACCACCTTGCCGGCATTGCCGGGATCGACCGCGACGACACCGTAGTTGCGCCCGCCGATGTCGGTACGCCCACCGGTCAGATAGGGCCGGTCGGCCACGAGTTGGCTCGCTCCCAACGGGCCGACCGCGTACTGCGTGACCCGGCCCGAGGTCCATGACACCAGCCGTTGCTGGCCCGGCACGTTGACGATGAGCCCGTTGGCCGCATGGGAGTCCAGCAGATGTCCGTCAGCGGGGACAGCGGCGTCTGCTGAGCACCGGTCCGCCCACGGTAGAAGTGCAGCGTCGTGGAGACGACCGGCGTGGTGCCGCACGTGGTGAGTCGGTTCGGCAGGACTCCTTCTGTGTTCGATTATGAAGCGGTCTCCAAGGCGTCCAGCACCCGCATGGCGGGCAGCACGTCTGCCACCGTGCAACGTGGGGTGCGGCCCTCGGCAACGGCGGCGAGGAAGTCAGCGTCCTGCGCCTCGATCGCCGCGTCCTGGGTGGCCGCGACGCCGGGCGAGTCGACGATCACGCCGTCGGGCCCGTACAGGCGGCCGTCTCTGATGTGCAGGGTCTGGTCTTCGGCGATCAGGATGTAGTCGCTGACCGGTTCGCGGGAGTGGTAGGAGAGGGAGAGCGTGGCCAGGTCGCCGGCCGGGGTGATCAGGACCGCGGCGACGTCCATCGGGCTGCCGCTGCCCGGCCAGGGCGGCCCGCACCGGCCGTGCACGCTCACTTCGGGGGCGTCGAGCAGCCACAGGGCCGCGTCGACAAGATGCGCGCCGTGATGCCAGAGCACGCTGTCGGTCCAGTCCCTGGCTCTGCCGGTCCAGCCCATGTTGCTCTGCCTGAGTTGCAGCGACCGTGCCACGATGTGGCGTAGCCGCAGCTCGCCGCGCTCGACCCTGGCCCGTACTTCCAGATGCGGCGCCCAGAACCGCAGCGTGTGGCCCATCGCGGCGAAGCGCCCGGTCTCTTCGGCGGTGCGCGCCACCAGTTCGGCTTCGGCCAGCGACACCCCGGCGGGGATCTCGCACAGCACGTCGCGCCCGGCCCGCAGCGCGGCGACGGTGAGTTCGGCGTGGACGGGGCTGGGCGCGGCGACCACGACCGCGTTCACGTCGTCGTCGGCGAGCAGCGCCGAGGTGTCCGTGTACGAACGTGGAATGTCATGCTCGGCGGCGAATTCGGCGTTCTCCTCGGGCTTGGGCCCGGCCACCGCGACGATCCGGCCGCCGGCCGCGCGGATCGCCCGGGCGTGGCAGGCGCCGATCGCGCCGGGCCCGAGAATGCCGATGCCGGTGGCCTTCATGGATTCCCTCCGAAGATCGTGCCGGCGCTGCGGCCGAGCACCCGGTCCCGGTCCTCTGCGCTGAGGAACGGCATGTGGCCGGTGACGTGTGCGACGGCCGCGCTGTAGTCGGCGTCGGTGCCGCCGGCCCGGTTCCAGTCCCCGCTCCACATGATCCGGTCCGCCCCGAAAGCCGCCAGCGACATCCGCAGGTACGGCTCCGCGTCCGGATACGGGTACGGCGTGCCGGCGTTGACGAAGAAGCCCGACCACGACGTGGAGGTGTTCCGGCGCTCGGCCAGCCGGAGGAACCGCCGGAACCCGCGATACGGCGGAGGATCGTCGGCCAGCTTCAGCCAGCCGAGATGTTCGAGCCTGAAATGCACACCCGGATTCCGGTCGACGACGTCCAGAAACGCGTCACCGGCGACGTCGTCGAACGGCCCGGTGACACTGGCGACCAGCCGGTGCGTGTCCATCGCCCGCCACACACCGGAGGGCGTGCCGCCGGCCGGCAGCCGTACCCCCCGCAGCACGCCGCGCTCGCCGATCTCGTGAACGAGGCGCGGCGCGCCCGAATCCCGGGGATCCACCAGAGCGACTCCGGCGAACAGATCCGGCCGTTCCCGCACGCAGCGCTCAAGGTACTCGTTGTCGGAGTTCCCCAGATGCTGGACGAGGACGGCGCGGCCGATCCCGTGGGTCTTCATGGCGTCGAGGTAGTCGTCCACCGGCCGGTACTTGGTGAGGCCCACGTGGACGTGACAGTCGACGATCACGCGGTCAGCCCCCGGCAGGCCGCCGCGAACTCCGCCGACGTGGCGGTGTATCCCACGTTGGACTCGATGTACCGGATCGCCAGCAGGTTGGCCAGTTCGCCGTCACGCGTCTCCGGATATTCGAAGGTGCGCACGCAGTCGCGCAGGACCACCACCCGGTATCCCCGGTACATCGCCTCGGTGACCGTGTTGCCGAGGCAGATCCTGCTGTCGAAGCCGACCACGACCAGGTCACGGATGTCGCGCGCCCGCAGCGTGGAGTCCAGCGTGGTCTCGTAGAAGCCGCTGTACATCTGCTTGCGGATCAGCGGTTCCCCGTCGGCGGGCGCGATCACCCTGGAGTAGGCCAGGATGTCGTTGGGTTCCCGCCACGCCTCCAGCACGTCCACGTCGCAGGTGCGCATGGAGAGGTTGCGCCACTCGGTGCGCTCCTCCAGACCCGGCGAGAGATGGTTGGTGACGTGGATGACCGGCAGGCCGGCCTGCCGCGCCGCATCCCGGGCCGGCACGATGTGCTCCCGGACGATCTCCTTCACGACGGGGTCGGGGGCGTAGATGCCGGCCAGGCCGGGATGCTCCTCCTCGTCGTCGAAGCCCGCGCCGTAGGCGTCCACGATGAGGAATCCGGTTCGCGCCGGATCGAGTTCCAGCTGCTCCTCCGCGTGACCGAGCGGATTGTCGAACGACGGGTACATCCGGTAGTACCGGCCGGGCAGGGTCAGCGTCATCGTGGTCCTTCGCTGGACTGAGTGCTGGGCTGGGTCTGGGTGATGAGGGCTTGGGTGCCCCGGTCTCCGCCGAGTGCGCGGGCCACCGCCCGGCACAGGTCGCGTACCAGGCTGGTGCCGGGCAGCCGGCGCGTGTCGCCGGCCTCGTCGAGGGCCAGCCCGAGGTCCTTGGCCAGGTGGGCCACCTTGAATCCGGGCTCCAGGTCGCCTTCGGTCAGCCGGGGCCAGGCGAAGTCGAGCAGCGGCGAACCCGCGACCCCGACGCGTATCGACTCGTGCACCCGGGCCGGGTCGAGGCCGGCCGCCTCGGCGAGCGCGTACGCCTCGCAGATGCCGAGCGTCACGTTCGCCACGAGCGCCTGGTTGACCAGCTTCGCCGCCTGCCCGGCGCCGGCGGGCCCGTGGTGCACGACGGTCGAGCCGAGCACCTCGAAGACCGGCCGGACCCGCTCGAACGCTCCGGCGTCACCGCCCACGAAGATGGAGAGCGTGCCGCTCCGCGCTCCGGCGGGCCCGCCGCTCACCGGAGCGTCCAGCACCGGGTAGCCGGTGGCCAGCCGCCGGGCCAGCGCGGGCGACGACGTCGACATGTCCACCGCGACGGCGCCGGGCGAGGCGTTCGCCAGGATGCCGTCCGGGCCCAGGTAGGCCGCCTCCACGTCGGAGGGAAACGGCAGCATGGTGATGACCAGGTCACGATCCCGGGCCGCCGCCGCGATCGAGCCGGCCCAGTCCGCGCCCAGTGCCAGCGACGGTTCCGCCCTGTCCCTGGTCCGGTTGTGCACGGTCAGCCGGTGCCCGGCCGCGACCAGCCGCGCCACCATCGGCGCGCCCATCAGGCCCGTGCCGATCCAGCCGATCCTCATCCGATCCCTCCAGCCAGCTCCGCCACACCGTCCAGGGGCCGGGGCGAGGATTCGGCGAAATGGCAGGCGGCCAGCCCGCCACCGGCCGCCGGGCGCAGCAGCGGGCGCTCCTCGCGGCAGCGCGCCGGCTGGCCCAGCTCGCGCCATCGGGCACATCTGGGCGCGAAGTGGCAGCCCGCCTTGACCGGCTCGGAGTCCGAGATCTCGCCCTTGATCACCGTACGGGTGAAGCCGCCACCCGGCCGGAACGCCGGTATCGACCCGATCAGCGCCCGCGTGTACGGATGCACCGGATCCTCAAGCAGAGTCCGCCGCGGACCGATCTCCACCAGCCGGCCGAGATACAACACCGCGATCCGCTCGCAGAGGAAGTAAACAGCCCGCAGATCGTGGCTGATGAACAGCATGGCCAGCCCGAGCTCCCTGCGCAGTTCGGCGAACAGGTTGAGCACCTGCGCCTGCACCGAGACGTCCAGCCCGGACACCGGTTCGTCGGCCACCACCAGAGCCGGCTGGACGGCGAGCGCCCTGGCGATGCCCAGACGCTGCCGCTGCCCGCCGCTGAACTGCTGCGGATACCGGTCCAGCATCGGCGTTGTGAGCCCGACCCGCCGCAGCAGCCCGCCGATCCGCTCCTCCAGCTCCGCCCCGGACGCCAGCCGGTGAATCTGGTACGGATCGGACAACACCGAACGAACCGTGCGCCGCGGATTGAAGGCATTCTGCGTGTTCTGGAAAATCATCTGAACGTCCCGCCGGAACTCCAGCGACCGCCGCCCGGACAGCCCCCGCAGATCCTGCCCGCGCAACTCGATCCGCCCGGCGGTCGGCTCCTCCAGCCGCACGATCAGCCGCCCGATCGTCGTCTTGCCCGAACCGCTCTCCCCCACCAGGCCCAGCGTCTCGCCGGGATACACGTCGAAGGACACGTCGTCGACCGCCCGCACCGCCGTACGTCCCGGCCCGAACCCGCGCTCCCTGAAGTCCTTCACCAGACCGCGCACCGACAGCAGCGACTCCCCGCTCACCGGACCACCGCCTCAGCGGCGGAACCCGTGAAATGGCACCGGCTGCGCCGCCCGGCGCCGTCGGACGCGAGCTCCGGAGCCAGCGACGTGCACTTATCCGGGTTGCCCAGCTGCTCGCGCAGCCGGCACCGCTCAGCGAAACGGCAACCGGCCGGCCAGGCCCGCGGATCGGGCGGCGCTCCCGGAATCGTGGTCAGCCGCTCGGGCGGATCACCGCCCAGCGGCGGAATGGCGTCGAGCAGCGCCCGCGTGTACGGGTGAGCCGGAGCGGTGCACACATCGACCACCGGACCCGACTCCACGATCTGCCCCGCGTACATCACCAGCACCCGGTCACAGATCTCCGCCACCGTGGTCATGTCATGCGTGATGAACAGGATGCTGGTGCCCGACTGCTCTCGCACGTCGAGCAGCAACTGGAGAATCTGCGCCTGAATGGTGACGTCGAGCGCCGTGGTCGGCTCGTCGGCGATCAGCAGATCCGGCCCGAGCTGCACCCCCATCGCCACGGCCACCCGCTGCTGCATCCCGCCCGACAGTTCGTGCGGATACCGCCGGACCTGCTGTTCCGGGCGCGGCAACCCGACCCGTTTGAGAATGTCCAGGATCCGGGCAGGCCGCTCGGCACGCGGCAGCTCGGGCAGATGAGCGGCGAGCCCCTCGCCGACCTGGGAGCCGATCCGGGTCACCGGATTCAGCGCGGCGCCCGCGTCAGATGGGATGAGAGCCATCTGCCGCCCCCGCAACCGGGCCAGCTCCCGCAGGCTGAGCGCCCCCAGTTCGATGTCACGCAGCCGCACCGACCCGGCCACGACCCGGCCGGGCCGGGGCACCAGCCCGAGCAGCGCCAGCATGGTCACGCTCTTGCCGCTACCGGATTCGCCGACCATGCCGACGATCTCGCCGGCGCGCACCTCGAAGCCGACCCCGTCGACGGCCCGCGCCACACTTCCGCGCAGCGAGAACTCCACCGCGAGATCCCGCACCCGCAGCACGGTCTCGGCAGTCTTCACATCATTCATCAGCCGGTCCTCTTCGCGTCGAGCCGATCGCGCAGCGAATCGGAGAGCAGGTTCATGGCGAAGACCGCCAGCACGATCGGCACGCCCGCGACCAGCGCCAGCTCCGGATGCACCAGGATGAACTCCCTGCTCTCCGCCAGGCGCGAACCCCACGAGGCCTGCGGCGGCTGCACGCCCAGCCCGAGGAAGCCCAGCGCGGCCTCGTCGAGGATGGCGAAGCCGAGCAGCACCGTCGTCTGCACCAGCACCAGCGGCACCAGCCCGGTCAGGATCTCGGTCCGGATCACCCGCAGCCGGGAGGCGCCGAGCACCCGGGCCGCGTCGACGTTGGGCCTGGACCGCAGGCCGACCACCGCGGATCTGATCAGCCGGGTGTAGAACGGCCAGTACGACAGCCCGAGCGCCAGCACGGTCGTGGTCACCGAGGCGCCGAACAGCCCGATCACGCCGATCGCCACCAGCAGCGACGGGATCGCGAAGAACAGGTCGACCACCCGGGTCACCACCAGATCCACCCAGCCGCCCAGGAACCCGGTCAGCACGCCCAGCGGAATGGCGATGGCCGTGGCGATGGCCACCGCGCCGACCGCGATCAGCGCGGTCGCCCGCGCGCCGTACGCGATCCGGCTCGCCACGTCCCGCCCGAGCTCGTCGGTGCCCAGCCAGTGCGCCCCGCCCGGCCCGGCGAACCGGTTGCCGATGTCGATGGCGTACGGGTCCTGGCCGATCAGCCACGGGCCGATCACGATGGTGAGCAGCACCAGCAGGCCGAGGCTGGCGCCGACCGTGGTGAGCAGCGGCACCCGCCGCCGTGCCGCCGGCCGGGGCTCGGTGACGAGGACCGCTACCTGTGTCTTCACGTCAGCCTGACTCTCGGGTCGAGGAGGCTCTGGGCCAGCTCGCAGACCAGGTTGACCACGATGAACAGGCCGCCGTAGATGAGCAGCAGCGCCTCCACCATCGCGTAGTCCCGCTCGGTCACCGCACCGGTGACCAGGCGGCCGGTGCCGGGCCAGTTGAACAGCGCCTCCACCACGATCGAACCGGCCATCAGCGACGCGACCGTCAGCCCCAGCGCCGCGACGAGCGAGGGCAGGGCGTTGCGCAGCACATACCCGACGGAGATCTTCCGCGGCGCCAGGCCCTTCGCGCGGGCGAACGGGACGAACGGCTCCTGCGCCACCTCAACCACCGCCGATCGCGTCAGCCGGGCCAGGTACGGGCTGATCGCCAGCCCGAGCGTCAACGCCGGCAGCAACGTCAGCCGGAGACTCTGCGCCGGATCGTCGGCGAACGGCACGTAGCCCTGGGAGGGCACCAGGTGCAGCGTCAGGGCGAAGAGCAGCATCAGCAGCGTGCCCAGGAAGAACGCCGGCACCGCGAGCCCGAACAGGGTCGCCGACGTGATCAGCGAGTCCAGCCGGGAACCCGGCCGCATCCCGGCGGCCACTCCCGCCGGGATCGCGATCAGCAGGGACACCACCAGTCCCGCGCCCGCCAGCTGGAGGGTGGCCGGGATCCGGTCGACGATGATCGTGCTGATCGGCATCTGGGAACGGAAGGAGACCCCGAAGTCGCCCCGCAGCACCCCGGCGAGCCAGTCGCCGTACTGGCCGGGCAGGGGGCGGTCCAGGCCGAACTGCTCGCGCAGCTGGGCCACGACGGTGGGATTGCTGTTCACGCCGAGCATCGCGGTGACCGGGTCGCCGGGAATCAGCCGGACGTAGACGAACGAGAGCACGGACAGCCCGAAGAGCAGTGGCACCGCGAGCAGGACTCTCCCCAGTGCGTACCTGAGCATCGCCCACCTTCCTTTCCCAGGATCGGTGGTGACCGGCGCATCCGCCGGTCACCACCGATCAGTCAACCGCCGGCTCAGCCGACGCTGGCCCGCACCAGGCTGTAGGAGTCGTCGTCCAGCGGCGCGGTGAAGTTCGTCACCCGCCTGCTGGCCGCGACCTGAGGCCATTGATAGCCGACCACCAGCATCGGCAGTTCATCGGCCTGCCACTGCTCCAGCTCCTTGAAGATGGCGGTGGCATCCGCCGGGCTGCCCGCGCCGAGCGCCTTGTCGATCTTGGCGTCCAGCGACTCGTCGGCCAGGTGGGTGGTCAGCTCGGTGAGCGAACCACCGGTCCGGAACCAGTTCTGGTAGAGGTCCGCGGCTCCGCTGGCGCCGGCGCCGCCGTGGTACATGGCGAACTTGCCCTTGGCCACGTCACCCCAGTACGCCGCCGGATCGTACTTCTCCGGGGTCACCTGGATGCCGACGTCCTTCAGGTTCTGCTGCAGCACCTGGACATGACAGCCGGCGGCCGGCCAGTTGGACTCGTAGGGGACGGAGAGCTTGAACGGGGTGCCGTCGGCCACGCCGGCCACACCCTTGGCGGTCCGGGTTCCCCCGGCGCCCTCCACCCAGCCGGCCGTGTCGAGCAGCGCCTTGGCCTTGCTGATCGAATCCGCCCGGCCCGACGTCCGGTAGGTGGAGATCTCGGTGTAGTTCGGATCCCACGGCCGCAGGATGTTGCCGTAGGTGACCCCGCCGGTGCCCGACCAGCAGGCGGTCTGCCGGCCCTCGCGGTCCACCGCGAAGGCCACCGCCTGGCGGACCTTCTTGTCGGAGAACGGGGCCTTGGTCCGGTCCCAGCCCCAGAACAGGGGGGCGAGCGCGTCGGACTGGAGCACCTGCACCGACCCGCCGGCGCTCTTGAGGCGCTCGGCGTCGGTGTAACCGATGTTGGCGATGTCGCCGGAACCGCTCTCGATGGCGGCGGCGTGCCCGGACGGGTCCTCCGAGAACGTGTACCGGATCTTGCTGATCTTCGGCGGCGTCGGGTAGTGCGGATTGACGTCGAAGATCGCGCTGCCCTTCGGGACATAGGACGTGAGCTGCCACGGCCCGGAGGTGGCGGTCGGCTGGGTGAAGTAGTCCGGCTTCGCCTCCACCGCCTTCTTCGACAGGATGGCCGCGCTGCCCGGCCGGCTGGCCGTCTCCGGGAAGATCCACGACGGCGCGGAGAGAGTGAAACGCACCGTCTTCTCATCTACCGCCTCGACGCTGGTCAGCGTCGAGAGCAGGCCCTTCATCACCTCGCCGGTCTTCATCCGCTCGAAGGAGAACTTGACGTCGGCCGCGGTCACGGGCGTCCCGTCGCTGAAGCCGACGCCGCTTTTGAGGGTGAACGTGTAGATCGTGTTGTCCGGTGAGGACTCCCACTTCTCCGCCAGCGCGCCCACGAGTTCGCCGCCGGCGTCCCGCTCGGTGAGGGTTTCGTACATCATCGCCATCGGGATCCGCGAGGCATCGGCCGCCGCGATATTGGGGTCGAGCCCTTGGCTCGGCTCGGGTTCCAGCATGGTGATCTCGGTGATCTCGGTGATCGCGGCACTCGGGGCGCCGGGCTCCGAGCCGCCACAGCCGGCCAGCGCAGATACGCCGACCAGCACGTAAGCCCCGACAAGCGCCGTCGTTCGTCGCATCCCGCCTCCTTAGGGTTCCACGTAACTAGCGCAGAGATTAGGGCGCGATCCGAGCTCTGGTCAAGACCCCTGACTTAGGTCATAAGTGTTACATTGACCTCACACGCACGAGAGGACGGTCATGCAAGCCACCACCATCTGGGGCGGAATCTTCCCCGCCGCCCTGACAATGTTCGACGCACGCGGCCGGCTCGACGAGGACGCCTCCGCCGCCCACGTGGACTGGCTGATCGGGCAGGGCGCGCACGGCGTGGTCGTGGCCGGCACCAGCGGCGAGTTCATCTCCCTGTCCGGCGCGGAACGGCGCCGGCTCTTCGAGGTCACCGTGAAGGCCGCCGCCGGCCGGGTCCCGGTCATCGCCGGCACCGGGGCGTTCGGCACCGCGGAGACGGTCGAGCTGACCCGCGGCGCCGCCGAGGCGGGCGCCGCCGGCGCGATCGTGATCCTGCCGTACTACCAGCGCCCGCACCGCGAGGAGGTGCTGGCGCACTTCCGGGCGGTCGGGCGGGCCGCCGAGATCCCGATCATGGTCTACAACAATCCGGCCAACTCGGGGACCGAGCCGCTGACCGCCGCCTACCTGGCCACCCTGTACCGGGAGGGCGCCGCGCAGGCGGTGAAGAGCACGTTCCCGACCGTGCACCAGGTGCACGAGGCGCGAGCGGCCACCGACGAGGGATTCCGCGTCTTCTACGGCAGCTTCATGGCCCCGCTCGAAGGCATGGCCGGTGGCGCGCACGGCTGGGTGAGCGGGATCCTCAACGTGGTGACCCCGGACGCGGTCGCGCTCTGGGACGCCGTGCGGCGCGGTGACCTGCCCGCCGCCCGGTCCGCCTGGGCGCGCATCCTGCCGATCAAGTACCTCTACACGCAGCAGCCACTCGGGCCGGTCAGCGACCTGGCGATCTACCGGGAGATGCTGACGATGCGGGGCCTGCCGGGCGGGCACAGCCGCACGCCGCTGCTCCCGCTGACCCCGGCCCAGCGCGAGACCCTGGCCCGCCTGCTCGCCGGGAGCTGACCCGGAACCGGGCTGCCCCGCACGCGGGGCAGCCCTCGGTCAGGAGGTGGCGCCCGGCCCGCGCAGGGCCCGGCCAGGAGTCGCCCCCGTGAGTACGCCGTCGTCGAGCACCAGCCGGCCGTTCACCGCCACATAGGACATACCCAGCGCGAGTTCCCGGGGCCGTTCGAAACTGGCGGGCGCGCTCACCGTGGCCGGGTCGAAGACCACCAGGTCCGCCTTCATGCCGTCGCGCAGCAGCCCGCGATCGGTGAGGCCGAGCCGCTGCGCCGGGAACGAGGTCATCTTGCGGATGGCCTCGGGCAGCGAGAGCAGCCGCTCCTCCCGGACGAAGTCGCCCAGCACCCGCGCGAAACAGCCGTACGCCCGGGGACTCGGGTACGCGCCGATCAGCACCGCGTCGCTGGCGATCATCCCGAGCGGATGGCAGACGAACTTCCACAGCGTCATCGCGTGCGGGCTGGGCCTGGTGAAGGTGGCGCCCGGGTTGGCCGCGGCCAGCGCGCACAGCGTCTCGGTGAGGTCCTCTCCCCACTCGGTGACCACGTCGGAGAGGTTCCAGCCCTCGAACCGCGCGTGGGCCGGATCGCTCAGGTTCCCGAGGCGCACGTCGGCGAAGGGCCTGCTCACCACGTACTGCCGGACCGCCGCGCTGTCCCGCAGTTCGGCGCGCAGCCGGTCGCGCAGGGCCGGATCGGTGAGCCGTTCCTGGAGCAGGTCCGGCCCGTCCGCCTGCAGCCAGCCGGGCAGCAGCCGGACCAGCCGGGTGCCGCCCCACTCGTACGGATAGGTGTCGAAGGTGACGTCGAGCCCGTCCGTGCGCGCGTCCGCCACCAGGTCGAGCATCCGCTGGGCGCCGCCGGTGTAGGTGGCCCGAGCCGAGCGGGAGAAATGGGTCAGCTGCACCGGGATGTCGGCCCGCCGGCCGATCTCCAGCGCCTCCAGGAACGGGTCGAGGTAGGTGTCGCCCAGCGCGTACCGGACATGGGTGTGGTAGATCCCGCCGAACCGGGCCGCTTCCTTCGCCAGGGCGACCAGTTCGTCGGTGTCCGCGTGGCTTCCCGGCGGATAGTCCAGGCCGGTGGACAGGCCCAGCGCGCCGTCGCGCATCGCGTCCCTGACGATCCCGCGCATCCGGTCCAGCGCGACGCCGCCGGCCGGCGCGTCCGACCAGCCGAGCGCGCTGATTCTGGGCGCGGTGTTGCCGACGAAGACCCCGACGTTGACCGAGGCGGCGCCGTCGTAGCGGGCCAGCAGGTCGGCCACGGACCGCCAGGAGTAGTCGAGCTCCGGGTGGCCGGCGATGCCGGCGTTCATCCGGACGAACCGCAGCAGGTCGGCCGGGTCGTCGAACGGCGCGTAGGACAGGCCGTCCACGCCGAGGATCTCGGTGGTCACGCCCTGCCGTACCTTCATCTCCAGCGCCGGATCGACCATCAGCACCAGGTCAGAGTGCGAGTGCGCGTCGATGAAGCCCGGCGCGACGACGAGGCCGCGGGCGTCGATCCGGCGGTCGGCCGGCAGCTGCGACACCTCGCCGCGCAGCACGTAGGCCCGGTCGCCGCGGACCCCGACGGCGGCGTGGAACCCGGGGTTCCCGGATCCGTCGACGACCAGTCCGGAGTGGATGATCAGCCGGTACGGCCCGCTCATCGGGTGCCCCCACGGTCGAGCTCGGGTTTGAACGGATGCTTGACGATCTCCTCGACCCGCAGCCGGGGCCCGAGCCCGGGCGTGTCCGTGACCACCCACTCGCCGTTCTCGACCCGCGGCGGATCCTCGGTGTACCGCTCCCAGTACTGCGTCTGGGCCGGGGTGATCATCGACTCGGAGATCATCAGATTCGGCAGGGTGGCCGCGAGCTGCCAGGTCGCCGCGCTCTGCAACGGCCCGAACGGGTTGTGGAAGGCGATCGACAGCCCGTGCGCCTCCGCGCAGGTGGCGATCTTGCGGGCCGCCGTGATGCCGCCGCAGATGCCGACGTCCGGCTGCACCACCGCCACCGCGTGCGCGCCGATGAACGGTGCCGAGGCGAAGTGGTTGCCCCACCGCTCGCCGGCCGCGATCGGGGTGGTGGAACGGCGGCTCACTTCGAGCATCCAGTCCACCCGGTCCGCCGGGACCGGCTCCTCGATGAAGGTCAGGTCGTAGGGCGCGAGCGCCTCGCAGAGCCGGATCGCGTTGGCCACGTTCAACCGGCCGTGGCAGTCGAGCATCAGATGGATGTCCGGGCCGACCGCCTCCCTGGCCGCCGCGAAATACTCCGCGATCACCTTGAACGTCCAGGTGGGCAGTAACTCGGTCTCGGTCTGCCGGGCCGGGATCAGCGCGGGCCGATCGTGCCTGACACTGGTGACCTTCTCGTAGAAGCCGGGCAGCGTGGTCTTCACGGCCGTGAAGCCCCGGTCCACCCGGTCCCGGATCTCGGCCGCCATCTCCTCCGGCGAGCCCCCGGCCTTCGCGTGCGTGTAGACCGGCACCCGATCGCGGAACTTCCCGCCCAGCAGCCGGTGCACCGGCACTCCCAGCGCCCGGCCGTTGAGGTCCCAGAGCGCCTGGTCGATCGCGCTGATCCCGATGGTGAGCAGGGTGCCGCCGAGGAAGGAGTCCCGGTACATGCGCTCGGCATGCTGCTCGATCCTGGTCGGATCACGCCCGATCAGGTACTCGGACAGCTCCTCGATCAGGGCGGAGACCGATCTCGTGCGCCGGCGCATGGCCACCTCGGCCTCCCCCACCACCCCTTCATCGGTCTCGATCCGGATGTAGATGGCGTTGTAGAACCCGAAATCGGCGATCCACTGACGGACCCCGGTGACTCGCATGGCACCTCCACGGAACGGCTCACTGCGACAATGTAACTCAGGTTAGGCCCTAGGTCATACCTCCTGTGTCCTGGGTGGCACGGAAAGCGCTACGCTGTCCCCTCAGGTGCCCGGCCTGGCCGGTCGGCCAGTTCGGCAGCGACCCGATTCTGGAGGGTGACCGGCGTGACCATCGGTGAGTCAGCACCAGAGGGGCAGTGGCGGCACACCCGGGTTCCGCTCGGGAAGCAGATCGCCGACCAGATCCGGGAGCTCATCAAGGCCGAGGGGCTGACCGACGGCGACCCCCTCCCCTCCGAGTCCGACCTGGCCAGCCGTTACGGGGTGAGCCAGCGGGTGGTCAGGGACGCCCTGCGCACCCTGACCAACCAGGGCGTCGTCGAGACCCGCCAGGGCAAGCGGGCCACGGTCAGCGGCCTGCGGCCGATCGCCGTGGAGGACTACTTCCGGCTGGCCGTGGACGCCAACGAGGAAGCCATCGACGAGCTGCTCGAACTGCGGCTGGCCATCGAGACCAAGGCCGCGGGGCTGGCCGCCACCCGGGCCACGGCCGCTGAGATCGCCGAGCTCCGCACGGTCATGGCCCAGCTCAGCGACGCCGAAGACGATCTGACCCGGCGGGTCGAGCTGGACATGGCCTTCCACGGCGCGATCGCCCGCGCCTCGCGCAACAGGTTCTTCCAGTCGATCCTGGACGCGCTCGCCGAGGCCCTCGCCGCCGAGCGGCACCGCGGCGGTCAGCTCACCGAGGCGGCCGGGCTGACCCACGCCGAGACCAACACCCAGCACCAGGCGCTGCTGCTGGCCCTGGAGGCACGGGACGCGCAGCTGGCCGAGCAGTGCATGCGGGCGATACTGGAGCGCGCCCGGCACTACTTCCGGGACCTGGACAGCTCAGCGCCGGGTGCTTAGCCTCGATCTGTCATAGGACAGACTTGGGGGGTTGGCGTGTCAGGTTCGGGCGAGTGGTGGACCGCGCGCGGCGATGGACGCAACCTCGGGCGTACCGATCTTCCGGGTGGGTATCAGCGGTCGCCGGTGGAGGTCTGGAGTCTCGGTACCGGCGGGGACGTCCGGTTCACCCGTACTGTGCGGGTCCGGGGTGTCGAAGCCTTGCTGGTGCAGGCGGGGAGCACGCTCGCCGCGACCGGCTGGGACAGTCGGCCGATCTGGCGCGCGGACACGCTCGGCGTCACCCGGGTGCTGCACGCCGGGCGGTTCGGCGCTCCCGACTCGTGGCAGGCGCTGGTCACGACCGACGAACGCACCGTGACCCTGATCGACCTGGATACCGGCACGCCGATGTGGACCTGGAGCGCGGAGGCGCGGGCCAACCTCGCCGGTCCCGGCTCGTCCAAGGTGTTCGGCTCCCCCGGCGCGCTGCGCTGGGTGTGCTTCCCGACGTACTCGACCCGGGGCAGGTGCGTCGACTTCTCCGATCCTGGCCGGCCGGTCGTGGTGTGGGACGTGGACCACGGGGACGCGTACGACGCCGGGTTCGGGCCCACCGTGGTGGTCGCGGACGTGACCGGGGGCGGCCGGGCCGAGGTGCTGCTGTCCAGCCGGTGCGGTACGGGCTACGCCAGTGACGACACCGAGGCCCTGGTGCTCGGGCGCGAGAACGGCCGGCTCTACCAGGCGGTGATCGACGCCGGAACCGGTGCCGTGCGGCTGGTCACCAGCTACCGGCCCGATCCCGGCGACTATCCGTGCGCCCGCCCCTACGGGCTGCTGCAAGCCGTGTCGCCTGACGGCGGCCCACGCCTCGGCGCGGTACTGGTGAGCTGCCAGGTCGAGGAGTACCTGGCGGTGACCGGGCACTCCGGCGCTGGACTGCATCGCGCCTGGGGCCGCTTCGTGGAGAAGGACTGGCCCGAGGACCATCGCGAGCTGCGCCCGCAGATCACCTCGGTCGCGGACGTTCGCGGTTCGGGACGCCCCGATCTCGTCGTCGGCCTCTGGCAGGACGGCCGGTGGGCCACGCTAATCCTCGATCTTCTCTCCGGGCCGTCAGGCGGTGACCTGGTGGCCGGGGCGTCGGCCGCGTTGCCGGGACGGTACTTCTGGGGATGCCATGACCTCGACGGCGATGGACGTCCCGAACTCGTGGTGAGCCGCGAGTCCGCGCGCCAGCCGGCCGGCCGTACCGTGCTGGAGATCGTGGACGGCACGACCCTGGAAACGCTCTCCACACTGGCCGACGCCACGCTGCTCACCTCCGGCGACTCGGCGCTTCCCGAACACGTCAACTTCCACGCCGAGCGGCGGAGCGCGGTCGAGGTGCGGGACGGCTCCGGTTCGCCCGGACTGCTGGTGCTCCGCGACGACGGCGTCCACGTCTGGAACGGGCTGACGTCGCGCCGGCTGGCCGGGCCGGAATACACCCGAGCCGACTGGTACGGCGGGGAGCTCATCCTTTCCACCGCGGACGGCCGGATCAGCCGGTGCGGTCCCGACCTGTCCCCCGTCGGCGAGCCCGTATCGGCCTCGGGCCGGTTCTGCCAGCCACTGGTGTGGACGCGGGACCACGGCCCCGAGATCGTCATCGACCTGGCCGGCGGCCAGGTCATCGGCGGGACACCCGGCCAGGAAGGACTGGACCGCGTATGGCGGGTGCCGGGCGCGACGCCGGCGCTGCACCGCGACACCGAAGGCGTCCACCGGCTCGTCGTGTCCACCGCCGACGGCGACCGTCCTGCGGCGGTGGTACACCGTGAACCGGGCCGCCCGGACACCACGGCGATCACTCTCACACTGACCGCGCCGCCGGCTCTGGCGCTCGTCCCGTTCGGCCTGACCTTCCGGCTGCTCGCCAACCTCCACACCGGCGTGCACACCGCGGCCCTGGCCCTGTACGACGAGCGCGGCACCCTGCTCTGGGCCGATCCCGCGCACGGCGGCCATCCGGCCCGGCCCGGCGTGCTGCCGCTGGGCGGGGACACCTGGCTGATCGCAGCCGACGACCACGGCCGGCTGCGCCTCTACGACGAAACCGGCAAGATCCGCGCCGAGAACGACTGGACCGCCGCCTACACCACACCGATCGCGATACCGGCCGCCGACGGCGGCACCGCCGCGCTACTGCGCGCCGACGGAATCCACGGCCTGGGACTGATCGGCCTCAACGGCGACACGGTATGGCGGGTCAACACCGAACTCTGGCGCTACTTCCCGGGCCGCTCCGCACTGGCCCGCGCCCCGGAACCTGGCCGGTGGCTACTCGGAGCGGTGTCACGCGACGGCCAGTTCACGGCACTCGACGCACACACCGGAGAGACCCGCTGGCACCTCGACACCGGCCCCACCATCCCCGAACGCGCCGTCACCGCCGGCGACCTGGACGGCGACGGCCGCGACGAGTTCCTCGTCGGCACCCGTTCCGGCCGACTGCTGTGCCTACGCGACGGCGAAATCATCTGGGAATACCAGCTTCCCGCCGCAGTCACCAACCCCGTACTGGCCGACGTGAACGGCGACGACCACGCCGAACTACTGGTGTCCACCGCAGACGGAAAACTCCGACTCCTAGCCACTCAGCGGCCTATTAGAGTGTGAGGCCTCAATATGGACGCTTCTGGAGGTGGCAAAGTGGGCACCATCACGAGCGGCCGGGCGAGACTCCTGAGAGACCTTTCGATATCGCTGGTCAGCGGCCTGATCCTCGCCGTTGGCGGCGGAATTTACGCAACCGTCGCGATGCCCTCGATTACCGCGTCGGTCCCCCTCTGGATCGTCCTCTCCTCCACGGCGACCGTCGCCGGAACGGTATTCGCCTTCTCCCGCACCGCCGCCGCAGACGGCGTCAGGCATTCATTCTCGTGTCAGCCTTCGCGCAGAAACACTGGGTGGCCGAACTACTCGAGAACCTCATCAGATCCCTCGAACGCAACGGTATCGATCTGGTCCTGAAGATCCCCCCGTACGAGTGCTCCGGGCATGGGCAGGTTCAGCAGCTCACCGAGATCAGGAGAGGCTCTCATCCTTTGTCGGCGGTTTCATCATGGCCGCCGACCGTACCGCCACTCGCGCGGACTTCGAGAGCTTCTGCCGGGACGTGAGAATCCCGATCGTCTTCATCGACTCCTCACCCTTCGAGCAGCCCCGCGAGTATCCGCCGAACGTGGCGTTCGTGGGCTGCAGTTCAGCCGAGATCGGCGGCAAGGCGGCCGACTGGCTGGCCAAGACCGTCAACGACCGCGGAATCGACTCGCCAGATGTCCTCGTCATCGCCAGCACCGAACATCCGGACCGCCAGAACACCTTCGTGGCCCGCCTCCAGGCGGCTCTCCCCTCCGCCCAGATCACCGTCAACGACCAGGCCATGTACGACCGCAAACGATCAAGCGAGATCGTCGACCAGCACCTGGACCGGGTCGGCACCATCCACGCCATATTCTGCACCAACGACGAGATGGCACTCGGCGCCGTCGACACCATCCAAAGACGAGCCGCCGCGGGCAACAGCCCCCAAGATCTCATCGTGGTCGGCGTAGACGCGACCAGGGAAGCCGTCGCCACCATCGACTCCGGCGGCACCGCCTTCCGCGCCACGGTCGTCCAGGCATCCCGGCAGGTAGCCGAGGTCGCGGTAAGCACCCTCCTCAAGCTACGCGCCGGAGGCCGCGTCGAGACGGTGACGATAATCCCCACCACCATCCATCCGATCGGCCACGCATCCTCGGCCGCCCACGGGCCCCGCGGCTAGCGCCGAGTGAACGTATAGCCGGAGCCGTTCAGCGGGGGGTCCTGGAGAGCTCGGAGATCACCTCGAGGATGATGTGCCGGGTCTCGTTGGGATTTGCGGCCACGGCGGTGAGTCTGTTGAACTCGTTCCAGTAAATCTCTACGTCCGCGCTCCTATCAAGATACAGGGCTTGATTGAGAAGTTCGATGTATACCACGTCAGGCAGAGACGACTCCGCGAACCGGAGAATGGAAAACGAGCCGTCCGCTCTACGGGGAACGCCGAACGGGAGGATCTGAATACTGACATTCGGGAGATGACCCAGTTCGATGAGATGTTCCAGCTGAGCACGCATGATCTCTTTGCTGGCCTGCGGGCGTCGCAAGACGGCTTCGTCTACCAGAAACCACCGAGTCGGCGGGTCAGGCGCCCTGAGCAACTGCTGGCGTCTCATCTTGAAATCAACCTGAAGTGCCGGGTCGCCCTGGGCACCGTCCTCCTGGTCGAGAATTCCGACGGCACTGGCGTACTCTCTGGTCTGCAGTAGGTCCGGAATGTGGCCGGCCGCGAATTCGCACACGAGCGAGACGGCTTCCTCCAGGCCCACATAGGTATGGAGCCAGGGCGGTATGACGTCGGAATAACGCTGCCACCATCCCGGGGCGTTCGCCTGCCGGGCCTTTGCCAGCAAGGTCTCGCGCTCCGCTTCGTCGGTCACTCCGTACAGCGTGAGAAAGATCCTCGGCGACTAACGCGCCGCGCCCACCGGGTCGGCGGCGGCCGTCGGCACCACCACCGCCTGGCGCTACGTGCGGGAGAGTGTCGACCACCCGGGCGCCCCTGGACCTCGATGCCTCCGTCGCCACCGGACGCGCCTGCCTTCCGGGCAGAATGCCGTTGATCGCTTCCACGCCCGAAATCGGGCCTTGGGCGAGCGCGCCATCTCGACCCTGAATACCTGGGGAGTTCGGGCCAAGTTCAGCTGCTGCCCCGCGCGATCGGGCAGCGATCCTCGTTCTGGAGGCCTTCAAAGCAGACCGCTACTCAGGATTAAATGGCTCAATGATCGACATTGAGAGTCAGGTCCTCGAAGAGGCCATCTATCGGCTTCAGTTGGAGATTCGTCAGTGGGTGCTCATCGATGCGATCATCGACAACGAGATGAGTGCGGCTGTCTCGGCTGGCGGCCAGAGAGACATCGTCGATCTGGGGCGCAGCATCCGCAAGGCCGGCTGGGAACAGTTCCCGGACTGGCCGGGCGACTACCGGCTTCTATCGCTCTGGGCCGCATCCGATGAGTGCAGGACGATTACTCTGAGCGGGGCCCAATGCGAGCTTGTCCTATCTGCGTTGGCCCGCTGGGCAGCCGTCGCGGACAGAGCCGACGATGCCGAAAGCGGCCGGGTGGCGAAAAGGAACGCGCAATCGAAGCGTCGGCACGCACTCAGCTGACAGCGCGAGGATGGTCTCCCACCTGAGTAACCAGAGCAGCCCCCCATGGCACACCCAGACCTAGGCAGGACCTCGACCGACCGTGCCGGCGGGCGGGAGCGCGGTGATCTGCACCCATCAGAACGCCGCGTTGTCGGACGGATGGGTCGACGACTGCGTCGTGGAGTGCCCGCTGCACATGTCGCGCTTCGATCTGCGCACGGGAGCGGTGGACGCGCCGCCGGCTGAGCTGCCCGTGCGGGTGCACCTGGCCGAGGTCGTCGGCGGTGAGGTCTGGGTGACGCTGTCGGAGCAGGCCCCGAACCTGCCTCCGGGGGTCAGGTGAGGTTGACGGCATGCCCGCCGAGCGGCGCGGCGAGGATGCTGCCGAGACCGGTGACGCCCATGGTGGCCCGCCACGGAACGTGGTAGCCGAACGAACTCATGATCGCGACACCGGGCACGTTCTGCGCGGCCATCGTGACGACGTACAGCGGGAGTGCGATCCCGGCGATCGCGGCCCAGCTCAGCTGGGGTGCGGTCAGGGTGAGGTACAGCAGACACGGCCCGTGCAGGCCGTCACCGCGTACGGCGAGGAAGCAGACGACGACCACGGTCGCGCCGAAGGCGGCCGGGATCGCCCACCGCGGCGCGGCCACGATCACGACGAGCCAGGTCAGGAGGATCGGGGCGACCTGCCACGGATGGGAGGCCAGCCCTTTGACGGGCATCAGGCAGAGGGCGACGAGCACACCGGCGAGCATCGCCTGCGCGATCGACGCCGGGATCGACGCCGGGATCGACGCCACCAGGGCGCCCAGGCGCGGCCAGAGACCGGTGACGGCCACCAGCCGCGCGCATGCTTGACATGATCGGCGCCTGCGTTCACCGTATGGGCTTGGCAGCACAATGCACCGCTCTGGCAGAACTGTGAGAGTTGTGAGGTTGCGCGCGTGACCGATGAGCCCAGCGGATCGCCCGCGCTCCGGGAGACAGACTTAAGCCACGCCTATGGCCGCCACACCGTACTCGACGGCATCGACCTGTAAATCCCCGCCGGTGAGGCGCACGCGCTGCTCGGCGAGAAGGGCGCCGGCAAATCCACCCCTCATCAAGATAGTCAGCGGCGCGCTGCTCCCGCGTCGAGGTGTACGGCCGCGACCTCGCGGGCGTCGCGGAAGCGCAGGCGGCGGGAGTGGTCGCCGTCCACCAGAATCTGGGCCTGGTCGACGATCTCAACGCGGGGGAGAACATGTATCTCGGCCGGGCGTACCCCCGGCGTGGCCTGTTCGCCGATCGCGCGCTTCCCTCGCTGGCCGGTGAACGCTACCCGGTCCGCGACCCGGATGCCCGCGGCGTCCTCGTCTGGCTGTCCCCAGCGACGGCGCCCGCGCAGATGTACCGGGCCATGCTCGAAGGCGTGGCCCAGGTGTTGGGCACCCTCCTGGACGCGCTCCCCGTCGCGGAATGCCCGCTGCCGGTGTGCGGCGGGGGTACGGCTCGCCCTGTGGCCGCAGTCATGGCCGATATCACCGAGCGGCCGATCGTCACCGTGGACGCGGCCTTCTCCGCTGCGTTCGGGGCGGCGACATCGACCGCGCCCTCTCAATCTGCCGCCACTGCACCCAGAAACTGCTGGAATCCCTCGCCTCTTCTCTAACGAAGCCAATATTCCGTCAAGGCGACTTGACGTCAAGGCGACTTGACGAAATACTCTGGGCATGTCGACACCTGATGACCTTGAACGTCGGTTCACGCTGCTGACCGCCGCTGCGCGCTATGACGCGTTGCGAACGCGCGAGGCCCTCGCGTCGCCGCCCGATGAGGACGACGCGGATGCGGCGCCCGATCCGGACGCGGCCCCGCTGACCCGGAGTGAGGCTTTGGAGGTGCTCGCGCTCAGTGAGGTGATCGCGCGCAAGGCCGCCTACGGCCGCCAGCTGTCCGTGCGCTCCGCGCGCCGGGCGGGCGCCTCGTGGTCCCAGATCGGCGCCGCGCTGGGGACCAGCAAGCAGGCGGCCTGGGAAGCCCACAACCGGTGGATCGACGAGCAGGCCAAGCCGGAGGGCCCGGGCCACTGGGGCTGGGACGAACACGACGTCGCGGCCGCGCGCACACTCGCGGGCGAACTTGACGAGAACCGAGCATGAGCGAGGCCATCCGCCCATACGAACTCGACATCCCCAGACGGCGCTGGACGACCTGGCCGCCCGGCCCGACGCCACGCGCTGGCCGGGCTCCGTCGTCGAGTTCCTCGACGTCATCGGCCCACTGAGCGACCCGCGCTCGCTCGGTGCCGCGTTCGATCTGGTGATCCCGTCCATTCCGGGATACGGCCTGTCCGGCCGACCCGCGATCCCAGCTGGGGCCATCCCCCCGGGTCGCCCCTGTGGACCGGCCGCTGAAATCTCAATGAGCGGGCTGCTACCGCAGCGCCGACAGATTGTCCTGTACGGCCTTGGTGATCGGGTGTTCGCCACCCAGTACCCGCTCACTGTCGGCCAGGGTCTGCTCCAGCAGAGGGATGGCCCGGCCCAGATCCCCCGCCGACCGGTAGACGTGGGCCAGGTTGTTGCGGGAGCCCAGAGTACGTGGGTGGTCTCCGCCCAAGAGCCGCTCATATGCGGCGTAGGCGCGCTGGAGCATCCCGGCCGCGACGGCGATGGCGCCTTGATTGCTCAAGAAGAGGCCGGTCTGGTTGAGGAGGCGGGCGGTGGTTTCGGTGTCGGTGTCGGGGGGCGCGTGGCCGGTCAGGGCGGTGATGTGGCTCAGCAGGCTCCGCCGACGCGGCCACCCGGTTCGGATCTTCGAAATGGCCGGGGAGCGCCTCGGCCAGCAGCACGGTGGCCCGCCTGCGGGCGGCTTCGATGTCCTCGGATCGGCGGTGGGGATCGGCGGGGTCGGGGGTGCGGGCGACGGCTTGGACCAGGCGGTGGACGGTGATGCCGGTCTCGGTCAGGGTGATCATGTTGTAGGCGGCCAGTTCTCCCAGCGCCTGCTCCACCTCGATGTCCGGGGCCAGGTCCTCCAGCAGGGTGCGGGGGATCTCCTCGGCTCCGTACCAGGCCAGGACGCGCAGGAGCTGCCCGGCCAGCGGGGTGGTGGCCAGTTGGTCGAGGGTGAGGCGCCAGATGCGGGCGATGCTGCGTTCGGCGTCGGCGCCGCGAGCGGACCGCTCGTACATCACCGCCGGCTGCTCGGCCAGCCGCTCCAGATAGGCGCGCGGGGAGATGCGGGCCTGGTGCAGATAGGCGGCCGCCTGCTCCACCGCCAGCGGCAGGCAGCCCAACTCCCGCACCAACTCAGCCGCCCCATCCCCGACCGGCCGGTCGGGGGCGGCGATCCGGGTGAGCAACTCGATCGCTTCGCTCTCGGCCAGTACGTCCAGGCGCAGCACCCGCGCGCCCAGCCGGTGCCAGCCCTCCCCCAGCCTGCTGGTCACCACCATCGTCCCGCGACCGGCCAAGGTCCGATCCAGCAGGACGGCCACATCGGCCGGGTCGGTGACGTTGTCGGCGACCAGCAGCCAGTCCTGATGGGCGGCCAGCCAGGCCAGCGCCCGCTGGGGCAGCGCCTCCAACGGCAGCGCCTGCTTCAGCTCCGGCTGCAACGCCACCGCCAGATCGGCCAGTCCCGTCTGGACCGCGCCAGCGGAGTCGGCCACGATCCACCACACCGGATTGACCCCACCGGCACCGGGACTGCCGTCCACGCCGGCACCTACCGCATTCGCGGTGTTCGCCGTGATGCTCGTGGCGCGGGTGGTGGCGTAGCGGGCGGCCAGGGCCGACTTGCCGACCCCGCCCAGCCCGTGTACCGCGGCCACCGCTACCCGCCCCGAGCCCTCCCCCGAATCTGGACGCAGAGCCGCGTCCAGAGCGGCCAAATCCTCGGCCCGGCCGACGAACATATGCCCGGCCCCTGGCACGTTGATCGTTCCCGGCGGCGCGGCCACCTCGCCGACCGGCCGCAACGCCTCCACCGGGATCGTGATCTGCGTGTTAGTGGTGTGGTCGCCGGTGGCGACGATGCCTTGATTATCGCCGTGGATGCCCACCGTCCGGGGGCCATCAGCCCCGGGACGAAGGGCCGGCGAGACCGCAGTTGTGGCGGGGAGTCCGGGCGGGGCAGGAGCATGCTCGGATGGATCAGCCGGTTGTGGTCTTCGCCACCATTTAGGGCTCATCGCAGCGGGGTGTGGGGCACGTCGTCACCAGTGGAGATGACCCCAATCCGCACACTCCTGCGCACAGTGGCCATCCTCACCCCCACAGCAAGATCACACAACGCATCGGACTCTGCGTATCGAACCCATCGCCCCCGTCGTAGTCGGCGTTACCTGAACCCGATCTATCCGCCTACGCGCTGGCCTCCGTGCTCTGGGCGGCCATCTCCCGCAGCCTGGTCAGCGCCTCGTGCTGGACCAGTACTGGAACGAAGTCCCTCACCGTGCTGTCCTGGAAACCCTCATGGGCCTCGCGCACCACAGCTTCTACCTGCTCGAGCGTCAGGACATCGGCGAACTGCGCGGCCAATCGCGTGATCGCCTCCTGTATCGCCGCCTGCTCCCGCTCTTCCCCTACCTGCTCTTGATCCTCCGCGACCTGCTCTTGAGCCTCGCCGTCACCGGCCATGGTCCTCCTCGCCAGACCTAAAGATCGACCCGCAATGGCATGGCCAATCTACGTACCTGCCGCTGCCTGCGTTCACGACGCATCACAGGAGAACCATGGCGATGTAACGGTGCGCGACGCCTGGGCAACGGCAGGGCGTCGGATCGGGGAACGGGGAGCAGCATGGACCTGTGGCGGCGTACCTGCCGGAGGGAGCCACCTCCGCCACGGCAACCGGGCGGGACAGCAACACAAGATTCACTTTATGAAGCCATTCGACTACCTATTGTTCGTGCCGGGTAGATCCCGCGTGAGGCGCCCGTCGCGGAAGTGGAGAGAACATGAAGGTCGGTCTTGGCCTGCCCATCAGCGACCCTGCCTCGCTGCTGACCTGGGCGCGGCGCGCCGATACCGGGCCGTTCACCACGATGGGGCTGCTCGATCGCATCGTGTACGACAATCCGGAGCCGCTGATCACCCTGGCCGCCATCGCCGCGGCCACCACCAGGATCCGCGTGCAGACCGAGGTGCTGCTCGCGCCGCTGCGTGAGCCGGTGCTGCTGGCCAAACGGTGCGCGACCCTGGACCGGATCTCCGGCGGACGCCTCACCCTCGGCATCGGGATCGGAATGCGGCCCGAAGACTACCTGGCTGTAGGAGCGGACTATTCGACGCGAGGCCGCCGCGTCGATTTAGTGGCGCCGGTCCTGCGGCGGATCTGGTCGGGGCAACCCCACAATGATCGGGTAGGTCCCATCGGCCCCGCCCCCACCCGTGCGACCGGCCCGGAACTCCTGTTCGGCGGCTTCGCCCCGGCAGCCCTGCGACGCGTGGCCCGCTGGGGCGACGGCTACCTCAGCGCCGCACCCGTCGAACACACCGGCCCGCTGTTCCGCACGGTCGAGAAGGAATGGGTCACAGCGGGACGTATGGGCAGTCCGCGCCTGGTCGGCCAGCTCAACGTAGCTGTGGGCCCTGACAACGTGGTCCAGGACGCCAAGCAGGCGATCGGCTCCTACTACGCCTCACTGGCCGGCACCTACGACATCCGCATGGCGACGACCGCCGGCCAGATCCGCGACACCCTCACCGAGTTCGCCGATCTCGGCGCCGACGAGGTGATGCTCTACTGCTGGGCCCACGACCCCGACCAAGTAGATCGCCTGGCCGACCTCCTCACCTGACCGCTCCCGGCGGGCCCTGTGCAAGGCCCATCTGATCAGCCGGATCGCGATGTGTTCGGACCCGCGTTGAGGCTCGTGCGAGTCTGCGAAACCGGTGGCTCAGCCTGCCTTGATCACCTGTTCCCTTGCCGTGGCGGCGATCTGGCCGAGGCCCTCGCTCCCGGGAGGACCACTGACCACAATCAGGTGGTCGTCGGTGAATCCGGCGATCTCGGTCTTGTCGTCGCTGGTGACGATGTTGGTCGGGCCCGGTGCGCCCTCGACCTTGCCGACGGTGCCGCATTCGGCGTAGAAGCGCTTGAACGCCTGCATTCCGTCGACGCCGGAGACCACGACCTCGGTGATCGAGACGCCGGCGGCCGACTCGAAGACCCGGAACCGCGCCGGGGATTCATCCGGGGCGATGACGCGCTGGCCGCACGGCACCAATGCCGCCTCCAGGCCGGCCCACGGGGCGGCGCCGTCCTTGGTGACCGTCCACGGGCCGCCGGGGAGCTGCGCCGCCTCCAGCAGCACCCGCGGAGTGGGGGCCGCTCCGGTGGGGGCAATCTGTGTGGAGGTCCCGCCGCCGCAGGCGGACAGGACGATCATGGCGGCGACGGCGATCAGCGCCCGGCGAGTCATTCGGTACTCCTTCGGAGGGGATCCACACTCTGACTACCGGCCCCGGTCCCGTGAGGTTCCCACGAGATCGGCAGCCTTCTCCGCGACGACCGCCAGCAGCGCCACGAACCCGGCGAGGGGCAGGTGGAGCAGGCGGGCGAGCACATCCGGGGGCGGCGTGAGGGCGCCCCCGGCCATCGCGGCGCTCGCCACCGACCACAACACGCCGACGGCGATCTTCAGCGGCGACACGCGGGTCTCCGCGTCCAGGCAGCCGCACGGCACCCGCCCTCGCACCCGCAGCAGGATCGCCAGGTAACCCGCCAGAGCCGCCTGCCACGCCGCCGCCGCGGCCCAGACGTACCGGAAGTCGGCCCCCACGGCCCAGCCGGCGAGCACCGCGAGGCCGAGAAGCGGCCCCACCGGCACGGCGCAGCGGACCACCCACCCCGGCAGCAGGCCGTGCTCACGGATGACGCGGGTGACCGCGCCGGCCCGAGCGAGGTGGCGCGCGCCCGCCACCACCAGGAGCACGGCACCGGCCAGGGCCACGTCCGCGATCAGGATCATGTCCACCTGTCCAGCGGGACCAGCAGCGCGATCAGGATCATGTCCACCCGTCCAGCAGGACCAGCAGCGCGAGCAGGAATCCGGCCGCGCACAGGCGGCCCACCCAGGCGAGCCATCGGAGCAGGTGGTGGTCCCACCCCTGGGGGTCCCCGCTGAGCGATCGGGTGAGCGGCATCAGCACGCGGCCCAGTCCGAACCCGAGTCCGGCCAGCACCCCCGGGCCGATGCCGCCCATGAGGATGATCGTGAGGACGAGCGCGTGCGGGAGCGCGGTCGGGGTGAAGGTGCGTACCCCCGTGCCCATCTCGAAGCCGAACTGGAACGGCCCCTCGAACCGGCTGCGCGGAATGACCTCCTGGGGGACGAGCCTGCGGTTCTGGACCAGCCGGAGCGGCCGTCCCGCGAGTTCGAACATCAGCAGCACCGCGACCATCGGGATGAGAGACCAGAGCCTCCCGGCCTCAGGCACCACAGAGACGAGGCCCGCCAGGGCCCCCACGACCGTCCCCGAGACAAGCCCACCCAGGACGAGACCCGATGAGAACGCCGTCAACTGTCCCCGCCAGACCGGCGAGGTGAGCAGATCCGCCGAGTTGAGGCTTCAAACGGATCCCGATAGCGAGAAACCGGCGATAACGCCCATCAGAATCCAGGCGAGCAGATCGACCCGGCCCGGCCAAACCTGACTCGCCGCGGCCAGGGCGGCGGCCACGGCGAGCAGGACTCCGGCCGTACGGGGGGCGGTGATCACGCGTACGCCCATGGTCAGGGATTCGCCCGGGAGCAGATGTAGAACGAGGTTCCCGCCCCGTAGACGGTGAAGTTGCCGTCGGCGCACCGGTACGGCGTGCTGCCGAAGGTCCACCGCCAGGCGTTCTTCTTGGTGACGTTGTTGCCGCAGGCGACGACCGGCGTGTAGTACGAGTAGGAGTTGCCATCCGTCCGGAACCAGCCGTCACTCCCGCAGTAACCGCTGGAGTACGAGGCTCCCACGCAAGCCGTCTGGGTGGTGCCGTTCGCATACCCGGTCCAGCCGTCGTAGCCGGAGTTGGTGCAGTTGGACCACTCGGTCCCGACGGTCGCGGAGGCGCTCCTGATCCGCGCGGGCGGCAGGGCGCCCACCACGTTCAGGGCGAGCGCGCCGCCGAGCACGCCGACCGACTTGAACATCGCGCGCCGGGACACCCCCGGCCACGCCGGTCGGCGGCGGCGCTGGGAGGACGGCTCGGCGTCCTGGTCCGCCGACGGGACGTCGGCCCAGTAGTCGCTGGCGTTGACGGTCATGCTGGTCACCTCGCGTTCGAAGATTCGGGCACGTCCGCGCCGAGGAGCCGGTCGAGGTCCTGGTCGGATCCGACCACGCGGCGCCACTCCTCGGTTCCGTCCGGGGCGTACTTCACGAGCGACGGGGTCGCGCCGACCGCGACCGAGCCGAGAAGCTCGGCGTCGACGACTGCCTGGATGTGGCCGGCGCCCTCGATCCACCGCAGCGGATCCGGGCCCGCGCTCAGCATCGACAGGTGGCCCGCGGGCAGGCCGGGCGCGATCGCGGCCAGGCGCGCGGCCCGCTGCTCGCAGCTCGGGCACTGGTCGGTGACCACGAGCACGAACGTGGGCCGCTCGTCCCCGGAGGCGAACCGGGTGACGCGGCGGACGGCGGACGCGCCGGGCACGGGGACGGCGAGCGCCGCCTGCTGGAGCTCACGTACGGTCCTGAGCAGGGCGGAGATCGCGAACAGCGCGACGACCACGCCGAGGAAGGCGAACACGGCCAGCGAGTTGATGACGTTCTGCATCGGCGTCAGTTCAGCCCGCACGTGATGGAGTCGGCGACCGCGGCGAAACGCGGGTCGTCGGCCTCCCTGGCGATGAGCGTCGTGGTCGTCGTCTCGTTGACCACGATGGCCGAGCGCAGCACCCGCCCGTCGGCGCGTCTCTCGTCGAGCTTCCACAACGCGCCGCCCCGAACCCGTTTGCCCGTGCCGCCCGGCCTGGGCAGGTCGCCCACCGGGTTCACCTGGACCGAGCACACCCCGTCGAGGGTGTTGACGGCGAGCATGTTGCCGAGCCGCACCCGCGCGCCGAGCCGGGGCGCCAGGACGACGCCGTCCGGGGCGTCCTGGATGTCGAAGCCGGCGAGGTGGCCCATGAAAGCCTCGAAGGGCACGTTGACGCCCGGGATGAAGGTGTAGACCTCGTGGTGGGGGCCGATCCACAGCATCGTGGTGCCGCCGTTCTCGGGGTCCTCGTGGGAGACCAGCCGGGCGCCGTTCCAGGAGACCTCCCGGACGGTGAAGCGGCCGTACTCCCCGAGATGACGGGAGATCAGCTCCCGCGCTCCCGCCGCCGCGGTGTGGAAGCGGAGGGAGCCGCCGTCGCCGCGGGCCCACACCATGTAGCTCCAGCCCATGGTGAACGGCTGCGGGCTGCCTTCGACGGTGAGTGTCCGGCCGTCGGGGGTTCGTGCTGGCATGGCACCACTCCTCATGATCCGGGTTCCCCGCCCAGCGTCATCGATCGGCCTCCACGATCGCCCCACAGTCGCCACACGCCCGCCACACGGGCGGTTCACAAACTCGGGTCCTCCATCAGGACGCGGTTGTGCAGGCTGGTCAGCGCCTGGGAGGGCCCGACGCCGATCCGCTCGACGAGGGCGGCCCGGCAGTCGTGGTAGGCGAGCAGCGCCTCCGCCCGGCGTCCGCTCTTGTGCAGGGCGAGCATGAGCCGGGCCCTCAGGTCCTCCCGCAGCGGTGCCCAGGCGACCGCGATCTGAAGCTGGTCGACGGCGTCCTCGTACGCGCCGAGCCGGATGCAGCCGCTCGCGAAGTCGCCCACGGCGGCCATCCGGCGTTCGTTGAGCTGGGTCGCGGCGTTCCTGAGCGCCTCGGAGCTGTCCACCAGGTCCTGGAGGGCCGACCCGCGCCACAGGTCCAGCGCGTTCCTCAGCAGGTGGACGCCGACCGCGTCGTCCCGCGCGCTCAGCGCCATCGCCGCCCTGGACCGCATCGACTCGAACGCCGACAGGTCGAGGTGGTCGGCCACGTCGGTCACCCGGTATCCGCCCGGCACCGTCTCGATGGACACCCCGGAACTGGCCAGGCCCTTGCGGAGTTCGGCGACGTACGTCTGAAGGTTCCGCCGGGCCGAGGGCGGGGCGTGCTCACCCCAGAGGGTGGTCATGCAGCGGTCGGTCGAGACCGCGTGGGGCGAGTCGAGCAGGAGGAGGGCAAGGAGCTGACGGTGTTTGATCCGGGTGACGGCGAGGAGCCCGCCGTCCGGATGGTGGATCTCGAAGTGCCCGAGCAGGAGGAATCTCATGGAAACTCCAGCCGACCATTAGTTGATTGATCACCCGATCGAATCGGCGCCCCGGCCGGGACCGGGGACCGGGGATGCTCGCGTCACGGAACTCGTCGATGCCCACGAAACCCCCTGAGGAGATGCGGAGACGGACGGGAATCGAACCCGCCGCGCCGAGATCCTCGGCACCACCGGTGTTGAAGACCGGGAGGGCCACCAGGCACCTGCACGCCTCCGTGGTAACGCTATCAAGAACTCGATCTTCTTACATCCAGCGATTCCGGAGTAAATGTTCAGATCAAATGATTTGCCGGAACACGTTGTCCATTCGGCGGGTGAGACCCATCCGGTCGAGGTGTTCGAGCAGGGGGATGACGACCCGGCGGGACGTGCCCAGGGCGGCGCGCGCGTCGGCCGCCGTGAACGGCTGGGGCAGCCCGGCCAGCAGTCCGGCCGCGGTCTGCGCCGCCCCGGGCGGCAGGACGATGCCCGGCGCCAGGCGCAGCAGCGCCCCGGCCGCCTCGGCCGCCGCCAGGGAACGGGCGTCAAGGCCGAGTTCGGCCAGCCGGGCGGTGTCCGGCGCCGCGAACGGGCCGGCCGCCCAGTCCCGCCGCAGTTCCGCGATCCCGGGGGCGAGCGCGGGGGCCGCCGCCGTCAGCCGTCCGCGTACCCGCCGCAACGGGGTGTGCTCGGCCAGCGCGTGCACCAGCGAGCGCTCGGGCAGGCCGAGCGCCTGCCGGGCCTCCTCGGCCGGCATCCCCGGGTCCTGGGGGTCGTGGCCGGCCCGCGCGGTGACGATCTCCACCAGCCGCGCCCGGAGCGTCTCCCAGTACGCCTGGTCGGCCACCCAGTCCCCCGCGACGGGATCGACGGTCACCGGTGCCCCCATGGCGGCCAGGTCGCCGCGCCTGGCCAGGCCGCGCCGCCGCAACTCGGCCATGCCGTCGGGAGAACCGTCCACGTCCGCGAGCGCGGCCGCCCGCGCCCTGGCCGCTCCCCTGCGGCGGAACTCCGGGGGACGCACGTCGAGCACGATCGCGCCCCACACGCGGCGGCTGCCCGGATCGCGAAGCAGCGCGCGGTCGCCGATCCGCAGCGGAAGGGCGCGGGCGAGGGTCACCCGTACCGTGTCGGCGCCCAGGGGACGCACCCGGACGGGTTCGGCAGCGGTGCCGATGTGCCAGATCACCTGCTCGGGCGGGTGGCCCTCGCCGGCGAACCGCAGGTCGGCCACCCGCACGTCGAGCCAGCCGCCCGGCGTCACCAGCGCGTCACCGCGCCGGGGACGGCCGCCGCCGCGCAGGTTCACCGCCACCCTGGCCGGGCCGCCGACCTCGGCCCGCGCCGTCTGGAGGCTGTGCAGACCTCTGACGTGCACCTCGTCGGCGCCGGACCTGAGCCGGTCACCGACCCGGATCGTGCCCGCGCCGAGCGTTCCGGTGACCACGGTCCCCCGGCCCTCGACGGTGAAGACCCGGTCGATCCAGAGGCGGACGTCGGCGTCCGGCGCGGCCGCGGGTGGCGTGAGGCCGGCCAGCAGCCCGCGCAGCTCGGCCAGGCCGTGCCCGGTGAGCGCGCTGACGGCGGCCATCGGGACGCCCGCCAGGCTGGTGCCGGTGAGCCGGTCGCGGCAGTCCGCCAGGACCGGCGCCGGGTCGGCGAGGTCGGCGCGGGTGACAGCGAGCACGCCGCAGGTGATGCCGAGTGCGTCGACGATCTCCAGGTGCTCCTGGGACTGCACCGCCCACCCGGCGTCGGCGGCGACCACGAAGAGTACCGCCGGGGCCGGGCCGACCCCGGCCAGCATGTTGCCGACGAAACGCTCGTGGCCGGGCACGTCGACAAAGGCGAGCGGGCCGCTCCACACGAACCCGAGGTCGATGGTCAGCCCGCGCCGCCGCTCCTCCTCCCACCGGTCCGGCTCCATCCCGGTCAGGGCCCGGAGCAGCGCCGACTTTCCGTGGTCGACGTGGCCCGCGGTCGCGATCACGAGCATGCGGCCACCACCGCGGCGAGCAGGTCACGGTCCTGGCCGGGCGGGACGGCCCGCAGGTCGAGCAGGCAGCGCCCGCCCTCCACCCGGCCGACCACCGCCGGGGCGCCCAGGCGCAGGGGCCCGGCCAGGGCGGCGGCCACGGCGACCGCCGCGCTGGGCAGCTCCACCCCGGGCGCGCCCCCGCCGCCGACCGCGGCAACCGTGTCCACGGCCTCGGCCTTCACCCCGGCCCCGGCCAGCCGCAGGGCCAGCGCGCCCGCGCGGCGGCGCAGATCCGTAATGTCGGCGCGCAGGCCGTCCCGGGTGGGGTTGGCGGTGTGGAGGAGCGTCGCCTCCAGGGCGGCCAGGGTCAGTTTGTCCACCCGGAGCGCGCGGGCCAGCGGGTGCCCGCGGACGCGATCCACCAGGTCGGCCCGGCCGAGCAGCAGGCCGCACTGGGGACCGCCGAGCAGCTTGTCGCCGCTGGCGGTGACCAGGCCGGCGCCCTCGCGCAGCCAGGTCGCGGCGTCCGGTTCCGCGGGCAGCAGCGGTTCCGGCGTCAGCAGCCCGGAGCCGATGTCGGCGACCAGCGGGACGCCCAGGCCCGCCAGGTCACGGACGGACGGGGTGGCGGCGAAGCCCTCGATCCGGTAGTTCGACGGATGGACCTTCAGCACGAAGCCGGTGTGCGGGCCGATGGCGGCCGTGTAGTCGGCCACCGACGTACGGTTGGTGGTGCCGACCTCGCGGAGCCGCGCGCCGGTGGACTCCAGCAGCTCGGGCAGGCGGAACCCGTCGCCGATCTCGACCAGCTCCCCCCGGCTGATGACGATCTCCCGGCCCTGCCCCAGCGCGGTCGCGATCAGGACCAGCGCCGCGGCGTTGTTGTTGACCACATGCACCGCCTCGGCGTCCGGCACGGCCTGCCCGAGCGCGGCCAGCGCGGCCCGGCCCCGGCGGGCCCGGCGCCCGGTGGCGAGCTCGAACTCGACGTCGGTGCTGCCTGCGGCGGCCCGGATCGCGTCCAGAGCGGCCGGTGACAGCGGCGCCCGGCCGAGATTGGTGTGCAGCAGCACCCCCGTGGCGTTGATCACCACACGCGGCCCGCCGGCCGGAAGCGCCCGCAACGCCTCGTCGCCGACCTCCGACGGGCTTATCTCGCCGTTTCTCGCCCGTTGTTGCACGGCGTTGATGACCGCCTTCACCCGATCCCGGCCCATCCGCGCCACGAATACCGCGAAACGGGGATCGGCCAGGACAGTGTCCGTCCGGGGAATACGACGACGCGGATCAGTCACAACTAATCGGGATATCGCAATACGGCTGGCCGCGCAATGATTCTGATCATGCTGCGATTGACGCAATACGCCCAAGGCGGCGGCTGCGCGTGCAAGATCCCGCCCGGTGAACTCGAGGACATCCTCGCGGGCCTGGGCGTCCCCGCTCCGCAGGACCCGCTCGGCGAGCTGCTGGTCGGCGTCGAGACCGGAGACGACGCCGCCGTCGTCCGGCTCGCGAACGGCACCGCGGTGGTGAGCACCGCCGACTTCTTCACCCCCGTCGTGGACGACCCGTTCGACTGGGGCCGCATCGCCGCCGCCAACGCGCTCTCCGACGTGTACGCCATGGGCGGCAGCCCCCTCATGGCGCTCAACCTGCTGTGCTGGCCCCGGGACGCGCTGCCGTACGAGCTCGCGAAGGAGGTGCTGCGCGGCGGCGCGGAAGTCGCCGCGCGGGCGGGCTGCCACGTCGCGGGCGGCCACAGCGTCACCGCCCCCGAACCCATGTACGGCATGGCGGTCACCGGCCTCGCCGACCCCGACCAGCTGATGCGCAACGACGCCGGCCGCCCGGGACTGCCGCTGTCGCTGACCAAGCCGCTCGGCCTGGGCGTGCTCAACAACCGTCACAAGAGGACCGGCGAGGTCTTCCCGCAGGCGGTCGCGACCATGACCGAACTCAACGCGGACGCGAGCCGGGCGGCCGTGCGGGCGGGTGTCCGCTGCGCGACCGACGTGACCGGGTTCGGCCTGCTCGGCCATCTGTTCAAGCTGGCCAGGGCCTCGGGCGTGACGGCCGTGCTGGACGCGGCGGCGGTCCCTCTGCTGGCGGGCGCTCGGGAGGCCGTCCGGGACGGGTTCGTGCCCGGCGGGTCGCGCCGCAACCTCGGCTGGGTGGCCGGGCGCCTCACCAGCACCGTCGACGAGGAGACCCTGCTCCTGCTCGCCGACGCCCAGACCTCGGGCGGGCTGCTGATCGCCGGAGAGGTGCCGGGCGCGCCGGTGATCGGCGAACTCGTCCGCCGGGGCGAGCACGAGATCGTGGTGAGGTGACAGCTGTTAGGCCGCGCGCGAGATGGTGGCTAGCATCGTTCGGGATATGAGCGCTGCGATAGTTGTCAAGGGTCTCGCGGCCGGGCACGGGGAGCGGGTCCTGTTCTCGGGGCTCGACCTCGTGGTCGCCCCCGGGGACGTCATCGGGCTCGTCGGGGTCAACGGCGCGGGCAAGTCGACGCTGCTGCGCCTGCTCGCCGGCCTCGACGCGCCGGAGCAGGGCGGCATCAGCCTCTCCCCGGCCACGGCGGTCGTCGGCCACCTGCCCCAGGAGCCGGAGCGCAGGCCGGGCGAGACCGTCCGCCTGTTCCTGGCCCGCCGTACCGGCGTCGCCCAGGCACAGCACGACCTCGACACCGCCACGCAGGCACTGGTGGAAGGTCTGCCCGGCGCCGACGACGCGTACAGCACGGGCCTGGAGCGCTGGCTCTCGCTGGGCGGCGCGGACCTGGACGAACGCGCCGCCGAGGTGGCCGCCGACCTGGGCCTCACGATCGGCCTCGACCAGCCGATGACCTCGCTGTCCGGCGGCCAGGCGGCCCGCGCGGGGCTCGCCTCGCTACTTTTGAGCCGCTACGACCTCTTCCTGCTGGACGAGCCGACCAACGACCTCGACCTCGACGGGCTCGACCGGCTGGAGAAGTTCGTGACCGGCCTGCGCTCGGGCACGGTGCTGGTCAGCCACGACCGCGAGTTCCTCGCCAGGACCGTCACCAGCGTGCTCGAACTCGACCTGGCCCAGCAGCGGGTCCGCCTGTACGGCGGCGGCTACCAGGCCTACCTGGACGAACGCGAGGTCGCGCGCACCCACGCCAGACAGCAGTACGACCAGTACGCCGACACCCGCGCCCAGCTCGAGGCCCGCGCCCACACCCAGCGCGCCTGGATGGAAAAGGGCGTCAAGAACACGCGCCGCAAGATGAGCGACAACGACAAGATCGGGCGGAACGCCCGGACCGAGGCGACCGAGAAGCAGGCCGCCAAGGCGCGCCAGACCGAAAAGATGATCGAACGACTCGACGTGGTGGAGGAGCCGCGCAAGGAGTGGGAGCTGCGGATGGAGATCGCCGCCGCGCCCCGCGCCGGAGCGGTCGTCGCCACCCTGCGCGGGGCGGTCGCCCGCCGCGGCTCCTTCACACTCGGTCCCGTCGACCTGGAGATCGGCTGGGCCGAACGGGTGGCCATCACCGGCGCCAACGGCACCGGCAAGTCCACGCTGCTGGCCGCGCTGCTCGGCCGGCTCCCGCTGGAGGAAGGGCACGCCTCCCTCGGCCCCGGCGTGGTGGTCGGCGAGGTGGACCAGGCCCGAGGATTCTTCCTGGGCGGCGAGCCGCTGCTGGACGCCTTCGGGGCGCTGGTCGCACCGATGCCGCCCGCCGAGGCGCGCACGCTGCTGGCCAAGTTCGGCCTGAAGGCCGGCCACGTGATGCGCCCCGCGGCGACCCTGTCGCCCGGCGAGCGTACCCGGGCGGCCCTGGCGTTGCTGCAGGCCAGGGGGGTCAACCTGCTCGTGCTCGACGAGCCGACCAACCATCTCGACCTGCCCGCGATCGAGCAGTTGGAGTCGGCGCTCGCGAACTATCCGGGCACGCTGCTGCTGGTCACGCATGACCGGCGCATGCTTGAGGCGGTCCAGGTGGGCCGCCGCCTGCGGGTCAGCGCGGGGCTGGTCACCGAGATCTGAGTACGGCCAGAGCCGTCACCCGCGTGCCGCCAGCTTGTGTAGGCGGCGGATTCCTATGACGGTGGCTCCGGACAACACCAGGACCAAGAACCCGATCTGGATCAGGTATTGGGTGCCGTTGTTCGTCTGGCGTACCGGGTCTTGGCCGTAGCCTCCGGCCAGGCCCTGGAGGTCGTAGTCCGAGCCGGCTTGTTTGTCGGCGTAACGGGATACGACAAGGGTCTGGTAGTCGGCGACGCTGTAGATAGTTCCAGCGGTTTCAGCGGTTTCAGCGGTGGCCGAGGTGGTCAGCAGGCGAATCTGGCCGGCTGAGACCTCATACCATTCGTCGGTCTGGGGCTCGTGCAGGAGAGAGGTGCCGGTGGCCAGTGCGCGGCCATTCGCTCCTCCCGGGTGTCGGAGGAGATCTCCAGCATTCGCCAGGGATCGCCGTCCTTGATCATTGACACCGTTATTCCGGCACCGTCGCCGTTACGCGCGGGCACCGCGATATAGGCCAGTTCGCCGACCGGAGTGCCGGTGACTCCGCTCCCCCCGTTGCCCGAGCGTGAAATATGAATGACGACCGAACCTGGCGAACCTTACGGAGAATCAACACAGGGTTCTGTGTAGGAATCCTCAATTCCCACGCTGTGCGTACAAATACTGCATTCGCCCAGCAGGACTGGAGACCCGGGTCAAGGACCTGGTCCGGCCGTCGAGGACGTCTATTCGGCTGGGGGCGTGTTCTCATTCCAGCGTTCGGACTCGGCCGCGCCCAAGAGCAAGATGGCTGTGAGACGGAGCCGCCAGCTACGTATTGGCGCGGACTACCCAGATAGACACGTGGTCCTCGCCGTAGGTGTACCGAAGCGTGAAGAGGTCAGTCACGAACTCGAACGCGTCAGGGATACCCCCGTATGGACGCGCGCCAAGCGGCTCAGGGGTGTCGACGAGATCTTCGATGGTCCGCAGGAGGCGCGCACGGAGTTGCGGCGGAAGAGCGGCGACGTCACCGATGACGGCGCCTAGGTGAAGCGTTCGTTTCAAAGTTCGTCACCGTCGCGGGTGACGCCGAAGTGGCGGTACATGTCGTCGGCGTCGGTGAAGGCGAGCGCGGGGGTTTCACCGCGCTCAGCCTTCGCGATCTCCTCTTTGAACTGGGCGATCTCTTCCTGCTCACGGAGACGCCGGAAGTCGGTGTAGTCGTCCTCGCTGATCAGGACCGCGTGTTCGTCAGCCGAGCGGCTGATCTTCACTGGCACGTGGGCGTGCACGGCCCGGGAGACCAGCGTGCCCAACCGCTTGCGGGCTTCGACAATCCCGATCTGCTCAATCTCCATGTGTACACATTAGCCTAAGTGTCCATTGTGCACACCCACTCAGCCGAGACGAGTCTGGGGCTCTCCGAGGTGGGGAGGGTTCCGCCAACCCTTCAGGAAGGGTGTAGTTCCGGAAGGGGTTTGGGAACCCGACGTGTATGCGACCGGCGGTCCGGCGCACCTCCCGGGCGCGGGTGCCCGGATGGTTCTTTGGTGCACGGGCCCTTCGGCAGTCTTCAGCTGAGTTGTTCGGCCAGTCCGACGATGATGCCCTCGGGGCCGCGGACGTAGCAGAGCCGGTAGCTGTTCTCGTACTGCGCCAGTTCGCCGACGAGTTCGGCGCCGTGGGTGCGCAGGCGGGCGACGACGTCCTCGATGTCGTCGACGGCGAACATGATGCGACGGATGCCCAGCGTGTTCGCCGGTGCGTCTTTCGGCTCGGCGCTGATCGCCTTCGGCGTGTGGAACATCGCCAGCTCGATTCGGCTGTGGCCGTCCGGGGTTCGCAGCATGGCGATGTCCTGCCGGACGTCGTCGATCCCGATGACACGCTCCACCCAACGTCCCTCGATTGGCCCCTTGCCCTCCAGCTCCATGCCGAGTTCGACGAAGAACGAAATAACAGCGTCAATGTCGTCGACAACGATGAGGACGTTGTCCATCCGCTGGATCGTCATGCTGGATCTCCTTGTGGTGGTACGGCCACGGTGGCCGCGTCCGTCCCTAGGACGGAGCCGCCAGGCCGTTCTCGACATCACCTCTTGACGTGGCAGTGCCCGTCACGGGCCGGTCGTACCGCTTCGGAGTGTGATCTCATATCCGTCACGGCGTGACACTTTTCCTTCCCGGGATGACAGGGTGCAATGGATACATCGGGCGCCGTACCGGGAGTGAATGGCTGTGGGATGGCTCGAAGCCTGTCTTCTTGGGGCTGCGGGAGGGGCGATCGTCGAGGTCGTCTCCCTGTGGGGCTATCTGACGGCATGGCAGCAAGATCGCCGTCGCGTACGTGCGGAAACCCCGGCGAGAAAGAACCGCCGGCTGCCTCCCCTGTCGGACTATGTCGATCCTGCCGCCGACCTCCTGGTCGCCCTCACGAGGCTCGGCATCGGCGCCTTGGCCGGATTCCTGTTGAAGGATCAGATCACTGGTGCCCTGGCAGCGATCGCGGTGGGTGCGGCGGGGCCGGCATTCCTACGACAGCTGGGGACGACGCGCGTGGTTCAGCAGGCCGCCGCGAATGGGCAATTCGATGTTCTGCCGATGGAATCCTTGGCGGAGCTCGGCCAGGCCGCCCCACCGTCACGGCCCAGGCCCACGGCCCGGCGGCGAACCGTTGAGGAGGTGGTGGAATGATGCCTCGGCCGCCGCTATCGCGCCGCTACTGGAATTCACTGGTCGACGTGCCTCGCGCGAAGCACAATCCGCGGAAAAATGGCCGCGCGAGCAACAGTTTGTGGCGGCGCTACTGGACCACGCTTCTGGGAGTACGACTTCAGGGAGATGGCAGGGCACCCGAACCAGACCCTGCGCCGGCCAGAGAATCGACCGAGGCAGACCTCGGCACGCCCGACCCCCTCGCTGGCCTCGCCCTCGCTCGCAGCCTGGCCCGCAGCCGTACTTTCGCTCACGACCTCGCCCGCACCCTTGAGATCGACTTCGACCTCACCCGTGTCCACAATCTCGCCCGAGAGTTGACCCGCAGCCTGGCCCGCGAACTCGCCCTCGCCCGCGACCTTGCTCGCGTCCTCGATATCAACTTCGCCGTCGACCTCGACGACGCCCGCACCCACGCTCTCGACCTCACCCGCGCCCGCGACCTTACTCGTGTCCAATCCCGCGTCCACAGCCTCGCCCTTGGTCTCGAATCCGCCCTCGCCCTCCTCAACAAGCGCGGCATCGATCTGCTGATGACCGTTGCCAAAGACGATTTCCGCACATTGTTTCTCGACGGAATCGATCTTTCGGGCGTGGATCTGCGCGGCGCGCATCTGTCTCTCCCCGCGCTTACCGGAGCCAAGTGGTCGGAGGAGACCATGTGGCCGTCTCATCTGGAGACGCAACTCCGCGAGCATTCACGCGAAATCAGCCCGGGACTGTTCGTGGTGGCCGGCCCCGGTGATGACCGAAGCTCAACAGAACACCTGGTCCCTTCAGACTGAACCCAAGCGTTGACCTTGACCTTAGGTCACGGTGCACGCTGAACGGGTGAACGACTTGAACTCCTGGGCCGGGATGGTGCCGGTCGCCGACACCGCGCTGGCCGTGACCGACACGGGTGGGCTCGGTCGTCCCGATCGAGCGGCCGTGGGTCGCGTTGCAGGTCAGACCTGCGCTACTCCTCCGTCGACGAACAGTTCAGCGCCGGCGACGAAGCTGGCGTCCGACGAGGCGAGGAACAGCACGGCCCGAGCGATCTCCTCTGGAATGCCGTAGCGCCCCAGCGGCACCATCGAGGCGATGAGCTCCTTAGTCGCCTCGGGGAGGCCCTCGACCCCCGGGGTGTCGATCGGCCCGGGGCTGATCACGTTCACGCGGATGTCACGATCCTTCAGTTCCATAGTCCACGTGCGCGCGAACGACCGCAGCGCAGCCTTACTCGCCAAGTAGACCGTGCTGCCCGCGACGCCCTTGCTGGCGCCCGCGCTGCTGTTGAGCACGATCGACGCGCCGTCGGACAACAGTGGCAGCAATTTCTGCACGGTGAACAAGGTGCCGCGCACGTTGATGTCGAAGACGTGGTCGAACGACTCCTCGGTGACCGCGGCCAGCGGTTCGTTCAGCAGGCCGTTGCCTGCGCTGGCGAACAGAATGTCGACCCGGCCCTTCTCTTCGCGGATGGTCTCCACGAGGCGGTCGAGATCGGCGAGGTCGCCTGAGTCGGCCTGCACACCGGTGACATTGGGACCGAGTTGCGCCACAGCAGCTTCCAGCTTGTCCTTGCGTCGTCCGGTGATGAAGACGTGGGCGCCTTCGGCGACGAACGCCCTGGCGGTGGCCAGTGCCATACCGGAAGTCGCGCCGGTGATGACAGCGACCTTTCCTTCGAGCTTGGGCACGATTGCGCCTTTCAGATTGGGGATGTGACAACGCCGATAGTGAGGGGTACCTCGACTTCGACTGACGGTATCACCATAGTGAGGGGTGCCTCAGCATAATGATGAGGGGGTGCTCATCTTGGTAACATCGCTGGTATGGAGCACAGGGACGATGATTATCTCGACCAAGCACGAGTCGACTCGTCCGGCAGGGCGGCCGTACCGCGCCGGCGGGACGCGCGGCGCAACCGCGAGCTGCTCATCGGCCTCGCGCAGGAGGCGTTCGCCGATCACGGCGTCGATGCGTCCCTGGAGCAGATCGCACGGAAAGCGGGCCTGGCGATCGGAACCCTCTACCGGCACTTCCCGACCCGGGTCGATCTCCTGCTCGCCGCTTTCGAGCCGAGGCTGTCGGAATTCATGACGGCCGCCGAAACGACGCTCCTGATGGAGGACCCATGGGAAGGGTTCTGCACGTTCCTGGAAGCCCTGTGCGCCACGCAGGCCGGAGACCGCGGCTTCAACGACTTCATCTCGATGAGGTTTCCCAACAGCCAGGCCACCGAGGCGATGCACGACCGCCTGTGCCACCTGGCCAGTGAGGTCATCGAACGCGGTCAGGCCGCCGGAGCCGTACGCCCAGACATCACCGACGCCGACATCATCAGCCTCGTCTGGGCCAACAGCCGCATCATCGACGCGACCAGAGGCGCCGCACCCAACGCGTGGCGGCGCAACCTGCACATCATGATCGACGGCTTCCGGGCCGCCCAGCACCACCCGCTACCCGAGCCACCACTCACCGAAGCACAGCTGTACCAGGCGATGGTCAACCTCACGACCTGACAGCGCAGGCTTCTTTACAAAGTAGATTCATTAGAAGCGGAGTTGAGTAGAACTCTACTCAGGCACTATGAGCGGCCCCCCTGGATGCTTGAGGAAATCGCCACGCTCAGGAGCCCGACATGGATCGTTCCATCCCCCTCAAGTTCGCCCTAGCCGCCGCCCTCACCATCGGCCTCGCCGGTATCGCCTCCCCAGCCCACGCCGCCGGCAACCAGGTCATGCTCGTCAACGTCCAGACCGGCAAGTGCCTCACCATCGCGGGCGGGGTCAGCAAGGCGAACAACGTCACCGCTCTGCAGTACACCTGCGACACCCACCTCTCCCGCCGCTGGCTGCTGGAGCCGGGCGTCAGGAACGGCACCAAAATCAGGAACGCCAACACCGCCAAATGCCTGACGATCGCGGGTGGAGTCAGCAAGGCGAACAACGTCAAGGCCCTGCAGTACACCTGCGACAGCCACCGGTCGCGGTCCTGGACCTTGATCGAGGACGGCGTCACCGGCAACTACTGGATCAAGAACCTGCAGACCGGCAAGTGCGTGACCATCGCCGGCGGCGTCAGCACCGCCAACAACGTCGAGGCCCTGCAGTACACCTGCGACAACCACCCCTCACGCGTCTGGCACATCGTCCACACGAACTGACGACGGCCTTCGGGGGGATCGTCGGCGACGATCCCCCCGAAGCTGCGCGAGTTTAGTGGCCGACCTTCTCGTCGCGGCGCGGAAGCTTCCAGCCGGGCCGGACGAAGTGGCAGGTGTAGCCGTTCGGGTAGTGCTCCAGGTAGTCCTGGTGTTCCGGTTCCGCCTCCCAGAACGGCCCGGCCGGAGTGACCTCGGTGACCACCTTGCCCGGCCAGAGGCCGGAGGCGTCGACGTCGGCGATCGTGTCGTACGCGACACGCTTCTGCTCGTCGTCGGTGTAGAAGATGGCCGACCGGTAACTGGTGCCCATGTCGTTGCCCTGGCGGTTCTTCGTGGACGGGTCGTGGATCTGGAAGAAGAACTCCAGCATGTCCCGGTACGAGGTCCGCTCCGGGTCATACACGATCTCGATCGCCTCGGCGTGGGTGCCATGGTTGCGGTAGGTCGCGTTCGGCACGTCCCCACCGGTGTATCCGACCCGCGTGGAGACCACCCCCGGGCGTTTGCGGATGAGATCCTGCATCCCCCAGAAACATCCACCGGCGAGGATCGCCGTCTCCGTCTTCCCAGTCATCGCTTTCCGCTCCTTCGTCTGAGGATTCGAACAGCTGTCGCCCCTCAAGGCGTACAAAGCGGATAACGGCCGAGTTGATTCCCGATCGGCGGCGGGGCGGATCAACTCATCCGGGCTATGCGCGGCCACCCGCCGGCCGAACCGGGCCGGCGGGTGGACGGGAAGGAATCAGCGGCTGCCGGCCACTTGATCAGGGAATGGCGTCGTAGCCCTGGCCGACGCGGGTCCAGCCGTTCTGGCAGCCGACCACTGAGGACGTCCCGCCGCCGGCGGTGCGCCAGGGGCCGTAGCGCCACTCGGTCCGGTAGCCGTCGGCCGTGAAGCAATTGATCTTGGCCCGGAAGGACGACGGGGCGAACCCACTGCAGTAGGCCGAGACGGTCACCGAGCCGATCGGGGTGACCGTGCACGTCCCGATCGAAGCCTGCGCCGGGGCGGCAGCGAACAGACTCGCGGCCACGCCGGCGAGGACAAGTACGGAGGCTCTGCGGGCGATTCGAAACATCTAGAATCCTTTCGGAAGCGTACTTCGAAGGGTTGACGAATTCGCCGCTCTATCTGTTGACAATTCCGGTTACTGAGCCAATCACTGCTAAGAGCGTCGTAACGTCCGTGCCCTCAATGTGCCGCGACTTGGGACGCTGTCAAGTGATGGAGACATCTACCGCGAGGGTCAGGCACCGCCGGCCATCGTGCTCTCACAAGCAGATTCCAAGCCGACGCCTACGGATCGTAGCGACTCGCACGGCTTGTGACGTGCCAGGTCCAGCACCCTGCCCTGCTAGCGCTAGCACCACATCTGCCGATCTACCTGGGGGCTAGCAGCTAGCACCCCAACCCCGGTTGGACGCCTTGCACGCATGCCGCACCCTCCCCGTGGTGCCGGCGACCTCGACCGCTCCAATCACGGACAGTCACATCGGCACCGCGCGCCCCCGAATCGCCCCCTGAGCGCGGAAGCAACGGCATATGTAATTAAATGAATACAAAGATTAAGGGACTCCTATTAATCTGGGCGGCCGTTCTGCGCACTATGTAAGTATCGGCGAAGTCGCGAAGCCGCGGTCACCTCTCCGTCGGCAGCACGCTGATCAGTTCGTACAGGGCGTGCGCGGCGGCGATGCCGGTGAGTTCGGCGTGGTCGTAGGCGGGGCTGACCTCGACCAGGTCGGCCCCCACCACGTGGAGGCCGTCGAGCCCGCGCAGGACCTCCAGCAGCTCGCGGCTGCTCATGCCGCCGGCCTCCGGCGTCCCGGTGCCCGGCGCGAACGCGGGATCCAGGACGTCGATGTCAAGCGAGACGTAGACCGGGCGGTCCGCCAGCCGGATCCGGACGCGCTCGATGATCTCGTCCAGGGACCGCCGGGCGAAGTCGCGGGCGTGCACCGCGGCGAAGCCCAGCCGCTTGCTCTCGGCCAGGTCCAGGCGCGAGTACAGCGGGCCGCGCAGGCCCACGTGCATCGAGTGCGCGTGGTCGATCAGCCCTTCCTCCGACGCCCGCCGGAAGGGGGTGCCGTGGGTGTACGGCGAGCCGAAGTAGGTGTCCCAGGTGTCGAGGTGGGCGTCGAAGTGCAGTACGGCGAGCGGGCCGTACCGGGCGTGGTGGACGCGCAGCAGCGGCAGGGCGATCGTGTGGTCCCCGCCGAGGGTGATCAGCTTGCGGCCGGTGCCGGCGAGTTCGGTCGCGGCCCGCTGGATCGTCTCCAGCGCGCTGCCGATGTCGAAGGGGTTGACCCCGACGTCCCCGGCGTCCGCGACCAGCCGGCTGGCGAACGGCGCGGTGTCGAGCGCGGGATTGTACGGGCGCAGCAGCCGGGACGACTGCCGGATGTGCCCGGGGCCGAACCGGGCCCCGGGCCGGTAGCTGACCCCGGTGTCGAAGGGCACGCCCCACACGACCGTGTCGGCGCCGGGCTGGTCCTGCAGCCGCGGCAGCCGGGCGAAGGTGTTCTCGCCCGCGTAGCGCGGGACGACGGTGGCGTCGACCGGGCCGCCCGGCGCGGAGCGGGGCTGGGCCAGCGCCGACGTGTCCGGGGTCTCGGGGACGGCGCTCACGCGGCCCCTCCCAGCCGGTCCAGGACCGTACGGGTGACGTGCTCGACGAACCAGTCGCGGTGGATCAGGCCCGCCACCCACTCGGAGGTGCCGGAGTTGAAGACGGTCCCCTCGCCCCGGGTGAAGGTGGCCATCATGGCCGAGCCGTACGCCGGCCGCCTGCTGCCGTCCTCCCGTTCGACCCACTGAGTGCCGCGGTACTCCTCGACCGCCGCCACCCCCGGGTCGCCAAGCGGCACCGTGCCCGCGAAGTGGTCTTCCTCGTAGCGGACCGCGGGCCCCATGGCGATGATCTCCAAGTTGGCGGGGGCGCCGTCCGTTCCGGTGGCGAAGGGGAGGCCCTCCTGCACGACGTGGGCGCAGCCGTCGACCTCGAAGGTGGCGATCCGCGAGGGGTGCCCGCCGAGGACGTCGCCGTAGTAGAGGTCGGTGCCGGCCAGCGTCCAGTGTTCGGGCCGGTAGACCTGCAGGCCGCCGTGCCCGCGCGGCGCCGAGGCGCCGTAGCCGGCGTACACCCCGGCGAATCCGGTCAGGCCCAGGGTGGCGGTGGCGGGGCGGCCGATGAGGGGGTGGTCCCAGTTCAGGCTGACCAGGTGCTGCTCCGCGGTGCCGAAGACCGGGTCCTCCTCAGGTACGTACTTGTGGCAGATCTGCGTGGTCCCCTCGATGCGCACCTGCCAGGCGAAGTTGGCGCCGAAGCGGGCGACGTTGCCGCCCCGGTCCACCAGCGCGTCGATCGCGTCGCGCATCCGCCAGGACCAGTACTCGTCGTGGCCGACCAGGATCGCGCACTGGTACCCGTCCAGGGCGGACGGGTCGCGATCCAGGTCGTCCTGGGTGAGGTAGTCCAGAACGTAGCCCTGCTGCTCCGCCCAGATGGCGAAGGGCCGGTCGTAGGTGGCCCAGAACGCGTCGGCGTGGTGGCGCCCGTAGTCGCGCAGCCGCGCCCACTCGTACACCGGGTAGCGCGGTTCCCAGAACGGCGGCACCGGCTCCTCGTACCGGTTGCGCGGGGCCCCCGGCGGTTTGCGCAGGAACCCGCGCGACAGCGGGCGGAGCATGGACAGCCGGGGCGAGGCGATGTCCACGGCGGGGTCGTCGCCGATGCCGCGGTAGGCGTTGGCCCCGCCCCAGTCGTTGTAGGAGATCAGCGTGCTGGTGGTCAGGACCAGCGCGTACGGGGTGCGCCGGCCGGGCTCGGCGGAGCGGACCACGAAGAAGTGCTCGTTCTCCACGGCGTGGCCGTCCACCTCGGCCCGGATGATGAGCAGATACATCGCCGACGGCCAGTCGGCGGGGATCGTGACGCGGGCGGTGACCGGCCACCCGCACCCCTCGGCGTAGGCGTCGGCCGGCGTGTCCGGCATCGTGCCCGGCAGGTCCGTCTGCTGGTGCACGACCTCGGGGCGCGCGCCGTCGCGGACCACGGTGAGGGAGTAGTGGCCGGCCGTGGTGTACGCCGAGACCTCCACGGTGTCGCCCGGCCGGTAGGAGAAGCGGTCGGTGTAACACCAGGCCTCCAGTCCCTCCCCGGTCGGTCGCGGGGATGGCCAGTTCGGCGGCGACCAGGCCGAGCGCGGGGTCGGATAGGTCCCGCTCACGCGGCGCCTCCCGGGATCGCGACGAAGATCTTCTCAGTGGCTTCGAGAGTGTGCCACCAGCCGTCGAACCCGGCCGGGACCAGGAAGGACTCACCGGCCCCGAACTCGCGCCTGCCGCCCTCTGCGTCCTCGATCGCCACCCGCCCGCGCAGCAGGACACAGACCTCGTGGTACGGCCAGCGCGGGATGCGCACGGACCCGGGGACGCCCTCCCAGGCGGCGGCGAGCGCGCCCGGAACCTCCAGCCGGGCCCGGTGCTCGACCTCCCGCCAGCCCGGGGAGACCTCCGCGTAGTCGGTCGGGGGCGGGATCACGGCCACGCCTTCTCCCTTGGCGAGCACCTGGACGTCGGAAATCGTCATACGGGACGTGCCTCCTCGGGCGCGGACAGTGCCGGGCCGTCCATGCGCGGCGTGGCCGCGACCAGCGATCGGGTGTACTCGTGCCGCGGGTTTCGCAGCACGTCGTCGGGCAGGCCGCGCTCGACGATCCGGCCGCGGTGCATGACCGCGACCTCGTCGGCGACGTAGCGCGTCACCGCCAGGTCGTGCGAGATGAACAGCATGGTCAGGTCGAGCCGGGCGCCGAGGTCGCGCAGCGTGTTGAGCACGGCCGCCTGGACGGAGACGTCCAGGGCGGAGACGGCCTCGTCGGCGATGAGCACCTCGGGTTCGACGGCGAGCGCGCGGGCGATGCCCACGCGCTGCCGCTGCCCGCCGGAGAGCCCGCGCGGACGGGCGTCCAGGACGGCCGCGCCCAGGCCGACCAGCTCAAGCAGTTCGACGGCGCGGTCCGTGGCGGCGCTCCGGCCGGCGGCTCTGCGGTGCACCAGCAGCAGCTCGGTCAGGGTCCGCCGGACGGTGTGCATCGGGTTCAGCGCCGAGCCGGGGTCCTGGAAGACCATCTGGATCCGGGTGGCGTCGGTCCGGCCGCGCGGCGCGGGCAGCTCGGCTCCGCCGAGGCGGATGGTGCCCCCGGTGGGCGCGGCGAGCCCGGCGATGACCCGGGCCAGGCTGGACTTGCCGCATCCCGACTGGCCGACCAGGCCAAGGGTGCGGCCGCGCGGGATGTCCAGGCTGACGTGGTCCACGGCGGGCGGTCCGCCGGTCCGGCCGCGCCGGGGCCGGTAGTCCACCACGATGTCGTCCACCTGGAGCAGGGGCGTACCTGCGCTCATGCCGTCCCTCCCGGCAGCGGGCTGAGCAGGGCCTCGCGGTCCAGCGGCGGCCCGCCGAGGTCCGCCACCCGGATGCACGCGCTCCTCGACGGCGACCCGGGCACCGCGGCCAGGACGTGCGCCAGGCCGGCGCAGGCAGGCAGGGCGTGCCCGCACCGGGGGGCGAACCTGCAGCCCTCCGGCCGGTCCCCCGCACCGGGCTGGCCGCCGGGGATGGCCGCGAGCGGGCGGTCTCTGGGGGTGTCCTGCGTCGGCATGGAGCGCAGCAGGCCCGCGCTGTAGGGGTGGGTCGGCCTGGTGAAGACCTCCTCGACCCGGCCCGTCTCGACCACCTGGCCGGCGTACATCACCGCGACCCGGTCGCAGAGCCGCCGCACGACCCCGAGGTCGTGGGTGACGAACACAATCGAAAGCCCGCGTTCGGTACGGATGCGATGCAGCAACCGCAGGATCTGGTCCTGCACGGCGACGTCCAGCGCGGTGGTCGGCTCGTCGCACAGCAGCACGGAGGGCTCGGTGGCCAGCGCCATAGCGATCATGACGCGTTGCCGCAGTCCGCCGGAGAGCTGGTGCGGCCACATCCGGGCCTGCGCCTTCGGGTCCGGCATGCCGACTTCGGCGAGCAGGTCCACCGCCCGGCTCCTGGCGGCGCGCCGGCTCCAGCCGTACCTGGCGCGGGGCCCGGCGGTGACCAGGTCGCCGACCCGCATGGTGGGGTTGAGCGCGGTCATCGGCTCCTGGAAGACCATGCCGATGCCCCGGCCGCGCACCTCGGCGAACCGGTACGGCCGCATGGCGCCGTCGCGCTCCAGCTCGAGGGTGCCGCCGGCCTGGCGCACGCCCTCGGGCAGCAGGCCGATGACGGCACGCAGGGTCAGGCTCTTGCCCGAACCCGACTCGCCGACCAGCCCGAACGCCTCGCCGTGGGCCACCTCGAAGCCGACGTGCGACACCGGGCGCACCGGAGCCGCGGCGGGCCCGGTCTCCAGGACGAGGTCGGTGATCCTCAGCAGGGGACTCATCGTTGCAGCCTCCGCTCCAGGCCGCCGGCAATGAGCCGTACGGCGACGCCGACGAGGATGATCGCCAGTCCGGGCATCACCGACACCCACCACTGGTTGCGCAGGAAGGGCTGCCCGTCGGCGATCATCTGCCCCCACTCGATCCCCGGCGCCTGGATGCCCAGGCCGAGGTAGGACAGCGCCGCGAGATAGCTCAGCGCGAGCACGATGTCGGAGGCCGCGTAGACCACGGCCTGCGGCAGGGCGTTGGGCAGGACGTGCCGCAGCAGGACCCGGGTGTGCCCGAGCCCGGCGGCCTGGGCCGCGCGCACGTAGTCGAGTTCCCGCAGCCGCAGCACCACCCCGCGGACGAGGCGGGCGTAGGTGACCCAGGCGCCGACCGCGGCCCCGACCAGGAACGAGCCGGCGCCCGGCCCGAGCAGGAAGACCAGGACGATCAGCAGGATGTAGGACGGGAACGCCTGAATCAGGTCGGCCAGCCGCATCACCGCGGTGCCGATCCAGCCGCGGGCGTACCCGGCGAGCGCGCCGAGCACGATCCCGATCACGGCCGGTACGGCGGCGCCGAGCAGAGCCAGCGGCAGGTCGGTCCCGGCCGCGACGAGGACCCGGGCGAAGACGTCCCGGCCGAGCTGGTCGGTGCCGAACCAGTGCTGCGGGGAGGGCGGGCGGAACCGGGCGGTCAGGTCGGTGAGCGCCGGATCGTGGCCGGTCAGCGCGCCGGACACGAAGCTCGCGGCCAGCAGGAGGGCCAGCAGCACAGCACCGGTCACCAGCGCGGCGGTGCCGGTGGCGCCGGGGTCGCGCCGTACCCGGCGGCGTCCCAGGACCTGGGCGGGGGCGAGGGCCATCACACCATCACCCGCGGGTCGAGGAAGGCGACCAGGACGTCGCCGACCAGGTTGACCACCACGACGGCCAGGGAGAAGACGAGGGTCAGGCCCTGGATGACGTTGAAGTCGCGGTTCTGCGCGGCCTGGGTCAGGCTCAGCCCGAGCCCCGGCAGCCCGAAGGTGGACTCCACCACGACGGCGCCGGACAGCAGCAAGGTCGTCAGGGCGGCCAGCAGCGACACCGGCGGCACGGCGGCGTTGCGCAGCACGAACCCGCGGGTCAGCTTCCAGCCCCGGACCCCGGCGGCCTGGGCGGCGGCGTGGTACTCCGAGCGCCGCGCCTCCACGATGCCGCTGCGCAGGCTGGCCATCAGGACCGGCGCGACGGAGACGCTGAGGGCGAGGGCCGGCAGCACCGCGGCGCGCAGCACCGTGGCGGGGGTGTCACCCCAGCCGCCGATGGGGAACGCGCCGGTCGGCAGCGCCACCCCGGCCAGCAGCACGATCCCCAGCCAGAAGGTCGGGACGCCGACACCGAAGGCGGCCATCACGTTGATCATCCGGTCCACCAGGCCGTCGGGGCGGCGGGCGGCGAGCAGGGCCGTCGCGCCGGCGATGAGCACGGTGAAGACCGTGCTGACGGCGAGCAGCACCAGCGTCACCGGCGCGCCCGACGCGATCAGCGTGCCGACCTTCGTCGAACCCGTCGCGGTGGTGCCGAAGTCACCGGTCGCGATTCGGCCGAGGTAGTGCAGGAACTGCTCCCACACCGGCTGGTCGAGGCCCAGCTGGACCCGGATCGCCTGCAGCGTCGCGGCGCTCGCCCGGGGCCCGGCCACCTGCATGGCCGGGTCGCCGGGGACCACCTTGAGCATGGCGAAGACGAGGAGGAGCAGCACCAGGGTGAGCGGGATCGCCTGCAGCAGCCGTCTGCCGACGAACCCGAACCGGCCGCTGTGGATCACCGGATCACCGCCCGGTCCTGATCCGGATCGCGGCGGCGTCGTAGGACAGGAACGGCGTGGCGGTGAAGCCCTCGACGTAGCCCGCCACCGCGAACGCCGTCGACATGTTGACCAGGCCGATCACCGTGGACTGCTCCTGTGCGTCGTCCTGGATGGCCCGCACGGCCGCGTCCTTGACGGCGTCCTCGGTGGTGGAGGTGCCGGTGGTGAACTTCTCCTTCATCAGCTTGGTGTCGGCGCCGGTCCAGGGGTACCAGGCGGTCAGGACGAAGCTGATCGGGTCGAACACCGTGGGCGAGATCGCCGAGGGGTCGCTGATGAGCATGTCGAAGTCGCCGCTGCTGCCCATGGAGTAGACCGTGGCACTGTCGGTGGGCTTGAGCGTCACCTCGACACCGATCTTGGCGAGCTGGTCCCTGAGCAGCTGGACCATGGTCGAGACAGTCGAGCTGCTGCCGTCGAAGCCGATGGCGAGCGTGACCGGCTTGGTGTCGGCCCGCTCCGCCATGAGCGCCTTGGCGGCCGCCAGGTCGTAGGTGTACGGCTTGGTGGGCGGCACCGAGTTGGGCACGTTGGTCGGCAGGATGCCCTCGGCCGGCACCGCGTAGCCCTGCTGCACGCTGGCCAGCGCCTGACGGTCGATCGCGGCGGAGATGGCCTTGCGCAGGGCGAGGTCGGCCAGGGCCGGCCGCTTGCTGTTGAGCATGAGGTCCCTGGCCTGGCTCGGCTGCGGGATCCGCACCTGCTCGGGGGCGAGCTGGTTGCCCTCGTCCGCGGTGAGCTGCTCGATCAGGTCGAGCTGGCCGCCCTGGAAGGCCAGCATCTGCTGGGCCGCGTCGGCCGAGGTCTTGGTGATCACCGTGTCGACGTGCGGCTCCCCGTTGGGGGCGCCGTAGTAATGCGGGTTCTTCTTCAGCGTGATCGTCTCGGATGGGCCGGGGTTCTGCCAGGAGACGAACGCGAACGGGCCGGCGCCGATCGGCTCGGCGAAGAATTCCTCGGGTGTCTTCCCGGCGTAGCGGTCGGGGTAGACCGTCGAGGTGCACCAGGTCAGCAGCGCGGGCAGGAACGTGTCCGGCCGGGTGAGGCGCACCACCACGGTGTGCCCGTCGGTGGCCTCGGCGCTCTTGATCATGTCGTAGTAGGCGCCGCTGGTCTTGCCGTCGCGCCACTGCTCGAAGGAGAAGGCGACGTCGGCGGCGGTCACCGGGGAGCCGTTGCTGAAGCCCGCGTCCTCGCGCAGGTGGAAGGTGTAGGTGCGGGCTGAGGCGTCATAGTCGTACGACGCGGCGATCCCGGCCTGCACGCCCGAGCCGTCCGGCTTGTTGGTGAGCAGGTTGCCGTAGATCATCGGCATCGTCGAGATCGACCCCGCGCCGTAGCAGGAGTCCCCCGACATGCCGTCCACGGCGACGGTCCGCCCGATGACGAGGTCGTTACTCGCCTTGACGGCTCCGGTTCCGGAGTCGCCGGCGCCGCCACCAGAGCCGCAGCCGGCGACCAGCGCGACGGCGGCTATGGCGGCGGCCAGCTTGGTCCAATTGTTCATCGCTGCCTCCAAGACATGCGCCCCCCTCGTTCGGGAGAGGCCCGGGCACCCCGGCGAAAAGCTATCGACCTATAGGCTAGGAGGGCAAGCCTGTTTCGGTGTTCGCCAAATATTAATTTCGGATTACCAAAAGTCGCGGGGTACCTACCTGCCGCGCCACCCGCCCCGGAGGACCGCCATGATGCAACCATGACCCGAGTCGGAGGAGCGACCAGAGACCGGATCCTCGTGGAGGCGTCGCGGCTGTTCGCGGAGCGCGGCTACCACGGGACGTCCACCCGGGACATCGCCGAGAAGGTCGGGATGCGCCAGCCCTCGATCTACAGTCATTTCGCGACCAAGCACCTCATCCTGGCCGAGCTGCTCGACGCGGACCTGGTCCCCGCACGGGCGCGCATCCGCGCCGCCCTGGACCTGCCCGCCCCGGTGGCGGCCCGGCTGCACGCGTACCTCCAGGTGGACGTGGCCGCGATCCTGTCCCTGCCCTATGACGTACGCGGGCTGTACAACGACGACGTGCTGCGCGCTCCCGAGCTGGCCGAGCAGGCGCGGCGGCGGGCGGAGATCCACGACCTGACCCGCGAGTTAATCGACACCGGCATCGACGGCGGCGAGCTGGTCCCCTTCGACACCAGCTTCGTGCAGCACGCGATCACCGGACTCCTGCTCGAGGTGGTCCGGGAGCGCGGGGCCACTCCCTCCACGGCGCCCGCCGCCCGCGCCCTGGACGTGGCCGACTTCGTCCTGCGCGCGCTACTCCTCGACGCCAAACTGCTGAACGACGTACGGGCGCGGGCCGGCGCGCTGGTCCCCCACATCACCGCCCTGGCCGCCCCTCACCCCGAACACGCCGGAGCCTGACGGTTGAGCACACGGCCAGAACATCGGCGCGTTGTCCAGGGGATGTTGATGGCGAATTGGACAGCGCCCGGGTCATCGTGCGGGTGTACGGGGGCATGGACGGAGAGACGCACATCACATCGGCTATCCGTCACATCCTGCCTGGTTGTTCCGTCAGTGGGGTGTAACAGCCGAACACGGTAGGGGAATCACCATGGACGCCCGTCTCAACTACAACGGCAACTCTGTCGCGGCCAAGTTCCTGAAGTACATCAACTCGGCGGGCAAGGTCGTGTCGGACTCGACGCTGCCTGCCGCAACGCAGGAGCTGGTGAAGCTCCGCGCCAGCCAGATCAACGGCTGCGGCTTCTGCGTCGACATGCACACCAAGGAGGCAGCGCACGCCGGAGAGACCACGCTGCGCCTCAACCTGGTCGCGGCCTGGCGGGAGGCCAAGGTCTTCACCGACGCCGAGCGCGCCGCCCTGGAGCTGACCGAACAGGGCACCCGCATCGCCGACGCCGCCGGTGGCGTCACCGACGAGGCCTGGGCGAACGCCGCCAAGCACTACGACGAGGACCAACTCGCCGCCCTGGTGTCCCTCATCGCCCTCATCAACACCTACAACCGCATGAACGTCATCGTCCAGCAGCCCGCCGGCGACTACCAGCCCGGCCAGTTCGGATAACCAGCGCCCCCCGGGAAGGCCTCGTCGAAGAGGATCCGACCTTCTCCTGGCACGATGCGTGGCCCAGAAGCGTTTCTGAGAACCACGCCCCGGCCGAGAAAGCGAAGACGATGGATGGGCCCGGGTCCCAGTTCGTAGGGTGCTCCCGACCGGGCTCAGCCAGGTCGCTTGCCGCGGAGGCGGCGGCTGATCTCCTGTACGCGGCGCACATTGTCGAGGCGGCGGGCACCGGCTGCCCCGCGTGACAGGTTGAGTATCGATCTGATCAGCGGATCGTCGGTGTAAGCGAACAGGTCGACGTGTTTCCTGATTTCCATCGCGTACTTGATCGTCATCGGGTCCCCAGGGCCCAGAGTGCGCTGGAGACCTGCGAGGACCTCTCGCCAGAGGGAGAGCGCCAGGAGCGTGTTCTTGGCGCCCGGCCCTTCTCCCGAATCGAGGTAGGCCCAGGCCAGATCCCACTTGGTCTGCAGGGTGAGTGAATGGTCAGGGCCCAGAGCCAGTTCGGCGTCCGCGGCGAGGCGCTGGTAGTGAGCGACGGCGCGGAGGTATTCGTTTCTTCGCGAGTAGAGTTCACCGAGGCTGAGCCGGGTCTCCAAGGTATCGAGATGGCCGGGGCCGAGCACTCGCTGCTGATCCACGAGGAGTTCACCGAACTCGTCGATCGTGGCGTCAGCGGAACCGAGCGTTGCGCGGAACTTGGCCAGGGTCACCCGGATATGGAGGATCGCCGGATGGTCGGATCCCGGCCGCTCCCGGCCGCCGAGGACCGTCTTCTCGAGGAAATCGATGGCCTCCTGCCTCGATCCAGTCCTGTCCACGTGAACGGCGTAGGCGACGACCAGGTCCACGGAGTCTTCATCAAGGTCGTTGAAGCCGCCCCACGAGGCGAAGGAGGCCAAGTGCGGAAACAGGCGAGCGCTCGGCTCCGTGCCGTTCTCCCAGGCGGTCAGCAGCATCTGGCCCGCGAGAGGCCGGTCCTCGGCCACTCGGCTGACGGCCTGGACCATCCGGTGGGCCGAGAGCGCGTCACCGTCCCGGGTGACCAGGCCATACGCCGCGAGGGAACCGATGGCTTCGTCCGCTTCCGGGGCGACGGACACCAGTGCGATCGGGATGTCGTCAGGTGCGTACCAGGCCAGGATGCGCAGGATCCGCTCCGGCTGCGGCCCGTGCTCGGCGGCGATCCGGTCCAGGGTGATCTGCCAGGTCCGCCTCACGGTCCGGTCGATGTCTCCACCGGCGTGCGCCCAGTCCAGCAACGCGCCGTCGTCCTGGATCAGGCGTTGCCGATAGGTATCTGCGGTGATGTGGTTCTGGGTGATGTAGTGGCCGGCCATCCCGATGGCGAGCGGGAGTCCACCGAGCGCCCGGCACAGCTCCTCAGCGCCCTGGAGGAGGTCGCGGTCCCCGACCCGCAGGCGCAGCATCTTCACGGCTTCGCGCGTCGGCAGCACAGGCAGCCGGATCGGCACGGTGATGCTCTCCCAGCCGACCGTCTGGCGGCTGGTCACCAGGAACCGTCCACTGGGAAGTGAGCCGATCAGTTCCGCCACATCCGATGGCCGCGTCACGTTGTCGAGGATCACGAGCCAGCCCTTGTGGCTGGCCAACCAGGTTTTGGCCCACTCGGCCGGCCGATCCGGCGGATTTCCCGGATGCAGGCGCCTGGCCAGAGCCGCCAGCCCCGCCTCGATCTGAACCGGGTCTTCGGCGTCGATCCACCAGATGGGATTGTGTCTGCGGCGCTGGGTCAGCACGTACTGCTCGGCCAGCGTGGACTTGCCGACCCCACCGAGCCCGGTCAGAGCCTGGGCGATCACGCCGGAATGCCGTTTGAGGGTCTTGGCGAGTGCCGCGAGCTCATCCTCCCGCCCCACGAACAGGCGGGTGGCCGCCGCCGTCGAGCGCAGCCGCACGACACCGGGAGGGCTCGCCACCCCCGCGGCCGGCACTGGGGACTCGGCCTGAATGGTGTTGTTGATGATGTTCACGGCATTTACGCCGGACGACACGATGCCTCTGTTGATCCGGACCCGAATCCTGTCGGACATCACGCGCCCGGCGGGTTGATCCGCGTGTTGGTTGAGCCCTCGCCGGTCGAGATGATGCCCGACACGTTCCCGCTCACCCGTGCGCCACCGTCCCGCTCGTCGCCGGCCTCGCGCTCCGCGAGGGTCAGCCACATCTGGGTCGCCGCGCCCGGGGCCACCAGGACGATCGTGTCCGCCCACCAGGCCCATGCCCGGTGCTGGGTCAGCGTCCCCGTCGTCACGTTCACCGCCGCCACCACAACCGTGAGCCCAGCCGCCACACCCGTTTGACCATCATGCCTCCCGGCCTGCCCGCCGTACAGCGAATTGTTCCTCCTGGAACATCCACCGCGCCAGAGGCAGGCCAGCCTTCTCTCCGGTGGTCAGCCAGCGGTGATCTCGACCAGGTCGTGAACTGCGGCGTGATGCCGGCGGTGGCGCGGTCCAACCAGCCCTGCCACACCCGACGAACTCTGCCACCTCATCCAGCAAGGTCGCGGAATGATCACGATCCCCCATGCACCGGATGCGGCGGCCGCCAGATCCGCCAACTCCTGGCCCAGGCTGGCATCACCGCCAACCCGACGTATATTCTCGCTCACCTCGATCTCGCCTGGATTCGGAAGGAATACCACGGGGGCGACCGGAGTGCGCCAGAAGGACACCGCAGGGCAGGGCGATGCACCAGATAAGGGGCCGATCGGGTACATCGCCGACACCATGATGCCGTTGACCAGGCAGCGACTTGAAGACGGCCGCCGCGCGACTCGAGCACGTGACCGAGACGTCTGCCGACACGAGATCAGGCCGGCCGCTCACCAAGGGTGCCCAAGCCATGGACAAGATCTTCAAGAAGCGGACGACGTCCGCCTGACCCACTGGCTCCCCACTTGGCTCCCGAAGATCGGAAAAGGGGCCTCGGATGAACTCCGAAACCCCTTGTGACCAGGAAACCCTGGTCGGGACGACAGGATTTGAACCTGCGACCCCTTGACCCCCAGTCAAGTGCGCTACCAAGCTGCGCTACGTCCCGTTGCCTGGCTGGCCAGGCGAGAACAACCTTAGCGTAGATTCGTGGCTCGTGTGCACATGGTTAGGGGTGGCGGGCCTAGGGTGGCGATCATGGGAAGGAAGGCTCGGGTCGAGCAGGGGGAGCTTGCGCGGCTGGTGGCGCGGGGGTGGTCCAATGCGGAGCTGGCGGAGCATTTTGGGGTGACTGAGTCGGGGGTTCTGCAGGCCAAGCGGGCCGCGGGGCTGTCCCGGCAGATGACCGATCATCGGGCGGCGTTGCCGTGGAAGTTGAGCCGGGAGCACAGTCAGTCGGGGCCGGCGACGAACCTGCGGAATCTGTCGGCGGTGGCGCAGGGGCGTACGGTGCCGCGAGAGAAGATCAATACGGCGTTGCGGTGGGCGGGGCGGCTGGCTCAGCAGGGGCTGGATATCGCGTATGACCCGGAGAGTGGGTTCTACGAGGTGGCGGCGGGCGAGGAGTCCCATATCGGTGGGGTTCTGGAGGCGGCGCGGAGTGCTCTCGAAGCCGGTGAGTGATCAGCCGCGTCGATGAATATATCTGGTTGCGGAAGCGTGCTCATTCTCTTACCGTCGGATGCATGCTTATTCATCCTTGGGACGCGGGATCCGACGAGGAGTCGCTGGCGTTCGTGCGGGCCAACGCGTTCGGGCAGTTGATCGCCGGTGGGCGTGGGCGGGATGTGCCGGTTGTCGTGCCCACGCAGTTTGTGTTGGTGGACGATCGGCGGGTCGTGTTGCATCTGGCTCGGCCGAATCCGGTGTGGCGGGCGATTGAGGAGAATCCGAACGTGGTGCTCTCCGTCGCGGGTGACTGGGCGTACGTCCCGGGGGCGTGGAAGGTCATGCCGGGCGAGGGCGATCCGGGCGCGGGGATTCCGACCACCTACTACGCGGCCGTGCAACTTGTCTGCGAGGCCACGGTTGTGATGGATTCGGAGCAGAAGGCCGAGATCCTGCGGCGGCAGATCGCGGACTTGGACGACCGCCTTGTCGACCCGGCCGAACATGTACGGCTGTTCTCCGGGATTCGCGGCCTGGAACTGACCATCCGCGAGATCAAGGGCAAGTTCAAATACGGCGGAAACGCGGACACCGAACATCGGGAATACGTGGCGAAACGGCTCGCGGAACGCGACGGTCCTGGCGACGCGGCCGCGCTCGGCCACCTTCAACGTAGATCGTCGGTATCGCCTAGCTAACGCGATCGGCAGCGTCGGATAGACCAAGGGCCGGTGGCGGCCGGGATCGACGCGCCAGTGCACGGCCGTGTTTCGCGCGTCCTCCAGGCGGGATCCCCGGTACAGGAACGAGGGATTGCGGCCGCGCCGTTCCCCCGCTGGAGTGAGTCCCGGAGACTCCACTCCAGCGATCGAAAGCTCAACGACCGGCCGCCCTCACCGGCAAACCGTACAAAGCCGTTACTACTAGGTCTTCCGCCTCGATGACAGGGACTTCTTCTTCGTGAGCGGTTTTCCGCCGGCCGGTCCGCCCGTCCGGTCGTCGCGAGGCGTGCCGCCGGTGGCGGGCTTGGCAGGTGTCGTCGTGGTCGTGGTGGTGGTGGTCGTTCGCGAGGTACGGACGGGTGGTCTGACGGGACTCGGCGAGTCGAGGGGACTCGACGGTGGTGGCCAGGTCAGCGTCCTCGCCGAGGTCGTGGACACCCCCGAGGTCGTGGACACCCTCGAGGTGGTCTCGGGGGAAGGCGACTCGCCGCGCTCCTCCTGGGCCTCCTCGTAGGTCAGTTCGTCGTCGAGTTCCAGGGATTCGTCGTAGTCCTGGTAGCTCCGCTTCTCGTCTTCGAGGGTCCCGATCAGGCCATCGCCGTCGTCCGCGTAACCTTCCTCCTCAGGATCCCCCTCACGATTCCGGTCCCGGGCCGGGCCAGGCCAGACGGGCGGCGTCGGCAAGCCCTCCCCCTCACCCTCGCTCGACGCGTATCCGGTCTGGTCGCCGAATTCGTGCTCGGGGTCTTTGCCGCCGGTCCGGGGAGGGAGCCCGCCGTAGGCGACTCCGGCGGCCAGCGCGCGCCGGCCGTCAGCTTGCCGCAACGCACGCTTTTCCTTTTCCGTCATGCCCTTGCCCAGCGTGGCCACAAGGACGCCCTGCTCAGTGAGCATCGCGGGCGCGGGCCAGGGATAGACCTTCATGTGGGTGGCCAGCTGGCGGTTGAAGACCTTGGGATAAGCCGATGTCAGAACCAGGTAGCACTTGAGGCAGCAGACTCTGCCGATGCCCAGCTGGTAGGCGCCCGGAGTCTTCTTGCGGACCAGCGCCAGCGCCTGCATCTCCGCGTGCACTTCCACCAATTGGCCCCCAGCATTCCTCGGCCCGTCGTAGGCGACCACTTTGACCCGGCCCTCGGTCCTCTCCATCTCCCTCAGGTACGCCAGGGCCTTGCGAATCCGGATCCTGGCACGCCTCTGCGACTTGACGGTCGGCTTCTTCTTCGACGACCGCAGACGTTCGTCGATGAGACGCATCAGCCCGTCCACCTGGGTCGTGGCCTCTTTACCCACGGCTCGGGACGCCTGGAGCAGTCTTTGCAGGTCCGGGCCCATGTTCTTGTCCGGCAGGTTGGCGAAGACGCCGATCTCCCGCCCGCGGCGCAGCAGCGCGACGCACACGCGGTCCCCGTTGAGCGTGGTGAGCACGTCGGCGACCCGGTCGAGCGAGCGGTCGGCCTTCGTGCCGCGATCGCCCGCCAGCTTGGTCAGCCACGTCTTGACCGTCCCGTGTCGCGTCTCCAGGATGCCGCTCAAGGTGTTGAGACGTCTGCCGATCGTTTCCTTGGCGGCGTCCTCCACACTCTTGAAGGATTTCGGCCTGGACGTGCTCGCCGCCTCGTTGCGCGCAGGGCTGGGCAAAGCCTCCCTCCCACGCAATTCGCTGAGTTTGGCGTCGAAATTTCGCCGTGCGGTGGTGTGCTGGTCCGCCCACGCTTGTAATTCCTTGAGCGTCGGGTCCGCTGTGCCGCTGGCCGTAGTCCAGTGGAATTCGGCCAGCGCCTCTCCCCGGTTGGCCGTCGACACTCTCAGCGCCTTGCCCAGCGCCTCCCACAGGACCGCGGACTTGCCGATGTACGGCGCGATCGAGAGCGGCTCGCTGGGCATGACCCGGCGGGTCTGGGCCAGCCAGTAGTTCGCGATCGGGAAGTCAGGTGAGGAAGGATTTTCGAGCGCGTCCAGCAGGTCACCGGTGATCGGCTGGTGGCGTTCGGTGAACTCCACGAAGTCATCGAGATTGTCGAATGGGCTGTTGTCCTGGAGGGCCCGGTATTTCGTCGTGAAAACCGGCGCGTCCACGGTCGCGACGCCGTCGGCCTCGTCTTCGTCGCCATCCTCAGTGCCGAGCGGGACGGCCCCGGTGATCGTGGCGGGGATGCCGCTGGTCGTCGTGGTGGTGGTCGTGGTGGTCGTGCTGACGGGGAAGAAGGCCGAGCCTTGCGGTTCATCGTCGTCGGACGCGACGAAGGTGCGCGGCGCCGGGACCTTGGGAGCAGTGAAACGGGTGCCCGTGTAGATCCGAAGCGGTGGCTTCGAACGGGCGCGCCCCCCTCCGGAGATGAGGTCGGGGGAGTCCTCCCGGATCAAGTCAGGAGGGAGCGACTTGTCGGGAATGTAGCCGGGTATCGGATCGTCATCGGGGCCGAAGCGCGCCGGACGACGGAACGACCGATCGGATGAGGGGAAGCGGGTCATCCTGACCGCGCCCGACTGCGAAGGGCCGGACCTGTCCTCAGTACGCCCGAGCGCCCAGACTCCTCTGGGCGGCGGGATCGAGGAGGTCTGGGATTTGGGTGCCGGGACTTTGCCGCCGGACGGCGGGATCGAGGAGGTCGATGGTTTGGAGACCGTCGGCCACTGCGGGGGGCCCGTGGCCTTGCCGCCGGACGGCGGGATCGAGGAGGTCGATGGTTTGGAGACCGTCGGCCACTGCGGGGGCGCCGTCACCCTGCCGCCGGACGGCGGGATCGAGGAGGTCGGCCCCCTGCCGGTCGTTGGCGGGGTCACTGGTTTCGCCCATACGCTGAGTCTCTCGGGTGGCCGTGGTTTCGAGGGTCCGGCCGATGCCGGTTTCAGCGGCACTAATCGCCTGGGCTCCGACGGACTGCGCGAGATGAGCGCGAACGGGTCCGGTTTCGGAAGATGGGCGGACTGCCCGGTGACCGGCTTCCGGCTTGTCGTACGCGAGGGGAGCTTTCTCTGGTTTCCTTTCGAAGGTGCCGGCGTGGATTTTTTCGGCACCAGAAAAAGTTCCGGCGATGACATGCATGCCCCCAGAGGTCGTTCGGTTCGCCCCACATCTTCCCGGTCCGACTATCACCACGGACCTACTTTTATGGTGATAAAAGGGGTTCCATCCCATCGCCTGGACAATGGGATGGAACGCTCTCCAAGCCACGGAACAGACAATAGTGGCTAATTCACGTCGACTTCTTCTTCTTGAGTTGTTCAAATCCCGCCGCCAAGTCTTCGGGTCGGGTACGGCGTGTCCTGGCGCGCCTGATCTGTGACCAGGCCACGGCGGCGGGTCGGCGACGGTGGCCCCTGAGTACCTCACCAGCGGTGGTTGCGCGCACAGGTCGGGTGCCGAGCTGCGCCGCCCACCCGCGAGGACGTGGATTAGCCCCGTCTTCCCCGGGCAGAGCGGATTGACAACTCAACAGAACACCCCGGAGGCAGACAATGAATGCCATCGTTTGGGTGGCTGTCGTCGTAGTCGTGGTGGTGGCGCTGGGAGCCGTCGGATATTTCGTCGCGACCCAGAACCGCCGCCGCCATCTTCAGGATCGTTTCGGTCCCGAGTACGACCGCACCATCCAGGAGACTGACAACCGCCGCCTGGCCGAGCAGGAGCTGCTGGCCCGGGAGGCCCGCGTCGCGGAACTCGACATCCGGCCGCTGGATGACGAGACGCGTGAGACGTACGCGAAGAAGTGGATGGAAGTGCAGGAGCGCTTCGTCGACGCGCCCGGCTTCGCGGTGACGGAGGCGGACGCGCTGGTGACCTCGGTCATGGCCGACCGCGGCTTCCCCACCGACGAGTTCGAGGAGCGCCTCAACGTGCTCTCCGTCGGGTACGGCGCCACGCTCGACCGGTACCGGCAGGCGCACGAGATCAGCGGACGGGCGGCCCGGCAGGAGGCCGGCACCGAGGAGCTCCGCCAGGCGATGGTCCACTATCGCGCGCTGTTCGAAGAGCTGCTCACCGATTCCACCCGCCAGAAGGAGGCCGATCGCTGATGGAACGCAACCCCTACACGTACGACACCCGCCGCGAGCCGGACGAGGTGCCGGTGCCCGAATCGCCGGAACCGCTCACGGACGAGGCGCGCCGCGAGGAGCGGCTGCACGAGGACGAGCTGGTGGCGGGCAACGGCACGGTCGGCAACGGCACGCAGGACGAACGGGACCGCCTCAACGAGCAGGACCGGCTGAACGAGCAGAACCGGCTGGACGATGACCCCGTCCCGGCCGACGGCCGGTTCGACCCGGACCAGCCGCTCGAAGGCGAAGACCGTTCAGACGACTTCGCCGCGGAGCGTGTCGCCGACGACGTCGACCCGCTGACCGGCGAGCGCCGCGACGTGCACGAAGGCCCCGGCCCGCTGCACCAGCCGGTCGACGCCGACGGCGCCCCCGTCGACACACCGCTGAGCGAGGAGAGCGACGCCCGTTCGGAAACCCCCGCCGACGTCCTCGCCCCCGAGGCCGTCACCGTCCCGGAACAGCGCACCCCCGGCGACTACCCGGCCGAGATCGACTTCGACGCCCGCTGGCACGACATCAAGGCCGGTTTCGTGGACGACCCGCGGGAGTCCGTGGCGAAGGCCGACGCCCTGATCGACGAGGCCGTCAGCGCTCTGGCCGAACGCCGGCAGGCGCTGGTGGACGGCTGGAAGAACGGCGACCAGCACGACACCGAGCAGCTGCGGCTCGCGCTGCGCGAGTACCGCGCCCTGTTCGACAAGCTGAAGGGATAAGACCATGCTCGCAATCGCGGCTGCCGTCGTATTCGGCATCGCCTTCCTGCTCGACCTGCTCAACGCCAGCATCGGCATCGGCATCACCGCGCTGGTCGCGCTCGGCCTCTGCCTGCTCGCCCTGCACCAGGCAGGCGTGGGTACGGCGGGCATGAACTCATGGCGTGGCTACCGAGGCCGAACCCGAAGGTAGATGATTCCGGTGCAGACAGTACGAGATGTCATGACCACCCACCCGACCACGCTGCCCGTGGACGCGCCCCTCATCAAAGCCGCCAAACTCATGCGCGACCAGGGCATCGGCGACGTCCTGGTGACCAAGGAGGGCCTGCTCTGCGGCGTGGTCACCGACCGCGACATCGTGGTCCGGGCCGTCGCCGAGGGCAGGGACATCAACCTGACGCCCCTGGGCACCCTGTGCAGCTCCGACGTCGTGTCCGTCGGCCCCGACCAGAGCTCCGACGAGGTGGTACGGCTGATGCGCGAGAAGGCGATCCGCCGGATCCCGGTCGTCGAGGGCAACCGCCCGATCGGAATCGTCAGCCTGGGCGACATGGCCCTGGAACGCGACCCCGACTCGGCCCTGTCCGACATCAGCGCGGCCCCGCCGAACGGCTAGCCCGCCAGAGAACCGTGCCGCGTGACCTCTCAGGCCAGGTCACGCGGCACACTCATGCCCGGACCTTGACAAGAGATCAGAGCCGGAAGCGCATCACGACCGTGGTTCCACTGTCGCCCGTGTCGACTTTCAGGGAGCGGCTGAGCAGGCGGGCCACCCAGAGGCCCATGCCGCTGGTGGCGTTCTCGCCCGGCGGCGTGTGCCCCGGGACCCCGTCCAGCACCCAGTGCCGGCCTTCGTCGTGGACCTCCACCACCAGATCCCCCGTGTCGTACCAGACCCGTAGCCGCGCCTTGGTCGCCCCGTGGGTCACCGCGTTCGTGGTGACCTCGTTCAGGGCGACCAGGAAGTCACCGACGCGTTCCTCGGTCATGCCACCCCGGCGGGCGAGGGCAGCGGCGTACTCCCGTACGTCGGGCAGGTCGGCGAGAGAGAATGTGATCTCCTTGCCGCCCCCCGGTACGGGCGTGGCGCCGTCCTCGTTCACCCGCTAACGCCTCCCAGTACGTGACGACTCACCGAAGAAGATACCCCGGGATATCGCCCGAAGTGGGTCGATACCCCAGGGAAGACCACAGATGACCATTATCCGGCCACTAGTTCGGACCGGAGCTGGTCCAGCACCTTGCGCAAGATGCGCGAAACGTGCATCTGCGAGATATCGAATTCGGCGGCTATCTCCGCCTGCGTCATGTTGCCATAGAAGCGCAGCAGCAGGATGGTCTTCTCCCGCTCCGGCAGCTCGTCGATCAGGGGTTTCACGGCCTCCCGGTCCACCAGGACGGAGAGGCTGTCGTCGCTGTCGGGGATGACGTCGCCGAGCGCGGCGGCGTCGTCGTCGGCGCCGAGCGGCGCGTCGAGGGAGAGGGTGCTGTAGGCCGCGGAGGCGTCCAGGGTGAGGATCATGTCCTCCTCGGAGATGCCCATCCGCAGGGCCAGCTCCGGCACCTTCGGCGAGCGGCCCAGCTCCTGGGTCATGTCGGCGACCAGGCGGTTGAGCTCGGCGCGCCGCTCCTGGTAGAGGCGGGGCACCCGGACGGCCCAGGTGCGGTCCCGGAAGTGCCGCTTGACCTCGCCGGTCATGGTCACCATGGCGTACCCGCGGAAACTGTGGCCGAGGGTCGGGTCGAAGCCGTTGATGGCCTTCATCAGGCCGACGTACGCGGCCTGGAGCAGGTCTTCCATGGGTTCGCCGCGGTGCAGGTAGCGGCGGGCGATGTCGCGGGCCATCGGGCGGTGCATCTCCACGATGAGTTCGCGGAGGCGGATCCGGCGTTCGTCGGTGACGTTCTCTTCGACGAGTTCGGCGAGCAGGTCTTCGGCGGTGAGTTCGCAGATGGTTTCGGCAGGCATCTCGGCAGGCCCCTTATGTGACAGCGGGCTGCGCCTTACCGTGCAGAAGGCGCGCCTCGCTCAATGTTCGAGACGAAGCCCTCTGCTGGACCTCTGGCGTAATAATGCCCCAGATTCCGGAGTTTCACCACCCCCCGGATAACAGTAGGGTTGCGGCAGGGAGGAACATCGTGGCAAATCTCACCATGCGCTCGACCGCCGCCGAGGGTGTCGTGGTGATCCATATCGACGGCATCCTCGACGCGACGACGCGGGATCAGTTCTCTGAGCATCTCGACACCGCGGCCGAGGATCACGGCCCCGACATGGTCCTCGACCTGGGCGGGGTCTCGTTCATGGACTCGCGCGCGCTCGGGCTGATCGTGCATCACTGGCAGCGCTCGACCGAGGTCGGCGGGCATTTCGCGCTGATCAACGTGCAGTACCCGAACTCGAAGGTGATGTGGGTGACGGGGCTGTCGCAGCGGCTGCCGATGTTCGAGACGCTGGAGGAGGCGATGGCCGCCTTCGCGCGGTAGCGGCTACTTCTTCGCGTTCTTCTGCTGGTGCTCGGTGACCAGGAGCTTGGCCAGGTCCGCTACCTTGACCTGGTGGTGCTGGGAGACGCGGCGGAGCTCGTCGAAGGCCGCCTCGGCGGAGCAGCCGCTGGCCTGCATGATGATGCCCTTGGCCTGGTCGATCAGGGCGCGGCCGGCCATCGCCTCCTGCATCTGGGCGGCGCCGGTGAGCACGTCGTCGAACTCCCAGACGTTGGCCAGGGCGACCGTGACCTGTTCGCGCAGCAGGTCGGTGAGGATCACGTGGTCGGCGAAGACGCCGGGGCGCACGCCGTACAGGCCGACGACGACGACCGCGCCGTCGGCCCCGTCGGCTTGGACGGGGAGGACCAGGACGGATCGGATGCCGTGGCGGACGGCGGCGGCCGTGTAGCGGGGCCAGCGGGGGTCGCGCATGATGTCGGCGACGACGACGGGGCGGCCGGTGGCGCGGGCCTCGCGGGACGGGCCTTCGCGCAGGTCGCGCTCGCGGTCGGTGACGGCGATGAGCTCGCTGTGCGAGGCGGCCAGCAGGACGCGTTCGTCCTGCCAGAGCTCGGCGGTGCCGCCGGCGCAACCGGGGACGCCGCGGGCGATGGCCTCGGTCACCCCGCGCAGGACGCTCTCCAGCGAGGCGCCCTCGGTGACCCGTCCGAGGGCGGCGAGATCGCGCGCCAGAATGGGAATCACAGGGATGACCATTCCCCTAGTTTGATGGTTAATCCTTTTCAGGACGTACAGAGGAGCATATGTCCGTGACCGAGCTGGAGCAGCGGCTGGCCGAGTTCGCCGACCGCGTCGCCGCGCTGCCGCCCCGCGAGGAGCTGGCGGCGGCCGAGGAGCTGGTCCGAGACGCCCTCGCCGAGCTGGGCCGGACCCGCAAACGCCGGGACGGCGGGCCGCAGCGGGAGCAGAAGCTGCTCCGGCAGATCTTCCGGACGCTGCCGGTGCCGGTGATCGTGATGGATCCCGGCGGTACGGTCCGGCGGATCAACAACGAGACCAGCCGCCTGCTGGGCAGCCCGGCCGGATACCTGATCGGACGCGGTTTCCCGCTGCTGATCGAGTCGTCCCGGCGGGCGGCGTTCCGTACCCAGCTGAGCACGGCGCTGCGGAGCGAGGAGAGCATCACCTTCGAGACCAGGCTCAACCATCAGGGGCGCACCCACACGGTCCGGCTGGTGCTGAGCCGGCTGCGGATGCCGGGTGAGCCGCAGGAGATGGTGGCCGCGGTGGCGCTGCCGACCGAGGTGCAGCTGACCGAGCACAAGGACAGGACCGAGGCGCCGGACGAGGCGCTGTTCCTGGCCGCGGCGCGGCGGCACGAGCTGCTGTCCCGGCTGACCAGGCTGCTGCTGGACGAGGAGAGCCTGCGCGAGCCGGTGGCGCTGATCCGGGCGGCCCGGCTGCTGGCGGCCGAGACCGCGGACTGGGTGATCGCCGACATGGTCCGGGACGGGGTGCCGCACCGGGCGGCGGTGATCGCGCCCAGCACCGAGCCGGTGGCCCGGCTGCAGCGCGCGGTCGAGGCGCACCCGCCGGCGGACGCGCCGCTGGTCGGGCATGTGCTGGCCACCCAGAGCGGCATCATCCACGAGATGCTCAGCGACGAGGGCCTGCTTGGCGACGACCTGCTGCCGCAGATGCGCGCGGGTTCGCTGCTGTCGGTCCCGATCCGCACCGACGACGAGATCAACGGCGTCCTCACCCTGGTACGGCTCCGCGACCGCCCCCCGTTCGGCCTCGCCGACCTGGGCCTGCTGGAGGAGATCGGCGGCCACCTGGGCCTCGCGCTGCGCGCCCAGCGCAGTTTCCAGCGCAGCTCGAACGCGGCCGACGCGCTGCGCAGCGGGGTGCTCCCCCGGACGCTGCCCGACGTGCAGGGCTTCGAGACGGCCGCGATCTACCATCCGGGGTCGGGGTTGCGCGCGATCGGCGGCGAGTTCTACGACGTCTTCCCGATGAAGGGCGGCTGGGGTTTCGTGATCGGCAGCGCGGCCGGGCGCGGCGACGAGGCGCCCTCGGTGACCTCGCTGGTCCGCAACGGCGTCCGGGTGCTGAGCGCCTGGGAACGCGACCCCGGCGAGGCGCTGCGCAAGGTCAACGACGCGCTGGTGGCCCAGCACACCGGCCTGTTCGTGATGGCCGCGGCCGGTTTCGTGCGCGGCAGGAAGGTCCGGCTGGCCTCCGCCGGACACCATCCGGCCGCGCTGCTGCAACCCGACGGCGGGGTGCGTTTCACCGACGGCGGCGGCGTGCCGCTGGGCTTCGAGGAGGGCGCGGAACCGGCCACCGAGGAGCTCACCCTGGCCGCCGGGGAGACGCTGGTGCTCTACTCGGACGGGCTGGTCGGATCGCGCAGCGCGGACGGCGCCGGCTACGGCGAGGACCGGCTGACCGAGGTGCTGGCGCGGTGCGCGAGCCAGCCGCCCTCGGCGGTGGTGAAGGCCATCGAGGAGGACCATCGCGCCTTCTCCGGGGACCGGATCATCGACGAGATCACGGTGCTCGCGCTGCGGCGGGCTCGCTGAAATTCCTGGAAAAGTTTGCGTTTGGAGCCGGTCCATGTACGGTAAGGAAAGCAACAGAGCTGGTGCCTAAGACGCAGGCACATCCTTTCATCGCGAATCAACGCCATGAGGTGTGCCATGCATATCGCCATTGTCTCCACGCACGGCCTTTCCGCCGACGCCCCCGCCATCGCCCGTGAACTGGGCCGCGGCCACAGCGTGACCGTCTACACCCGCTCCGCGTCCGACATCAAGGGCGTCCGGGTGGAGCAGGTGCCCGCCGGGCCGGCCGGGGAACTCTCCGACAACGACCTGCTGCCCTACATCTCCGACTTCAGTGACGGGCTCAAGAAGTGCTGGCGGCAGGACCGGCCGGACGTCATCCACGCCCACTCCTGGACCGGCGGGCTGGCGGCCATCGCCGGCTCCGACGGGCTCGGGGTGCCGGTCACCCAGACCTTCCACCACGGCGACGCCCCGTCCGCGCCGGTCCAGCGGCTGGAGCGGGCGATCGGCCGCCGGGCCAGGGCCGTGATCGCGGCCTGCGCCGGCGAGGAGTCCGAGCTGATCAAGCTGGGCGTGCCGCGCCGGAACATCGCGGTCGTGCCGAGCGGCGTCGACGTCGAACGGTTCCGCCGCCGGGGCCCGGCCGCGCCGCGCGGCGAGCGGGCCCGGATGCTGCACATCGGGGACGCCGGCGCCGCCATGGCGATCCAGGCGCTGGCCTCGGTGCCGGGCGCGGAGCTGGTGGTGGCCGGCGGCGACGACGCGATGATCGCCCGGCTGGGCATCCTGGCCAGGGACAAGGGCGTCGAGGACCGGGTCGAGCTGCTCGGCCGGGTCGCGCACGCCAACATGCCGAAGCTGATCCGCAGCGCCGACGTGGCGCTCGCGCTGGCCCCCACCGCGCCGACCGGGATGGCCGCGCTGGAGGCGATGGCCTGCGGCATCCCGGTGATCGTGTCGGCCACCGGCGCGCACCTGGACGCGGTCGTGCACGGCGTCACCGGTTACCACGTCCGCCGCCCGGCCGAAGTGGTCGTCCGGATGCGGCAGCTGCTGGGCGACCGGACGCTGCGCACGGCGCTCGGGTTCGCCGGGGTGGACCGGGCCCGCTCGCGCTACTCGCTGGAGCGGGTCAGCCAGGAGCTCATCCGGGTGTACGAGAACATCTGCGCCTAAAGATGCGCGGCTTTCAGGGCCAGGTGGAGGAGCAGGCGATTCTGCCCGTCGGCCAGGTCGAGGCCGGTCGCCTCGGCCGCCCGGCCCAGCCGGTAGTAGAGCGTCTGGCGGTGCACGCCGAGCGCCGCGGCCGTCTCCTGGACGTGGCCGCCATGGTCGAGGAAACACTCGACGGTGGCGGCCAGTTCGCCGAGCGGGGCGGCCTCGGCGGCCAGGTCGACCAGGTCGCTGTGCGGGAGTCTGACCAGGTAGCGGTAGACGCCGAGATCGTCCCAGCAGGCGATGGGGGTGTGCCGGGCTTCGGCCACCCGGAGGGCGGCCAGGGCTTCGCGCCAGCTCTCCCAGGCGTCGGCCGCGTCCTGGCGGGGGGCGCCGACGCCGGTGGCGGTGCCGTACATGTCCTGGATGCGGCGGGCGACGTCGCGGGCCTGGGCGGCGGGGACGAGGAACGCGGGGCGGGTCAGGGTGAGGTCGATGCGGACGTCGTGCGGGAGCGTCCAGAGGGCGGCGACCTGGTCGGGGGCGGCGCGGGTGGCCATCGCCACCAGCGGGCCTTCCAGGTCGGCGGCGGCGGCCGCGCGGGTGTCGGGGTTGGCGGAGAACAGGTCGTCGAGCGGGGCCTGGCGGGTCTGGGTCTCCCGGGCCAGGGTGGCCGCGGCGCGGGTGACCAGGGGTTCGATGGCGCGGAGGCGCTCGTCGGTGAGGCCGCCGGAGTCGAGCAGCCAGAGGTAGCCGTAGGTGACGCCGTGGTGGCGGAGCGGGACGCAGACGCGGCCGAGCACTCCCCCGATGGCCGGGATCCGGACCGGGCCTGCCGCGGTGGCGATTCCGTAGGCCTCGAAGTGGGCGCGGGTGGCGTCGGTGGCGCGGCGGCGCAGGATGACCTCCTCGCGGACGGCGTCGATGTCGCCGCTCTGGGCGCCGTACGCGACTAGCTGGAACGATCGGTCCTCCAAGGTCACCGACGCGTCCAGCAGGCGAGCGATTTCGTCGACGAGTTCCTGCACCTGACCCATTATTGAGCATTTGTCTGAACACGCTTGGGCGGATGTCCGTGGATGGGCTTTGACGTGGGGATTTAGGGTGGTCTCATGCTTGGTGAGGTACTTCTGGCGGCATCCCGGAACCGGCGGGCCCGGCGGGCCGTGTCCCGGTTCCCGCTGACCCGCAGAGTGGTGGACCGGTTCGTCGCGGGTGAGCAGACCATCGACGCGGTGACCGCGGCCCGGCGGCTGTCCGATCTGGGGCTGATGTCGACGATCGACCATCTGGGCGAGGAGGTCCGCGACACCGGCGCCGCCGTCGAGACCACGAAGGCGTACCTGCGGCTGCTCGAAGCGCTCCGGCCGCTCGGGTTCGGGGACCGGGCCGAGGTGTCGGTGAAGCTGTCGGCCGTGGGGCAGGCGCTGGACGACGGGATGGCGCTCGACCACGCCCGCCAGATCTGCGAGGCGGCCAGGGAGAACGGGTCCACCGTGACGCTCGACATGGAGGACCACACCACGGTCGACTCCACGCTGGCGATCTTGCAGGCGCTCCGGACGGATTTTCCCGACACGGGAGTGGCCATCCAGTCGTATCTGTTCCGCAGCGAGGCCGACTGCCGCGACCTGCGCGACTCCCGGGTCCGCCTGGTGAAGGGCGCGTATGACGAGCCGGCGTCGGTGGCGTACCAGAAGAAGAGGGACGTGGACCTGGCGTACGTGCGCTGCCTGCGGGTGCTCATGTCCGGCGCCGGCTACCCGATGATCGCCACCCACGACGACCGGCTGATCGCCGTCGCGGAGAGCCTGGCCGACGGCCGCGACAACTACGAATTCCAGATGTTGTACGGCATCCGCACCGACAAACAGCTCGCGCTCGCCGAATCAGGCGCGAACGTCCGCGTCTACGTGCCCTACGGCGACGACTGGTACGGCTACTTCATGCGCCGCCTCGCCGAACGCCCGGCCAACGTCGCCTTCTTCCTGCGTTCCCTTGGGGGTAAATGATGGACTCCGTATCAAATGTCCCCGTCCCCGGCAACGAGCCGGTCCTGGCGTACCCGCCGGGCAGTGCCGAGCGGGCCGCCCTGGAGAGCCGCGTCAAGGAGCTCGCCAAGGCCGATCTCGACCTCACCATGACCGTCGGCGGCGAACGCCGGATGGGCGGCGGCGCGCCGATCGAGGTCGTCCAGCCCCACAACCACCGGGCCGTCCTGGGCCGTACGGCCGACGCCACCGCCGCCGACGTGTCGGCCGCGATCGACGCGGCACTTGCCGCCGCCCCCGGCTGGCGGGCGCTGCCCTTCGACGAGCGCGCGGCGGTCTTCCTGCGCGCGGCCGACCTGCTGGCCGGGCCGTGGCGGAACACGCTCAACGGCGCGACCATGCTCGGCCAGTCCAAGTCGGCGCACCAGGCCGAGATCGACGCGGCCTGCGAGCTGATCGACTTCCTCCGGTTCAACGTGGCGTACGCGCGGCAGCTTTACACCGAGCAGCCGGTGTCCTCGCCCGGGGTGTGGAACCGGATGGAGTACCGGCCGCTGGAGGGCTTCGTCCTGGCCATCACGCCGTTCAACTTCACGGCCATCGCCGGGAACCTGCCCGCGTCGGCGGCGCTGATGGGGAACGTGGTCGTCTGGAAGCCGTCACCGACGCAGCAGTTCGCGGCGCACTTCACCATGCGCCTGCTGGAGGCGGCCGGACTGCCGCCCGGGGTGATCAACATGGTCACCGGCAACGGGCAGGCCGTGTCCGAGGTCGCGCTGCCGCATCAGGCGCTGGCCGGGATCCACTTCACCGGCTCGACCGCGACGTTCCAGCATCTGTGGGCGAGCGTGGGCGCCAACATCGGCGCGTACCACGGCTATCCGCGGCTGGTCGGTGAGACCGGCGGCAAGGACTTCGTGCTCGCGCATCCGTCCGCCGATCGCGGCACCCTGCTGACGGCGTTGATCCGAGGGGCTTTCGAGTACCAGGGCCAGAAGTGCTCCGCGGCGTCGCGGGCCTACATCCCGCGCTCGATCTGGAACACCCTCCGGGACGACCTGGCCGGCACAGCGGAATCGCTGACCATTGGCGACGTCACCGCCGACTTGTCCACGTTCCTCGGGGCTGTCATCGACGCCCGCGCTTTCGCCAAGCACAAGGCTGCCATCGACCGCGCCCGTGCCACCTCGTCAATCGAAGTCCTGACCGGCTCGTACGACGACTCCACCGGATATTTCGTGAAACCAACCGTCCTGGTGTCGGACGACCCTACCGACGAGATCTTCACCACCGAGTACTTCGGCCCCATCCTCGCCGTCCACGTCTACGACGACGCCGACTTCGACCCCGTCCTCGACCAGATGGAATCCGCCTCCCCCTACGCCCTGACCGGCTCCCTGATCGCCCAGGACCGCCGCCTCATCGCCTCCGCCACAGAACGCCTCCGCTTCGCGGCTGGCAATTTCTACATCAACGACAAACCCACCGGCGCTGTAGTCGGCCAGCAACCATTCGGCGGCGCCCGAGCCTCCGGCACAAACGACAAGGCCGGCTCCCTCTTCAACCTCATCCGCTGGGTCAACGCCCGCACCATCAAAGAAACCCTCAACCCCCCAGTGATCCAGGGCCCCTACCGAGGCGACATCCCCCAGTCCGGCTGGCTCCAGCCCGAACTCTGACCCGCGAAGCCCGCTGGAAAGCCAAGAGCAACTGCACTTCTCTCAGCTTTCCAGCGGCTCGGCCGGCAACCGGAGACGTGCTCGACGGGCGAAGACGGGAACCCCTGCCCGATCGAGGGCATTCAGGACGTCGAACGTGGGGAGGACGTCGTTTGCCCGCCGACATGCGTCCGAGGACGTCCACGACCTCTCGCGGGCTTTGACTGAGCAATGAGCACAGGTAGGTGTCGGGATCTGTGACGGTCAAGCCGAAGCGAGCCAGGAACTTCGCCGGAAAATCCGCGCGATTCCACGTCACGAGGGTCTGAGCGCGTCCGGCGATCGCCGCGGCCATGTGGTAGCGATCATCGGGATCTCGTCCCTCCATCTGTTCCACCAGGAGCTTGTACGCGTCCTCGGAAACTCGCGAGTCCGCGAAGAATTCACGGATCACCGCGCAGATACGTGTGGCCGAGGGCGCGGAGCGGCGCTGCTCGCGCACGATGACACGCTCCCACTCATCCAGCAGATGATCGCTCCAGATGACCGTGTGAACCGCGTCTTCGCTCAGCGCCAGCATCAAGTCCATCAGCGAGAACGGGAACAAGACGTTGGTGTCGACGCACACTCGTGACATCTGGCGGGTCTCCGGGGCGTCAGTAGGGCAGGTCCGCGTCCTCGGCGGCTTCGATTATTTTCCGGCTGCCCTCGGCGCGGCGCTCGCGGCGGGCTTGGAAGGCCAGGACGTCGGCCAGGCGGACCAGGCGGTGACGGCTGCCGGGCAGGTGCTGGGCGGGGATCTCGCCTTCGTCGAGCAATCGAACCACGAAAGGACGGGAAAGGCCGAGCATTTGGGCTACCTCGCCGGGAGTCAGGCGGGTCTCAACCGGGAGCGCCAAGATGGCGTTTCCCTTCGCGAGATCATGAACCGCCGCCAGCACCAGGGCGAGCAGCGACTCGGGGAGCACCGTGTCCTGGCCGTCCTCGCCCCGCAACAGAAGCTGGGTGGCGCTGTGGGAACTGGCCTCCAGGTGAGCGAGGAGCTCACGCTCGCCGCTGTCGGCCTCGACACGCGTCGCGCTCGCGAGCACACCAGTACGTGACATGATCATCTCCCGGATCAATATCCGCAATAAGTGTAACTCAGCATTGCGTTCGGCCATGTGGGGATGAGACCGCGGGTCGTTTGCTGGTTCAGTTCGTGGTGGCTGGGCTGGTCAGGTGGTCGAGGGTGGCGAGTTGGGCCGTTCGGGACTTGACCATGGCGGCGGCGAGGGTGTGGGCCGAGGGGTCTTTGCCGGATTGGCCTTCGGCGCGGGAGATCAGGGTGACCTGTTCCAGGTGGCCGCGGAGGTGGGCGATGAAGAGGCGTTCGAAGGTCGGGCCGGTGATGGGGGTGAGGAGGGTGAGGTCGGCTTGGGTGACCATGCCGGGCATGTCGTGGCCCTCGTGCGGGTTGGCGCCGGTGATGCCGGCCCGGGTGAGGATGCGGCGGAGGGCGGGGAGTTCGGTGCGGTGAGTGGTGGCGACCTGGGCGGCCAGGTGGGCCAGGTCGGGGTTGGTGAGGCGGGCGGGGGCCTGGTCGAGGAGTTCGAGGAGGCCCTCGTGCATGGGGATCATGAGCTGGGCCCAGGCGATGTCGGTGGCGTTGATGCTGCCGGTGCTGAGGGGGTCGGGGTTGAGGGTGGCGGCGTTGACGGTGCTCGGGTTGACGGTGTTCGGGTTGACGGTGTTCGGGTTGAGGGTGGCGGGGTTGAGTGGGGTGGACGCCACCGGCGGCGGGGCGGATACCTGGGGGGTGACCGCCGCCGGTGGCGGGGCGCAGGCGGCCACGAGGAAGGACAGGATCAGCAGGTGTCGCATGGGGTGTCCTTCCTCGTGGCGCCTTTTCAGTGAGCCCCTTTTAGTGAGCCCCTTTCAGCGGGTCCTCAAGGGAGTCAGGGTGTGCCGTTGGCGCCGCACTTGATGATCGGGCGGATGCAGTCGCGGACGCGGCGTTCCATCTCGGCGACCGGCCAGGCGTTGAAGAAGTCGCCGTGCATGGTGAAGCCGGGGCCGGAGGCCAGGCGGAAGGTCGCTGGGCTGCCGTTGACGGGGTAGCGGAGGACCTGCCGGAGTTTGGGTACCGGGACGGGGTGGGAGGCGGGGCAGTCACCGTTGACCGGGTAGGCCATGTGGCTCTTGTGGTCGGGTGAGTCCAGGGTCGTTCCGTTCCAGCACTGCGGGAAGTCCAGATAGGACTCCATCATGGTGCCGGCGGGGCAGGTCACGAAGTCCTTGCTCGGTGGCACCTGGCCGGCGTGCAGGCAGGACCAGCGGGCGGTGGAGGTCGCGTCCGGCGCGGTGGCCTTGGCGTTGCCGGCCACGATCCGCAGGCCGAGCGGGATCGGCTGGGTGCGGGCGATCACGTCGTCCCGTACGCCTTCGCCCAGGTAGTAGAAGGTAGTGCCGGTCGGTTCGACGGGGACGTTGTTGACGTACAGGGTGGGCACCCAGTACGAGGACAGGTCGGTCGACGGGTTGCAGTTGGTGGGCGCGTTCTGCAGGTCGGTCAGGGTGGTGAAGGCGTTGGTCACCGTGCTGCCGAAGAAGCTGTGCATGTGCGAGCCGCCGGGCAGGTTGGGGGCCACGATCGGGTCGTCGGGCAGCCGGTGGCTGAACGGGCAGTCGGCCAGGAATTCGGCCACCCGGACGATCGGGCCGCCGCCTCCGCCTCCCCCGCCGCCGGGACCGTTGACCTGGAACTCCCACAGCGAGACGCCGTACGCGGTGGCCTTGGCGGTGGCGTGCAGGCGGACGTAACGGCCGTTGCCGTTGACGTTGTACGTCTGGTTACCGCCGGTGCCGTTGGTGACGTTGTGGATGGTGGTCCACGCGTTGCCGTCGTTCGAGGTCTGGATGGTGAAGGACGTCGCGTACGCGGCTTCCCAGTTGAGCACGATCTGGTTGATCGCCTGGGCCGAGCCGAGGTCGACCCTGATCCACTGCGGGACCGAGAAGGCGCTCGACCAGCGGGTGCCGGCGTTGCCGTCCACGGCGGCCCCGGCCGGGGTTCCCGCGTTCTCGACCGAGGAGGCGAGCGTGGGCCGGCCCTGCGAGAGGACGGCGGCCGCGGCCGGCTGGGCGGTGGCGAACAGAGAGGTGACGAGCAGGGTGGTGGCCGCTGCGATCGTGGTGGCCAGACGTAAGCGGGTCCTGCCCGGGACACGGGCGCGGAAGGACATGGTCATGCGAGCTCCAGGCATGGGCGGAACAGCCAGGGGGACACACGGGTCGCCGCCGCGTGCTGAGCCCGAGGCCGATTCCTCGGGAGGGCGAATGTCGGGGAGCGCTCCCTGCACGCAAAATGTCCCCTCTGCGCCGAACTTTTGTCAAGAGTTAAGTTAACTCTGATGTAATCAGACAACCCCTTTGCCACGGTCCAAAATCCAGCCGGAGAGCGCTCTCCAGGGCGGGATCAGATACCGATATTTCGGCTTTGACGTGTACTTATGACGTCAGGGCTGGGTGCGCTCGCCCGCCGGTTGTGCCCGTCCGGAGAAATCTTGCGCGGGTGTGAACAGTGCAGAAGTGCTGTTGACACGGCCGTAACCCGGCGTCACCCTGATTCAGGGAGCGCTTTCTTCATGATCGAAAGGCGTCAGTCGCGTTCGGCCAGCCGGCCGGCGGCGTCGGCGGCGTCCAGTGCCTCGGCCTCCTCGGGGGTGGGGGCCGAGCCGCCGAGATGGGCGGGCTGCCACCAGACGCCCTCGGGGATCTCGGCGTACCCGCGCTGCGCCTTGTCCACCAGTTCGGACATGCGCCTGCGCAGCTCGACGGTGTGAGCCTCCATGTCCTCGCCCCGCTTGGGGTGCATGGGCTCGCCCAGCAGGATGGTGATCGGGATGTGCCGCTGGCCGAGCGCGCGCTTGCGGTCCTTGGTCCACAGCCGCTGGGTCCCCCACAGCGCGACCGGGATCATCGGCGTGCCGGTGGCCGCCGCCATCCGCACCGCGCCGTTCTTGATGTCCTTGACCGTGAACGAGCGGCTGATCGTGGCCTCGGGGAAGATCCCGACGACCTCGCCCGCCTTAAGGGCGCGCAACGCCGCGACGTAGGCCCCCGCCCCCTCGGTACGGTCCACCGGGATGTGGTGCATGCCCCGCATCAGCGGCCCGGAGATCTTGTTGTCGAAGACCTCCTTCTTCGCCATGAAACGCACCAGCCGCCGCGATGGGCGGGCTCCCAGCCCGGCGAAGATGAAGTCCAGATAACTCACGTGATTGCTGACGAGCACGGCTCCGCCGGTCGTCGGAACGTGCCCGGATCCTTCGATGTGGATCTTCATGTCGAGCACCCTGAACAGCATCCGGGCGACCCCGATAACCGGGGGGTACACGATCTCAGCCATGCCAGAACCGTAACAGTTCAGTGCCCACGGAACGCCTCCTCCAGCCACCAGGAACCCCGGTTCGCGGCGACCTTCGCGTCCACCAGCAGCGGGCGCGCGCGCGGGCCCTTGAGCCACTCGGCGATCCCGGCGAGATCCTCTTTGTGCCGTACGGTCAGCGCGTCGCAGCCGAAACCCCGGGCGATGGCGGCCAGGTCGGCGGGCGGGAACACCACCGTGTCGAGGGGCGATCCGTCGGGGCCGAAATGGTGGACCTCGGCGCCGTACGCCTCGTCGTCGTAGACGACGATCACCATGGGGAGGCCGAGGCGGACGACGGTCTCCAGTTCTGCGACGCCCATCAGGGCGCCGCCGTCGCCGAGCGCGGCGACCGGGAGGCGGTCGGGGCGGGCCAGGGCCGCGCCGATGGCGGTGGCCAGGCCGAGGCCGATGGACTGGAAGGCCTGGGTGAAGACGAAACCGCACTCGTCGGGGACGTCCATGAACATCGCCGGGTATCCCATGAAATTTCCGGAATCGGTGGCGATGATGCGCTGGTCGGGGAGCAGGTCGTCCAGGCCGATGGAGAGCGTCCGGGGGTCGATGCGGCCGGAACCGGCGGGTGCCTTGGTCTCTTCCCGGATCGGCTCCTCGGCCAGCTCTTCGGTCGGCTCTTCGGGAGCGGACTTGCCTTCGAAAGCTCGCGAATCGCCGGAGCGGCCGTTCCCGGTGTCGCATATCTCACCGGTCCCCCAGTCCTCGTAAGGGACGTCGCGCCAGCGGCCTTCCCGGGCCAGGCGTTCGGCCAGCCTCGGCGAGCGGTAGCCCATCCGATAGGTCAGTACGGATCGCGGATCCAGCTGGTCCGCGGTCTGCCGCGCGACCGCGGCCACGTCTCCGACCAGTCCCAGGGTCAGCGGCCGATGGACGCCGATCGCGGCAGCGTCCTGGTCGACCTGGACGACGGCGGTGTCCGGGCCGATCAGGGTGCCGTGCCGCATCGTCCACATGTTGAGCGCGCAGCCCCAGCCGACGATGAGGTCCGCGTCCATGATCAGCTCGGTGGCCAGCGGCGTGCCGAATCCGCCGCTGATGTCCAGATCCCAGGTGCTCCCCCGGAACAGGCCCTTCGCGACGGCGGAGGTGGCCAGCAGCGCGCCCACCCGCTCGGCCAGCGCCACCAGCTCCGTCCGCGCCCGGCGCGCACCCCGCCCGGCCACGAACACCGGCCGCCGCGCCGCGAGGAGCATCTCCACGAACTGGTCGATCTCATCAGGCTGGGGTCCGCTCCCGGCGGACAGCTCCGGCAGCGTCACCAGCGCCTCGATGCCGCGGCTGACGATGTCCCCGGCGACCGGGGCCGCCTGCACGTCGAGGGGCAGGTTGAGCAGGACCGTCCGGCCGGTCAGCGCGATCCGGTGCGCGTTGACCGTGTCCTCGACCGCGCTCCCGGCCGTGATCCTGATCGGCAGCGCTCCCACGGCGGTCGCCAGCGCCGCCTGATCCACGTAGAAGTTCGACCGCGGCGACGTCACCTCCCCCGCCAGGAGCAGCAGCGGGGTCCGGCTCTTGGCCGCCTCGGTGAGCCCGGTCAGCGCGTTGGTCAGCCCGGGGCCCTGGTGGACGGTGACCACGCCGACCTCGCCGCTCATTCGCGCGTACGCGTCCGCCATCGTGGCCGCGCCGCCCTCGTGGCGGGCCGCGACGTACCGCGCGCCCGCCGCCACCAGGGCGTTCGTCACGTGGAAGTTGCCGCTGCCCACCACGCCGAAGGCGGTCGTCACCCCGAGGCGGACCAGCGTGGCGCCGACGGCCTCGGCGACGTTCACCTCTCGACCAGGGCCAGCACGCGCAGCGGACTGCCGGAGCCGCCGACGATCGGCAGCGGCGGAGCGACGACCACGGCTCCGGTGGCCGGCAGCCGGTCGAGGTTGCGCAACTGGGTGAGGCCGTACTTGCCCGCGCCGAGCAGGAAGGTGTGACACGGGAACGCCGGGTCGAAGGAGTGGGCCGCGCCCGCGTCGGTGCCGACAGTCTCCACGCCGACTCCGGCGATGGCGGTCTGTTCGGCCAGGTAACGGGCGCAGTCGACGGAGATGCCCGGCGTGTGCGGGCCCGTCTCGTTGGCGTTCAGGAATTCGGCCTGGTCATGGGCGTACACGTCCCAGCCGGTTCGGTAGAGCAGCCAGCCGCCCTCCGGGAGCGGGCCGTGCTCCTTCTCCCAGGCCGTGACGTGGTCGATCTCCAGCAGGAAGTCAGGATTGGCGGCAGATTCGGCGGCGAAGTCGAGCACGACGGCGGGGGCGAGGAAGCGGGACGGGGGCACCTGGGAGACGTCCTCGCCGTCGCGGGCGGTGATCCAGTGAATCGGGGCGTCGAAGTGGGTGCCGGTGTGCTCGCCGGTCGCGATGTTGTTCCAGTACCAGCCCGGACCGCGGTCGTCGTACCGGCTAATCTCCTGAAGCGTGAACGGGATCGTGTTGCCGAACGGCTCGGGCAGCATCAGGATCGGCGTCGAGCTCGCCAGTGGCGCGGTGAGGTCGACCACCTCAATCGAACCACCCTGAATACCCGCCACCAAATCCCGCAAAACCGACATAACCCCTCCAGCTGTTTACATGGCCGCGCCTTCGGCACGGCGGGCTTGGCCGCCCCTTAGCCGGTGTCTTCCCTCGTCACTCCGGCCGCTCCGCGACCTGCGTTCCTCAGTCCAGACACCGGCGCGGCCAAGCCATGTGCGTGTCCCCGATCTTCCTACAGCCGGTCCGTCACGGTACAGCCCAGATGAGAGTCTTCTCATCGTGGGCTCAGGGTCTTCTCCTGGACCGGGCCGAGGATGGCCGGATGAGTCGCCGGATGTCGGTTGTGGTGCTGCTGGTCGGGGCGGTCGCCGTCGCGTTCGCCTTCGTGGGGATCGTCTGGGCGGCCGGGACCGGTGACCCCGATCTGGGCGGTCCCGTGGTCGTTTCGGTCTCGCCGTCGGCCCGGAAGCCGGACAAGCTTGACGCGGTATCGACAGAGCGTGCGGATCCGGTCAAGCCTCCACCGCCGCAGCGGGGTGGGGATGACGATGATGAAGGCGATGACGACGACTGATCGGGACGGCGGGTGAGCGCCCGCGCCCGGATCGTGGGCTGGATGCTGCTCCTGGTGGCGCTCGCCCTGTCGGTGTCCCTGTTCGCGACCTGGACGATTCTGCTGGCCGGCCTCGACGACCGGGTCAACGCCGAACTCCGCAACGAGACCGCCAAACTCCGCTCGTACGCGGCGACCGTGGAGCGCACCGGCTGGACGGTGTCCGAGCTCCTGGACTCCTACCTGGCGGTCAACGTGCCCGACCGGTGGGAGACGTTCTTCACCCTGGTCGACGGGCGCGCCGACTCGATCACCGGGATCACTCCCCCGATCCGGCTGGACCAGGACGAGGAGTTCGTCGGCGTCCTGGCCGAAGCCACCGTGGCCACCGCCGACCGCGTCGACACCGCCGCCGGGACGGTGCGGTACGCCACCATTCCGGTGCGGGTGACCGGCGACGACCGTACCGGCCATTTCGTGGTGGCCATCTTCTACGACCGGCATCGCGAGGAGGTGGTCGAGGCGGTCAGGGTGCTCGCCTCCGCCGCCCTCGCGTCGCTCGCCCTGGCGGGCGGGGCCGGCTGGTTCGTGGCGGGCCGCGTCCTGGCCCCCGTCCGCCTGGTACGGCAGGCCGCCGCCCAGATCACCGACTCCTCCGACCTGACCCGCCGCCTCACGGTGACCGGCAACGACGACGTGGCCGCGCTGGCGGCCACCTTCAACCACATGCTGGACCGGCTGGAACGGGCGTTCGCCGCGCAACGCGAGTTCGTCGACGACGCCGGGCACGAGCTGCGCACGCCGATCACGGTGGTTCGCGGGCATCTGGAGCTGATGGGCGAGGACGACCGGGCCGAGACGCTCGCCCTGGTCGCGGACGAGCTGGCCCGGATGAACCGGATCGTCGAGGACCTGCTCACGCTGGCCAAGGCCGAGCAGCCGGACTTCCTGAAGCCGGAGGAGGTCGAGCTGGCGGATCTGACGGTGAGCGTGGTGGCGAAGGCGCGGGCGCTCGGGGATCGGCGGTGGCGGGTGGAGGAGGTGGCCGAGGAGCGGGTGCTCGCGGATCGGCAGCGGTTGACGCAGGCGCTGGTGCAGTTGACGGCGAACGCGGTGCGGCATACCGGGGTGGGGGATCTGGTGGCGGTGGGGTCTTCCGTGCGGGATGGGCTGGTACGGCTCTGGGTGCGGGACAGCGGGCCCGGGGTGAGGGCCGAGGATCGGGGGCGGATCTTCGAGCGGTTCGTGCGGGGCGGGAGCCGTACCGGGGAAGGGGCCGGGTTGGGCCTGGCCATTGTGCGGTCGATCGCGGAAGGGCATGGCGGCACGGTCGGGGTGGAGGAATCCCCCGGCGGCGGAGCCCTTTTTGTCATGAAATTTCCGGCTAAGGAGGTTGGGTGAATCGCATTCTGATCGCGGAGGACGAGGAGCGGATCGCGTCCTTCCTGGAGAAAGGCCTCCGTGGCAGCGGATTTGTGACAACGGTGGTGAGTGATGGGCTGGCTGCTTATGAGAACGCCCGCACCGGCGAGTTTGACCTGCTCATCCTGGACATCGGTCTACCAGTGAGCGACGGTTTCACCGTGCTACGACGCCTGCGCGAATCCCGGATCGGGATCGCCGTCATCATCCTCACCGCCCGGGACAGCGTCGTCGACACGGTCGCCGGCTTAGAAGGTGGCGCCGACGACTACATAGCCAAACCTTTCGCCTTCGAAGAACTCCTCGCCCGGGTACGGCTCCGCCTGCGCTCCGACCGCCTCCCCGAGGTGACGGTGCTCAAGGCTGGCGAATTGACCCTCGACCTACGCACCCGCCGCGCCCACGCCGCCCACCGCTCAGTAGACCTGTCCACCCGAGAATTCGCCTTAGCCGAAGTCTTCTTCCGCCACCCCGACCAAGTCCTCACCCGCGAACAACTACTCAGCCACGTCTGGGGCTTCGACTTCGACCCCGGTTCCAATGTCGTCGACGTCTACGTCCGCTACCTGCGCCGCAAACTAGGCCACGACCGCATCGAAACCGTCCGAGGCACCGGCTACCGCCTGCGCGCCCAATAAAACCCGCCAAAAGCCCGGTGAGAACCCTCTCACCAAGCCCTCACGGTCACCCCACCCCACTCCCGAATCCTGGAATCAGCCGCGAAAAGCGCCCAACCTTCCAGGAGCCGACAATGACCGAAACCCTGCGCCCCACCCTCCTCGCCATGGCCCTCGCCCTGGGCCTGACCACGACCACAGCCGCCCTCACCTACCCCGCCCAGGCGGCCCCTCTCTCATCGATCACCGCCGCCGACGATGACGATGACGACGACCGCGATGACGACGACCGCGATGACGGTGACGGTGACGACGATGACGACCGGCCCCAGGGCGGCGTCGACACGGGACTGGGCGCGACCAGCGACGACGATGACGACGACCGCCCGAGTGGCGGCGTGGACACCGGGATGGGCGCCACCAGCGACGACGACGATGACGACGACCGCCCGAGCGGTGGAGTCGACACCGGTAAGGGTGGATCTGCCGGGGTGAGTGATGACGATGAGCAGCCGAACGGTGGTGTCGAGACCGGGCTCGGTGGTGCGGCCGAGGATGGGACGTCGGCGCTGGTTCCGCTGGGGCTGGCGGGGGCGGCCATGATCGCCGGTGGCGGGTTCTGGCTGCGGCGCAAGTTCAGCGCGGAGAGCTGATCATGGGAACCCGTACCCTGCGAGGGGCCGTGACCCTGGCCGGTGCCGCGCTTGTCACGATCGGCTGCGGCGGCGACGCCTCCGCGGCCGATGTCCCGGCCAGTGTGCCGGCCAGTGTGCCACGGGCCGGGACCGTGCAGCCGGTGGCCGCCCCCAAGAAGGACGTCGCCGACCCGGTCAGGCTGAGCATCCCGGCCATCGGCGTCTCGACCAAGGTGATCGCTCTCCCGCTGGACCGCAACGGCCGCCTGGTCGCCCCCCGCCAGTTCGACCGCGTCGGCTGGAACAAGGCGGGCCCCGAACCCGGCGAGAAGGGCGTGTCCGTCATCGCCGGGCACGTCGACTCCAAGACCGGCCCCGCCGTCTTCTACCGCCTCCGCCAGCTCACCAAGGGCGACCGCATCCACGTCCACCGCGAGGACGGCACGAAAGCCACCTTCACCGTCCAGCGTGTCGCCCGCTACCCGAAGAACCGCATCCCCGACAGCGTCGTCTACCACGCCGGATCCGGCACCCACCTCCGGCTGATCACCTGCGGCGGCACGTTCGACCGCTCCCGCGGCAGCTACCGCGACAACATCGTGGTCTTCGCCCGCTGACCAGCCGACCAGGATCGCCGGCGCACCCCCGCGCCGGCGATCCTGCCGCGTCCTCCCGACGACCCCGCCACCCCGCGCCCGCGCCGGTCGACCGGCCGAACTGACACAGGCTTCCGCGTCCTCTTGACGACCCCGCCACCCCGATTTAACGTCAGTGAAATCCTGTTCGACATTGTCGAACAACGTTCACGTCAGTTCTGGACGGTGTCATGAGCGACTCACCCACCACCCCCCAGAAGCTCCTCGCCGAACTCCTGGGCACCGCCTTCCTCGTGTACGTCGGCGCCGGTTCGGCCGCCGCCACCGGCGTCATCGCCGCCGGCACCAAAGTGCCCTTCTCGATGGCCCAGCTCGGGGTGATCAGCTTCGCGTTCATGCTGGTCATCGTGGGCACCGTGTACGCCATCGGCCACATCTCGGGCGGCCACATCAACCCGGCCGTCACCCTCGCCCTGGCCGCGACCGGCCGCTTCCCGTGGCGCGAGGTCCCCGGCTACGTCGCCGCCCAGGTCGCCGGCGCGGTCACCGGCGCGCTGGCCATCTTCGTGACCCTGGGCGCCGACGCCGCGAAGGCCGCCGGCGGCGGCGTCACCACGTACGCGGCCGAGACCGGTTTCCTGCGCGGCACCCTGATCGAGGCGATCGGCACCTTCATGCTGGTCTTCGTGATCTTCGGGGTGATCGACCGCCGGGCCGTGCCCGGCTGGGCTCCGATGGCGATCGGCTCCATCGTCTTCGCGATCATCATCATCGTCGGCCCCGCCACCGGCGCCGCCATCAATCCGGCCCGCTATGTCGGCCCGTTCCTGGTGACCGCGCTGTTCGGCGGCACGGTCGCCTGGGACCAGTTCCCCGCGTACCTGATCGGCGATTTCGCCGGCGGCCTGCTCGGCGCGCTGGCCTACCTGGCGCTTGCCGTCACCCGCCCCAGGGCAGAGGTTGAGAGCAACACTCCAGTGAGGACGACACCGTGAAGAAGCTCATCAACAGCGTCGACTCCGTAGTCACCGACGCACTGACCGGCCTCGCCGCCGCCCACCCCGAACTTCGCGTGGACCTCGAAAACAAGATCATATTCAGGGCCGCGGGACCGCGCCCCGGCAAGGTCGGCCTGGTCTCGGGCGGCGGCTCCGGCCACGAACCCCTGCACGGCGGCTTCGTCGGGTACGGCATGCTCGACGCCGCCTGCCCCGGCGAGGTGTTCACCTCCCCCGTGCCCGACCAGGTGATCGAGGCCACCAAGGGCGTCGACGGCGGCGCGGGCGTATTACACATCGTCAAGAACTACACCGGCGACGTCTTCAACTTCCAGATGGCCGGGGAGCTCTGCGGCGACGAGGGCGTGGTGGTCGCCAGCGTGCTCGTCAACGACGACGTCGCGGTGCAGGACTCGCTCTACACGGCGGGCCGCCGCGGCACCGGCGCGACGCTGTTCGTCGAGAAGATCGCCGGAGCCCTGGCGGAGACCGGCGCCTCGCTCGCCGAGGTGGCCAGGGTCGGCCGCGAGGTCAACGACCGCAGCCGCTCCTTCGGCGTCGCGCTCACCTCCTGCACGGTCCCCGCCGCCGGGAAGCCCACCTTCGACCTGGCCGAATCCGAGATCGAACTGGGCATCGGGATCCACGGCGAGCCCGGCAGGACGCGGGCCGCGCACGCGGAGGCGCGGGAGATCGTCCGGATGGCGATGGACGCGATCAACGACGACCTTCCGCTGTCCGGGGAGGTGCTGGTGCTGGTCAACGGCATGGGCGGGACGCCGCTGCTGGAGCTCTACATCGCGTACGCGGAGGTGGCGGCCTATCTCAGGGAGAAGGGCGCGACCGCCGTGCGCAGCCTGGTCGGCAACTATGTGACCAGTCTCGATATGCAGGGCTTCTCGGTCACGACATGCGCTCTCACCGACGAGTTCATCCGGCTCTGGGATGCCCCGGTCGAGACGCCGGGCCTGCGCTGGGGTCGCTGAGCCTCCGCCCGCCATCCGGGACGGCCATGACCGTCCCGGGTGGGGGCATAACTTGAAATATCGGCTCATTTAGTGATTTGGAGCAGCCTCTTGGACACCTCGTTCTTCGTCGCCTGGATGGAGGAGATCGCGACAGCCGTACAGGCTCAGCGTGATCATCTGACCCAGCTGGACGCCGCCATCGGAGACGCCGACCATGGTTCCAACCTGGATCGGGGCTTCGGCGAGGTGCGGCGGGCGCTGACCGACTCGCCGCCGCGGACGCCCGGGGGGACGCTGGTGCTCGCCGGGTCCACGCTGATCCGCAAGGTCGGCGGCGCGTCCGGGCCGCTGTACGGGACGGCGTTCCGGCAGATGGGCAAGTCGATGGGCGAAACTCGGGACATCTCGCTGGCCGAACTGTCGGCCGCGCTGGACGCCGCCCTCGCCGGGGTGCAGAAGCTGGGCGCGGCCGTGGAAGGCGACAAGACGATGGTGGACGCGCTGGCGCCGGCGGTGCGGGCGCTGGCGCAAGCCGTACGGGAAGGGGCGAAGCCCGAGGACGCGCTGAGCGCGGTCGCGGCGGCGGCGCAGGAAGGGGCGAAGGCCACTATTCCGCTTCAGGCCCGCAAGGGCAGGGCCAGCTACCTGGGCTCCCGCAGCGCCGGGCACGAGGACCCCGGCGCGGCCTCCACCGCCCTGATCCTCAGCGCGCTCCGGACGGCGGGATTCCGCACATGGTAGGCATCGTGCTCATCTCCCACAGCGCCAGGCTCGCCGCCGAAGTCGCCGAACTGGCCGCCCAGATCGGCGGCCGGGACGTCCCCATCGCCGCCGCCGGCGGCACCGACGACGGCCGCCTCGGCACCAGCATCACCAAGGTCAGCGACGCCATCACCACCGTCGACCAGGGCGACGGCGTCGTCCTGCTGATGGACCTCGGCAGCGCCGTCCTCACCGCCAGGACCCTGCTCGACGAATCCCCCCACCCCCGGGTGTTCCTGGCGGACGCCCCTTTCGTGGAAGGCGCCATCTCCGCCCTGGTCACCTCCGGCGCGGGCGCCGACGTCAAAGCCGTCCTCGACGCCGCAGAAGAAGCCCGCCACATCGGCAAACTCTGACCTCAGCCATACGCGGAAGTGCTCCCGGGCACTCAGCCATACGCGGAGGTGCTCCTGGGCGCCCCCAGATCCCGTGACAGCGCCCGCCCCGACTCCCGCACCGCCAGCAGCAGATCATTCCGCCGGACCCCCAGCAACCGCTCCGCGGGCCCCACCACCCCGATCGCGCCCGCCACCACCCCACCCCTGGTGAACACGGGCGCCGCGATCCCCGCGTCCCCCAGCGCCGCCTCCTGATCCTCCACCGCCATCCCCGTCCGCCGCACCGCCGTGAGCGCCTCCTCCAACTGCTCCCGGTCCGTACGCGTCTGCCCGGTCAGTTGAACCAGCGGCTCCTCATACAGTTCCTCAATCCTCGGGTGATACGCCGCGATCGCATGCCCCAGCGCACACGCGTGCCACGGAATCGCCGCCCCCACCTCAAGGATCTGCACCATGTCATCCGGCCGGAACACGTGATGCAACACGATCACCCGCGACCCCGACAAGGTCGCCACCCACACCGACTCATTGGCCCGCTGCGCCAGCGAATCCGCCCACAACAGACTCCGCGCCCGCAACTCCGACCCATCCAGGTACGCGTTCCCCAACTGCAACACCGCCGGCCCCAACGCGTACTTCCCCGTCTCCGCGTCCTGAACGACCAGCTCATGCCGCTCCAACGTCCGCAACAACCCATGCACCGTCGGCTTCGCCAACCCCACCCGCTCCGAGATCTCGGTAACCCCCAACCGAGGCACCCCCGCCCCCAGAACCCGAAGTATCAACGCCGCCCGCTCAACAGACTGGATCACGTTTCGATTATGCCGAACACGGTTCACAACCTGAGAATCGAGGGTCAACGCCGCTCTCGTGTTCAGCCCTCGGGGTCGGCGATCTCCGTGACGTGGACGCCGTCCAGGTCATAATCGCTCCACCGGGCCACATCCAGGGTGAGAATCTGGGCCCGCCACAGCCGGGCCAGCATCACGGTGTGCGCATCGGGCCAGGAGACTGCCGCGCCGAGCCGACCGGCCGCCCTCCCCAATTCGAGCGCGTCGTCGAAATCCCCCAGCGACCCATATATGCCGTTGTCCAACCGGGCGATGCCGCGCACCGCCGGCAGGAACCCCGTGGGCTCGACCACCTCGGCCGTCACCGAGGCGACCACCAGCGCCGGCACCACCAGCGAGAAGCCTTTCGACTCCAGCCCGAAGAGCATGGCGATCAGCGACGCATCGCCCCGGGCGATCTCACTCACCACACTCGAATCCAGCACGAACCCTGTCTCAGACATCTAGGTCCGTCCGATCGGCCGACGTGGCCTGAGCGAGAACATGCGCGGTCATACGTTCGACCCGCGCCGCCACCTCCGGATCGGCCTGCACGGCCGCCACCGCCTTCCGAACCGCCGCGTCAGCGGCATGATCGGCTTCCGCCCGAGCCGCCAGCGCCGCGTTGACCACCGACGACACCGACTTGGCCCGCCCCGCCTTCACCTCTTCCTGAGCGTAGGCGTGCAAATGCTCGTCGATCGTGACGGTCACCGGCTTTGTTGTCATGTGACAATCATATGATGTCCACGGCCGCGCACGGTATCAACGAGTCTTCTCAGGCGACAAGCGTCCCGGCGGCGGTCCAGGTGTTGCATCGGGCGGGGGACGGCTTCGCGAATCCCCGGTTCGCCCAGTACACGATGCTGCGGCCCGTACCGTGCCATCGCTCCTGCGTGGACCTCATGTCGTCTCCGGTGCCGCGTATGGTGTCGAGAAATTTCCGCCAATCACGCGTGGGGCGGTGGAGGGACTTCCAGACGCTCCCCAGGAAGGCACCGGCCAGGCAGTGGGCCTGGAGGTTGTAGCGACGCAGGTGCTCCGACTCCAGCTCGGACTCGCCGCTGCCCGTCAGGCGGTCGGCGGCTTTGCCGATGCCGGACAGGGCCTGGAGGTGATTGCCGTACTGATAGGCGACGATGTCCAGGAGGACAGGCCCGTCCGGGGCCTTGAGGAGGCTGTCCTTGAAGTAGATGACGATGGTCCCGTCGCAGTACTGTGCCACGCCGACCTCTTGCCAGTCAGTGCCGCAGGCCTCGGTGCCGGGATCGGCGATGAAGCGGACTTCGGGCTTTGTGGAGGGCAGCCGGGCGGCCTTCAGCAGCGGCCGCCACGACCTGTCCAGGCAGCCGAGCCAGGCGCGCAGGTACTTCGCGGCCGACTTGGGGTCGTTCTTCCTGACTCCTGGGAGAGAGCAGGCCCGCCGGGGAAGCGGCCCCGTCCGATAGAGAGGGTTCCTGGCCAGCACCGCGGGCATCGCCGGCGCATGAGCATACGAGCGGACCTGGGTCGCACTTGTGGCCTCCCCGGCCGCCAACCCAGGGAGGAGGCCGGCGATCAGGGCCGCGGCGAGAACAAAGGTGCGCATGAGGCGGGAAAATAGCCCAGCCGTACTGTGCCCGCAAGATCCGTCATCGTCATCCCGTTCACCACGGCCTCGGCCTGGGTCCCGCCGCCGTTCGGGGTCGGCCTCAGGCCGGGTGCCCGGACGGCGGGCGGGTGTTTCCCTATGGTTAGGTCAGGCTGGCGCAGGTCTGGGCGTCAGCGTCCTGGGCGGCCTTCGGCACCCAGCGGATGTTCGCGAAGGATGCGGAGAAGGCTCCCTCGGCGAGGATGAAGAAGGGCATGTTCACATTTTCCATGTCGAGGCTGGCGGCCGCGAAGCAGGCGATCGGGATCTTGATGGTGGTCCTGGTCCCGACGGGGAGGTTCTGGAACATCGAGGTCGCGGTCAGCTCGCCGAAGCAGGGGAAGAGGCACTGGGCGCCGATCACGGTTCTCGCCACTGGAGGCTGGTGGATGATGGTGTCGAAGACCAGGGCGCTGTCGGCGTTGAGGTGGCTTCGCAGGTCGCGACCGCCCGCGGGATCCTGCATGAAGATCACCCCTTGACCGTTGCCCGTCCAGGTCACCTTGAGGCCGTCCCGCTGCGCGGTCACGTCGGACGGCACCACGTTGATCTCCGCGTGCGCCGCCTCGCCGTCGGCGCCGATCTCGGTGTCGGTGTCGGCGGAGTTGATGAAGCTCTTGTACGGCGCGACGTCCATCCGGTCATAGATCTTGAGATCCTCGGTGGCGGTGCCGCCGCCACCTATCGGGCCGCAGGCCGGCGCGGTCTCGTCGAGCGTCCCGACCCATCCGGTCTGCCCGTACCGCAGGCCGTACCCGAGCGGGAAGAGCGGGTCGTAGCCGGCGTCACCCGGGTTGAGCAGGGTCTGGCACGCGGTCTTCGGCCAGGAGTACGACAGCTTGCCGGTGTAACCCGCGCTTTTGTGCGAGCCGCGCACGAGCAGGTCCGCCACGCCGCCGCCCTCGGTGCCCGGGAGCCACGCGACGACGAACGCGTCGGAACGGTTGAGCTCCTTGTTGACCCACAGCGGGCGGCCCGTGACGTACACGGTGACGACCGGCGTCCCCTTGCCGCTGACCTTGTCCAGGACGGCGAGGTCGCCGGGATAGAGCTTGTGCGCCTCCAGTGAGCGCCGGCCGAGGTCACCGAGGAACTCCGCGTACGGAGTCTCGCCGATCACCGCGATGACGGCGTCGTACGCCGACGGGTCGACGCCGTCGGCCGTCTCGCTGAAGGTGACGTTGGCGGCGCCCAGCACCTCTTTGAGGCCGCCGAGGATCGTCGTGCCGTTCGGGAAGTCGGCGTTGGTGTTGTCGGTGCCCTGCCAGGTGAGGGTCCAGCCGCCGGTCTGGTTCTGCAGGCTGTCCGCGCTCTTGCCCACGACGAGGACCCTGGAGCCGCGGGCGAGCGGCAGTACCTTGTTGTTGTTCTTGAGCAGAACCTGCGACTCCCGGACGGCCCTGCGGGCGAGTTCCTTCGCCTGCAGCGCTCTGGCGGACCCGGCCAGGGCGCGGGCGGAGGGCTTCTGCGCGTCGAACACGCCGGCGCGCAGTTTCACCCGCAGGATGCGCGTCACCGCGTCGTCGATGCGCGACATCGGGATCTCGCCGCTCCTGACCTGCGCGATGGTGTTGGCGATCAGCGCCTTCCAGGCGAACGGCACCATCACGACGTCGATCCCGGCGTTGATGGCCCGCGCGCAACTGGAGGCGGTGCATCCGGCGACCTGGCCGATGGCGTTCCAGTCGGAGACCACGACGCCGTCGAAGCCCATCTTCCGCTTGAGGATGTCGGTGATGACGCGCTTGCTGCCGTGGAGCTTGCCCTCGTTGATGCCGAGGTCGGCGTTGGTCCAGCTGTTGAAGGACACGATCACGGTCTGGGCGCCGGCCGCCAGCGCGCCGTAGTAGCCCTGCCCGTGGATGTTGATCATCTGGGCCTCGGCGGACGGGTTGATTCCCTGGTCCTGCCCCTTGAGGGTGCCGCCGTCACCGAGGAAGTGCTTGGCGGTCCCGATGATGCCGCCACGGTTCCCGAGTTGGCCCTGCAGACCCTTGACCGCCTCGTACGCGTAGGCGCGGGTGATCCGCGGGTCCTCGGAGTAGCCCTCGTACGTGCGGCCCCACCTGTCGTCCCTGACCACGGCCACCGAGGGCGCGAACGCCCAGTCCTGCCCGGTCGCGCGGACCTGCGCGGCGGTCGCCGATCCGATGTCACGGATCAGGCAGGGGTTCTGCGCGGCTCCCAGGCCGATGTTGTGCGGGAAGATCGTCGCGCCATAGACGTTGTTGTTGCCGTGCACGGCGTCGATGCCCCAGATCACCGGGATCTTCGTCCTGGTGCTGACGGACGCCGTCCAGTAAGAGTCAGCGAGGTCGAGCCAGGCCTTGGCCGAGGCGTGCTTGTCACCGCCCGGCCATGATCCGCCGCCGTTGAGCACCGAGCCGATGCCGTACTGCTTGACCTCCGCCGGCGTGATGGCGCCGATCTCGGGCTGTGCCATCTGCCCGACCTTCTCGGCGAGTGTCATGCCGGCGAGGATCTTCGCCACCCGCTTCTCGTCGGCCCGGTCCTGCTCGACCTGGCTCTTGACTTTCGGCCAGTCGGCGAGCCTGGGCAGGCTCCGTTCAATACGAGCGCAGCCGTTCTCATCCAGGTCAGGTTTTCCGATCACCGGCTGGTGGTTGCCTTTCGCGGTCTCCGCGCCGGCGCTGGGCACTCCGGTGGCGCCACCTGCCAATAACGCGAAGCCGACCAGCACCGCGACGGTACTTCGACGAGCCTGTGATCGGGCGATGGGTCTGATCATGAGGGATCCGTTCTCGAGCGCTGGGCCGCTTTGCGCCGATCTTGACTTGCGGCGACAACCCGGCTCAACTTCGAGAACGCTCTCTTCCCCTACGACCAGAATGCCCTGGATGTGCCCTCTGGCAGGGGCACCGCGCGGCTACTTGTGCCTGAAGTAGACGAAGAGGCGGCCGTGGTTCTTGGCGTCCTTGTCGATGCGGTGGTAGAGGGCCTTGATGTGTTTCTGGTCCAGGAAGCGGAGGACCTTCTTCTTGAGCTGGCCGGAGCCCTTGCCGGGGATGATCTCCACCTCGGTGGCCTTCTTGGCCAGGGCCTCCTGGATGATCCCGTTCAGGGCTCGGTCGATCTGGTCGCCCTTGTTGAAGATGTCGTGGAGATCCAGCTTCAGCTTCATGGCAGGAGTCTAACTCGCGCCCAAAATAAACAGCGATCCTGTCAAATCCCCATCTAGTCTCGGAAATCATGGCTGGTTAAACTCCCTGGCAGGCCCGTTCCACCGCCAAGCGGTGGTCAAGCCGTCGTCAACCACCGGGGAGGGTTGAGTCTCTTCCGTGCGCCCGAACAGGCGCCTCCCGGGGGTGGCGCGACGCCTCTTGGTGTGCGACGAGTCCCGCACCCCCCACATGGAGGTTTCGTGTCCTCAAGGAAGTCACGTTCGAGACGCTTACGGTTAACCAGTGCCGTGGCCGTGCTCGGCCTGGTCGCGGCGGTGGTTCCCGCCGGGTCCGCGGCGGCGGACCCCACTCCGTCGTCGACTCCCAGCTTCACGGCGACGCCGCTGGGCACTCCGGAGCGGGTGGTCGGCGCCAAGTCGGTGACCGGGCAGCTGGCCGAGAGTGACGAGGAGCTGCTGAAGTCGAGCTCCTCGGCCCCGGTGAACGTCGTGGTCAAGCTGGACTATGACTCGCTGGCCGCGTACAAGGGCGGCCTGGCCGGGTTGCCGGGCACCAGTCCGGCCGTGACGGGCGAGGAACTCGACCCGGACAGCGCGGCCGTGAAGAACTACGTCAAGCACATCGAGGGCATCGAGCAGGAGTTCCTGGCCGAGCTGCCCGAGCGGGTCGCGGGCGCGAAGGTCGGGCAGCGGCTGCGGACCGTCTACGGCGGCGTGGCGCTCACCGTGCCGGCCAACAAGGCGGCGGAGCTGCTGCGGCTGCCGGGTGTGGCGGCCGTGCAGGCGGACTCGCTGGAGAAGCCGCTGACCGACGCCAGCACCGATCTCATCGGCGCCACCACGGTCTACAACCACCTCGGCGGGGCGCCGTCCTCCGGCAAGGGCGTGATCGTCGGCATTCTGGACTCGGGCGCGTGGCCTGAGCATCCGTCCTTCGCGGAGACGGCCGTCATCCCGGCTCCCCCGGCGAAGGCCGACGGAACCCCCCGGGTCTGCAACTTCGGCGACAACCCGCTGACCCCGGCCGCGGATCCGTTCGCGTGCAACCGGAAGCTGATCTCCGGGCAGGCGTTCCTGGCCACCTACAACGCGCTTATCGGTGGCGAGGTCTACAACTCGGCCCGTGACTCCAACGGCCACGGAACCCACACCGCCACCACGGCGGCGGGCGGCGTGGTCGCGGACGCCACTCCGCTCGGCATCTCCCGCGGGAAGATCCAGGGCGTCTCGCCCGCTTCGCACGTGGCAGTCTACAAGGTGTGCGGCGCGGAGGGCTGTTTCGGTTCCGACACGGTCCAGGCAATCGCGCAAGCCATCCTGGACGGCGTGCAGGTGATCAACTTCTCCATCTCCGGTGGAGCGAACCCCTACAGCGACGCGGTCGAGCTGGCGTTCCTGGACGCCTACGCGGCGGGAGTCTTCGTGGCGGCGTCGGCGGGCAACGCCGGGCCGGGCGCGGGCACCACCGACCACCGCGGGCCGTGGCTGACCACGGTCGCCGCGTCCACGCAGAAGCGCACGTTCGAGTCGACCATCACCTTCACCGGCGGGCCGACCATCAAGGGCGCCTCGATCACGGGCGGCGTCAGTACGGCCGCGCCGGTGGTGCTGGCCTCCGCGCCGCCGTACAACGACCCGCTGTGCCTCAGCACGCCGCCGGCGGGGCTGTTCACCGGGAAGATCGTGGCGTGTGAGCGCGGCGTCAACCGGGTGCTGAAGGGCTTCCAGGTCAAGCAGGGCGGCGGCGTGGGGATGATTCTCTACAACAGCACGCCGCTGGACATCATGACCGACAACCACTGGCTGCCGACGGTGCACATCGACAAGCCGGCCACCGACGTGCTGCTGGCCCACCTGGCCGCCACCCCCGGGGAGACGGCCACGTTCACCCAGGGCACGAAGGCCAGCTGGCAGCGCGACTCGATCACCACGTTCTCCTCGCGCGGGCCGGGCGGGGACTTCCTCAAGCCGGACGTGACCGCGCCGGGCCTGCACATCCTGGCCGGGCACACGCCGACGCCGGAGTCTCCGCTGGAGGGTCCGCCCGGCAACCTGTACCAGGTCATCGCGGGCACCTCGATGTCCTCGCCGCACGTGGCGGGCGCGGCGGCGCTGCTGCGCTCGCTGCACCCGTCGTGGACGCCGGGGCAGGTCAAGTCGGCGCTGGAGACCACGGCGACGGACAACGTCACCAAGTCCGACCGGGTCACCCCGGCCGACCCGTTCGACACCGGCGGCGGCCGCATCGACCTGAGCGAGGCGTGGGACGCGGTGCTCACCCTCGACGAGACCGCGGCCAACTTCGCGGCCTCGGCGACCGACCCGCTCGCCCGGATCAACCTCAACCTGCCGTCGGTGAACGCGCCCACCATGCCGGGCGTGATCACCGCCAAGCGGACCGTGACCAACGTCACCGACGAGACCGTCTCCTACACCGCGAGGGGCCGGACCGTCAGCGGCGCGCACATCGCGGTCACGCCGGCCGAGTTCGACGTCCCGGCGGGCGGCAGCGTCGAGCTGACCATCACGATCACCGCGCCGGAACTGCCGGACGGGCAGTACTTCGGGTCGATCGCCCTCCGGCAGGAGGACGGGAACAAGGACCACCACCTGCCGGTGGCGTTCTTCCGCCAGGAGGGCGCGGTCCCGGTCGACCAGACCTGCGCGCCGTCCGCCATCGCCCGCAACACCGGCGAATCCACCTGTACGGTCACCGTCCAGAACAACACCCTGGAGGACACCGACGTCACCGCGGTCAGCACGCTCGACAGCAAGCTCCGGCTGAACAGCGTGACCGGGGCCACGGCCACCGGCACGCAGGTCGCGACCGCCCAGGAGACGCTCACCGCCAAGCAGCCCGACCGGCCGGTCATCGCCCCGGGTGAGCTGTTCGGCTACATCCCGCTGGACGCGTTCGGCATCGCGCCGACACCGGTCGGCGACGAGGAGGCGGTGAACTTCAACGTCCCGACGTTCCGGTTCGCCGGGCAGACGTTCAACCGGATCGGCATCACCTCCAACGGGTACGCGGTGGCGGGCGGCACCAACGGCTCGGCGGACATCCAGTTCACCCCGCAGTCGCTGCCGAACGCGGCCCGGCCGAACGGCGTGATGGCGCCGTTCTGGACGGACCTCGACGGCACGGGCGCGCCCGGCATCTTCGCCAGCACGCTCACGGACGGCGTCGGCACCTGGATCGTGCTGGAATGGCGCCTCAACCTGTTCGGCACGACCGCTCAGCGGGTCTTCCAGCAGTGGATCGGCGTCAACGGCGTCGAGGACATCACCTACGCCTATCCGGGCGCGCTGCCCTACCCGGGTGCCGCGTACGGGCTGACCGTGGGCGCCGAGAACGCCGACGGAACCGCCGGCAGCCAGATCCCGGCCGGCACCGGGGTCGGGTCGGACTTCCGGATCACCAGCACGCCTGGCGCTCCCGGTGAGTCGCTGACATACACGATGAAGGTCAAGGGTGTGGCCACCGGCTCCGGCACGGTCACCACCGCGGTCTCCACCGATCAGGTGCAGGGCATCACCGTGGAGGTGGACAGGATCACCGTTCAGTAGTCGCTCATGAGACAGGCCCGGCGGGGGAATCCCGCCGGGCCTGTCCCGTTGACGAACGTGGTTTCAGCCGCGCAGGTAGCCGACCAGGTGCTCCCGTTCGGATTCCAGTTCCTCGATGGCGCTTTTCACGACGTCGCCGATGCTGACGATGCCGATGAGCCGTCCGTCCCGTACGACGGGGACATGCCGGATCCGATGATTGGTCATGGTCTGGCGGAGGTCCTCCACGTTGGCGTCCGGGGCGCAGCTGCGCACCTCGGAGGTCATGATGGAAGAGACCGGGCCGCCCAGGACATCCGAGCCACGCTGGTGGAGATGCCGCACGACATCACGCTCTGAGACGATTCCGGCGATGGTCATCCCGTCTTCGGAGACCACCACCGCGCCGATGTTCCGCTCCGCGAGCACACCGAGCAACTCCGCGACCGTAGCTTGCGGAGTCACGGTGACGACACCGGCTCCTTTACCCTGCAAGATCGTACCGATCAGCAACCGACACCACACCCTTCCTGCCGGGGGTACAGGTGGGGATCCCCTTTTCGGATCCTGACTAAGCGTCCGAAAAGGCAAATCCTGTCCCCACAGGGGACAACCCCCGGTGACCCTGCGTCAAGGCTCCCAGATGCCCACTTTCCCCTTCCCATGTCCCGAAATTTCCCTTAACGTGCCGATAAAATGTGAAATGGCATTGGAGGGGTGTTCGTGGGGGAGCTCAACGTCGGGAGTCATGATCTGCCGATTGGGGCCGAGCTGGCCGCGTTCATGACGGAGGGGTGGGCGGACACGAGGCGGGCCGATCCGCGGCCGCTGGCGGTCTCCGCGTACACGGCCAAGAGGCGGGCCCGGCTGGCGGAACGGTTTCCCGGGGAGTATCTGGTCATTCCGTCCGGGCGGCTCAAGGTGCGCAGCAACGACATGGACTACCGGTTCCGTGCGGACAGCGCGTTCGTGTACCTGACCGGCGATCAGGAGCCGGACGACGTGCTGGTGATCGATCCGAGTGGGTCGGCGCGCCTGCTCGTCCGGCCGCGGTCGGCGCGGTCGGCGGGGCAGGAGTTCTACCGGGATCGCCGTTACGGCGAGCTGTGGGTGGGACGCCGCCCGGATCTGGCCGAGGCGGCGGCGCTCTACCAGGTCGACTGCGCGCACATCGACGGGCTGGCGGATGCCGTACCGGCCGGAAAGGCACGGGTGCTGCGCGGCGTCGACGCGAACGTGGACGCGCTGATCTCCGCAGGGGACGGGGACACCGAGTTCGCCACGTTCCTGTCCGAGCTGCGGCTGGTCAAGGACGAGTGGGAGGTGGCCGAACTGCAGCACGCCGTGGACGCCACCGCGCGCGGCTTCGAGGACGTCGTGAAGGCGCTGCCGCAGGCCCTCGCGCACCCGCGCGGCGAACGGCACGTGGAGGGGATCTTCGGCCTGCGCGCCCGCCTGGAGGGCAACGGCGTCGGTTACGACACCATCGCGGCGTCGGGCGCGCACGCCTCCGTGCTGCACTGGATGCGCAACGACGGCGGGCTCAACCCGGACGAACTACTCCTGCTGGACGCGGGCGTGGAGACCGACCAGCTCTACACGGCCGACGTCACCCGCACCTTCCCGCTCTCCGGCCGGTTCAGCCCGGTCCAGCGCCGGGTGTACGACCTGGTGTACGCGGCGCAGTCGGCCGCCATCGCCACCCTCCGGCCCGGCGCCAGGTTCCGTGACTTCCACCTGGCCGCGATGCGCGTGATCGCCGCCGGCCTGCACGACTGGGGACTCCTCGCCACGGCCGACATCGCCGACGGACGGTACCGCCGCTACACCCTCTGCTCCAGCGGCCACATGCTCGGCCTGGACGTGCACGACTGCGCGAAGGCCCGCGCCGGGACCTACCTGGACGGGGTGCTCGAAGAAGGCCAGGTCCTGACCGTCGAACCCGGCCTCTACTTCCAGCCCGACGACCTGACCCTGCCGCCGGAGCTTTGGGGCGTCGGCGTCCGCATCGAGGACGACCTCGTCATCACCGCGGACGGCGCCCGCCTGATGTCCGGAGGGCTCCCCCGCGAAGCGTCCGGAATCGAGGCGTGGCTGGCCACACTATTGCCCTGATTTTCGCGAAAGCGGCTAATTACTGGACTGCCCGTCAGTAGGGTGACTCCTCCGGAATGGGGTGGTCATGGCACGGCTCACGGGCACTCTGGGGCAGGTCGGCGACCTGTTCATCATCACACTTGAGGGATTTCGCAGGACTTGGGATGTTCGGTCCTGGTTCTGGGAGTTCGTCCATCAGTGCTGGTTCTTGACCCGGGTGACCAGTGTGCCGGTTCTGCTGGTCTCGCTGCCGCTGGGCGCGACCGTCGCCCTACAGGTGGGTGATCTCGCCTGGCAGCTGGGGGCGCAGTCGGCGACCGGGAGCGCGGTCTTCACCGGGACGGTCCGGGAGGTCGCGCCGATGGCGTCCGCGCTGCTGATCGCGGGCGCCGGGGGGTCGGCGATGACCTCCGACATCGGCGCGCGGCACATCAGGGACGAGCTCGCCGCCATGGAGGCGATGGCGGTCAACCCGATCCACCGGCTGGTCACGCCGCGCCTGTGGGCGGCCAGCACGGTGGCGGTGCTGCTGGTGCCGCTGGTCATCCTGGCCGCGGCCGGGGGCGGCTACTTCTTCAACGTGATCGTGCAGGGCACCACGCCGGGGGCCTACTTCGACGGCGCGACCCGGCTGCTGTCGCTGAGCGACCTGCTGGTCACCCTGTTCAAGGCGTGGATCTTCGGGTTCGTGGCGGCGATGGTGTCCTGCTCGATGGGGATGAAGTGCGACACCAGCCCGGCCGGGGTGGGGCGGGCGGTCAACAAGGCGACCGTGGTGACGTTCCTGCTGGTGTTCACGCTCAACTACGTCATCTCGACGATCTACTTCCTCGCCTACCCGCCGAGGGCGTACTGATGGCCGGCTACCTGCCGCTGTTCGCGGTGCGGGTGGTGTTCTACTCGCTGCGCGACATCGTGCTGAGGCTCAAGTACCTGAAAGTGGTGTTGCGGCAGGTCAGTGACGTGGTGGTGGGCGTCGGGGCGACCGTGGTCGGCGGCGGGATGGTCCTGGTGGTGTTCACCATGGCGTTCTTCGTCGGGGCGACCGTCGGGTTGCAGGGGTATCAGGGGCTGCAGGCGATCGGCGCGGATCCGTACATGGGGCTGGTGGCCAGTTTCGCGAACGTGCGGGAGGTCACGCCGATCATCACGGCGGTCGCGCTGGCCGCGCAGGTCGGGTCGGCGTTCACGGCCGAGCTCGGGGCGATGCGGATCTCGGAGGAGATCGACGCGCTGGAGGTGATGGGCATCAACGCCTTCACCTACCTGGTGTGCACGCGGGTGGTGGCGACGCTGATCGGGCTGCTGCCGATCTATCTGATCGCGCTGTTCGCGAGCTTCTTCGCGACGCGGTTCATGTGTGTGGAGGTCTTCGGGATGGCTCCCGGGGGCTACGACCACTACTTCACGCTCAACCTGCCGGTGATCGACATCGTGTACAGCGTGACCAAGGTGGCGATCTTCGCGTTCGCGGTCGTGGTCATCCACTGCTACCAGGGCTTCCACGCCTCCGGCGGCCCGGCCGGCGTCGGGGTGGCGGCCGGGCGGGCGATCCGGCAGTCGATCATCACGGTGGTGCTGCTCAACCTGCTGCTGTCGTACCTGTTCTGGGGTGACGGCGGAAGCGTGAGGCTGACCGGATGAGAGCGCTGGTCCCCGCCGCCGTGGCCGCTCTGGCGGTGTTCCTGATCTGGGGTACGGCACAGCCCGGCGGAACCCGGCACACGGCCGTGTTCGGGCATGCCGGGCAGGGCCTGGACACGATGTCGCCGGTGAAGATCCGCGGCATCACCGTCGGCGGCGTCAGCGAGGTTCGGCTGACCGACGCGGGCCGGGCGGAGGTGGTGCTGCGGGTGGACGAGGGCGTCCGGGTGCCCGACGACGTGACGGCGGTGATCGAGCCGAGTTCCGTCTTCGGGCCCAAGTTCGTCAACCTGGTCCCGGGGGCGCACGAGGGCGCGGGGCCGTACCTGGCGGACGGGGCGGTGATCACGCGGACGCGTGACCCGAAGGACCTGTCGGACTCGCTCGGGGACGCCTACGGCGCGCTCCGCGCGGTGGACCCGCGGGAGCTGACGGTGATCGTCCACACGCTCGGCCGGGGGCTGGACGGCAAGGGCGAGCAGCTGCGCGACATCCTCGGCGACACCGGCACGATCATCGACGTCGCCCACCGGCATCGGCGGGACGCCCGGGTCTTCCTGCGGGATTCCGCCGCGCTGTCCACTGCGCTGGAGGGCAAGGGCGGCGACATCGTCGGCATCGCGGCCGACACCAACGCCGTGCTCCCCGATCTGGAGGCCAGGGCCGGCCAGATCCGGGTGCTGCTGAAGGAGATCAGCTCGATCGCCGACCTGGGCGCGCACGGCCTGCGCCAGCACGGCGGGAACCTGGGCGCGACCGTCAACTCGGGCGAGCGCGCCGCCGCGATCGTCTACCGCCAGCTGGGCGTGGCCGGGGACGGCGTACGCGGCCTGGACTCACTCCTCGCCCGCCTGAACCGCCTGATCGCCGCGCCGGGCCCGGACGGCACCCGGCAGCTCGGCGTGCAGGCGTTCCTGCTCAGCGACATCTGCCAGCTGTTCGCCGGCGTCTGCGAGGCCGGGTGAGAGCGATGCCACGAGGCGGGACCCTGGCCAAGCTCGGCGTGTTCGCGGTGGCCGCGCTCGCCCTGCTGGCCCTGATCGGCGGGCAGATCGCCCGGGTCGGATTCGGGTCCGGGTATCTGATCAGCGCGACCTTCGACGACGTGTCCGGCCTGCGCGAAGGCGACGAGGTGAAGATCGCTGGCGCGCCGGTAGGGCAGGTCGAGACGATCGAGGTCGTCGACGGCCGGGCCAAGGTCACCATGTCCTTCGCCGCCGAGGTGCGGGTGCCGGACGACACCGAAGCCGCCGTGCGGTGGCGCGACGCGATCGGCCAGCGGGTCGTCTACCTGCTGCCCGGCCGCTCCCCCCGGTATCTGGCAGAAGGCGCGGAGATCACCGCGACGGCCTCGGTGGTCGACATCGGCCAGCTCATCCAGGATCTGGGCCCGCTCACCCGCAGCCTCGACCCCGAGCAGATCAACCAGCTGCTCACCGCCGCCGCGCAGGCCCTGCACGGCAACCAGCGCAACATCCCCGCCCTGGTCGGGAACGTGGACACGCTCACCACGACCATCGCGGCCCGCAAGAAGATCATCGAAGGGCTGCTGGCCGACTACGCCACCGTGACCGGCGTGATCGCCCGCCGGGACGAGCAGATCGGCGACCTGGTCGACAACCTGGTGGTGCTGAGCGACGCGTTCGCCGACAACCGCGCCCTCGTCGACGACGCTTTGGCCGAGATCTCGGCCACGGTCGCCACCACCGACCGGATCCTCGGCGCCAACGCCGGGCAGCTGGGCCGGGTGGTGGACCGGCTGGCCGGCCTCACCTCCGGCGTGCGCCGCCACGTCGGCGAGATCGAATCCGTGATGACCACCGTGCAGCCGCTGTTCCGGCGCGCGTACCAGACCACCGGCCGGGGCCGCTTCCTCACCACCGCCGTCCCCTGCCTCGCCCTCGGCCCGGCCCCCTGCCCGTACGGCATGCGCACCCCGCCGCTCCCCCGCGGCAACACCAAGGTGACCAGCGCCAACCTGCGCGACCTGCTGGTGGGTCAATGATGAAGTCCTTCCGGGATCGCAACCGGGTCGCCGTCGGCGTGGTCTCGCTCGCGGTCATCGGCGCGGTGCTGGCCGGGACGTTCCTGGCCGGCACGCTCGGCCTGTTCGAGGGCGGCTACACCATGTCCGGGATATTCGCCGACTCGGGCGGGCTGAAGACCGGCAACGACGTCCGGGTGGCGGGCGTGGTGGTCGGCGAGGTCACCGAGGTGCGGCCCGACTACGGCCAGGGGCACGTGGTGGTGACCTGGCGGGTGGCGGACGGGATCCGGCTGGGCCGCCAGACCAGGGCCGAGATCACCCTGTCGAACCTGCTGGGCGGGCGGTATGTGCGGCTGACCGGGCCGGTGCGTGCGCCGTACCTGGCGGACCTGCCCGAGGAGCAGCGGCGGGTGCCGCTGGCCAGGACCGGCACGCCGCTACTGGTCAACGACGCGCTCAACGACGCCACCCGGCTCGTACGGCGGCTGGACACCGACGCCGTCGACCGGCTGCTCGGCGAGATCGCGAAGATCGAGCCCAGCGAGCGCGGCCGGATCACCCGGCTCCTCGCCAACGTCGGCGAACTGGCCGACACGATCAGCGCGAGCGAACCGGAACTGCGGAAACTGATCGAGAACGGCACCCGGATCATGGGCCTGGTCGAGAAGAAGGACAAGGAGCTCGGGCGGCTGATCGACGCCATCCAGATCATGCTGGCCGAACTCAAACGCCGCAGGGACGAGCTGCGCACCCTGCTCGGCGACGGCAGCGACCTGGTGACGTCGATGACCCTGCTGATCGACCGGCACGAGAAGAGCCTGATCGCCCTCGTCGACGACGTGAGCGCGATCGGCGAACGGCTGGAACGCCAGAACGGAAAGCTGAACACGACGCTGGCCTGGATCGGCCCGACCTTCTCCGGCCTGTCCACGATCGGCGGCCAGGGACCGTGGATCGAGGCCATCGCCACCGGCCTCGGGCCGATCGACCCGGAGATCCTGGGCACGCTGAAGGACCGCCGATGAGAATCCTGCTCACGCTGGTGCTGCTGGCGGCCCTGGGAGGCTGCTCGTCCGGGCCGGACTCCTACCGGCTGACCGCTTATTTCGCCGCCGCGCCCGCCCTGTACGAGCAGGCCAAGGTGAAGGTGATGGGATTGGACGCGGGGCTGGTCGAGCGGATCACCGTGGACGGCAGGCGGGTACGGGTGGACCTGTCCATCGACGGCCAGATCCCGCTGCCGGCGGAGGTGAAGGCCGTGGTGGCTCCGCAGAACACGCTGGGTGAGCGGAACGTCGTCCTTTATCCCCCGTGGAAGCCGGGGATGGCGAAGCTCGGGCCGGGGGCGGTCATCCCGCTGGAGCGTACCGATCTGCCGGTGGAGATCGACGACGCGCTGGCGGCGTTCACCAAGCTCACCGAGGCCCTCGACCCCGACAAGATCGGAAAGGTCGCCGGCAACCTGGCCACCAGCCTGGACGGCCGGGGGAAGGACATCAACGCCGCGCTCGCCGGCACCGCCGACCTGACCAGGACGCTGGCCGGCCAGGACGAGCAGCTGATCGAGCTGGCGGCCGGGCTGAAACGGCTGGCGTCGAGCCTGAACCGGCGGGAGACCCAGGTCAAGACCACCATCGACGCGTTCGCCGACGCCGGCGCCACGCTGGCCGAGGAACGGCTGCGGATCCAGCGCTTCGTGCGCGGGCTGGCCGGGTTCGTCCGGCGCGGGGACGTGCTCATCGAGGCGTATCAGGAGCGGCTGCCGAAGGGCGTGGCCGCGCTGGGCGAGCTGGTGCTGACCCTGAAGGCCAACAGCGGATCGGTCGCCGAGGCCCTCGCGGGGGCGTCCCGGTTCTCGGACGTCATGGTCGAGTCGTGGGACCGGAAGAACCACCTGATCAAGATCCGGCTGGTGCTGAGCGGGGTCACCCGGGCCTGGCTGCAGCCGCTGTTCGACGCGCTCGGCCTGGGCCAGGTGCAGTGCCTGCCAGGAAAACTGAGCAACTGCCCGTGGGAGCGGCGATGACGAGGATCGCGCTGGCCCTCAACGCCATGGCTGGTATTGGCGACCTGTTCTCCCGGTGGGAGCGGCGATGAGGAGGATCGCGCTGGCCCTGGTGGCCTTGGCGACCGCGTGCTCGATCCAGACCGTGGGCGCGCCGACCGGGGACGTCACGCTCAACGCCACCTTCGACGACGTGCAGAGCCTGGTGGCGGGGCACAGCGTGCAGATCGCCGACGTGCGGATCGGCTCGGTCACCGGCATCCGGCTGGACGGCTACCGGGCCAGGGTGACCATGTCGCTGCGGCGGCGGATTCCGGCCGGGACCGTGGCGGCGGTGGCCAAGACCTCGATTCTCGGCGAGAACTACGTCGAGCTGGCCCTGCCGGAGGGCGCCGACCTGGTCACCGGGCCGTTCCTGGCCCAGGACGCGACCATCACGCGGACGTCGGTGGAGCCGGACATCGAGCAGGTCACCGAGGCGGCCGGGCCGCTGATCGACGCGCTCGGGGCGCAGGATGTGAACGCGGTGCTGGAGGCCGCCTCGACCGCGTTCGCCGGGAAGGGCGGGGACGTGAACCGGCTGATCCGGCAGACCGCCGAGGTGACCGCGACCTGGGCGGGCGCGCGGGCCGACATCGCCACCACCATCGACGGGCTGGCCCGGCTGGGGCGGGATCTGGAGAAGGGCAGTGCGGAGCTGGATCGGCTGCCGGGCACGGTGGAGCGGGCGACAGAGCGGCTCGCGCACGGGCGGCGGCACATCAAGAAGACGATCGTTTCGCTGACGGCGTTCGCGAAGGCGGGGAATCTGGTGTTCTATCCCCGGCACGCGGAGCGGCTGCGGGTGCTGCTGACGCGGCTCGACGCGATCGCCGGGACTCTGCTGCGCGGTAAGGACGATCTGCAAGCGATGATCGCCGAACTGCGGCGCTGGATCGACACGCCGCCGATCACCGCGAACGACCAGATGCTGATCTACGTGTGGCTGCGGGGGCTGCTCAACGGCCGAGGTGACGCCGCCGAGGCGCCCGAGGCGCGGAACGATCTCACGCTGCTGCTCACGCCGCCGCTGCCGGGTGCGGGGCGGGTGCCGTGAAGCCGCGGGTGGTGATCAATCTGGTGTGTTTCGCGGTACTCGGTGTGGTGATGACGGTGTGGGCGTTCACGAGTGTGATCCAGCTGGACGCGATCACCCGGCCGTATCGCGTCACGGCCGAGTTCGCGTCCTCGCCGGGGCTGGTGGAGAAGTTCGACGTGGCGTACCTGGGGGTGCGGGTGGGCCGGATCGGGGATGTCCGCCTGGCACCAGGCAAGATCATCGTGGACCTAAACATAGACCGAAATTTCCGGATTCCGGCGGGGGTGACTGCTGAGGTACGGCGGAAATCGGCCATCGGGGAGCCGTACGTCGAGCTGACGCCGCCCGAGACCATCGGGCCGGACGTGCTGGCGGCCGGGGATGTGATCCCGCTGGGGCGGACCTCGGTGCCGATCGAATACCGGAAGCTGTTCGACGGCGTCGGGAAGCTGCTCAACGCGGTCCCGCCCGAGGACGCCAGGACGATCACGCACGAACTGGCCACCGGGCTGGACGGCCGGGCCGGGTCGCTGCGGAGCATCATCGACGACGCGCACGACATCACGGACACGGTCGCCAGGAACGCGGCGACGCTGGACGAACTCGCGACAGAGCTGACCCGGCTGACCGGGACGCTGGCCGGCCGGCGCGACAAACTGGCCGCCGGGCTGTCGGATCTGCACGCGGTGACGACCTCACTGCGGCGGACCCGCGAGGACCTGAACGTCTTCCTGGACAGGGGCCCGCGGACGTTCCGGCAGATCGACTACTTGCTGCACACGGCCAGGCCCGGCCTCTCGTGCGTGCTCACGGCGGGCGGATCCGTCCACCACGTCGTCTTCACGCCCCGGAATGAGGCACATATCCGTCATCTGCTGGGGATCGTGCCGACCGCTCTGGCTCTGGCCGACGACATCACCGTCGTCCGCCCCGAAGGCGACTACGCCCGCGCCACCTTCATCTTCAGCGTGCCCAGCGGACCCCGGGTCGCCGAGGAATACCGCGTGCCGAAGGACCCGCCCCCGGTTCCCGGACTACGCGGCTGCCCCGAACCTCCGTCCACCTGGAAACCGCCCTACGAGAACCCCCCGGCAGCCGCCGACCCCGCCAATCCGGACGGCCTCCTGGCGGAAGAACCCAACTGCCCAACCCCGCAGCCCGTACCAACGAAAGCCGGCACGACCACCACGGCAACCCCCACGCCACCCCTCGCCAGCCCCGAACCCCACTCGGGCAATCTACCCCTGACCATCGCGATCTTCGCGGCCGTCACCCTGACCGGCGCCACCATCGGCTGGTTCGCCGTAGGCCGCAGGAGGCAAACCCCATGATCAACTCCCAGACCCAACCCAAGTCCCGCCCCGACGCCGAGATCCTGCCCGGCACCAAGCCCCCCGCCAAAGACACGAACGAGCCGGAACTCCTCACCGAAGCTGAACCCGCCGACAAGCCCTTCCCAGAGGCCGAGAACGATGGCGTGCGCGAGCCCGCCGCGGAATCCCAGCCCGCGAACGCTGGCGGGGCAGCCGCAGAAGCCCAGACCGAACCCGTCAGCGGATCCCGCGCAGAAGGCGCGAGCGAGCCCGCCCGAGCCGGGAGTGGGCGCAAACTGGGCGCGGTCACCCGGCGGCGAATCGTCGCGGCGGTGGTGGCCGCCGCGCTCGCCGGGGCGGGGGCAGCCGTCGTGATGCTGTGGCGGGAGGCCGGCGTGCTGGAAGAGGAGCGGTCGGCCAGGCAGGCGGTCGCGCTGGCGGCCAGTTCGTTCGGGGAGGCGTTGCTCGGTTATGACTACGCCAATCTGCAGGCGGCCAGGGACGGGGTGCTCAGCCGGGCGGGGGACGACTTCGCCAAGACCTACGACGAGGCGTTCACCGGCGGGCTGGAAGGGGTGATCACGCAGCTCAAGGCCAGGGCGGTGGCGACCTGCCGGGACGCCTACGTGGGCGAGGTCGGGGACGGGCGGGCGAAGGTGATCGTCGTGTGTGACGCGCAGGTGACCAGTTCGGCGGGCACGCGCCGGATGCTCGGGACGTATCTGGAGGAGAAACTGATCTGGAGCGGGGGCCGCTGGCTGGTGGACGAGGTGAACGCGATCGGCGCGTCCGACGAGACGCTCACCGACCCCGACGGCAGGCCACGGGCCGAACCGTCACCGTCCGCGTCCGGCGGGTGAATCCCACTACCCCCTGTAGTTCACTTGATCGACACAAGCCTTATTTAGGCTTGGGTGATGCGCGCCCCTCTGGTCGTCGCCGGTTACACCGACGAAGTCCTCGACGCCGTCGGCGGGACGCTCACCGAAGCCGAGCGGGACCGAGCCGAGCGATTCACCCGCAAGCAGGACCGGCTCGACTTCGTCGCCGCCCACCTGCTGGTACGGCACTGCGCGGCCGTGCTCCTGTGCGTCCGCGCCTGCGTGCTCACCCTGGTCCAGTCCTGCGAACGCTGCGGCAAGGCCCACGGCCGCCCGTCCATCGCGGAGGCGCCGGAACTGTCGGTCAGCCTCGCCCACACCTCCGGCTACGTCTCCGCCGCGGCGGGCATCGGCAAGGTCGGCGTGGACGCCGAGCACGCCACCGCCGGCCAGGCCGACGAGAACCTGATCGCCCTCGCGCTCACCCCGGCCGAGGCCGAACTGGTCGGCCTGGACAACCGCCGGCTGATCCGCCAGTGGGTCCGCAAGGAAGCCCTGGTCAAACGGGGCGAACTCGCCCTGGACCGGCTCCGCGAGGTGGACCTGTCCAAGCTCCCTTTCGAGGGCCGGACCCACGAGTGGGACGGCCGCCACCTCCTGGAATGGACGTCCGGCACCGTCATGGCCACCGCGATCCTCAACGAGCCGGGCGAACTCCGGCTCATGGGCGGCTGAATGCCCAGGCCACGGTCTCATCGGGCCTCGGGTCATGGGCGGCGCACCCGCGCCACGGTTTCCGCTAGACCGGGCCTTCTCCGGATGACGTCGGGTCCAGGAAAACCTGTCTGATCTCCGGAAATCTGGTCCGGAGGCGGCGTTCGACCTCGGCCGAGGCGCGTTCGAGGGAGGCGCCGGAGGCTTCGTCGAGGAAGTCGATTCTGGCGGCGACCAGGACGCGGCCGGGGCCGAGCATGATCGTGATGAGTTCGACGACCCGTTCGACCTCGGGCAGGGCGAGGAGTTCGGCGCGGATGCCCTCCTCCACGGCGGCCGGCGCGGCCTGCCCGATCAGCAGGCTGGTGTTGCTCTTGATCAGCAGCACGGCGACGACCAAGAGCAGGACGCCGATCGCGACCGAGCCGAGGCCGTCCCACAGCACGTTCCCGGTGAGCTGCGCCAGGCCGAGACCGGCGGCGGCCAGGAGCAGACCGACCAGGGCGGCGACGTCCTCGAAGACGACGGCCTTGAGCATGGTGTCGGAGGTGCCGTGCAGCACCCGGGCCGGGCTGGTGTCCCAGCGGGCGGCCAGCCGGCGGAGTTGCCGCAGGCCCTGGGCCAGGGAGACGCCCTCCAGCGCGAACGCGATCGCCAGCACCAGGTAGGAGACGCCGAAATCGCTCAGGTCCTCGCCGTCCGCGATGGTGTGCAGGCCGTGGGTGACGGAGAAGCCGGCCCCGGCCACCAGGGTGAAGCAGGCGGCCAGCAGCGCCCACAGGTAGGCGGACTGGCCATAACCGAGGGGGTGGGCGGGATCCGCGGGGCGCTCGCTGCGGCGGATGGCGGTGTACAGCAGGACCTCGGTGACAGTGTCGGCGGCGCTGTGCGCGGATTCTGAGATCATCGACGCCGAGCCGCTCAGCACGCCCGCGACCAGTTTGGCCGCCGCGATGGACAGGTTGACCGCGCCCGCGACCAGAACCGTCCCGAGGCTTTCGCTCATGCCGTGCGACTGCCCGGTAACCGGGCGGCTCACGCCGGTGTACGCGGCAGGCGTACTCGATCTTTATGCTGGAGGGATGGCAGATCCGCGCTGGCTGAGCCCAGCTGAGCAGCGGGCCTGGCGTGCCCACCTGGCGGCGCACCGGCTCCTCACCCATCGGCTCGACCGCGAGCTGCAGGAATACGGACTGTCGTTCAACGACTACGAGATTCTGGTCAACCTGTCGGAGAGCCAGGAGCGGCGGATGCGGATGAGCGATCTGGCCGACGCCACCATCCAGTCGCGCAGCCGGCTGTCCCACCAGATCTCCCGGATGGAGAACGCGGGCCTGGTGACCAGGGAGAACTGCGAGGACGACCGGCGGGGGACGTTCGCGGTGCTGACCGGGAAGGGCTGGGACACCATCCAGCGGGTGGCGCCGGACCACGTCGCGGGCGTGCGCCGCCACTTCATCGACCTGCTCACGCCGGGCCAGGTGGCCGAGCTGGAGGGGATCTACACGCCCGTCATCGCCAAGCTTCAGGGCAAATAGCGACCGGCGTTGATCGGGTCCGCCCCGCTTTGCCCGGGAGTGGCTACGATCCGGCTGTGCGAAGAATCCTCTGGACGATACTTTCCGGCGTGAGCCTGTTCCTCGGGGCGGCGTGCGGCGGTGGCGGTGACCTGCCGGACGGGCCCGGCCTGCTGGCGAAGTCGGGCGCCGCGATGGCGGCCGTCCAGACGGTCGCCTTCACGCTGAGCACGGAGGGCAAGCCCGCCGTGCAGGTCAGGCAGGCCGAGGGCAGCCTGACCAGGGCCGGGGACGCGAAGGGGTCGATTCAGATCGAGCTGATCGGCACCCTGCAGGAGTTCGAGTTCGTGCTGGTCGGTGAGGACGTCTATCTGAAGGGCCCGACCGGGGGGTTCCAGAAGTCGATGACCCGGGCGCAGCTGGCCGCCTTCTACGATCCGGGCACGGTGATCGCGGGCGTGCCCGAGCTGCTGGCCGGCGCCACCGGGGCCAAGGTGGAGGGCGAGGAGGGCGGCGCGTACAAGGTGACCGTGACGCTGCCGCCGGAGGTGCTGAAGAAGGTGGTGCCGGGGATCGCGCAGACCGCGACGGGCACCCTCCTGATCGACAAGGCCACCAGCAGGCTGACCAGGATCGACCTGCCGGTCACCGGCGGCACCATCAGCGTGGCCCTGGCCGACTACGACGCGCCGGTGACGGTCACCGCTCCCCCGCTGTCGTGACCGCGATCAGCCGGAGTCGCAGGGTCACCCTGGGCGTCGGCGGCGCGGCCGTGCTGCTGGCGGCGCTGGACGCGTACGTGGTCGTCACGATCCTGGTCGACATCGCGATGGACCTGGACGTGCCGCTGAACCGGCTGGAACGGGCGACACCGATCGTGACCGGGTTCCTGCTCGGCTACGTGGCCGCGATGCCGCTGCTCGGCCAGCTCTCCGACCGGTACGGCAGACGCCCCCTCATCCAGGCCTGCCTGGCCGGATTCGCGGCCGGATCCCTGCTCACGGCATTCGCGGACTCGCTCCCCCTGCTGGTGGCCGGCCGTACCCTGCAGGGCGTCGCCGGCGGCGCGCTGCTGCCCGTCACGATGGCGCTGATCGGCGACCTGTGGGACGTCAGGGAGCGCTCGATCGCGCTCGGCGTGGTCGGCGCCGCCCAGGAGATCGGCAGCGTGCTCGGCCCTCTGTACGGCGCCGCCCTCGCCAGCCTGCCCCTGTTCGGCTGGCGCACGATCTTCTGGGTGAACCTGCCGCTGGCGGCCGCCGCCGCGATCGCGGTCCAGTGGGGGGTGCCGGGCGGGCGAGAGCAGTACAAGACGCGGGTGCGGGTGGACGTGGTCGGCGGGTCGCTGCTGGCCGTGGCGCTGGGGCTGCTGGTGGCGGGGCTGTACAACCCCACGCCGGAGGTGACCGTGCTGCCGTCCTGGGGGGTGCCGTGCGTGCTGGCGGGGGCGGTGGCCCTGGTGCTGTTCGTGCTGTGGGAGGTCAGGTCGCCGGTCCGGCTGCTGGACCTGTCGGGGGTGCCGAAGCGGCCGCTGCTGGCGACGCTCGGGGTGAGTTTCCTGGCGGGGGCCGCGCTGCTGGTGACGCTGGTGAACGTGCAGCTGCTGGCGCAGACGCTGCTGAACGTGGAGCCGGTGGCGGGCGCGCTGGTGCTGAGCAGGTTCCTGGCGGCGCTGGCGGTGGCGGCGCTGGCCGGGGGGTGGCTGTCGCGCCGGTTCGGGGAGCGGGTGGTGTCGGTCGCCGGGATGGCCATCGCCGTCGCCGGATATATCAGGATCTGGCAGTGGCCGGTGGAGCTGGGCGCGCACCTGACCCGGGTGGACGTGGATCTCGTCGTCGCCGGGCTCGGGCTCGGGCTGGTGATCGTGCCGGTGTCGTCGGCGGTGCTGCGGACCGTGCCCGCCGAACGCCACGGGGTCTCCTCCGCCGCCGTGGTGGTGGCCCGGATGATGGGCATGCTGGTCGGCGTGGCCGCCCTGTCCGCGTGGGGGTTCCACCGGTTCCGCTCGCTCACCGCCGGTCTGGACACGCCGCTGCCGTTCGGCGTCGCGGCGGACGAGTTCGCCCGGCGGCTGGCCGGCTACGAGGCGGCGCTGAAGGCGGTCCTGCACACCGAGTACACCGAGATCTTCCTCATCACCGCCGTGCTGTGCGCGGCGGGCGCGGTCGCCGCGCTGGCGATGCCGGGCCGAACCGAGTAGGGGGGTGCTCAAGCGGGACGCCGTCCCGCCGGACACGATCGACGGGTGCGCCCCCATCAGGCCGGATATTCCCGGTCTGAGCGGGACAGGCGTCCCATGCACTCGGGACGCCTGGTGGCACACGCTAGGCCGGTAGCGCCCCGCCCGATATCCGGGGCCGTCGATACGTAGCACAGGAGCCCCCATGCGCAAGGTCTTTTTCTGGTTCGCGGTGCTGACCCTCGTGGCGGTGCTGGCCCAGTTCTATCTCGCCACCTTCGGCGCGTTCGAGCGCCCGGTGCCCGCCCCCGGCGCCGAGGGCAGCGCGATCACGCCGCATGTCATCAACGGCACCATGATCATCCCGTTGCTGTCCATTCTGCTGACCATCGTCGCCGCCGTCGCCAAGGTCGGCCGCCAGCTCATCTGGCTGTCCATCGCGCCGTTCGGCCTGGTCGCCGTGCAGCTGTTCGTGATCTTCGAGCTGGCCGGTCTGCTCGGCGCGGCCCCGGAGAAGACCACCACCGCCGGCCTGTTCGTGCTCGGCTTCCACGCGCTGGACGGCGTCGCCCTGCTCTGGGTGGCCGTGACCGTGGTCCGCAAGGCCCGTGCCCTGGTCAAGAGCCAGGTGGCGGAGCCGGTGGCCGTGCCCGCGTGAGCACCGCCCAGCTGATCGGCATCGATCAGATCCTGCTCATCCTGGTCGCCGGAGTGTGGGCGGCGTCGGCGGGGGTCGCCGTCGCCGCCCTCCGGGGGGCCGCCGGGAATCTGGCCCCGATCGCCGCGGCGCTGCTCGCCGCGGCGATCGTCATGACCGCCCTGCGCGGCCTGACCACCGCCGGGCTCGCCACGGCCGGCTGGTGGTTCGCGGCCGAGAAGATCACCCTCGCGATGCCGCTGGTGGTCCTCCCCGGGCTGGTCGCGGGCGCGGTCACGCTGCCCGATCTGATCCGGTTCTGGCGGCACGGGAGCCCGCTGGACCCGGCCAGGACGCTGCCGGTGGTGATCGCCGCCATCGGCGCGGTCGCCGGGATCGCGTGCGGCCTGCTGATCTCCTACCCGGTCACGGTGCCGGCGGCGGTCATCGTGCTGCTCGGCTTCGCGGGCGCGTCGGCGCTGGCCTGGCGGATCCTCGCCGGGCGGACCGGCGACCGCTGGCGGGTGGCCGGGACGGCGGTGCTGACGGTCGCGGTGGCCTGGGCGATCTCCGGCAGCTGGTCCGGCGGGCCGTTCCACGCGGGCCACCAGGAGGCCGCCGGGGGCGTCTCGGTCGCCTCGCTCGTCGGCGAGACCGTGGCAGGCGCCCGCGAGTTCACCCTGACCGCCAAGCCCGCCACCCTGAAGCTGCCGTCCGGCCGTACCTTCGAGGCGTGGTCGTTCAACGGCCAGTCGCCCGGCCCGACGCTCCGCGTCAAGCAGGGCGAGCACGTCGAGCTGACGCTGCGCAACGAGCTGCCCGGCCAGGCGGTCACCATCCACTGGCACGGGTACGACGTGCCCAGCGGCGAGGACGGCGTGCCCGGCGTCACCCAGGACGCGGTCCTGCCCGGCGGCTCGCACGTCTACCGCTTCCGGGCTGCCGACCCCGGCACGTACTGGTACCACAGCCACCAGACCTCCAGCGTGGCCGTGGCGAAGGGCCTGTTCGGCCTGCTCGTCGTGGAACCCGACCCCGGCGACCACACGCTGGCCCTGCACTCCTACGGCGGCATGACCATGGCCCTGGACGACCTGCCGCCCTCCGACGCCCTGGTGAAGACCACGATCAAGCCCGGCAGCCCGGTACGGCTCCGCGTGGTCGACACCGACAGCCTCCCGGTCGAGCTGGGCCTGACCGGGGTTCCGTACAAGCTGGCGGCCGTGGACGGCACCGACGTCCCCGGCGCTACCGGCCTCCACGGCGACCGCCTCCGCCTGGCCGCGGGCGGCCGCTACGACCTGACCTTCACCATGCCCACCGGCCCGGTCTACCTCGACGTCGAGGGCCACCCGGGCCTGCTCATCAACGGCGACACCCCGCCCGCGGCCGCGTCAGGTCCCGTGCTCGACGTCACCGCGTACGGCTCCGGCGCGCCCGTCCCCCAGGAGTTCGACCAGGAGATCACCTGGGTGCTCGACCACACGCTCGCGATGGTCGGCGGCCTGCCCCGGCTGGCCCACACCGTCAACGGCAAGGGCTTCCCCAACATCCCGGCCCCGCTCGTGAAGGAAGGCCAGAAAGTCCTGATCCGGGTGGTCAACCGCAGCTCGGACACCCACCCGATGCACCCGCACGGCCACCACGTCCAGATCCTGTCCAAGAACGGCGTGCCCGCCAACGGGATCTGGATGGACACCTTCGACGTGCGGCCGGGCGAAGTGTGGGAGGTGGCGCTGACCGCCGACAACCCGGGCATGTGGATGTCGCACTGCCACGATCTGGCCCACGCCGTCCAAGGAATGGAGTTCCATCTCGCCTACGAGGGCGTCACCAGCCCGTACGACCTGGGCGGTAAGGCCGGCAACCATCCGGCCTAGGAGCGCAGGTACGCGAGCACGGCCAGCACCCGCCGGTGCTGGTCGGTGTCGTCCGCGTACAGGTTGAGCTTCACGAAGATGCCGCGGATGTGCTTCTCCACCGCGCCCTCGGTGACCACCAACTCGCGGCTGATGGCCGGGTTGGAGCGGCCCTCCGCCATCAGCGCCAGCACCTCACGCTCGCGCGGGGTGAGCGAGCCGAGCGGGTCGTCGCGGCGGCGGCGGACCATCAGCTGGGCGACCACCTGGGGGTCGAAGACCGTGCCGCCCGCGGCGACCCGGCGCAGCCCGTCCAGGAACTCCTCGACGTCCACCACCCGGTCCTTGAGCAGGTAGCCGACCCCGCCCCTGGCGTCGGCGAGCAGGTCGTCGGCGTAGGACACCTCGACGTACTGGGAGAGGATCAGGATCGGCGCGCCCGGCACCTTCTGCCGGGCCGCCACCGCCGCCCGCAGGCCCTCGTCGGTGAAGGTGGGCGGCATCCGCACGTCCACCACCGACACGTCAGGGCGCAGCTCGGCGACCGCGCTGACCAGCTCGGTGCCGTTGCCGACGGCGGCGAGGACCTCGCAGCCGAACTCCTCGAGCAGGCGCACCAGGCCCTCCCTGATGAGCACCGCGTCGTCGGCGACCACTACCCGCACGGAACCTCCGCCACGATCATCGTCGGCCCGCCGGCCGGCGACTGAACCGCCAGCTCGCCCTCAACCGCGCGGAGCCGGTCGGCCAGGCCGGACAGGCCGTGCCCCTTGGCGACGTGCGCGCCGCCGACCCCATCATCGCCGATCGTGAGCAGCAGCGTGTCACCCACCCGGACCAGGGCGATCGAGCACATGGTGGCCCGGCTGTGCTTGGCGATGTTGGTGAGCGCCTCGGCGGTGACGAAGTAGACGGTGTTCTCGACCAGCGCGGGGAAGCGCTCCACGGTGCGCACGTCCAGCTCCACCGGGACCGTGCAGCGCCCGGCCAGCGCGGCCAGCGCGGACGGGAGCCCCCGGTCGGCCAGGATGGGCGGGGCGATGCCCCGGGACAGGGCGCGCAGCTCGTCCAGCGTCTCCCTGGTGGCGGTGATGGCCTCGCCGATGGTCGCGCTGGCCGCCGCCGAGTCCCGCTCCAGCAGCCGCTGGGCCCGGGACAGCTCCATCGCCAGGTGCACCAGCCGCTGCTGCGGGCCGTCGTGGATGTCCCGCTCCAGCCGCCGCAGCGCGTTCGCCTCGGCGTGCGCGGCCGCGTTCCTGCCCTCGGTCAGGTCCTCGATCCGCTCGCGCAGTTCGGCCACGCCGGTCAGCATGGCCCGGCCCAGGCTGGCCTGGAACACGGCGCAGGCGCGGATGACCGGGTAGAGGGTGGCCGTGGCGAGCAGGCCGAGGGAGAGGTAGAAGAGGGAGTTGACGATGTAGCCCGAGCCCAGGCCGAGCAGTTCGGGGAGTTCGGTGTTGCCCGGGATGTTGCTGAGAATCCAGCCGTACAACGGCCAGGTGAGGCCCGTGATCACCAGGGCCCACCAGGTGACCGTGATGACGAAGGTGAGGATCGAGATCGGGAACACCACCACGCCGTACAGCAGGTCCAGCCAGGACTGGCCGATCAGCAGCGGGTTGACGACCCGGCGCAGGTAGCTCGCCTCCGGCGGGGTGCGCGGGTAGCGCGGCCGGGGCAGCGCCCGGCCGAGCACCGATTCGAGCCGGGCCCGCTCCAGGTCGCCGAAACCCCGGGCGACCAGCAGGGTCAGCCCGAGGATCGGCACGCCTATCCAGACCACCACGAGTCCGGAACCGGCCGCGAAACCCGTGATGAGCACGCAGAACGCGGCCGTGGCGAAGGGGAAGCCAAGTAGCAGGTAGCGCGTGTCGGCCGTCAGGCGCGGGATGAGTGTTCGCATGGCTCTCAAACTAGGATTCTCCACCCAGGTCTTCGAGCCGGTCCACCGCCGTCCTGACGGTAGGGCAGGCCCTACTACTTCCTCTTGCGCTTCTCCCGGATCCTCATGGTGACCTCGATCGGCGAACCGGCGAAGCCGAACTCCTCGCGCAGCCGCCGCTCGATGAACCTGCGGTAGGTCTCCTCCAGGAAGCCGGAGGTGAACAGCACGAACTTGGGCGGCTCGGTGGACGCCTGGGTGGCGAACAGGATCTTCGGCTGCTTGCCGCCGCGCACCGGCGGCGGGGTGGCCTGCACCAGCTCGGTGAGGAACTGGTTGAGCCGCGCGGTCGGCACCCGGGTGCCCCACGAGTCGATGGCCAGCTCCAGCGCCGGAACCAGCTTGTCCACGTGCCGGCCGGTCAGGGCGGAGATGTTCACCCGCAGCGCCCACGGCGTGCGCACCAGCTGCCGCTCGATCTCCTTCTCCAGGTAGTAACGCCGGTCCTCGTCGACCAGGTCCCACTTGTTGAAGGCCACCACCATGGCCCGGCCCGACTCGATCGCCAGCGAGATGATCCGCAGGTCCTGCTCGGTCAGCACGTCGGAGGCGTCGATGAGCACGATCGCCACCTCGGCCCGCTCCAGCGCCGACCGGGTCCGCATGGCCGCGTAGAAGTCGGCGCCCTTCAGCTCCCGGTCCCGCCGCCGGATGCCGGCCGTGTCGATGAACCGCCACGGCTTGCCGCCGAGCTGGATCAGCTCGTCCACCGGGTCCCTGGTGGTCCCGGCCATCGGGTCGACCAGCACCCGCTCCTCGCCCGCCACCTTGTTCAGCAGCGAGGACTTGCCCACGTTCGGCTTGCCCAGCAGCGCCACCCGGCGCGGCCCGCGAGCCGCCCCGAACACCACCGGCGGCGTCTCAGGCAGCGCGTTCAGCACCACGTCGAGCAGGTCGCCGCTGGAGCGGCCGTGCAGCGCCGAGACCGGCTGCGGCTCGCCGAGGCCCAGCGCCCACAGCTCGTTCGCCTCCAGCTCCTGCAGCTGGTTGTCGACCTTGTTGGCGGTCAGCACGACCGGCTTGCCGGAGCGGCGCAGCACGGCGCCGACCGCCTCGTCCGCGTCGGTGATGCCGACCGAGGCGTCCACCACGAACAGGATCACGTCGGCCAGCTCGGCCGCGATCTGCGCCTGCTCGGCGATCTTCAGGGCCATCCCGGTCGCTTCCGGATCCCAGCCGCCGGTGTCCACCAGCGTGAACCGGCGGCCCCGCCAGTTCGCCTCATACGTCACCCGGTCGCGGGTCACGCCAGGCACGTCCTCGACCACCGCCTCGCGGCGGCCGATGATCCGGTTGACCAGCGTGGACTTGCCCACGTTCGGCCGCCCGACGACGGCCACGATCGGCAGCGGGCCGGCGTCCGGCTCCTCCTCCTCGGGCTCGTCGGCCGTCAGATCGGCCAGCTCGGACTCGATCCAGCCGCCGTCGTCCTCGTACTCCCCCGCGCTCATGATCGCGTTTTCCCTTTCACGCGCGCCCGGAATTCAGGCACGCTCCTTGACAAGTCTCAGCACCTCGGCGATGACCTCATCGAGGTTGAGCGCCGTGGTGTCCAGTTCGACCGCGTCCGCGGCCATCGCCAGCGGATCGGTCTTCCTGGTCGAATCGAGGGTGTCGCGGCGGGCCAGCTCGACCCGCTGCGCGGCCACCGTGGAACCGGCCAGCTCGGCGCTGCGCCGCATCGCGCGCGCCTCCTCGCTGGCCGTCAGATAGACCTTGACGGGGGCCTGGGGAGCGACCACCGTGCCGATGTCGCGGCCCTCAACCACGATGCCGCCCTCCTTGAGAGCGACCTCGATCAGCTCCCGCTGCAGGGCCACCAGGCGGCTGCGGACCTCCGGCACCGCGCTCACCGCGGAGACCGCCCGGGTCACCTCCGGGTAGCGGATCGGGCCGTCCACCCGGACCCCGTCCAGGGTGACGCCGGGAAAGTCCGGATCGGTGTTCAGCTCCAGCGCGGGCTCGCCCGAACGGGCGGCGATCGCGGCCGGATCGTCCAGGTCGATCTCCATCTGGAGCATCCACCAGGTGACCGCGCGATACATCGCGCCCGTGTCCAGGTAGCGCAGGCCCAGCGCCCGGGCCACCCCACGGGACGCGCTCGACTTGCCCGACCCGGACGGCCCGTCCATGGCGACGATCAGACCCGACACCATCGCTCCCCTTACTTGAGTTGTCCGCCCCCCAAGGTACCGGCAGTACCGGCCGGGGCGCGCATCGAGCTTTCCCAGCCGGGCTAGGGAACCTGCCAGCCGTGCTCGCGCAGCGCGGCCGCGAACACCCCGGCCGCCTCCGGCTGGACCGACAGTTCGACCGCGCCCAGCGGCAGGCCCGGCACGTGCTCCAGGCGCACGTCCTCGATGCTGACGCCGACCTGCTCGGCCACCTGGAACAGCCGGGCCAGCTCGCCCGGCCGGTCGCCGATGACCACGCCCACCACCGCGTAGGTGCGGGCCGGGCCGCCGTGCTTGCCGGGGATCCGGCCGGTCCCGGTCACGCCGCGGCGGAGCAGCTCGGTGACCGAGCCGATCTCGGTGCCGTCGGCGGCGCACTCGCGCAGCGCCCTGGCCGCGGCGGCCAGATCGTCCGCCACCGCCTCCAGGATCGCCGCCACCGGGCCGGCGTTGCCCGACAGGATGCCGGTCCACAGGCCGGGATCGCTGGCCGCGATCCTGGTCACGTCCCTGACCCCCTGCCCCGACAGGCCCAGCGCCGTCTCCGACGCCTCGGCCAGCCGGGCCGCCACCGCCGACGCGGCCACGTGCGGGGCGTGCGAGACCACCGCGACCGCCTCGTCGTGCTCGCGCGCGTCCACCACAACCACGTTCGCCCCGCACAGGGCGACCAGTTCCCGCATCGCCCGTACGGCCTCCGGCGCCGTCGCCTCGGTCGGGCAGAGCGCCCACGGCCGCCCGAGGAACAGGTCCGCCCGCGCCGCCCCCGGGCCGGAACGCTCCCGCCCGGCCAGCGGATGGCCCGCCACGTACGTGCTCAGGTCGCAGCCGAGCTGGACGGCCTGGGCCAGCGGCAGCGCCTTCACGCTCGCCACGTCGGTGTAGAACCGGGCGGTGTCGGTCTTCTGCAGGTCGAGCAGCTGCTGGGCGACGAACTGCGGGGGCACCGCGATGATGGCCAGATCCACCCGGTGGCCGCTGCCCTGGTCCCATTCCTCCCCGGCGCCGAGTTCCCTGGCCAGCCGTACGGCGCGGGGGTCGCGGTCGGCGAGGAAGACGCGCACGCCGCGCTGGCGCAGGGCCAGTGCGGCGGACGTGCCGATCAGGCCGGTTCCGACGATGACGGCGCTGGTGATGACGCTGGTACTGCCGCCCGGGCTGGGGGTCATGGTGGGTGGTTCCTTACTTGCCGTGCTCGTGCGCTGGTGCTCTAACTATGCGCCGCTCACGGTTTTTTTCGGACAGGTGGCTATTTACTGACTACTGACTTCTGGTGATTTATTGCGCTATGTCCACCCGCAGCGCGACCGCGCCGCGCAGATAGACGTGCTGGATCTGCTGGCGCGGGCGGTCCGTGGCCACGTAGGCCATCAGCCGGACCACCCGCGGCAGCGCGCCCGGCACGTCGATCTCGCTCGCGCACAGCAGCGGCACGTCGTGGAAGCCGAGCTTGCGCGCGGCCAGCGCGGGGAACTCCGCGGTCAGGTCGGGGGTCGCCGTGAAGATCACACTGATGACGTCGTCGGTGGTGAGCCGGTTTCGCTCCATCACCTCGGAGACCAGTTCCGTCGTGCCGGTGATGATCGCGTCGCGGTCGTTGCCGTCCACCTGGATGGCTCCACGGATCGCCCGAACCATAATGTCCCCTTAAATGAATATTTGTCGGGAAAGATTACAGCTTGACCGCCGCGTACAGTTCGCCTACTTCCTGTAGCGACAGCGCCCGTACCGTACCCGGCTTGAGGCGGCCCAGCTTGACCGGGCCGAACTCGATCCTGGCCAGGTCGATCACCCGGTGGCCCGACTCCTCCAGCAGGCGGCGGACGATGTGCTTGCGGCCCTCGTGCAGCACGACCTCGACCAGCGCCTGCTGGGCGTGCTCCTGGACGACGTGGAACTCGTCCACCTTGGCCAGGCCGTCCTCCAGCTCGATGCCCTTGCGCAGCACCCGGTGCAGGTCGCGGTGAACCGGTCCCGGCACCTTGGCCCAGTACTTCTTCTGCACGCCGAAGCTGGGGTGGGTGAGGCGGTGCGCCAGCTCGCCGTCGTTGGTGAGCAGCAGCAGGCCCTCGGTCTCGGTGTCCAGCCGGCCCACGTGGAACAGGCGCGGGGCCAGCTCCTGGACGTAGTCCCGCAGGCACGGGCGGCCCTCCGGGTCCTCCATCGTGCTGACCACGCCGATCGGCTTGTTCAGCGCGTAGTAGACCAGGTCGGGCGCGGTCGGGATGCGCTTGCCGTCGACGTGGATGATCTGCTTGGCCGGGTCGACGCGGGCGCCGAAGCGGCGGACGACCTGGTTGTCGACGGTGACGCGGCCCTCGCCGATCAGTTCCTCGCAGGCCCGGCGGCTGGCCACGCCCGCCTGCGCGAGCACCTTCTGCAGCCGCTCGCCGCCCGGCACCTCGGTGGTGTCCCGCTCGTCGACGTAGCCGCGATCGAAGAAGTCCGGGTCGCGCATGGGCTGCTTGGCCGTCTTGAACGGGTTCTGGTTCGCGACCGGCTTGCGGCTCTGCGCCTGGTTCCGTCCGGTACGGAACTCACTCCGCGAGCTGTCCCGCCCGAATCGTCCCCGGGTGCCGCCGCCGAGGGTCTGGACTTCGTCCCGCCGGGATCCGCCGCGATCGGCCCGGGGGGCTGATCCGCGCGTGCCCGAAGGACTGGATCCGCGTGTGCCCGAAGGACGGTGGTCCCGCCCGGTGCCACCCGCGCCGTCACCCGCGGGAGCGCCGTCACGACGGGGACGCTGCTCGAAACCGCGTCCGGCGTCACCGCGCGGACGGTCACGGGCGTCGTCGCCGCGGGAGGAACTACGCGAGTCGTCCGGGCGGTCGAAACCGCGGGAATCGTCGCGAGGCCGCTCGAAGCCGCGTGCGTTGTCGCGCGGCGCGTACCCGCGCGACGCGCCGCCTTCCGGGCGGCCGTAGCGGGCACGGGATCCGCTGCCGTCGGCGCGGGAGGAGCCTCTGTCGTCGGTACGGCCGTAGGAGGAGCCACGGTCGGCGCGAGGGGCGCCGCCACGGTCGTCACCGGAACGCGAGTACGGGCGGTCACGGTTCTCCGGACGGCTGTAGCCGCCACTCTGGGGACGGCCCTCACGGGAGTCGGGACGGCCGGTACGGTCGTCGTCACGCCTGGCGAAGCCACCGCCCTGGGGGCGGGAGGCCGGACGGCTGTAGCCGCCCTCACGGGAGTCGGGACGGCCGTAGCCGCCACTGTCGCGCCCGGCGAAGCCACCACCCTGAGGGCGGCCCTCACGGGAGGCCGGACGGGTGTAGCCGCCGCCCTGCGGACGACCCTCACGCGAATCCGGACGACCGTAGCCACCACCCTGCGGACGACCCTCACGCGAATCCGGACGACCGTAGCCACCACCCTGCGGACGACCCTCACGGGAATCGGGACGGCCGTAGCCGCCGCTTTCACGCCTGGCGAAGCCGCCGCCCTGGGAGGGACGACCTTCGCGGGAATCGGGACGGCTGTAGCCGCCACTTTGGGGACGGCCCTCACGGGAATCCGGACGGCTGTAGCCGCCGCTCTGGGGGCGACCCTCACGGGAATCCGGACGGCTGTAGCCGCCACTTTGGGGACGGCCCTCACGGGAATCCGGACGACCGTAGCCACCACCCTGCGGACGACCCTCACGGGAATCGGGACGGCTGTAGCCGCCACTTTGGGGACGGCCCTCACGAGAGTCCGGGCGGCCGGAGCCGCCGCTGTCGCGTCCGGCGAAACCGCCGCCCTGCGGGCGGCCCTCGCGGGAGTCGGGACGGGCGGGGCGGTCGCTGGGGGCGCGGTAGCCGCCGTCGCGGCCACGGGAGTCCGTGGAGCCGGAGCCGCCACGGGAGTCCGGCTTGGCGTACCCGCCCCGGGAGCCGTCCCGGTCGGCGCGGAAGGATGAGCGGTCGGGACGCTGGCCGCCGCTTCTGGGTTTGCCGTCCCGGCCTCGACCGCGTCCATCACCGGACGGGGTGCTGCGCTTGTTCACTTCGGTTGCTCCTCTAGGTTTTCCACGTCATCGGGGAGGAATGGGGCGAGCGCGGGAAGCTCGTCGAGGTCCCGCAGGCCCAGTCGCTCCAGGAAATAGCTTGTCGTCCGGTAGAGCACGGCCTGGCCCTCCGGCTCGGTGCCGGCCTCTTCGACGAGGCCGCGCGCGGCGAGGGTGCGCATCACGCCGTCGCTGTTGACGCCACGGATGGCGGCCACCTTGGCCCGGCTGACCGGCTGCCGGTACGCGACCACCGAGAGGGTTTCGAGCGCCGCCTGGGTGAGCCGCGCCTGCTGACCGTCGCGGACGAACCGCTCGACCAGCGCCGCGCACTCGGCTCGCGTGTAGAAACGCCAGCCCCCGGCCACCTCTCTCAGGTCAAAACCGCGCCCGTCTGCCGTGTATTCCCTCGCCAGGTCACGCAGCGTGACCGCGATCTCGTTGGTCGGCCGTTCCAGCACCTGCGCCAGCGTGATCTCGGCGACGGGTTCGTCGACGACGAGCAGGACCGCCTCCAGGGCGGCCCGCAGCGAAGGGTCGCCTGATTCGGACGTCGGTTCGCCCAGTTCAGCCATCAGACGGTTCTCCATCCCCCGCGTCATCTCCCGAGTCGGCTCCGGCCGTGCCCGGCCGTTCGGCCGACTCGTCGTAGTCGTCGCCCACGGACACGTCGCCGTCGGTGGCGCCGGTCCAGGTCACGTACAGATCTCCCAGCGGCTCCAGCTGCTCGAAGGAGACCGCGGCCTCCCGGAACAGCTCCAGAACGGCCAGGAATCGCGCCACCACCTCGAAGGTGCCCGCGCAGTCGGCGGTCAGCGACCGGAAGGTTGCCCGTCCGGCCCGCCGGAGCCGCTCCACCAGGATAGCGGCCTGTTCCCGCACGCTGGCGAGTGGTTGATACATATGCGTGACGGAAACCGACGGCGGCGCCTTCGGGGTGAACACCCGCATCGCGATCCTGGCCAGCTGTTCCGGCCCGATTCCGAGGATCAGCTCGGGCAGCAGGTTGGCGAACGCCACCTCCATCGGCACCAGCCGCGGGTAGCGCAGCGCCTCCTCCGCCATCCGCCCCGAGAAGACCTTCGCCACCTCCTTGTACGCCCGGTACTGCAGCAGCCGGGCGAACAGCAGGTCCCGCGCCTCCAGCAGGGCCAGGTCCTCCTCGTCCTCGACCTCGCCGGTCGGCAGCAGCCTGGCCGCCTTCAGGTCCAGCAGGGTCGCCGCGACGAGCAGGAAGTGGCTGGTCTGGTCGAGGTCCCACTCCGGGCCCCTGGACCGGATGTAGGCGATGAACTCGTCGGTGACCTGGTGCAGGGAGACCTCGGTGATGTCCAGCTTGTGCTTGGCGATCAGCCCCAGCAGCAGGTCGAACGGCCCCTGGAAGACCTCCAGGTGCACGTGGAAGCCCACTTCTACCGGCGGGGAGGTCTCCTGCTCACTCACTTCCCCATTGTGGCGCACGCCACGGACGGCGTGCTCAGATCCGTGCGGGCCAGCGGGCGAGGAGCTCCCTGGCCAGTTCCCGGTAGGCGGCGGCCCCCATCGAGCTGGGGTCGAACTGGGTGATGGGCTCGCCGGCGAGGGTGGCGTCGGGGAAGCGGACGGTCCGGTTGATGACCGTGTGGAAGACCTTGTCGCCGAAGCCCTGCATGATCGTCTGCAGCACCTCGCGGGCGTGCAGGGTGCGGGGGTCGTACATGGTGGCCAGCAGGCCGTCGATCTCGAGGTTCTTGTTGAGCCGTTCCTGGACCTTGCCGATCGACTCCATCAGCAGCGCGACGCCGCGTAACGCGAAGAACTCGCACTCCAGCGGGATCATGACGCTGTGCGCGCAGGTGAGCGCGTTGACGGTGAGCAGGCCGAGGGAGGGCTGGCAGTCGATCAGGCAGATGTCGTAGTCGGCCAGCAGCGGCTCCAGCGAGCGCTGCAGCGCGAACTCTCTGGCCACCTCGTTGACCAGCCGGATCTCCGCGCCGGACAGGAAGATGTTGCTGGGCAGCAGGTCCATGCCCTCGACGCTGGTGCCGAGCAGCACGTCCTCGGCGACGACGTCGGGCTCCTCCATCAGCAGGTCGTAGACGGTGGACTCCAGCGGGCGCGGGTCGATGCCCAGGCCGACGGAGAGCGCGCCCTGCGGGTCGAAGTCGACCAGCAGGACCTTCTGGCCGCACTCGGCGAGCGCGGCGCCCAGGTTGATGGTGGTCGTCGTCTTGCCGACGCCACCCTTCTGGTTGACCATCGCGACGATCCGGGCCGGCCCGTGGCTGTCGGGGACGACAGGGTCGGGGAAGACGGGGCGCGGCCGGCCGGTTGGCCCCAACGAGACGCTGGGGGTCCCCGCGGTCCACGTCGCATCAGTGGTCGCAGTCAATTGATGAAACCTCCCTGACGGTCCCGAACCGGACTGAATCTAGAGGGTGGGCACGTATGCGGCAAGGCGACGCGCCACGGAGACGGAGATTACGGACAAGCAGTTCGATCTCACCGCTGAGCTCGAGGATGTGCGGCGGCGTAAACCTCGCGAAGCCGATCGACCGTGACCAGTGTGTACACCTGGGTGGTGGTCACCGAGGCATGGCCGAGCAGTTCTTGAACAACCCTAACGTCCGCACCGCCATCCAGGAGATGGGTTGCGAACGAATGGCGCAACATGTGTGGGGACACGCCGGAGAGTCCTGCCCGTTCCGCGGCGGATTGCAGTACTTCCCAGGCGCCCTGGCGGGTCAGCCTGCCGCCGCGGGCGTTCAGGAACAGGGCGTGCGTGCCGCGGCCGTGGGCGGCGATGAAGGGGCGGGCCCGGACCAGGTAGGCATCCAGGGCGCTCCGGGCGAATCGGCCTAGAGGGACGATCCTGGCCCGGCCGCCCTTGCCGCGCAGGCGGACCTCGCCGCCGCTGAAGGAGTCGTCGGACGGGCCGGCGCGGGTGACGTCGTCGACGGAGAGGCCGACGGCCTCGGAGATGCGGGCGCCGGTGCCGTACAGGACTTCGAGGAGGGCGCGGTTACGGAGAGTGAGCGGAGCGTCGTCGGGGCCGGAGGCGGCGATCAGGCGCTCCACCTCCTCGACCGTGATCGCTTTGGGGAGGCGGCGGAGCTGGCGCGGGGGCCGTACCTCGTGGGCGGGGTCGTGGCCGGCCGCGCCCTCGCGGAGGGCGAAGCGGTGCAGGCCGCGGACGGCGGAGACCGCCCGCGCGGCCGAGCTGGCGACCAGCGCGGGATGCTCCTCGTCGCCCTCCCGGAGCGAGGCCAGGAAGGCGACCACGTCGGACTCGGCCACCTGGCCCATGGAGGCGAGCCCGCGCGCGCTCAGATGGTCCACGTAGCGGCGGAGGTCGCGCCGGTAGCAGGCCAGCGTGTTGGCGGCCAGCCCGCGCTCCACGGCGAGATGGGCGAGGTAGCTGGACAGCACGGCCTCGGGCTCGTTCAGCGTCCCTCCCCACGGTCAGACCCCGGTGGTGTTCACGCCTCCGGTGCGTCGGCGGCCCGCAGGCCCTGGTAGCCGCCGTCGGATGCGGCGTACGCGGCGAGAATACCGGCGATGGCCGGGGAATTGTGGATCATTCCCCCCAGCGCCTTCCCGACCGCTTCGTCCAGGCGTACCCACTCCACCGGCATGTCGATCTCCTCGTGCCGGTGCACGAAAGAATTCTCCGACGCCGGGATCGGGGTGAGGCCTCTGGCCAGGAAGATCCTGATCCGCTCGTCGCTCATGCCCGGCGAGGGGAACATGTCGATCAGCGTGTGCCAGGTGTCGGCGCGGTAGCCGGCCTCCTCGGCGAGTTCCCTGGCCGCGCACTCGGCCAGCGGCTCGTCCGGCTTGTCCCGCAGGCCCGCGGGCAGCTCCCAGAGCAGCCTGCGGGCCGGATGCCGGTACTGCCGCAGCAGCAGCACCCGTTCGTCCTGGATGGCCACCACGGCCACCGAGCCGGGGTGCACCACGTAGTCGCGGTCGGCCAGGTCACCGTCCGGCATCCGGACGGTGTCGGTCACGACGGAGATGACCCGGGCCTCGAACCGCTGGTCGGACGCGGTGACGGGCCATTCCTCGTGACGGTCTTCGATGATCACTTAGCCTTCGCAATCTTGGCGGTCGACCGGCTCTCCGCGTAGCCGAGGGCCGCGCTGACGAGGCCCTTGAACAGCGGATGCGCGCGGGTGGGACGGGAGCGGAATTCGGGGTGGGCCTGGGTGCCGATGAAGAACGGGTGGGTCTCGACGGCGAGTTCGGTGTATTCGACCAGCCGCCCGTCGGGCGACAGGCCGGAGAAGACGACGCCGACCTTCTCCAGCCGCTCGCGGTAGGCGTTGTTCACCTCGTACCGGTGGCGGTGGCGTTCGTCGGCCTTGGCTTTGCCGTACAACTGGCGGGCGAGGGTTCCTTCGGTGAGTTTGGCGGTGTAGAGGCCGAGGCGCATGGTGCCGCCCATGTCGCGGTCGCCGGCGACCACGTCCTCCTGGTCTGACATGGTGGAGATGACCGGGTGCTTGGCGTCGGGGTCGAACTCGGCGCTGTTGGCGCCGTCCAGGCCGGCCAGGTTGCGGGCGGCCTCGATCACCATGCCCTGCATGCCGAGGCAGAGGCCGAGCAGCGGGATCTTCGCCTCCCTGGCGTGCCGGATGGCGCCGATCTTGCCTTCGATGCCGCGCACGCCGAACCCGCCGGGCACCAGCACGCCGTCCACGCCGTCGAGCTCGCGGGCGGCGTCCTCCGGGGTGGCGCACTCGTCGCTGGTCACCCAGCGGATGTTGACCCGCGCGTCGTTGGCGAAGCCGCCGGCGCGCAGCGCCTCGGTGACCGACAGGTAGGCGTCGGGCAGGTCGATGTACTTGCCGACCAGGGCGATCGTGACTTCCTTGGCCGGTTTGTGTACCCGGCGCAGGAGCTGGTCCCACTCCTTCCAGTCCACGTCCCGGAAGGGCAGGCCGAGCCGCCGTACCACATAGGCGTCCAGGCCCTCGGTGTGCAGGACCTTCGGGATGTCGTAGATCGAGGGTGCGTCGATGGCGGAGACCACCGCGTCCTCGTCCACGTCGCACATCAAGCTGATCTTACGCTTGAGCGAGTTGGTGATCGGCCGGTCGGAGCGGCAGACGATCGCGTCGGGCTGGATGCCGATGCTGCGCAGCGCGGCCACCGAGTGCTGGGTCGGCTTGGTCTTCAGCTCCCCGCTCGGCCCGATGTAGGGCAGCAGCGAGACGTGCAGGAAGAACACGTTGTCGCGGCCCACCTCGTGCCGGACCTGGCGGACGGCCTCCAGGAACGGCAGCGACTCGATGTCGCCCACGGTGCCGCCCACCTCGGTGATCACCACGTCCACGCCGGGCCCGGCCATGCTCCGGATCCGGTCCTTGATCTCGTTGGTGATGTGCGGGATGACCTGCACGGTGTCGCCCAGGTATTCGCCGCGGCGCTCCTTGGCGATGACGTTGGAGTAGACCTGGCCGGTGGTGACGTTGGCCGAGCCGTGCAGCTCGGTGTCGAGGAAACGTTCGTAGTGGCCGACGTCGAGATCCGTCTCCGCGCCGTCGTCGGTGACGAACACCTCGCCGTGCTGGAACGGGTTCATCGTGCCGGGGTCGACGTTGAGGTACGGGTCGAGCTTCTGCATCGTGACGCTCAGGCCCCGAAGTTTGAGGAGCCGCCCCAGGCTAGAGGCCGTGAGCCCCTTGCCGAGACTTGAGGCGACGCCGCCGGTGACGAACAGATGCTTGGTGTGTACGGCGTTGCGCAAGGGGTCTCCCGTGGTCTGAAGTAGAGGCGTCGCGACTGGAACCAGACGGCAGCCATGCCCACGGGCTCTCAGAATATCAAATCCTGGCCCCGAACGGGCCACTACGTGCGCGAACCCGCTGTGGCCCGGGTTCTAACGTGAGGGTAACTTGTGCGGTTATGTCGATTCTGAGACGGGCCGCCGGGCGGCTGGTGCACCGCGGCTGGGGCGTGCTCAAGACGCTGGGCGCGGTGAGCCCGCGCAGCCCGGCCGGATACCGGTTCCGGCGCCTGGGCGAAGGGGCCCTGCTGGCGTTCCCGGTCGGCGCGATCTTCGGCGAGGAGTGGATCGAGATCGGCGACCACACGCTGGTGGGGGAACGGGTTTCGATTTCGGCCGGGATGGGGCCGGGGGTGGATCTGGGGCCGGATCCGATCGTGCGGATCGGCGGCAGCTGCTCGATCGGGCGCGGGTCGCACATCGTCGGGCATCAGTCGATCGTGATCGGGTCGCATGTGTTCACCGGGCCGTACGTGTACATCACCGATCAGAACCATGTGTACGACGATCCGGAGGTGCCGATCGGGCGGCAGTGGCCGCGGAACAATCCGGTGGAGATCGGGGACGGGTGCTGGCTGGGCGCCGGGGCGATCATCCTGCCGGGGACCCGGATCGGGCGGCAGTCGGTGGTGGCGGGGGGTGCGGTCGTCCGGGGGGAGTTCCCCGACCACTGCGTGATCGCGGGGGTGCCTGCGAAGATCGTCCGGACGTTCAGCGAGGAGGAGGGCTGGCATACGCCGGGAGTGATTCAGATCTCGAAAACGGCGTCCTGACCGGGTCCGGGACGCTGGACCGAACATCGTTCTGGGCGTAGGTTCGCGGCATGCGCACGCGGGTGACCGAGTTGCTGGGCGTCGAGTTTCCGTTGTTCGCGTTCAGCCACTGCCGGGACGTGGTCGCGGCGGTGACGGGGGGGGGGCGGGTTCGGGGT
>NZ_BLAD01000041.1 GCF_009687845.1 Acrocarpospora corrugata
GGTTAGGGGTGGGTCGGGGCGGCCTGAGGGATGTGATGTGGTGGTGGGGGATCTTGGGTTGCCGATGTTCGGGCTGGGGGTGGAGAGGTTTGCGGAGTTGGCGGGGGAGGTTGATGTTATTTGTCATAACGGTGGGGTGATTAATTTTGCCGAGAGTTATGGGGCGTTGAAGGCGGTCAATGTTGGGGGGAGCGTTGAGGTGCTTCGGTTGGCTGCGTTGGGGGGTGGTATTCCGGTGCATTATGTTTCGACGTTGGGGGTGCATTTGGGGGATGCGTATCGGGGGGTTCGGGTTACCGAGGTGGATGAGCCGGTGGATCCGGCGGGGGTGCGTGGGGGGTATAACCAGAGTAAGTGGGTGGCGGATCGGTTGATGGCGGAAGCGCGGCGGCGGGGGGTTCCGGTTTCTGTGCATCGGCCGGCGCGGATTGGGGGCGACAGCCGTACCGGGGTGGGGAATGATGGGGATTATTTCTCGCGGCTGCTTGCTACTTGTGCTCGGGTGTCGATGGTGCCTGATCTTCCGTATGAGGAGGATGTCGCGCCGGTGGATTATGTCGCGGATGCGATTGTGTATCTGCTGGGCCGGCCGGCGGGGGAGGATTATCACTATTACAATTCCGCGACCATTTGCTATGGGGAGATAGCCGAGGTCTTGGGGGCGCGGCTGGTTCCGTGGCGAGAGTGGCGGGAGGCCGTTGTCGGGCGGTTGGCGGAATTGCCTATCGCGCCGTTCGCGACGGTGCTTTCGGAGGAGACGCCGGTGTTCTCTCGGCCGGTGTTCGATTGTTCGCGTACGGAGCGGGTTCTGGCTGAGGCGGGGATTGTCTGCCCGCCTGCCGATCGGGGGCTCATTCGTGCCTACCTGGAGGCGATGTGTCTGATCTGATCCGGTTCGGGATTGTGTGGTGCTCGTCGCTGCTCTCGGGGGTGGGGTCGAGCCTGACGGGGTTCGTGCTGGGCGTCTGGGTTTATCAGACGACGAGTTCGACCACGCTGTTCGCCCTGGTCATGCTGTCGGGGCTGATTCCGGCGATTCTGGTGGGGCCGTTCGCGGGGGTGATCGTCGATCGGTTCGACCGGCGGCGGGTGCTCATCGTGAGCGACTGCTTGACGTCGGTCAGCACCGGGGTTCAGGCGTTGCTGCTGTATTCGGGCAGTCTTCAGGTCTGGCATATCTGCGTCGGATCGTTCGTGGGGGCGATCTGCGGGACCGTACACATGACGACTTATCAGGCGATGACGCCGTTGCTCATTCCGGAGCGGCATCTGGCCAGGGCCAACGGATTCATGCAGATCAACGTCGCGGCTCAGATCGCGGCGCCGCTGGCGGCGGGGGCGTTGCTGGCGGCGATCGGGATGGCGGGGGTGCTCGTCCTCGATCTGGTCACGTTCGCGATCGCGGTCGGCACGCTGGTCGTGCTGCGGTTGCCGGCCGCGGTGCTCAGACCGCCGGGCGGCGGGTCGGTCAACGCGCCTCTGGCCGATCTTTCGTACGGCTGGCGCTACCTCAGGGAACGGCGCGATCTGCTTGCCATCGTGCTGGCGTTCACGGGGTTCAACTTCACCTTCGCGATCGCGGGGGTGCTGATCCAGCCGCTGATCCTGTCGTTCGGGTCACCGGGGGTGCTGGGCGTGCTCATGTTCGCGGGCGGGGCCGGCGTCTTCGTCGGCGGCCTGGTGATGGGCGTGTGGGGAGGCCCGAAACGCCGGATCCGCGGCATGGGTCTGTTCATGCTGCTCGGCAGCGCCTTCCTGGTGCTGCACACGATCCAGCCGTCGGCGCTGCTGGTCGGCGTCGCGGCGGCCTGCTTCCTGTTCACGCTTCCGGTCGTGCACGGCACCGGCAACGCGGTGCTGCAGAGCAAGGTCGAACCGGACGCGCTCGGCCGGGTGATGGGGACCGCGCACACGATCGGCGGCGCGGCGACCCCGTTCGCGTACCTGCTGGCGGGGCCCCTCGCCGAATACGTGACGGAACCCCTGCTCAGTCCCGGCGGCGCTTTATCCGGAAATATCGGCGCGCTGATCGGAACCGGACCCGGGCGCGGGATCGCGTTCCTGATCCTGCTGGACGCCCTCGTCCTGGCCGCCGTCGCGGTGGCCGTCCTCACCGTTCCCCGCCTTCGCCGGGTGGAGACCCTGGCCCCGGCGGTGGCCTGACATGCCACTCGATCTTCCTCCGGACGAAGCCGCCCGTTTCCACACCACCGGCGAAGCGCCCGCCGCCCTGCTCGATCTCGTCGGGTCGATGGCGAACCAGGCGGCCGTGACCGCGCTCCGGCTGGGTGTCTTCCCGATGCTGTGCGCGAAGCCGTACAAGGCGGCGGAGGTGGCCGATTCGCTCAACGCGGATCAGGACGGGCTGGAGCTGCTGCTGGCCTTCCTGACCACAGCTGGATATCTGACATGCGACGCCGAAGGCCGATATTTCGTCCTGCCGACCACCAAGGCGTGGCTCGGAACGGGGTACGGCACCGCGCTCCGGCTCTGGTCGGCGATAGTCTCCGAATACTGGTCGGACCTGGCGGAATCCATCGCCTGCGGCCCGAGGGCGGACTTCTACACCTGGCTCGGCGACCGGCCGTTCGAATTGGGGCTGTTCCAGTCGCTGCAACGTGGCCTGGCCGAATGGATGATCCCGGAAGTGCTCAATCTCGCCTCAGTTCCGGAGAATGCCCGCAACCTCCTGGACGTCGGCGGCGGCCACGGCTGGTACGCGACCGCCTTCCGCGACCGGCACCCCACCCTCACGGCGACAATCGCCGATCTCCCCTCAGCACTCGACCCCTACGGAGAAAACCCCACCCACCCAATCGACCTCGCGAATCCCGATTTTTCCGGACTAAGTCCCGACGTGATCCTGCTGTTCAACGTGCTCCACGGATTCCCCGCCCACCAAGCCGAAACCATCGTCCACACCGCGGTCCGCGCACTTCAGCCCGGCGGCGTCATCCATATCCTGGAAACGACCAGCCAGCCACGCGGCGGTGTCGCCGAAGCGGCCTTCACGGACGGATTCGCGCTCAACCTGTGGCTCACCCAGGGCGGACGCCTCCACCCAACAGAGGAATTGTCCGGCTGGCTGATGAAAGCCGGATGCGCCGACGTCCGCATTACCGAACTGGAACGATCGGCCAGCCATACCCTGCTCAGCGCAAGCCCTGTTCCGCCCGATCCGCGGTAGATAGCGTGGGCTGGTGACCGACTGGCGTGCGATCGCTCATGAGCATTATCCCGATTGGGGCGATGACGACTCCGCCATCTCCGCCGAAGAAATCATCCGGCTGGACGCCCTCGGAGTCCGCCACAGCCCGGCCGCCGACTGGGACCGAGGCCCCTACCAGCCGCTTGAGGCTTACGGCATCGAGCTGCCCGTGCTCGCCCTGGTCGTCTACGACCCGCAGGAACTGCCGCAGGACCGGGAATGGCTGGCCGCGAAGAACTTCTCCGACGGGATCTTCTGCTCCCACAACGCTGACATTCTCACCATCCTGCGCCCCCGCTCCCCGGAAGGTCTGGCCCAGTTGGCGGCGGCTTATCACCGTTCTAACATCGCGTTCGCGGACCTCAATCAGACCATCGAATACCGGGACAGGCTCCGCGAATTCCTCGGGGCCGACTGCGCGGTCAGCTACCGCTGGTGGAGCGAGGCCCGCTTCCCGATCGACCTCGACTGCCTGGCCGCGCTCACCGACGAACAGGTCGCCATCCCCGAAGCGGACGACGTGCGGCTCCTCGTCATCGCCGCCAACTCCGACGACCGCGAGCCCGAGCTCGAGCCAGCCTACGAGCCGGCGCCCGCGAGCTTTGAGTTCGGGCCGTTCGTCACCATCGCCGAATACCAGCGGCAGGTGGCCGACCAGGAAGAACCCGAGCACCGTCCGGTGACCGAGGCCGGGCTGACCCTCCCCGTGCTGGTCCTCGCGACGTACGGCGACCTGGACGATTCGGTCAGCCGCGAACACACCTGGTACGCCATCGATCATGACCGCGAGCGTTTCGCCACCGTTCTGGGGCCCTTGCCCGCCCTCGCCGAAGGCGTGGCCACTCTCGCGGCCGAGTTCTCCGGGTCCGTACCGGACGACGATGAGATCCCGTTCGACCGGATTCTCGCCTACCGCGCCCGCCTGAAGGAACTCCTCGGCGCCGACTGCGTGCAGAGCTTCCGCGGGTTCTCGCCGAGCGTGTGCCCGATCGACCTCGAGTTCCTGGAGGCGCTGACCGGCCGGCCACTCGCCGCGTACACCGATGATCCGGGCAGTTGGGAGATCATGCTGCTGGTCTGACTCAGGTCCGGTACCAGCGTGCCTCGGCGAAGCAGTACACCGCGAAGAGCATCACGCCGATCGCGACCACGACGAGCAGCCACGGCCCCACGGGCGTGTCCGCCAGGGCCCGCAGCGCGCCGTCGATTCCGACCGCCTTGTCCGGGTCGTAGGTGAGAGCGGCCTGGCAGATGAGGCCGCCGGCCGCGACAGCGATCATCCCACGGGCGATATATCCAGCCTTGCCGAGCCGCACCACGGTGGACCGCGCTCGCGCCTCGGTGACGTTCATGTGCCGCATGAACCGCTCGGTCCAGCCTTCCCGGATCGAGTACACCCCGAGCGCCACCAGCCCCAGCCCGAGCAGCCCGACGAGGATCGGCCCGGCCGGCAGGTCGAACAGCAGCCGGGTGAGGTCCTTGGACTGGTCGTCGGTCGAGGTCGCGCTCTTGCCGTACAGCAGCAGGCCGAGTAGCGAGATCACCAGGGCGACGTACATGACGACCCGGCCGGCCGCCTCGACGCGTTCCATCGTCTCGGGTGAGCCGAAGATCATTTCACCGACCTGCCAGAGGGCGAGTCCGGCCAGCCCGAACGCCATGATCCACAGCAGCAGCTCGCCCAGCGGGCGGCTCGCCACCAGGTGGATCGCGCCGCTCTTGTCGGCTTCCTCACCGGTCCCGCTGCCCAGGCCGATCTGCAGCGCGACCAACCCGATAAGCCCGTAAAGCACGCCTCTCGCGGCAAATCCAATCTTCGCGGCCCGGTCCAAAACCGGGTGTTCCGCCACGCTTCTGGCGATCTTGTGTACAGGGCTCGTGCTGACCATGGGCTCCTCCTCAGGCCGGGGGTGCCCCTGTCCACTGCTCTCCCGCATGCATTCCAAACCAAAAGTAAAGTTTGTCACGGTTTTTTGTGTTTTGGGGGGTGTTGTGATTAATGTCCGGTTACTCGGCCGTGACCCAACCCCCCAGGAGACCCCCATTTCCAGCATCGCGGACAAGCTGCTCGATGCGGCCCGGCAGGAGCTGGGCTACACAGTCGCACACGGTAAGAACAGCAAGTACGGCACCTGGTACGCGGCCGGCGCCTCCGCCGGCTTCGCCCACGCCCCCTGGTGCGATTCTTTCGTCTCATGGGCAGCCAGCACCGCCGGCGTGACCAAGTCCGTCGGCAAGTTCGCCCACACCCCCGACCACCAGGCCTGGTTCAAGACCCAGAAGGCCTGGTCCGCCCAGCCCCAGCCCGGCGCCGTCGCCTTCCTCAAGCAGGACGCCCAGGTCGGCATCGTCGAGCAGGCCGCCGACGGCCGGGTCACCACCATCGAAGCCCTGCACGGCAAGGTCCAGCGGGTCACCCGCCCCGAATCGGACTTCGCCGGGTACGGCGTGCCCAAGCAGGTCGAAACCCCGCTGTTCCACGGCAACACCGTCGCCTCCTACTTCTGGGACGACGGCTCGGGCGTCAACGGCGACACCGGCATGCCCGCCTCCGGCAAGCCCATGCAGAAGGGCATGGCCGCCAGCCCCAGCTGGCCGATGGGCACCAAGGGCTACGTCATCTACAACGGCCGCAAAGCCGACTTCTTCGTCGGCGACCGGGGACCGGGCAACCCGTCGGGCAGCGGGATCATGCTCGATCTGGACGGCCAGACTTTCGCCGAGCTGACCGGCGGCGACTGGAACCACTCCAGCCTGACCGTCAGCGGTGGCCAGGGCCACATCAAGATCGACTATGTGATCACCAAGTGGGGTCCCGGCCTGGGCAAGAAGGGCGCCCCCGCGCCCTTCTCCAGCGGCGCCTACAACATGCGCGACAGCTCGGCCCCCGAAGCCCCCACCCCCAAGTTTCCGACCGCCGATCTCTCCGAAGTGACCAAGATCTGCGCGGTCGCGCCCGCCGCGAAAGCGGTGGCCACCAAGAAGGCCCACCCGACGGCCGTGGGCACCGCTACCCCCGCCCTCCAGAACGCGGCCGGCGAGACGCCCACCCACGAGGTCCCCGTCGCCGGCGTCGTCAGCGTGCTGCTCCTGTTCGCCGTCGCGACCGCCGGGGTCCGGCGCGTCAGCCGCCCCGCCCGCGGCCGGCACCGCTGATCATCCCTGGGACCACCTCAGGTCCCAGGGACGATCGCTCTTCCTAGAGAGTCGTGCAGACCGTTCCGTTCAGCGTGAAGACGGACGGCAGCACGTTCGGGCCGCTGTAACTGCCGACGAACCCGATGTTCGTGGACGCGCCGGCGGCCAGTGCGCCGCCGACGACCTGGACGTTGGAGCCGGTCTGCGTCCAGGTGGCGTTCCAGCCGCCGTCCAGGCTCTGCCAGGTCCTCGGCCAGCTGAAGCCGAGGGTCCAGCTGCTGACCGCCGCGCCGTTGTTGGTGATGTCGATCGAGCCGACGTAGCCGCTGCCCCAGTTGGACTGGTCGCTCAGCTTCACCGAGCAGGAGCTGGTGGCGGGCGTGCCGGTGGTGAAGGTCAGCGGCGGGGAGGCCCACGAGACGCCGCCGCCGGAGTCGCGGGCGATCACGTTGACGGTGTGGCGGGTGCCGGGCGTGAGGTTGTGCACAGTGAAAGACGTGCCGGCGGTCTCCCCGAACTGGCCGCCGCTCTGGCGGTGGACCTCGTACTTCACGATCGGGCGGCTGCCGGGGGTGGCGGCGGGCCAGGAGATGGTCGCGGCCGTGTCGGTCACGGCGGAGGCCGCGGGCTGTCCCGGCGCGCCGGGCAGACCGGTCTGGGCAGAAGAGGGATGGACGATGATCGTGGTCAGGGAGAGCGGCGGAAGAGTCTGGCTGGTGGCGCTGCCCGCGGCCGAGGTGGTGATGGCGGTGCCGCCGTTGACGTGGGTCAGCACGCTGGGCGCTCCGGCGGCCGGGCTGAACCCGGCGTAGCCGATGGTCACCGGGTAGGCGGTGTCAGTGGAGGCGTTGATCAGCAGCACCGCCAGGTCCCCGTTGGGGCGGCGGGCGGCGTGCGCGGTGACCTTCGCCTGACCGGTGGCGGCCTTGACGAACTGGTCGCCGGGACGGACGAACCGGCTCATCATCTGCAGCCCGTAGTACGGCGCGAACGGCGTGTTCACCGCTGGCTCGCAGGTGCTGCCGTCGGCCGTGCAGGTGGCGTTGGACAGCAGGCCGAAGTCGCCGTAGTCGGTCTGCCCCTCGATCTGCCGGACGCTGCCGATGCCGTTGTGGACGTTCCACCAATCCACCGTGAACACGCCGTTGGCCAGCAGCGTGGCATACGCGTCGGCGGCGGCCAGCGCGCCGGGCTGGGTGTTCTCCCCGTTGCCGCTGGTCCCGGTGTTGAACTCGGTGACGGCGATGCCGATCCGGTCGGAACCCGCCCCGGCGTGGGCGGTGATCTGCCGGCGGGTGAGCTGGATCATGTCGGTGATCTGGGCGGCCTTGTCGTAGGCGCCGGGATACCAGTGCAGGATCACGAAGTCGATCTTCGATCCGGCCAGGGACAGGACGACCTTGTTCCAGGTCCCGTCGTCGCCGCCCGCGACGATCCCGTCGGGCCAGTTGGCGGCCGTGGTCAGCACCGCGCCGATCTTGATCGTCGGGTCGACGGCCTTCATCGCGTCGGCGTACGCCACCACGTTGCGCGCGTACTCGGCCGGGCTCTTGTCGGCGTGGTCGTCGGCCTCCCAGGCCGAGCCGTAGTGGCCGTTGCCGTAGATCTCGTTGCCGATCTCCCAGTACTTCACGCCGTAACCCTTGGTCACGTTGCTGTAGCGGACCCAGGCGGCGGCCTCCGCGGCGGTGCCGGTGCCGTAGTTGGCGGTCACCATCGGCTTCGCCCCGGTACGGCGGGCGGCGCTCATGAAGGTGTCGAAGTCGGTGCCGGGGGCCACGTAGCCGCCGGGGGCGGTGTGGTCGGCCCAGTGGTAGATGTCGGAGTAGGAGCCGCCGGGGTAGCGGAGCAGCTGCATGCCCGCGTCCTTGAGCCGGTCGGCGGTCTCGTTGGTGCCCAGATAGCTGTCCCAGATCGCGTGGTTGGTGCCGATACCGGTGTCGGGGACGGTCGCGAGCGCGGCCCGCGCGTTGACGGTCACGGCGACCGGGGGGATCTCATCGGCGTACGTCGGGGGAACGTGCAGGGCGGTCAGCGTCAGCAGGACGGCCGCCGCGGATCGCAGGAGCGTTTTCGGCATCGATGGTCCTCGCCTCGAAGATGGTTCTCACTCGAAGCCCGCTCCTGACCAGAAGGCACCACGATCTTGCGAGCTGACGCCCCGCCCGTCAACCGGCCGTGAAACTTTCACGCGGCCGGATTTGTCGATGCAGGTCAGCCCCTCAGTCGACCGCGGGCCGCCGGTAGCGGAGGAGGACCACGCCGTTGCCGAAGGCCCTGGTCTCGGTCAGCCGGAGCTTCGTCCGCGTCTCCGGGACCTGGAACAGGGGTGTTCCCTCGCCGAGCACGATCGGGTGGACGAAGAGCCAGTATTCGTCGATCAGGTCGTGGCGCATGAACTCGGCGGCGAGGGTGGCTCCGCCGACCGCCAGGTCGCCGCCCGGTCGCGCCTTGAGTTCCAGGACCTCCTGGGGAACGACCGCGCGGACCAGGGTGGAGTTCCAGTCGACCCGGTCCAGTGTCGTGGAGTAGACGATCTTGGGCATCTCCCGCCAGATCCGCGCGAATTCCGCCATGGGCGGCGACACGTCGGGAGCCTGGTCGGCGGTCGGCCAGAACTCGGCCATCAGCTCGTAGGTGACCCGCCCATTGAGGAAGGCGCCCATCTTCGCGAGCTCCCGGTTGAAGAACCAGTGCAGCTCGTCATCGACCAGATGCCAGTCCAGATCATGGTTCGGCCCTTCGAAGAACCCGTCGATGGACACCGACATCCAAAGAACGATCTTCCGCATCACGCTGCTCTCCCGTCGTGCGATGGCCTGCCTGAATCTTAGAACACGCGATCGAATGGTTCTGACCATCTGAAGATCGTGATATGACGAGGTGTCAAGCATCCGGGTGGAATTATGGTGCGTCGTCACACTGTGGGTTCGCTGAGATACGATCCGCTGGGTATCGGAGGTGTCAGCGATGATTCCGGCTGGAACAGGGCCCCGCACGCCGAGCGCCACCCGCGTGCACGACGCGCTGCTCGGGGGCAAGGAGAACTTCGAGGTCGACCGCGCGGTGGCCGACCGGCTCGCGCAGATCCTGCCGGACATCGGCAAGATGGCGCTGAGCAATCAGGCGTTCGTCGGGCGCGCGCTCCACCACCTCCACCGGGCGGGCATCCGGCAGTTCCTCGACGTCTCCTCGGGGGCTGGCCTGGCGGCCGTCCGCGCCACCCACGACACGCTGCGCGTGATGGACCCCGGAATCAGGGTCGCCTACGTGGACACCGACCCCATGGTCCTCGCCCACGCCCGCCTCCTGGTCGACGAAGCCGGCACCCCGCTGCGCGAGACCACCGCGCTGATCCGCGCCGACATGCGCCGCCCCGAACTCGTCCTGGGCCACCCGGAGGTCCGCACCCTGCTCGACCTGACCCGCCCGGTCGCCCTGCTGGCCGCCGGCATCCTGCACCTCTACCCGGACACCGACGACCCCCAGGGCATAGTCCGCGGCTACATGGACAAACTCGCCCCCGGCAGCCACCTGGTCGCCACCAACATGCACGCCTCCGGCGAGGCCACCACGATCGCCCTCCAGCAGGCCTTCCAGCTCGCGGTCGGCACCGGCTGGTTCCGCACCCGCACCGCCATCGAGGGCTTCTTCGAGGGCCTGGACCTGGTCGAACCCGGCATCGTCCACCTCGCGGGCTGGCACCCCGACGAGCCCCACGAGCTGGCCCCCTGGGAACGAATCGTCCTTGGCGGCGTCGCCCGCAAGCCCTGAGCGAGGTGTCTCAGGACACCAGAAACGACCCGTCCTCCAGGTACAGAAGCGTCTGGCACCGCAGGATTCGCGGGTCATCGGGTCCGAAGTCGTTGAAGCACTTCTGGTTGACGACATTGGACACGCCGGGCAGACCCTTGGCCGCTTGGATGGTGGGCGTCCAGTCGACGTCCTCTTTCATCTTCAGCCAGAACGACTCGGGAAGGTCGGAGGGCTCGACGACGCGGGCCAGCGTGGCATTGGCTTCCTTGCGGATGAATTCGTCGTAGGACGTCTGGTGATCCTTGAAGGTGACTGATGCGACCTGAGGCATCGCCCTGAGCGCCTGCTCGATGTTCACCTTCTGCTCGGACGTCGCGGCTCCGTTCGTCTGGCAGACGGGGAAGGGTGATTCTTCCGGACAGAGGTAGACGGATAGCTCCGGGTCGCCGGGGCGATGTTCGTGGACGAGCATGGGGAATCCCATCGTCATCGTGCGCAGCTGCTCGTTCGTCTCCCTCACCTGGAGGAAGGCGGCCGTTCCGCCGGCCAGTAGCAACGTCGTCATGGCGACGGCGAGCGTCCGCCCGGTGATCAGGCGTCGTCGTGGAGCCACCAGCGTCCGCAGGGTGGCGGGGCCCACCGTCCGGCCTGCCTCGTCGAGCGCGTCGCGCAGCCGGTCCTCGGTTCTCATGCGTCCTCCCCCAGCGCCCGGCCGAGCGCGGCCAGACCTCGTGCGATCGTGGACCGCGCGCCGCTGGCGCCGATCCCCATGGTCTCCGCGATCTCCAGATCGGAGAGGTCGAAGTAGTAGCGCAGAATCAGCGCCTCACGCTGGCGTCGCGGCAGTTCCCGCAGGGCCAGGAGCACTTCCCGCCGGTCCTCGCCGACCAGCGCGGCGCTCTCGGCCGACCAGATCGGCGGCTCGTACGGCACCACCCGCCGAACCGCCACCCTGCGTTTTCTGAGCACCGATCTACACCCGTTGAGTACGGCGGATCGCACATAGGCCAGCGCTCTGTCCGGATCGCGCAGGCGCTTCCGACCGGCGTGGGTGCGCGCGAACGCCTCCTGCACGACGTCTTCGGCCGTGGCCCGATCGCCGACCATCATCAAGGCCAGCCGTACCAGTCCGAGCTGGTGGGCCGCGAAGATCGCGGCCACGTCTACCGAGGCTCGGACGCCAGGCTCCCCGACGGAGAGCAGTTCGACTTCCATATCTCAGAGACGCACCGGACGCCGTGATGCTGCTTTTTGCTGGATAATTCAGCCCTTGCGGCGGCGGGTGCCCTTGATCGCGCTGGAGACCCGCTTGAGGATTCGGTCCCAGTCGGAGCCGAAGGGGTTGTCCGAGACCAGATACGTCCACGTCGCCGTCGGGCGTTTCATGCCTTGTTCGGACAGGGGCTGGTCAGGGTCGTACGCGGCGAAGCTGGCCGTGGAGCGGCTTTCGATCTCCTGGAGGAGTTTGCGGTAGGCCGGAATGGCTTCGCGGTTGAACTCGTCGATGGGGTTGAGGCGGCCGAGGGCGCGCAGGTGGATGCCTTCGCGCAGGTCGCCGAGGAAGCCGAGATGCTCGGTCCAGCACTGGTCGAGATGGAACAGGACGATCTGGCGGGCGGCTTCGGCGATCTCGGCTTCCGAGCTGGCGGCGACCAGTTCGGCGTAGCGCTCGGGGCGGGCCTCGGCCAGGGCCTCCGCGCCGGCCTCGCCGTAGAGGATCTTGTCGCGGTGTTCCAGGATCTGGCGGCGCTGCTGCTCCAGCACCCGGGTGTAGCGCCAGGTATTGCGGTGGATCTCGACGTTCACGCCTTCGGCGACGCGCTGGGCGTGGCCGATCAGGTAGTCGGCCTGCCGGTCGCGGATCTGGCGGTCCCTGCCGGGGGTCGGCAGCGCCTCGTCCGGCGCGTACGCGGTGAGGAGCTGGTCGTCGCCGCTGACGTAGAAGACCGACGCGCCGGGGTCGCCCTGGCGGCCGGACCGGCCGCGGAGCTGGTTGTCCAGGCGGCTGCTGGTGTGCCGGCCGGTGCCGATCACCAGCAGGCCGCCGAGTTCGGCGACGCCGTCGGGGCCGAGGCGGATGTCGGTGCCGCGGCCGGCCATCTGGGTGGAGACGGTGATCGCGCCGCGTTCGCCGGCCTGGGCGATGATCGAGGCTTCCTCGGCGTCGTTCTTGGCGTTCAGGACGACGGGGGCCAGGCCGCGCTCGCGGAGGTGGGCGTCCAGCTCCTCCGATTCGGCCACATCCAGGGTGCCGATCAGGATCGGGCGGCCGGTGGCGTGCTGGGCGGCGATCTCCTCGACCAGCGCGATCTCCTTGTCGATCGTCGTCGCGTAGACGCGGTCGGGTTCGTCGATCCGGACGCACGGCTTGTTCGGGGGGATGACGGCCACTTTGAGGTCGTAGAACTCGCGCAGGTTGTCGCCGACCGCGACGGCGGTGCCGGTCATGCCGGCGATGGTGGGATAGCGGGTGAGCAGGCCCTGGATGGTGATCGAGTCGAGGATCTCGCCGGTTTCCGACGGGGAGAGCTTCTCCTTCGCCTCGACGGCGGCCTGCAGACCGTCGGGCCAGCGCTGGAGCTGGGCGACCCGGCCGCGGGAGGCGTTGATCAGGTGGACGCGGCCGTCCCTGACGATGTAGTCGACGTCGCGGGTGAGCAGGGCGTGCGCGTGCAGGGCCAGGTTGACTTCGGTGACGGTGGCCGCATGGTCGTACAAGGAGATGCTCAGCGCCTTTTCCACCGTGTCGGTGCCTTTGGCGGTGAGGTGGACGGCGCGGCCCTCGTCGTCGATCTCGTAGTGGTAGCCGCGGGACAGCCGCCGGACCAGCGCGGCCATCTCCGGGACTGCGGCGCCGGGGTCGGCGGCGCCGGCCAGCACCAGCGGGACCCTGGCCTCGTCCACCAGGACCGAGTCGGCCTCGTCGACCAGCGCCACCTGGGGGACCGGCTGCACCAGTTCGGCGGGGTCGGTCCGCATCCGGTCGCGCAGCAGGTCGAAGCCGATCTCGCTGACCGCCGCGTAGGTGACGTCCTTGGCGTAGGCGGCGCGGCGCTCCTCCGGGGTGGAGGTCTCCGAGACCCAGCCGACGGTGAGGCCGAGCGCGGTGTAGAACGGCTCCATCCACTCGGCGTCGCGGCGGGCCAGGTAGTCGTTGACGGACATCGCGTGCACGCCCTGCCCGCGCAGCGCGAACCCGGCGGCGGCCAGGGCACCGGAGAGGGTCTTGCCCTCGCCTGTACCCATTTCGACGACATGTCCGGCCAGCATGGCGAGCGTGCCCAGCAGCTGCACGTCGTAGGGGCGTTCGCCGATCGTGCGGTGGGCGACCTCGCGCACGGCGGCGCAGAAGGTGGCTTCGGCGAGGGCGGCCGTCCGGAGCTCATCGAATGACAAATCGCGCATCCGGGGCTCGTGCTCCGCGGCCCCGGCTACAACGCGCTCGAAGCGCGCAAGATCAACGCTTCCCGGTTTGTCAAGGAAGCGCCTGATCAACTGTGGTAGAGAGGCCACGCCCGCTCCAACGAGCCGCACGATTGGTCGGTTCCAGGATGTCCGATTTCGCGAAACCCTGGAAGATCCGATGCTAGCCGCAAGGCGACCCTTGCGCTTTGACTGGCTATTCAGTCAGTCTATTGAGTATGAATGAGATCGCCGCACAGCTGGGCCGGGTGGGCCTGCCGGAGCCGGTGTCCGCGCTGGCGGCGCGGCGCTGGGACACGATTGTGGTCGGGGGCGGACATAACGGGCTGACCTGCGCCGCGTACCTGGCCAGGGCCGGGCAGTCGGTCCTGGTTCTGGAGGCCAAGGAGCGGCTGGGCGGGGCCGCCACGCTGGAGCGCCCATTCCCGGATCAGCGTTTTGTGATCAGCCCGTGCGCGTACGTGATCGGGCTGCTGGACGAGACCGTCATCCGGGAACTCGATTTGCACCGGCGCGGCCTGGAGGTCTATCTCGCGGACCCGCAGCTGTGGATCCCGTTCGACGACGGCACCGCGTTCGCGCAGTGGATGGACCCCGACCGCACCGAGGCCGGGCTGCGGGACTTGGGCGTGTCGCCCAAAGACATCGCCGGATATTTCGCTTATGAAGAGATGTTCGATCAGATGCGGATCAAGCTCAGGAAGGGTCGCCGCGACTCCTGGGCCGGGGATTCGCCGTCCAGGGACGAGCTGGAAGCGATGCTGGGCGGGGACAAGCACCTCATCGACGTGCTGTTCCGGGCATCCATCGAGGAAGTGCTCAGCGAGTACGTGTCCGACACGCGGCTCAGGGACGCGCTTTACGGGCAGGGCATCATCGGCACCTGGGCCGGGCCCAAGGATCCCGGCACGGCCGCCGTCAAACTGATGCACTTCATCGGCGAGGTCGAGGGCCACGGCGCGGCCTGGGGCTACGTCAAAGGCGGCATGGGCATGGTCAGTTTCGCCATCGCCGACGCCGCCCGCGAGGCGGGCGCGGTGCTCGCCGCCGGGGTCCCGGTCGGCGAAGTGCTGCCCGGCGAAGGGGTAAGGCTCGACGACGGCACCTTCATCGCGGCCAGGACCGTGGTCAGCAACGCCGACCCCAAGCGCCTGATGACCATGGTCGGTAACGTTCCTGCGGATTATCGCCGCAGGATCGACGAATGGGACATCCGCAGCCCGGTGGTGAAGTTCAACGCCGCGCTGGACCGGCTGCCGTCGTGGAACGCCGCGCCCGGTGAGACGTTCATGGCGCGGGGCGTGGTGGACGTCATCTCCACGCTCGACGAGGCGCAGTCGGCGTTCGAACGCTGCGCGGCCGGGGAGCCGGCGGTGGGGTTCGGGGAGATCTACTTCCAGACGTCGCATGATCCGACTCCGGCGCCTGAGGGCAAACACCTGGTGAGTGTGTTCGGGCAGTACGCGCCGTACGGGATGGACTGGGACACACGGCGGGAAGAAGTGGCCCGGCAGTTCATCGATCTGATCGGGCGGTACGCCCCTGACTTCGAGGATTGCCTGATCAGCTACGAGGTGCTGGGTGCGCCCGACATCGAGGCCCGGGTCGGGCTGACCGGGGGGCACATCTTCCAGGGTGAGGTGCGGCCCGATCAGATGTGGGAGAACCGGCTCACTCCGCGCACGCCGATTCCGGGGGTCTATCTGTGTGGTGCGGCGACGCATCCCGGGGGCAGCGTGATCGCGCTCAACGGGAAGAACGCGGCGATGGCTGTTATAGCTGACATGGCCTGACAGGTATCTGCGCGAGACTCGGTGACATGACGACGATCGCGAAACTGATAGCGGTAACCATCGACTGCGCCGAGCCGAAGACACTGGCGGAGTTCTATTCGAAGATCACCGGGTTCGAGGTCCAGTACGCGGAGGACGAGTACGCGGGGATCGGGGACGGGTCGACAAGTATCTACTTCCAGCGCGTACCGGATCGGAAAGCGCCGAGCTGGCCGGGGCCGGACAAGCAGTTCCATCTGGACTTCAGGGTTGCGGATGTGGACAAGGCCGTCGAGGAGTACGTCGCGCTGGGTGCGACCAAGCCGGAGTTCCAGGCGGGGACGGGCTGGGTGACGCTGGCCGACCCGGAGGGGCATCTGTTCGACGTGTGCCCGCCGCGCGAGGACGGGTAACCGGGGGCGGGTCGGCGTGGCCTGCTGAAGGGCAGGTCACGCTTCGGAGCATGGTCGTTCCGCCCGCTGGTTGAACCCGGCCCGCCGTCCAGGTGAATCGGACGTAATTGTCGCTGAGAGGTGACAGCCGGCTGCCTGGGTGGCGGGTGCGGCGGTTGTTGGTGGGTGTTCGTCGGTGATGTCTGCTGGTCGTGAGTGGATTGTGGTGTTTTGTGGTTGTTCTGGATGGAACGGGTAAAGATCGGGTCAGAAGATGGATGTCGGGGGCACCGCACTTTGTCCCTAAGCTAAACGGGTGACCTCCGACACGTTAAGCCTCGGCCGGTGCCCATGACCTGGGTGGGGATTACGATCGCCCTGGTCGGGGCGCTTGGATACGCGCTGGGTGCCGCCTTGCAGCAGCGCGAGGCGGTTGCCCTGGGGGCCACGTTGCGGCTTATGGGCCGGACGCGGTGGTGGGTCGGCGGGGTCATCGGCTTTGCGGGGGCGTCCCTGCACGCGGTGGCGCTGAGTTTCGCGCCGCTCATCGTGATTCAGCCGATCAGCGTGGCGACGCTCGTGTTCGCGGTGCCGTTGGCGGCCTGGTTGCACGGCCGGCGTCCGCATCGGGGTGAGATCACGGGCTCGGTGGCGGTGGCGGTGGGGTTGCTCAGCTTGATGCTCCTGATTCCGTCGCATGATGTGGTGCCGTCGTTGTCCAACGGGGCGGCGATCGGGCTGCTCGCGGTGGTCGGGGTGTTCACGGGGATTTGTTTCACGATCGCGCGGTTTCTGAGCGGGCCGGCGAAGGCGCTCGCGATGGCGGTCGGGGCGGGGTCGGTCACGGCTACCGTGTCGACGTTCGTGCGGGTTGTCGGTGGTGGGCTGGGTGGGGACATGGCCCGGCTGCTGCACTGGTTCACGGTGGCGATTCCGGTGCTGCTGATCTGTGCGGTGGTGCTGCTGCAGAAGTCTTACGCGGTGGGATATTTCGGGATCGCGTATGCCGGGGTGCAGATTGTCGATCCGATCACGTCGGTGATGGCGGGGGCGCTGCTGCTTGGTGAGCCGGTGCCCACGGGGGTGGGGCATGTGATTCCGGCGATAATCGCGACCGTCTTACTCATCGGCGGAACGATCACCTTGAGCCGACTGACACCTGATCATTCCCATCCGGCCCCCGCTCCGGCTCCCGCGCACGTCGGCTGACGTTTCGGATCTGCTCCGGTTTTGTTGACTTTTCGGGATCTGCCCGCCGTCCGCGTTCGGATGGGCGATGTCGACGATGGCGCTCGCGGGCATGTGGGAGAGCTCAGTTCTGCGGTGGGTGCCAGTCGAAGACGGGGTCCATCTGGCGTAGGGCGGCGGTGGGGCCGAGTTTTCCGAGTAGGGCGATCATGGTGTTTCTGGCGGTGACGGCCAGAGGGTTGCGCCACGAGGTCATTCGGCAGATCGTTCTGGATCGGGCGACGATGGGGGTCGTGCGGGGGAGTCGGGTCGCGGAATAGGCTTCGAGGCTTTCGGGGTGGGCCGGGTCGGCCAGGTGGGCGAGGACGATCGCGTCCTCGATGGCCTGGCAGGCGCCTTGGCCGAGGTTGGGGGTCATCGCGTGTGCCGCGTCGCCGAGCAGGGCGATCCTGCCTCGGTGGAAGGCGGGGAGCGGTTGCTCCAATGAGTAGATGTCGTGCCGTAGCACCTTCGCGGGGTCGGCTTCGGCCAGGAGTTTCGGGATCGGATCGTGCCAGGTGCCGAACAGGCGGACGAGTTCGGCCAGTTCGCCGTCCTCGGCCTGCCGGCCTGCGGGGACGCGAGCGGTGGCGTAGCAGTAGACCTGGTCGTCGACCAACGGCATGACGCCGAAGACGAGGCCGGGGGAACCCCAGGATTCGGATGTGGTCAGGCCGCTGCCGGTGGCGAGGAGCCGCCAGCTGGTGACTCCGGCGTACACCGGTCCTGGATGGTCGGGGAAGAGGCGCGCGCGGGTGGCCGAGTGAATCCCGTCGGCTGCCACCACCAGGTCGGCCGGTAGTTCGTCCCCGTCCGCGGTTGTCACGACCGGCCGGTCCGCCGTTTCGGTTATCGACGAGACGGAGGTGTTCAGCCGGATCGTTCCCTCGGTGAGGCGTCCGGCCAGTAACTCGACCAGCGAGGACCTGCGGAGGAGGACGGTCGGGTCGCCATACCTGGCGTTGGCGGTTTCCGCGCTGGTTCGGGAGAGCCAGCGGCCGTCTGCCCGTCTGATTCCGGCGGATCCCTGCATCGCGGCGAGTTTCCGCACCTGATCGCCGACGTCGATCGTGTCCAGCGCGCGCAGCGCGTTGGGGGCCATCGCGAGCCCTGATCCCACCGGCTCGATCGACGGCGCGCGCTCCAGCACCGTGACCTCCCAGCCTTTCCGCTGGAAGGCGGCGGCTGCCGCCAGTCCGCCGATTCCCGCTCCGACCACCGCTACGTGTGCCATGACATCCTCCACTACATCTGTAGTGTCACTGTACTACAGATGTAGTATCAGTGGAATGACGACAGCACGCGCCGCACTCGTCGGAGACACAGCCATCGCGATCCTGGCCGAACGCGGCATGCGCGGCCTCACCCACCGCGCCATCGACGACTCCGCCGGACTCCCGCCCGGCTCGACGTCCAACCTCGCCAGGACCCGCGCGGCGCTCCTCGAACTGACCCTGGCCCGCCTCACCGAACTGGAGGAAGCCGACTTCGCCGCCCTGATCCACCGAGCCGCCCCACCCGGCCCAGACCTGCTCGCTGGCCTGGCCGACGTGATGGCCGAATCCATGCACCTGGCCATCACCGTCGACCGAAACCGCACCATCGCCCGCTACGAACTGGCCCTGGAAGCCACCCGCCGACCGGAACTCCGCAAGGTCTACGACGAAATCGGCCGCCGCTTCCGCGACCCCGCCGTCGCCCTCCTCACCGCCGCGGGTTCCTCCGATCCGGTACGGCACGGGCGTCAGGTGGTGGCCTTCGGCGAGGGGATGCTTTTCGACGCGGCGGTGGGGGCGGGCTCGATTCCGTCGCTGGCGGACCTGAAGGCGGCTTTCGCGGAGTTCCTCGCGGGGATTCTGGCGCGTTGATCGTGGAGGCGCGGCGGCGAACTAACACGCCGGCGGCGAACTAACACGTCGGCGGCGCCGAGTCCGCCGGGACAGCCGCGTGACGATGGAAGACCCATTACTGGGCGGTCAGCAGGCGGTTCTGGAGGCGGGTCCGGTGGTCGGGCCACTCGTCGTCGAGGATGCTGAAGTAGACCGTGTCGCGCCAGGTGCCGTCCGGGCGGGGACGATGGCGGCGCAGGGTGCCCTCGTGGACGCCGCCGATTCTGCGGATGGCGGTCTGGGAGCGGACGTTCATGATGTCGGTCTTGAGCTGGACCCGGTTGAAGCCGAGTTTGTCGATCGCGTGGCCGACGAGCAGGAGCTTGCATTCGGTGTTGACGGGCGAACGCCAGTGGGCCTGCCCGTACCAGGTCCAGCCGATCTCGATGCTGCTGTCGAAGCCGGGGCACCCCAGGTAGGTGCTCCAGCCGATCGCGCTCCCGTCGCGGATCACCGCCAGCGGCAGCGCGTGCGGGTCGTCGATCAAACTCGATGCCACGGCGGCCAGTTCCGCCTCCGTGCGCGGCGTCGAGGCGGGCATCCACCGCCACACCTCGTCATCGCCGCCTCCCGCCGCGAACAGCTCAGGAACATGATCGAGAGTGAGCGGCTCAAGCCGTACATAACGACCTTCGAGGACGACAGGCGGAGGCATCGTGGCAGTCATGAGCGTCAGCCTAAACGCGAAGTGGTCACTTCTGGATGGCCACTATCGCCCCGAATGGAGAGACCACTTTCATTTCTTCCCCGGCGGCGTGAGCACGGCCACGCGCCGCCCCTCAGCCGAGTCGGAGATCAGCTGGGTGAGCCTCTTGAGCCGCGTCTCTTCCCTCTTCGCGCTGGTCACCCAGTGCGTGGCCGCCCGCCGATAGTACGGTGCCTGCCCCTGGAACCACTCCCACGCCGCCGGCTCGGCCCGGAACTTCTCCTCGTACTCCGCGGGCAGCTCAGCCGCCTGCCCCTGCTCGTAGGAGTAGACCACCGACCGATCCGCCGTCCGCTGATCGAACACCTCCTGCCCCTTCGGATGCACCAGCCCGGACTCGACTAACTCCTGGAATCGCGCGATGTTCACGGCGCTCCAGATGCTCCGCGCCTTCCGCGGCGTGAACCTGATCTTGTACGAGTCGTCGTCCACGCTCTTCCGCACCCCGTCGATCCACCCGAAACAGAGGGCTTGGTCGACCGACTCCGGCCATGTGATGCTCGGCTTCCCGGTGGACACCTTGTAGTACCCGACCCACAGCTCGGTCTGCGCATCGTGATTGGCGACCAACCAATCACGCCAGTTTTCGGGGGAAGAAAAGAACATAGGTTCCATACCGCCAGGGTAGCGTTCGACAGGCATACCGGCTGGTCGGTACGCTGCGGGGGTGAACGTTCCCGGACTCGATCTCCCTCGTCTCGCCGATCATCTGGAGCGGATCGGCCTGACCAGAGGTCCGCTCACCGCCGAAGTCATCCACGGCGGAAAGTCCAATCTCACCTATATCGTCCGGGACGAATCCCGCACCCTGGTGGTGCGGCGCCCCCCGCTGGGGCATGTCCTCGCCACCGCCCACGACATGAGCCGCGAATACCGGGTCATGTCCGCTCTGCAGGACACCCCGGTTCCGGTCCCGGCCACCTACCACCTGTGCCAGGACCCCGACGTCATCGGCGCGGACTTCTACGTGATGGAGTTCGTGTCCGGCGGCCAGCCGCCCATCACCCCCGCCCTGGCCCGAGACCTGACCGACGTCCTCGCCGCCCTGCACTCCATCGACCCCGCCTCTGTCGGCCTCGCCGACTTCGGCCGCCCCGACGGCTTCCTGAACCGGCAGGTCACCCGCTGGAAACGCCAGCTCGACGCGTCCCGCAGCAGAGAAGTCGCCGGAATCGACGAACTCCACGCCCGGCTGGCCCGAGCCGTGCCCGACTCCGGCTCGCCCGCGATCGTGCACGGCGACTTCAAACTGGGCAACACCCTCATCGAGGACGGCCGCCTCAAAGCCGTCCTCGACTGGGAGATGTCCACGCTCGGCGACCCGTTCACCGACCTCGCCCTTTTCCTGCTGTATGGCGACTTCGCCATGCTCGACACCGGCTTCGCGGCCGACACCGGCGACCTGGCCGCCCACTACGCCAAGGCCTCCGGCCGGGACCTGTCCAGACTCGGGTGGTATATCGGCCTGGCCTGCTTCAAGCTCGCGGTGATCGCCGAGGGCATCCACTTCCGCTACACCCAGGGGCTCACCGTCGGAGATGGCTTCGCCGAGATCGGCGGCACGGTCGAACCGCTGGTCGAGCGCGGTCTGAGAGAGGTCGAATAAATGGATTTCGGCTACGACGAGACGACGAGGGAGCTGGCCGGGCGGCTGTCGGCCTTCATGGACGAATGCGTCTATCCGGCCGAAGCCGCGTTCGAGGAGCAGGCCGCCGAGAGCGGTTGGAGCGCTCCGCCGCTGCTGAACGATCTCAAGGAGGAGGCTCGCCGGCGCGGCCTCTGGAACCTGTTCCTCCCCGGCGACCACGGCGGCGCCGGCCTGACCAACCTGCAGTATGCGCCGCTCGCCGAGATCATGGGCAGATCCCCGGCCATCGCCCCGACCGCCACCAACTGCGCCGCTCCGGACACCGGCAACATGGAGGTGCTCGCCCAGTTCGGCACGGAATGGCAGCGTAAGGAATACCTGGAACCGCTGCTCCGCGGGGAGATCCGCTCCGCGTTCGCGATGACCGAGCCCGACGTGGCCTCCTCCGACGCCACCAACATCGCCACCTCCATCGTCCGCGACGGCGACGAATACGTGATCAACGGCCGCAAGTGGTTCATCACCGGCGCGATGAACCCCAACTGCAGGGTCTTCATCGTGATGGGCCGCTCCGACCCGGACGCGCCCTCCCACCGCCGCCAGAGCCAGATCCTTGTCCCCCGCGACACCCCCGGCCTGACGGTCAGGCGGGGGATGACGGTCTTCGGCTACAACGACGGTGACCACGGCGGCCACGCCGAGATCCTCTTCGAGGATGTCCGGGTTCCGGCCGATCACCTCATCGGCGAGCAGGGCGGCGGCTTCGCCATCGCCCAGGCGCGGCTCGGCCCCGGCCGGATCCACCACTGCATGCGCCTGATCGGCATGGCCGAGCGCGCGGTCGAGCTGATGTGCCGGCGGGCGCTCGGCCGGACCACGTTCGGCAAGCCGATCGCCCAGCAGGGCGTGGTCCAGGACTGGATCGCGGAGTCCCGCGTCAAGATCGAGCAGCTCCGCCTGCTGGTCCTGAAGACCGCCTGGCTGATGGACACCGTCGGCAACCAGGGCGCCCACACCGAGATCCAGTCCATCAAGATCGCCACACCGATCGCCGTGGAGTGGATCCTCGACAAGGCCATCCAGGTGCACGGCGCCGGCGGCGTCAGCCAGGACTTCCCGCTGGCCGCCCTGTGGGCGGGCGCCCGCAGCCTGCGCTTCGCCGACGGCCCCGACGAGGTCCACAAACGCTCCCTCGCGTACCGCGAGCTGAAGAAGTACATGGGCTAGTGATTGCACCGATGTCCGCCCGGTTGATCATGCGGTACGACTGGGTTCCTGCTCAACAAAAGGGGAAATAGGTGGATGCGACAGCGGTACGGGAGCGGGTGTCCGCGCTTCTGGCCGAGCACGACCCGGCGACGACCGACCCGACGGAATTCCTGCGCGCGCGCTTCGACGCCGGCTTGGCCTGGCTGTACTTCCCGGTGGGGCTGGGCGGCCTCGGCGCCTCCCGCGACCTGCAGTCACTGGCGGACCAGCTGCTGCGCGGCACCCCCGACAACGACCCCGGCCGGATCGCCATCGGCCTCGGCATGGCCGCGCCGACCATCCTGGCCTTCGGCACCGAGGAGCAGAAACGACGCTTTCTGCGCCCGCTCTACACGGGGGAGGAGGTCTGGTGCCAGCTGTTCAGCGAGCCCGGCGCCGGTTCCGACCTGGCGTCACTGGCCACCCGGGCGGTCCGCGACGGTGACGAATGGGTCGTCGACGGGCAGAAGGTCTGGACCTCGGGCGCGCATCTGTCGCGCTGGGGCATCCTGGTCGCCCGCACGGACCCGGACGTTCCCAAGCACCGGGGCATCACCTATTTCATCTGCGACATGCACGCGCCCGGTGTCGAGGTGCGCCCGCTGCGCCAGATCACCGGCGAGGCCGAGTTCAACGAGGTCTTCCTCACCGGGGTGCGGCTCAGCGACGAGTTGCGGCTCGGCGAGATCGGTGACGGCTGGCGGGTCGCCCAGACGACGCTGATGAACGAGCGGGTGGCGATCGGCGGCGGCACGCCGCGCGGCCGCCGGAGCATGATCGGCCTGCTCGCCGACACCTGGCGGGAACGGCCCGAACTGCGCAGCCACGACCTGCACCAGCGGCTGCTCAAGCTCTGGGTGGACAGCGAGATCATGCGCCTGACCGGAGCCCGGCTCAGGGAACAGCTGGCGGCGGGTCACCCCGGGCCGGAGGGTTCCGGGATGAAGCTCCTGTTCGCCCAGTTGCACCAGGAGGCGTCCGGATTCGAAGTGGAGCTGCTCCGCGACGAGGGCCTCGGCTACGACGACTGGAGTTTCCGCCGGTCCGACGGCGTCGACTTCCTCGGCCGCGGCGCCGGATACCGCTACCTGCGCGCGAAGGGCAACTCGATCGAGGGCGGCACCTCGGAGATCCTCCGCAACATCGTGGCCGAGCGGGTGCTCGGCCTGCCCTCCGAGCCTCGCGTCGACAAGGACGTGCCGTGGAAGGACCTGCCCCGATGACCGTGATCGTGCCCGCAGGAAAGAGGGTGCTCCAGTGACCCTGCTGTACACCGAGATCGAGGAACAGCTGCGGGCCGCGGTCCGGGACCTGCTCACCGACAAGGCCTCGCCGGGCGCGGCCGACGACGGGGAGCTGTGGAAGGCGCTGGCGCGGGACATCGGCGTTGCCGGGCTGCTGATTCCGGAGGAGCTTGGCGGCGCCGGGGCCTCGGCCCGGGAGGCAGCGGTGGTGCTGGAGGAGCTCGGGCGCGCGGTGACGCCGGTGCCGTATCTGACCAGCGCCGTGCTTGCCACCCGTGCGCTGCTCGGTGTTCCCGATGCAGAGGACCTGCTGGAACGGCTGGCGGCGGGGGAGATCACCGCGGCTCTGGCGGTGCCTTTCGGGTCCTCGCCCTACCGGTCGCCGCTCTCCACGCTCGGCGACGGAGCACAGGCCGTCAGCATCGCGGGTTCGGCGATCAGCGGCCAAATCGCCGCCGTCGCCGGCGCGGATGTGGCCGACGTCCTCGTCGTTCCGGTGCGGACCGGGCTCGCCATCGTGGCCGCGGACGATCCGGGTGTGACCGTGACCCCGGTGACCTCACTTGATCTCACCCGGCCGATCGCGACCGTGGAGTTCGCTTCGGCCGCCGCCCGGTTCGTCGCCGTCGAGCCGGGTGCGGTGCGGGACACGCTCGCCTTCGGCGCGGGGTTGCTGGCCTCGGAGCAGCTCGGCGTCGCCGAATGGTGCCTGACCAGCACGGTCGCCTACCTGCGGGAACGTACTCAGTTCGCTCGGCCGGTCGGGTCGTTCCAGGCGTTGAAGCACCGCCTGGCCGATCTCTGGCTGGAGATCGTCGGGGCCCGTGCCGCCGCGCGGAACGCCGCCGATCAGCTGGCGGCGGGATGGTCGCACAGCGCCAGGGTGGCGGTGGCGGTCGCGCAGGCGCACTGCGGGGCGGTAGCTGTACACGCGGCGGAGGAATGTGTGCAGTTGCACGGGGGGATCGGGATGACGTGGGAGCATCCCGCGCATCTGTATCTCAAGCGGGCCAAGACCGATGAGATCGCGCTGGGGACGCCGGGTGATCATCGGGAGGCTCTGGTGGGGCTGGTCGATCTACCGGGGCCGGTTCGGGCGTGAGGCCGCCGGTTCGGGCGTGAGGTCACCTGAGGTCACCGGTTCGGGCGTGAGGCCGCCGGTTCGGGCGTGAGGTCACTTGGCTTCGGGGCGTAGGGAGGCGAGCAGGAGGTCGGCGAAGTAGCGGCCGACTTCCTGGCCGGAGAGCTCGCCTTCCGGGTGATACCAGGTGCCCAGGTGGTGGACCGAGCCGAAGAAGAAGTCGACCGCCATCTCGGCGGGGATGTCCGCGCGGAAGATTCCGCTGCGCTGGCCTTCGGTGACCAGTTCGCGGAAACGTTCGTGGTAGCGGCGGCGTTCGGCGCGGACGACCTTGCGGGTGTCCGGGGCGAGCTGGTGGTTCGAGCGGAAGAAGATCTTGGAATCGTCCAGGTTCTCGACCGTGGTGACCACCACGTCCAGGGCAGCGGCGTGCAGGCGCTCCTCGATCGGGCTGTCGCCCTCGGCGAAACGGTTGAGGCGCTCCATCTGCATCCGCAGCACCCGGCCGTAGATCTCGCGGAGCAGATCATCCTTGGAGTCGAAATAGTGATACATGGCGCCCTTGGTGACGCCGGCCGCCGCGACGATCTCCTGGACCGACGTGCCCTCGAAACCGCGCTCGGCGAACAGCCGAGTCGCCACGGAGAGTAGTCGTTGCCGGACCGGTTCGTCGATGGTCGATGCCGTGCGCGCCATGTGCAGCCTCCTTAGCCAACGACAAGCATACCGACTGGTCGGTCAAGAAGTTCGGAGTTGACGCCGGTGAACCATGTTGGCGGCAAAACCGATCCGGGATGGCGGGAGTGTGTTAATTACATCACCTTGCGAGACTTGGAACTCCTGATTGGGTACAACTTAGGTAAAGCAGACCTAATGTTCGGGGAGCACAAGGTGGCAAGTGGGTCCATTTATGTCCCGCGCGATGAGAAGTTCACCGGCTCTTCCCCCCAGAACCTCTATCTGACGTTCTGGATGGCCGGTCGCAAGAACCGGCTCCGCGTCCGCGCGGCCATCACCGCCGTCGGTTTCCTGCTCGGCAACCTCCTGGCCTACCGCTACGGCTGGGCCAACCCCTTCGGCTTCGGCTTACTCACCGGCCTCGCGGCCGGCGGCGTCGACCTCCTGATCGCCTGGCGCGCCCACGAACGCACCGCCGTCTGGCGCGGCAAACGCCGGGGCGAAGTCCGCACCGGCCGCCTGCTGCGCCTCACCCTCCGCCGGTACGGCTACCGCGTCATGGACGGCCGCGCCGTCCCCGGCCAGGCCTCGATCGACCACCTGGTCATCGGCCCCGGCGGCCTCTGGCTTATCGACAACGAAGCCTGGGGCCCCGACACGGTCGTCGCCCGCTACGGCGGCCGCCTCTTCTTCGACGAGAAGTACGGCACGACCGTCGCCAAAGGCCTGATCTCCGCCGGAACCGCGCTGGCCCAGCTACTGACGAAGGAAACCGGCATCGAGGTGACGATCGCCCCCGTGCTCGCGTTGCACGGCGGCCGGATCGAGGGCCGCGGCGGAGTCGTCACAGGTGAGGGACTGGCGGTCGCCTACCCACGCAAGATCGCGGGCCTGATCCGCTCCGAGGTCGTCATGGAACTCACGGAGGAACAGGTCGAACTCCTGGCCCGGACGGCTGCCCGAGTCGTCCCAAGGATGCCGGTCACCCGAGTCACGTAACCCGGAGGGCACCAGCCCCCTCAGGAATCCCGAACGGAGCGATGTCAGCTCCCTTAGGAATCCCGAACGGCCCCTCAGGAACCCGAACGGAGCGATCTGCCCCCTCGGGAATCGCGAGCGTAGCGACGCCGGCCCCGCTTTGGCGCCGGTATGGCGAGAACTGTCGTCGGCGTGAACGGCGCCGGATAACGGCGAGAGACGTGGGGAAGCGTTCGGTCAGCGGGCTCCTACGTCTGTGCTTTCGATGAAGGCTGCCAGTTGGGTGATGTTGCGGCATTCGTACATCGGGATGACCGCGCCGTAGCCGGTGGCGACCGAGTCGCCCGTGTCCCACTGGGGGCGGGGCTCGGGGTTGAGCCAGTAGGCGTGCCGGGCTTTGGCGACCAGCTGTTTGAGGGTGTCCACGGCCGGGGGCTGGTAGTTGGAGCGGGCGTCGCCCAGGATCAGGAGGGAGGTTTTGGGGCCGATCGCGTCGCCGTACCGGTCGGCGAAGCGGGTGAAGACGTTGCCGTAGTTTGTTCGGCCGAAGCGGGTGATGTCGGCTTCTTTGGTCATCCGGGTGATGGCGTCGAGAACGTCGGTGCCGGGGGCGAAGTATTTGGTGATCTCGTCGACGGTGTCCACGAAGGCGAAGGCCCGTACCTTCGTGAACTGCTCGCGGAGGGCGAAGGTCAGCAGCAGGGTGAACTGCGAGAAGCTGGACACCGAGTCGCTCGCGTCGCAGAGAATGACGAGTTCCGGTTTGTGGGGTCGTTTCGGGCGTAGGTGGGTGGTCAGCGGCACCCCACCGGTCGACAGCGAAGCCCGTACGGTCCGGCGGAAGTCGAGCCGCCCCCGATGTCCGTGTTTGTGCTTGATGGTCAACCGGCTGGCCAGCCGCCGGGCGAGCGGATACACCTCGCGACGCAGCTGGGCGAGCTCCGCCTTCGTCACCCGCAGAAAATCAAGCCGATCGATCGGCGGCCGGAGGGCGGACCGCGCGATCCGCTCGATCCCGGACTCCTCCGCGATCCGCCGCCGCACATCAGAAGCCACCGCTTCCTCAAATTTACGAATATTTGCCGATATTTGCTGACGCGCCATTTTCTCCGGGAGCCCACCCCGCTCGGTGAGCATCTGATTGAGCATCCGCGCGATCAACGTATCCGGCGAAAGCGCCCGCAACACCGAATAGGAGAACCACGACTGCCGCCCCGGCCCGGCCTCCACCCGCCCGAACCGCTCGACCACGGCCCGCACGAACTCCCGGAACGCCGGACTGTCCGGATCCCCCAGCAACAGCCCCTGCAACACCCTTCGCAACTGCTCGGCCGAAGAATTCGGATCGTATTCCGCCTCTTCCGGAGCGCTCATCTCGCTCGACAGCACCGGCGGAAACCACAGATCAAACAACACATCAAACCCAGGCCGATGCACCGGCCTTTTCACCAGCGTCGCCGCGTACGCCTCCCGCAGGCTCTCCCGATCCAGCAGATCGATGACCATCAGCGCGTTGGCCGCGTCCAGCCCCTCCGCCAGCGAGACCGGCATCCCCGCCTCCCGCAGCGCCGCGACGAACCCGACATGCCGCTCGATCATCACGACAGTCCCAGCTCTTTGACCGCGCGCGCCTGATCCGAATGGTGCTTCAACACCACCCCGAGCGTCTCCCCGATCGTGTCCTCATCCAACTCCGCCCGCCCGAGCGCCAATAACGTGCGCCCCCAGTCAATGGTCTCCGCGATGCTCGGCGATTTCTTGAGCTCCAGACTCCGTAACGTCGCCACGGTCCTGGCCAGCTGCTCCGCCAGGTTCCCCGCCAGCCCCGGAACCTGCGCGAGCACGATATCCCGCTCCCGCTCCGGCGTCGGATACCCCAGATGCAGATACAGGCACCGCCGCTTCAACGCCTCACTCAACTCCCGCGTCGCATTCGACGTGAGCACCACATACGGCTTCCGCACCGCCGAGATCGTCCCCAGCTCCGGAATGGTCACCTGGTAATCCGAGAGAATCTCCAGCAGCAACCCCTCGACCTCGACATCCGCCTTGTCGATCTCGTCGATGAGCAGCACCGTCGGCGCGTCATTGCGAATCGCCTTCAACAACGGCCGCTCCAGCAGGAACTCCTCCGAGAAGATGTCCTCCCACGCGTCATCCTCGGCCTGAATCCGCAGCAACTGCTTCTTGTAGTTCCACTCATACAACGCCCGAGCCTCATCCAGCCCCTCATAACACTGCAGCCGCACCAACTCGGCCCCCGTAGCCCCCGCCACCGCCTTGGCCAGCTGCGTCTTCCCCACCCCCGCCGGCCCTTCGACCAGCAGCGGCTTCTCCAACGCCCCCGCCAGGAACACCGACGTCACGATCCCCTCATCCGCCAGGTAGTCCACCCCCCGCAGCCGCTCCCCAACCTCCGCAGGCGCCCCAAACCAGCCCATCCTCAAGCTCCCGTCCCAGACCGAATGTTGTTCTACTTTAACCGGTTTCGACTGCTCCGCGCAGTGCGCTAATCTTTAAGAGTTCAAGCGCCGCTAGCTCAGTTGGTCAGAGCAGCTGACTCTTAATCAGCGGGTCCGGGGTTCAAGTCCCTGGCGGCGCACCCTGAAGTAGCCCCAGCTCACATGCTGTGAACTGGGGCTACTTTATTTGGCGCCCAGTCCTATCGGCCTGCCTGCGGCGTTTTTGATCTCCAGTGTGCTCCGTGGGCGCTCTTGCGTATCGGCGTCGTATCCATCAGATCGTTGATCTTGATGACCCCGGTTGCTCTCTGTGATGTCGATCGCCTACGCCACAATTGAACGCTTGAGTCATACGACCCCTCGCGCCGGAGAATGGCGCCCTTCTCGCCCGCCGGCGCCGAGTCGTACTCCTCCACGATCCGCAACTTGTACTCCGCGGTGAAGTGCCGGCGCTTCGGCCGATCAGCCCGGGGCCCGCCGGCCTCCAGGTCGTGCTTCGCCATCGTCGCAGTCTGATACACCAAGTCTCGCCCTATTAATGCAACTCTGGGAGCTCCATCGCCATATGTCCCAGTTGGGCTTGGCGCAGAGGGAAGCTCCGCGCGATGAACCCTGACCCGGACGGACTCGCCTGGTCCTGATCCCTGTCGAAGGGTTCACAGAGCCGACGCGCGGCGGTCCGGGGCCGGGCTGTCATCGGGAGAGTCGCTCGTAGGCGAGCGCGGCCACCGCGAGATCCTCCCAGCCTGTTCCGACTGACTTGAATAACGTGACCCGGGCGGGGTCGATGGTCGCGCCCCCAACGAGTTCGGCCAGGTCGGCGACGATGACCGAAGGCGGCACGCCATCCGCGAACGCCATCACGAGGTCTCCCGCTTCGGCGAGTGCGGCCTCCCGGGACTCGACGACGACCTGGCTCCGTGCCACGGTCGCGGTCTCGACTTCACGGGCCGTGAGCTTGTGCGAGCCTATGACGTTGAGATGTGCCCGGTCGCCGATCCAGGCGTCCGGCACGACCGGGCTGCGGGCGGTCGTGCACAGGCTCAGGATGTGTGCCTGTGCCACGTCCCCGGCCCCGGCCGGGTAGGCGGAGATTCCTATATCCACCAACGTCTTCACAAAGGTGTCTGTCGACTCCGGGGTCCGTCCGAGGACACCGACGCGCTGGATGTCGCGTATGGCACGCATGGCGAGCACGTGGCCGAGCGCCTGCGGTCCGGTGCCGGCCACGACTAACTCGGTGGCGTCCGGCCGGGCGAGATGCTTGGTGGCGACTGCCGAGATCGCGGGTGTCCGCAGCGTGGTGAGCGCGGCGGCGTCGAACAGCGCCAGCGGTGTCAGCGTGGCCGCGTCATGCAGGATGTAGGTGCCCTGGATGCGGGGGAGCCGCCGGGCGGGGTTGCCCGGCGCGACGGTGATGACTTTGATCCCCACGTAGCGCGGCCCCTCGCTGGGCATGAGCAGGAACTCGCCCGACTGCGTCGGCACGGACGTGCGCAGGGGGTCCTGCCCCGGCCAGCCCGCGCGCAACGCGCCCTCCAACGCGTCGATCGCGGCGGGGAGGGACACGAGCGCGGTAAGGGTTGGCAGGTCGACGTAGGGGGGATGGGTCATCGCAGTGTGAAGCCTTCGCCTAGTGGATCCTCGCTGTCGAGTATGAACCGGTGCTCTCCTGTGCGGAACGCGCTCCCCTCCACTTCGGTGTGGTAGCCGCTCCGACCCGGCGCGCTGGTGGTGCCGAGAACGCGTCCGAAGAACCTCGTGCCCACCACGCTGTCGTGGATCAGTGTGGCGTCGATCAGGCGGCCCTCGTCGGCGAGAAGGGCGAGACGGGCGGAGGTGCCGCTGCCGCAGGGTGACCTGTCCACCTCGCCGTCCGCGAAGACGGTGCAGCTGCGCTGGTGCACGCCGCCCTCCGACGGCTGGGGCAGGTCCTCGTAGAACGTCACGCCGTAGATGCCGGACAGGCGGGGATCCGCGGGGTGCTCGGCGGCTTGGCGGGAGTCGAGCGCGGATCTGATCTGGCGGCTCAATGCGATCATGCGTGGCAGGTCGCCCGGGGTGACGGCCATGCCGAGCCGGTCGGCACGGACTGAGGCGTAGAACGCGCCGCCGTAGGCGATGCCGACTGTCACGGCACCCGCCTCGGTGTCCACGATCACGTCTCGGGCCTGTACGAAGGCCGGCACGTTGCGGAACCGTACCGACCGGGGCTTCCCGCCGACAGTCCGGACGATGGCGCTGACGCGGCCGGACGGCACATCGATCCGTATGGTCACCTCGCCGTCCGGCGGCGCGTCGACCCGTCCGGTCTCGACCGCCCAGGCACCGAGCGCGATGGTGCCGTGCCCGCATGCGGTGGAGTAGCCATCCTTGTGGAAGAACACTGCCCCGAACGACGCGCCGTCGTCGTCGGGCGGGGTGACGAAGCAGCCGTACATATCGGCGTGCCCGCGCGGTTCGTGGACCAGCAGCCGGCGGACTCGGTCGATCTCGGCGGACGCGGCGTTATCCCGGCGGTCCAGAACGGTGGAACCGGTCAGGTCGGGCACGCCGCCGGTGACGATCCGGAAAGGCTCTCCGGCGGTGTGGTAATCGACGGTGCAGATCTCAAGCACAGGTCTCTCCTTGTAATGGATCGCTGTTTCAGCCGGTCGCATCGGCTGCGGGGATGACGGGCAGGATCAGCCGAGACGGGTATCCGGGGCTGTGCCAGACGTTGTTCTCGGCGACCTTGCTTTCCACTCCGGTCGCCAGCGGCCCGCCGGTGTTCAGGTTTCGGTCGTACTTCGGGAAGGCGCTCGAGGAGATCTCCAGCCGGATACGGTGGCCGGCGCGGAAGACCTGCGAGGTGCTCCACAGGTGCACCTCGAAGCCGTACACCTCCCCGGGCTGCAGGAACCTCTCCTGGTCGAGCCCCTCACGGAAGCGCCCTCGTACGATGCCGTCGGTCAGCCGCTGGCAGAAGCCGTCGGGGTGCACGTCCACGAGTTTGGCGGTGAAGTCGGTGTCGACCGCGTCGCTGGACGCGAACAGCTCCAGCTTGACCGGGCCGGTCACCTCCAGGTCGGTCTCCAGCACGGGGGTGGCGTAGACGAGAACGTCCGCGCGCTCTTCGATTTCGCGGTAGTCGTCGGGTCCGCCGATCTGGTGTGAGGTCGGCGAGGTGAGGTACGGCACCGGATCGGCGGGATCGTAGCGGAAGGTGTCGGCGGGCTCGTCGGTGCCCGGCTGCTCCCAGGTCAGGGTGCCGTCACCGAACCGGGTGTTCGCGTTACCGCCGCTGGAAAGGTACAGCGAGCTCCACTCCGTGCGCGCGAGCGGCCATTCGTCCTCACCACGCCACTGATTGTCGCCCATGACGAACAGTTGGGCACGGGGATCGGCGTCGGCGCCGTTGCTCTGACCCTTGACGAAGTGGTCGAGGAATCGCAGCTCGTGGCCGTCGAGGTCGAAGTCCGCGCCGGGGCCGAAATCGATGGGTCCGAGGGTCCGCTCCCGCCGCCGGGTGAGGCCGTGGTCCCACGGCCCGACGACCAGCCGCTGGCCGCGCCGGGTCCGCTCGGTCGGCGCCTGCCTGGTCATCCTGGCGAAGTTGATGAACGTCGCCGGCTGGACGTCGTCATACCAGCCGGTCACGTGCATGGTGGGGATGTCGACCTGGTCGAACCGGTGCTGGTAGTCCTTGGGACCCCAGTAATCGGTGTCCGATGGCGGGTGGGAGAGATCGTCTCGCCAGTGCTCGCTGTGGAACCCCGCGTGCTCGTCCAGGCTGAGCAGCGGCAGGTGATCGTAGACCGCGTCCCAGTCGATCCCCTCGACGTACTGGAGGGAGCGGCCGTCGATCAGCCGGAACCAGCAGACCTCCATGGGCAGGTGCACGCCGGTCGGCCACTCCACGAAGGGGTCGGACGGTGGCACGTAGACGATCATCGCCTTCAGGCTCGGTGGTTGCTCGACCGCGGTCAGCCACTGCACGTAGCCGAGGTAGGACTGGCCCCAGGTGACGACCTGGCCGTCGCACCAGGGCTGCTTGGCGGCCCACTCGATGGTGTCGTAGCCGTCGAGCGGCTCGTCGAGGTGCGGCCGGAAGGTCCCCTCCGAGTCGCCGCGTCCCCGCACGTCCATCCAGAGGAAGGCGTATCCGCGCCGCGCCCACCACATTGCTTTGCGGTAGGAGAACTCGGTGTTCTTACCGTACGGCGTGCGGGCGACGATGACCGGTACCGGAGCGCCGGTGTCGGGCCGGTACACGTCGGCGACGAGCACCACGCCGTCACGCATGGCCACCGGGATGTTGAGTTCTTGCTGCACATTGATCACGGCGTTCTTGGCGTTTTCCGCGTTTGGCGAGGTCATTGGCTGCTTGTCCTTCTGCGTTCGATCAAGGGCTATGGAGCATCGGTCTGCGGGGTCGGATCGGCATTACGGCGGAAACGAGGTTTTTGTCTACTTTTCCCTTCTTGTACTGTGGGTTTACGGTGTAGTACCTTACACCTCATGCCTAACACCTTGTACCCGGGATTGCGTCGTCCCGGCAGCGCCGAAGAACGGTCGTGATGGCCGGTAGCGGGCTCGGCGAGGGCGCCGAGTCCGGCCCGACGGAGCTCGGTGTTCTCTCCCGGACCAGCCTGCGAGACGAAGCGGCCAGGCTGCTCCGGGCGCAGATCATCACCGGCGCTCTGGTCGCCGGTGACCTGTACTCGATCGGAAGCATCGCCGCGCAGCTGGGGGTCTCCGTGACCCCGGTCCGCGAGGCGCTGCTCGATCTGGCCAAGGAGGAGCTCGTCGAGCTCGTGCGCAACCGCGGGTTCCGGATCCGTACCCTCACCGAGGAGGACCTGGACTCGGTGGTCAGTATCCGTACGATGCTCGAGGTGCCGGCAGTCCGGGACCTGGCGGCTAGCCGACCGCTCCTGGAACTGGCGGACCTGCGGGTGCTGGCCAAGGAGACGGAACAGCACGCTCTGGCCGGTGACATGGTGGCCTTCATCGCCCACGACCACGACCTGCACCTCGGCCTGCTCGCCAGGACGGGCAACCGCTACCTCGTGGAGATAGTGGGGCGGCTCCGCAACCAGACCCGCTTGCATGGTCTGCAGCAGATGATCGGCTCCCCCGATCTGATCGACTCCGCGCGCGAGCACGAGAAGCTGCTCGACGCCATCGAAGCGGGTGATGCCGACGGGGCCGCTCGTCTAATGGCCCAGCACCTCAGGCATGCCCGCGGCATGTGGGCGGGACGAGCAGATAGCACCGGCTCCGTCACGGTTCACCCGAAAGTTCCCCTTTCCCCAACCTCCAGTTCGCCGTTTGCCCCCGGGCCCGGAAGATCGATGAAGGATACGAGATGAGAAATGGTGGGAAGCGTCCGGCAACGGGCCTCCACATGGTGGTCGGCGCGCTCGCGCTCAGCCTTGCGGTGTCAGCATGCTCAGGTGCCACCGGTGGCTCCGGCTCCGGTACCGAAGCCGCGGGCGGTGGTGATACGGGTGCCGCGAAGCAGATCCAGGGCGATGCGAACACGGTCAACAACGCTCCGGTCAAGGCGGGTGGGAGCCTCAGCTTCGTGCTGGAGAAGAACGTTGACAGCTGGAATCCGCTGACGTCCCTCGGAAGCACGGTGGAGTCCATGACGGCGGTCTCGGCCGTCATGCCCAGCGTTTACATTCCCCAGCCGGACATGCAGACCATGAAGCTCAACACCGACTTGATGCTGAGCGCCACGCAGACGTCGACGAGCCCGCAGATCATCGTCTACAAGATCAACCCCAAGGCGGTCTGGTCGGACAAGACGCCGATCAGCGCGGACGACTTCAGCTACGTGTGGAAGACCTCGAACGCCAAGGACTGCCCCACGTGCGAGGTATCGTCGACCACCGGCTATGACCAGATCAAGTCTGTCACCGGATCCGACGGTGGCAAGACCGTGACCGTGGTGTTCGAGAAGCCTTTCGCCGCCTGGCAGACGCTGTTCTCGTTCCTGTTCCCCTCGCACATCGCCGCCACCTACGGTGACATCACGACGACGGCGGGGCTGGCGACCAGCTTCAATGAGGGGTTCGCCGACAAGCCGCCGACATGGTCCGGCGGGCCGTTCACCATCGAGCGGTTCGAGCCCAACCAGGCTGTCGTCCTAGCCAAGAACGCCGCCTGGTACGGGAGTGGCCCGAACCTGGACCAGTTGATCTTCCGCATCATCACCGATACCACGCAGACGGTGCCGGCGCTGCAGAACCATGAGGTCCAGGTGATCAAGCCGGCCCCCCAGGTGGACCTGCTCGACCAGCTGAAGCAGCTCCAGGGTGTCGACTATCAGGTCGGCCCGAGCTATTTCTGGGAGCACTTCGGGCTCAACCTCAACAACCCGTTCCTCGGGCAGAATCCGGCCGGTGACGCGCTGCGCCAGGCGATGTTCATCGCGGTCGACACCCAGGGCATCATCGACAGGACCGTCGGCCAGATCGCTCCCGACACCAAGCCGCTGAACAACCACTTCTTCATGCCCCAGCAGCAGGGTTACCAGGACAACGTCGGGGCGCTGGGCTTCGGCAAGGGTGATGTCGCCAAGGCCACGCAGATCCTGCAGGCCGCGGGTTACACCGGCATCGGCACCAAGCTGGTCGCGCCGGACGGCAAGGCGGTGCCCGAGCTGCGGTTCGTCTACACGGCGGGCAACCAGTTGCGCCAGACCGAGGGCACGCTGTTCGCCCAGTACGTCAAGCCGCTCGGGATCACCATCAAGATCGAGCCGACCGACAACCTGGGCGCCAGCCAGATCCACCAGGACTCGCGCTATGACTACGACATCATCGTGTTCGCCTGGGTCGGCTCGGCGTTCCCGGCGGCGATCAGCGCTCCGCTCTACCTGTCGTGCCCGGAGGGCGTGACGTACTGCGGCTCCAACCACAACAACTACCGCAACGCCGACGTGGACAAGTGGCTCAAGGACTCGGTCACCAACCTGGACCCGGCGGCGGTGACGACCGCACTCAACAACGCGGACAAGCAGATCTCCGCGGACGCCTTCTCGCTGCCGATCTACCAGCGGCCCTCCCTGCTCGCCTACGACAGCAAGTACGGCGGCATTCGTTCCAACGCCAACTACATCGGCCCGACGTACAACGTCGCCGAGTGGGGCTTGCTGGCGTCCGGCAGCTAGCCTTCTGTCCGGAACGTCACCGGGCCGATGAAGGCCGATCCAGCCTTCTACCTGCAGCGGTGCCGTCCAACAGGACGCTGCCGGTAGTACGCTGGGCGGCCGAATCCCGGTATGTCACCGGACGGGCATCACGACCTGTCCGAGCTGGCCACCTGTCCTCGTCAGAGGGTGGTTCCGGGGCCATCACGGGCAACGCGCCCTGGCTGTCACGAACAGCCCACCCCACGAAGAGTCACGGTTCGTCGGCCCGGCCATACCCCGCCAAGGGGTGTGACCGGGCCAGGACCCGGTGCCGGTGACCCCGAAGTCGCCCCCGTCTCGGACGGTGGGAAGGAGACCACTCAATGTCCGCCTACGCCGTTCGGCGCCTGCTCATCTCGATTCCGGTGCTGCTGATCTCGACCTTTCTGGTGTTTCTCATGGTGTCGCTGTCCGGCGACCCGCTCGATGATCTGCGCGCGCGACAACCTCCCCCGCCGGAGTCGGTCCTGCTCGCCCAGGCTCACGAACTCCGGCTGGACCAGCCGTTGCTGGAGCGCTACTGGAACTGGATCAGCGGAATCCCGCACGGCGACTTCGGTCCGTCCGTACAGAACATCAACATCGGGACCGAGATGTGGGTCCGCTTCGGGGTGACGATCCGGCTGGTGCTCCTCGCCGTTCTGCTCGCCGCCATCATCGCGGGCGTGGTCGGCGTCGTGAGCGCGGCCAAGCAGTACTCGCCACTCGACTACACCCTGACCGGGCTGGGCTTCCTGTTCCTTGCGATGCCGGTTTTCTGGTTCGCGATCCTGCTCAAGCAACTCGCGGTGAACATCAACCTGCAGACCGGTCATTCCATCTTCTACACGATCGGCGACCGGTCGATCGAGACCACCGGGGGGTTGGGAGCACGGATCGCCGACATCGCCGGGCATCTCATCCTGCCAACCATCGTGCTGGCGATCACCTCGTTCGCCTCATGGAGCCGATTCAACCGCGCATCCATGCTTGAAGTGCTCGGCAGCGACTACGTCCGGCTGGCCAGGGCCAAGGGCCTGCCCCGCCGGCAGGTACTGGTGCGCCATGCGCTTCGCACCGCGCTCGCGCCCATGGTGACCGTGATGTCGCTGGACTTCGCGGCCTTCTTCTCCGGCGCGATCGTCACCGAGACCGTTTTCCAGTGGCACGGCATGGGGGACCTCCTGCTCACCTCCATCCGGCTTCGTGACGTCTATCCGGTGCTGGCCTGGCTGCTCATCGCGGGTAGCGCAGTGATCCTTATGAATCTGATAGCCGACCTGCTCTATGCCGCACTCGATCCGAGGATCCGCTATGCCTAGCTCCCAGCCGCGGGAGGATCACGTGCCACACGGGGCGGAGGTGACGTCGACCACCGGCGCCTCCCACGGGCCCGCCCGCCTGGACCGCGAGTTCACCGTCAAGGCACGGTCGCAAGGACACCTGATCCTTCGCCGCTTCCTGCGGCACAAGCTCGCGGTGGCGAGCCTGTTCGTCTTCATCGCGGTGGTGCTGTTCGCCTTCGCCGGCGGGGCGTTCTGGCATTACTCCTACGATCAGCTGACACCGGACATTTCAGCGCCACCTTCGCTGCGGCATCCGTTCGGCACCGACTCGACCGGTATGGACCTGATGGCCATGGTGATGCGAGGGACCCAGCGATCGCTGGAGATCGCGCTGTTCGTGGCCCTCACCGCGACCGGCGTCGGCACCGTCTACGGGGCGATCGCCGGCTACTACCGGGGCGTGTTCGACACGTTCATGATGCGGTTCGTCGACCTGGTCCTCACCTTCCCCACCATCGCGGTCGCCGCCATCCTCGGCGCCCAGGTGGGGGCGTCCGCCGGCAGCTGGTTCTTCATCGGGATCATCCTCGCGGCGCTCACCTGGCCGATCGTGGCGCGAGTCGTCCGCGGCTCGGTCCTGTCCCTGCGGGAGAAGGAGTTCATCGAGGCCGCTCACGCGCTCGGAGCCCGGGATCGGCGGATCATCTTCGGTCACCTCGTTCCCAATGTGATGGGCCCGGTCATCGTGAGCGTCACGATCCTGGTCGCGGGGGCGATCCTGTCCGAGACAGGTCTGTCCTTCATCGGGTTCGGGGTGCTGCCGCCGGACACCTCCCTGGGCCTGCTGGTGAGCCAGGCGCAGACCGCCGTGTCGACCCGGCCATGGCTGTTCTACTTCCCCGGAGCCTTCATCATCCTCATCGTCCTGAGTATCAACTTCATCGGTGACGGCCTGCGGGATGCTTTCGACCCGACCACGACGAGGGTGCGCTCATGAGCACTGAGGCAACCGCCGCGACACCGGCCGCGGACGAGACCGCGGACGAGACCGCGGACGTCCTGGTCGTCGAGGATCTCACGGTGAGCTTCCCCACCGACGACGGGCTCGTCCAGGCCGTCCGCGGGGTGAGCTACCGCCTTCGCGAGCGCGAGATCCTCGGCATCGTCGGCGAGTCGGGGTCGGGCAAGTCAGTGACGTCGATGGCCATCATGGGGCTGCTGCCCCGGTCGGCGCGGATCACCGGCTCGATCCGATTCCGCGGGCAGGAGCTCCTCGGCCTCCGGGAGAAAGAGCTCAACAGGTTCCGCGGCAGCAAGATCGCCATGATCTTCCAGGACCCCATGACCTCGCTGAACCCGGTCCACACGATCGGCTACCAGGTGGCCGAGGCCATACGGGCACACAACGACGTGCCGAAGGCGCAGGCCCGCAGGCGGGCGGTGGAGCTGCTCGACGCGGTCGGCATCCCGAACCCGGGGCAGCGGGTGGACAGCTACCCGCACGAGCTGTCCGGCGGGGTACGTCAGCGGGTCGTCATCGCCATCGCCATGGCCAACCGGCCCGATGTGATCATCGCCGACGAGCCCACCACGGCGCTCGACGTGACGGTGCAGTCGCAGGTCCTCGACGCGCTCCGGACCGCGCGGCAGGAGACCGGCGCGGCCATGGTCCTCATCACGCACGACCTCGGTGTCGTCGCCGGGCAGGCCGACCGGGTCCTGGTGATGTACGCCGGCAAGCCGGTGGAGATCGGCGACGTGGAGGACATCTACTACCGGCCGCGGATGCCGTACACGCTGGGCCTGCTGGGTAGCGTGCCCCGCCTGGACGCGAGCAGGTCGCAGAGGCTACTGCCGATCCTCGGGTCGCCGCCTTCGCTACTCAACCTGCCCGCCGGCTGTCCCTTCACCCCCCGGTGCCCGATCGCCCAGGACTGGTGCGAAACCGAGGAGCCCGTGCTCATGGACGCGACCTCGCCCCGGCACTCCGCCGCCTGCCACTTCTCCGAGAACCTGGCCGGCGTGCGGCCGCACGACCTGTACGCGCCCACCTCGGCGGACGCGCGGACCCCAGACCGCCCCGATCGGCCGCCGGCCGAGGCGCCTACCGGGAAAGGGAACCTCCCGTGACCTCGCTCGATCATGATGTGACCGTCCCCGACGCCGCACCGTCTGGGCGGTCCGGCCCTTCTCAGCCGATTCTGTCGGTCCGGGACCTGGTGGTGCACTTCCCGGTGCGCGGCCGGGGCCTGCTGGGCCGGACGACTGGCACGGTGCACGCCGTGTGCGACGTCTCGTTCGAGATCTATCCGGGCGAGACGCTGGGCCTGGTCGGGGAGTCCGGCTGCGGCAAGTCGACGGCCAGCCGCGCCGTGCTCGGGTTGCGCGGTGCGACCTCGGGTCAGGTTGTCTTCGACGGCCAGGACATCGCGGATCTGTCCACGTACCGGATGCGGCGGCTGCGCCGGCAGATGCAGATCGTGTTCCAGGACCCGATGGCCTCGCTGGACCCCCGGCTCACGGTCCATGAGATCATCTCCGAGCCGCTGCGCATCCACGGGCTGCACACCGCGGACCGGGCCCGGTACGTCGCCGAACTCATGCGGACGGTCGGGCTCAACTCCGAGCACGGCAACCGGTACCCGCACGAATTCTCCGGCGGGCAGCGGCAGCGCATCGGCATCGCCCGCGCTCTCGCGCTCGAACCCAAGCTCCTGGTCCTCGACGAACCGGTGTCCGCGCTCGACGTGTCCATCCAGGCCGGCGTGGTCAACCTGCTCGAAGATCTGCAGCACCGGCTCGGCCTCGCCTACCTGTTCGTGGCGCATGACCTGTCGGTGGTGCGTCACGTCGCGGACCGGGTCGCGGTCATGTACCTCGGGAGGATCGTCGAGACCGGCGCGTGCCAGGAGGTGTTCGCCAACCCGGCGCACCCCTATACGCAGGCGCTCATCTCGGCCATCCCGATCCCGGATCCCCGCAAGGAAAGGGCACGCCGGCGAATCGTCGTCAGCGGGGAGATGCCGAGTCCGACCGACCCGCCGTCCGGGTGCCGGTTCCGGACTCGCTGCCCGCTGTTCGCCAACCGGCTTGACGAAACTGAGCGGACGCGCTGCCAGCGGGAGATGCCGGAACTCGCCGAACGTGGGCAGGGCCATCCGGTGGCGTGTCACTTCGCCGAAGCCGTCCCGGTCTTGTGAGTCATTGTCGAAGGAAGTGAAGGTTACCGTGGACACCAGGAACGACTGGCATGGCCTGCACAGCGGTGCCGTAGTGGCCGACACACACAATGATCTGCTCATGGCCGTGGTCGCTCGGCCGGTGCCGCGATGGGCGTCCTACTTCCGTGAGCGCTGGCTGCCCCAACTGCGAGCAGGCGGTGTGGACCTGCAGGTGCTCCCGGTGTTCATCGCCGACGCATACCGGCCCGAGGGCGCGCTCCGCCAGACGCTGCGGATGATCGAGGCCGCCCATCGGCTGGCCGATGGAAACCAGGACTCCGTCGCGTTGTGCCGGGACGGCGCCGAGCTGGACGCCGCCCTGACCTCCGGCAGGATCGCGCTCGTCCTGGCGCTGGAAAGCGCTCCGGGAGTCGGTGACGACATCGAACTGCTGGAGACGTTGCACCGGCTCGGTGTCCGGGTCGCCTCCCTGGCACACTTCGGCCGTACGGCCCTCGCCGACGGCAGCGCCGAAGACGGCACCGGCAGCCGGCTCACCCGGGCCGGGGTCGAGGCCGTCGGCGAGATGGAGCGCATGGGTATGATCTTCGACGTCAGCCATCTCGGGGCGACGGGCGTCGAGCACGTCCTGGAGATCTCGACCCGCCCGGTGCTGGCCACCCATTCCTCCGCCCGAGCGCTGCGCGACCACCACCGCAATCTCACCGACGACCAGATCGCTGGCATCGCCCGGCTCGGTGGTGTGGTCTGCGTCAACTTCTACGCGCCCTACCTGCACGAGACCGATCACACCCTGGACCGGCTCGTCGACCACCTCGAGCACGTGGTCGCCGTCGCCGGCATCGACCACGTCGGTCTCGGCCCCGACTTCATCAAGGAGGTGTTCGCCGACACGACCCCACCCTGCTGCGAGCCCGACGACTACGGTCCGATCCCCTACCTTCCCGGTCTGGAGGGCCCCTCTGGGCTACCCCTGGTCACCGAGGTGCTCGTCCGCCGCGGCTGGGCGGCGGCGGACGTGGTAAAGGTGCTCGGGGCCAACGTGGTGCGGCTGTTTCGCGACGAACTGGGCCGTGCTGGCTAGCACCGATGGGCGGGCAGGTGACCGGCTCCTTGAAGGCGTTCGTGCCGAACCCAAGGGCAAGGACGACGATCATGTGGACATTGGGGCGGGTACCCTCCGGGGCCGGGCGGCCGACGCACCGTGCCGCCGGCCTGGAGGGCCGAACCGAGCGCCGGCCCATCTCAGCGATCCATCTGACATGCGGGAATATGATCCCGGCAGCCGGGGCTGAATCACGGCCCCGCCGTCTCGTCAGCGGATCCCTCGATCTGGCGTGGCATCAAACCGGAACTTGGGATCAAGCGCCCTTATGCGTCCCGGCGCAGCGCAGCCCGGTGGTTGAACAGGAACCAGCGAATGACCCCGGTGTCGTCGCGCAGAAACACCGCTTTGTTTTCGTCGTTGAGCGGCTCGGCGGCGACCGTGTCGGTACCGACCGGGGTGAATCGCTGGTTGAGCGAGGCCGGCTTCGACGGATCCATGTTGTCCAGCCAGTCCCTGGTTGAAAAGCTGTCGATTCGCAGCTCGTCGCCCTCACGGCGGACATGCGCCACGCCCCCGTACGTGTCGTAGGTGCCCACGGCCTCGTCGAGATTTCCGAACGAGGCCGGTTCGGGCGCGGGCTCATCGATGCCGAAGTACTGCTTGTGCGCCCACCGGATCACGCGCTTGGCGAGCGTGTGACCGGGGTTCTGCAGGTTGGTGAAGATGGCGATGGCGAACCCGTGGTCAGGCAGCATCGACAGGTCGACCGGCTGGCCGTTGGCGCTACCGCCGTGGCCCGCGATGTGTAGGCCGCCGCGGTTGCCGAGCATGAACGTGAGCCCCATGCCGCCGTTCAGACCATTCGGCTCGCCGTTGCGTACGCCGGGCATGCCGGGCCGGCGCATCAGCTCCCGGGTCTCCTGAGTCAGGATGTTCCGCGACGGTTCCAGCGTGCCGAGGTGGAACCGTGCGTAGCGCAGCAATTCCCGGACGCTCATCATGGTCGTCCCCACCGGTGAAGCCGAGCGCTCCATCGCCCACGGCCGTGCAAGTTGCAGGCCGTGGCGACCGATCGCGTGGCCCACGGAGAAGCGCCCGAGGATGATGTCGTGGGCGAAGTGGCCGGCGTGCTTGATGCCGAGCGGCTCGAAGAGCTCACGCTGGATGATCGTCTCGTAGGACTCGTTGTAGAGCACTTCGAGGATTCGCCCGAGCGGGTAGAACGCGGCGTTGCTGTATGACCACATCGTGCCGAACGGGGTGACCTGCCGCAGCTTCTTCAGCCGTCCGACCAATGTGGCCAGCGCGTCGTCGCCCCATCCGGCGGCCTCGAAGATGTCGCCCTCCCAGCCCGAGGTGTGGGTCATCAGGTGGCGCACGGTGACCTGGGCGGAGATGTCGGGGTCGGCGACCGCGAAGTCGGGCAGGTAGGTGCGGACGGTGGCGTCCAGGTCGATCCGGCCGCGTTCGACCTCCTGCATGATCGCCGTGCCGGTGATCGTCTTCGTGATCGAGCCGAGCTGGAAGGTGGTGTCGCCGTTGACCGACAGCGGGTTCTCGATGCTCGTCACACCGAGGCCGCCGACCGCCACCGCCTCGCCGTGGGCGACGCCGATGGCGACGCCGGGAATCTGCAGCTCGGTCATCTGCTCGCGGACGTAGTCCAGCAGATCCGGGTCGAGCGGAGCCGTGACATTGGTGAGGTCCACCGCGCTCATGCCGCTACGCCTTCCACCGGGACGGGAGCCGGCTCCTCGCGCCACGCCTCCGCCTTCCCGGTGCCGTTGGCAATGAACTCGTCGTATTGCGCCTGCGTGCCGTGCTCCAGCGGCCCACCGGTGTATGGCATTTCGGCCATCTGCCTGCTCCTTGTCTCAGGATGCTGCCCCGCCCGCACGGGTCGAGGACATATAATATGCTACACATGACATGGTGGTGGTACTGGGGTTCGCGACCAACGAGCCGCCTGATGACCACGACCTCACCCCGCCACATCGACGGCGTCGGAGTTCGATCTGGCTCACTATCGCGACGCGGTCATCGCCCTTGAGGCGGCCTTCGGATGGCTAGGTGACTACGACTCGCTACGCCGGGAGCATCTCCCGTGCCCGACGGCGATCTCTGCTCGTGCCGACGCACGGCCCGGAGGGCGTCGGCGTCACGCTCAACCCGGCCAACCGGGGCCAAGGCCTTGCCGTTGATACACGGCATCTACGTCAGGTTCGCCCCGGGCACTCGCGCCGACCGCGATGCGTACCGCCGCCGTGTCGGCTCTCGCGACGCGACACCTCTTCCGCGGATGCCCGGCGCCTTGTCGTCTCCGGCGCCGGCGAGCAGGTCGAGCTGCGGGATGTCGTGTGTGGACCGGCCTGTCGCCGCACCGACGAGACGGTGACGGTCTTCAAGTGGGGCTGGCGCTGAAAGACCTGGTCGTCGCCCGAACCGCGCTGCGCCGGCTGGCCGGGCGCGCGGCCGACGGGCGGGTAGCGCCGTGACGGGTGGTCGGGTAGAAGCGGGTTACGTCTCCCTTCGCCCGGCCCAGATCCCCCGGGTCTGATCCAGGTGATGACGCACCAGGGACTCGGCCCGGTCCGCGTCGCGGGCGCGGAGCGCTTCGAGGATCGGGCGGTGCTCGGCCGCAGACTCGGCAAGACTGCCGACGTCGGCCATCCGCTTCAGCCCCACCAGCCGGGTCTGGTCGCGCAGCTGCCCGACAAGCCGTACCAACCGGCTGTTTCCGGTGAGGCCGAGCAGCGCGAGATGGAAGGTGCGGTCGGCGTTGAGAAAGGCCACCAGATCCTTGTCCGCAGCGGCCTCGTCTATCGCGACCACGCTGCTCTCCAGGACCGCGAGGTCGGCATCGCCGGCCTTCTGGACCACCAGTCGCATCGCCGGGATCTCAAGCATCTTCCGCAGCTCGCTGATCTCGTCGAGATCCTTGTCGGCCATGGTGAGGATCCGATATCCACGGTTGCGGATCGGCTCGACAAGGCCCTCATTGGCCAGGTCGAGCAGGGCCTCCCGGACGGGGGTCGGCGAGACGCCGAGGCGACCGCTCAGGGTCGTGGCCGAATAGACCTGTCCCGATACGAGTTCCCCGCCGACGATGCTGGCGCGGATCACCTCCTTGGCCTGCTCCCGGAGGTTGGTCTGCTTCAGAACTCGCATGGGGCCGCGTCCCGTCCGCTGTTGCAGCGTTCCGTCAAGTTTTATCGTCGATACGTACCATGGAACATAGTACTGAGGAAGATGGACGATGACACAGGAACTTCGGGTCGGCTCATAGTGTCAATCATCGCCCGGTGGATCATCGTCCGGAAGTGTTCTGGAGAGCCTCGAAGTCTCGGGCCAATTGGCGATCGTGGGGTAGAAGCCCTTCCGGGTAGGGTCTTTGCGGATCACTCGACCTCGATGCCGCGCTCGATGACACTGCGCTAGCAGCCGCCCGGTTCCTGAGATGAGACGCCAAAGTTCAAGCTCCCGCGAGACACCAAACGAGCACATCCGCCCGCCGCCCGGCAAAATCCGAAGCCACCAGGGAGTCCCTGGCTTGGGCAGGACTCCCCGGCAGGGACCCGCGACCATGGACGTATGAGAGCGTGCCCGCCGTCACCGCGGGCACGACGATCAGCAATGACCGATCATGAAAGAACGATCGGTGACGCTAATGGCCACCACGTTGTACGTGGTCGTCGGGGTGGGCGTTGTGGTGAAACGCGCGTTGGGGAGGTAGAGGCGGTCGCGGAAGGGGGCGATGGTGGTGGGGACGTCGAAGCGGCCGTCAGGAGGCCAAGAACGACCTGCTCCCACTCGTCGTGCCGCGCGAGGCGTGGTGCGAAGAAAGCCGTGGCCCGCTTGAGGATGTCGACGTCCCGCGCGGTTTAGCACGTCAGGGAGCTGACTCTTAATCAGCGGGTCCGGGGTTCGAGTCCCTGGCGGCGCACCCTGGAAGAACCCCAGCTCACATGCTGTGAGCTGGGGTTTCTTTGCTTCGTGATCGAATTTGCGTGGCCGAATCGGGCTCCTGCGGGCGTTTTTGATCTTCGGTGTGCTCCGTGTGTGCTCGGCCGTATCGGCGCCGTATTCACGGAGATCGTTGATCTTCACCAGCATAGTTACGCTACGTGATAGGTAGGGCCTCACGGGGTGTAGATCTCCGTCAGCCGAAATGTCGGCGCCGACGACTACCTGACGAAACCGTTCCACTTCCCCGAGCTGATCCTGCGCATCCGCTCCCTGGCCCGCCACCAGCCTTCCGTCCAGGCTCGTACGCTGTGCGTGGCTGGCATCGAACTGAACCCCATCGCACCGCCACCCGAGACGGCCGCCCGCTGGACCTCTCGGTAAAGGAATTCGCACTCCTCGAAGCCCTCCGCGTCAACCCCGCCCACCTCAGCACCGAAGCCCTACTCGAACAGGTCTGGGACGAACACGCTGACCCTTTCACCAACACCGTCACCGTCACCATCGGCCGCCTCCACCGCAAACTCGGCCAACCCCCGCCATCATCACCACACCCGGCGTTGGCTACGCATCGCCAACGAGAGCCCATAACCCTCCCCGCTTCGCTACCGATGCGGGGGCGGGACTTGCCGACGAGCTTGCGATTGAGCTGAAACTGCTCGTATGACTCGCGATAGTCTCCGTCTGCTGGCTAGGCAATGCTGGTCAATGTCGGTCGTCTTGCCACGAAGCGACCGGATCACCTTGTTGCCGATATCGGCCCCGTGACCCGGCCCCTAGGTCCCGCTCTAGCACAGGCATGGAGGTAGCTCGGAGTGAGGCAGATCGGCTGTCAGTACGGCGAATCCGTCGCCTGCCGCTGATGTCGGCACACGCCAACGGCAAGGCCTCGGAATCGGAGGGGCCGGGGACGGACGACGTGGCCAGTCTTGGCCTGACCGCCGCGCTTGAGGTGGTCCGACTCGCGGCTCGGGGCTCGCGTAGGGACTTCGCCCTCGACCCTAGGCCGATCGCCGGGGGCGGTCAGGCGACGGTCTTCGGCGCCGTCCACAAACCCACCGGTGTGCGTGTCGCGTTCAAGAGACTCAACTGGCGCTCCCCCGATGCTCTCGCGCGGATGCGGCGCGAGGTGGAGGCGGCTCGCCTGTTCGGGGGCAATCCACATGTGCTTCCTGTCCTGGACTGGAGCCGATCGTATGACTGGTTCGTCATGCCGCTGGCGGATGGCACGGCACGAATCCTCGCTGCCGGGCCTTCAGAATCGGCGGTAGTGCGTGCCTTGGTGACGGCCGTATGCAGGGCGTTGCGTGAACCGCACCGGCAGGGCTGGATTCACCGAGACCTCAAGCCGGACAACGTTCTGCGTTTCGCTGGCCGGTGGGTGGTCGCGGACTGGGGGCTGGGCAGGCGGCCCCGTGGCCAGACCACGGATCCTCGCCGTACACAGGTGGGTGTCCAGTTCGGGACCGAGGGATTCGCGGCACCAGAGCTCGCGGTCGACGCTCACGTGGCCGGACCCCCAGCCGACATCTACAGCATCGGGCAGATCATCGGCTGGGCGCTCAAGGGTGCATGGCCGCAGCCGAACCTTCCCTTGCTGCCTCCGTCCGGGCCGTGGCGCGCCATCGTCCGGGCCGCGACAATGCACGACCCCCATCGACGTATCGGGACGGTCGATGAGCTTCTTTCCATGGTCGCGGCAGAGTTCGACGCGCCGACGGAGTTGGCGGCCCGTGGTGGGCGGCTTCTCCCCGCCGTACGCGCGGGGGACCGGGCAGCACTCGTCGAGCTGTTCCGGCTTGCGGCGCGGTCCGACCTTGATCACGACTTCTTCCAAGACGTTCTCGTCGCTCTCGACGATGACTGGCTACGGGCTGCGGTGTCGGCCGATCCGCAGGCCGTCGGGGAGGTGGTGCGCGCGATCCGTTTCCTGGACTCGACGAACGGATCGGCCGGGCGGGAACTCGACGACTACGGTCGTGCCACCACTTGGCTGTTGGCCATCGCTGACCACGCGGAGAGCCTGGCCCAATGGGATCTGCTCGACGACGCCTCCGACGCCATCCTGCACCTGGACGCAAACGAACAGGTGAGTCCAGATGTCCACGGCAAAGTCATCGCGTGGCTGACCTCCGCAACGGGAACCGCTGCCTCCGTCATCGCCGCGGTGCTGCGTCGCTACACGCCCCGTCCGCATCTGGCCGGCCTGACGGACGGCGACGCGCTGGACCATCGGATCCGCCTGGCACTGCGCCCGCGGCCACCAGCCGAAACCCCCATAAGCGCCAGCGGCAATCCTGAGGCCGACAATCGGGACCACGTCGGCAAGCGCCGGCCAGTGGCACGACGACGAGCGACACTGCTGTCCGCCGTCGGCGTCATCGCCGCCGTACTAATCCTGATCATTACGCTTCTGAACGACGCATCCAACCAACCAGGAGACCCCACCGCGAGCCCCAGCGAGAACTCCATCGCTAGTCCTTCCGGTGTCCCCAGCGAGAACCCCCTCGCTGGCCTTCCCGGTGTCCCCAGCGAGCTGGCCGACTCGTCGACTATGCGGGAGTTCATTGAGGCGTGGGATCTTTATCCGAGCTGGAGTCGATGCCGGTCCGGCTCTGGAGACACTGCCCTCACCGGTAGCTTCCCAGCCCACAAGACCCAAGCCGGGCTACCAGTCCACAGCAGCTACTGCACCAACGACGGGAACCTCACGATGTTGTTCGCCGACTTCAGACCGGCTGGCTACAACAAGGTCGCGCGCGCCTACTTCGATGCCGCACCACCTGTCCAGCCGGTGGGTGGCGAGAAGACACCCCCACCAGGGCTTCACGTCTTCGCATGGAGTCCCACCCAACGGGCGTTGGTGTGGACGGATGCCGGGGCGTTTTTGATCGCGGTCGCCGTCACGGACAGCCCACGCACCGACCTCGTCGAGCTATGGTCGAGGTACCGACCCCGGTAGTGCCGTCCAGCGGCAACGCCAACCCGGTGCCACCCACCGCCGACTCATCTCGACGACGCTCGGACTTGATCCGCACGAGCCCACCCGCACACTCTGCGGGCGCCACTGACCGCGATGCCGAGAATCCAGTCCCATTCGGGGGTCAGCTCAGGATCGGCGCTGTACTCGTCCACAAGAAACTTGTCATAGGTGGCGGTCGGCTCCACCGAGGGAGAGCGAACGTCCGGCGAGGTGTACAGCAAGACCTTGCCCGCTGGGTACAACGCTACGGAGAGGTCCCGGGGATCGCACGAGGCTATCGGTCCGTAGTAGGGGTGGATGCGCACGGGCCAGCCATGCCGCACCCCCACCACATGCGTGATCGGCACGGAGCCGCCGCCAGCACAGCTGTCCTCGCTCACGGACATGAACTTCTGGACCATGAAGCCGTGCGGGACGGCCGTCACCGCCTCGATGGGCCGGTCGCACCGTGATGTCGTGGCGATCGGCAACCGTAGCTGTTGGGCCTGGCCGTTGCGCCACAGCCAGACATACCATGCCTCCGCTCCCAATTGAGCGCCATTCGCTCGCAGGCCCACTGCGGCGTCTTCATGGCCGTCCCCGTCGGCGTCGGCGTACCGGGGCGGTCCCGACAGTTGCCAGCTGAATCCTCCGGACTCGTTATCCGCGTCGCGTCTGGCGGCACCATCGACCAGTTTTACAGTCGAAGCCGTCACCGAATCGAACCACTCAAGATTCGAGAAGTCGACCTTGCGTATCTCCTGGGACACCACCGACGCCGTAGGCCGTGCGGGCGCGTCACCAGCACGATCACGACACCCTGTCAGCGCGGCGATGGCGCAGAGTAGTGCAACCCCCAAACCGATGCCCTTCCGGCATAACGTCTCCGCGCGACGGTAAAGCGCGATCGTCTGCGCTATGGCCACCAACGATGCCTCCAACGCGCCTTCAGTCGATGACAGCCCGCGCCGGTAAGTGTTGCCCCCGCACGGTCACCCGCCTCCCGGTCAGCGTCGTCGCCGAGCAGGACGGCAACGCTTCCGGTCATAAGGCCAGATGATATCCGGGCAGACGATCATCTGAGCTGCTCTATTGCTGAAACGCGGAAGGCCGACCAGGGCGTCCGTTCGTCCGTCCGGGCCAGGCTGGACATGAACGGAATAGCAGCTATGTTCGGGGAAGAGATTGCCCTCCAGATCCCCGGTCGAGCTTGGGCGGTCAGGGTTTCTCGCCCCCCTGCCGAATGTGACATCGGTGATCTCGCGGCGTGGTTCGTCTCGCTCGATCGCTTGTTCGGCGCGCATTTCGCGGAACCTGGTGAGGAGTTCGTGTAGCACGGGCGGGGGCAAGGTCTGCGCCAAGGCGGTGATATCGCAGCCGATCACCTCGTTCAACGAGAGGAGCCCCGGCTCGGCGGGCCAGGGCTCGAAGGGGCTCGACCTCATTGTTGGTGGTGGGGTGACCGGGCTACTCGATGCCGAGGACCTGGAGGCTGAGCGCGAGGACAGCCTGGATGCGGATGCGTGCTTCGGATAGCTTCGCGGCGTACAGGTCGACGTTCTGCCCGTTGCGCTGCAGGACGCCCAGTTCGTTGACGGTCCGTCCCTCGTCGAGGGCGACGCGGGCGTAGGTGAGGTCGTTCATGGCCTGGGTGATTGCCTGCCGGAGCAGGAGTTCCAGGTTCTCGGCGTGGTGGACGGCGGTGTTGAGCTGGTCGGCGACCCTGCCCCGGTGTCGGACAGGTCGGCCAGTTCGCGGAGGAGTTCGGTCCGGGTCAGCTTGCTGCGGGTGTGGATGAGCGTGTCGATGCTGGTCACGGTGTGCCTCGTAGCGGGGTGAGGAGGGCGGCGGTGGATTCGGCGGCGGCCTTGGCGACCTCGGGGAACACGCTGGTGTAGGTGTCGCGGGTGAAGGTGGTGGAGGTGTGGCCGAGGGTTTCGTCCAGTCCACAGCCCTGGGCCTGACGGTAGGCCGATGGAGTGTCTGTCACGCCCCATCGGGCCGGCGGCGGCCGGGCGAAAGCTGCATCCCTACGTTCGGTGACAGATCACGACCACATCAGGTGGGTTTCAGTGTGCTCGTAGTGTGCTCGGATGTCGGGAACCTATCCGGCACGGGTGCGGACGGACCGGCATGAAAATCAGCGGAGTCGGGGACGAAACGGCACAACACGGGACGCCCAGGCGGGCTGGCGGACGGTTGATCACGCGGGGCCGCTGACTCTTAATCAGCGGGTCCGGGGTTCAAGTCCCTGGCGGCGCACTCAGGTGAACCTAGCTCACACATGCGGTGAGCTAGGTTCTCTTTGTTTTGCGGGGAACCGCCGTCAGTACGACGAGTAGATCGTGACCTCGTCGATCGACCACCACTTCTCGGGTGTCGCGCCGGTCTGGGTGATCTTGACGTATAGGGCGCTCTGCGGGGTGACGGTGATCGGGCGTTTCCAGCCGAAGCCGATTCCGGTGCCGACCGTCGTCCAGGTGGTGCCGTTCATGGAGAACTGCAACTGGTAGCCGCGCGGGTAGTCGTCGAGGGCGCCGGTCGGTGTCTGCACAGTGACCTGGGCGATCGTCCGCGGTGAGCCCAGATTGATCTGGTACCACTGCCCCGGGGCCTGCGCGGCGCCGGTGTTCCAGCGGGTGGCGCTGTTGCCGTCGATGCCACCGGACAACGTTCCGCCCGGCCCGGTCGAGGAAGCGGTGGCCGTCCAGCCGGTCCTGCTGATGGCGACGGGGTTGAAGGTGGACAGGCCCCCGGCGTATTTGGCGACGGTCGCCACGAGACGCTCGTTCTCGGTGAAAGTGTTCGTGCCGAATCGCAGCAGCTTCCCGGCGAACGTGGCGGCACCGTCGTTGTTGATCACTGGGATCGGGGCCGGGCGGTTGTAGTAGAAGCCCCAGTAGCCCTGCCCGTCGGCGTCGGTTCCCCGGACCTTGTAGGTCCAGTTCGACCAGGACTGCTGCTGGGCGTTGAGGCCGGCCATCCACCGGGCCCACACGTCGTCGTAGTAGTAGAGCGAGTACTCGCCGTACAGTACGGGAACGCCGGGATCGGACAGCAGTTCGGTCAGGGTGTTCAGGTTGTCGGTCACCAGCTGGTTCTGCCGGTCCCAGTCGGTGGCGTGGTCCATGTCGTACGGATGGAGCTCGTAGACCACATTGCTCCAGCCGTGCACCGACGGCGGGCTGATGCCGTTGTAGCCGAAGAACGCGCCCATGACGATGACGTGGTCGGAGTCGATCGCGCGGACCGCGTCGTAGAGCCGGTCGTAGTAGGCGCTCTTCTGCGTGACGTCGTCGGCGTCCTCCTGGATGTCCAGCAGCGGCTCGTTGATCAGGTCGTAGCCCGCGACGGCCGGGTTGCCCTCGTAGCGGGTGGCGATCGCCTGCCAGATGTCCTCGGTCCAGTCCTGGTAGGCGGCGCTGCCCCAGAACCCGCCGGGGCTGGGACCCATCCGGCCGCAACTGGCCCAAGGGCAGCCACCGCCGGGGACGGTGTGCAGGTCGAGCAGGGTGTACATGCCGCGGCTGGACAGCTGATCGACAACCCAGTCGATCTTGCTCCAGGGGTCGGACTTCCAGGTGCCGTCCGTGTTGAGCAGCGTGGTCCAGCCGATGGGCAGGCGGACGTAGTTCAGCCCCATGGCGGCGAGCTTGTCGAAGTCGGCCGTGGTGATCCAGGTGTCCTCGTGCGTGTCCCGGATCGTCTGCGCGCCGGCGCGGCCGAAGCGCTGGTCGAGGCTGAGCTGGAGGTTGTAGTCGTCGCTGTTGAGCGCGACCGACATCTCGCCGATCGACCACCATCGGTAGCTGGTGCCGGTCTGGGTCACCCGGACGTGGCGGGCGCTCGCGGCGGGGAAGTTGATGTTGGTGGCCTTGAAGGTCCCGGCGCCGGCGGCGACCTGCGTCCAGGTCGTGTTGTCGTTGGACAGTTCGACGGTGTAGCCGCGGGGATAGTCGTCCTCGGAGGTGGTGTTCTTCGCCGTGTCGAGCCAGACGTTGTTGATCGTCATCCGCGCGCCCAGGTCGAGTTTGACCCACTGGCCGGGCGCCTGGACGGCTTCGGAGGTCCACCGGGTGGCGGGATTGCCGTCGAGCACGGTGGGAGCACCCGAGCCGCCCGACGCCGACACGGTCCACTGCGTTCGATCGAAAGAATCCGCGTCGTTGAACACGTTGAGCTCGCCGACCGACCACCAGTCTCCGGCGCTCCCGGTCTGCCTGACCCGGATGTACTGGGCGGTCACCGAAGACAGGCGGGCGGTCGTGACCGTGTTCGCGGGGCTCCCCGCGCCGGTGTACGTGGGAGTCCAGTTCCAGCCGTCGGTGGAGACCTCGACCGTGAAAGCGCGGGCGAAGTCCCCGCCCGCGAAGCCGGTGTAGTTGAAGGTGACCCGGTTGAAGCGCGACAGCGCGCCCAGGTCCACCCTCAGCCACTCGCCGCCGTTCATGGCGGCCCCCGTGGTCCAGCGGGTGCCGTCGTCGCCGTCGACGGCGAGCGCCGCGTTCCCCGCCGAGGCGGTGGCCGTCCAGCCGGTACGGTCGAGCGCGAACTCCCCGAGGGGTGACATCCACTCCTCCTGGGTCAGCCAGCCGCCGAGGTTGGTGCCCCGCAGGTTGACGGTCGCCCCCGCGCCGGAGTCCTTCTTCAGCACCGAGCCGCTGACCTTGAGAAAGTCGGCCGAGTCGAAGGCGGACGCGGGTCGCGCGGTCATCACGAGAGTGGTGGCGGTAAGTACGGAGACGAGGGCGGCGGCGGGCCATCGACGGTTCATTCGGACCTCCTCGAAGCTGACACTTGCGATGGTCCGTCCTCGGAGATACTTTGTCTATGTCTTAGGCTAAGTCAATTCCAAACACTCTGGCGCCGCTGTCTGAGAGGGATCACCTCTGATGAGAAGACCTCGCCTGGCGCTCGCCGCGCCCATCGTCGCGGCGTGCTCACTCGTGCTCGCCGCCTGCTCCGGTTCGGTGTCCGCCGCCGGCGACACCGGCGCGCTGACCGTGTGGATCATGGGTGACAGCGCCGTCCCCTTCCAGCGACTCGTCCGGCCGTTCGCGGATCAGACCGGCATCAGGGTCGACCCCGTCGCCATCCCGTGGGACTCCATCGACCAGAAGTTCACCACCGCCGTGGCGTCGGGCGAAGGGCCCGACGTCCTCCAGATCGGCCTGTCGAAGCTGCGTACCTTCGCCGACTCCGGGGCCCTGCTCAAGCTGGACGACCAGACGTTGCGGGACCATCCCGGTCTCGCCGCGGCCGAGTTCCTCGACGGCATGGCCGGGCCCGGCGGCGACCAGGTGAGCGTTCCGTGGGTCGGCGACACCCGCGTGCTGTTCTACCGGACCGACATCCTGGCCGCGCAGGGCATCAGCAGGCCACCGGTGACCTGGGACGAGGTCCGCGCCGACGCCAGGATCCTGGCCGGCCGGGGCGAGGGCTCCTACGGCTACTACGTCCCGCAGTGGGACAGCGCGTTGCCGGTCATCATGACCTGGACCCAGGGCGGCGGCATCGTCGGTGACAGCGGCGAGGTCGACTTCGACACCCCCGAGTTCCATCGGGCCGTCGACATCTACGTCGGCCTGTACGCCGACGGGAGTGTGCCCACCAACGCCGATTTCGACCAGATTCAGGGCTTCGTCTCCGGCGCGACCCCGATGCTGGTCTCCGGCCCTTACCTGGCCGGCGCGGTCGCCTCGGCCGCCCCGCAGCTCAACGGCAAGTGGTCGGTCGCACCGATCCCCGGCGACGCCGCCCACACCTCCCTGCTGGCCGGCTCGAACCTCGGCGTGTGGGGTTCCAGCGACAACCGGGACGGCGCCCTGCGTCTCCTCGACTTCCTCGCCCAGCCGCAGACCCAGCTGCACTGGTTCGAGCTCGACGGCCAGCTGCCCGTGACGAAGGCCGCGCTCACCGATCCGAAACTCACCGCCGACCCGCTCGTCTCGGTGTACGTCAAGCAGCTGGGCGACGCCGTACCCCTGCCGCTGGTGCCCAACTGGGACGGCGAGACCGGAAAGGCGCTCCTGGACACCCTGAACTCCATCGTGCTGACCGGCGCGGACCGCGACACCGCCCTCCGCGGCCTGTACGCGGCGACTGACGGCACGGCCGTCAATTGAGACGGCATCTCGCCCCCTACGCCTTCATCGCTCCGGCGATGATCCTGCTGCTCGCCTTCGGAGTACTTCCGATTCTGATCGCCCTGCCCGTCAGCGCCACCGACATGAACCTCGCGGGCCTGGCCGACTGGTCCAGGATCGACTTCGTCGGCCTGGAGAACTACCGCGAGCTGTTCGCCGACCGCGCCTTCTGGCAGGCCCTCACCAACACCGGGATCTTCGCGCTGCTCGGCGTCCCCACCGTGATCGTCGTCTCGTTCGTGGTCGCGCTCCTGCTCCACCGCAGCGAGAACCGCTTCTTCCGCACGCTCAGGGCATTCTACTTCGCCCCGGCCGTCACCGCGATCGTGGCGGTCTCGCTCGTCTGGGGTTACCTGCTCAACACGCAGTTCGGCCTGGTCAACCACCTGCTGTCGACCGTGGGGCTGCCGCCGGCGCAGTGGCTGAGCGATCCCGTGCTGGTGAAGCTCTCGGTGGCGCTCGTCGCGGTCTGGCGTGGCACGGGATTGAACATCATCATCTTCCTGGCCGCGCTGAAGGGCATTCCCCGCGAGTATCTGGAGGCCGCGGAGCTCGACGGCGCCTCCGGGCTGCGCAAGATCGTGTCGATCGTCATCCCGCTGCTGCGGTTCGCGTTCTTCTTCGTCGCCGTCACCACGGTCATCGCCTGGCTGCAGTTCTTCGACGAGCCCTTCGTCCTCACCAAGGGCGGGCCGCTCGGCGAGTCGACGAGCGTGTCCCTCTTCCTCTACCAGGAGGGATTCTCCGCCAGCCGGTTCGGCTACGCCTCCGCCGGAACCCTCGTGCTGTTCCTGATCATCGCCGGAGTGACTCTCCTTCAACTGCGCGCGCGGAGGTCCGATGCGGATCGCTAGCCCCGCGATCGTCGGAGGCGTCCTGGGTGCCGGGGCCCTGCTGACGGCGTTCCCGTTCCTTTGGATGATCTTCGGCTCGGTGAAGCCGCGGTCCGAGTCGGTGGAGTACCCGCCCCGGTTACTGCCACAAGCGCCCACCCTGGAGAACTTCACGCAGCTGTTCGGGCAGCTGGACTTCGGCCGCTACCTGGTCAACACGATCGCGGTCGTGCTGATCAGCATGGCCGGGGTGGTGTTCATGGCGATGGCCGGGTACGGCTTCGCGAAATTCCGCTTCCGGGGCCGGGGATTCCTGTTCTTCCTGGTGCTCGCCACGATGATGATCCCGGTGCAGGTGACGATGATCCCCACCTATCTCCTTCTCAACGGCCTGAAGCTGACCAACACCCTGGTCGGCATCGCGATCCCGGGGCTGGTGTCCGGATTCGGGGTTTTCCTGCTCCGGCAGTTCATGTCCGCCGTACCCACCGAGATGGTCGAGGCGGCCCGGATCGACGGGGCCGGTGAGGCGCGCATCTTCTGGAGCGTCGTGCTGCCGCTGGCCAGGCCCATCCTGGCCGTCCAGATCGTGCTGACCTTCATCGGCGCCTGGAACAGCTTCCTCTGGCCGCTGATCATCGCCGGCGACGACCGGCTCTACACCCTGTCGGTCGCGGTGTCGCTGCTGAACCGGCAGATCGCGACCAGCCCGTCGCTCCAGATGGCCGGGTCGACCCTCATGGTGGTGCCGGTCCTGATCGTCTTCGTCGTGTTCCAGCGTCACATCGTGCGCGGATTCACCCTGTCCGGCCTCAAGTAAGAAAGCCTCAAGTTAGAAAGCAAGGTAAGTCCATGGTTGATCGTTTCGCCGGTTTCGTCCATGCCAGCGGCTCCCGGCTGATCGACGGCTCGGGTGCCCCGCTGCTGCTGCGCGGCATCGGCCTCGGGAACTGGCTGCTCGCCGAGGGCTACATGTGGAAGTTCGGTGACGAGATGAACTCGGCCCGTCAGATCGAGCGGCGGGTGGAATCCCTCGTCGGGCCCGGCCGGGCCGCCGAGTTCTGGGCCAGGTTCCGCGGCAGCTACGTGACGGAGGAGGACATCGCCGAGATCGCCCGGCTGGGGTTCGACCATGTCAGGCTGCCGCTCAACTCCCGCGGCCTGGTCAGCGAGGACGGGGTCTTCCTGGACGGCTTCGCGCACATCGACGACCTGCTGCGCTGGTGCGAGACCCACAACCTGTGGGTGCTGCTCGACCTGCACGGAGCGCCGGGCGGGCAGACGGGCACCAACATCGACGACTCCCCGAACGGCAAGCCGGAACTGTTCATGGACGACCGCAACCGGGAGTTGACGATCCACCTGTGGGAGGAGATCGCCCGGCGGTACCGGGACAGCACCGTGGTGCTCGGGTACGACCTGCTGAACGAGCCGCTGCCGAACGAGTGGCAGCACGTCTACCCAACGGAGCTTGTCGCCCTCTACCGTGACCTGACCGCCGCGATCCGCGCGATCGACCCGTCCCACCTGATCGTCTACGAGGGCTCGCACTGGGCGACGAACTGGTCCATCTTCACCGACGTCCTCGACGCCAACTCCGCGTTGCAGTTCCACCGATACTGGTGTCCGCCCGACCGGTCCAGCATCCAGGAGTACCTGGACGCCCGGGACCGCCTTGGCCTGCCCATCTACATGGGGGAAGGCGGGGAGAACACCCCGGAGTGGATCTACACCGCGCACCGGCTGTACGAGCAGCACGGGATCGGCTGGAACTTCTGGCCGTGGAAGAAACTCGACACCCTCACCTCTCCCTTCTCGGCGGACCTTCCCGACGGGTGGGCGCTGATCGCCGATCCGCAGGCGGCGGTGGAGCCCGGCCTGGCCTGGGCCATTCTGGAGGACTTCCTCGACTCCGTCGCGGTGCGGGCCTGCCGGGAGCGTCCGGAGATCGTCAACGCCATGTTCGGCCGGGCGCCGCTGCGGATCCCCGGGTGGGGATTCATCGACGAGTCGCCGACCTTCCGCGACCGTTTCGCCAGGTACGACCATGATGGAGTGTGGGACCGCGCCTCGGGCCGGCCGTACGCGGACGCGGAAATGATGCCCGTGACCGTACACGCCGGGGAGGAACTGCACTTTCCGCTCGAAAGCCATCCGTTCGGCTGGCAGGCCGACTCCGACGAGCCGGACGCGTTCGAGATCTCCTGGCGGGAGGGCCGGCTGGTCGCCCACGCGACCAGGACCGCGCGGCTGCGGGCCCTCAACGTGACCATCGGCAACTGAGGCGAGGAACCATGAGTGTCGAACCCGGAGGCGGCCGGCCCGTTCTCACCCTGCCCGAAGTGTCCACCGTCACCACGCTCCGGCAGCGGAACCGGGCGCTGGTCCTCAAGCAGGTGATACTCGCGCAGGAGACGACCAGGGCCGCCATCGCGCGGGAGAGCGGCCTGTCCACGGCCTCGGCGGGCAACCTCGTCGCCGAACTGATCGCCGCGGGCCTGGTCGAGGAACGCGGCTCGGTGTCCTCGCGCGGCGGCCGGCCCATCACGCTGATCGGCCCCCGGGCCGAGAGCGCGATCACGATAGGCGCCGACATCGGCGAACGCGGCGTCGCGGTGGAGATGTTCGACCTGGCGATGAACCGGATCGACCGCGAGTTCCGCGGCGGCGCCGAGGAGGAGCGGCCCGAGCGGATCGGCGCAGGGCTGCACGAGGCGCTGATGGCGCTGCACGACCGCAACGCCGACCGGTGGCCGACCCTGCTCGGCATCGGTCTCGGCCTGCCGGGCCTGGTCGAGACCAGCCGGGACGGCTGGCAGATGCTGTACGCCCAGAGCCTCGGCTGGCCGCCCATCCCGGTCCGTACCCTGTGCGACGCCGGCAGCATCCCCGTCCTCGCAGAGAACGGCGCGAAGATGCAGGCCAGGGCCGAACTGTGGTTCGGCGGCGCCCGCGGCGCGGACCACGCCCTGGTCGCGCTGCTCGGCCGCGGCGTCGGGCTCGGCGTCATCACCGGCGGGCAGGTCGCGTACGGCGCCCACTCCAGCGCGGGGGAGTGGGGCCACATGGTGATCGAGCGCGGCGGCCGGCTGTGCCGGTGCGGCAACCGGGGCTGCGTCGAGGCCACCATCGGCTCCGACGCGATCCTCGCGGCCTGGCGGGACACCGGAGCGGTCTTCGAGGGCACCGGCTGGCGGGCCGTCGGCGAGCTCATCGCCGCCGCGCACCGGGGCGACCCGGCCGCGAGCGCGATCATCGAGGACGTCATCGACTGCCTGGGGGCCGCGCTGGGCGGCATGGTCAACCTGACCGGCCCGGAACGGATCGTCATCGGCGGCTGGGTCGGCCTGCGGCTGATGGAGTCACTCGGCGACCGCATCACCGCCGCGATCAAGAAGCACAGCCTGTCCAGACCGGGCGGCCAGTTCCAGCTGCTGGTGGCCAAGTTCGGCGGCGACGCCGTGGCCACCGGTTCGGCGCTGCTGCCCCTCGAAGCGCTCATCGCCGCCGATCCCATGTCCGAAAGGGAACCGCTATGACCCTCTTACGTGAGGCGAACCTCTCCCAGGGACGATGGCTCCACGTTCCGCGTCGCCGGGCCGCCCCTCTGCTGGATCACCGCCATGCCGAGCGCGACAGGCTCGACCGGCTGATGGCGGCGGTCCGTGCCGGCCAGAGCCAGTGCCTGGTGCTGCGCGGCGAGCCGGGCGTGGGCAAGTCGGCCCTGCTGGAGTACCTGGTCGAGCAGGCCGCCGGATGCCGGGTGGCGCGGGCCGCGGGCGTGCGGTCCGAGATGGGGCTCCCGTACGCGGCGGTGCATCAGCTCTGCGCGCCGATGCTGGAGCGGCTGGACCGGCTGCCGGAACCGCAGCATGACGCGCTGCGCGCCGCGTTCGGCCTGCGGGCGGGGCCGCCGCCGGACCGGTTCCTGGTCGGGCTGGCCGTGTTGACCCTGCTCGCGGAGGTGGCCGACGACCGGCCGCTGGTGTGCGTGATCGAGGACGCGCAGTGGCTGGACAGCACGTCGGCGCAGGTGCTCGCGTTCGTCACGCGGCGGCTTTCCACCGAGTCGGTGGCGTGTGTGTTCGCGGCCCGCAGCGATGCCACGCACGACCTGTCCGGTTTGCCGGAGCTGGTGGTCGGCGGACTGCGGGACGAGGACGCGCGGGCGCTGCTGCGCTCGGTGGTCCCGGGTCCGCTGGATCGGCAGGTGCGGGACCGGATCGTCGCCGAGGCGCACGGCAATCCGCTGGCGCTGCTGGAGTTCGCGGACGGGATGACCCCGGCCGCGCTCGCCGGCGGGTTCGGCCTGCCGGCCGCTCAGCCGCCGCCCGGGGGGACCGAGGACAGTTTCCGGCGGCGGTTGGAGTCGTTGCCGCCGGACGCGCGATGGCTGTTGCTGGTGGCGGCAGCCGAGCCGCTCGGGGATCCGGTTCTGGTGTGGCGGGCGGCGGCGGGGCTCGGGGTCGGCGCGGCGGCTCCGGCGGCGGCAGGCGAGCTGTGTGAGTTCGGGGCTCGGGTGCGGTTCTGTCATCCGCTCGCGCGTTCGGCGGCGTACCTGGCCGCCGTACCGGAGGAGCGCAGGCGCGCGCACCACGCGCTGGCGGAGGCCACCGACGCGGCCGATCCGGATCGGCGTGCCTGGCATCGGGCGCACGCGACGGCCGGGGCGGACGAGGAGGTCGCCGCCGAGCTGGAACGCTCGGCTGGGCGTGCGCTGGCACGCGGCGGCCTGGCGGCGGTGGCCGCGATCCTTCAGCGGGCGACCGAGCTGACCCCGGAGCCGGGCCGCCGCGCGGGACGTGCGCTGGCGGCGGCCAGGGCCAAGAAGGAGGCCGGCGCGCCGGAAGCGGCGTCGGGGCTTCTCGGAGTGGCGCTGGCGGGGCCGCTCGACGAGCGGCAGCGAGCCTATGCGGCGCTGCTGCACGCTGAGATCGCGTTCACCGCCAATCGCGGGAACGCCGCTCCGCCGCTACTGCTCGACGCCGCCAGGCAGCTCCGGGCGCTGGATCCGGACCTGTCCCGTGACACCTACCTGGAGGCGATGTCGGCCGCGATGTTCGCCGGCCGCCTGGCGGTCGGCGGCGGTGGCCTGAGCGACATCGCCGCCTGCGCGGCCCGTGCGGTTGGCCTGCGTGACGCGGCCGTCCGCGCGCGTGCCGTTGGCCTGCGTGACGTCGCCGTCCGCGCGGCACTGGAGCCTGGTCGTGCGGTTGGCCTGCGCGATGCCGCCGTCCGCGCGACCCAGGATCTCCTGCTTGACGGACTGGTGTCGCTTTTCACCGCTGACCCGGGCGCGGCGGCACCGGTGCTGCGCCGTGCCGTGGCGGCCTTTCTCGGCCATGGGGCCGAACTCCGGCAATTCTGGCTGGTGTCCAACGCCGCTGTGGCGCTGTGGGACGGCGATGCCTGGCGCACGCTGGCCGACCGTCATGTCGCACTCGCGCGGGACACCGGCGCGCTCGCCGAGATGCCGCTGGCGCTCAGTTCGCGGGTCATGGTGCACCTGTTCGAGGGCGAGCTGGCCGAGGCGGCGTCGCTGAGCGCGGAGGTTCAGGCGATCACCACGGCGACCGGGCTGCGGATCATCAACCATGGCGCTCTGGCGCTCGCCGCGTGGCGCGGTCGCGAAGCCGAGGCCGAAGAGTTGATGCGGATCAGTTCCAGCGAGGCGGCATCCCGTGGGGAGGGGGCCGGGATGACCGTCACCGACTGGGCGAGAGCCGTGCTCTACAACGGTCTGGGCCGGTATGACCAGGCCCGCGCCGCGGCCCAGCGCGCCAGCGCGGACCCGCCCACGCCGGGTGCCGCGGCGCAGTGGGCGCCAGCCGAACTGGTCGAGGCAGCCACCCGCAGCGGCGACCGCGCGCTGGCCCTGCGGGCCGCGAGGCAGCTCGCGGAAACCGCTCGGGTCAGCCCGACCGAATGGGCCCTCGGGATCGAGGCCCGTACGCGCGCGCTGGTCAGCGAACCGGCCACGGCCGAGAACCTCTACCGGGAGGCGATCGACCGGCTCGGCCGCACCCGGCTACGCCCCGACCTGGCCCGGGCGCATCTCCTCTACGGCGAATGGCTCCGCCGGGAACGGCGCAGGATCGAGGCGCGCCAGCAGCTCCGTACCGCGCACCGGCTGTTCACCACGATCGGGATGGCGGCCTTCGCCGAACGGGCGGCACGGGAACTGCGGGCCACCGGCGAGACCGCCCAGCGGCGCAACGTCCCGACCGGCGGCGACCTCACCCCCCGGGAAGGGCAGATCGCCCAGCTCGCCACCAAGGGCCTCACCAACTCGGAGATCGGCAGCCGGCTCTTCGTGAGCCCGCGTACCGTCGAGTACCACCTGCGCAAGATCTTCGCCAAGCTGGACATCACCTCGCGCAGCCAGCTCCACCGCGTCCTGGCCGACGACCGGGCAAGCTGAAGTCCAGGCATCGCCGCTAGGCACCCACGGATACGAGCGACGACCCCGTACGGCGACCATCGGAGAACGGCCATCCGCCAGGATGCGCCGCTCGACCGAAGGAGCAAGCACATGAGCGTCACCATGACGGCCGAGGGCAGACCCACGATCGTGCTCGTGCACGGCGCGTTCGCCGAGTCGTCCAGCTGGAACGGCGTCATCGCGGCCCTGCTCGCCGACGGCTACCCGGTGCTCGCGCTCGCGAACCCGCTGCGCGGTGTGGCCGGCGACGCCGACTACCTCCGCAGCGTCCTCACCGACATCGAGGGCGACGTGGTCCTCGTCGGCCACTCGTACGGCGGCATGGTGATCACCAACGGCGGAACCGGAAACCCCAACGTCAAGGCCCTCGTCTACATCGGCGGCTTCGCCCCCGACGCGGGCGAGAGCGCCGCCGACCTCGCCGGCCGCTACGAGGGCGGGACACTCGGCGAGACCCTCGCCGCGGTCAAACTGCCCGACGGCGGCACCGACCTCTACATCCGGCAGGACCGCTACCACGCGCAGTTCGCGGGCGACTCCCCGCCCGGCGAAGCCGCGATCATGGCCGCGACGCAGCGCCCGATCACGGAGTCGGCGCTCACCGAGCCGTCGGGCGAGCCCGCCTGGAAGTCGATCCCGTCCTGGTTCCTGTTCGGCGGCGAGGACAAGAACATCCCCGCGGCCGCCCACCGCTTCATGGCGGAACGCGCCGGCTCCCGGCGCACCGTGGAACTGGCCGGCGGGTCGCACACGGTCGCCATCCCGGAGCCGGCCGCCGCCGTGGACCTCATCCGCGAGGCCGCCCACGGGTAGCGCGCCTGTATCGGGCCTGTATCCCGGCTGAACACCCGCTCCCTACGATCCGAAGCAATCACGTCCGGTGAAGGGAGTGGTCATGAAAGAGCTGGTACGACGGATCGCCGACAGGATGGTCGACAAGGTGGTCCCGCACGTCGAGGCCCAGGCCTGCGGTTGGGAGGGCTACTGCAAGTGCACCGGCGGCGCCATCTACCTGTACTACTGCGACCGTGCAGGCGGCCGAGAAGCAGGCGGCCGGGTGCAGGCGGCCGAGAAGCAGGCTGTCGGGAAGCAGGCGGCCGGGGTGCAGGCGGCCGGGGTGCAGGTGGCCGGGAAGCGAGTGGCCGGGAAGCGGGTGGTGATCGGCTTGGAGGATCCCGCGCCGCCGAGAATGCGGGCCGTGCTGGCCGCGCACGGGATCGTGGTCCCGCTGGCTGTGCACGAGGAGGGCGCGCGGCCCGAGCCGATCCCGGGCGATTGCGACATCGTGGTGCTGATGCCGGAGCGCAACGATCCGCTGGGGGTGCGGATGTCGTCCGAGCGGCGGCAGCGGATCGCCGACTGGGCGGCGCAGCGGGGGCGGTTAGTGGTCGAACCGGCCGCTGACGGGGTGTTCAACGTCGGCGGCAGCCCGCTGCCCAGCCTGATGGCGATCGGCGACGCCGGCTCGACCGTGATGATCGGCACCTTCACCGAGGTGCTCACCCCGGCGGCGCAGCTCGCCTACCTGGTCGTCCCCCGCCGCCTGGCCGAGGTGCTGGCCGACCGGGTGTCCAGCGGGCGCGAACAGCCGTCGGCCGTCTGCCAGCGGGCCATCGCCGAACTGCTCAGCTCAGGTTCCGTGGCCCGGCGGCTGGCCCGGCTGCCCAGCCTCTACCAGCCCAAACGCCTCCTGGTCCGGGCCGCGCTCGGCGGCTTCGCCGAAGTCGGCCTGGTCGGCACGGATTCAGGCTCGTCAGCGACACTGCTGCTCCCCGCCGACGTCCGGGCCGCGGAAATCGTCCGCAGCCTCCGCCACGCCGAACTGATCGCCACCGACCTGACCGCCTACTGCCACCCGAACGGCCACCACCGCAACGGCGTCGTCCTCGGGTACGGCCACCTGGACGACATGACACTACGCCGCGCGACCCGCCTCATCACCCACACCCTCAACGACCACGGCCTGGCCCGCCGCAACTTACGCTACCGAAGAACCGTCGCCTGACTGGACTCTCCTACCCATTTGTGCGCGCGCCCGCAGCGCCGGTGGTTGCGGGGCTATCGGGGGAGCGTCGTCTGGTTGGAATCTGCTGCGCATTTGTGCGCGTGTCCGCAGCGCCGGTGGTTGCGGGGCTATCGGGGGAGCGTCGTCTGGTTGGAATCTGCTGCGCATTTGTGCGCGTGTCCGCAGCGCCAGTGGTTGCGGGGCTACCGGAGGATTGTCGCCTGGTTGGAATCTCCTGCGGCATTCCGCCACACGTCACCCGGGTGGCTGGTCGGAATTGTGGAGGGCGTTGTCGAAACCCGATGGCGTTTGGGGGGTGGATTCGGCCACGATTCGGTGGGTGATGTCGCCGGGATGGGAATGGATGTGACGTTGGTGACTGACGAGCGGCGGTTGGTGAAGGTATCCAAATACCTGTCCAAGCACCTGCGGCATCAGCCTGAGCGGATCGGGATCACGCTGGACGCCAATGGGTGGGTGGGGGTGCCGGAGTTGCTGGCGGCGGCCGGGGCGCACGGTTTTCCGATCTCGGAGGGTGAGTTGGCCGATGCGGTGGCGGGGAATGACAAGCAGCGGTTCGTGATCGAGGGCGATCGGATTCGCGCGAATCAGGGACATACGGTGGAAGTCGATCTCGGCTTGCCGGAGGTTGAGCCGCCCGCGTTTCTGTTTCATGGGACGGTCGCGGCGAGTGTGCCGGGGATCCAGGTGGACGGGTTGCTGAAGATGCGCCGTCAACATGTGCATCTGTCGCCGGATCGGGAGACCGCGACCAAGGTCGGGGCGCGGCGGGGACGTCCGGTCGTGCTGTCCGTCGACGCGGGTGCCATGCACGAGGCCGGGCAGATCTTCTTCCGCAGCGTCAACGGGGTCTGGCTCACCGATCACGTGCCGCCGTCGTTCATCCGGTTTCCCGGCTGAGAATCGGCTGGAGATCGGCTGGGGGTCAGCGCACGCCTGGCCGGAATCGGCTGGGGGTCAGCGCACGCCTCGCACGTCTCGCGGGCATCGGCTGGGGGCAGCGGGAATCGGAGTGACGATCACGGCATCCTCGCCACCGTTCGGTGCGGACCATCGGCGCTCCTGGTCTGGATGCGTTTGCAGGTTTGGCAGCAGGGCGTCCGTGGCGGAATCTCAAGTGAAGATCAAATCTGCTCCTGCCGCGCCGCCGACAGGTTGGCCTGCACCATCTTCGTGGTGGGATGATCATGACCTAGGGTTCGCCGGCAGTCGATGAGGGCCTGTTCGTGCAGAGGAATGGCCCGGCCCGGATCCCCCGCCGCCTGGTAGGCAGACGCGAGGTTGATGCGGGCGGCCAGGGTGGAGGGGTCGTCACTGCCCAGCACCCGCCGGCAGTCGGTGAGGATCTGTTGGTACAGGGGGATGGCCCGGTCCAGGTCCCCCGCCTCCCGGTAGACCGAAGCGAGGTTGTTGCGGACGGTCAGGGTGCGGGGGTGGCCGCCGCCCAGCACCCGCTCGAAGTCGAGGAGGCTCTGCTCGAACAGGCGGATGGACCTGTCCAGGCCCCCCGCATGCTGGTAGGCGTAGGCAAGGTTGACGCGGGCGGTCAAGGTGGTGGGGTGGTCGCCGCCCAAGACGCGCTCGGAGCCGGCGAGGACCTGCTCGTGCAGGAGGGTGGCCCGGTCCAGGTCGCCCGCATTCAGGTAGGCGGAGGCGAGGTTGTTGCGGGCGGTGAGGGTGTGGGGGTGGTCGTCGCCCAGCACTCGCCGGCTGTCGGCGAGGACCTGCTCGTGCAGGAGGGTGGCCCGGTCCAGGTCGCCCGCATCCTGGTAGGCGGAGGCGAGGTTGTTGCGGGCGGTGAGGGTGTGGGGGTGGTCGTCGCCCAGCACCCGCCGGCAGTCGGTGAGGACCTGCTCGAACAGGAGGACGGCTCGGCTCGGATCCCCTGCGAGCTGGTAGGCGTAGGCGAGGTTGATGCGGGCGGTCAAGGTGGTGGGGTGGTCGCCGCCCAGGACGCGCTCGGAGTCGGTGAGGGCCTGCTCGTTCAGGGGGATGGCCCGGTCCAGGTCCCCCGCCTCACGGTAGGCGCCGGCGAGGTTGCTGCGGGCGGCCAGGGTGTCGGGGTGGTCGCTGCCCAGGACCTGTTCCCGGTCGGCCAGCGTCTGCTCGAACAGGGGGATGGCGCGGCCCAGGTCGCCTGCCACCTGGTAGGCGAGGGCGAGGTTGTTGCGCGAGACCAGGATGTCGGGGTGGTCGTCGCCCAGCACCCGTTCCCGATCGGCGAGCGTCTGCTGGTACAGGGGGATGGCCCGGCCCAGATCCCCCGCCATCTGGTACGCGCCGGCGAGGTTGTCACGCGAGACCAGGGTGTCGGGGTGGTCGCTGCCCAGCACCTGTTCCAAGCCGCTCAAGGCCCGTTCGAACAGGGGGATGGCCTGGCCTAGGTCCCCCGCCGCCCGGTAGGCGTGGGCGAGGTTGTTGCGGGCGGCCAGGGTGTCGGGGTGCTTGTCGCCCAGCACTCGCTCCGCGTCAGCCAGGCCTTGCCGGTGCAGGGGGATGGCCCGGCCCAGATCTCCAGCGGCCTGGTAGGCGCTGGCCAGGTTGTTGCGGACGGCCAGGGCGTCGTGGTGGTCGCGGCCAAGGATGCGCTCGTTCGCGGCGTCGGCCCGTTCGACGTAGCCGATCGCCCGGGTCAGGGAACCTTGCTCACGGAGGAACTGCCCCGCCTGATCGAGGAGATAACTGGTGGCGGTGGTGTCCAGGCTCGCGGGGGCGTGGTCGGTCAGGGCGGCGATGTGGTCCAGCAGGACCCGCCAAGCCGGCCATCCCGTCGGGTCGCCCGTCTCGGGTAAGGCGTCGATGAGCAGGTCGGTGGCCTCGTGGCGGGCGCTGGTGATGTCGTCGGGCCGGCGGTGGGGGTCGCCGGGATCGGGGGTGCGGGCGACAGCTTGGACCAGGCGGTGCACGGTGATGCCGTCCGGGTCCAGAGTGATCATGTTGTAGGCGGCCAGGCGTCCCAGCGCCTGCTGCAGGACAGGGCCGTCCGCCAGGTCGTCGAGCAGAGTGCGGGGGATCTGCTGAGGGGCATGCCAGGCCAGCACTCGCAGCAGGTGCCCGGCCAGCGGGGTGTCGGTGAGCCGATCCAGGGTGATGCGCCAGATGCGGGCGATGGTGCGTTCCGCGTCGCCGCCTTCGGCGGCCTGGTCGTACATGACCGCTGGATGCTCGGCCAGCAAGGCCAGGTAGGCGCGCGGGGTGAGCCGGGTCTGGTGCAGGTAGGCGGCGGCCTGCTCCACCGCCAGCGGCAGGTAGCCCAACTCGCGTACCAGGTCGGCGGCCCCGGCCCACACCCGCAGCTCCTCGGTCCCCGCCTCGGTCCCCGCCTCGGCCGTGGCGTTGCCGGTGCTGTTGTCGTCCTGCCTGTCGGCGGGGTTGGGTGGGTGGTGATGGCCGGCGATCTGGGCCAGGAGTTGGAGGGCTTCCTGTTCGGTCAGGACGTCCAGCCGCAGAACTTGCGCACCGAGCCGGTGCCAGCCCTGGCTCAGCCTGCTGGTCACCAGGACGCGTCCTGCCTGGGGCCGGGTGGTCAGGGTTCGTCCCAGCAGCGGCGCCACGTGAGCGGGGTCGGTGACGTTGTCGAGGATCAGGAGCCATTGTCGGTGGGCGGCCAGCCAGGCCAGCGCCCGCGTCGCCAGCACCTCGGGGGGAAGCATGGCCAGTTCGGGTTGCAGCTGCGTCATCAGAGCGGCCAGCCCGCTCTCGACCGCGGCCTCGGTGTCGGCGGTGATCCACCAGGTCGGGTTCCAGACCTGGGCGTGGGTAGCGGCGTAGCGGGCGGCCAGAGTGGATTTGCCCACCCCGCCCAGCCCGTGTACTGCGGCGACCACCACCTGACCGCCGGAGGCCAGCGCGGCGTGCAGGTCGCTCAGTTCCCCCTGGCGGCCGATGAACGGGTGGCCGTGGGCGGGCGGGTTCACTACACCGGGCGGGGCCTCGACGTCGCTCACCGGCCGCAGAGCCTGAACGGGCAGCTGCACGTTGGTCTGGGTGTTGATGGCGTGGTCGCCGGTGGAGATGATGCCAGAATTATCGCGGCCCACGATCACCGTGTGTGCTGCGCCAGTCTGCCTCCCCTGATCGGCGACAGCTGGGGGTGCGGCCGATGGGGGATGTCTGTCCCACCAGCGGTGCCACCATGGGTGCTTCATCGAGGCGGAATGCTGATCGCGCCGTCCCTGGTGAAGACGATCCTGGGATAGCGGCCCAGACCCGTGAGGGCGGCCAGGGTGAGGGCGTCGCCGCCCCATGCCGGTAGGCGATTGCTCATGGCGGTCATCATCGGACATCCCACGAGATCACGCAATGTGATGAATGGGTAACGCGTAGAAAGAGTCGATCACGCCCGGGGGTCGATCGCCGTTTGGCGTTGCACGCTTCGCGGGCATGGGCCGGAGGTCAGCGTACGCCTCGTGGGCGGAACTGGATGCTGATGCGCGGGCCCATCGCGCGGGTGGTTTTGGGGACGGCGTGTTCCCAGGTGCGCTGGCAGCTGCCGCCCATCACCAGCAGGTCGCCGTGGCCGAGGTCGTGGCGGAGTGTGGGGCCGCCTCCGCCGCGCGGGCGCAGGAGCAGGCTCCGGGGAGCGCCGATGGAGATGATCGCGACCATGGTGTCCTCGGTACGGCCCCGGCCGATGCGGTCGCCGTGCCAGGCGACGCTGTCGCGGCCGTCGCGGTAGAGGCACAGGCCCGCGGTCCGGAAGGGTTCGCCGAGTTCGGCGGCGTAGTGGGTGTTGAGCAGGGATTTCGCGGCGTCGAGCGCCGGGTCGGGCAGGGTGTCCTCTTCGGCGTAGAAGCTCAGGAGGCGGGGGACGTCGACCATGTGGTCGTACATCTGGCGGCGTTCTGCGTGCCAGGGCACGCTGTCGGCCAGCCGGTGGAACAGGGCGTCGGCACCGCCCATCCAGGCCGGGCGGATGTCGATCCAGGCGCCGTGGGCGAGCGGGGTTCTGTGAACGGTGGCACCCAGCGGACCTGGGCGGATGTCGTCGCCCCAGTCGAGCAGGGAGCCTTGGAACAGTGTCTCCATCCCTCGACTGTACAAACAGATGTTCGACTTCGTCATATCACGGTTGATTTATATAACCCGCCGGGAGTGGCGAAGCGGCGGGAACTCTGCGGGTGCGGGCGGTGTACAACACTCGGAGGTGCGCAGATGAGACGACTTTTCGTGATTCTTGGGTCCTTGGTGATCGTGGCCGCGATGGCGGCCCCCGCGTACGCGGGCAACTGGGCGGTCACCGAACTGGATCCGTTACCCGATCGCATCGAGGCAGACCAGGCGTACACGGTCGGCTACTGGATGCTCCAGCACGGCACCCACCCGTTCGGCGGCACGGAGAAGGAACTGGGCGAGACCGGCCTGCGCCTGACCGACGGAAAGGGCGCCGTCCTCAAGTTCATCGGCTCCCGCCTTCCTGAACCCGCCCACTACGCGGTAGCCGTCAAGATCCCCAAAGGCACCTGGCGAGTCCAGGGCATCCAGGGCGTCTTCATGGACCACGAGATCGGCACGCTCACCGTCCCCGGGACCTTGACTCTCGCCCCACCGCAGTTTGACCTGACCGGCGGCATGGAGGTCAAGGACTACTGGGGCGAGATCAAACCCCCCGGCTTCCCCTGGAAGGGCGATATATCCGGCCAAGTCCCGCCGACAACCCAGGCGGCAATCCCAGCACCGACCCAGCCGTCCACCCAGCCGACCACGCAACCGGCCCCCGCGGCGGCCACCCAACCGAATCCGGAATCCACCACGACAATCCCCGCCTACCTCCTGGCCGTGGTCGCCGTGGCCTCCATCGCCGGAACCCTCCTGCTCCAGCGAATCCGCCGCCGCCCCGAAGCATCAGACCACGAAGACCCATCAGAACAAGATCAAGCTCCCACGGAAGCCCGCGACGTCCTCACCATCGGCGGAACCAGGGACTGACCTCCCGGCGAGGCCATCAACGAAACGAAGCGCTGACTCTCACGGGTGAGTGTCTGCTCGATGCTCACCCGTGCCCTCCAGATGGGCCAGATGCGCCGCCGCCGCGCCGAGATCGTCTTCTCCGAAGACCTGGATGCCGTTGGCGGTGAGCAATGCCGCCGTCACGCCCTCTCCGGCCACGCTGCGCCCCTCGAAGCTTCCGTCGTAAATGCGAAATATGCCGCAAGACGGACTTCCTTCTTTGAGGATTGCCATCCGTACCCCAAAAGAACGAGCTGTGGTAAGTGCGGCATTTGCTCCTATGAGGAACATGTCGGTCACGTCGCCGCCGTCGGGGCGGAGTACCCGGGCTGTTCCGTTGAGGACAGCTTCGCCGCCCGCGCCGGCTTCGATCTCGGCGGGTGGGCGTGGCACCGGAAGTCCGCCCGCGACTTCCGGACAGAACGAAACCAGCCTTCCCTCCGACCGCCACGCCGTCAGCAGGGCGTCGTCGCTGGTCTTGGCCCTGCCGTCGTAGCGCACCCGCCTCCCCAGCAGGCACGCGCTGACCAGTATCCGATCCATCGTCCCATTCTCGCAGCCTCCCCAACGAGATGAGCAACCCTCACAAAATTCCGTTGAATATGCGATTAGTACCAACCAGGAGGGCAATCCTTACTCATGATGATTAATCCTTCCGTCCGGCCCCAACCGCCTCATAGATTCCCGTAGTTGATATTCCGTGCTTTCTCTACTCTTGGCCAGGTTGTTCTGGTGGGCGACCGGCTAGGGAGTAACGAGTGATCGGAATCGAGGACTGCCTCTTCGAGGCGATGTCCATCCCTGGGGCGCTCGGCGCGATCCTCGTGGACCACGCCACCGGGACGGCGGTCGCGACCCGCGGGCTCCCCGACCCGGAGCGCTCGGCGGGCGGGCTGAGCGAGGCCTTCCGCGCCACCCAGATCGGCCTGGCGCTGTCCTCCCCGGATGGAACGGTCCGGATCGATGACATGATCATCACCACCGACCAGGGCTACCAGCTGATCAAACCGATGGAGACGCCCTTCGACGGGCCGCTGCTGATCTGCGTGCGGCTCGATCTGAGCCGCGCCAACCTGGGTCTGGCCCGGCACCGCCTGCAGACCATCTCGCGCCAGCTGATCGCCTCGTGAACCATGGCGGAACCGAGCATCGAGACGACCCTGACCGGCCTGGCCGACGACGGCGCGACGGGCGCGCTGCGGGCGGGGCGGGCGGGCACGATCTATCTGCACGAGGGCCGGGTGTCTCATGTCGAGTGCGCCGGGACGCCGAGCGTGGAGGAGCTGCTGACCGCTTCGGGGCGGATCAGCGCCAACGGGGTCAGGACCACCCGGCAGGCGGCGGTCGGGGACGGCGGCGACGTGCTGGTCAGGCGCGGCGTGCTGACCCGGGGGGAGCTGCAGCTGTGCGTGCTGGGCGCGACCCTGGACGCGTCGTTCTTCCTGTTCGGGGTGGCGGGGCCGAAGCTCAGATTCAAGGACGGGGACCGGCACTGGCTGGGCACGCACTGGTACTTCGACGTGCCGGCGCTGTTCCAGGAGTGCCGCCGGCGGCGGGCCCGGCTGGATCGGGCCTGGCCGTCGGCCGAGCTGGACACCCGGCCGGTACGGCCGGTCCGGCGGATCGGGTCGCGGCACGTGGCGCTGTCCGGGCCGCAGTGGGAGATCCTGCTGGCCGCGGATGGGGAGAGCGCCCCCGCCGAACTGGCCAAGAAGATCGGCCTGTCCGCGTACGCGACGCTGGTGGCCGTCCGCGAGCTGGCCGCGGCGGATCTTCTGATCAAGCCGGAACCGCCGCCATCCGAAGCGGAACCCGAGCCCGAGCCGGAGCAGGTGTTGCCGCGCCGTACCGACCGGTCGGGTTTGCGGCCGGGGCTGGGACCGGACGGCCGGAAAGCGAACACGATCATGCCGGAGACCAGTGGAGACCCGACGGACGTGAATCTGCTCATCAGGCTGCGCGACGCGCTGGAGGCCCTCCAGTGATCACGCGCCCGTGGCTCAAGCGGGCCGGAAAGGGCTTCTCCATGGATCTGCGGCGGGAAATACACGAGGAGATGATGCTCCTGCGCGGCCGTACGCCGGAGATCACCGGCCTGCTGGTCTGCACGGCCGACGGGATGCTCGTGTCGGCCGACATCGCCGGCGGCGTGGACCAGACGGCGGCGCTGACCTCGGCGGTGCTCTCGATGAGCCGCCGGATGACCGACCTGACCCAGGTCGGGGAGCTGGTGGAGACGCTGATCTCCGGCACCCGCGGCTACACGGCCTGCTACGCCGCGGGCCCCAAGCTCGTCCTCACCGTGCTGGCGGCCCAGGGAGCCAATCTCGGGCTGCTGCGGATCGAGGGCAGAAAGACGGCGGCGAAGATCGCCGCCATCGTCGAGCACGAATAGAACCGACAAGGAGCAATGCCATGCCGAACATGGACATATCACTCAAGGAAATGATGGGCATCGACGGTGCCGTCGGCGCGGCCGTGGTCGACTACAGCAGCGGGATGGCGCTCGGCGTCCTCGGCGGCTCCAAGGACCTGGACCTCCAGGTCGCGGCGGCCGGGAACACCGAGGTGGTCAAGGCCAAGCTGCGCACCATGGACTCGCTCGGCCTCAAGGACACCATCGAGGACATTCTCATCTCGCTGGGCTCGCAGTACCACGTCATCCGCCCCATCGCCGGCCGCGGCGGCAAGGGCCTGTTCCTCTATCTGGCCCTCGACCGGACCAGGGCCAACCTGGCGATGGCCCGGCACAACCTCCGGGCCATCGAGGACAAGCTCGACATCTAGCCGGCCCGCGAGGTCAGCTCGGTGATCGCGGCCACGAACTCCGGCCAGAGCAGCCGGGGCAGGTCGTGTCCCATGCCGGGGAAGGTGAGCAGTTTGGCGCCGGGGATGGCGTCGGCGGTGGCCACGCCCCCCGGCGGCGTGATCAGCGGATCGTCGTCGCCGTGGATGACCAGCGCCGGCACGCTCAGTTCACGCAGCCGTTCGGTCCGGTCGGGCGCGGACATGATCGCGATGAGCTGCCTGGTCGCGCCCGCCGGGTCGTAGCAGCGGTCGTAGCTGGTGCCCGCCACGGCCGCGACCCGGTCGGGCTCGATCGGGTAGCCGGGCGAGCCGATCACCCGGAACACCTCGAACGCGCGCTGCACGGCCTCGTCCCGGTTCCGGGCGGGCGGGCTCATCAGCGCGCCCATCGCCGCCTCGGTGGCGGGCGAGACGGCCAGGCTGGGGGTGGACATGATCGAGGTGAGGCTGCGCACCCGCGCCGGAGCCGCGAGGGCGAGCGTCTGCGCGACCATCCCGCCCATCGAGGCGCCGACCACGTGCGCGCTCGCCCACCCCAGCGTGTCCATCAGCCCGGCCGTGTCCGCGGCCATGTCCTCCAGCGTGTACGGCACCGCCGCCGCGTCCCCGCCCAGCGCCGCCAGCAGATCGGCCGGCTCGTCGACGTGCGTGGACAGCCCCATGTCCCGGTTGTCGAAGCGCACGACCTGGTGTCCCTCGGCCACCAGCAGGCCGATGAACTCCTCATCCCAGGCCACCATCTGCATGCCCAGCCCCATGATCAGCAGGAGCGGGCGGCCGGTCCCGAAGACCTCGTACTCGATGTCGATCCCGTGCACGGTGGTTCGCATGCGAACAGAATTCCATTCTGTTTGCCCGCCGGGCAAGTCATACCGAAACGGATTCCTTCTGCAGCACGCCGGTGATCTCGCGGATCAGATCGGCCGGCGCCCGCGACCCGCCCACCCGCAGCAGCTCGCGCCCCCCGTGCAGCAGCAGCACGCTGGGCACGGCCTTGATCCCGAAGTGCTCGGCCGCGCCCGCCGCGACCGTGACGTCGATGGCGGCCCCGGCCAGCTCGCCGTGATACTCGGCGAGAATCCGGTCGAACATCGGGCCCAGGCGCTCGCAGACCGGCGATTCCGGCTCGCTGAAGTCGAGCAGCACCGGCACCGGGCCGCGCAGCAGCTCGTGCAGCTCCTGCGGGCGGGTGATCCGCGGGCGCTGCGGCCGGGGCGCCGGGCCGAGGTCGTGGTCGGCCAGCATCCGGGCGTAGGCGTCGGCGTGCTCCGGCGGGGCGGACAGGCCGTTGACGGCGAGCCCCGCGAACAGGAACCGGGCGCAGGCCGCCCTCGGCACCCGGTCCAGGTCGATCTCGCGCAGCGGCGGCGCCAGGCTCAGCACCGCGTCCGCGTCCACGGCGCCGGCCAGCGACAGCACCCGCAGGCTGCGGGTCCGGCCCAGCCGCCTGAGCTGGCCCGGCTCGAACCTGAGCCCGCCGAGCCGCAGGTAGCCCAGGTCGGGCGGCGTGGTCAGGGCGCCCAGGCCGGAGCCGGTGATGGTGTCCCCTGAGACGGCCAGCACCGCCAGCGGCAGTTCGGCGACCCGGGCGAACACCTGGTCGGTGAGGGCCTGGCCGCGCAGCCGTACGGTGAGTAGTGGCGAGTCGGGGAAGGCGAAATCGCCGAGCATCCGGTCCGAGCGCAGGTTGAGCGTCTCCAGGGCGCGCATCGAGCGCAGCACGGCCAGTCCGTGGTCGGTGAAATCCCCGCTCAGGCTGAGGTCGCGCAGGCCGCTCTGCCGGGCCACGACCGGCAGGTCCTCATCGCGGACGTTGTCCAGGTCCAGGCCGTCGACCGGCGGCAGCTCGGCCAGCCGGGACGGGCCGTCGGCCACGTAGGTGATCTCGATGTGCCCCGGCACCTCCACCGTGCCGACCGGGTGGAACTCACCCGTGAGCTGGTCGGCGGGCAGGTCGTCGAGGACCAGATACCGGATGACTCCGGGCAGGCAGTCATCCGGAAAGCGGACAGTTCGATTCGTTCCAACGCTTCTAAGTTCCCCCATGATCGGTTCGATGCCCAGGCCGGTGACCTGGACAAACGTCGGGCAAGATGATTTATGGGAACGTTCCCGGTAGCAGTCCGATAACAGCCCGTGCGTTGTACGGTACGCGTGTGGTTCGATTCGACCGTTATGAGCCACTTATCCGAGCACGATCGGTGGCCTGCCACGAGCCTGATGGGCATGCTCGGCGGCGCCGACCAGAACGCGCTGCTGTCCAAGGGCGTCATACGCAGGTTTCCCGCCGGGGAGACCCTCATTCACGAAGGCGACCGGCGAGATGAGGTCTATCTCCTGGTCAGCGGCTTCGTGAAGATCTTCGGCAACACCTACGACGGCCGCCAGGTGCTGCTCTCCATCCGGACCACCGGCGACCTCATCGGCGAACTGGCCGCGCTGGACGGCGAGCCGCGTTCTGCCACCGTCACCGCCGCCACCAAGACCGAGACGCGGATGTTCGCCAGCGACACCTTCCGCGCCTTCCTGGACGCCCACCAGACCACCGCCCAGGCCGTCCAGCGCTACGTCACCCGCAAGCTCCGGCTGGCCACCCGGCACCGGATCGACGTGGGCGGCGCGTCCGTGCTGGTCCGGCTGGCCCGGGTGCTGGACCGGCTGGCCGCCTCGCACGGCCGCAGGACCGAGGGCGGGATCCGGATCGAGGTGCCGCTCAGCCAGGTCGAGCTGGCCGCCCTGGTGGGCGCGGCCGAGCCGAGCGTGCACCGGGCCCTGAGCGAGCTGCGGCAGCGCGGCATCGTGGTCACCGGCTACCGGCACATCATGATCGTGGACAGCGCCGGGCTCACCGACGCCGCCCAGGAGGCCCCGGAATCCATCGGTTGATGGAGTCTGGGCCCCGGCCCGCTGGCTACCCTCACGGAAGTTCGCCATCGAGGAGGATCGCGTTGACAAGCGACGAGGTCGTGCCCGCATTCCCGGGCCCCCTGCCAGTCGAATCGCTGGACGCCCACATCGGCAGACTGCTCGCGGCGCTGCCGCCGAGCGGAGCCGAGGCCGTCAGGTCCGACCTGGAGACCCTGGTGCACACGCTGACCGAGCTGGCCTTCCGCATCGAGGTGGACAAGCCGGGCGCGGCCGACGCCTGCCGGAGCACCAGGGACTCGCTGGAGCGGCTGATGTCCCTTGAAGGTCCACTTTCCGGCGGTTAGCCATACCGTGGTTGTATGGATCGCATGGCGAATCCCGCGATTCTCACGGTCGACGATGATCCGGCGGTCTCCCGCGCGGTCTCCCGTGACCTGCGCCGCCGCTACGGCGAGCGCTACCGCGTGGTCCGGGCCGACTCGGGCGACACGGCGCTGGAGGCCCTCAGGGAACTCAAGCTCCGCGGCGAGCAGGTGGCGATCCTGCTCGCCGACTACCGCATGCCGCACATGAACGGTATCCAGTTCCTGGAATCGGCGATGGACCTGTTCCCGCTGGCCCGCCGGGTGCTGCTGACCGCGTACGCCGACACCGACGCCGCCATCGATGCGATCAACGTGGTGGACGTCGACCACTACCTGCTGAAACCGTGGAACCCGCCGGAGGAGAAGCTCTACCCGGTGGTGGACTCGCTGCTGGACGCCTGGCGGGCCAGCCCCGAGCCGCGCGCCTCGGAGGTCCGGGTGGTCGGGCATCGCTGGTCGGCGCCGTCGTTCGCGGTGCGGGACTTCCTGGCCAGGAACCTGGTGCCGTACCGGTGGCTGCTGGCCGACGAGCCGGAGGGCGGGCGGCTGCTGGCCGCGGCCGGGCTCACCGCCGAGGACGTGCCGCTGGTGCTGACCGCGGACGGCAAGTCGCTGGCCACGCCCACCGAGGCCGACCTGGCGGTGCACGTCGGGCTGACCACCAACCCGATGCTGGACTTCTACGACCTGGTCGTGGTCGGCGCCGGCCCGGCCGGTCTGGGCGCGGCCGTGTACGGCGCGTCCGAGGGCCTGCGCACCGTCCTGGTCGAGCAGCGCGCCACCGGCGGGCAGGCCGGGCAGAGCAGCAGGATCGAGAACTATCTCGGCTTCCCCGACGGCGTCTCCGGCGCGCAGCTGACCGAACGGGCCCGCCGGCAGGCGCTCAGGTTCGGGGCCGAGCTGCTGACCACCCGGGAGGCCGTCGGCCTGGAGTCCGGCGGCAACACCCGGCTGCTGCACTTCGGCGACGGCACCTCGATCGCCGCGCACGCGGTGGTGCTGGCCACCGGCGTCTCCTACCGCATGCTGGACGCGCCGGGCCTGGCGGAGCTGACCGGGCGCGGCGTCTTCTACGGCTCGGCCTCGACCGAGGCGCCGAGCTGCTTCGAGCAGGACGTCTACATCGTCGGCGGGGCCAACTCGGCGGGGCAGGCGGCGGTGCACTTCGCCAGGTACGCGTCCCGGGTGCACCTGCTGATCAGGGGAGCTGACCTCCGCAACTCCATGTCCAGCTACCTGATCCAGCAGATCGAGGCGATCGAGAACATCGTGGTCTCGCCGTACACCGAGGTGATCGCGGCGGACGGGGGCGATCATCTGGAGCGGCTGACCCTGTGTGATCCCCGGTCCCGGCAGAGCCGGGTGGTGGAGACCTCGTGGCTGTTCATCTTCATCGGGGCGGAGCCGCGGACGGCCTGGCTGGACGACGCGGTGGTGCGGGACCGGCTCGGGTTCGTGCTGACCGGGCCCGACCTGCTGAGCGAGGGCAAGCGGCCGCCGGGGTGGACGCTGCCGCGCGATCCGTACCATCTGGAGTGCAGCATGCCGGGCGTGTTCGCGGCCGGGGACGTGCGGGCGGACTCGGTCAAGCGGGTCGCCTCCGCGGTCGGCGAGGGGGCGATGGCCGTGTCGTTGATCCACCGCTATCTGGAGACCCAATGAGCGAGTTGCTGACCCCGGCGGAACTGCGGACGCTGTTCCTGTTCGAGTCGCTCGACGACGGCAAGCTGGCCGTGCTGGCCGAGCACGGCCGGGTGGTGCGGTATCCGGCCGGCGATCCGGTCTACGGCGAGGGCGAACCCGCCACCTGCTTCGTCGTCCTGCTCGGCGGGGTGATCACGCTCACCCGGCGGATCCACGGCGACGAGGTGGAGGTCGCCAGAACCGAGCAGCGCGGCGTGTACGGCGGCGCCACCCAGACCTACCTCGGCGACCAGGTCGACCAGGTCTACATGAACACCATGCACGCGGTCAGCGACGTCACGGTCTTCGAGGTGCCCGCCGACCTGTTCGGCCGCTGGACCCGCGAGTGGTTCCCGATGGCCATGCACCTGCTGGAGGGCCTGTTCTTCGGCATGCGCGCCAGCCAGACCATCGTGGGAGAGCGGGAACGCCTGATCGCGCTCGGCTCGCTGTCGGCCGGGCTCACCCACGAGCTGAACAACCCGGCGGCGGCGGCCGTCCGGGCCACCGCGGTGCTGCGCGAGCGGGTCACCGGGATGCGGCACAAGCTCGCGATGATCGCTGACGGCCGCCTGGACGGCAGCCGCCTGCACGACCTGGTGGAACTTCAGGAGTCGGCGGTGAAGTGCGCCGCCAACGCCCCGCAGCTGTCCGCGCTGGCCACCAACGACGCCGAGGAGGAGGTCGCCGACTGGCTGGACGACCACGGCGTGACCGCCGGCTGGGACATCGCGCCCACCCTGGTCGCCGGGGGCGTCTCGCCTGGCTGGCTGGACCAGGTCGCCACCGCGATCGGCCCGGAGAACCTGGAGCCCGCGGTGCGCTGGCTGACGTACACGATCGACACCGAACTTCTGATGGGGGAGATCGACGACGCGGTCACCCGGATCTCCGGCCTGGTCGCCGCCGCCAAGCAGTACTCCCAGCTGGACCGGGCCCCGCACCAGATCGTGGACGTGCACGAGCTGCTGGACGCGACCTGCACCATGCTCCAGGCGAAGATCCCGCCCGGCATCCGCATCGTCAAGGAGTACGACCGCGGCCTGCCGCGGGTCCCCGCCTACGCCGCCGAGCTCAACCAGGTCTGGACCAACCTGATCGACAACGCCATCAGCGCGATGGGCGAGTCCGGCACGCTCAGCGTCCGCACCAGCCGCGACCCCGGGAACTTCATCGTCGAGATCGCCGACACCGGCCCCGGCATCCCCGCGGACATCCGCCCCCGGATCTTCGAACCCTTCTTCACCACCAAGGCCGTCGGCGAGGGCACCGGCCTCGGCCTGGACATCTCCTACCGCATCGTCGTGAAAAAACACCACGGCGACATCCGCGTCGAGTCCAGCCCCGGCGACACCCGGTTCCGCGTCTACCTGCCCTTCGAGGAAGAGCCGATTCAGTAGAGCGTCTCCTCCAGGTCGCTGATGAGGGCCTTCTCGTCGGGTTTGTGGACCAGGACGTTCTTGATGTAGGAGGCGACGGCGGTGGTCAGGCCGACGTCCTTCTTGGCCGACTCGGACATGTACCAGCGGTGGTCGAGGACCTCGTGGAAGAGCTCGGCCTGTTCGAGCTTGCCGCGCAGGGCCGCCGGGATGGCCGTGACGACCGGGCGGAAGACCTCGGCCAGCCAGCGGTGGGCGACTATCGCCTCGTCCTCGTGGGTGAGGTCGTTGGAGATGCGGAAGGAGTCCAGGTCGTTGAGGAGGCGGCGGGCCTGGTTCTCCTCGGCGTCCAGGCCGGTCAGGCGGAGCAGGCGGCGCTGGTGGTGGCCGGCGTCGACGACCTTGGGGCGGACGATGAGGCGGCCGGTGCCGGCCTTGCGGCGGACCATCATCTCGGCGACGTCGAAGCCGAGCGTGTTCAGGCGGCGGATGCGCTGGTCGACGATGTGCCAGTCGACCTCTTCGATGATCTCGTCGGAGTTGAGCTCGTTCCACAGCCGGTGGTAGCGCTCGACGATCTGCTCGGCGAAGACCATCGGGTCGATGGAGGAGTGCAGCAGGCCGCCGGCCTCCAGGTCGAGGAGTTCGCCGTAGATGTTGATGTGCGCGACCTCGATGTCGTGGTGGCGCTGGCCCTCGCTGATCATCGGGTGGAGTTCGCCGGTCTCCGCGTCGACCAGGTAGGCGGCGAAGGCGCCCGCGTCGCGGCGGAACAGGGTGTTGGACAGCGAGCAGTCGCCCCAGTAGAGGCCGGTCAGATGCAGCCGGACCAGCAGGACGGCCAGGGCGTCGAGCAGGCGGGTCAGCGTCTCCGGGCGGAGTTTGCCGCACAGGACCGCGCGGTAGGGGAGGGAGAACTGGAGGTGCCTGGTGACCAGGGCCGAGTCGAGCGGCTCGCCGTCCAGGCCGGTGCGGCCGGTGACGACCGCGACGGGTTCGACGGCGGGGGTGTCGAGCCGGGTCAGATCCCAGAGCAGCTTGTATTCGCGTTTGGCGTAACGCTCGCAGATCTCCTTGATCGCGTAGACCCGGCCGCCCAGGCGGGCGAACCGGACCACGTGCCGGGAGATGCCGCGGGGGAGCGCGACCAGATAGTGCTCCGGCCACTCTTCCAGCGGGATGTCCCAGGGCAGCCGGATCAGGTCGGGATCGCTGGGGGCGCCAGTCATCTGCAGGGGCACCGAATTGCTCCTATTTAGGGGACTAACGGGAACAGTGTGACCGATGTCGGTGCGGTTGGGGAAATGTAGGGTCGCGACATGACGCTGCTGGATGAGTTCGTGGACTGGTATCTCGACCAGTATCCGGTCCGGGCCGACCTGCTCGGCGCGGACGGGTACGACCGGACGCTGGGAGACTTCACCGAAGCCGGGTTCGCGCGCAGGGAACGCGCCGCCGAGCTCTGGCTGGAGCGCCTGGCCCTGGTGGTGCCGGCCGATCTGGACGATCGGATCGATCACGAGCTGGCGCTGTCGTACCTGCGCGGGGCGGTCGCGAGCGCGCGCTGGCCGGACTGGCGGCGCGATCCCGCGCCGTACCTGGGGGCGGTGTTCGGGTCGCTGTTCACGCCGTTCCAGCAGCGGCTGCGGCCGGAGGCCGAGCTGGTGGAGGCGGCGCTGGCCCGGCTGGCCGAGGTGCCAGGCGTGCTCGCCGCGTGCCGGGACAACCTCGATCCCGATCTCGCCGCCGACCTGCTCGTCCGCCGGGGTCTGGACCAGGCGCTCACGGCCCGGCGGTTCCTCACCGAGACGATCCCCGGCGTGGTCGAGGATCCGGCGCTGCGGGCCAGGCTCGCCGCGGCGGCGGAACCGGCGGCGGACGCCTTCGACGAGCTGGCCGGCTTCCTGGCGGAGTTCAGGGCGGGCGGCACCTGGCGGATGGGCGAGGAGCTCTACTCGGCCCTGCTGCGCGAGCGCGAACTGCTCGGCTACGGCGCCGCCGAGCTGCACGAGAAGGGCCAGGCCGAGTGGGCCGCGCTGGACCTGCGGATGGGCGAGGTCGCCGGGCGGCTGGGCGCGGACGACTGGCGGTCCGCGATGGAGTCGCTGATGGACGACCACCCGCCGACGCTGGCGGCCATGCGCGAGGAGTACGAGGCCGAGACCTTCCGGGCCCGCGACTTCGTCCGCGACCACCAGCTGGTCACCTTCCCGGACGGCGAGGAGTGCTTCGTGCTGCCCTCACCGGAGTTCCAGCGCCCGATCCTGGCCGTCGCCAACTACCTGGCCCCGCCACCGCTCACCCCCTCCCGCACGGGGGTGTTCTTCGTCCCCTACACCCCGGACGGCTTCACCGAGGAGCAGGTACGGCAGCGCCTGCGCACGAACTCGCGGGCGCAGATGCCGTCGATCGCGGTGCACGAGACCTATCCGGGGCATCACTGGCATCTGGCCTGGATGGCGGGCAACCCCCGGCGGGTACGGAAGATCTTCCGGACGCCGTACTTCGCGGAGGGCTGGGCGCTGTACGTGGAGCGGATGATGCACGAGCAGGGCTACTTCGCGACCCCGCAGACCGAGCTCGCTCATCTGGACTGCCGGATCTTCAGGGCCGCCAGGATCGTGGTGGACACCGCGCTGCACTGCGGCGACATGACCATCGAAGAAGCCGAGACGTTCATGTCGACGAAGGCGTCGCTGTCGCCGGGGACGGCCAAGGGCGAGGTCAGCCGGTACTGCGCCTGGCCGACCCAGGCGCCGTCCTACCTGACGGGCGCGATCGAGATCGAGAACATCCGCGCCGAATTCGACGGCGACCTACGGACATTTCACGATGTGATCGCGGGGAGCGGGGGATTGCCGCTCGGCCTGGCGCGGATGGCGGCGCTCGGGAAATGAGCCTCATTCTTTTCTGGGGAAAGTCGGTGGGTTGAGGGCGCGGTCGACCACGTCGGCGAGTTGGGCGTCGGTGAGGATGGTGGGTTCGCCGATGGTGAGGGAGCGGACGTAGAGCTCGCAGAGCCATTCCAGAAGGCGGGTCGCCTCGAAAGCGTCCCCCAGGGTCGCGCCGACGGTCACGCCGCCGTGGTTGGCCATCAGGGCGGCTGTGCGGCCTTCCAGGGCGATGCGGACGTTCGCGGCGAGTTCGGGGGTGCCGTAGGTGGCGTAGTCGGCTACGCGGATCGTGCCGCCGAGGAGCATGGCGTTGTAGTGGATCGGGGGGAGTTCGGTCATCGTGCTGGCTACGACGGTGCCGAACATCGAATGGGTGTGCACGATCGCGCCGGCGCCGGTGGCGGCATAGACCGCCAGGTGCATCGGGGTCTCCGAAGAAGGCTGGCGATCGCCCTCGACCAAGTGGCCGTCAAGAGAGACGATCGGGCAGTCCGCAGGTTCGAGCACGTCCAGGGCGACTCCGCTGGGGGTCACCGCGACCAGGCCGCCGTCCCGGGCGCTCAGGTTTCCCGAGGTCCCGATGACCAGACCCAGTTCGGCGGCGCGGCGGCCGTACGCGCACAGTTCGCGGCGCAATTCCAGCATGACCGCCAATCTAGGCAATCGTCCAAAATAACTCCAGCCGGTCTATACCAGTTACCGTTATGGTGTACACAACACACCTTCAAGACGGCAAACCATCAGCCGGTCATCCTACGTTTATAAGTGGACATAACCAGGCAAAACGGCGGGATAGAGTGCGACGATCGCGCGGATTCATCGCAGTCGGGTCACGGGTTGGTCTAGACCGATCTCGAGCTCTTGACGCCTTCGTGAGCTAGCCGTACGTTCCTCAAACGTTTAGGAAACTTTCCTAATTGATCCCCGCCAGGAGAGTTGCATGACCAACACGCCCCGCGAGATCACGCGTCGCCAGATGCTGCGCCGCGTCGGCCTCACCGCCCTCGTGGCCGGCCCCGCCGCCGGCTTCCTGAGCTCGTGCGCCACCTCCGGTGGCTCGGAGGCGGCCCCCACAGCCGCCGCGTCCACCGCCGCCGCCACGTCCGCCAGCAACCCGTTCGGGGTCAAGGCCGACGCTCCGCTTGAGGTCGTGATCTTCAAGGGTGGGTACAGCGACGAGTACGCCACCCAGTCGCACGAACCGCTGTACAAGAAGGCGTTCCCCGGCGCCACCATCAAACACCAGGGCATCCAGACCATCGGTCAGACCCTGACCCCGCGCTTCGCCTCCGGCGACGTGCCCGACGTGGTCAACAACTCCGGCACCGACGCCCTGGACGGCGGCGCCCTGATCGGCGCCGGCCAGCTGCTGGACCTGACGCCGCTGTTCGAGGCCCCCTCGGTCGACGACCCGGCCAAGAAGGTCAAGGACATCATCGTCCCCGGCACCATCGAGTCCGGTCTGGGCGGCGACCCCGCCAAGCCGTACACGCTGAACTACGTCTACACCGCCTACGGCCTCTGGTACGACTCGGCCCTGTTCGCCAAGGAGGGCTGGACCCCGCCGAAGACCTTCGACGAGTTCAAGACCTTCGCCGAGGCGGCCAAGGCCAAGGACGTCGTCCCGTTCGCGTACGCGGGCAAGAACGCCTCGTACTACGCGTACTGGATGATCCTCATCTCGGCCGCCAAGATCGGCGGCAACGAGATCCTGCTGAACATCGACAACCTCGCGGACAACGCGTGGAACAACGATGCGATCAAGCAGTCCGCGGCGGCCTGGGCCGAGATCGGCAAGTTCATGGACAAGTCCTACGAGGGCTTGATCCACACCGAGGTGCAGACCCAGCAGAACCAGGGCAAGATCGCCATGTACCCGTCGGGTTCGTGGCTGGAGGCCGAGCAGGCCAAGGACACCCCGGCCGAGTTCAAGTACGCGGTCGCGCCGACCCCCAGCGTCAGCGCGGCCGACAAGATGCCGTACGAGGCGGTCCGCGCCGCCGCGGCCGAGGGCTTCGTCGTCCCGGCCAAGGGCAAGAACGCGCAGGGCGGCCTGGAGTACCTCCGCCAGATGCTGTCCAAGCAGGGCGCCAAGGACTTCACCGAGCGCACCAAGAGCCTCACCGTGGTCATCGGCGCGACCGAGGGCCTGACCCTCTCGCCGGGCCTGCAGAGCGTCGCCGACATGCAGACCGCGGCCGGCCAGAACGTGGTCACCTTCTCCACGTTCGAGGGCTGGTACAAGGAGCTGGAGACCGAGCTGCGCAAGCAGACCAACGCGCTGATGTTCGGCCGCATCTCGGCCGAGGAGTTCGCGACCAAGATGCAGGAGGCCGCGGACAAGACCAAGAACGACTCCTCGATCACCAAGCAGACCCGGAACGTGTGATCCGATGCGGCATGGCAAGCTGACGCCTTCGGCGCTCCGCAGGTACGGCTTCATCGTCTCGTTCCTGCTGCTGCCCCTGGCGCTCTACATCGTCTTCTTCGTCAGCCCGAACCTGCAGGCCATCCAGCTGGCGTTCACGAACTCGCGGGGCATCTCGCCGACGTTCGCGTACGTCGGGTTCGATAACTTCACCCGGCTGTTCGACGACGATGTGTTCTGGGCGGCGGTCCGGCACCACGGCGTCATCCTGCTTGCCATGCCGCTCCTCTCCCTGCTGATCGCGCTGTTCTTCTCCTTCCTCCTGAATCTGGGCGGCGGGCAGCGGAACGGGCGGATGGCGGGGGTCTGGGGCTCCGGTTTCTACAAGGTCGTCTTCTTCTTCCCGCAGGTGCTGGCGGTCGCCATCGTCGGCGTGCTGTTCCAGGCGATCCTGCGCCCGGACAAGGACGGCATCCTCAACAGCGCGCTCGCCCTGATCGGCGTCGACCCGGTCGGCTGGCTGATCGACCCCGACCTGGCGCTGTGGACCATCATCGGGGTGGCGGTCTGGCAGGCCGTCGGCTTCTACGTGGTGCTGTTCTCGGCCGGCATGGCCTCGGTGCCGAAGGAGATCTTCGAGGCCGCGGCGCTGGACGGCGCGAACCGGTTCACCCTGTTCTTCCGGATCACCATCCCGCTGATCTGGAACACCGTCCAGGTCGGCTGGGTCTACCTGGGCATCGCCGCGTTCGACTGCTTCGCCCTGGTCCAGGTGCTCTCGGTGGACCGCGGCGGCCCCGACAACGCCACCACCGTGCTCCCGCTGGAGATCTGGCGGCAGGCGTTCAGCTACTACCGCTTCGGCTACTCGTCCGCGATGGGCGTCGCCCTGGTCTTCCTGGTGCTGACCTTCGCGGCGCTGACCCTCAGGGTGACCCGGCGCGAGAGGATCGAGTTCTAGATCATGGCCAATTCCTCCGCGACCAAGCGCTCCGGGCCGGGCGTCTTCGGCGGCCTGTCCCATCTCGCGCTGTTCATCTGGACGATCCTGACCGTCGCCCCGATCATCTACACCTTCCTGAGCTCGTTCAAGACCAACACCGAGCTGTTCGGCGGCCGGTCGCTGGCGCTGCCGGAGAACTTCCACTGGGACGCCTGGGGGCGGGCCTGGGAGACCTCCCACATCGGCCAGTACATGGTCAACACGGTGATCGTGGTGGCCATCTCCACCTTCTTCACCATGCTGTTCGGCTCGATGGCCGCCTACGTGCTGGCCCGGTACCGGTTCTTCGGCAACCGCCTGATCTACATCCTGTTCGTCTCCGGCCTGTCCATCCCGCCGTTCCTGGCCCTCTCCTCGCTCTACAAGGTCGTCGACAACCTGGGCCTGCTCGGCACCCACGCCGGCGTGGTGCTGGTGTACGTGGCCTTCTCGATGCCGTTCACGGTCTTCTTCCTGGCGTCCTTCTTCCGGTCGCTGCCGGACACGGTCGCCGAGGCCGCGATGATGGACGGCGCGTCGCACACCAGGACGTTCTTCCAGATCATGATGCCGATGGCCAGGCCGGGCCTGATCAGCATCACGATCTTCAACGTGATCGGCCAGTGGAACCAGTACCTGCTGCCGATCGTGCTGCTCCCCGGCGACAAGCAGGACCTCTGGCTGATCACCCAGGGCATCGCCAACATCTCCACCAGCGCCGGCTACGAGGCCGACTGGGCGGCGCTGTTCGCCGCGCTGAGCATGGCGATCATCCCGATCCTGATCGTCTACGTCATCTTCCAGCGGCAGATCCAGTCCGGCCTGACCGCGGGAGTCGGCAAGTAGCTCAGGTCAGCACACCGGCCAGCGCCGCGCGGGAGGACACCCCCAGCTTGCGGTAGGCGTGAGCCAGGTGGTCGTCCACCGTGCGGCTGCTGAGCATCAGCTTGGTGGCGATCTCCTTGCTGGTCATGCCGGTCTTGGCCAGCTCCGCGATCTGGCGTTCGCGCCGGGTCAGCAGCTCGCCCCGGCGCGGCGCGCGGGCGGCCAGCCGGCGCTGCTCCCGCTCGGCGTCCTCGGCCATCACGGTCGCGCCGATGTCCACGGCGATGCTCTTGGCGCTGGCCAGGGCGTGGTGCGGGTCGGTACGGCAGCCCGCCGTCATCAGCAGGGTGCGCGCCATCTGCGGGCGCATCGCGACGTCGGTGAACAGGCCGACGGCCTGCTCGGCCAGCGCCGCCGCGGTGTGCTGGTCGCCCTCCGCGGCGCGTACGCAGGCCTGGGCGCGCAGCGCGAACGCCCGCTGGGCGGGCAGGGTGAGCGCGTCGGCGGCGGCCAGCGCGGCGTTCGCGGCGGCGCTGGCCCAGGCGACCTCGTCGCAGCCCAGCGCGGCCTGGGCGAGGGACTCCAGCCACATCGGGCGGTAGCCGGGCTGGCACTGCGGCATGCCGACGCCGCCGCCGATGCCCAGCAGCATCCAGCGGGCCCGGTCCGGTTCGCCCGCCACCAGCATGACCTGGGCGGACAGGCAGACCGTGGTGGCCGACCACCAGCCCTCCACCCCGGCCACCGACTCGCCGGCCCGGGTGGCCAGGTGCACGGCCCTGGGCAGGTCCACGTAGGCGAGCGACTCGGCGTGGATGGCCTGGACCAGGGCGAGCAGGGTGGGGCTGCCGGACTGGTGCGCGACGTCCTCGGCCTCCTGGCCGAACGCGATCGCCTCGGCCAGCCGGCCGGTCCGGCCGCAGATCTGGGCGGCGGCGGTCAGCACGTCGGCCAGGATGCCGCTGCGGCCGAGCGGGCGGGCCAGCGCGAGCGCGCGGCGCACGTGCCGCTCCGCGTCGGCGTGCTGCTCCAGGAAGAGCTCGGCCCAGGACAGCCGGGACAGGCAGGTGAGCTCGCGCATGGCCGCGGCGTCGCTGAGGCCGTCGGCGAGCCCGCGGGCGTGGCTGATCGCCTCCTCGGCCGGCTGCGGGTTGCCCTCGTAGGCGGCGGTGAAGGCCAGCAGGGAGTGCGCGGCCGCCTCGTCCTCCGGGGTGGTCGCCGCCGCGATCGCCTCGGAGATTTGGGACAGCGCGCCGCCCACGTCGCCCATCTGGAGCCGCAGGGTGGCCAGCTCGCGGTGCAGCCAGGCGCCCTGGCCGCCCTTGCCGACCTCGGCGCTGAGCAGCGACGCGGACTCCTGGTAGCGGCCCAGCAGCCGCTCCACCACGGCGCAGGCGGCCACCACCTCGCCCCGGGAGCCGATCGGCAGGTGCGGCAGCAGCTCGTGCATGGCCGCGCGGGCCGCCTCCAACTGCCCGTCGAAGGTGTACGCCCGCGCCAGCAGCACCCGCAGCTCCACCGAGGCCGGGTCGGCCAGGTCGCCGACCAGGGGCAGCGCCGCGGTCAGCCACTCGATGGCGGCGGCAGGGGCCGTCATGACGGCCTCCCTGGCGGCGGTCATCAGCGTCTTCAGATCGTTCGGGTCGTGCCTGCTGGCGGTCCTGGAGACGTGGTGGGCGACCTCGCGGACCGGCGCGTTCAGCAGGGTCAGCTCGCGGGCGGCCAGCCGGTGCGCGCTCATCCGCCAGGCCGGGTCGGCCCGCTCGTAGACCAGGCGGCGCAGCAGCGGGTGCCGGAACCGGAACCGGCCGCTGCCCGCCGGGCGGATCAGGTCCCGCCCGGCCAGCCGGCCGAGGGCCTCGGTGTGCGGGGAGTCCAGCACCATGGCCACGTCGTCGGGGGTGAACTCGTCGCCGAGCACGGCCGCCGACTGGGCGGCCAGCAGTTCGGGGGCCGGCAGCTGGGCGATCTCGCCGAGCAGCAGGCCGGTCAGGTCGTGCCGGCCGCCGGCGCCCCGGTCCGCTTGGGCGGCCAGCGCCTCCAGGTAGAGCGGGTTGCCGCCGCTCTCGGCGTGCAGGGCGCGCAGGCCGGGCCGGTGGCCGATGAGCGACTCCGCGTCGGCCAGGGCCAGCGGCGGGACCGCGAGCCGGGTGTGCGGCACGGCGGCCGGTCCGGCCTCGGCCAGCGCGGCGGGCAGCCGTACCCCGGCCTGCCTGTCCCGGTACGCGCAGACCAGCAGCACCCGCTCGGCGGGGAGCGGGCGGCGCAGCAGGTAGGCGAGCAGCTCGATCGAGCCGGGGTCGGCCCAGTGCAGGTCGTCCAGGATCAGCACGGCCGGGGAGACCGCGGCCAGCCGGGCCCGCACCTCCCGGGCGAGCACCAGCCGGTCCCCGGTCGGGAACGGATCGAACGCCTCCTCGAAGGCCCGGTACGGCATCTCCCGCTCGTACTCGGTCGCCCGGCCGCGGAGCACGGTCAGGCCGTTCTTCTCCGCCCGGCCGGCGAACTCGGTGAGCAGCCTGGTCTTGCCGATCCCTGGCTCCCCGACCACCTCGGCGAGCCCGCCACGCTCAGCCGCCTCAGCCAGCGCTGACAACTCCGACACACGTCCGACGAACACGGGTCCCAGTAAAGTCCCGTAATACTACGGATGCTAGGAGTTCAGGGCAGCTGACACCTTGATTTCACCGATCTCAGGTAGATCGGGATGGCAAGGCTCCCCGGGAGAACAGATGAATGAATTCCCCTTCCCCTTCTTCGGGGCAGGCGAAGCCAAGTACTACATGTGGGCCGAGGTCCACGTGCGTTTCGAGCGGGAACCCACGAGTTACCAGCGCACGGCCATCGAGTCGAGCTGTCCTGGACCGCTCCAGGACACGATCGACTGGTCCGAGGGCCGCCAGCTGGTGGTGGCCAGTGGGCTGTTTCTGCACGGTGCGCTGGCCAGGGCCTACCCGGCCAAGGCCGGCGACGAGGACTACCTGGGGGAGGACGGCTGGTTCTACGCGGCGATCTCGCGGGTGGAACGATTCAATTCGGCCATCGAGTCCTGGCTCGGCTACGCCAACGATCACTGTCCGGTCATGATGGCCTACCGGGGCGAGGACAGCGACAGCGGCGGCACCGAGTTCTCCCGCTGGCACGAGTGGAGCGTCACCCAGCTGCCCCGGCTGATGCCGGAGCTGGAGCCGATCCTGGCCGAGTCGATCGCGACCCGCCAGCAGACGCACGCCACCCACATGGTGCGCGGGGTGATGTCGATGGCCCGCAGGTCCCGGGCGAAGACCTCGCCCGCGCCGGGGAGTGGCGCTCCGATGTTCTGAGCCGAGATGGTTAGGCTCGGGCCATGGACAACGCGCCCGAGCCGGCCTCTTGGACCAGAGACGGCAACACGCTCCGCCGCACGGTCAACGCGCCCGACTTCCCGGCCGCGATCAGCATCGTCACCGCCGTCGCGGACGAGGCGGAACGGATGAACCACCATCCGGACATCGACATCCGGTGGCGAACCGTCTTCTTCGCGCTCACCACGCACTCCACCGGGGGGCTGACCGACCTGGACTACGAGCTGGCCGGGCACATCGACCGGATCGTGGCCGAGCACGGCGGCTCCTAAAGGCTCCTAGCCGAACACCTCCGGCGGGGGCACCGGGGCCAGCACCGGTTCGCCGTCCCGGATGGGCGCCGCGCCGGCCACGAAGTTGACCAGGTCCTCGCCGTACACGCAGCGGGCCTGGGTGAGGCCGCCGGCCGCGCCCCGGACCAGCCGGTCCTCCGGCAGTTCGCGGGCCGAGCCGACCAGGATCAGGTTGCCGAACCTGCGCCCGCGCAGCACGCCTGGCTCGGCCAGCAGCAGCACGTGCCGGAACGCGCGGCGCACGGTGGCCGCCAGCCGCCGGACGAACCGCAGGCCCCGGCCGTCGGCGACGTTGATCAGCAGCGTCCCGCCCGGGCGCAGGACGCGCGCGAGATCGGCCAGGTATTCGGCGGTGGCCAGCTCCACCGGCATGGTCGCGCCGCTGAACGCGTCCAGCACGACCAGGTCGGCGTAGCCGTCCTCGATCTCGGCCACCCCCCGCCGCCCGTCGGTGATCTTCACTTTCAGGCGCGGTACGGACTTGAGGCTGAGCTGGTCGCGGACCAGCTGGACCAGCCCTTCGTCCGGTTCGATAACGATCTGCCGCGACCCCGGCCGGGTCGCCGCCACATACCGGGGCAGCGTGCACGCGCCGCCGCCGACGTGCACGACGTCCAGCGGCCCCTGCGGCAGCACGTCGATGACCGTGCCCATGAGCTGGACGTACTCGAAGTCCAGGTGGGTGGGGTCGGCCAGATCCACGTACGACTGCGGCACCCCGCCGGAGGTGAGCACCCACCCGTACGGCCGGTCGAGGTCACGCAGGAGCTCGACCTCGCCGAAGGTCACCGGGTACCGTCCCTGCCGGGGCTCCTTAACCTTCGCCATTTTGTCTCCTATGCGTGATATATCCAGGAGTGCACTCTCCAACGTCCAGGAGAAACCGTATGCGCAGGCGGCCGCTGCTCGTCCTGATCTCGGTGTCGCTCGCGATATTCATCTTCGGCGTCACCGGTCTGATCATGAGCGCCCGCGGTGAGCCGGGCGCCGTCGAGACCACCGCCACGCCCAGCGCTCCGCCGAGCCCCAGCGTCGACGACGCCCTGGTCGAGGACGAGGAGACCCCCGCGGAGGTCGGCGACGCCTACCTGACCGCCTGGGCGCGCGGCGACCTGGACGCCATGGCCGACCTGCTGATCGAGGTCCCGCGCGACTTCGCCAGCCTGCACCGCGAATTCCAGACCGCCGTCGGCTCCGAGTCGGTACGGCTCGCGCCCAGCCGCATCTACCCGACCGGCGAGAACACCGTCGAACTCCCCTTCACCGGGACCTGGCAGCTGGCCGGCGGCAAGAAGCTCACCTACGTCTCGGTGCTCCGGCTGCTGAAGAACGGCCCGAAGTGGCGGGTGGACTGGCTGCCCGACGCCATCTACCCCGACCTCCAGTTCGGCGGCCACGTGACCCGCAGAACGGTCCCCGGCCAGGCCCCCCGGCTGGCCACCAGGGAGGGCGAGCCGCTGCCGCTGGACAGCGGGGCGGAGCCGTACGTGGCGGATCTGGTGGCGGGGGCGCATCCGGGGGAGGCGGGCTGGATCGCGGAGATCAAGAACCCCGGCGAGACGGCCCTGGAGCTGCTGCGCGAGGACGGCGACGGGCCCGCGCCCCGGGTCACCACCACGATCGACAGATACATCCAGATGTCGGCCGCGCGGGCGCTGGACGGCGTGGCCAACCCGGCCGCGCTGGTGGCGGTCCGGCCGTCCACCGGCGAGGTGCTCGCGGTCGCGGACCGGCTCGGCGGCAAGGGCGCGTTCCAGCAGAAGTTCCCGCCCGGCTCGACCTTCAAGATCGTCACCGCGGCGGCGGTGCTCGGCTCGGGCCTGTCGCCCGACGCCACGGTGCCCTGCCCCGCCAGATACCAGATCCCGAACGGCCGCCCGATTCTCAACTACCAGAGCAGGGACCACGGCACGCTCTCACTCCGGCAGGCGTTCGCCCAGTCCTGCAACACCACGTTCGCCCAGCTCGCGGTGGAACGCCTGACCGCCGACACGCTCACCGCCGAGGCGGGCAGGTTCGGCTTCGGCACCGACCTGGCCACCGGCGCGGGCGGCACCTGCGGCTCGCTCACGCCGCCGCAGAACGACGACGCGATGGCCGAGGACTCGTTCGGGCAGGGCACGGTCGAGGCGAGCCCGCTGTGCATGGCGGCGATGGCGGCGGCCGTCCAGAACGGCACCTGGCGCTCCCCGCACCTGCTCCCCGCGGCCGAACTGCCGCAGCCGATGCCGCGCGAACTGCCCGCCGACATCACGGCCGGCCTGCGCACCATGATGGCGGCCGTGGTGACCGAGGGCACCGCGATGAACGGCGGCCTGCCCGCCGGCGTGGCCGGCAAGACCGGCACCGCTGAGGTCGGCCAGGGCCGCCCGGACCACGCCTGGTTCGTCGGCTACCAGGACGACCTGGCCTTCGCCGTCTTCGTGGAGAACGGCGGCACCGGCGCGGGCGCCGCGGTCCCGGTCGCGGCGAGATTCCTCAACGCCCTGTAGTCGCGTGGCGTTTGTTTTGTCAGGATTGACGGCAATTTGGGGGATATGGGGGCTTGGCCACGGCATTCTGGTGGACACGTACTAGGGATGGAGGTGGCGTCATGTCCAACATGAATTCAGGCGTGTACTCCGGGGCCTCGAAGACGGGGACGGAACCCGGGCGATGGTGGACGCTGGCGGTACGGGGTGCCCTGGCGATCATCTTCGGGCTCATCGCCCTGATCTGGCCCGCGATCACGCTGGTCGCCCTGGTCGTCGTCTTCGGCGTGTACGCGCTGGTCAACGGGATCTTCACGCTCTACGGCGCGTTCCGGGAGGGAGCCACGAAGGAACGTGGCTGGCTGGCCTTCTCCGGCATCATCAGCCTGGCGGCGGGGATCGCGGTCCTGGTCTGGCCGGCCATCACCGCGCTGGCCCTGATGCTGCTGATCGGAGCCTGGTTCCTGATCACCGGCGTGGTCGAGATCGTCGGCGCCGTGATGCGGCGCAAGGAGATCGAGGGCGAGGGGAAGATGATCGTCACCGGCGTGCTCTCCGCGCTCTTCGGCCTGGTCCTGATGATCTGGCCGGGGGCGGGCGCGCTCTCGCTGGTCTGGCTGATCGGCGTCTTCGCGATCGTGCTCGGCGTCGCGATGGTGGTGCTCTCCTTCCGGGAGCGGAACGTGACGCACACCAGCCGGCACCACGCGCACCCGATGGCGGCCTGAAGAACATCCGGTAGTCCTCCTGTGTAGGAGGAAGGTATTCACAATTCGGGCCGCGTGTGAGGCAATCATGTTGTCATTCGACTCAACGTGGAGGCGACATGGACGATCTGCGCACGCGGCTCGGCCGGCATCTGCTGGTCGACGGGTATCGGCTGGTCCTCGATCTGGAGCGGAGCAAGGGCTCCTGGCTGGTCGATGCCCGCGACGGCAGGAAATATCTGGACTTCTACACGTCGTTCGCCTCCGCGCCGCTGGGGCTGAACCCGTTCGACGGCGAACCGGAGTTCCTGGCCCGGCTGGGCCGGGTGGCCGGCAACAAGCCCGCCAACTCCGACCTCTACACCGAGGAACTGGCCGGGTTCGTGGCGACCTTCAGCCGGGTGCTGGGCGATCAGGAACTGCCGCACCTGTTCTTCGTGGAAGGCGGCGCGCTCGCCGTGGAGAACGCCGTGAAGTGCGCCTTCGACTGGAAGAGCCGCTGGAACGAGGCGAACGGCCGTCATCCGGGGCTCGGCACCCAGGTCCTGCACCTGACCCGCGCCTTCCACGGCCGCAGCGGCTACACCCTCTCGCTGACCAACACAGAACCCGTCAAGACCGACCGGTTCCCCAAATTCGGGTGGCCGCGCGTCGACGTCCCCGCCATCCACTTCGGCGACGTCGAGCGGGCCGAGGTGCACGCGCTGGGGCAGGCCGAGGAGGCGTTCCGGCGGCACCCGCACGACATCGCCTGCTTTTTGGCCGAGCCGATCCAGGGCGAGGGCGGCGACAACCACATGCGGCCCGAGTTCCTGCTGGCCATGCAGGAGCTGTGCCACCGGTACGAGGCGCTGTTCGTGCTGGACGAGGTGCAGACGGGGGCCGGGCTGACCGGGACGGCCTGGGCGTACCAGCAGCTGGGGCTGGCGCCGGACATCGTGGCGTTCGCCAAGAAGACGCAGGTCGGCGGGATCATGGCCGGGCGGCGGGTGGACCTGGTGCCGGACAACGTGTTCCGGGTGAGCGGGCGGATCAACTCCACCTGGGGCGGCAACCTCACCGACATGGTCAGGGCCCGGCGGCTGCTGGAGATCATCGAGCGGGACGGGCTGATCCCGGGCGCCGCGATCCTGGGCGAGAAACTGCTCGGCGCGCTGCGCGGCCTGGAGTCGGACGGCCTGGTCGGGCACGCCCGCGGGCGCGGGCTGATGTGCGCGTTCGATGTTCCCGGTGATCGGGACGAGCTGGTCCGGCGGCTACGCGAGGAAGGCGGCGTCCTGATGCTGCCGTGCGGCGAACGCTCGGTCCGGCTGCGTCCCGCCCTCAACGTCGCTCCGGAGGACCTGGACTACGGCATCGGCCGCCTGCGCGCCGCGCTGGCCGGGGGCTGATCGGTGCCTAGTCGGTGTTCGCGGCGCGCCAGAGGTCGATCGCGGTGCCCCGGGAGTCCACGCCGAGTTTGGAGTAGATCCGGTTGACGTGGTTCTTCACGGTCTTCTCGCTGAGGAACAGCCGCTGGGCGATCTCGCCGTTGGAGTGTCCGATGGCGATGAGGTCCATGACCTCGGTTTCGCGCTTGCTGAGGCTCGTTCCGGTGCGGTCATCGACTCTCATCCGGCCTCCGTGGGCAGAGTCAAGGCGCCGAGGCCCCCCGCGCTTCCGGCGTAGCGGTTGAAGGCGAGCATAACCTGCGATATGGACCTTTGGGGCGGATGTCGGTGGACTACTCGCCCATTCCGCGCAATTGCGTGGCAATCGGGTCGCTCGGGCGGGTGCCGTACCCGGGAAAAGCGGAAGGCCGGTCCCTGGGGACCGGCCTCTCTCGCTGGGGTGAGTGATGGGACTTGAACCCACGACATCCAGGACCACAACCTGGCGCTCTGCCAGCTGAGCTACACCCACCATGTCCGCCGCTTGATCGTTGCGTACAAGGATGAGTGTAGCGGTTACAGGTGCCAACTACGAACTTGTAATCGCTTCGGCCACGTCGCGCGCCGTGGCCGAGTCGGGACCGGGTTGCGGCACGAACACGGCGGCCCGGTAGTAGCGCAATTCCCGGATGCTCTCGGTGATGTCGGCCAGGGCCCGATGGCCGCCCTGCTTCTCGGGCGAGGCGAAGTAGACCCGGGGATACCAGCGCCGGGCCAGCTCCTTGATCGAGGAGACGTCGATCATCCGGTAGTGCAGGAAGGCGTCCACGATCGGCATGTCCCGGGCCAGGAACGAGCGGTCGGTCGCGATCGAGTTGCCGCACAGCGGCACCTTCTTCGGCTCGGCCACGTGGCCGCGGATGTACTCCAGCACGATCGCCTCGGCCTCGGCCAGCGTGACCCCGCCGGCCAGCGCCTCCAGCAGACCGGAGGCGGTGTGCATGGCGCGCACGACCTCCGACATCTGCTCCAGCGCCTCCGGCGGCGGTTTGATCACGACGTCCACCCCGGCGTCCACCTGGTTCAGCTCGCCGTCGGTGACCACGCAGGCCACCTCGACAAGCGCGTCGCGGCCGAGGTCGAGCCCGGTCATCTCACAGTCGATCCAGACCAGCAGGTCGTTCATGACCTAAGAGTAGTGCGCGTGGTCAGCCCGCTTGGAGCGAGTCCAGCACCTGGTCAAGGACGGACACGTCGAGATTGTCGGGAATCGAGGCGTAGAACAGCGAAGGTCGCTCCCCGGGACCCTGATCCACCAGCACGAACGCGCCCGGTTCGGTCTTCCATTTCCAGTTGTTCGCCGCGGATTGCTCGCTGAAATCCATCACGTACGAGACGACCCAGGCGTCCTTCCCGCTGACCTTGATCGCTTCGTTCTTCACGATCTTCCGGGTGTGCTCCGGAGTGTAAAAAATCGGTTCGTAAGCGACAAGCAACGCACTGGTGACATTCCGCAGATCCTGCGGGCCGCTGTACGGGAACACCTCCGGCAACCGGGCCGCGTAGACCGAGCCGACCCAGACGCTGCCCTCCTGGCCGTCGAAGTTCTCCTGCGAGACCGCCTGGAAGCCGCTGGTGAACACCGGCATCATCGGATTGTTCGGCGCGTTGACCGACTCCGCCTTCGGCACCGTCCACGGGTCACCGGGGAACAGGTACGACAGCCCGGCCAGCGGGTCCTCGATCCGGTCCCCGGCCGGCTGCGGCAGCTCGGTGAGCGGCTGCTGACTGGGCGGCGGGGTCGGCACCTCGCCCGGGTCCTGGGTCTCGGGCGGCAGCGACGGCACGCTTACCGAGGGCTCGGCGACGGGCGTCGGATTTGAACGGTTCATGAACACGAAGGCCGCGCCGACGACCAGGGCGACGGCCACCACGGCCGCGATGCCGCCCAGGATCCACGGGGCCGGCGAGGACGCCTTCGGCGGCGGGCCGTACGGCGGGGGCCCGCCGAACTGGGGCTGCGGCATCATCGCGGTCGGGTTCGGCTGACCCCACTGCGGCTGCGCGCCAGGCCCAGGCCCAGGCCCAGGTCCAGGTCCAGACCCAGGTCCCGGGCCCCACTGGGGCGCCGGACCCTGCGGTCCCGGCTGGCCACTGGGGTGGGTCCACTGCGCCGACGGGCTGGGCGACGGACCCGGCGCTGGCTGGCCCAGGGCCGACTGCACGGCCGTCGGCGCCGCCGCCGCGGTCGTGGAGTCGGGGGCCGCCGGAGCCGGCGGCTGAGCGGCCTGGGCGGCCTGCTGCTCAAGCGGATGGGTGGCGTCGGTCCACTGCGAACCGTCCCACCAACGAAGCTGGGGGGAGCCGTATGGGTCGGGGTACCAACCGGCCGGGGTCGTCGTCATGCCCGGAAGCCTAGTGAAATCAACATTTGTACGAGAAGCTCGCTTTGTCCTGAATGGGTTTCCCGGTAGCGGTATGGTCCAGGATCCGCAGGGTTGCGGTGCCCTTGAGGCTACCCGTGCCGGTCACCTTCCAGAGCAATGGCAAATCCAGAGATTTCGTATCAGACTCCACGCGCTGGGTTTCGTGGATCTTGCGGCCGTCGCTCTGCTCCCAGACATAGGAGAAGGTGCCCGCGCCGCCGTTGGTGCTGACCACCGCGACGATCTTGGCCGTGGAGTCGCAGCCCTGCACCTTCTTCGGGGCCTGCACGTCCACCTTGGCGACCTCCAGCGCGAGCCCCGGCGCCTGCCGGAGCCAGAGGATCACCGCGGCGATCAGGATGGCCAGCAGGATGCTGCCCGCCCAGGCGGTCCGCCGCTTCGACGGCCGTCCGGCCGCGGCCGGGCCGCTCACGTGCCCGCGCAGGTCGGGGGTGTGCTGGGTGGACTGGTTGCGCCCCTGCCGCCAGATCTGCGCCGCGGTGGTGTCCACCGGCACGCCGGGCCCGAACCGCATCCCGGACCCGTCGGCGGGCGCGCCCGGCCCGGCCGGATCCTGGGCGCGGATCACCCCGGGATCGAGCAGGGTGCGCATCTCGCCCGTCTCCGGCACGGCCGGCGGGGGCGGCGCGGTCGGCACGTCGGCGGCCGACCACACGTGCAGCGTCTGGACCAGCCGCTCCCGGGTGGTGAACCCGGCCGGCAGCAGGTCGCGACCGCCCAGCAGGGTGTCCCTGGCCGCGCTCAGGCCCCGGGTGGCCGCCATCGCCGCCGCCCGGTCCAGCAGCTGCGCGGACTGCCCGGCGGCCCAGCTCGCGGCCAGCCCGCGGGCCAGCCCCGACCAGGCGGCCACGTCCCGCTCCACCGAGGTCGGCTCGCTGCGCAGCGCCTCCAGCAGCCCGCGCTCGGCGAGCATGGCCGTGCCGTCCTCGCCGATCACGATCGTGCCCGGGTGCAGCGCGCCGTGGGTGAGCCCGGCGGCGTGCACGGTGAGCAGGGCCTGCGCGGTCTCCACCAGGATGGTCGCGGCGCTGCCCGAGTCGGGCGTGCGCCCGCCGTCGGTCAGCAGTTCGGCCACCGTGGGCATCGCCCGGCGGCCGCTGATCAGCCAGACGTCCCCGCGCGCGGTCACCAGGTCGGCGACAGGGAGCAGGCCGGAGTGCCCGCCCTGTTGTAGCCGCCGGTCCGCGCCGACCGCCGCCACCAGCCGGTCGCGGGCGGCAGGATCGGCCAGCAGACGCTGTTCGAACCGCAGCAGACCGGACGGCGTGCCGTCCGGCGCCACCGCGTCATGCCAGGTGCCGAGCTCGCTGATCCGGACCCGTCCGGTCAGTCGATGCCCGGCGACGCTCCCCCCGTCGTGCATCTACCGCCGCCTCCGATGCCTTCCCGTGAATCGCCTCACGGCAAGTGTGGCGGGAATCAGGCCGGTCGTCATCAGGCCGATCGCGAGAACCCCGGCCGCGGTCTCGGCCAGCGGGGTCTCCGCGGGTGTCTCCCTGGGCGACTCGTCCACCGTGATGGTCGGCGGCTCGCTGCTGGGCGGCGGCTCCGAGCTCGGCGGGTCGCTCGGCGTCGGCGTGGTCGGGGTGGGGGTCGTCGGCCGTGCCGTCGGGGTGGGGGTGCGGGTCGTCGGCCGCGTGGTCGGGGTGGGCTCGCCCGGGATCGAGGTGGTCGGGTCGGCCGGGTCGCCGCTCGGCTTGGGAGTCGGCTTCTTGGTGGGCTTGGGGGTCGGCTTCTTGGTCGTCGGCTTCGCGGTGGGGGTCGGCAGCGGCGCCGGCGGCAGGGTGGCGGGCGGCTGTGTGGTCGGCGGCGGGGCGGCCGTGTCGGTGGGCTCCGGCTCCGCCGTCTCCGCCGGGACCACCGGCTCCTCGGTGTCCTCGATCTCCTCGACCGGGATCTCCCCGCCCACCGCGGACGCGGTCGGCGACAGGGTGGTCTCCCCGGCCTGGAGCTGGGTGCCGCTGAGCGACCCGACCAGGACCGCGGTGCCGCCGGCGATGACGGCCATGCCGACCACGGTGAGGCCGATCTTCATCACGGTCCGGCTGAACAGGCCGCCGCCCAATTTGGTCTCGCCGAGCGCGGTGGAGACCTCGGGGGCCTCCTCGGTCAGCGGGAAGAACGGCAGCAGCAGCCCGGCCAGGGCGGCCAGGCGGCGCCGGCCGCGCTCCTCCCAGGCGTCGCCGTACGCGTCGGCGGCGACGGCCTGCAGTTCGCGCAGGAACGCCTCGGCCGAGGGCGGGCGGTCGGCCGGGTGCTTGGCCATGCCGCGCTCGATCAGGCCCTGCAGCTGGTGCGGGACCTCCTCGATCGGGGGCGCGGCGGCCTGGTGCTGGCGGGCCAGCGCGGCCAGGTTGGTGGCCCGGAACGGGCGGGTGCCGGTGAGGCACTCGAAGAACACCACGGTGGCCGCGTAGACGTCGGTGGTCGGCCCGGCGGCGGCGCCGGACCACTGCTCCGGCGCCATGTACGCCGGGGTGCCGGACACGTTGGTGCCCTCGCCGGCTCGGGCGGCGATGCCGAAGTCGACCAGTTTGCTCTGGCCGGCCGCCTCCACCATGACGTTCTCGGGTTTGAAGTCCCGGTGCACGATGCCCATCTCGTGGGCGATCCCCAGGCCGATCAGGGAACCCTTCAGCACGGCCAGCGCCGCCTCGGGTCCGGTCGGGCCCTCGGAGCGGAGCATCGCGCGCAGCGAGACGCCGTCCACCAGTTCCATCACGATGGCGGCGCCCGCCGGATGCTCCACGTACTCGTAGAAGCGGGCGGCGTGCGGGTTGCGCTCCATCAGGGCGAGCAGGCGGGCCTCGTGCCGGAATCTGGCCACGAAGTTGAGGTCGGAGCGGAGCTCCTCGGACAGGTATTTGATCGCCACCAACGTGCCGTCGGCATCGTGTCTGGCGAGAATCACCTGTCCGGCGCCGCCGGTGCCGAGTTCGCGTATCTCGGTGTAGCCGGGAACGCGCCAGGCGGCCGGTCTGCCGTACATAACGGTCTCCTTACAATCCCCGGGCCCCCCGCCACGACGAACACGTATCTTAGTGATCCACAAGGGCGTGAAGCGAATAGTCACCACATAGTCGTGGATCGTGTCAGAAAGAGACTGTCGTGGCTTACGTGGCGAAATATCACTCGATCACGGCGCAGCGGGCGACTTTCTGGTCTCTGATCGGCCCGCGCGATCCGGCCGGGTCGGTCACGGCCGCGAGGCTGTAGTAGGTGTCGCACAGCATGCCGAAGTCGAAGGTCACCGTGACCGAGTAGCTGGTCTGGCCGGACAGCTGGAAGGTCCGCGTGTTCACCGGGTTCGTGCCGCCCTCGCCGCGGGCGTAGGTGGTGGTCAGGGTGAGGGGGCCGGGGCCGTCGGTGGTCACCCGTACCGTGCTGGTGATCAGGCCGTTGCCGTCGCTCTGCCCGCCCAGGCTCACCGCGATCGCGGTCACGGTGGGCACCCCGCAGTTCGCCTTGACCTCGCGCTTCACGGCGCCGTTCGGCCCGGCAGGATCGCTGCTCGCGGTGAAGGTCACCGCGCCGGTGCAGACCGCCTTCGGGAAGGTGTGGGTGAAGGTCCTGGTGTAGGCGCGCTGGCCGGCCAGGCGCAGGGCGGGCAGGTTGGAGGACTGGCCGCCGCCGGCGAAGTCGCCGTTCAGCTCGATCCGGCCGGTGCCGTCGGTTGTCACCTTCACCGTCGCGGTGGCGGTCTTGCCGGTCTTGTCGAGGGTGACCGACTGCACGTCCAGGTCGGTGATCTGGGTCGGGCAGGCGGCGACCTTGCTGGTGGCGGTCACCGCGCCGGCGGCGGCGGCCGGGCTGGTGCTGGCGATGATGCCCCAGGTGCCGGCGCAGGGCCTGGTGCCCAGGTCGCGGCTGACCGCCTTGGTGTACTTCTTGGCTCCGCTCAGCGGCATCGACTGGGTGCCGACGACCTTGCCGTTGACGGTGAACCTGACGGTGAGCGTGGTCTTGGCCACGCCGTCGGTGACCACCGAGACGGTGCCCTTGGCCATCGGCGTGGACGCGGCGAGCGAGAGCCCGGCCACGGAGACGCCGAGCACCTTGGTGGGCGTCTTGGTGGGGGTCGCGCTCGGCGTGGGGTCAGGGGTCGCCGTCGGTTCCTCGGTCGGCGTCTCCGAGGGTTCTTCCGTGGGCGTTTCGCTCGGCGTCTCGGTGGGTTCCTCGGTCGGCTCCTCCGTGGGCGGCTCGGTGAACTCCTCGACCGGGGTCGGGAGTTCCTCCGCGACCACCGGGGTCACGTTCTTGACCGGTTCCTCGTTGATCAGGACGTACGCGGTGATCGCGCTGCCCGCCACCACCAGGGCCGCGCCGCCGATGACGATCTTGCCGACCAGGCTGCGGCCGAATCCGCCGAGCGTCGACTTGAACAGCGTGGTGCCGACCTGCGGCACCGGGCCGCCGCCGCCCATCGGGAACAGCCCCGCGGCCAGCCCGGCCAGCGCGGCCAGCTTGCGGCGGCCGGTCGCCTCCCAGTCGGCCCCGTACGCGGCGACGGCCACCGCCTCCAGCTCCGCCACGAACATGGACGCGCTGGCGGGCCGCCGCCGCGGGTCCTTCGCCATGCCCCGCTCGACCAGGCCGCGCACCGGCACCGGCACGTCCCCGGCCGGGATGTCGGCGGTCTGGTGCAGGTGCATGAGCACCACGTGCTCGGTCGCCTGGTACGGCCGCCGCCCGGTCAGGCACTCGTAGAACACCGCCGTGGCGGCGTACACGTCGGTGGCGGTCGAAGCCGGATGCCCGGCCCACTGCTCCGGCGCCATGTACGCCGGCGTGCCGGCCGGGACGCCGCTGGCCCCCGCCTTCAGCGCGATGCCGAAGTCGACCAGCTTGCTGGCGCCGTCGGCCCGCACGACCACGTTCTCGGGCTTGTAGTCGCGGTGCACCACGCCACGCTCGTGCGCGGCGGCCAGGCCGAGGAGCGAGCCCTTGAGCACGGCCAGCGCCGCCTCGGCCCCGGTGCCGCCCTCGGCCCGCAACAGCGCACGCAGCGGTGCGCCGTTGATCAGCTCCATCACGATGGCCGCGCCCTCGGGTGTCTGCACGTATTCGTACAGTTTCACCACGTGCGGGTCGTCGACCTCGACGAGCAGGCGGGCCTCGGCGCGGAAACCGTCGAGGAAGCCCGGCTGCCCACGCAAGTCCTCGGAGAGGTACTTGATGGCCACGTGGGCGCCGGACGCCTCGTGCACCGCGAGCACGACTCGGCCTCCGCCGCCGACGCCGAGCGTGCGCACCTCGGCATATCCGGGTACGCGCCAGTCGCCGGGGGGAACCATGGAGGCCTCCTGTGGGGTGGTGCATGAAGTAGACGCGCCGTCCCACGGCCAGGTTGACCGGATTGGTGGGAAATGGCATGTGACGTCGTGTGAGCGGATCAACGTTACGGTGAAGGGCGGGTGGACTCTTGGGATATGTCCGCTTTTGTGGGAATGGGGGACCACTATGGACAGGGCCACTTCTCGGGCCCGGGTTCAGGTCGACGTGCCGCTGTCGGTGGACCGGGAGGCGGGGGTGCCGCTGGCCGTACAGGTCGGGGACCAGCTGCGGGCGGCGGTCCGGGGCGGCGCGCTGAAGGCGGGGGAGCGGCTGCCGTCGAGCCGGCGGCTGGCGGCCGCGCTGGCGGTCAGCAGGACCGTGGTCACCGAGGCGTACCAGCAGCTGTACGCGGAGGGCTGGCTGGACGGAAAGCACGGCTCGGGCACCTACGTGGCCGACCTGCCGGCCGGCAGCGCCGCGCCCGCCCCCGAGCGGGCGGCGTTCGTCCTGGCCGACGAGCCGGAACCCGGTCCTGGCCGGATCGACCTGCGGCCGGGCCGCCCATGGGTGCACGGCTACGACGCGGCGGCCTGGCGGCGGGCCTGGCGCGGCGTGGGCGAGTTCCCGCCGCAGGACCGCTCCGACCCCTACGGCCTGCCGGACCTGCGCGCCCAGCTCGCCGAGCACCTGCGCCGGGCCAGAGGCGTCCCGGCCGGCGCGGAGAACGTCCTGGTCACCAGGGGCACCGGGCACGGCCTGGACCTGATCGCCGCGACGCTGCTGACGCCGGGCGACCGGGCCGGCACCGAGGAGCCCGGCTACCGGGTGGCCAGAACCGTGTTCGCGGCGCGCGGCGCGGAGGTCGTCCCGATCCCGGTGGACGAGCACGGCGTGGTCGTCGAGGCGCTGCCCGACGACCTGAGCGTGCTCTACACCACGCCCGCGCACCAGTACCCGGTCGGCGGGCGGCTGCCGATCCCGCGCCGGGAACGCCTGCTGGCCTGGGCCCGCAGAACCGGCGCGATCATCGTCGAGGACGACTACGACGCCGAGTTCCGCTACGACGTGGCCCCGCTGCCCGCCCTGTACGGCCTGGACCCCGACCGGGTGATCCTGCTCGGCACCCTGTCCAAGTCACTCAGCCCCGACCTCGGCCTCGGCTGGCTGGTCGCGCCGCCCCGGCTGCTGGACGCGATCGCGCTGCGCCGCACCACGCTCGGCGACCGCACCTCGGGACCGGTCCAGCGCGCCGTCGCCGCCCTGCTCCGCAACGGCGACCTGGACCGGCACCTGCGGCGGCAGCGCCTGGAGTACGCCCGCCGCCGGGCGGCCGTGGTGGCCCTGCTCGGCGACCGCGTCAAAGGGGACACGGCGGGGCTGCACGTGCTGGTGGAACTGCCGGCGGACGCCGTACCCGAGATCGCCAGGAAGGCGCGCGAGCGCGGCGTGCTGCTGGACACCACGGCCCGCCACCATCACGGGCCGCACCGGGTGCACGGCCTGGTCCTCGGGTACGGCTCGGCCGCGCTGCACGAGGTGAAACGCGGCTGCGCCGTACTCGCCGAACTGATCGAGGGCCTAGATCACCCGTTCCAGTAGCCGGAGCTCCTCGCGCGGCCGGGGCACCTCCAGCGCGGGGGTGCCCAGGATGCGCTGGACGTCGATCGCCCCCGGATCGCCGTCGCGGACGCCCGGCACCTGGGAATGTCCGAAGTGCCCGCCCCGGGCCCACAGGCGGCCATCGCCTCCGCCTGCGAGGGAGTGCGGGAAGGGCAGCGGTGGGCCGGCCGGCCAGCGGCGGGGCACCTCCCAGGAGTCGAGCCAGGCCAGGATCTCGTCCAGCCCGTCCAGCTTGCTGTCGGTGAAGGGTTCCTGTACCGAGCCGAGCACCCTGATCTGGATGTTGGCCCGGCCATGCCGGTTCAGGTCGCCGCCCAGGCCGCACGCCGCCCGGCTGGGCGGGAGCTGCTGGACGATCTGCCCGAGCACCGGGTTCCACACCAGGTGCGCGGGGCAGTTCAGCTGGACGAGCCGCTGGGCGACGGATTTGGCCGAGATCCCTTGTGGGTCGGTCGGCCAGATGAACCAGACCACCCGGGGCGCCCCGCCGTTCATGGGGCCGGCGTCCTGGGGAGCGGGAATTCGACTGGCAACGGGTAGCCATGCCTGGGCCACTGTGCCCCCTCATGTCCTAAGGTCGCCCTGTTTCTCCCCTTGTGATCTCGGCGCGAAACTTATGATCTCTGGACTGGTTCGGGGGGTTTACCTGGCTCAAGTGGGCTCACCGGCGGCCGGCACGGTCGGGGTGGGACTGGGTGACGGGCTAGGGGCGCGTGGGGTCGTGGTGGGGTCAGGAACCCCGTCCGGCGGGGTCTGCGCGTCCTCGCCGCGCCACCACACCTTGCAGGTCGGGTTGCCGCCCGCGGACCGGAACGCGATCGTGGCGCTGCCCGCCTCGTCGGGGTCGTTCACCGACAGCGTCACCCGGCCGGTCGCGCCCGCCTTCAGCGCGCCCCTCCTGGCCGAGATGGTGGCCCCGCCGGAGACCGTCGCCGTCCAGGTGATCGGCGCGTTGCGGGCGGTCACCCAGATCACGTCGGCGTTGGTGTCGCCCATGTCGCCGGGACAGCTCAGGCTCAGCGCCGGAGTCGTGGGCCGGGAACCCCGGGTCCTGGTCGGCTTCGGCGTCGGCTTGGGAGTCGGCCGGGGGGCCACCGTCGCGGGAGCGGCGGGCGTCGATTCCGGCACGGCCGTCGCCGCCGGCTCCTGGTCCTCCTCCACCGGAGTCGGCTCAGGAGTCGGCTCGGGCTCCTGGATCGGTCCATCGGAAGGGATCGCCAGCTGCGGCTCCGCGCTCGGCGGGGGCATCGCCTCGATCCGGATGCTGCCCGCCGCCTCCTGGCCGCTGACCCAGGCCAGCGAACCGGCCGCCGCCACCGCGCAGGCCAGCGCCAGCACGATCGGCAGGGCCCGCCGCCGCCCCCGCGCCCGCCGCCGCTCCGGCTTGCCCCGGCGGCCCCGCTTCGCCTTGAACTCGGTGGTGACAGGGAAGCCCTCCGGGTCGAACCGGTCGGCCCGCTCGGTGATCAGCACCCGGGTCTGGTCCCGGTCCGGGTTCACGCAGGTGTCCACCACCCGGCGGCGCAGCGACAGCGGCGCGTACATGATCGGGACCAGGTCCAGCAGCCGCCCCGCCGCGATGTGCTTCTGGCGGCCCTCCAGGCACAGCTCGCAGCCCGGGATGTGCCGGGTCAGCTTCTGCCGCAGCAGCGCGCTGAGCGGCCCGTCCCAGGAGTCGAGCATCGCCGACAGCTCCGGGCAGTGCGCCCGGCCGATCCTGGCCAGCACCACGGCGGCGGCCACGTTCTCCAGATGGTCGCGGGACCTGGCCAGCCGCCCGGCCGTCTGCCGCGCGGTCAGCCCGAGCACCGCGCCCACCTCGGCCGGGGCCAGGCCGTGCCGGATGGTCAGCTCCAGCACCTCGCGCTCCTGGCGGCTCAGCTCGCCCAGCGCCTCGTGCACGGCCAGCGCCAGCTCGGGATCCTCGGCGTCCTCCAGCATCGGGGCCGGGCCGGTGGGGGTGCGCCCGGCCGCGCGGGCGGCGCACTGGAACCGGGTCAGCGCGTACAGCCAGGCGCGCAGCCGGACCGGCTCCTTCAGCCGGTGCACCGAGCTCTGCGCGGTGACCATGGCGTCGTGTACGGCGTCCGCCGCCGCGTCCAGGTCACGCAGGCCGGTGTAGGCGTAGTCGGTCAGCCGATCGGCGTACGCGTCGTAGAGACTCGCGGGTGCGTGCGCGTCGGCCTGGCGCAGCGCCTCCAGCAAACGGTGGTCGTCGGCGCGGCCGACGTTCGGCCATCCGGGCAACGGTGTCCTCCCCGAGAACGGGACCAGTAACGGAATTCGAGTGCTCTCCAGGCCCCACACGAGGAAGACGCTCCTTTCCAGACTGGCGTTTACGGGCGCGCTGATCCACACACTGATCCATGCCAAAGTGGCATGACCTGGGAAAACAGCGACGCCGGGCCCCTGGAGGGGCCCGGCGTGCCGGTGGTGCGGGTGGGACGCGGCTACTGCTGCGCGGACGGGCAGTTCGGCGTGCAGAGGCGGCGGGCGATGCCCTTGAGGAAGATGTTGCGGATCTCCAGCACGGTCTGCGGGAAGTAGGCCGTGCCGCCGGTGGACCGGGCGATCTGCGTCATCTGGGTGCGGTTCTCGTCGGCCGCCGTGTTGAACGAGATGATCAGGATGCTGACCGGCTGCTGCGGGTCGTAGGCCGCCTTCAGCCGCTTCAGGATGCCGGCGTTGGTGATCCCGCCGGACGGGTCGTCATTGCCGACGCCGTCGGTGAACAGCAGGATCGTGTTGATCTTGTCGGCCTCGTACTCGTCGGTCATCTTCTGGTAGGCCGCCCACAGGCTGTCGTTCAGGCCGGTGTTGCCGGTCGGGATCGCCTTCAGCTCGGCCAGGTTCTTGGCGACCAGTTCGCGCCGGGTGACCCCGTTCAGCTGCTGGGCCAGCGGCCCGATCGGGATGGTCTCCTTCCAGTCCACCCGGTCGCCGTTCAGGTTGTCGGAGAAGATCCAGGTGCCGATCTCGGTCTTGTCCGGGAACAGCTTGAGGCCCTCGATGCCGACGTCGGCGATCGCCTTCATCCGGCTCACCCCGCTGCTGTCGGCCGGGAGCGCCATCGTGCCGGAGATGTCGGTGAGGGAGAGCAGCCGGGTGCCGAGGCTGACCCGCTTCCAGGACTGGGCCAGCGTGACGACGGTCTTGGCGTCCGGCAGCGGCAGGGCGGTGGGCGCCTTCGGGTTGAGGCCCTGCTCGGCGGTGAGCGCGCTGCCGACGCCGTCGGGGGTGCGGAAGCCGAACTCCTGGACGGTCTTCTTGGACGCGGCGTTGACGAGTTCGGCGGTGAACTCCTTGGCGGCCTTGGCCTCGGGGCCGTCCTTGACCACGGTGACGATCGGGTAGTCCAGGTTGACCGTGCCCTCGGCCGGATAGAGCGCCACCGCCGCCGCGTCGTTCTTGGCGTTGAACGCCCAGACCGACTGCTCGGAGGTGACGCCGATCGGCACCCGGGTGGCGGTCTTGGCCAGGGTGGCGAACAGGCTGTCCGGGGAGGTCACCTTCGACTCGGAGAGCTGCCGGAGCACGCCCACCAGCAGCTCGTCGGTGTTGGCCGCGCCGCTCGCCTTGAGCACCCCGGCCGCGGCGGCCAGCGCGCCGAGCCCGGCCGCGTTCAGGCCCGGGTCCAGCACCAGCACCCGGACCTTCTTGGCCAGGCCGTCCGGCTTGGCGGCGTTGGCGGCGTCCAGCATGGCGGTCCAGCTGGGGGTGAAGGCGGAGGACAGCTGCTGGGCGGCGGCCTTCGGCGCGGTCAGCACCACCGGCGACTGGGCCACGTTGCCGCTGACCTTGGGCGCCCGCTCCTTCGGCAGCCCGGCCAGCCAGAGGCTGGAGTCGGGGATCCAGATGTCGGGTTCCGGCGCGTCGCCGGTGCCGGACAGCGCCGCCGCGACGCCCGCGGAGTCGGAGCCGGAGACGGTGACCGCCATGCACTTGCCGTCCACCGTCTTGCCGGACTTGCCGAACTTCTCGGCGATCTTGGCGATGGCCGGTTCGACGTCCTTGGCCGTCACGACCCGGAGCGCCACCTTGTCCGGGCCGCAGCCGGGGCCCTCCTTGTTGACCACCACGTACGCGGCCACGCCGAGCAGCACCGCGAGTGCGACCGCGCCGGCCAGCGGCACCAGCACCTTGCCCGCGCCACCGCGCCTGCGCGGCGGGGGCTCGGGGTTATAGCCGCCTTCGAGTTCATCGGTGCGATGACGTCCGCCCACGGTGGCCTCTTTGGTGTCGATGGAACTCCCGACGGTACGCGCCTGCGCTACGCCATATAGGGAGATTCTCCGTAATGCTTACGGAACGATAGCGGCAAGCCCAAGAACGGCAAAACCACACTTCTAGTGCAGTGATTACTTTCCGTATATATCGGGATTTGGTCTGTGGTGGAGGTCGAGATACATCTTGACATCGGCAAGACGCGATGTATCGTGATGTCCAAAGTGGCGATATTTCGTGTTTTGGTGCAGGGGTTGCTGTGCAGGGGACACCGGGGGAGCCAGGAAGCGTGGGGGTCAGGCGCCGTCCGGGAGACCTCTTGCTGATCCAGTTCGCGCCGCCGGGCCTCACCCCGGCCGTACGGCGCGGCCTGCGCGGCCTGGCGAATCTACGCGAAATCGTGATGAAGGAACGCCTCTGCCGCGCCTGGACGGACCCCGGCGGCGCCCGCTGCGTCATCCGCGAACTCCGCGCGGCCGGAGTCGACCTGGCCGTGGTGGTCCTTCAGTGGCAGCAGGACTGGCCGCGCCACGCCTTGACGCCCTCGTGCCCGGCCACCGCCGCCAGCATCAGTGCCACCGCCGGATCCACCCACCACCAGCCGATCGTGTTGAGCGCCAGGCCCAGCAGCACCCCGGCCGCGGTCACCGCGCAGAGCAGGTTCTGGGTGCCCTCGCCCGCCGTCGCCGCCGACCTGAGCCGGGCCCCGACCCTGCGCTTGGCGACCCCCAGCAAGGGCATGCTCACCAAGCTGATCGTGGTGACCGCGATGCCCAGCGCGCTCGGCGCGGCCCGGTAACCCTGGCTGAGATCGTGCGCCACGTGCGCGACCAGATAGGGCGCCAGCAGCCAGAAGCTCACCGCCACCGCCCGGGTCGCGGTCCGCTCGGCCCGCGCGGAGTAGAGCCGCGCGCCGGTGAACCGCCAGATCACGATCAGGCTGGCCAGGGCCTCCACCAGTGCGGCCAGGCCCCAGCTGAGCAGGGCCACCGAATGCGCCTGATAGCCGGTCCACAGCCCGAGGGCGCTCTCCACGCCGAGCCAGCCGAGGGTCGCCACCGACAGCAAGCGAGCCCGGCGCGCGTCCCTCAGCCAGCCGGCTTCCTGCGCGGCCGGACGCACAAGCGTTCGCTGGTCAGGCACCTTGACCCCCGATCGTCGCCCACCCGGCCACATGCAGCGGTGAGTACTGTATCGGGCACTGTGCGTGACCGGCGAATGGCAGCGCAAAGGGGCGGCAACGGTACGCTGGCCTGATGGTCATCGAGGTGGACTCCGCCGCCGACCCGCGGATCGCGGACTTCACCCGCCTGCGCGACACCGACCTGCGCAAGGCGCTGGAACCCGAGCAGGGCCTGTTCCTGGCCGAGGGCGAGAAGGTCATCCGCCGCGCCCTGGCCACCGGCCACCCGCTCCGCTCGGTGCTGACCACCCGCAAGTGGCTGCCGTCCTTCGCCGACCTGCCCGCCGACGCGCCCGTCTACCTGGCCTCCGACGAGGTGATGGAGAACATCACCGGCTTCCAGGTGCACCGGGGGGCGCTCGCCTCGCTGCACCGGCTGCCGCTGCCTGCCGTCCCCGAACTCCTCGGCCGGGCCCGGCGGGTCCTGGTCCTGGAGGACCTGGTCGACCACGGCAACGTCGGCGCGATCTTCCGGTGCGCCGCCGCGCTCGGCGTGGACGCGGTCGTGCTCGCCCCCCGCTGCGCCGACCCGCTCTACCGCCGCGCGGTCAAAGTCTCGATGGGCGCGGTCTTCGCCATTCCGTACGCGCGAATGCCCGACTGGTACGGCGGCCTCGCCGACCTGCGCCTGGCCGGCTTCCAGACCCTCGCGCTCACCCCCGACCAGCACGCCCCCGCCCTCGACAAGGTCCAGTTCGCCGACCGGGTCGCGCTGCTGCTCGGCTCCGAGGGCGACGGCCTGTCCTCGCACTGGCTGGCCGAGGCCGACCAGGGCGTCAGCATCCCGATGAGCCCGGCCGCGATGGCCCTGGGCGTCGACTCGCTCAACGTGGTCGCCGCCGCCGCGATCGCCTGCCACGCCCTGCTCCGCTAGCGATTTTGGTCGATCGCGTAGTCCAGCAGGGTGCGGGCGCTGGCGTACCGGCGGGCCTCGGTCGTCTCGCCCAGGACGACGCCCATGTAGGTGTGGTCGTATTTGACGGCGACGAAGCTGAGGCAGTAGCCGGCCGCGTTGGTGTAGCCGGTCTTCAGGCCGATCACGCCCTTGCCCAGCAGTTCGTTGGTGTTGCGGAAGGTGTGGTGGGCGATCGTGCGGGACTTGGTCCTGGCGATGGTGGCGATCACCGGGTCCCGCATCGCGGCGCGGGCCAGCGTGGTCTGGTCGCGGCCGGTCGAGTACGCGCCGCGGGCCGGCAGGCCGTCCGGGTTGACGTAGTTGGTGTCGTCCAGGCCCAGGCCGCGGGCGGCGGCGTTCATCTTGGCGACGAAGCGGTGGGTGCCGGGGCCGTACCGTTCGGCCAGCGCGTGTGAGGCGTCGGCGCCGGAGTTGAGCAGCAGGGCGTAGAGCAGGGCGCGGACGGTGAGGCGTTCGCCCGCGCGCAGGCCGCCCACGGTCGCGCCGTTCGCGGCGGCGTACCTGACGTCGGCGGCGGTGATCTTGACCACGTCGTCCAGGCGGGCCTCGCGGCGGATCACGTAGGCGGTCATCACCTTGGTGAGGCTGGCCACCGGGACGCGGCGGGTGGCGTGTTTGGCGTAGTGGACCGTTCCCGAGGTGGTGTCCATCAGGAAGGCGACACGCGCCGTGACGGGAGGCGCGGGTGCCGCGACAGCCGTACCGGGAAAGGCGAAGATCAGAATCAGTGCGATGAGGGCCCCGAGGCGCATGTGGTCATGATCGCATGTCCGCCGGTCGGGGTATGGCTGCGACAGCCGGTTCGTCTCGGGGGGATCAGATGGCAGGACGTTTCATCATCAGTAAGGACAAGACCGGCGTTTTCCGGTTCAAGCTCGTCGCGGGCAACGGGCAGACGCTCGCGGTCAGCGAGGGGTACGCCAGCAAGGCGGCGTGCGTGAACGGGGTCGAGGCGACCCGGCGGCACGCCGTGGACGCGAAGATCGACGATTCGGCGCTGGAGCCGCTGCGGCTCTAGACCTCCACCTTCTCGATGTCTTCCGCCGCCGGGGCGTTCGCGCGCCGGCGGCGTCGCCACAGCACCACGGCGGCGATCAGGACGGCCAGGGTGAGACCCGCGTAGAGGGGCGAGGTCGCGGCCAGCTTCAGCCACGCCCAGATGCCCGCGTACAGGCCGAACGCGGTGAGCGGGACCCAGGTCAGGCAGCCGAGCGCGCTGGCCACCAGATACCAGCGGTAGTCGACCCGCAGCGCGCCCGCCACCCACGGCAGCGTATGGCGCAGGCCGCCGGGCACCCAGAAGCACCCGAAGACCGAGAGCGCGCCCCACCGGCGGACCACGTTCTCCACCTTCGCGATGCGCTCTTTCCCGATCCGGCGCCCGATCCGCGTCTCGTACAGCTTGCCGCCGAGCTTCTTGCCGCCCCAGTAGTAGAACTGGAACGCGCCGAACAGGGCGATTCCGCCCACCAGCACCAGCAGCCAGTACGGCACGCTGTCGATGATCTCGAAGAGGGACTCCAAGGTGCGACCTCCCCGGGAACGCATCAATACCTAAGGACAGGCTTACCTAATCCATGCCCTTTCCGCAACTGCAAGCCAACGGCAAGCTCTGATCAACCGCTCGCGCGTACTTCTTAGTACGAGCGTAGCGGGAGGAAAGATCATGAGTTCAAGAGGCGACATCATGCCGGTCCTGGCCGGGGGCACCGGCACGGCCGCCAAGCTGTTCCTGGCCACGCTCGCGGCCATCGGCGCGTACGTGGGCGTGGGAATCGCCCACGTCGCGCCCGCCGAGCCGGTCCGCACCATCACCCTGTCGGCCCGCTCGCTGCCGGTCGAGGAGGCCCTGCCCGCACCGGCGGCCGGCCTCGTCTCGGTGGCCGCGCTGGCCGGCGACCCGGGCTGCGACAACTCCTACCAGGTGCAGACCCTGGTGCCGGCCGCCCCCGACGGCGTCATGTACGACTGGACCCTGCAGCGCTGGAGCGACAACCAGCGCGCCTGGCAGAACTACCTGGTCACCTCCGGCGGCTTCGCCGACGGCGACGCCAGGACCGTGCGCTGGAACCCGCGCGTGGTCGCCAACCCCGGCACCTACCGGGCCGTGCTCGCCGTCGACGGCGAGACCTACCGCAGCCAGAAGTTCCAGGTCAGCTGCTGAGAGACTGCTCGGCCTCGGTCACCCACCGGGGCACGCCCACCCGCCTGGCCACCGCGAGCGCCTTCTCGTAGTGCCCGGTCGCCTCAGGTAAGCCCAGCTTCACGGCCAGGTCGCCGAGCGTCTTGGCCACCGGCCAGAGCGCCACCACGCCGGTGCCCGCGCCCGCGATCCTGTCGTTGAACGGCTTCAACGCCGCGTACGCCTCGCGCATCCGGTCGGCGTCGTCCAGCAGCAGCCCGGCCAGCGCCCGCCAGGTCATCGCCAGCTCGTACAGGAAGTCGCCGCGGACGGGCTCCCTGGTGGCCGCGATCACCTTGGCGTCCCTGAGGTGCCCGGCGGACGCCAGGGTCACCGCGTACGCGTCCAGCGTCCACTTGGCGCCGCGCTGGTGGGCCTCCTCCAGCGCGTCCACCATGTCGGCGGCCTGGCCGCGCACCAGGTGCAGGCAGAAGGTGGCGATCAGCGGCAGGTCCTGGCGGCCCTCCAGCATGCCGGCCCGCGCGGTCAGCCTGGCCGCGTTCCGGTAGGCGCGCTCGGCCCCCGGATAGTCCCCGGAGATCATCAGCCGCTGCCCCGCGTACCAGGCCCCGACGGCGGCCGGCGCGGACAGGTCGTACTGCTGGCCGAGCCGCTCCGCCCTGGCCAGCTGCCGGTCCGCCTCGGCGAAGTCGCCGCGGGCCGCCGCGCACTCCAGCAGCACCAGATGGGCCAGCGTCTGCACCGCGATCTGCCCGGACTCCGCGCCCACCCGGAGCAGCTCCCTGCCGATGTCCTCACGCTCGTCGACCTGCGCCATCGTGTACGACTGCCGCAGCCGCCCGCTCAACGCCATCGCCAGCAGGCCGGGATCGCCGCTCGCCCTGGCCAGTTCCTCGGCCTCCAGCGAAGCCTGCTCGCCCCGGGGCGTGGCCGAGCCCTCCAGCTCCAGCGCCAGGGTCGCCAGCAGGCTGGCCCGCAGCGACTGCTCCCCCTGCGGGAGCTCCAGCAGCGCCTTCTCGGTGACGTCGACGATCTCCCAGGCGGTCCTGGTGAAGTCGCGGGCGATGCCCTTGTGCGGCACCGCGAGCGCGGCGGCCACCCGGGCGGTCAGCTCCAGGTCGCCCAGCGGCAGGGCCACGTCCATCGCGTCCCGCCGGTGCGAGCGGGCCGCGGCCATGTCGCCGCAGAGCGCGAGCGCCCGGATCATCCGCAGCTGTAGCTCCAGCCGGTCCTTGCCCTGGCTGCCGCCGGCCCGGTCGAAGGCGGCGATCGAGCGCTCCCACTGGGAGGCCGCCTCGCGGTGCGCGAAACGGCGTTCGGCCTGCTCGGCGGCGAGGCCCGCGTAGCGGACCGCCTTGGCGGCGGTCTCCGCCGTGCCGGCCAGGTCGTAGTGGTGGGCCAGCGCGGCCACGTCGCCCGGGTTGCGCTTCTCGATCACCGAGGCGACCGCGGCGTGCAGCCGGGAGCGGCGCAGCCGGGAGGCGTCGGAGTAGAGGGTGTCCCGGACCAGGCCGTGGTCGAACCTGAGCCGGCTCGGGCCAGGCTCGGTGACCAGGCCGGCCAGCAGCGCGGCCTCGACCGCGTCCACCACCAGGTCCTCGTCGCCGGAGATGTCCACCAGCACGTCCACGTCCACGTCCCGGCCGATGACGGCGGCCTGGAGCAGGATCTGCTGGGCCTTCTCCGGCAGCCGGGCGATCCGCCGCCGCAGCACGTCGCGCACCCCGGACGGCACCTCGGAGATGTCCTGCTCGGTCTCCAGCAGCCGGACGGTCTCGATCACGAAGAACGGGTTGCCGCCGGTCCGCTCCACGATCGCGGCGACCACCTCGTCCTCCACGTCCCGCACGCAGGTGGCGCGGACCAGCGCGGCCGTGTCCTCGGGGGAGAGCCCGTCCAGCTCCACCCGGACCGGGCCGAGCCGGGCCAGCGCGGCCAGCACGTCCTGCTGCGGGTCGTTCAGCTCGTTCTCCCGGCAGGTCACCACCAGCAGCACCCGGCTGGCGGCGAGCAGGCTGGGCAGCGCGCGCAGCAGGGCCAGCGTCTGGTCGTCGGCCCAGTGCAGGTCTTCCAGGGTGAGCAGCAGCGGGGCCTCGCGGGCGACGCCGGACAGGAAGCCGCCGACCGCGCGGTGCAGCCGGAAGCCGCCGGAGGTCTCGTCGTCGCCGGTGTCGGGGGCGTGGTCGTCCAGCAGGGGGGCCAGCAGCGCGCCGTACTCACCCGCGCCGCGGCGGGCGATCAGCGTGCGCAGCACCTCCACCCAGGCCCAGCCGGGCGGGGTGGCCGGGCTGTCCGGGCAGGCGCCGCCGGCCACGATCCAGCCGTGGCTCTCCAGCTGGCCGGTGAGCCGGCCCAGCAGTGTGGTCTTGCCCGCGCCCGCGTCGCCGCTGAGCACGGCGATGGTGAGCCGCCCCGACTTGGCCCGGGGCGCGGCGGCGGCCAGCGTGGTCAGTTCGGCGTCGCGGCCGACGAACGGCTCGGGCTCCAGCGGCGGGACCGCGCTGACCTCGACCGGGCGGGGCGGCCAGCTGGCCGTGCTCTCCGGCCGGCGCGGGGCCACCGCCAGCTCCAGGCCGGTGTCCTGGGCCAGGATGTCGGACTCCATCTTGCGCAGCGCCGGGCCAGGGTCGATGCCCAGCTCGTCGGCGAGGATGTTGCGCGCCTTGCGCAGCGCGGCCAGCGCGTCGCCCTGCCGCCCGCACCGGTACAGGCCGAGCGCGAGCAGCCGCCAGCCCTCCTCGCGGAGCGGGTTCTCGGTGGTCAGCGCCTCCAGGTCGGGCACCGTCTCGGCATGCAGCCCGAGCCGCAGGCCCGCGTCCGCGTGCCGCTCCCTGGCCACCAGGCGCAGCTCGTTGAGGCGGGTCACCTCGGCCTCGGCCCAGGACTGGTCGGCGAAGTCGGAGTACGGCGTGCCCTGCCACAGCCCCAGCGCAGACTCCAGCCGGGCCCGCGCGGTGTGCGGGTTCTCGTCCAGGCGCTCCCCTGCGGCCCGGACGGTGGCCTCGAACCTGAGCGCGTCCACCTGCTCGGGCGCGGCCCGCAGCGCGTAACCGGACGCCACCGTGACCAGCAGCCGGTTGGGGCCGCCGCGCGGCCGGTTGGGTTCGAGCACCCGGCGCAGCCGTGAGATGTACACCTGGAGGCCGGACTGAGCGCCCTTGGCGGCGTCGTCCGCCCACAGGTCGAAGATCAGCGTGTCCACCGGCACGACCTGGCCGCGGGCGACCAGAAGCCGCGCCAGTACGGCCCGCTGCCGCAAGCCGCCGAGGTCGAGTTCGTTCTCGCTCTCGGTGTCGGCGTCGTACGCCTCGACCGGTCCCAGGACCCGGAAGACCACCTTGCTCATGTCAGCCGCCACGCTATGCGCGCCGCCAAACTGTGCACAAGCTTCTCGACATGGCCGACATCCTCACTATCGCAATCGTGATCGTCAATTGTCCCGCAAGATCACGATGTTGGGGCGCGCTCCGCCTCGGTCGGCAGGCTGTCCCCCCGCTTACGGAGTATCGCCCAGCCGCCCAGCGCCAGACCCCCCCACGGGATCTCGATTGTGTACGTCCAGAAGCCGAACAGCAGCGCCGCCGCGGTCGCGCCGCTGGCCGGCTGACCGAAGGTGATCAGCAGCGCGGCCACCCCGCCCTCCATGATCCCGGCGCCGGACGGCGTGATCAACGCGGTGGTCAGCACCCGGCTGAGCGCGAAGACCGCGATCGACTGGGCCAGCCCCGGATAGGCGCCGGTGGCCTGCAGGCAGAGCACCATGATCAGCCACTGGAGGCCGAGGAACAGCACCATGCCGGCCGACAGTCCCGGCCACCGGGTCCGCACGATCCCCGCGGTGTCGGCCCTGAGCCGGTCCAGAGCCGCCGAGGCAGAATGCTCGGCCGGGCGTAACCGGTGCGGCAGCAGCCGGAGCAGCGCGTCCATGCCCCGGCCGAGCAGCGCCGCGGCCCGGTCCCAGTAGAGCGCCACCGCGACGACCGTGACCAGCACCAGGATCGAGACCCCGCCGGCCCAGCCCGCGCGCGCCACGGTCGGGCTCATCGCCTGCCCAGAGGCGACCAGGGCCAGGATGCCGACCGCGGGCAGGATAAAACGGAACAGCGTGTTCCAGATCCCGCTGACCAGCGTCAGCACCAGCACCGAGCGGACCGGGAACCCCCAGCCCTTGGTCATCGCGAAGGTGAGCGCCACCCCGGCCGCGCCGCCGAACGGCAGCAGGTTGCTGACCGCGCTGCCCGCCGCGTTCAGGGTGAGGCCCTGCAGGTGGCTCAGACCGGGCAGCGAACTGGTCAGCACGTGGCTGTAGGCGAGCAGGCTGGCCAGCCAGACAGCCGCCATCAGTAGCACGGCGCTCCAGTCCAGCCGCCCGAACAGCGCGCCGATCTCGGTCCACGACACGTGCTTGCCGGTCAGGCCGCCGACGACGCGCGGCAGGAACACGATCAGGGTCACGGCCAGGCCCAGCGACGCGGCCGACAGGCCCGCCCGCAGCCACTTGTTCACGTTCCCCCTCAGCTCGGCTGGTCGAACGGATGCTTCAGCCGGGTCCCCGGCGGGAGGCCGCGGCGCACGTACCATTCGGTGCCGAACACGTAGCGGAAGAGCGGGGCGGGGATCCGCAGCATCGCCCCCAGCGTACGGTCCCCGTCGCCGCCCGCGGTCTGGGTGGCGTGCGCGGCCATCGCGGCCCGCTTGGCCTTGGCGTGCCTGCGCACGTTGACGCGGTGGGTGATGTCGGCGCCGGCCGAGTAGGCGCTCTCGAAGGAGCGCACGTCCAGCTGCGGGTAGAACCTGGCGGCCAGCCTGACGCCGGTGAGCAGCGGGTCGCGGTTGACCGTGGCCTCCAGCAGGATGGGCGTCCCGGCGATCTCGGCGGCCCTGGTGCCGACCCGGTAGACCATGACGTGGTCGGGGTGCCCGTACCCGCCGGCCGGATCGTAGATGGTGAGCAGCTCGGCGGCCTCCTCCTTGAGGATCGCGGCCAGCCGCTGCGCCGCCTCCTCGGTGTCGGCGTCGATGAACGCGTTGGCCGGCCGCTCGTCCACGACGCCGCCGTCGGACCCGAGCCCGGAATCCCCGTAACCGAGCCGCACCACCCGGGCGCACCCCAGCCGAGCCGCCGACTCGTACAACTCGGCCATCCGGACCGCGCCCAGCTCGTCACCGTGCGGCATCTCGGCCAGCCCGCGCTCCCCGGCCGTCGCCACCACCAGCACCACCCGGTGCCCCTCCGCGGCCAGCATGGCCATCGTCCCGGCCGTCAGCAGCGCCTCGTCGTCGGGATGAGCGTGAAAGAACACCGCAGTCTGCACGCACCCCATGATCCCATGGATCCCCCCACCTCCATCTCCCGGCAACCTCCGCGCCGTAAGTCATATGTCCCGGCTTGGCCGCGCCGGTGTCTGGACTGAGGAACGCAGGTCGCGAAGCGGCCGGAGTGACGAGGGAAGACACCGGCTAAGGGGCGGCCAAGCCCGCCGTGCCGGAGGCGCGGCCATAGACACAGCTAGGCTGGCTCGGGTGCGGATCCTTCACGTGAGCGACTGTTACCTGCCCCGGCTAGGTGGGATCGAGGTGCAGGTGGCGGACCTGATCAGGAGTCAGCGCGAGGCCGGCCACGAGGTCGTGGTGGCCACCGCCACGACGGGGGAGGACCTGCCAGGGGTGCGCAGGCTGGTCGCCCGGATGCCGTTCGACCTGCCGGTTCACCCGCGCGGCACCGGCCATCTGATCCGCTTGATGACGGCCTTACGGCCGGATGTGGTGCACGTGCACACCGGCGCGGTCTCGCCGTTCGCCTGGATGGGGGTGCGGGCCGCGCACCGGGCCGGGCTGCCGACCGTGGTCACCGTGCACAGCATGTGGGATCCGGTCACCCAGGGCCTCTACCGGGCGCTGAAGGCGCTGGGCGGCTGGCCGCGCTGGGGTCTGGTGGCCACCGCCGTGAGCGAGGCCGCGGCCCGGCCGATCCGGGCCGTCGCGGGCCCCCGGGTGCCGGTGCGGGTGGTCTCCAACGGGCTGGACCTGGCGGGCTGGGGCGCGGCGGGCCCGGTGCCGTCCGGCGATCCGGTGCACATCGTGGCGGTGGGGCGGCTGGCCCCGCGCAAGCAGCCGGTCCGGCTGCTGAAGCTGCTGGCGGCGGCGCGGGCGCGGGTGCCCGCCGAGGTGGCCATCCGGGCCACCATCGTCGGCGACGGCCCGGCCCGGGGGTCGATGGAGCGCTATCTCGCGGCGCACCGGATGGACTGGGTGGAGATGCCGGGCCGCTACACCCGCGAGCAGATCCGCGAGCTGCTGGCCGTGGCCGACGTGTTCGTGGCGCCGGCGCCGCGCGAGTCGTTCGGGCTGGCCGCGCTGGAGGCCCGAGCCGCGGGGGTGCCGGTGGTGGCTCGGGCCCAGAGCGGAGTGGCGGATTTCGTCAGGCCGGGCAAGGAGGGGCTGCTCGGCCGCAGTTTCGATGAGCTGGTCGGCTCGGTGGCCAGGCTGGCCGGGGATCCGCGGCTGCGCACCTCGATCGCGGAGCACAACCGGGAGACCGCGCCGGTGCGCTGCTCGTGGCCGGCCGTGCTGGAGGGATTCGACCGGTGTTACGCGCTGGCCCGGGACGGTAAGACACGCAGGTAGGACGGCTGCCGCGCGGTTAGAACGGAAGTATCCGTCCGGACGGGGTGCGCAGGTCGATGGGGACGGGACGGCGTGGAGGCCGAGGCCGCTGAACGATCTGGACCCTTTTCACAGAGGCGCTCCTCTCATCGTTTGGTCTCAGCCTTCCCAGAAATGCGCCAAGATCACGCCAGCCGGGTCACTTCAACCTCTACTACTTGTCTTCCCGCAGGTGGGCCTTGGTAAATACCTTTCAAAGGGGGTACGTCAGAGTAATCTCTCCCACGCGCTACCACCACGTGTGATTCGCCGACATATGTCTGATTTGTCGGGTCGAGCGCGACCCAGTCCCCGGCCCAGTACTCCACCCACGCGTGGCTCTGCCCGAGCACCGTCTCGCCGATGGTCGCGTGCCGGTGCGGATGCAGGTAGCCGGAGACGTACCGGGCCGGCAGCCCGGCGGCGCGGAGCAGCGCCACGGTGACGTGCGCCATGTCCTGGCAGACGCCCACGCACCGGTCCCAGGCCTCCTGCGCGTTGGTCAGCACGCCGGTGGAGCCCGGCACGTACTCCACCCGCTCGTGCACCGCCCAGGCGATCGCCTCGGCCGCCTCGTGCGGGTCGCGGCCCGGCACCTGGGCGGTGGCGAGGCCGGGGCGGATGGCGGTCCGTTCGGTCGGGCGCAGGTACTCGGCGATCGGCCCGTCCACGTTGCGCAGCTCGGCCCAGCTGAGCGGCTTGGCCCGGGGGCGCGGCCCGGACGTCTCCACCCGGCTGACCGCCTCGATGGTCAGGGTCCGGTGCCCCATCGGCAGGTCGAAGACGCTGACCTGGGTGCCCCAGTAGTCGCGGTAGGTCCAGACCGGGGTGGCCGGGCGGATGGTCAGCCGCTGGTCCAGCGTGGTCTGGCCGCGGTCGTCCAGCGGCGTCATCCTGACCTCGTTGTAGGACGACTGCGCGTCGCCCTCGTACTCCACGTGGGTCAGGTGCCGGATCCTCACACGCCAGCCGTCTGCCACGTCGCTCCCCCCAAGGACACATGCTGGAAGAACCGGTCGGTGATCGCCTCGGACGCGATCACGCAGACCGCCTGGAGCGCGGTCAGCAGTTCGGGCCGCTGGTCGTCCAGGTCGGCCACGTCCGCGTACTCCAGGCTCATCCGGACCCGGCCGATCGCGGCGCGGGCCGAGTCGGACATGCCGGCCCGGTCGTGGTCCGGGGTGAGTTCGGCCAGGCACTGCTCGGCGGTCGCCAGCGCGTGCATCACCGAGCGCGGGAACAGCCGGTCCAGCAGCAGGAACTCCAGCACCCGGCGGGAGTCGCCGCGATGGGTCCTGGCGAACGACTCGTCCGCGCCGCAGGCCTCCAGCAGCAGCCGCCAGTTCGCGGCGTGGCCGGGCTCGTGGTGCACGGTGAGCAGCCGGGCGATCATGTCCACCCGCTCCAGGCTGCGGCCGAGCACGATGAACCGCCAGCCGTCGTCGCGGCTCATGGTGGCGTCGGCCAGGCCGAAGAAGAGCGCCGCCCGCTCCCGCACGTAGCGCAGGTAGCCGTGCGGGCCGAGGCGTTCCGCGCCGACCTGGCGGAGCGGCAGCTGGTTCCAGGTGACGTTGAGGCACTCCCACACCTCGCTGGAGACGATCTCCCGGACGCCGCGGGCGTTCTCCCTGGCGGCCCGGACGCAGCCGGCGATCGAGCCGGGGGTGTCGGAGTCGTAGGCCAGGCGCTGGACCATCACCTCGGTGGTCGGCGACTCGGCGCCCACGTGCCCGAGGGTGGCGAAGACGGCGGCCCAGTCCTCGTCGCCGACCAGGGCGCGGTGCAGGGAGACGTCCAGCAGGCGGGCGATGTCGTCGGAACGCTCGACGTACCTGCCGATCCAGTAGAGGGTCTCGGCGATCCGGCTGAGCAGCTCGCGGGTCACTGCTCGCCGTCCCAGGCGGCGCTCCTGGTGGGCTCCCAGTGCACCTGGGCGGGGGTGGGCTCGGGCGGCGCCGTCCGGGGGCCCGGCTCGGACAGCACCCAGGTGTCCTTGGAGCCGCCGCCCTGGCTGGAGTTGACCACCAGTTCTCCTTCCGGGAGCGCCACCCGGGTGAGGCCCCCGGGCAGCAGCCAGACGTCGTCGCCGTCGTTCACGGCGAACGGGCGCAGATCCATGTGGCGCGGCCGGGGCAGGTCGCCGATGAGCGCGGGCGAGGTGGACAGCATCACCGGCCGCTGCGCGATCCAGCCGCGCGGGTCGGCGCGCACGGTCTCGGCCAGCGCCTCCAGAGTCTGCTGCTCGGCCCTCGGCCCGATCACGATGCCCTTGCCGCCCGCGCCGTCCACCGGCTTCAGCACCAGCGTGTCCAGGCGCTCCAGCGCCCATTCGAGCGTGTCGGGGTCGGCCAGCCGGTAGGACTCGACGTTGCCGATCAGCGGCTCCTCGCCCAGGTAGTACTTCATCAGTTCCGGCACGTAGGTGTAGAGCAGCTTGTCGTCGGCGACGCCATTGCCGACCGCGTTGGCGATCGTCACCGTGTTCGCCCGCGCCGCGTTCAGCAGGCCGGGGCAGCCGAGCGTGGAGTCGGCCCGGAAGTGCAGCGGGTCCAGGTAGTCGTCGTCCACCCGCCGGTAGATCACGTGCACCGGCCGCTTGCCGTGCGTGGTGATCATGTAGACCCGGTTGTTCTCGCAGACCAGGTCCCGGCCCTCGACCAGTTCGACGCCCATCAGCCGGGCCAGCAGCGCGTGCTCGAAGTAGGCCGCGTTGTAGACGCCCGGGGTGAGCACCACCACGGTCGGGTCGGTCACATTGCCCGGCGCGGCCTTGCGCAGGGCCGCCAGCAGGCGCGGCGGGTACTCGTCCACCGGCCGCACCCGCTGCTCGGCTCCGACGCCGTCCCGTCCCGGCCCCGCGAACAGGGCGGGCAGCGTCCGCATCATGGCCAGCCGGTTCTCCAGCACGTAGCTCACCCCCGAGGGGGTACGGACGTTGTCCTCCAGCACCCGGAAGTCCCCGGCCTCGTCCCTGATGATGTCGATCCCGGCGATGTGCACCCGGACCCCGTTGGCCGGGCGGATGCCGTCGGCCGTGCGGTGGAAGTGCGGCGAGGACTGGAGCAGCCGCCAGGGCACGATCCCGTCGTGGAAGACCTGGCGGGCGCCGTACACGTCGGCGAGGAACGCCTCCAGGGTGCGCACCCGCTGCCGGACCGCGCGGGCGATCAGGTCCCACTCGGCGGCGTCGATGACGCGCGGGATCAGGTCGAGCGGGAACGGCCGTTCCTCGCCCGCGTAGTCGAAGGTGACGCCGCGGTCGGTGAAGACGCGGGCCAATTGGTCGGCCCGGAACCGTAACTCATCGGCTCCGAGGGGTTGCAGTGCGGCGAAGAGCCCCTGGTAAGGGGCGCGGGGCACGCCCGGACGCTCGAACATCTCGTCCCATGCATCGGCCAGGGCATATGAGTCGAATATGTCCGCCATGACCGGAGGGTAGAGAACCCATGTTTCGCGCAAAGTCCGGGTTTGTTTCCGGTATTGGTCGTTCAGCCACGGTTATTGCGGCACCTCCTCACCTGCGGCGCAAGAGGAAGTGCCGCTGGAAGTCGCCGCCCCCGGCCGCGACGGCCGCCCAGAGGCCGTGCCGGGTGCCGGGGATCCGGGCGAGGGAGACGCTCGTCACCGTCTGGGGGTCGTAGTCGCGCTGCCGGGGGATGTCCAGTCCCTGGCTCCAGGACGCTCGCGGGCTGCCCGCGCCGAGCCGGATGACCAGGACCCGGCCGCCGTTGTCGAAGTCGACGCCGCCGGCCCACACCTGGCCGCTCCCGTCACTCGTCAGCCCGGTCAGTCTGCCCTTCGTCACCGGGATGGCGATCTGCCGCCACGACTTGCCGTCGTAGCGCAGCACGATCGGCTTGGCGGAGGCGAAGGTGCTCCCGGTGTAGCCGACCGCCCAGACGTCGTTCTCGGCGGCCTGCCAGACCCGGGTGAGCACGCCGCCCGGGATGCTGGGCAACCAGTGCTCGGCGAAGCGCCCGTTCGAGCCGTGCACGATCATCGGCTGGGTGCCGGTGGAGCCGACCGCCCAGACGTCCCCGGTGGCGCTCTTGGCGGTGATCGCGTTCAGCGAGCCGGGGTTGGTGAACACGGTCGTGAATCCACCCGACTTGGTCCAGCTGAGCACGACGGCCCGGTTGTCGGTGGTGGTCCCGGCGAACCAGGGCCGCCCGGAGACCGCGACGTCGCTGATCCTGTTGTGCTCGGCCGCGCCGAACGGCTGGTAGGAGGTCCAGGCGCGCCCGTTCCAGTGCCCGGCCCACGCGGTCACGCCGTTGCCGACCGCCCAGACGTTGCCGGGGGAGGCGGCGCTGACGCCGTCGACGTGGAACGGAGGCGACTTGATCCCCGTGACCTTGCGCCAGGACCGGCCGTTCCAGCGCTGGATCGCGGCGCAACCCTCCCGGTCCTCGGCGCTGCACCCGTATCCGACCGCCCAGGCGTCGGCCGGGCCGCTGGCGGACACGTCCAGGAGCGCGCTGGCGCTGCCGATGCCCGAGGTCTTCTGAACCAACCAGGTGGGGGCGACGGCGGCCTGCTGGGGTGCCAGCAGGCCGAGCACCAGGAGAACGTGGGAGAACATGCTCCGTTAGATGCCGGAACCGAGCCCTTGGTTCACCCGCTCGTACGCCGACAGGGTCAGCTCCCAGAACCGGGCCACGTCGATGGAGGTGCCCACCCGCGCGTTGGGCACCCGGTCACCCAGATCGAAGTCGACCACCGTCATCCCGGAGGTGAACCGGCCGGCCGTCTCCACCTCGACCCAGGCCGACTCGAACTCGATCAAGGTCGGGTCGGCCAGGTAGGCGAGCGCGCACGCGTCGTGAATGGCCGGCCCGTCGCTGGCGGTGACCATCCCGTAGAAGGTCGCGCACGGGACCAGCAGATCCGCGCCGAGCCGGCCGAGCGCCCGCATCCGCTCCACCACCGGCCCGGTGGCCTGCGCCGTGGTCGACACGTCCAGGCCGATCTGGGTCACCGTCCACCCGGCCCGGAACACGATCGCGGCCGCCTCCGGGTCGGCGGCGATGTTGAACTCGGCGGCGGGCGTGCGGTTGCCGCGCGTGTAGGTGCCGCCGAGGATGGCGAACTCGCGCACCCAGTCGACGATCCTGGGCTCCTTGAGCACCGCCAGCGCGATGTTGGTCAGCGGCCCGATGGCGACCAGGGTGATCTCGCCGGGGTCGGCGCGCAGCGTCTCGATCAGGTAGTCGCTGGCGTGCCCGGGAGCCACCGGCAGGGTCGCCTCGGGCAGCACCGCGCCGCCCAGCCCGCCGGTGCCGTGCACGCGCGCCGCCTCGATCGTGCCGCGCAGCATCGCCCCGGCCGCGCCCGGCGTCACCGGCACCTCGGGGAAGCCGAGGAACTCGCGCAGCCGCAGCGCGTTGTCGGTCGTCCGGTCCAGCGACACGTTCCCGCCGACCGTGGTGACGCCCACGATCTCCAGGGCGGGGCTGCCGTGCGCCAGCGCGAGGGCCAGCGCGTCGTCGATGCCCGGATCGCAGTCAATGACGATCTTTTTCGGTGCCACGGCTTGGAGCTTAGTCGTCAGACGGTCAGCCGGTGATTAACCCGGCGGCCGATCAAGGCGCTGTCGATCTGCCGGTGCATCGCGTGCGCCCGCTCCAACTCGCCCGCCGCCGCGCTGGCTTCGGCGAGATTTCTGACCACGTGCAGCACGGCCCCGGCGACCTCCTGCAGCCGGGTTTCTCTGGCCCAGTTTTCGGCGAGTGGATCAAGCCCCAGGATTTCCAGCATCGCGCGCACCTCGCCGCATTTCGCGGCGGCCAGTTTCGGGTCGCCGGAATCCAGCGCGGCGTTTCCCTCGTTCACCGCGGCGTGCACCCGGGACATCGCCTGCGGCACGTTCAGGTCATGCTCCATCGCCTCGCTGAACAGGACCGGAAGTCGGTCGGCGGGCCGCTCGGCGACCCGGTGCACGAACCGCTCGATCCGCCGGTAGGCGGTCGCCGCCTCCTCCACCGCGGCCACCGAGAACTCCATCGGCGAGCGGTAGTGCGCGGCCGCCAGGTAATAGCGGAGTTCGACCGGCCTGATCCGCCGCAGCAGGGTGTGCACGGCCATCGGGTTCTTCACCACTTTGCGAATCTTCTCGCCCCGGTGGGTGACCGGCCCGTTGTGAATCCAGTAACGCGCGAATTCGTCGCCCGCGGCCCGGGACTGGGCGATCTCGTTTTCGTGGTGCGGGAAAACCAGATTGGCGCCGCCGCCGTGGATGTCGAATTCGCGGCCGAGGTACTTGCGGGCCATCGCGGAACATTCGAGATGCCATCCTGGACGGCCTTCGCCCCACGGCGCGGTCCAGATCGGCTCACCTGGCCGGGCTCTTTTCCATAAGGCGAAATCGCGCGGGTCGCGTTTTCCGTGGCCGTGCTCCTCGGTGCCGCGCATTTGGTCGGGGCGCTGCCCGGAGAGGGCGCCGTAGGCCGGGAAGGAATCTACCGAGAAATAGACGTCGCCCTCGACCTCGTACGCGTGCCCGGACCCGAGCAACTGCTCGATGAGCTCGATCATCTCCGGGATGTGCCCGGTCGCCCGGGGCTCCACGCTGGGCGGAAGGCAGCCGAGGGCCTCGTAGGTGCTCTTGAACGACCGGTACATCGGGTCGGTGATCCGCCACCAGTGCACGCCCTCGCTGAGCGACCGGCTGATGATCTTGTCCTCGATGTCGGTGACATTCCTGCAGAATATTACCTGATATTCCAGATGCCGCAGCCAGCGGTGCAGAATATCGAAATTCACCTGGGATCTGATCTGACCGACATGCGGTGGAACGACCACGGTGGGACCGCACAGATAAAGCGAGACCTTTCCCGGAATTCGGGGGGAGAAATCGCGGACCGAGCGACTGAAAGTATCGTAAAGGCGGAGACCCACCTACCTGAGGGTAAGCGACCATTCCCGTCGCTGTCGATAGGATTCGACGAGCCGAGGGCCGCACATCACGAATGCCCGATTGTGAGATACGTCAAACGGCAATTAATAGGCCGGAACCACCCTGGGATCCCGCTTCCATGGTAGACATCCTGTCGTTCTTCCGCTAACACCGCAGCTAACAGCGGCAAACACCCCGTGCACTCCTGGGTACGGCCCGCGTCCCTGTGTGGGCGGAAGGGGACACGCGGGTCGCGAAGATCGCGTGGCGCGAGCCGTACCGGCTGGGGTGGAACTAGCGTCGGATGACGTGCAGGACGCTCGCGATGCGCTCGGCGGCGGTGACGACGTCAGAGGCGTGCCCGATGCGGCCCGCCCAGGACAGCCAGTACCACCACTCGCCGTCGTTGGCGTTGGACGCGAGCACGTCCTCGGCCATGGCGGGAGCCATCGGGTTGACCACCCGCAGCCGCGGGTAGAGGCCGGCGGGCGCCGTCAGGCGCACCTGGAACGAGTGCGCCTCCAGCTGGGCGGCCAGCCGCTCAAGGTGGTCCATCGCCTCGCTGCGATCTGCCTTCATGGCCATCGTGGTCTCCCGGGGATGTTGGGACCTTTCACCGGAAAGGGTGAACCCGGGATGACCTACCGGCAATCCGACCCATTCGACGTATACGCGCAATAACCAGGGAAGTCGGCAGTATTCCGTGGAACAGACACGGTTCTGGGGGCACGAACGCATAACGGTGGTGGCGGTTGGGTGCGTGCCGGTTAACCTGTGGGAAATATCCGTAATAGCCGAACAGGGTGGTTCCCGGGCAGACTGGGGTACGGCCCGACCCCCACCAACGCCCCATATCCAGTAGTGGAAGGGCAGGCACCATGGCCCGAGGAGAGCACTCGCCCGCCTGTGCGCGCCGCTGGCGCGAGCAGGCGGAAGCCCGGCAGTGGACCCTGTGGCAGACGGTCCAGGCGATCCACGGCTGCTGCGGAGTCAGCATGCTCAAGGCGCATCGGCTCGGCCGCGGCTGGTCCGCCCGCCAGGCGATCGAGGAACTGGAGTTCCTCTGCGAACAGCAGGCGCTCGGCCTGCCCCGGGCCAGCATCGACCTGCTGAACGCCTGGGAGAACAACCGCGCCAGGCCCCGGCCGCAGACCATCGACCTGCTGGCCCGGCTGTACAAGGCCAACGCGGTCCGGCTCGGCCTGGCCGCCGACTACTGCGAGGATCCCGGCGGCGGCCAGAAGGTGGTCGTGGTCGCCAACGGCTCCAGCGACGACGGCGTGCACGTCGAGGACCTCGCCGACGACGACACCGACCGCCGCGCCCTGTTCCACCAGGCGATGCTGGCCGGCACCCCGAACGGACGTTTCTTCGCCGAAGTGGAAGGCACCCGGCACGATGTGGATCGGTCCCTGGCCACCGGCAGCGTCACCGAGGACCAGCTCGACCGGCTGGACGAGCAGGTGCTGCGCTATCGCCGGGAATACATGACCACCCCGCCGATGCCGATGCTCTGCCGGGTGATGCTCGAACTCGCCGACGTGCGCAAGCTGGCCGGGGCCAGGCAGCTGGCCAGCGTCCAGCGCCGCCTGCTCACCGCCACCACCATGCTCGCCCTGCTCACCGCCGACGCGCTGATGAAACTCGGCGACACCCGCCAGGCCCACGCCTGGTACGGCACCGCCCGCACCGCCTCCGACGACATCGGCGACCTGCGGCTGCGCGCCCTCGTCCGGGCCAACCAGACGATGCTGCCCTACTACTACGGCGACCTCACCGAGACCGTCAGGCTGGCCCGCGAGGCCAGGATGCTGGCCGGATCCGCGCCCAGCTCCCCGGCCGCGCTGGCCGCCGCCGCCGAGGCGCGCGCGCTGGCCCGGATGGGCGACCGCAAGGCCGCCAGGATCGCGCTGGCCGAGGCCGAGCAGATCTTCGCCCGGATGCGCGGCATGAGCCAGGACGACCTCGCCTTCGTCTTCACCGAGAAGCGGATGACCTTCTACCGCACCGGCACCCTGCTGGAGCTCGGCGACGAGTCCCAGGTGCAGGGCCTGGAATCGCTCGGCAGCGGCTTCCAGACCATCGACCCCGCCCTGATCCTGCTCGACCAGGCCACCCACCTGGCCCGGCACGGCGACCACGACGAGGCCTGCCGGCTGGCCGCCCAGGCGCTCGGCCAGGTCCCCGCCGAGCACCGCACCTCGATCGTCGTCACCCGGGCCAGAGCGCTGCTCAACGACGCCGACCCCCGGCTGCCGTCGGTCCGGCACCTCAACCAGGTCCTGTCGGAGTCCTCCCTCCGGCTAGCCATATGAACCACACCATCGCGCATTCCTTCACCGGGAAACCCCTGGCAGAAGAGGCGTTCACGGTGCTGCGCGCGGTCTGCGGCCAGATCGGGATCGAAGCCGAGGGCGCCCGCCTGATGCGGCTGCGCAGCAACGCGGTGTTCAAGCTGCGCAGCGAGATGGTGGTCAGGATCGCGACCGCCCCCGACGCGCTCACCCGCCTGCCGGTGGTGCTCGCGGTCGCCCGCTGGCTCGCCGAGCGCGGCTTCCCGACCGTCCGGCCGGTGGACGAGATCCCCGGCCAGCCCATCGTGTACGGCGGGCGCGCGGTCACCTTCTGGCGCTACGTGCGCTCCAACGGCCGCCCGACCACCAGCGAGCTCGGCCGGGTCCTGCGCAACCTGCACCGCGAACCGGTCCCGCCGATCGAGCTGCGCCGCCTCACCGATCCGCTGGCGGAGGTGCGGCACGCGGTGGAGCATCGGTCCGAGGTGCTCACGCCGTACCAGCGGGCCTGGCTGGGGGAGCGGATCTGCACCCTCACCGACCGCTGGCAGAGCCTGGACTCCGGCCCTCCGGTGCTGCTGCACGGCGACGCCTGGATCGACAACCTGCTCCGCTGCCGGGACGGCCACGCCGTGCTCTGCGACTGGGACGGCGTCGCCGTGGGCCCGCGTGAGTGGGACCTGGTGCACACCTACCACGGCCAGCGCCGGTTCGGCCTGACCACGGGGGAGGTGGACGCGTTCGCCCAGGCGTACGGATCGGACCTGCGGGAGTGGCCGGACTACAGCACGTTGATGGAGATCAGGGACATGTACGCGGTGGGGATCCACATCAGGAACGCCACCGGTGACCCCTTCTCCAGGCAGGAACTGCCCCGCCGTCTTGACTCCTTGACTCGGGGCGACGGGCAGGCCCGGTGGTACATGGCGGCCCCAGCCCTTAGCTGACAGGGGGTCTGAGCTGCGGAGAGGGGCCCTGTTTGGACATCCGGCTCAGGGCAGGTAGGCTGCTCGTGTTGCAGTGGTGTTTGTAAAAAAGCGCCTCGGGACCTTCCCGATGGAATGTCTCGACAGCGGGCGTGCTTGCTTCTCCAGCGTATTGCGCGGATGCAGGGTAGGGTCCGCTAAGCAGCCCCGTGTCATCGACCTGATGGCATGGTGAGGCTCCCGAAAAGGAGAAGCAGTTGTCTGAAGGCACGGTCAAGTGGTTCAACGCCGAAAAGGGCTTTGGGTTTATCGCTCCGGACGACGGTACCCCTGACGTGTTCGTGCACTACTCGGCGATCACGTCGAGTGGTTACCGCAGCCTCGACGAGAACCAGCGCGTCAGCTTCCAGACCGTTCAGGGCCAGAAGGGCCCCCAGGCCGAGAACGTAACGCCGCTCTAAGCCTGATCTAGAGAACAACCCGCGTCACTTCGGTGGCGCGGGTTGTTGTTTTTCCGGCGTTTCTGGGTAGTCGTGCCGGTCATGCGCCTGAGCCAGACCTCTGAACTGTGGTGGAAGAACGCCGTCATCTACTGCCTGGACATCGAGACGTACGCGGACGGCAACGGCGACGGCGTGGGCGACTTCCAGGGGGCGATCCAGCGGATCGACCATCTGGACCGCCTCGGCGTCACCTGCGTCTGGCTGATGCCGTTCTTCCCGACCCCGGACCGGGACGACGGCTACGACATCGTCGACTTCTACAGCGTCGACCCCCGGCTGGGCACCCTCGGCGACTTCGTGGAGTTCATGCGGGTGGCCAGGGACCGCGGCATCCGGGTGATCGCCGACCTGGTCGTGAACCACACCTCCGACCAGCACCCGTGGTTCAAGGACGCCAGGTCCAGCCGGGACTCCCGGCACCGGGACTGGTACATCTGGTCCGACGAGCCGGAGCCCGACGACCCGAAGGGCGTGGTCTTCCCCGACCAGGAGAACAGCCTCTGGGAGCTGGACGAGGACAGCGGCCAGTACTACTTCCACCGCTTCTACAAGTTCCAGCCCGACCTGAACACCGCCAATCCCGCGGTCCGCGACGAGATCGCCAAGATCCTCGGCTTCTGGATGGAGCTCGGGCTGTCCGGGTTCCGGGTGGACGCGGTGCCGTTCCTGGTCGAGCAGGTGGTGGAGAGCGACACGCTCCCCGACCCGCACGACTACTTCGCCGAACTGCGGGCGTTCATGAACCGCCGGGACGGCGGCGCGATGCTGCTCGGCGAGGTCAACCTGCCCTACGACGATTTAATGAAGTATTTCGGGAGCACGCCGCTCGGCAACGAGATCACGATGTGCTTCGACTTCATCGGCATGCAGCGGATGTACCTGGCGCTGGCCCGGGGCGACGCCCGTCCCCTGGCCGACTCGCTGCGGGACCGGCCGAAGCCGCCCAAGGACAGCCAGTGGGCCGGCTTCGTCCGCAATCACGACGAGCTCACCCTGGACAAGCTCACCAAGAAGGAACGCGACGAGGTCTTCAAGGCGTTCGCCCCCGAGAAGGGCATGCGGATCTTCGACCGGGGGATCCGGCGGCGGCTGCCCACCATGCTGGACGGCGACGCGCGCCGGATCCGGCTCGTCTACAGCCTGCTGTTCTCGCTCCCGGGCACGCCCGTGCTCTTCTACGGCGAGGAGATCGGCATGGGCGAGAACCTCGACATCGAGGGCCGCGCGGCCGTCCGCACCCCGATGCAGTGGACGCCGAACCTGCACGGCGGCTTCTCCACCGCCGAACCCGCCATCCCGATGACCGCCGGCCGGTACGGCCCTGAGGAGGTCAACGTCTCCGCCCAGCGGCGCGACCCCGACTCGCTGCTGATCTGGATCACCCGGCTGATCGAGCAGTACCGGGAGTGCCCCGAACTCGCCTGGGGCGACTACGACGTGCTCGACGCGGGCGACACCGCCGTGCTGGCACACAGGGCCGACATCGACGGCGGGACCGTGCTGGCGGCGCACAACTTCGCCGACCGGGACGTCGAGGTCGAACTCTCCCTGGACGGGCTGGACTCCGACCAGGTCCTCACCGACCTGCTCCAGGACGGCACGATCGAGATCTCCGACAAGGGCCTGGCGCGCTTCGACGTGGAAGCGTACGGCTGCCGGTGGTTCCGCGCGTCGACTCCGGAAACCGCGCCGGCCGACTCGACCTGATGGCCTCCCCTGAGGCTTCCCTTAGGCCCTGACCAGGCACGACAGCCACCGACCCCACGCCAACCCCGACGCTTGCCGAAATTTCGGCCTAGGGGTGGCTAAGGGAGGGGTCAGGGCTGGGTGGGGCCGATCTCCGATGGGGGCGGAGAGCGCTTCCCAGGACAGTCGATGTCATGGGAATGGTGCTGGGTTATCTGATCACCGCGCTGGGCGTGGCGGCCATGGCGCTGCTGCACGCGGTGTCCGGACTCAACCCGATGCGGGACATGATCAGCGAGTACGCCTGGGCCTCGCACGGCTGGCTGCTGCCGGTCGCGCTGACGCTGCTCGCGGTGGGCTCGTCGGTGCTGGGGATCGGCCTGGCCCGGCTGGACCGCAGGGCCGCGCTGCTGGTCGGGCTCTGGTCCGGCTGCCTGCTGATGGTCGGCGCCTTCCCGACCGACAAACCGGGGCTCTCACTCTCGCTGGCCGGCGGCATCCACCGGTACGCGGCCCTGATCGCCTTCATCGCCATGCCGACCGCCGGGCTGCTGCTGGCCAGGCGGACCCGATCCCGCGCGATCCGGGTGCTCAGCCTGATCGCGCTCGGGTCACTGGTGATGGTGGTCGTGCCGTACGCGATCCGGATGCTCGGCCTTGACCCGGGACTGGTGCCCGGCGGCCTCACCCAGCGGGTGACCGTCCTGTCGGAGGTCGCGCTGCTGCTGGTGGCCGCCGGGCACGCGGTCCGGCTAGATCAGGCCGAGCGCCTGCACCGCGTCGCGCTCGTCCAGCAGCTCGCGCACCGACAGGTCGATGCGCTCGCGGGAGAACGGGTCGATGGCCAGGCCCTGGACGATCTCCCACTGGCCGTTCGCGGCGGTCACCGGGAAGGACGAGATGAGACCTTCCGGCACCCCGTACGAACCGTCGGAGACGATCGCGGCCGAGGTCCAGTCGCCGGGAGCCGTGCCGTTCACCCAGGTGTGCACGTGGTCGATCGCGGCGTTGGCGGCCGAGGCCGCGCTGGACGCGCCACGCGCCTCGATGATGGCGGCGCCGCGCTTGGCGACCGTCGGGATGAAGGTGTCCCGCAGCCACTCCCCGTCCACCTGCTCGGCGGCGATCTTGCCGCCCACCTCGGCGTGGTAGAGGTCGGGGTACATGGTCGGGGAGTGGTTGCCCCAGATGGTCAGCTTCTTGATCTCGGTGACCGGGACCTGGAGCTTGGCGGCCAGCTGGGACAGCGCCCGGTTGTGGTCCAGCCGGGTCATCGCGGTGAACCGGTCGGCCGGGACGTCCGGCGCGTGGCTGCGGGCGATCAGCGCGTTGGTGTTGGCGGGGTTGCCCACCACGAGCACCCGGATGTCGTCCGCGGCGTGGTCGTTGATGGCCTTGCCCTGCGGGCCGAAGATGCCGCCGTTGGCGGAGAGCAGGTCGCCCCGCTCCATCCCGGCCGTCCGCGGCCTGGCGCCGACCAGCAGCGCCACGTTCGCGCCGTCGAAGGCGACGTTCGGGTCGTCGGTGATCTCAATGCCCTGCAGCAGCGGGAACGCGCAGTCGTCGAGCTCCATCGCGGTGCCCTCGGCCGCCTTCAGCGCCGGGGTGATCTCCAGCAGGCTCAGCGACACCGGGGTGTCCGCACCGAGCAGCTGCCCCGAGGCGATCCGGAAGAGCAGAGCGTAACCGATCTGGCCGGCCGCGCCGGTGACGGTCACTTTGACGGTCATGACATTCCCTCTCGGCGAAAAGTGTGTCCTCCGGAGCCTACTCGCATGCCTGTCTGAGGTGCTTCAGGAGGTCGGTGTCGGCGGGGACGAGCGGAAGCCGTACCGGGCCGGCGGGAAGGCCGCGCTGGTTGAGCAGGGCCTTGACGGTGACCGCGCCCGGGGCCCTGGTCATGATCGCGGAGACCACGGGGGTCAGGTCGAGGTGGAGCCGGGTGGCCCGCCTGGCGTCGCCCCGGTGGTGGGCGTCGAGCATGGCCTTGGTGGTGGCGCCGGCGACGTGGCCGATGGTGCTGATGACGCCGGTCGCGCCGATGGCGGCCAGGGGGAGGTTGAGCTCGTCGGCGCCGGAGTAGTAGAGCAGGTCGGTGGCGGCGAGGATCTCGGCGGACTTGAGCAGGTCGTAGGCGGCGTCCTTGACGCCGGTGACGCCGGGGTGCTCGGCCAGCCGGAGCAGGGTGTCGGTGGTGAGAGCGGTGCCCGTTCGCTGCGGGATGTCGTAGACGGTCACGGGCAGCGAGGTGGCGTCCGCGATGGCGGTGAAGTGCTGGAAGATGCCCTCCTGGCTGGGCCGGCTGTAGTAGGGCGTCACCGCCAGGAGGCCGTCCGCGCCCGCCTTTTCGGCCGTTCTGGCCAGCTCCACGGCGTGCCGGGTGTCGAAACTGCCCGCCCCCGCGATGATCGTCGCCCGATCGCCCACCGCCTCGGCGACCGCGCGGACCAGGGTCTCCTTCTCCGCGTCCGTGGTCGTCGGCGCCTCCCCGGTGGTCCCGTTGACCACCAGGCCCTCACCGGCCTGCTCCTCGATCAGGTACGTGGCGAGCGCCTGGGCACCCTCGGCGTCGAGCGAACCATCCTCGTGAAACGGGGTCACCATCGCCACGAACATCCTCTTATGACTCATATGGCGACTCTGCGGGAGCAGGATGTTGTACGTCCAGTTAGATTTGATTCGCTGAGAGTTAAGTGAATCTGAATCCTGCTACTTCGCGGGCTTGTGGGACGGCCCATGCGGGGCACGGCAGTGCGCGTCCTGATCGCCGATGCTGAGCAGCTCGGGCGTGGCGTGATCGACCTGGAGCGTGGTGTGCTCGATGCCGTAAGTGGCGTGCAGGAGTTTCTCCGTGGCCAGGCGGACGGCGTGGCAGTCGGCGGCCGGGTCCACCAGGACGTGCGCCGACAGGGCGGCGTAGCCGGAGGTGACCTCCCAGACGTGCAGGTCGTGCACCTCGACCACCGAGCCGAGCGCCGCCATCCGGCCGCCGATCTCGTTCGGGTTCATCCCCGCCGGAGCCGCCTCCATGAAGACGCGGCCCGAGTCGCGCACCAGCCCCCAGCCGGCCTTCAGCATCAGCGCGGCCACCACCAGGGCGGCCAGCGCGTCCGCCTGGGACCAGCCGGTGAGCAGGATGACCAGGCCGGCGATCGTGGTGGCGATGAACGCGTACAGGTCGTTGAGCACGTGCTGGAAGGCGCCCTCGACGTTCAGGCTGGACCGGTTGGCCCGGCTGATCAGCCAGGTCGCGGCCAGGTTGACCACGATCCCGGCCAGGCCGACGATCACCACCAGGCCGCCCCGCACCTCGGGCGGGGCGATCAGGCGGCGAACGCCCTCGTAGGCGAAGTAGACGGTGAGCAGCAGCAGCGTGATGCCGTTGAGCTGGGCGCTGATGATCTCCGCGCGCCGCAGCCCGTAGGTGAAACCGCCCTGCGGCGGCCGGGCGGCGATCCGCATCGCGATCAGAGCGACCACGATGGCCGCCGCGTCCGTCAGCATGTGACCGGCGTCGGTGATCAACGCCAGCGAGTGAGCGATGAGGCCGACGACGACCTCACCGGCCATGAACGCGACGATCAGCACCAGGGCGCCGCTCAGGTAGCGCCGATCGGCTTCCTTGGTGAGAGCGTGCCCATGACCGTGCCCGTGTGCGTCACCGCTCATGTGACGAATATACGAAACCTAGGAGTAGTCGGAATCCTTGTTCCGAGAGGCTCCTGACCTGGTGAGGCGCATGACGCCCATCACGGCGACCGCGAGCACACCGATGATCAGAACCCACTTGAGCATGCTGAACACGAAGCCGATCAGCCACCCGATGACGAAGAAGCCCACCACGGCCAGCGCGGCGATCATAAGAATGCGTCCCATGTCTTCACGGTACGACGCGATCGCCCAAGAAGCGCGGGCCGGAGTTCAACCTCAGGGATAAGTCAGGGTCCTCCAGTACGTATTGACTCTGACATCGTGTGAGGGTCTACACCGGGAGGCGTCATGTTCAGCATCGGAGACTTCGCCAGAATCGGCCGTGTGTCGATACGCATGCTGCGCCACTACGACACGGTGGGGCTGCTGCGTCCCGCCCGGGTCGACCCCGTCACCGGCTACCGCTACTACCAGGCGGCTCAGCTGGCCCGGCTCAACCGCCTGATCGCGCTGAAAGACCTCGGGTTCACGTTGCAGCAGGTCGCGGGCGTGCTCGACGACAAGGTCAGCGTGGACGAACTGCACGGCATGCTGCGGCTGCGGCAGGCCGAGCTGGAGGACCAGGTTGTCCGGGATCGGGCCAGGCTGGCCGGGGTCGAGGCGAGGATCCGAATCATCGAAAGGGAGGGCGTCATGCCCGCAGACGTCATCGTCAAGAGCGTCCCCGCCGTCCGCCTCGCCGAACTCTCCGGAGTCGCGGAAAGCTACGAGACCGAACACATCAGCCCGGTCATCCAGCCGCTTTACCCGGAACTGATGGACCGCCTGGAGAAGGCCGGGGTCACGATGGTCGGCCCCGGCATCGCGTACTACGAGGTGGTCCCCGACGGGATCCTGGTCCACGCCGGCGCCCCCGTCAGCGTGGAACCGAACGCCGGCTACGACTTCGACGTGGTCGACCTGCCGGCCCTCGAGCTGGTGGCCACCTTCCTCCATCACGGCTCGATGGACGACGTGGACTCCTCGGTCCAGCAACTGGCCCGCTGGGTCGAAGACAACGGCTACCGCAGCGTCGGCTTCATGCGCGAGGTCTACCTGGAGTACGGGAAGGGCGACCCCTCCACTTGGGTGACAGAACTTCAGGAAGTCATCGTCCCCGCCTGATTCCCCGGGTGAACCGCTGCGATCGACGTGCCGGTCCCAGGGCTCCCGCCTCTCGCCGGATGGCAGGGGCGGGAGCCGAGGTGAGGAGTGTCAGGGGATCGGGTGGTTGGTCACCGTGAAGGTGTTGTCGCTGAGATGGAGGAAGGCCACCGGCACGCTGAACCAGCCTGCCCCGCCGGTCACCGCGACATCGGATGCTCCGTCGCCGTTGAAGTCACCACCGACGGCTTTGACCCCGGGGAGCGCGGCCCAGCCGGCGAAGCCACTTGCTGGGTAGGAGAAGAAGTTGCGGATGAAGTAGCCCTTGGTATCTAGATCATTTTGCCCCATTGCCGAGATGGCGTCCGATCTGAGCAAGAGGAAGTCGTCCCGCTCGCTCAGGTTCTGGTTGCGGTGGTAGTTCCCGATCAGTGCGGGCTTTGAAGATTGGTTCACATACCCCCCCAAATTCTGAGTCGTGAACGTGCCGTCTCCGCGGGAAAGGAGGTGGTGGACGCCGTGGCCGAGGGCGTCAGAGCCCATCTGGGTCAGGTCGGCTTTGCCGTCCCCGTTGAAGTCACCGCTCCCGACTTCGGCCGATGGGTCGGCGACCCAGTTCCGCCAAGTGGATGAAACCGGCTGGTTGGTGACGGTGAAGCTGTAGTTGGTGGTGGCGAAGGCGACCGGCAGGGTTGTCCAGTGGGTTGGGCCGGTGAGCATCAGGTCGGTCAGGCCGTCGGCGTTGACGTCCCCGGCCGCTATCCTGGCGGCGGGGTCGCCGGCCCAGAGGTACCAGTCGCCGGGAACGCTGTAGTCGACGACGTTGAAGGTGCCGTCACCCTTGGACAGGGCCACTTTGACGACGCCGAACCAGTTGTCCGGCCCGGTCATGATCAGGTCGGCGCGCTTGTCGTTGTTGACGTCGCCGACTGCGATTTTGGCCTTCGGGTCGGCGGCCCAGATCGCCCAGCCGCCGCCGATGGGGGCGTTGCTGATGCCGAAGGTGCCGTCGCCCCGCGAGAAGGCCACGGGCAGGGTGGACCACTCGCTCGGACCGGTCATGGCGAGGTCGTCGTAGCCGTCGTTGTCGAAGTCGCGGGGTAGAGCTTGGCGGTCGAGGCGGTGGCCCAGCTGGCCCAATGACTGACCAACGCGTTCGCGGACGGGGCCCCGACGGCCGCCACGGTCGTTGAAGCGAGGGTGACCGCTAACGCGATCAACCCGCGCCGGATGTTTTTCGACACTGGTTCGATTCCGTTTCACTGAGGTGGTATCGGCTCAGTGTTGAACGGCTCCATGTGATCGAGAGGGTGATGGGGCGTTTGGGCCTTTTTGGGATAAGGGGGCATCGCGAGTTTCGGCGCGCGATCGGGGGGAGCCCCCGTACCCGAATGGCCAGGGTCAGTCGTTGGCGTGCAGGGCCGCGTTCAGTTCGATGCCGGTGCCCTTGCGGGGGACGGCTTCGACGGTGCCGGTGGTTGAGTTGCGGCGGAACAGGATGGCGTTCTGGCCGGAGAGGTTGAGGGCCTTGGTGATCGTGCCGTCGGGGAGGGCGACCTTGGTGCCGGCGGTGAGGTAGAGGCCGGCTTCGATGACGCAGTCGTCGCCCAGGGAGATGCCGCAGCCGGCGTTGGCGCCGAGCAGGCAGCGTTCGCCGATGGAGATGGTCTCCTTGCCGCCGCCGGAGAGGGTGCCCATGATCGAGGCGCCGCCGCCGACGTCGGAGCCGTTGCCGACCACGACGCCGGCCGAGATGCGGCCTTCGACCATGGAGGCGCCGAGGGTGCCGGCGTTGAAGTTGACGAAGCCCTCGTGCATGACCGTGGTGCCGGAAGCCAGGTGGGCGCCGAGGCGGACGCGGTCGGCGTCGCCGATCCGGACGCCGGTGGGGAGGACGTAGTCGACCAGGCGGGGGAATTTGTCGACGCTGTAGACGGTGACGGGGCCGCGGGAGCGCAGGCGGAGCCGTACCGACTCGAAGTTCTCGACGGGGCAGGGGCCGTGGTTGGTCCAGACGACGTTGGCCAGCAGGCCGAAGAGTCCGTCCAGGTTGAGGCCGTGCGGGCGGATCAGGCGGGTGGACAGCAGGTGCAGGCGGAGGTACGCGTCGTGGGCGTCGGCGGGGGCTTCGGTGAGCTTGCCGATGCCGGTGCGCACGGCCACGACCTCGACGCCGCGGTCCGGGTCGGGGCCGAGGTGGGCGGCCAGGTCGCCGGCCTCTTCGGCGGAGAGGCGCTGGGTGCCGCGGGCGGAGGGCTCGCCGAGGGTGGGCGCGGGGAACCAGGTGTCCAGAACCGTGCCGTTGGCGGCGATCGTCGCCAGGCCAATGCCGTACGCACCGGTGGTGCCCGAATCAATAACTGTCACGTGCCTCAAAATACCGGGCGGGCGACCACCGCAATGGACGGGTGCGGGCGTCGGGGGCTTCCGTCGCCGCGAAATGGCCGTCCTCGCCGGAGTCCGACCAGCGCACGATGTTGTCGCGGTCATCGGGCGCCTGACCCCTGGCAGGCGCACGATGTTGTCGCGTCATCGGGCGCCAGACCTCTGTTAGGCGGTCACGCGTCGTCGCTCGGGTCGCGGGTGGGTGTGACCTTGGTCCAGGAGATGTGGGCCTCGGCGGCGTTGCCGCCTGACGTTCCGGCCACCCAGTGGGTTACGGAGGGTTTCTCGCCGCTGTCCTGGATGATCCAGGTGACGCCGGTGTCCGCGTTGTCGCGGAACAGGCGGGCGAGTCCGGCGCTGTCGGTGGTCACCTTCCAGGTCGCCTCGGCCAGGGGGGTCGAGTGGACGCGCTCCCAGGTCGTCGAGCCTTTGCGTATCGTCCAGATGCCGCCGCGCTGGATGGTCAGCATGAGGCGTCTCGCGCCGTTGCAGATCTTGGTGCCGAGGCTGACGCCCTGGCCGGTGCGTGGGTCCAAGGCGCTGTCGTCGAGGACGCGGCCGTGGAACTCGACGGTGAAATCGCAGAGCGCGATCAGCGGGGCGGTGGCCCTGACCGGGGTCGCGGTGGTGCTGCGGAGGTGGAGGCCGGTTTCGTCGTGGCGGGCGCCGGGGTCGAGGGTCCAGGGGCCGGGGGCGAGGTCGGCGGGGAGGTCGTCGTTGAGGTCGAGGGTCGCGACCTTGATGTTGATCTGGTTGTGCTCCCAGACGATGGCGAACTTGCCGGGGGCGAATTCGTCGCCGCTGGGGTAGACGTCCCAGCCTCTGGCCGCGCCCTGGGTCAGCCGGGGGCCGTCGGCGAAGAGCCTGCCGGGGCGCCAGGGCTCGCCGGGGGTACGGACCTTGTAGTGGAGGACTTCGCGGTAGCGGTCGGGTCTGCTCGGGGCGGAACCGGCGAAAGGTCCGGCGAGAGTGTTGTAGATCGCGAGGTGCCGGCCGTCGGTGGCTCGCGCGTAGAAGGTTTTCACGTAGTAGTTGGGGAGTTCGGGGTCGAGCGTCATGGGCGCCCAGGTCAGGCCGCCGTCGGTGCTGGTAGTCGTGGCGGAGTAGGTGGCGTGGGTGCGGTAGTGGGCGTCCCGGTTCTCGGGGGACGCAGTCCGTACCAGCGCGCGGGTGACCATGAGCAGTGTGTCACCGTCCGTGACGATCTGGGGCTCCTCGACGCCGATGCCGGGAGGGTTCGTGGCGAGGGCGCCGGAGGTCCAGATGCGCAGGTCGGAGGAGCGCAGCACGCCCGCCTGGGACGCGCCCGCGCCCTGCCGCCAGTACGGGATCAGCCACCCGCCCCGATGCTTCACCGGCTTGCCCGCCACGACGACCCCCCGGTTGTTGCCCGGAACGTCCACGGTTATCGGGAAATCTGACCATGTCTCGCCACGGTCGGTGCTTCGTTTCATGGTCAGGCGGGTGGGGAAGCCGTCCACGTCGTCGCCCTGGCGGTCCTCGGCGATCGTGATGCGGCCGAGCAGCGCGTACAGGACGCCGTCGTCGTTGAGTAAGACGCAGTAGTGGAACCGGTGGGTGGCCGTGGCCGGAGCGAGGGTGCCCTTCGTCCAGGTACGGCCGCTGTCGCTGGATCGCGCGTACCGGATCGAGCCCTGGTCGGTCGCCGTGGGGTCGCGGGCGTCCCGCAAGCCCGCGCGCCAGGCCACGATCCAGCGCCTCGCGTCCAGCGTGACGATGTCCGGCACGCGGTTTCCCTCGTGCCGGAGTTCGCCGGATCCATCCCGTTCGGCCGTCGAATCTACGACAATCGGCTCGCTCATGGGACCTCACCGAACCGTCATCACGGGGTCGACCGCAAGAAACTCCAGGTGAACTTACAAGCCATAAGCCTCAAGCAGGCGCAACCAGATCTCGCTGACCGCCGGGAACACGGGAATGGCGTGCCAGAGATCGTCCAGCGGCACTTCGGCGGTGACGGCGATCGTCGCGCCGTGCAGCAGATCGGCGATCCCGGGACCGACGAAGGTGACCCCCAGCAGCACCCTCCGGTCCTCGTCCACGACCATTTTGGCCCGGCCCTTGTACCCATCCGCCTGCAGGTACGCCCCCGTCACCAGGCCGATGTCATACTCCACCGCCCGGACGTTGAAACCGTCCCTGCGGGCCCGCTCCTCGGTGCGCCCGACCGCGCACACATGCGGGTCAGTGAAGATCACCTGCGGCGAGCCCATCGCGTCGGCCCGGTCCCGCATGGACGGCAGATCGTCCGGCGCGCCGGCGACGCGGGCCACGATCACATCCCCGGCGATCCTCGCCTGATATTTCCCCATGTGGGTGAGCATGCTGCGGTTGTTGACATCCCCGACCGCGTACAGCCAGCCGGCCTCGACCTCGGTGGCCCGCATGCTGTCATCCACCGCCACCGGGGCCCCGTCGGGCAGCCCGATCAACGGCAGGCCCATGTCGGCGCTGCCCGGATCCCGGCCGGTCGCCACCATGATCTCGTCCGCGGTCAGCCGGGTGCCGTCCGACAGATCGACGGTCACCTCGCTCCCCGGAACCGGCCGCTCCACCTTCTCGATGGTCGTGTTGAACCGGACGTCGATCCCGGCCTCGCGCAGCGACGCGGTGACCATCTCACCGGCGAACGGCTCGGTCCGCTCCAGCACCCGATCCTTCCGCACCACCAGCGTGGTCTCCTTCGCGCCCAGCGCGTGCAGAGCCTGCGCCAGCTCGCAGGCCGCCACCCCGCCGCCCATCACGATCAGCCGCGCCGGCACCTCCTTGACGGCGGTCGCGTCCTTGGTCAGCCACGGATCGGCCGCCGCCAGCCCCGGCACCCGCGGAATCACCGGCGTGCTCCCCGTCGCCAGCACCACCGCATGCCGCGCCGTGAGCAGGCGCTTCCCGCCATCGGCCGCGGTCACCTCGACCTGCCGCGGACCCGCGATCCGCCCCCGCCCCCGGATCACCGTTCCATGCACCGACTCCAGCCAGCGGACCTGGCCAGAATCGTCATAGCCCGACACCGCCTCATCCCGCCGCGCGAGCACCGCCGGCACATCGATCGGCCCGACCGACAACCCCGGCTGCCGGCCCACCTCCGCGACCAGCTCCATCGGGCGCAGCAGTGCCTTACTCGGAATACACGCCCAATAGGAACAATCACCCCCCGCGAGGTCCTGCTCCACCACGGCCGCGGTGAGGCCGCCGCGCGTCACCCGGCCAACCACATTCTCGCCCGCCGGCCCGGCGCCGATCACGATCACGTCGAAGACGTCAGACATAGCTCCCCCGATCCTCGCTCCGGACCGTACCCGCCCATTGATCGACTACCCGCTAGATCCGATCTAGCGGCCTCTCTCGCGCCTGGAGGGTGACAGAGAGGGTCACCCATGATTCAACGAGACACCACCCCGGCCATCGAGACCTCCGGCCTGGTCAAAGTATTCGGCACCACCCGCGCCGTCGACGGCCTCGACCTCACCGTCCCCGCCGGCTCGGTGTACGGCGTGCTCGGCCCCAACGGCGCCGGCAAGACCACCGCGGTCAGAATGCTCGCCACCCTGCTCCGCCCCGACGCCGGCGAAGCCCGCGTCTTCGGCCTGGACGTGGTGCGGAAGGCCGACGCCGTCCGCGGCATGGTCAGCCTGACCGGGCAGTACGCCTCGGTTGACGAGGACATGACCGGGGCGGAGAACCTGATTCTGCTGGGTCGGCTGCTCGGATATCGGAAGCCTGAGGCGCGTGTCCGGGCCTGGCAGTTGCTGGAGGCGTTCGGGCTTACCGATGCCGCTGATCGGCAGGTGAAGAACTATTCCGGTGGGATGCGGCGAAGGGTGGATATCGCCGCCAGCATCCTGAACACGCCTCGGCTGCTGTTTCTGGATGAGCCGACGACGGGGCTTGATCCGCGTAGTCGCAATCAGGTGTGGGACATCATTCGGGCGGTGGTCGCGCAGGGGACGACTGTCTTGCTGACCACGCAGTATCTGGATGAAGCGGATCATCTGGCGGGTCGGATCGCGGTGATCGACGCGGGGCGGGTGATCGCGGAGGGGACTCCTGGGGAGTTGAAGTCGTCCATTGGGGCGGGGACGGTGCATTTGCGGTTGCGGGATGCCGGGCAGCGGGGGGAGGCGGAGCGGGTGCTGGCTCGGGTGCTGAAGGTGTCGGTGCAATTGGATGCGGATCCGGTGGCGCTGACTGCTCGGGTCAGTGGGGCCGGGAGTGACGTGGAGATGGATCGGGGGGCGGCTGAGCAGGCTTCGCGGGCGTTGTCGGAGCTGGCGGCGGCGGGGATCGTCGTGGACGAGTTTTCGCTGGGGCAGCCGAGTTTGGATGAGGTGTTTTTGGCGCTGACGGATCGCCGGGCTAGTGCGGAGGAGGCCGCGTGAGGGTGATCCAAGGGTGCCAGGTGTTGCGGGGGGCGGCCAGGCGTGAGCGATCCAAGGGGGTACCGAGCGTTGGCGGGGCGTGCGGGGGGTGGCCGAGCGAGGGGCCCAAGCGGGTGCCGCGTGTTGGCGGAGCGCGTCGGTGCGGGGGGATGGCCGAGCGCGAGCGACCCAAAGGGCGGGTGGGTGGGATGACCCACCGTAAGCAATACGGACGTTTTGTGGAGGAGAGAGCGGTATGAGTGCTACCACGGAGAACCTCGCGCCGGCTGTGCCGTACACGCCGGCGCTGGAGAGTATCGGGGCGGTTATGGCGCCGGGGGATCGGCCGCCGCGGCCGAGTGCGCTGTCGGCGTCGATCACGTTCGGCTGGCGGGCCATGCTGAAGATCAAGCACGTGCCCGAGCAGCTCTTTGACGTCACCGCGTTCCCGATCATGATGACGTTGATGTTCACCTACCTGTTCGGAGGCGCGCTGGCCGGATCCACCGGCGATTATCTGCAGTATCTGCTGCCGGGCATCATGGTGATGAGCGTCGTGATGACCACTATGTACACCGGCGTCTCGGTCAACACCGACATCGCGAAGGGCGTTTTCGACAGGTTCCGCACGCTGCCGATCTGGCGGCCCGCGGCCCTGGTCGGAAACCTCCTCGGCGACCTGCTCCGCTACGTGCTGGCCTCCACGACGATCATCATCGTCGGCCTGATCATGGGCTTCCGCCCGGCGGGCGGCGTCGTCGGCGTACTGGCCGGAATCGCCCTCCTGGTCGTCTTCTCGTTCGCGTTCTCCTGGATCTGGACGATGTTCGGCCTGTTCCTGCGCAGCGAGAAATCGGTCATGGGCGTCAGCATGCTGTTCCAGTTCCCGCTGACCTTCCTCAGCAACGTCTTCGTCGAACCCACCACCATGCCCGGCTGGCTCCAGGCCTTCGTCAACGTCAACCCGATCACCCACGTGGTCTCCGGCGTACGCGACCTGATGGCCGGCAACTGGGACACCGGCGAGATCACCTGGGTCCTGATCTCCTGCGTGATCATGACAGCCGTCTTCGGCACCATTACCATGCGCCTCTACAACCGCAAGTAGCCTGCCCAGTGTCCGCGATCACAAGGTCGCGGACACCCGGAGTTTCACAGCCGCCAGTCGATCTCGCGTTCGGGCTGGTAGCGGCAGGTGGCGCCGGTGGAGACCGCCGAACGGAGGTGCACGGCCAGTTCGGGATGTCGTTCGTCCAGTTTGCGTAAGGTGTCACGGATGCGGGCGGTGACGGTCTTGCGGGCGCGTTCGGCTTCGTCGCCGAGGCGGCGGTCCCGGCCCGCCAGCCCGGCGGCGGCGCGTAGTTCGGACAGCAGGGCCTGGCGTTCCCGGTCGAAGGCGATGGCCCGCCGGTCGTCGCCCAGTTCGGTCGCCCGGTCGATCTCGTCGTCGAGCTGGGTGAGCCGACGCCGGAACCGCGTCTTGGCCTCCTCGTCGAGGACGGCGTCGCCACCCAGGCGACGGGCGGCCACCACGACCTCCCCGCCTTCGGGATCGAGCAGCCGGACCGCGGGAATGTCCCCACCCGGACTGCCGAGCAGGTAGTACAGATCGCGCAACCCCTTGGCGTCCGGCATGTGCACGGTCAGCCCGCCGAAACCGAGCGACCAGACTCCGCTCTCCATCCGGAACACCCCGCTCGGCTTCGGCGCCGAAACGGCGCCGGTGTCCGCGTCGGCCTCCCGGCGCATCCGCCGCGCCTGCGCGACCACCTGACGCATGCCGACGTCCACGGCATCCCGCTCCACCCCGTCGAGGAGTTCCTTCGCCATGGAAACGTCGTCGCCGTCGCCCCGGCGGAGCAGCGTCGCCGCCAACTGCGCCCGCGCCTCGATCGACCACGGCCGCGCCTTCAGCCGGTCGGCGGACTGGTAGGCGGCGGTGAATTCGGTGACCGCCTCGGTGAACCGCCCCTGGGCGGCGTCGATCCTGGCCAGCCACAGATCGACCGGCCCGCTGATGTCGCAGCCGTACAGCGACAACAGCCACTGCCCGCGGAACGGCGCCAGCGCCGACCGCGTCCACGCGCACAGGTCGGCGTCGCCGGAGACCGCGGCGGCGTGCGCCAGGAAGCGCAGACCCAGCGGCATGAAACTCCGCGGATAGGGGTCTTCGCCCGGCACCAGCTCCGGCAGCATCCGCAGCCCCGCCGGAATGTCCCCGCGGTGCAGGGAGGTGATGCCCTGCAGCAGCCCCGGATACGGATGCCCGTCGTCGCCGAGCCGGATGTGCAACTCGGCCAGCTCGTCGAACCGGCCCTGCAACAGCAGGAACGCCCAGCGCAGATGGTTGTTCATGAACGTGAAGTAGAACTCGCCCTTCTCCCCGGCCGCGTCGATGGCCTGCTGAAGGAAGGTCTCGGCCTCCTCGAACCGGCCCATCAGCGTGGTGATGATGCTCTGATCGATGAACGCCGCGAAGGCCATCCGTGGCATGCTCTGGCGTTCGGCGAACGTGGTCGACGCGTCGTACTGGTCCAGATAGGCGGGATCGCCCTGTTCCAGCAGCGACACCCACCGCAGCGACGCGGCGAAATGCTCCCCGTCCCGGTCGCCGCGGCGGCGGGCGGCTTCACCCATCTCCTCGGTGATCGCCGTACGCTCGGCCGCGCTGCCCAGCCGCCAGACGACGTCGTGCCGCGAGTTCAGGCCGAACGTCAGCGCGTCGTCGTCGTTGTCCCGGCGCGCCAGCGTCACCACGTGGGTGGTGAGCTCGTCCGCCAGCGCGGCCAGCGGCGTCGCGTCCTGGATCGGCACCTTCAGCATCCGGGCGTGCGCCTCCCGGATCAGGTCGTCGGCCAGCTGCGGGCTCCGGCCGATATGCCAGCCCGGCCCCACGGTCCGATACAGGCTGAGCGCCACCCGCGCCAGCAGACCCGGCTCGTCGACCTGTCTGGCCAGTTCGACGGCCGTGCCGAACACCCGCCTGGACTCCTCGGCCGACTCGAAGTGGTCGAGCGCCTCGCCCAGATCGAGCGCGATCATCGCCCGGCTGCGCGGATCCAGCATCGCCGACACCTCGAACGCCCGCCGTAGATGCCCCAGGCCCTCCTCGGCGGACAGCCGCCGCGCGGCATCGTGCTCGGCCTCCCGCAACGACCGCACCACCCGCGCCGGATCGAGCGCGTCCCCGGCCAGGTAGGCGTGGTGTGCCTGATCCGCCGGAAAGATCCACTCGGTCAGCGCGGCAGACTCGTCGAGCGCGCGGATCACCGCGGCGTGCCGCCTCCGCGCCTCGGTGCCCTCGATCGTCGCGTACAACGTCTCCCTGACCAGGTCGTGCGCGAACGAGAACCGCCCGTCCTCACCGGCCACGACCAGCCGCGCGTTCACCGCCTGGTTCAGCAGCGAGCTCACCCGCCCGGGCGGAGTGCCCGACGTGGCCGCCAGCACCTCGCGATGGAATTCCCGCCCCAGCACCGAAGCCGAGGTCAGCAACTCCACCAAGACCGGCGGCAGCAGCGAGAACCGCCGCTGCAACGCATCCCGCACTCCCGGCGCGATCGCGCTCACCGAGCCGCCGCTCCGCCACAGCCGGGCCGTCTGCTCGACGAAGAACGGATTGCCGCCGGTCCTGCGATGCACCTCGGCCGCCAGCTCCGGCTCCGGCTCCCGCCCGGCCGTGCGGGCCATCAGCGCGCCCACCTCGTCACGGGACAGACCGGTCAGCGTCACCGTCGTCGCCTTGGCCAGCAACGGCATGATCAAGCTCTCCAGCGGATGCCCGCCCGACTCGACCTCCACATCCCGGTACGTCCCGACCAGCAGCAGCCGCTCGAACCAGGTGTGCCGGGCCGCGAACTCCAGCATCCGCAGCGACGCCGTATCCGCCCAGTGCAGATCGTCCAGCACGACCACCACCGGCCGCCGCTGCGACACCGAGACCAGGGCCACCGTCACCGCGTCATACAGCTGGAACGCCTCGGCCGACCCCGGCGCGGGCTGCTCACCCAGCAGCGCGGTCAGATTGCCACCCGCCGCCGCAGCGGCAGCCTCCCACTCCTCCGCCGTCGCGCTCCGCCGCAACCCCCGCACCACCTGCACCCACGGCCAGAACCCGGGCGCCCCTTCGGAATGCCAGCAGGACCCGCTGAGCACCAGCGCCCCCAGCCGCCTGGCCTCCTCCACAGCCCCCGTGACCAGCGTCGTCTTCCCGATCCCCGCCTCCCCGGTGACCAGCACCAGGCCGCCGTGACTGTCCGCGGCCCGGCCGATCTCGGCGCGCAGCAGACCCGCCGGGTGGTCTCGCCCGATGAGCCCAACAGCCATGCCGTTCCGCCGCCTCAGGTCAGGAAACGCGTACCCAAGAACGGTACCGACCGGGGGTGACAAAATCGCGGCACGGATTCCGCGGAGAGCCCAGCGCGGGCCGGCCGGGCTATCACCCCCTCAGACGCGGATGATCTCGTGGGTCACGCCCGCCTTCGTCGAGACCTTGATCAGATCCGTGCCGTTGACGTTGTTGACCTGCTATGGATCATGCGGACCTTCTGGCCCGGTCCAAGGTTCACCAGATTGATCACGACGAGGCACCTGCCGCCGCAGGCGGGAGGGCGCCGATGGCATTTGCGTAATAGGCCGAGCCGGCCACATGGAAAGCGAGCTGCCGAAAACTCCAGCCGTCGCCCGGCGATTGGTCGAGTTGGTCGGCGGTCAGCGCGTTCAACCGGACAGCCCAGATCTGCGCGAGCCTGGTAAGCCGACTCCGAGCCTCATCCAGATCCGCAGCCGTGAATGGCGCGAGATCGGCGGGAGTAGTGCTCGCCGATGCATGCCAGTGATCACGCATCGACTCCACCCCCACCAGCCGAGCCTCCAGCTCAGCGAGGTGATCCACAAGGTGATCGGCCACTCGCCTGATCGCTTTGTTGGGCGTGTATATCCGCCCATCGATCGGATACGGCCTCCCGTCCCAACCAGTCCACGTAGCCGCCAACCGAAGCACATGCTCCGTCATCTCGACCACCACCCGAGCCGGTTCACGGTCATCAGTGATCGGAAAATCATCAGCCATCGTCGAAATCCATTCCACCGCACAGGCCTTGCCTACCGGGACAAAGGTTCACGGTAAACCCCGGATACTTTGGCCAGCGCCGAACCATGGGCATGGCAAACCCGATCGTGCTGCGGTCTTTTGCCGCTGGTGGCCGCCTTAGGTCTCAAGCTCGCGATGCGTGCAGAAGGTGGCGGTGGTCCCAGATCAAGGTTTGATCCAAGGAATCGAACGGAACCAAGCACGGCTCGCATGTATGCAGGGCCGGCGAGGGGTTACGCGGCGTGGGTGTCGGTGCCGCGCAGGATGTACAGGTCGTCGCCGAAGACGGCGGAGATCTGGAGGTGGCCGCCGAGGGCCTGGACGTATCGGGCGATGGCCTCGACGGCGGACACCTCGCCTCGCTCGATCTGTGAGACTCGGCTCTTGGTGACGCACATCCGATCAGCCACCTCGGCCTGGGTCAGGTCCTGGGCGGTACGGCGTTCGGCGAGGCGGTGTCCGTCGATGTAGGCCTGATTGCGCTTGCGGGCCTCGGCGACCGCCTGCTCGCCACCGGCGTCGGCGACAATGCCGGGGCGTACATCGCTCCACTTGGGAAAGTTCGTCATAGCCGCCCTTCCTCCTCTTCCCGCTCTTTCACATAGTGCGCGTACAGTTCCTCGGCTTGCGGGATGGCCCGCCGGTACCAGCCGGACCAGTCCCCTGATTTGTCCCCGCCGACCAGCAGGATCGCCGACCGCCAGGGGTCGAACACGAAGATGACCCTGCGCAGTGGTCCGCTGGTTGTGCCCTGTGTGGACGCCGTACGTCGTCGAGCAAGGCGTCAGTCGGCGTGGGCCGGAGCCATAATCGATGTTTTGGGGTTAGCGATGAACCGTTTCGGCTCTCGTCGCCCGTGGTCTGGATTGCTGTTAGCGAGGGAACTATGAACCACTTCGGCATTTTGGCGCACAGTACCGAGGGGGCGGCGCTCAGTTTTTTGGCGTACTGCCAGGAGGCGTATCGCCGTACCGGGCGTCATGAGCATCCGGGTGTGACGCTTGACTACATTGCGTTTGGTTACAGCATGGCCGCCTGGGATTCGGGTGATCATGACTCGGTCAGGGCGACGCTGGCCGTGAGCGTGGATCGGCTGGCGCGGGCCGGGGCTGCCTTTTTCGCCTGTCCGGACAACACCGCGCACCTGGCTCTCGAACGGCCCGGTCCTGACCTCGCGCTGCCGGGGCTGCACATCGCTGAGGTGGTCGCCGATCAGGCCGTGCGTGATGGGCGTACCCGAGTTGCCGTGCTTGGGACCAGGTACACGATGGATGGGCCGATTTACCCTCGCGCGTTCGCGGCGCGCGGGATCGCGACCGAGTTGCCGGATCCGGACGATCGAGAGGTGATCAACAGGATCATCTTCGATGAGCTGGTCAGCGGCGTGTTCACTGATGCGTCGCGTCAGGAGTATGTGCGGGTCATCTCTCAGTTGGCCGATCGTGGATGCGATGCGGTCGCGCTCGTATGCACGGAGATTCCGCTTCTGGTGACGCCCGAAGTTTCGCCTTTGCCCACGCTGGACTCCACCCGACTTATTGCCAGTGCCGCCTACGAGGTGGCCGTCGGCGAGAGGCCGATGCCCTCCTGGCGTGGTGGGCCGTACCAGGACTCGGACTGAGCGGCCCGCAGCTCAGCGGTACCCGTCCTCGTCGTCGATCTGCAGGAAGTCGGGTCGGTTTTCGTGCCATTCGGGCACGTCCATCGAGTTGAGTACGGAGATCAGCTGCTTCTCCTCGTAGATGAAGTGCGTTTGCATGATCGCCGACAGTGCTGTCACTTCCTCGCGGACCTTCGACGCCGTGGTCGGGTCGGGTTTCTCCGGGAGGGATTCGAGGAGGTTCTGTAGGTTCCCCAGCAGCCAGTCCAGCTGGTTGTGGTCGGCGCGCAGGTCGGAGAGGACTTTGCGCAGGTCGGGGAAGTCCTCGGCGATAGTCGGGAACGCGCCCCGGTCTTCGCCGGTGTGGTGGCGGGTCAACGCCGTACAGAAGGAAAGGCAGTGGGCGCGGAGGTCTCGGGGCGGGAGGCCGTTGCCGTTGAAGTAGGCGTCGATGCTGTCCCGGAGGTCTTCCAGCATCTCGCGGAGCCAGATGTGTACTTCGAGTAGCTGTGTGCCGAAGGAGGTGAGGCGGTTCGCCGCGGAATTTTGATCCATGTTCCGTCTAGTATCCCGAAGTCCCGAGGGGCGTGGGATCGTGAGTGATTTTTGCCCGCATGAACCGCGGTTAGCGCAAAATTCACGCTATGGCCACATCGATGAGGCGATTACGACGGGATCTTGCCATCGGGGTGATGCGGGCGGCCAAAGCGGCGAACAGGAGCCGGGTGGTTCGCGCGCTGCTGCGAGGCCGCAGTGTGCGGCGATTCGCCCTGGTCAATCGGCTTTATCATGTGGTGTTCCGGTTGGGGGTCACCGCCGGGAATCGGGATGTCGAGGCGCACTACCGGGGGGTTGTGCTGGCTGGCCCGGTATGGGACGCGACGATCATGCCTTCGGTCTGGGGGGCTACTACGAGGAGTTCGAGGTCTCCGTCTTCGAGCGGCTGGCCTCGGTCAGTCAGTCGATCATCGACGTCGGGGCGAACATCGGTGTGTACGCCTGCACCGGCGCGGCACCTCTCCCAAGGCGGCAGGTTGATCGCCTTCGAGCCGGTGCCGGAGAACGTCGCCTACCTGCGACGCAACGTGGAGCGCAACGAGCTGACCGGCCGCGTGACCGTGGAGCCGGTGGCCGTGGGGGAGTCGTGCGGTGAGCTGACCCGTGCACCTGTCGGGCGAGCAGTCCGGTAAGAATTCGGCCGCGGCGGCGAACGTCGGCACGCCCGCCGGCGCGGTCACCAGGCCCATGACGTCGATCGACGCCTACCTGGCCGGTGGTGGTCTTGGCCCGCCCGACATCATCAAGATCGATGTCGAGGGTTACGAGGGCTTCGTGCTGCGAGGCGCGGCCGAGGCTCTGGCCGCCTCGCCGACGCTGCTGTTCGAACTGCATCCCGAGCTCCAGGCGAACTGCGGCTGCGATGCGGGCGAAGTGCTCGACGTCGTCTTCGCCCGCTATCGCTGGGTTTTCCTGGTGGACGAGCTGAACGACGTCCTGCGGCCGTGCTCGCGAGCCGACCTCGACAAACCCGGCGCGATCGGTCTTTACCGCTCCGATCTCGTGGCGATCGGCCGGCCGGAGCACTTGGCCGCGGTCCGGCAATGGCACGACCCCAGCTAGGTCAGTTGGCGAGTGATGGACGGGTCGGTGATGGCGGTGTCGGCGGCCAGCAGGAACGCCTTCGACAAGATGATCGACAGCATGCCGCCGTTCTCCTCGAAAGGCAGGAAGAGCTGGTCGCCACTGCCACGGGAGACGATGCACAGGTAGGCGTCGTTGGGTTCCATGAGAATGTTGCCCGAGCCGAGGTGGATCTTGTAGGTGCGCAGGTCACCCCGTACATGCAGGAACCGGTCGGTGAGGGTGCAGCGGTCGGCGATGGCCAGGCGAGGCAGCAGCCGGGTGAGGGCGTCCCGACGGATCTGGGCGGTTTCCGGCAAGTCGCCGAATCCGTAGGACTGCCAGTATTCGCCGGTGCCCTCGGGGTCCAGCCCGGTCGAAGCGACGCCCACGGCCAGGTCGGCGTCACGTAACGCCTCCGACAGGGCCAGCGGATCGAGCTGAGCCAGTGGGATCGTGGCCCCGCGGTCGTCGGTGAAGCGGAGATGCCCGCTGACGCAGATGGAGACGGTGCCGACGTTGTCCCGCTCGGCGGACCCCTCGTCCAGGTGAAAATCCCAGTGTGCGGTGCGTCCGCCGGGCAGGGCCTTGGTGGCGTCGGCCTGGTCGGAACCGTACTCCCAGCCCCAGTGGCCCAGTGACATGCCGGTCCAGCCGCGTTCCGTCAACAGGGCTTTGGCCTGGCCGTACCGGAGGAGATGCCCGGTGAAGCGGCGCGAGTGGTCGCGTGTCTCCTCCTCGGCGGGGGTGAGCAGGTAGACCTCGCGGAAAGCCTGCTTGAACGGCTGGCGCAGACCTGTCTCGATCAGGTGGTCGCGCCAGGTGCGGACCTCGTCCATGGTGTGGGAGATGGGGTGCCAGATGTGGACCGGGGTTTCTGGGCGGGGCTGGATCCGGTGTCCCGCCGGGTCGGTCAGCTCCCAGACGCCGTCAACCTGGACTGGAAGCCCCGAGGGCCCCTGGAGGACCTCCCAGATCAAGGATCTGCCGTACTGCCCGGTGATGGGATGGTCGAGGTAGAACTCGCACACCTCGTGCCAGCGCCACTGGCGTTCGGTGGCCAGCGCCCGCTCGATGCGGAAACGTTCGGCGGGCAGCGCCTTCTTCAGTTCCTTGGCGGTCGCTTTGATCTCCGCCAGCAACTCCGCGTGCTCTTCGCGGACGGCCTTGGGAATCGTCTTGCGTATCTTGCCGGCAGGATCGACGAAGTCCACGACGCCGTCGATGCCCAACCGCAGGCCATGCTCGGTACGGGTGCCGTCGGGACCCAACCCGAACGTCGGGACAGTGCGCTCCAGCAACTGCTCCGGAGACAGCCCGGTCTGTACGGCTACCGCATCCAGCGTCCTGGTGACTCCCGCCAGAATGGTCTTCTTGCGCACTTTCGCCTGCACTCTGGCCAACTGGCTGACCACCTCCAGCCCGCCGCGCCGGGCAAGCACCCCGATCGCGGCGTTGGCCAGCAGTTCGCTGCGCGCGTTGGCTCCCGCCCCGCCGATCCCGGTGCCGGTGGCCACGGCGACGTCGCCCAGCAGCGGGGTCACCCACGGCTCGTCGATCGGCTCACAGGTCCAGACCATGCCGCGCAGGATCATGGCAGTGCGTTCGTGGAGATAGGTGATGACCGTCCACTCGTAGTCGTCGTGGCGACGCCGTTCGACTTTCTCGCGGTGGGCCGGGATCCGGCCGAGCACCTCTCTGGCCACGGCGACGGCATCGGGCGTGCCCAAGGCGGCCGCCTGCTTCAGCCACTTCGCGGAGGGCCTGGCGGACGTGGCCGTGGTCCAGTGCCGCAGCAGGGGCAGCACGTCCGCGGCACCGAGGCGAACGGCGTACTCCTCGGCCAGCAGCACGGCGAACTCGTCGTGCGTGGTGAGGAGAGCCTTCGCAGAGGCCGCGGCGTCGCCGCCCGAATGCTCGCTCAGCACGTCGTCGAGGAAACGTCTGGCCGACCATTTCGCCGTCCACTCGTGCTCGTTCAGGTAGGTGTCAGCCCGGCGGAGGTGCTCCAGGTACGGCTCACGCTCGGCGGTGGACAGCCGCTTGAGCACGGCGACCGGCACCTTGAACAGCTCCTCGCGCTGCTGCGCGTTGCCCGGCGGGACGGCGGCCGTCCGCCACAGCAGGTCGATCTCCGCCGGAGTCCAGCCGAGCTTGCGCCGGGCGACCGCCGTTGGCACTGTCATCAGGATCCAGCAGTATCCGGGCCCGTTCTGCCGCTGCCAGAGGATGTGCATGCGCAGTTGCGCCCACACTCCCATGGCCCGCCACTCGGCATCGCCCCAATCCTGGGCCAGCTTCCCCATCGGGGTGTCGGCCAGCGTCGGCTGCGGCGAGACGTAGCGATATTCGTAGACCGCGTCCAACTGGGCGAAGACATCGAGACTGGCCTGGTCCAGGCCGTTCAGCCAGGCGCGGTGCTCGGCGGGGAGTTCGTCGACGACGCCCATGTCAGCCTCCGACCAGGGGGACGAGCTTGACGAAGGACACGACCGGGTCGACGGTGAGGTCGATCTCCAGGTCCAGGTTTTCGATCTGCCGGTCGCCGATCAGCAGCAGGAAGCCGTTGCGGGTGAAGGCGGCCTCGGCGGCGTCGGCCTGCTTCTCCCAGTCGAGCCTGCGGGTGGTACGCATCCGGTAGCCGTTCAGCTCGGCTTCGGCGTCGTTCGGCCGGACCAGGCCGCGGAAGTGGTGGGAGGGGGCGGCGTTGTAGCGGGCGACCTCCTCGCGGACGCGAAGCCGTACCAGCTCCCGGGCGGAGATCCGCTCCGGCAGATCGGGCAGGGTGAACTCCTCCAACGCCTTGCCCGTCGCGGTCTCGTCGCGAAAGGTGACTACTGCCATCAGCGCATCCTCGATCGTCGGGGGGGTGACGGCACCATCTATAGCAATCGGAGCCGACAGAAACGCGACCGAGGGACATCGGTCCGGGATTTTCTTGGGGGAAAAATCCAGGGCGGCCCCGTTAGAGGTGACGGACAATGGGCTGATGAGCTGGGTCGCCAACGTGATGGTGTCGATTGATCCGGATGACCGTCCGAACGTGGAGGCGTTGAGCGAGTGGCTGCGTACGGAAGCTCCACTGCGGGATAGGCCGGGGCGAGGCTGTGGCTTTCTCCGCGAGATCACTGCCGAGGACACGGTCTGGGGTGGGTGGAAGTACCCCGAATGCGATGTGTGGGCCGGTGCGCTCAACCATGCCGACCTGAAGGCAGTCCTTGATCACATTGGGCGGATGCCCTGGCGGTGCCCGAACGCGCTGCAGGTCTTCGTGATGGATCAGGAGGAGGCGTTCTTCAGAGTGTCGATGTTGAGGGACGGTGAGCTGCGGCAGTACGCGCCGGTCACGCCCAGCGAAGAGGACCCGGACTTCTGTCCCGATGACCTCTGAAACATGGCCGCGAGGTCACTGTGGCGGCGGCGGAGCCCGCGGGCAGATGGCTCCACGCTATGACGATGCGGCTGGGTTTAGACCGATCCAGCGGTGTTAGTGGTATGTGCGTCGCGCCGGATCAGCCTGCCCACAGAATGTCGACGACGCGGACGATCTCGACCGAGTCGAGGATCAGGTACGTGACGAAGCCGTGGTCGCCGAAGTCGGCCCGCCGCACCTGCGGGTCGTCGGTGGCCATGCTGGTGAGCGGGTCGAAGGGTTCTCGCAGACATCGGCCATCGCCTGGGCCAAGGTGGTGAGCGCCGCAGAAGGGAAGCCTCCGAGTTGGCGTAGCGCCCGCTCGGACAAGTGGGGGCGGAAGGTCACCGGCGGCGGGCCAACTCGCTGGCGATGGCCTCATCAAGAGGCGTGGTCGCGCCAGCGCCGTCCTTGGCTTCCTGGATCGCCTCGTAGTAGCCGGGCTGGTTGACCGCGACCACGGTCAGGCTCCACCGATGCAGCAGCCTCTTCAGAGCTGTGTAGCTGGCCAGGTCGTCACGGGCGGATTCAACCGCTGCCCGGTACTGGCGAAGGAACTCCGGCCGCTCCCGAGTTGGCAGGCCGCGCAGGATCTCTTGGGGGTCCTCGGGATCCCCGTGGATCGGCTGAGCGCTCATAACTGCACTCTAGCCCGGGGCGCTAAGTATCCGCACACCAGTGGGCAGGTGAGCCTGCCGGGCGTGGATAAGGCCACGGCCGAAGGGCTGGACCGGATTCGGACCCCCGACCGTCGCAGGCCATCGCGCCGCAGCGCCATGGCCTGCGCGAGTCAACAGGTCATGATCGCCGACACCGACGACGCTGTAGTTCACTACCGCGTCCTGTGCCGCCGCCATCACTCAGGCGACCTCGGATTCGAGCCTGCGACGCTCTGACGGCTTCGGTACGCCTGGCTCACTGCTGTACCTTGAACGCCCAAGTGACCTCGGCTGGAGCCTCCACCCGCAGCGAGATCACTCGCGCGTTCTTGAGCACGACCTCGTTGAAGGTGGAGGTCACCTTGTCGGCCGCGCAGGGAATGGCCAGCTCCGTCACGGGAGGCAGTTTCAGCGTGAGCGTCGCCCCGCCGACGCAGTCCAGCGACACGAAGAGCGAGCCAGGCTTGACGTCGATTCCCCCGGCGGGCGCGCTTCCCTCGGTCGGGCCACTCGTAGCGAGCACCCGTAATCCCGGCTCACCCTCCGGCGGAGCCGATACCCGTACGACGACGACCTCCGGTTCTGTCGTCGTTGCCGTGGAACCCCCACTTTCTTCAGGAGAACACGCGGCTACCATCCCGAGAACGAGTCCACAGGTAAGCATGGTGCCTCGCACAACCGACCACCCCTTGCTCTAGGACGGTGTCCAATAAACGTTCACCGGCTTGAGAACTGCGATCGTCGAGGTCGGTGAGCCCTCCACCCGGCGAAGGTTTATAGGACACCGCACTGGCGAACGCAAATCGACGAGACCAGCGCGCGCCAGCCTCCTGAAGGTACGACGGCCGAAGCGGAAAAGCTATCCGCGCTCGACCGCCGTACCAGATGAACGACTACTCGACGGCTAGCTCTCCCACGTTCTCCAGCCAATCTTCCATGGCGCCCAGGCCGTCACCGAACTGCGGACCTTCTCCGAACAGTTGCTGAAGATCTGGACGTAATTCCCCGAGGTCTTCTTGCGCCACACGCCGTATGACGCGTTGGCGGTCTTTTTGGGCGGCGTCGGAACCTCGATCGTATTACCGATTTCGACGCTCAGGCTGGCCGACAGGTTGACCCCCGCCGTAGCCTCCGCCCCGGCGAGGATCACGCCGGCCTGGACGGTAACCGAAGCCTGAGTGGTCAGGCCGACGGTCCCGACTGCTTGGACGAGAAGATCGACTTGATCGTCTTCGATGTCCCGTTGTAGCTCGCCTGGCCTACGCCGACCCCCTGGTGGGCGTTCGTCGGGTTCTTCGCCCGATACACATAGCGGGGATCGCAGTAGGGGGCATCCGGATGCTCGGGCTCCTCGGTCAGGCCGGGAGACGGCAGCGGTGATGCTGATAATCCGGGCACGACACCCGGGTCCGCGTGAGCCACGGAGGCTCCCGAGATCAGCACCCCCAAGATCGTGGCTGCTGACGCGCAGACCAATCGCCCCGTGGTTGAATTACGAATTGCCACATCGTTCCTCTCGCGCTGTGTGAGCCAGCGGAAACGCACTCAAGGAGCAACGAACCAAACTCAACGAGGCACCCATCGTCGAGTTATTGGCGCCTTGGGTTACTTGTGTGGCGGCAGAGCAATTTGAGCAGAGTTCCAACCCTGAATACAGTGAGAATAATTGTGATCTACGTCACGCATGACCCAAAAGGTCAAATAGGACTATCTAGGGAATAGTGGATTCCGCATTCACCTCGGACTTGGCCACGCCCGTGGCCCTTGGTGTCTTACCAGGTGGCGAGACCTTTTCCCGATCGCTCACTACGGTAAATGGAAACGCGGTCGAGTAATCAGATGACTACGGAATCCGCTTTAATGTGGAGAGTCCCAATCCCGCTTTTCGGCTAGGCAATCCGCGTTTGGGCTCGCGGTATCCAAGCACCGCCAGTACGTCTCGCTGGGAGGCGACAGCGGACCCAGCTGCGGTGTCTCGCCGGGCTACAGGCGCGGCCGGGCGAGACGGCCTGGTGACGCGGCGCGGGAGTCCGGGTCGATCGTGGGCGCGGCCAGTTGCACGGCGGAGCGGTATAGGTCGGCGAGGGTCCGGGCTTGGGCCGCGCAGGCAGAGGTGGTCCAAGTCCGGGTGCCTCCGATGGCACATCCCGGCAGGGGAAGAACGGGCGTTACCCCAGGTGAGAAGAGGGATTGGCCTGATCGTGGAAGCGCGCCCAGAGGGATTCGAACCCCCGACCGTCGGATTAGAAGTCCGATGCTCTATCCGGCTGAGCTATGGGCGCTTCCGCTGCTGCGTTGACCAGCTTATTTGCCGGTCTTGTGCGAAGCTAGCATAGCTGGGCTGTGCTGGAACAGCGTCGGATTTTTGGAGGAGCGATGGTCCGCCCCCGAAGACAGATGCCCGTGTCTCCGACGCTTGCCGAGCTGCTTCCTTCGTGGGAGCTGTCGCTGCAGGCAGGGCACAAGTCGCCGGGGACGATCCGCAGCTACCTGGACAGCGTACGGGGGCTGTCGGCGTTTCTGATCGATGAGGGGATGCGGGCGGACGTGGACGGGGTCGGGGCGGATGACATACGCGCCTTTCTCGCCCATACGTTGGAAGTGTCCTCGCCGGGGAACGCGCACAAGCATTTTCGGAACCTGCGGGTCTTCTTCGGCTGGCTGGTCGCGGAGGGGGAGCGGGCGGGGGGCACGCCGCTGGCGGAGGTCGAGCCGCCGAAGGTGGATCGGAAGCCGGTTCGGCCGCTCAGCGAGGAGGAGTTGGCCAGGCTGCTGGCGGTTTGCGCGGGGGATTCGTGGATCGATCGGCGGGATACGGCGATCATGCGGATTCTGATGGACAACGGGATGCGGGTGTCCGCGCTGGCGGGGCTGCGGTACAGCGCGACCGATCCGGACGCGAACGATGTGTGGCTTGCCCGGCATGTGTTGCGGATCACGCTTCCGGGTGGGGAGGGGTATCTGGCGCCGCTTGGGCGTAAGTCGGCGGCGGCGGTGGATCGGTATCTGCGGGCCCGTACCCGGCTGAAGCATGCGTCTTCGCCGTGGTTGTGGCTGCCGGAGCGGGGAGTGACCGCGCATGGCGGGGATCGGCGGCTGACGGCTGCGGGGATTCAGCAGATGCTGCATCGGCGTGGCGAGGAAGCGGGGATTCCGGGCGTGTTCCCGCATCGGTTCCGGCACACGATGGCGAGTGGGTATCTCCGGGAGGGCGGGGATCCGCTGAACCTGATGCGGGTCGGCGGGTGGAAGACGCCGGCGACGGTCCGGCAGTATGTCGAACTCGCGCTGGCCGAGCATGCGCGGCTCTCTCCCGGCGATCGAATCTGAGTATCTGAACCCGGTCAGCCCGGGATGGACCATACGCCCTGGTCCTTGCCGTAGCCGCTGTTCAGGACGAACTGGAACCGCGTCAGTTTCGTACGCCGGGGGACCTCGAACACGAGCACGCCCTTGCGGCTGTCGCCGCTGGAAATTGTGACCAGGCCGTTGAGGGCGACACCGTCGTGAACTTCGGCATAGGTGGCGCTGTACTGCTGGCCATCCGCGTCGATCAGTTTGCCGCTGTTCGTCGGGGCGTCGTTGTAGAGATCCTCGCCCACGTTCTTCAACAGCAGTTCGACAGCGATGTACTGATACCCAGACTTGGGAGTTATGTACTGATTAGCAGGCCGAGCTCCCGCGATCACGCGAGTCGCCATCACCCGGACCACCGTCGTGTCCTGGATGCCGTGGAGTTCGATCGTCCGGCCCAGCCGCTGCGTGCCTCCGCGCGGAGCCTCCGTCTCCTCGGGCTCGGCTGTGGTGTCCACGGTCTTGGTCGGAGTGCCCGTTTTCGTTGCCGCAGCCACCGGTGTGTCGCCCGCCGTCCGGCCGATCGCCACCAGCACGCCGGCACTGACGCCCACCACCACGACGAAGATCGCGATGACCAGCAGGATCAGCGGCGCGCTGCTCTTCCTGGGCGGCGGCTGTGGCGGGTAGTAGTAGCCGGGCGGGCCGTACTGCTGCGGGCCCTGCGGGTACTGCGACATGGTGGCTCCAGGCGATGGGGGAGTGCCCGTCGGATATGTCTGACAACTGACAATGATGCCGTGCCTTGGGAGCTAAGACCGGCATGCCGGACATGTTCCCATTCGGGGTTCGATGAAGGGGACGATTCCGCCGAGGGCTCTTGACACTCGCGATGTATCTCGAAAATACTCGATTCCGAGTACGCGAGTCCGAGTAAGGAGGGATCGGCCATGGCGACCCGGCAACGCAGCAATCCGCTCGCGCTCGCGGTGCTCGCCCTGCTCTACGAGCGGCCGATGCATCCGTACGAGATGGCGACAACCCTCAGGGAGCGTCGCAAAGAGGACAGCATCAAGCTCAACTACGGTTCGCTCTACTCGGTCGTGCAGTCGCTGGAGCGCCGGGGCCTGGTCACGGCCCAGGAGGTCCAGCGGGACGGACGCCGTCCGGAGCGCACTGTGTACGCGATCGCCGAGCCGGGCACGGTCGAGTTGCTCGACTGGCTGAGTGAGCTGGTCGCGGTGCCCACCCGGGAGTTCACCCAGTTCGAGGCCGCGCTGTCGCTGCTGGCCTGTCTGAAGCCAGATGAGGCGGTACGGCTGCTTGAGGAGCGCGTGTCCAGGCTTGAGCAGGAACTGGCCGCGGCCGAAGGGCTGCGGGGGCACTCGTCCATGAGCAAGTTGCCCCGGTTGTTGTACATCGAATGGGAGTACCGAATCGCGCTTCGCCGTACCGAACTGGAATTCGTCTCGTCGCTGGTGCAGGAGATCCGTGAGGAGACGATCGAGGGACTGGCGATGTGGCGGGATTTCCACCAGCAGTGACGTTCCACCAGCAGTGACGTTCCACCAGCAGTGAAGAAGGCCCCGGCGGCGTGTTGCAGCACGGCACCGGGGCGAATAGCCAACAGGCCACCCGCGGGCGACCAGTCAACGCATCAGAAGACATGGTACGCGCGTGGCCGGAAAGGTCACGTAAATGATCAACGCAGTAGCCCTGGTCAAGGAGTACGGCAAGGTCCGTGCCCTGGACGGGCTGAGTCTCGACGTCGAACCGGGCACGGTCTTCGGACTGCTCGGCCCCAACGGCGCGGGCAAGTCCACCACCGTCAAAGTCCTGACCACACTCTCGATCGCGACCAGCGGCACCGCCCACGTCGCCAACCTCGATGTCACGAAATTTCCGGAAAAGGTGCGGCAGGTTATTGGGTGTGTTCCGCAGAAGACCAGTGTCGATCCCGCCGCCACCGGTCGTGAGAACCTCCACCTTCAGGGCGCTCTGTACGGCCTCCGCCGCGCCGCCCTCAAATCCAGGACCGACCACCTGCTCACCCGATTCGGCCTCACCGACGCCGCCGACCGCCCCAGCCGCACCTACTCCGGCGGAATGCAGCGCAAACTCGACGTCGCCATGGGCCTGATCCACCACCCCCGCGTGCTCTTCCTGGACGAGCCCACCACCGGCCTCGACCCGGAATCCCGCGCCGAAATGCGGACCGAACTCACCCGCCTCGCCGCCGAGGACCAGATCACCGTCCTGCTCACCACCCACTACCTGGAGGAAGCCGACAAACTCGCCTCCCGCCTGGCCATCGTCGACCGCGGCAAGGTCGTCGCCACCGGCACCCCCGACGACCTCAAGAACGAGCTCCACGGCGACGCGATCACCATCGACCTCGCCGACACCGCCGCGATCGCCCAGGCCCATCCCCTCCTGGCCAGGATCGCCACCGAGGTCACCCAGTCCGGCCGCTCGCTCCGCGCCAGGGTCTCCGACGGCGCCACCGCCGTCCCCGCCGTCCTGGCCGCCCTGGATTCAGCCGGTATCGCCGTGTCGTCCGTCGCGGTCGCCCGCCCATCCCTGGACGACGTCTACCTCCGCTATGCCGGACGCTCGTTCGCCGACGCGGAAGGGGTGGCGGCATGACGACGATCAGTGTGACTCCGGTCCGTTGGTCGCTGGCGACGCACGCCCGCTACCTCACCCTGCAGTCCGTCCGGACGTTGCTACGGCAGCCGTTCTTCGTCGCGATCTCGCTGGTCCAGCCGATGATCTGGCTGCTGCTGTTCGGCGAACTGTTCAAGCGGGTCGCGGAACTGCCCGGGTTCGGCGCGACCAGTTACATCGACTTCCTGATTCCCGGGATCCTCGTGATGAACGTGCTCTTCGGCGCGAGCTGGAGCGGGATGACGTTCATCGAGATGATCGATCAGGGCACGATGGATCGCATGCTCACCACGCCGTTGAAGCGTGGGGCGCTGATCCTTTCGTCGCTGGCGTACAACTCGATCGTCACCGTGGTCCAGACGATGATCATCTTCCTGGTCGGGTGGCCGCTGGGCGCGAGCTACACGCTCCCCGGGATCCTGGTCTCGTTCGCCGCGACGATTCTGCTGACGGGGGCGTTCTGCTCGATCTCCAACGCGTACGCGCTGGTGCTGCGGAGCAGAGAGGCCCTCATCGGCCTGTCGATCATGATCGCGCTGCCGCTGTCGTTCCTGTCGTCGGCGCTGATGGCGCAGGGCGCGGCGCCGGACTGGATCCGGAACGTGTCCCGGTTCAACCCGGTCGACTGGGCGGTCGTGGCGTCCCGCGAGGCGCTGTCGGCGGCTCCCGACTGGGGCACGATCTGGGCGAATCTCGGCTACCTCACGGTTGTCGCCCTGTTCCTCGGATATATGGCGACTCGGGCCTTCGGGTCGTATCAGCGGTCGATCTGATCGCCCCGGATGTTTCCGAATCCCGTTCAGGAGAAGGGCGGGGCCACTACGCTGAGGCGGCATGTTCGTCTCGACGAAGCGACGGGCCGAGGCTGAGATACCCCTGACCGGTGGCGAGGTCACCGAAGGTGTGGTCCGGGTGGGCCTTACCGTGCGCCGTCCGCTCAAACCGTCCACTCCGGCTGTGCACGCCCTCCTCCGCCACCTGGAATCCGTCGGATTCGACGGCGCTCCGCGCGTGCTCGGCGTCGACGGCTCCGGCCGCGAGATCCTCACCTACATCGACGGCACCGCCGCCGTCCGCCCCCTCCCCGGATACGCGGTGACCGACGAGACCCTCGCCACGCTCGCCCGCCTGCTGCGCCGCTACCACGACGCGGTCGCCACGTTCGTCCCGCCCGCGGACGCCCGCTGGGAGCAGGGCTCGACCCCCGACGACGCCCCCGAGATCATCGGCCACTGCGACGTCACTCCGGAGAACGTCATCTTCCGCGCCGGTCGGCCGCACGCGCTGATCGACTTCGATCTGGCCCGCCCGACCACCCGCCTGTTCGAGGTCGTCACCACCCTCCGCCACTGGGCTCCGATCGCCGACCCGCTGGACCGCGACCCCCGCCAGCGCGGGCTCGACATCGGTCATCGCCTCCGCCTCTTCTCCGACGCGTACGGCTTGACGCCCCGCGACCGCAGGAACCTGCTGCCGACCGCCCGGCTCCGGTTCGATCGCTCGTACCTGGCGATGCGCAGGAAAGCGGAGTCGCACGGCGGTTCCTGGGCGCAACTGTGGGCCAACGGCGCGGGCCAGCGCATCAGACGCGCCAGCGCCTGGCTCGACGCTCATGAGGATGTCCTGCGCGACCACTTGGTCTAGTGCTCTACCCCGTCTGAGCTGATTGTGCGGGGATGGGGGAGAATGCCGGAGTGATCAGGTCAGGGGCGGTCGCGGTGGGGATGGCGGTCGGGGTCGGGGTGGACGCCATGGTCGGAGATCCTCGGAAGGGGCATCCGGTCGCGGTGTTCGGGTCGAGAGCGGCAGCCCTGGAGAGACGGATATATCGGGATTCGCGGTTGCGGGGGGTGCTGTTCGCCGGGGTGTGTGCCGGGGTCGTGGCGGGGATCGGCGTGCTCGCGGAGCGCGCGAGCCGGGGCCGGCCGCTGGTTAGTGCGGCGGTGACGGCTGCCGCCACCTGGGCGGTCCTCGGGGGAACCACGCTGGCCCGTGAAGGTACGCACATGGCCAACGCGCTCGAACGAGACGACATCACCGCCGCAAGGAGACGATTACCCCATCTATGCGGACGTGACCCTTCCGAACTGCAATCGCCGGAACTCGCCCGCGCGACCGTCGAATCCATCGCGGAAAACACCTCCGACGCCGTCGTGGCGCCGCTTTTCTGGGGTGCGGTCGCCGGTGTTCCCGGGCTGCTCGCCTACCGGGCCGTCAACACGCTGGACGCCATGGTCGGCCACCGTTCCCCACGCTATGCGCGCTTCGGCTGGGCCTCGGCCCGCCTTGACGACCTCGCCAACTACCTGCCCGCCCGCGTGACCGCGCTGCTCACCGCCGCGCTCGCCCCCGTCGTCGGCGGCTCGCCGTACACGACGATCACCGTCCTGGCCCGGTACGGCGATCGCCACCCCAGCCCCAACTCCGGCCAGTGCGAGGCCGCCTTCGCCGGCGCGCTCGGGGTACGCCTCGGCGGCGTCAACAACTACGCGGGACGCGTCGAACGCCGGCCCGAACTGGGCGACGGCCCGCCCCCCGCGCTTCCCGACATCCGCCGTTCTGTGCGCCTGGCCAGAGCCGTCTCGTGGACCGCCGCCGGGCTGGCGATCCTGGTCCGCCATTTCCGGGCGGGCCGATGAAGGGCGCGCTGCTGGTCGCGGGGACCACCTCGGATGCCGGGAAGAGTGTGGTGACGGCGGGTATCTGCCGCTGGCTGGCCCGGCAGGGCGTGCGGGTGGCGCCCTTCAAGGCGCAGAACATGTCCCTGAACTCCTTCGTCACCGCGGACGGCGCGGAGATCGGCCGCGCCCAGGCGACCCAGGCGGCCGCCTGCGGCATTGAGCCGACCGCTGATATGAACCCGATCCTCCTCAAACCGGGCAGTGATCGCCGGAGCCAGGTCGTCGTGCTCGGCCGGGCGATCGCCGACGTCGACGCGATGGAGTACGGCGCGTACAAAGCCCGCCTGCGTGAGGTGGCCGTGGAGTCGCTGACCCGGCTCCGCGCCGAGTACGACGTGGTGATCTGCGAAGGCGCCGGAAGCCCCGCCGAGATCAACCTGCGGGCCGGCGACATCGCCAACATGGGCCTCGCCCAGGCCGCCCGGCTCCCCGTGATCGTCGTCGGCGATATCGACCGTGGTGGTGTCTTTGCCTCGCTGTACGGGACGGTCGCCCTGCTGGACGCCGCCGACCAGTCCCTGATCGCCGGATTTGTGATCAACAAGTTCCGGGGCGCGCCCGAACTCCTCGCCCCCGGCCTCGACATGCTCTATGACCTGACCGGCCGGGAGACCTACGGCGTGCTGCCGTGGCTTGACGGTCTCTGGCTCGACGCCGAGGACTCGCTGGCCCTCGACAACCGGCCCTCGCAGGTCTACCGGCCGCACTCCCTGCGGGTCGCCGTGGTCCGGCTGCCCCGGATCTCCAACTTCACCGACATCGACGCGCTCGCCAGTGAACCGGGCGTCGTCGTGCGGTTCGTCCGGTCGGCGGATGAACTGGAGGACGCAGACCTGGTCATCCTGCCCGGCTCCCGGGCGACGGTTTCCGACCTGGCGTGGGTACGGGAGACGGGCATCGCGCAAGCCGTACAGGCCCGAGCCGCCGCAGGCCGCCCTGTTCTCGGCATCTGCGGCGGCTACCAAATGCTCGCCCACACGATCCACGACGACGTCGAATCCAAGAAAGGCCGGACAACCGGCCTCGGACTCCTCCCCGCCACTGTCCGCTTCGCCGCGGGAAAAACCCTCGCCAGACCCGTCGGCACGGCGTACGGTCACCGCGTGGCCGCCTATGAGATTCACCATGGCGCCGTGACCGTGGACCCCGCCGCCCCATCCCAGCCATTCCTCGACGGCTGCCGAGCCGGCTCAGTGTGGGGCACGACCTGGCACGGCGCCCTCGAAAACGACGCCTTCCGCCAGGCCTTCCTCACCGAAATCGCGACAACCGCAGGACGCCCTTTCACCCCCGCCCCCGGCATTTCCTTCGCCGGACTCCGAACCGCCCGCCTCGACGCACTGGGCGACCTCATTGACCAGCATGTGAATACCGACGCACTCCGCACCCTGATCGAGAACGGCCCACCCCCGCAGCTCCCGCCGATCCCCCCAGGAGGCGCACGATGACATCAACCGCCCTTCTCCTGACGGCCTCCCTCCTGTTCCTCCTCGCCGTCGTCACCGGCGTCGTCACAGTCGTCGTCCTCTCCCGCCGCCCCCGCCATTCCTTTCGCACCGACGACCCCAAAGAAATCCTCCGCCGCCGCTACGCCGCCGGCGAAATAGACGAGGCCGAATACCGCCACCGCCTCTCCATCCTCACCAACAGCTGACCGACTCCGGTCGTCCGGCGGGGGCGGCCGCGTGAATTCGAGGGCGGCGGCTGGTCCGGCTTACGTGTCTGTCAGGCTGTTGGTGTCGGGGTGGCCGATTCCGGGATGGGGGAGTCGGGCGGTGACGGGATGGGCTTCAGCTCGTCGGGATTCATGGGGATTCGGCGTGGGAATCGGTCTCCTCGCTGGAGCTCTTCGGGCCCGATTTTCCACTCGCGGTTGCCGCCGCGCTGGTCGAACCAGCCCGGCCGGGCCGGTCGGGTGGCGTTGATCAGCATGGTCGCGGTCGCCTTGCCGTCCGCCACGGTCGCGAGCACGGTCACGTCGTCATCGACCTTCACCGAGCCGATGCCCTCGCGCCCGCCGTCGACCCGAGTCGTGTCCGCGATCGAGTAAGTCCGCGAGAATCCGTCCTCGCTGCGGACGGTGACCGACGATTGATCGACCGCCGTCACTTTTCCGCTCTGCATGGAGACGGTTTCGTATCCGCCGCCCTCCTTCGGCACTACGAATTCCCCGTGCAGTGCCCCGAACATGCCGCCTCGTAGCGGCCCCCAGCCGCCCTTGTGCCCAGGCCCCGGCTTTCCGGGCGGCAGGCCAGGACTCGGTTCCCCCGACGGAACCGCCGTCGGTGACTCGCTTCCGCTCGGTGTGGGGGAAGAAGCGGCCGCAGCCACTCCCACTCCGCCGACGACCAATAACGCCGTCGCCACCCCCGCCACCAGAGCGCGCCTCTTCGGCCGCCGGACCGGCTCGTACGCCAGCTCCTCGGCCGGCTTGAACTCAGGATCAGTCATCACTCACCCTCCCATTCAGAGCCGATTCAATTCGGCGGGGGGTAAGACGTGCGTAAGCGTCCGACTTCGAAGATCGTTAACCTGAAAGAAGATCGGCAAGGTTGGCCGGGGCAGTCCATGCGTAGCCGCGTCCCTGAGCGATACGGACCAGTAGCCCGCGGCCCTCCAGGTCGCGCAGGTCGTTCCTGGCTGTTTGGATGGCCACCTTGTGGCTGGTCGCGTGAGACTGCACCGTGAAATGGGTCGGTGGATGCGCGATCGCACGCTGGAGAACGGCTACTTGACGATGGCTGAAGTCGCTCGCGCGTCCGGCAAGCGCTTCCTGGAAGCGCTTCGTCTCGGCGGACTTCCGGTCGAGATAAGCGATCAGGTCCTTGATCGCTCGCTGAAGGATCTCAAGCTGATAAATAATGAAATAGGTCAGGTCGCCTTCGTCGTGCTCGCTGTGCAGGAAACTGCGGGCGTATTTCGATGGCGCCTTCTTGAGCAGCCGGGAGATGGATACGAACTCGGTAAGCCAGTACTCCTGGTTGAGCATCGACCAATAGAAGAGAGCTCGGGCTGTTCTCCCATTCCCATCCGCGAACGGGTGGTCGTACGCCAGCATGAAGTGAATCACGATCGCGCGGACCACCGGCGGCACGTATGCGCCATCTGTTGTCGCATTGGCGAATTCACAGAGGCGCTCCAGCCGCCTCGGAAGTTCCACGGCGGCCGGCGGCTCGTGTAGCACCTCGCCGAGGTGGTCGACGACGACCACCCTCTGTTCGCCGGGGAGTTGGATACGACCTGCCGTCTCCGCCGTATCAAGGGTGCCGTCGGTGACCAGTCGGTGGATGTCACAGATCAGCTCAGGAGTCATGCGTTCGTGCCGGATCTCGCCTATCCGCCGCATCGCGAGAAAGTTGTTGACGATCATTCGTTCGTCGTGGTCGCGCGGCGGCCTGCCGGTTCGCAACATGTCCTTCGCGACCCGATGCGTCGTGGATGCGCCTTCCAAGTGATGGCTTCCTCGATGAGTGATCGCACAATGTAGCGGTCTTTGGTGTTCTCGTCGGTGACCAGGTTCGGCGCGCCGATCTGGCCGCTGGTGTGCCGGCTCACCGCCTCGACGCCACGAAGCACCTCATCGGGAAGGGCGTAGGTGAGCATGGCCCCGGACATGCTTCATGATCACCTGCTAATTGGTGTCCTGTTAGCAGCTAATTAGCTGCTAACAATGCCAAAATTAGTAGCTGGGCCGGGTGGGACTCGAACGCGTGTTCCCTCACGGGATGCGCCGAGGCGGAACACGGTGCTGAGCGAGCGGTGTGGGCCACTCCAGAGTTATTCCGTGACCGTCAGCTGAGACGGGCGGTTCTCGGTGATCCAGTTGTCGATTTGGGTCCACTGGTCGAAGAGCCAGGTGATCTGGGATTCGCGGGTGCGGGGGACCTGGTCGGCGGGGAAACGCCACCACTTGGCGCGGATTCGGGCGCGGGCTGGAAGTTTGCGCCAGACGTCGCCGATGGTGATGAGGTCGTCCAAGCCGGTGTGGGCGACGAAGATGACGTCGGCGGCCGGGCAGGACTCGATCGCGGCGATGGCGCCGTTGGGGCGGGGCGGAAGGAGGTGGTCGAGGGATTCGGCGCGGGCGGCTTCTTCGCGGAGGCCCTTCTCACGGAGGCGGCCGATGGCGCGGCGGCGGCGGAGCGGGGTGAAATTGCCGCCCTCCGGGAAGATGACCAGGGCGTCGACGGCGTTCATTCCGGCGGCCAGGCGTTCGATTTCGGTGATGATTCCGCTTTCCGCGACCTTTCGCGGGACGAAGGCGTTGGGTAAGCGGTTGATGACCACGTCGAGTGACGGGTCGAATTGCAGGGCGGCTTTCATGACGATGCGGGGGCGTCTGTGGTACCGGGCCAGGAGGTGGTAAACGAGGAGGAACGAGTCGCCGGGGCCCGCGTGGCGGGACAGGACGATCACGGGGCGGGTGAGGCGGCGGGAGGCTTCCTCGGGGGTGAATTCGGGTTCGTCGATGTCGACGGAGAGGCGGAAGATCCGGACGGCGGCGGCGTAGACGCGGGAGAGGAACCAGCGGATCAGCGAGTAGTGGCGTTCCTGGTTGGCCTCGACGTGGATCCGGCCGCCGAAGCCACTCGCGATCCACAGCCCGAGGCAGGCGATCAGCGCCGCCGATTCCAGAGCCAGCCAGATGACCGCGAACGCGAGTAATCGCATCCCCCGCCGTTGCGGCGGCGGCAGCCGGAGCGAAGCCAGGAAGGCCACGAGCAGCCAGATCGGCAGCGTGACGATGACGGCCAGCGTCAGCGCGATCACGAGCGGCGCGAAGATCAGGCGCCGGATAATCCGGGGCGGCACCATGGCCGGCTCCTAACTCCCGCCCGCGCCGGTAACGACGCGACCGGAGAACGAACTTCAGGTATTGCCGGGAAACGCGCGGCCGAGGGACGAACAGATTCACGCGAAGGCTCGCCTCGCGTGCTCATGGCGAAGTGGGAGCGGTCAGGGCGGACAGGTAGTCCGACGAGGCGTAGTACGCGCGGGCGATGTGGTCGCTGATTTTGGAGGAGTCGCGGTAGCGGAGGTCGGACAGGCCGGGTCTGCCGTTGAAGCCCGCCGGCATGACGTGCACTTCGACGTCGGCGGGGAGCGAGGCCATTTCCTCGGTGAAACGGTGGCGGCGGGCGATTTCGAAGGCCACCAGGCCGACTTCCCAGGGTTTGCTGGGCGGGGTCAGCGGGCGTTCGATGCGGCCGACGTGCAGGACGAAGATGCGGCGGGCCCCGAGCTGGACGGCCCGGCCGACGGGGATGCTGTGCACGAGACCGCCGTCCAGGTAATGCTCGTCGCCGATTCGGACCGGCGGAAGGAGGCCGGGGACGGCGCAGGAGGCGAGGACGGCGTCGGCGAGGGGGCCGGCCGAGAACCAGCGGGCGGAGGCGCCTTCGATGGAGGCGGCGACGCACTGGAACGGGATCTGGAGTTCCTCGAACGTCTCAGGGATGGCCGCGCCGATCAGGTCGCGCAGGGGTTCGATCGGGTGCAGGTGGGTGCCGGTTCTGGCGAGAGTGGACAGCCGGGTGACCCACGAGCCGGCGAAAGCCGTACGGACAATGGAGGATCCCCACAGTTCGGACAGGCGGTCGACGGCGGTGTCGGGGGAGGCGGCGAGCAGGACGCCGTTGAGGGCGCCGACCGAGGTGCCGACGACCAGGTCGGGGGTGATGCCGGCTTCCGCGAGGGCGCGGAGCATGCCCACCTCGTGGGCGCCGAGCACCCCGCCCCCACCCAGCACAAACGCAGTGATGTCCAAATGATCCTCCATATCAAAACATAGACATGTTGCCGGAACTGCGAAAGCAAGCGGCGGGCAACTGTCGGACTCGCGCCCTACCGGCGGCTTGTCCGGCAGCCCACCATGAACGTCATGACAGCAGTAGTGGAAGCCGAAGGGCTGACCAAGTTCTACGGCAGGCGAAGGGGCCTGGAAGACCTGGACCTCGCCATCCAGCCGGGCGAGGTGTTCGGCTACCTCGGCCCGAACGGATCAGGAAAGACCACGACGATCAGACTGATTCTCGACGTCATCCGCCCGACCCGAGGCCGGGTCACGGTGCTCGGGGCGGACCCGAAGGACGCGCAGGTGCGGGCGAGAGTCGGCTACCTTCCCGGTGAACTCTCCCTGGAGGGACGGGATCGCGCCAGCCAGTACCTGCGATTTCTCGGCGACGCGCGCGGCGGCGTCCCCCAGGCCAGGATCGACGAGCTGGCCGAACGCCTGGAGGCCGACCTGTCGGTGCCGATGGGCAAACTCTCCAAGGGCAACAAGCAGAAGGTCGGGCTGATCCAGGCGTTCATGCACCAGCCCGAGTTCCTGATCCTGGACGAGCCGACCAGCGGCCTGGACCCGCTCGTCCAGCAGGAGTTCCTGGCCATGGTCCGGGAGGTGCGCGCCGACGGCCGTACCGTGCTGATGTCCTCGCACGTGCTGGCCGAGGTGGAGCACGTCTCGGACCGGGTGGGCATCGTCAGGTCCGGGCGGCTGGTGGCGGTCGAGGAGGTGGCCGCGCTGCGGGAGAAGGCGGTCCGCCGGATCGAGCTGCACTTCGACGCGCCGGTGCCGCCGGAGGCGTTCGAGGGACTCCCTGGCGTACGCGATCTGCGGGTCGCCGGGGCCAGCGTGACCTGCACGATCGACGGCCGCCCCGACGCGCTGATCAAAGCCGCCGCGAAGTTCACCGTGGTGCACCTGGTCAGCGCGGAACCCGACCTGGAAGAGATCTTCCTGACCTACTACAGCAACGAGGAGGAGCCGAATGTCCCCGCTGATCGCGCAGAGTCTGCGTGACTACCGCCGGACCCTGATCGGCTGGACCATCGGCATCAGCGCCTTCCTGTCGCTGTACGTCTCGATCTACACCAGCATCAGCGCCAACCCCGAGGTGTACGGCCCGGCCGCCCTCGCCAAGTTCCCCGGCGCGCTCAAGGACCTGATGGGCGGCATGGCCGACATCACCTCCGGCCCCGGCTACCTGCAGTCGGTCGTCTACCAGCTGTTCATCCCGATGCTGTTCATCGCCTGCGCCTGCACGCTCGGCAACCGGGCCATCGCGGCGCCGGAGGAGTCCGGCGTGCTGGAGCTGACCGTCACCCTCCCGATCCCCCGGACCAGCCTGGTGCTCCAGCGATTCGCGGCGGCCGTGCTCGGCCTGCTGGCGGTGGCCGCAGTGAGCTTCCTGGTCACCTGGGCGGCGGCCGCGAACGCCGGAATCGGGGTGCCCGCGGACCGGCTCCTGGCCGGGCACACCGGCGTGTTCCTGCTCGGCCTGTTCTTCTGCGCCCTGACCCTCACCGTCGGGGCGGCCACCGGGCGGCGGGCCCTGGCCTCGGGCGTGGCCGGGGTGTGGGCGGTCGGCGGCTACGCGGTCGTCACGCTCGGCCAGAGCGTGCCCGCGATCGCCTGGCTCAAGTGGATCGTGCCGTACTACTACTACCTCGATGGCAGGCCGCTTTACCGGGGCTTCCCCGTTGGGGACTACCTTGTGCTGGCGGGAGCGACGGCGGTGCTGCTGCTGACGGCGGCGCTCGCCTTCGACCGGCGTGATGTCGGGGTCTGATCAGGGGTGTCCGATGGGCGGGTTGCTCGGCGAGACGGCCGGCCGGATGCCGGACCGGGCGATGCTGGCGGAGTACCGCGCGGCCGGGACGAAGGCCGCCGAGCAGGGCGTGCCGCTGCGGACGCTGGTGGATTCGGCGCTGCGCGAGGCCGAGCAGCTGGGCTCCGCCGCGGTGCTGCCCGCGCTCCGCCGGGTCGTGTCGGCCCTGATCGAAGGGTACGAGGACGCCCAGCGGCAGGCCCTGCGCTCGGAGGACACGGCCCGCAGGGAGTTCGTCGACGACCTGCTCCAGGGCCGGGCCGAACGGCTGGCGGAACGGGCCGAACATTTCGGGCTGCGGCTGGCGGAGTCGTACGTGGTGGCCGTCGCGCGTCCGGTGGCCGGCGCCCTCGACTCGGTGGCCGGGACGATCGAGCGGGATCTGATCGCGCGGTTCGGGTCGCACAACATCCTGATCGCGGTCCGGGACGGCCTGCTGGTCTGCGTCGTGCCGGGCACGCTGGCCGCCGCGACCGGCGAGTTCTCCCATCACGTGCGATCCCGGTTCGAACCGGGCTGGCGGATCGGGGTCGGCCGCGCGCATCGGGGGCCCGGCGGGGTGGTCACCTCCTACCGGGAGGCCGGGAACGCGATCGACCTGGGCGACCGGCTGGGGCTGCGGGCGCCCGTGCTGAAGGCCGCCGACCTGCTGGTCTTCCCGGTCCTGCTGCGGGACAGGGCGGCCATGGAAGATCTGGTCACCAGCGTGCTCAGCCCGCTGCTGGAGGCGCGCGGCGGCCCCGAGCCGCTGCTGGACACGCTGGAGCAGGTCTTCGCCGCCCAGGGCAACCAGACGGCGGCCGCGCGCAGGCTCGGGATCAGCACGCGGGCGGTCACCTATCGGCTGGAGCGAGTGCGCCGGCTGACCGGTTTCTCGCCGGAGGATCCGACCCAGCGGTTCACCCTGGAGACGGCCGTGCTCGGGGCCCGCCTGCTGGACTGGCCGAACCAGCTCTTCTAGGGGATCAGCAGCAGCTTGCCCACGGTTTTACGGCCTTCCAGGTCGTCGTGGGCGCGCTGGGCCTCGGCCAGCGGCAGCCGGGCGAACACGTGCACGTCGAGCTGCCCGGACGCGGTCCAGCCGAGCACGTCGGCGGAGCGGCGCAGGAGTTCCTCCCGGGTCGCGATGTAGGGCCCGAGCGACGGACGGGTGAGGAAGACGGACCCGGCCTGGTTGAGCCGTTGCAGGTCGAACGGGGGGACCGGGCCGCTGGCCGCGCCGTACACCACGAGCATGCCGAGCGGGCGGACCGAGGCCAGCGAGCCGTCGAAGGTGGTCGCGCCGACCCCGTCGTAGACCACGGGCAGGCCCTCGGGGGCGAGTTCGCGGACCCGTTTGGCGAAGTCGTCGTAGCCGAAGACCTCCTCCGCGCCCGCCTCCCTGGCCATCCGCTCCTTCGCCTCGCTGGACACCGTGCCGAACACCCGGGCGCCGTGCAGCCGGGCCAGCTGGGTGAGGAGCAGCCCCATCCCGCCCGCGGCCGCGTGCACGAGCACCGTGTCGCCGGGCCTGATCGGGTAGGTCGAGGTGGTCAGATAGTGCGCGGTCAGGCCCTGGAGCAGGACGGCGGCAGCCTGTTCCGGGCTGACCCCGGCCGGCAGCGGAATCGCACTCGCGGCCGGGATGACGGCCTTCTCCGCATACGCCCCCGGCACGCTCACCCAGCCCACCCGGTCGCCCACCACGACGTCGGTGACGCCGGGGCCGACCTGGCTGACCGTGCCCGCGCCCTCGGAGCCGGGCACCATCGGGAGCGGCAGCGGATAGCGGCCCTCGCGGTGGTAGACGTCGATGTAGTTGACCCCGGCCGCCGCCACGTCGACCAGCACCTCGCCGGGGCCGGGCACCGGATCGGGAACCTCGGCGTAGTCGAGCACGGACGATCCGCCGAAAGCGGGAACGACGATGGCGCGCATGGCGACCCCCTCCGACACGTTGACGGGTCCACCCTAGCAACCCGAACTTGCGTTCGATCTCCGGAGAACATATGTTCGATACAGCACCGCCCGTCTTCCCCCGGGTGGCAGTTGCCAGCCACAGGGAGAATGACCGTGAGCCGACTCTATGGCGATCCGATTGAGGTATGGGTCAGAGACGGGCAGCCCGCTCGATTCGTCTGGCGTGACCGGCTTTATGTCGTCCGCCAGATTCTCGACCACTGGGTGGTCGCCCGCGAATGGTGGAAGACCTCCGAGACCGACCCGGGCGAGCGCCGGTTCTGGCGGGTCGAGGCCGCCGCCGGCCGCGACGTCGGCACCTACGAGCTGCGGTTCGACACCGCGAGCGAGGCGTGGCTGCTGCTCCGGGCGTGGGATTGATGGGAACGTTCCACCCCAGCTTCCCCCACCTGCACGTCGCCTCCGCCTATTCGCTGCGGTATGGCTCGGCGTTCCCGGACGCACTGGTCAAACGCGCCGCCGACCACGGCATGGACATGCTGGCGGTGACCGACCGGGACGGCCTCTACGGCGCGATCAAGCACGTCCAGGCCTGCCACGCGGCCGGTATCACCCCGATCGTCGGCGTCGACCTGGCCATGGAGGACGAGGACACCAGGATCGTGGTGCTGGCCCGCTCCGACGGCTGGGGCCAGCTGTGCCGTCTGGTCACGGCCGCCCACCACGTCGGCGAACGCGGCGCGCCGTCCGTCACCGCCGAGATGCTCGCCGACTCCGGCGGCCTGACGGTCCTGCTCGGCCCCGACTCCGACGTGGGCCGCGCGATGGCGGCCCGCCGCGACGGCCAGGCCAGAACCCTGCTCACCGCCTGGCGCTCGCGGGTCCCGAACGTCGCCGTCGAACTCGTCGACCGGTACGGCTACCGTGACGCCACCACCGCCACCCGCCTGCTCGCCCTGGCCGACAGCCTGGGCGTGCCCGCCGTGCTCACCAACGCGGTCCGCCACCTGGACCCCGCCGACTACCAGATCGGCAACGTCCTGGACGCGGCGCGCAAACTCGTCCCCCTGCACGGGCGGCACCTGGAGCCGTCCTCGCACGCGTACCTCAAAAGCGGCGCCGAGATGGCCCGGGTCGCGGCCCGGATCTGCGGCGGCGACCAGGGCCGGGCGCTGCGGCTGCTGGCCGAGACCCGGCGCACGGCCGAGTCCTGCGCGCTGAACCCGGTCGAGATCGTCCCGCTGCTGAACCAGCGCCACCCGATCCTGCACCTGCCGGAGGTCGGCCTGGACCCGGTGCCCTTCCTCCGCCACCGCTGCCAGGACGGGCTGCACGAGCGCGGCCTGAACCGCTCCCCGCAGGCCCGGGCGCGGCTGGCCGAGGAGCTGAAGATCATTGAAGCGAAGCAGCTGTCCGGCTACTTCGTCGCGGTGGCCGGGATCACCGACATGATCCGCGGCAACGGCATCCGCTGCGCGATCCGCGGCTCCGGCGCGGGCAGCCTGGTCAACTACCTGATCAGGATCGGCGAGGTGAACCCGCTGGAACACGGCCTGCTGATGGAGCGTTTCCTGGCCGAGGGCCGGATCGGCCTGCCCGACATCGACGTGGACGTGGAGTCGGCCCGCCGCCTGGACTGCTACCGCCTCATCCTGGAGCGGTACGGCACGGCCCGGGTGGCCTGCGTCTCGATGATGGAGACCTATCGGGCCCGCAGCGCGATCCGGGACGTGGGCGCGGCGATGGGCCTGCCGCCGCACGAGATCGACGCCATCGCGAAGGCGTTCCCGCACGTCCGGGCCCGGCAGATCCGGGCCGCGCTGGACGATCTGCCGGAGCTGCGCGGGAGCGGTCTTGGCGACCGGGCGCTGGAGACGGTGTTCCGGCTGGCCGAGCGGCTGGACGGGCTGCCCAGGCACATCGCGCTGCACCCGTGCGGGGTGCTGATCGGCAACTCCGGCCTCGGCGACCGCACCCCGATCGAGCGGAGCTTCCTGGACTTCCCGATGTCGCAGTTCGACAAGGACGACGTGGAGGAGGCCGGGCTGCTCAAACTGGACGTGCTCGGGGTGCGCATGCAGTCCGCCATGGCGTATGCGGTGAGCGAGGTGCGCCGGGTGGACGGGGAGGAGCTCGCGCTGGAGGAGGTGCCCCGGGATGACGCGGCCACCTATGACATGATCTGCGCCAGCCGTACCCTCGGGTGCTTCCAGATCGAGTCGCCGGGGCAGCGGGAGCTGGTCGCCAAGCTGGAACCGCGGACCATGCACGACCTGATCGTGGACATCTCGCTGTTCCGTCCCGGGCCGGTCAATTCGGACATGGTCACGCCGTTCCTGGAGTCCCGGCACGGGTTCCGGGCGTCCTACTACCCCCATCCGGATCTGCGGGAGGCGCTGCGGGAGACGCACGGGGTGGTCGTCTTCCACGAGCAGGTGCTGCGGATCGTGGACGCGATGACCGGGTGCGGCCTGTCCGAGGCGGAGAAGATCCGCAGGACCCTGTCCAGCCCCGACGGGCGGCGGCGAGTGCGGGCCTGGTGGGAGCTGCGGGTGCGGCCAGAGTTCGACGCGGCGACGGTGGAGAAGGTCTGGCAGGTGCTGGACGCGTTCGGCGCGTTCGGCTTCTGCAAGGCGCACGCGGCGGCGTTCGCGGTGCCCACCTACCAGTCGGCCTGGCTCAAACGCCACCATACGGCGGCGTTCTTCGCGGGCGTGCTCACCCACGAACCCGGCATGTATCCCAATCGGGTGATCCTCGACGAGGCCCGCCAGTGCGGGGTCGAGATCCTGCCGCTGGACGTCAACCACTCCGACCGGGAGTGGCGGGTGGAGAAGCTCACCCTGAACGTGCGCCGGGAGGACGCGGGCGAGCCGCGCCCCGGCGACGCGTCGGCCAGCGCGGTCCGGGCCGAGGAGTTCGGGAGGGGGTACGGCTTGCGCGTCCCGTTCTCCGCCATCAAAGGGGTGAGCGAGGCCGAAGTGGATCGGATGCTGGCGGGCAGGCCGTACACGTCGATGGCCGACTTCTGGGCGCGGGCCCGGCCGTCCCGGCCGGTGGCCGAGCGGATCGTCGAGGTGGGCGGGTTCGACGCGGTGCACCGGCTCCGGCCGGGGGAGCCCCGCTGGCGGCCGGGCCGGCTGACCAGGCGGGATCTGATCGCCCAGGTCGGGGCGATGGAACGGGCGTCCAGGTCGGGGGTGAGCGCGCTGGCCGTGCAGCTGCCGATGGGGTTCGCCGAGCAGGTCGCGCCGGGGGAGCTGCCGGAGATGACCGAGGCGGAGGCGGTCGAGGCGGAGCTGGCCGTGCTCGGCATGGACGTGAGCCGGCACGTGATCGGCTTCCACGACGAACTGCTCGACGCGATCGGCGTGGTCAGGTCCCGCGATCTGCTCCGCCAGCGCAACGGCGCGGAGATCCTGGTCGCGGGGGTGAAGGTGGCCACCCAGACGCCCGCAGTCCGGTCCGGGCAGCGGGTCATCTTCACCACCCTGGACGACTCCACCGGGCCGGTCGACCTGACCTTCTTCGAGTCGGTGCAGGGCCACACCGCGTCGACGGTGTTCGGGTCGTGGTTGCTGGTGGCCCGGGGGGTGGTTCGGCGGACCGGGGCGCGGGCGGTGTCGATGAGAGCGGTGCACTGCTGGAATCTGACCGATCTCGACCGGCTCTGGCGTTCGCGGGGCATCGAGGCGGTCCGCGACGTGCTGGCCGACCGGCCGGGCTCTGACGGCGGGGTCGGCGGGAAGGAGATCAGGTACGAGAACGGGTACCGGCTCTCGCCGTACGCCGACATCGGGCCGGCGCCGGGCGTCAAGGAGCCGCCGCGGGTGCTGTGGCACGCCAGCATGGGCAGTTCGGGGCCTACGCCCTGAGGAATCCCACGGCGGGCATCCGGCGGAGTGCGTGGGATCTGACGTGGTTGGTGGTGATCTCGCGGACCGTTCCCGCGCACAGCAGCGCGGCGAAGGCGATCACCGCGAGCTCGGGCACGCCGAGGCCGGTCAGGCCGGTCGCGTCCGGCAGGTGGACCAGGAGCACCCAGAGCACGGTCAGCCAGCTCAGCCACCAGGTGGTGAGCAGGGTCAGCCAGCGGGTGCGGCCCTGCCGGTCGGTCTCCTGCCAGGCCCAGTCGGCCAGCAGCGGCGGCACGATCAGGTTGACGCCGGGCAGCAGCCAGGCGGCCAGCACCGAGGTCGAGGACGAGAACGGCCGGGCCCGGCGGAGCCAGACCAGGTAGGTCACGCCGGCGATCAGGGTGGTGGTGACGACGAGCATCATCAGGACGGCGAACACAGTCACCGCGCCGACCACCTCACGGGCGCCCGGCGCGTCCGGGTCGCCGCCGAAGGAGGCGATCTCCCGGGCCAGCCGGTGGCCGCGGAGCTCCTCGAAGAGGACCAGCGCCGACGTGGCGGTGACCTGCGCGCCGAGTGACGCGTAGACCCCCGCCGCGGCTCTTCGCAGCGAGCGCATGATTCCTCCTCCCAGCCGGATCGAGCACCTGCCATGACTTCTATCCCGGCAGCGCTCCCGCTAATCAGGCCATGACCCCGGACTCCCAGGCCCAGGCCGCGATCTCGACCCGATTCCGCGCGCCGAGTTTGGCGAAGATGCTGCTGAGGTGCGTTTTCACCGTGGAAAGCGACACGAAGAGATCGGCCGCGACCTCCTGGTTGGTACGCCCCCTGGCCACCAGCCGCACCACGTCCAGCTCCCGCTCGGTCAGCGCCTCGTTGACGGTCCTGGGCGCGACCGGATGGGACAGGTGGGCCAGCAGCCGTACGGTCACCGACGGGGAGACCAGGGCGTCGCCGGCCGCGGCGGCGCGGACCGCCTCGACCAGCAGCGCCGGGCCGCTGTCCTTCAGCAGGAAGCCGCAGGCCCCGGCGCGGAGCGCGCCGTAGACGTATTCGTCGAGGTCGAACGTGGTCACGATGACCACGCGCATCGGGTCGGGCACGCCAGGCCCGGCCAGCAGGCGGGTGACTTCGAGGCCGTCGAGTTTGGGCATCCGGATGTCCAGCAGGCAGACGTCCGGGCGCAGCCGCCGGGCCTCCTGGACGGCTGCCGCGCCGTCGGCCACCGCCGCGACGACCTCGATGTCCGGCTGCGCGTCCAGGATCATGGTGAATCCGGCGCGCACGAGTTCCTGATCGTCAGCGATGAGCACTTTCACGCCAGGAATATATGCGTTCAGCCGAGAACGAGATCACGGATGTGGGTAAGGGCGGTTTCGTCGCGTGGGCCCATGACGAGGAGGTTGGTGACCGGGCTCTTGCGCCAGAGTTCCAGGCGCTCCCGGATTCTGGGGAGCGGGCCGACCAGGGAGATGCCGTCGGCCAGCTCGTCGGGGATGGCGTGGAACGCCTCGTCGCGGCGGCCGGCCAGGTAGAGGGCCTGGACGCGTTCCGCGGCTTCGGCGTAGCCCATGCGGCCGATGATGTCGGCGTGGAAATTGCGGGATTTGGCGCCCATGCCGCCGATGTAGAGGGTCAGCATGAGTTTGACCCCGTCCAGGGCGGCGCGGAGGTCGTCGGTGATCACGACGAGGACCATCGCGGCGATGTCGAAACCGGGTGCGGCGGGCCGGAGGGAGTCGCCGTACATCGATTCGATCTTCTCGGGGAAGACGAAGAGGGGGAGCCAGCCCTGGGCGATCTCCGCGGCGAGGGCGACGTTCTTGGGGCCTTCCGCGCCGAGGTACATGGGTATGTCCGGGCGGAGCGGGTGGGTGATGAGTTTGAGGGGTTTGCCGAGGTTGCTGCCGCCCGGGTAGGGGAGCGGGTAGTGCGGTCCTTCGCTGGTGACCGGTTCCTCCCGGCGCCAGATCTTGCGCATGATCTCGACGTATTCGCGGGTGCGGGCCAGCGGCTGCGGGAAGGGGCGGCCGTACCAGCCTTCGACGACCTGCGGGCCGGACGCGCCGAGGCCGAGCAGCAGGCGCCCGCCGGTCAGGTGGTCCAGGGTCATCGCGGTCATCGCGGTGGCGGCCGGCGTGCGGGCCGACAGTTGGACGACGCTGGTGCCGAGCTTGATCCGGCTGGTGCGGGCGCCGTACCAGGCCAGGGGGGTGAACGCGTCGCTGCCGTACGCCTCGGCGGTCCACACCGACCCATAGCCCAGCCGTTCGGCCGTCTGGACCAGTTCGGTCGCGTCGGCCGCGTCCCGCTGCCAGTAGCCCAGGTTGAGCCCCAGCCTCAGATCGTTCGCCATGCCCGTAGTAGAACATGTTCTACATTGGCGTAGCCAGAGGGTAGGCGCGGCCGAGGTGCTCGGTGACGGCGGCGACCGCGTCGGCCGGGGTGCCCGTGGTGATCGCGGTGTGGATGAGCCGGTGGTCGGCCTGCAGGTCGGCGGTGTGGCCGAGGCGGTGCACGGCCTCGACCGCGTAGTGGCGCAGGGTGTTGCTGAGCGCGCGCATGATCGCCGAGTTGAGGGTGTTCCCGGCCGCGTCGGTGAGGGCGATGTGGAAGGCCATGTCGTGCGCGACGAACTCCTCCGGGGTGGCGGCGGAGTCCATCGCGGCGAGGGCGGCGGTCATCGCGCGGGTGTGCTCGGCGTGCGGGCCGTGCGCGGCCTGGCCCGCCGACCACTGCTCGATCATCAGGCGGGTGTCGATGATCTCGCGCATGGTCAGGCTGGACAGGCTGAGGTTCAGCCGGAGCAGGTCGGTGAGGGTGCCGTCCGGATCGTAGGTGAGGATCGCGCCCGCGTTGGGGCCCCGGCCCACCTGGCACTCCACCAGGCCGAGTGTCTCCAGGACGCGGAGCGCCTCGCGGACCGACGAGCGGCCGACCTGGAGTTCCTCGGCCAGTTGCCGCTCACCCGGGAGCCGGTCGCCGACGCGCAGACCCGACAGGATGATCCGCCGCTCGATCTCGGCGAGCACCTGCTCGAAGGTTCGGGTTCCGGTGAGTTTCGCCACCCTGGGCCTCTCGGGGGGATCGGTGTATGGTCTGACAATATTTGGTCTGACCATACCTGCGGGAGCTTCTGTGCGGGTCGCGCTGTTCATCACCTGTGTCAACGACACCCTCTTCCCGGACACCGGCCGGGCGGTCGTCACGCTGCTGCGACGCCTGGGGGTGGACGTGGAGTTCCCGCAGGCGCAGACGTGCTGCGGGCAGATGCACGTCAACACGGGGTATCCGGCCGAGGGGGTACGGCTCGCGCGGCACTTCACCGAGGTGTTCGCGGAGTACGACGCGGTGGTGACGCCGTCGGGGTCGTGCACGGCGATGATCCGCGAGCAGTATCCGAAACTGGCGGCGACCGCGCGGGTGCCGGCGAAGCAGACGGCCGGGCTGGGTACGGCGGTCGAGGAGATCGTGCCGAAGGTCTATGACCTGTCGGAGTTCCTGCTGGATGTGCTGGGGGTTACTGACGTGGGGGCCTATTTCCCGCATCGAGTGACTTATCATCCTACGTGTCATTCGCTGCGGGGGCTGCATTTGGGGGATCGGCCGACGCGGCTGCTTTCTGCGGTGCGGGGGCTGGAGTTGGTGGCGTTGCCGGGGGCGGAGGAGTGCTGCGGGTTCGGGGGGACTTTCGCGGTGAAGAATCGGGACATTTCTGCGGCGATGTGCGCGGACAAGGTGGGAAATATCATGACGACGGGGGCTGAGGTGCTCTGTGCTGCGGATAATTCCTGTCTGATGCATATCGGGGGGACGTTGAGCCGGCAGAAGTCGGGGGTTCGGGTCATGCATCTGGCGGAGATCCTGGCGGCCACGGAGGGTGGGGCTCGATGAGTCAGACGTTTGTGGGGATGCCGTCGTTTCCCAAGAATGCGGCGATAGCCGTACAGGACTCGCAGTTGAGGTTCAATCTGCGGAAGGCTACCCGGACTATTCGCGGTAAGCGGGCCTCGGTCGTGGAGGAGTTGCCGGATTGGGCGGAATTGCGGCAGGCCGGGAAGGCGATCAAGGATCATACGCTGCGGAATCTTGAGCGGTATCTGGTGCAGATGGAGGCGGCGGTTTCGGCCGCCGGGGGGACTGTGCACTGGGCGAAGGACGCCGAGGAGGCCAACCGCATCGTCGCCGGGCTGGTCAAGGCGACCGGTGAGACCGAGGTCGTCAAGGTCAAGTCGATGGCGACGCAGGAGATCGGGCTCAATGAGGCGCTCGCGGTGGAAGGTGTCACCGCTTATGAGACGGATCTCGCCGAGCTGATCGTGCAGCTTGGGGATGATTGGCCGTCGCATATTCTGGTTCCGGCGATTCATCGTAATCGAGCGGAGATCCGGGAGATTTTCCTGGCGAAGATGGCGGATGTTCCCGCTGATCTGACCGATGAGCCGAAGGCGCTGGCCGATGCGGCACGGCTGCATCTGCGGGAACGGTTTCTGCGGGCGAAAGTCGCGATTTCTGGCGCGAATTTCATGATTGCGGAGACGGGCACGCTGGTTGTGCTGGAATCGGAGGGGAATGGCCGGATGTGCCTGACCCTGCCGGAGACCCTGATCAGTGTGGTGGGGATCGAGAAGTTGCTGCCGGCCTGGCGGGATCTGGAGGTTTTCCTGCAGTTGCTGCCGCGCAGTTCTACTGGTGAGCGGATGAATCCGTACACGTCGATGTGGACGGGTGCGGTCGAAGGGCAGGATTTCCATCTGGTTCTGCTCGACAATGGACGAACCGATGTGCTGGCCGATGAAGTCGGGCGGCAGGCGTTGCGCTGTATTCGTTGTTCCGCGTGCCTGAATGTCTGCCCGGTGTATGAACGGGCGGGCGGGCATGCGTACGGGTCTGTTTATCCCGGGCCGATCGGGGCGATCCTCACGCCGCAGCTGCGGGGCATGGACACCGCGCTGGACCGGTCGCTCCCGTTCGCGTCCTCGCTGTGCGGCGCGTGTTACGACGTGTGCCCGGTCGCGATCGACATCCCGAGCGTGCTCGTCGATCTCCGCGCGAAGGCCAGACATCCCCGCACCGAACGGATCGGCATGGCCGCCGCGGGATGGGTCTTCAACCGGTCTGTACGGCTTGCGCGCGCCCAGCGCTTCGGCGGACGAATGCGAAAACTGATCCCGAAACGCCTTCCGGGCCCTATGTCCGGCTGGACCGACACTCGCGATCTTCCCGACATTCCTCAGGAATCCTTCCGGGCATGGTGGGACCGGACCGAAGGGGGAGCCCGATGAGCTTCCGTGCTTGGTCGGACCGGATCGAAAGGGGAGCCCGATGACCTCCCGCGACTTGATCCTCGCCCGGATCCGTGCCGCCGTCGGGGACGCGCCGGACGTGGAGATCCCCCGGGGCTACCGAGGTCCCGGAGCGGAGAGCGACGGCCTGATCGAGCATTTCGCCGAACGGGTCCGCGATTATCGGGCAGTTGTCCACGTCGTGGACGCGGCCGAGGTCGCCGCCGCCATCGGTGACGCGCTGGCCCGGCGGGAGGCGGGACGGGTCGTGGTCCCGGCCGGGTTCCCCGCCGAGTGGCTGGCCGAATCGGTGATCGAGGACCTGACGACCGTGGACGCCGTGGTCACCACCTGCGCGGTCGCGATCGCCGAAACCGGGACGATCGTGCTCGACGCGGGCGACGGGATGGGCCGCAGGGCGCTCACCCTCGTGCCCGACTACCACCTGTGCGTCGTCCGTGCGGACCAGGTCGTGCCCGGTGTCCCGGACGCGCTCACCCGGCTTGACCCGGTACGTCCCCTTACCTGGATCAGCGGCCCTTCCGCGACCAGTGACATCGAGCTCAACCGCGTCGAAGGAGTGCACGGTCCGCGAACCCTTGAGGTGATCATCTCGATCTGACGGCATGCCGTACGGTATGGGCGTGTTCGACGAACATCTCCCGATCCAAACCGAACGCCTACTCCTGCGGCATTTCAGCCCGGACGACGCGGCCCGCGTACGGGCGATCGTCCGGGAGGGCGCCCAGTCGACCGCCCTCCCGCCCGGCGCTCCCGGCTACGTGGGAGGAATCGCCCAATGGCTCTCCCATGGCGTACACGAACTGCGCAAATCCGGTCACGGCCTGCACCTCGCCATCGAAGCCGCAGGCGACATCATCGGCGCGATCAGCCTGTTCAAAACCCACTGGGGGACCGGCGTCACCGAAGTCGGCTACGGCATCCACCCCGACCACCGCGGACGCGGCTACGCCCCCGAAGCCGTACGCGGACTGGCCGACTGGGCGCTCGGGCCCGCGCGGCTGCGCCGGATCGAACTGCGCGCCACGATCGAGAACTCGGCGTCCATCCGAGTCGCGGAGAAAGCCGGATTCAGCCGGGAAGGCGTGCTCCGCGGCGCCGGATTCGAGGACGACGGCCCGCACGACGTCGTCGTCTTCGGCCTGCTCCGCGGCGAGACCGGCCCCGCCTTCGGCGGACGCCTGGACACCCCCCGCCTCATCCTGCGGCCGTTCCGCAAACACGACGCCTTCGACCTGCTCGCGGCCGTCAAGGACGACGCCGAGATGATCCGCTGGATGCCCTGGGCGCCCGGCTACACACTGGAACGAGCCATCGACTGGTGCACCAGGCTGGCGCACTCCGACCGCGTCAACGGCCTGACCTTCGCCCTCGAACCCCGCGACGGCGGCCGGCTCGGCGGCGCCATCGGCGTGCACCGCTCCGACCTGGAGCGCAGCGACGTCGAGATCGGCTACTGGGTCTCGCCGTGGGCCCGCCGCCAGGGCTACGCCGTCGAAGCCGCCAGAACCGTGGCCAGCTGGCTGCTCGCCCAGGGCTACACGCGGGTGCAACTGACGATCGCGGTCGGCAATGTGGGCAGCCGCGCGGTCGCGCGCCGGGCCGGATTCACCGAAGAAGGCATCCTCCGCCAAGGGCTCCCGATCCCCGGCGGGCGCGCCGATGCCGTTCTTTACAGCATCCTGCGGGACGAACTCAGACCTTAAAACACAGGTCAAGGATCCCCCATGGGCCAGTACCGTCCGCTATTGTCACGATCCGGACAAGGCATGGGAGATCGGTGAGATGAAACCGCCGTTGGTGCTCATCGGACACGGCACCCACGATGACACGGGCGTCGCTGAATTCGGCCGCTTCGTACACCGGCTTCGATGCCGGCTGGACGGCGTGGTCGCCGATGTGTCCGGCGGCTTCATCACGAAGGCCCGGCCGCCGCTCAGTGACTCGATCACGTCCCTGGTGGCGCGCGGCCACCACCACCTGATCGTGCTGCCCCTCAGCCTCACCAACGACCGCCGCGCCCTGGGCGACATTCCCGGCACGCTCGCGTTGGAGCAGGAACGCCACCCCACGCTCGACTACGACCTGGCGCGCTCGCTCGGCCCCGACCCGCGAATCCTCGAACTCCTCGCCGAACGCCTCGCGGACGCGCAGGCCGACATGCCCCATCTGCTCCGGACCGAGCCCTTCCGGCTCACCGACGAGGAGCCCGAGCGCATCACTCCCGCTGAGACCGCGATCGTCCTGGTCGGGCATGGATCGACCGACGTGTCCGCCAACGCGGAGGTGCATCGGGTCTCCCGGCTGTTCTGGGAAACCCACGCCGCCGACTACCTGACCGTGGAGACCGCCTACGTCTCGCTCGCCCGGCCCGGCGTGCCCGGCGGGCTGGAACGCTGCCGCCGCCTCGGCGCGAAGCGGGTGATCGTGCTGCCGTACCTGCTGTTCGCCGGGGGCGTGCTTGAGCGCATCTGGGCTCAGGCGCTGGCGTACGGGGCCAACCACGAGGGCATCGACATCCGCTGCGCCGAGGTCATCGGCGACTGCGAGGGCCTGGCCGACGTGGTCATCGACCGCTACGAGGAAGCCCTGGCCGACGCCGCCGAATGGAACGTCCGCCAACGCGTACAACAGGCCCTGGCAGCCCAGCGCTTCCCCCGCGCCCGGGGGACAACTTTCGCGGAGGAACCCACACCGGTCTGATGCCCTCTTGGGGCCGCGTGTGACCTCGGGTTGAGAACACCGATCTGTATGAGTGCGTCGCGAACTGGTTGCCGATATCTGGCCAGGGGCGGTTCCTTCAGCGATGTCCTCGACGACTGGCCCCTCATCCGCTCCGTGATGGCGCGGCCAGTTCCGGAATTCAGCCTGGTCGTCAAGCGTGTGGAGGCCGTCGGCTCTGATCGGTGTTTGGCGGCGGTGTTCCGATCGGCCCCCGACGGGGGCGACCGATGGGTGTCTGATCACGGTGTCCTGATTGGCTCATGACCGCAGTGGACTTATCGGTGCTTGGCGGCGCGCTGATCGGCATCTGGCCGCGATGAGCTTGCGGCGTTGATGTCGTGTCTTCCTGCGGGAGCGCTGGGCGCGTTTGAGCTCAGGGGGCGATTTATGGGCGATCGCCCGTTCGCGTAATGTCGCTGATCGTGTCTGAATGGGTGGATCTGCGGCATCACGGGGATCGGGATGTTGCGCCGGGGTTGGTGGATCTCGCGGTGAATGTGCGGCAGGGGGCGCCGCCCGGGTGGCTCGGTGATGTGGTTCGGGAGGCCGTGGGTGATCTTTCGGCTTATCCGGATGGGGATCGGGCCCGGGCGGCGGTGGCTGGGCGGCATGGGCGCGATGCAGACGAAGTGTTGCTGACCGCTGGGGCGGCGGAGGCGTTTGTACTGCTTGCGCGGGTGTTGCGGCCTCGGCGGGCGGTGGTGGTGCATCCGCAGTTCACTGAGCCGGAGGCTGCGCTGTTGGCGGCGGGGCATCGGGTGGAGCGGGTGGTTCTGTCCGGGGCGTTCACGCTGGATCCTGGCCTGGTGCCGGAGGACGCGGATCTGGTCATGGTGGGCAATCCGACAAATCCCACTTCGGTGTTGCACTCGGGGGAGAGTCTGCGGAGTCTTGTCCGGCCTGGGCGGACGTTGGTGGTGGATGAGGCGTTCGCGGATTGCGTACCGGGGGAGCCTGAGTCGCTCGCGTCGCTGTCGCTGCCAGGGCTGGTCGTGATTCGTAGTCTGACCAAGACGTGGGGGCTGGCGGGGCTGCGGGTCGGGTACGTGCTCGCGGATGCGCCGACGATCGCGCGACTGGCGGAGGCGCAGCCGCTTTGGGCGGTTTCTACGCCGGCGTTGGCTGCGGCGGAGGCGTGCATGAGCTCGCGAGCTCATGCGGAGACCGAAACATGGGCACGGCAAATGGCCGTCGAACGTGAGTACCTCGTGGCGGGGCTGCGTGCACTGGGCGCTCACGTCGTTCCCGACCCACAGGCGTCGTTCGTGTGCGTGCGACTTCCGGCAGGCCGCGACAGCTCCGCCGGTTCGGTCGGGAGCGAGAGGCCCTTGCATGTGCGGTTGGCTTTGCGGGCGAAAGGGTTCGCTGTTCGTCGGGGGGACACGTTTCCGGGGCTTGGGGAGGACTGGATTCGCGTGGCTGTAAGGGATCCGGGGACCTCGGACGCGTTTCTTGAGGCGTTGGCGGCCACAATGAAGACATCCCCGACGCGTTGAGGAGTGTCCTGTGCCTAGCCGTACCCGACTGAACGAGACTATTGCGGCGATCAGTTCACTGGACTTGGCGGCGATGGCTGAGGCCAGGGCGCACCAGGACCGGCTCACCAAACCGCGCGGGTCGCTGGGCGCGCTGGAGGACGTAGCCGTCCGGCTTGCCGGAATCGCTGCGGTTTCGCCACCCCCGCTCCCGGAACCGGCAGCGCTGGCGATCTTCGCCGCCGACCATGGCGTACACGCCCAAGGTGTCAGCCCATGGCCCCAGGAGGTCACCACCCAGATGGTGGCCAACTTCCTCGCGGGTGGCGCCGTCGCGAACGCCTTCGCCGCCCAGGCGGGCATCACGGTCACCGTCGTCGACGTCGGCGTCGCCACCGACCTGCCCCCCGCCCCCAACCTCCGCGTCCACAAGGCTGGATACGGCACCGCCGACCTCTCCCAGGGCCCCGCCATGACAGAGGCCCAAGCCCTCACCGCCCTCTGCGCAGGCATCGAAACCGCCACCACCTTGATCGCCGACGGCGCCCGCTGCCTCATCACCGGCGACATGGGCATCGCCAACACCACCGCCTCAGCCGCCCTGATCTGCGCCTTCACCGGCAGCGACCCCACCGACGCAACCGGCAGAGGAACCGGCATCGACGACACCACCCTCAACCACAAGATCGCCATAATCCGCCAGGCCCTGACCAAGAACGCAATCCCCGGCGCCGGACATGCATCGCAGCCCCCGACCAAGAACGAGATTTCTGACGCTGGAGGTACGTCCCAGGCCCTAGCCACGAATGCAGGCCCCGGCATCGGTGATTCGTCGCAGGCCCTGACCGAGGGTGCGGTCACCGGCGCTGGAGGTACATCCCGGGCCCTGGCCACGAATGCAGGCCCCGGCGCTGGAGATCCGTCCCAGGCACTGGCGATGAACGCAGTCTCCGGCATTGGAGATTCGTCGCAAGCACTGGCCGAGGCTGCGGTTTCTGGTGCTGGAGATTCGTTCCAGGCCCTAGCCGCGAATGAAGTCCCCAACGTTGGGGATTCGTCGCAGGCGCTGGCTGAGAATGCGATTCCCGGCGCTGGAGATCTGTCCCAGGCTCTGCGGATATTGGCGGCTGTTGGTGGGTTCGAGCATGCGGCGATTGCTGGGTTTGTGCTGGGGGCTGCTGCGCAGCGCGTTCCCGTTGTTCTGGATGGGGTGATCGCTGGTGCGGCGGCGCTGGTTGCGGCGGGGCTCGCGCCGGAGGCGATCGGGTATTGCGTCGCCGGGCATCGGTCGGCTGAGCCGGGGCATGCCATCGCGCTGGAGTTCCTGGGCCTGCGCCCGCTTGTTGACCTTGAGCTCAGGCTGGGTGAGGGTTCAGGTGGCCTGCTCGCCCAACCGCTGATCGTCGCCGCCGCCCGGGTCATGCATGATGTCGCCACCTTCGACTCCGCTGGGGTTTCCGACAAAACGTGATCGTCGTGGTTCCTGGGGCTGATCGGTAGGTCAGGGCTTGGGTGGATGATGGTGGTATGGCTAGGTATGGGCCTATGTATGGGCCGGACATCACGTTTCTTGGCGTCGAGCGCTGTGATCTGAGCGAGCCGAGCAGTTTCGCCGAGGCCGATGTGGTCATCGTCGGAGCGCCGTTCGACGGTGGGACCAGCAATCGGCCCGGGGCGCGGTTCGGGCCGCAGGCGTTGCGGCAGGCGTGTTATCTGGCTCATGACGGATCCCGGCCGAGCATGGCGCTGCGCGTGGACGGCCTGAAGGATCTCAAGGTTCTCGACGCCGGTGACGTGGAGTGCTACTCGGGGGACATCGAGACCTCGATCAAGGACATCGAGGCCGCCGTCTACACGATCGCCAAGTCGGGCGCGATCCCGGTGATTCTCGGCGGCGACCACACGGTGGCTCTGCCGGACGCGCGCGGCGTCGCCCGGCACCACGGCTTCGGTCGCGTCTCCATGATTCACTTCGACGCGCATGCGGACACCGGCGAGATCGAGTTCGGCCACCTCTACGGCCACGGGCAACCCATGCGCCGACTGATCGAATCCGGCGCGATCCGCGGCGACCGGTTTCTCCAGCTCGGCCTGCGCGGCTACTGGCCCGGCCCGAAGATCCTCGGCTGGATGGCGCAGCAGAACATGCGCTCCTATGAAATGACGGAAATCGTCGCCCGAGGGCTCACCGACTGCCTCACCGAGGCGTTCGTGATCGCGCAGGACGACTGCGATGGGATCTTCCTCTCGGTCGACATCGACGTCTGCGATCCCGGCCACGCCCCCGGCACCGGCACGCCCGAGCCCGGCGGCCTGTCGGCGCGCGAACTCCTCGACGCGGTTCGTCGCATTTGTTATGAGTTGCCGGTCGTCGGAGTCGAAGTCGTCGAGGTCGCGCCGCCGTACGATCACGCGGACATCACCGCCTTCCTTGGTAACCGTGTGGTGCTTGAGGCGCTCTCCGCCATCGCCCGCCGACGGGAGGTCGCCGCCGGTGGAGAGCCCTGGGACCCCCGGAAGCCCTTGCTGGAAGGGCGATAAGGCGTATCTCGTCAGTGGCGTCACAGGTCAGGAGGTAGGTTTACCTCTTAACGGACCCGTATTGATCCAATGGGGAGAGATGGCGCCCTATCTGCTCGGATTGCGGCTCGACGGCCGGCGGGTGCTGGTCGTCGGAGGCGGACGCGTCGCCCAACGGCGGGTGCCCGCGCTCCTCGACGCGGGGGCGTCGATCACCCTGGTCTCGCCGAGCGTCACCCCGGCCCTGGATGACCTGATCGCCGATGGCCGGGTGGTGTGGGAACGCCGGCCGTACCAGCCGGGGGACTGCGACGGAGTCTGGCTGGTGCAGGCCTGCACCAGCAACCGGGACGCCAACACGGCCATTGCCGCCGAAGCCGAGGCCAAACGCATCTGGTGCGTACGCGCCGACGACAAGGACGCCTCCGCCGCCTGGACCCCGGCCAGCGGCCGGGTGGACGAGGTCAGCGTCGCGATCACTGCGGGCGGCGACCCCCGCCGCGCCGCCGGCATCCGCGACGCCGTCGTGAGCGCCCTCCGCGACGGTACGGTCGACGCCCGCCGCCACCGCACCAAACCCGTCGGCGTGGCCCTGGTCGGCGGCGGCCCCGGCGACCCCGGCCTCATCACGGTCCGTGGCCGCCAACTGCTCGCCCAGGCCGACGTCGTCGTGGCCGACCGGCTGGCCCCACGCAGCCTGCTGGACGAACTCCCGCCAGACGTCGAACTGATCGACGCGGCCAAAGTCCCGTACGGGCGGTTCCTGTCCCAGGAGCGGATCAACGAACTGCTCGTCGAGCACGCCAAAGCCGGGCGTTTCGTGGTCCGGCTCAAGGGCGGGGACCCGTTCGTGTTCGGGCGCGGTGGCGAGGAGATGATCGCGTGCGCCAAGGCGGGCGTGCCGGTCATGGTGGTGCCCGGCATCACCAGCGCGGTGGCCGTGCCGGCCGCGGCCGGGGTTCCGGTCACCCATCGGGGTGTGAGCCAGGACTTCCACGTCGTCTCCGTCCACGTGCCGCCTGGGCATCCGGATTCGACCGTTGACTGGAAGGGATTGGCGCGATCCCAGGGAACCCTGATACTTCTGATGGCGGTGGAACGTCTCGCGGAGATTGCTGAAACGCTGCAAGGTGACGGACGTTCGCCGGAAACTCCCGTAATGGTGGTACAGGACGGTACTCTTCCCACCCAGCGCGCAGTAATCGCCACCTTGTCCACCGTGGCGGAGCGAGTGACCGCCGCCGGGCTTCGGCCCCCGGCGATCGTGATCGTCGGGGACGTCGTCGGAGTCGGCCAGGAGATTGAGATGGTGCGAGCGGAGCGGGTTCCGTGAAGTCGGCCGCCAACGTGCCCGGACACGAGCATGCCACCGGCGACGCGCCGGGTGACCCAGTGAGCGGCACCTCGGGAGAAACCGTGAACGACCAGGTCGACGAGGGTCCTGGTGAGCAGACGGCATCGTTCCGTGCCATCAGGCCCGACGAACCACCCCCGGATTCCACCCCGGAACCGGTGATCAACTCCGCGGCCGTGTCGGCGGCGCGGGCGAAGGCGCTGCCGGCGCAGGAGGGTGGCGCGGGCAAGAAGGGCGAGAGCGCGTGGTCCCATCTGTCGGTCAGCGGCACTCCAGCGCCCGACGATGAGCCCACTTCGGCCGCCGGCGACTCGGACGATACCCCCCAGTCTGCTCAGGACCCCGGCAAAGCGGACGAAAGTCCAAACTACTTCAGAAAGTACGCCCCGGGTGCTTCCGTGAACCCTTCCCCCGCCGCGGACACCGCCTCCCCCGACGAATCTGACGGCTCGGATGGCTCTGGGGCCTCCTCGGACGACGCCTCGGCCTCCAGTGGCAGCTATTGGGACAAGCCAGGCGTTACCCCAAGCCCGCCGAGCGGCCCCAAGGTCTCCTCGACTAGCGCCACGGGTTCCCTGGACAAGACAGCGGACCCCCGGGCCGACGCCAAGGATTCTTCGACCGGCACCACCTCCAAGGGCAGTTTCTGGGACCGGGTGGACGACACCGCCCCTCCCTCCCGAGACGACCCCAAGGATTCCGCCGAGCCCCTCGAATCCCTGACCAAGGCCGACAGCCCTCCAAACGAGGCCACGGACCCCCAACCCGAAGCAGACACTTCCCCGGAAGACGTCGCCGACCCCCCGGCCAAGGCCAGTAGCTATTGGGACAAGGCCACAGATTCCACGGAACACGTAAGCGACGGCACCGGCAGCGCGTCGGACGCCGCCGGCTCTCAGTCTGACGCAGACGACGCAACAGGTTCTGCGCCCAAGGTCGGCAGCTCCACGGGCGGTGCCTTTGGTTCCGCGGCGAAGACTGATAGCACTGCGAGCAGGACCGCCGTTTCCGCAGCCAGGGGTGACAACCCTTCGGACGTTGCCGCCGGTTCCGCGCCGAAGGCGGATAGCTCTCCGGACGGTGCCTCCAATTTCTGGACCAAGGGCGACAACTCTTCGAGTGCCGCCGGTTCTGCGCCCAAGGCTGGCAGCCCCTCGGGCGGTGCCTTTGGTTCCGCGGCGAAGACTGATAGCTCTGCGGGCAGCGCCGCCGTTTCCGCAGCCAAAGGTGACAGCCCCTGGGGCAGTGCCGCTGGTTCCGCGCCGAAGGCCGACAGTGCGGTGGGCAGCGCCGCTGGTTTCTCGGCTGGAGATGACAGCCCTTCGGGCGGTGCCGCTGATTCCGCGGATAGAGGCGACAGCCCCTCGGGCGGTTCCGCCGGTCCCGCACCCAAGGCTGACAGCTCTGCGGGCGGTGCCGCCAGTTCTTCGGCCAGGGGTGACAGCCCCTCGGACGATGAGCCCGGCCGCCCGGCCAAGGGCAATGATTCCGCCGACGAGGCTGCGGGTTCTCCGCGTGATGTCAAGCGTCCCTCTGGTGGTGCTGTGATCATCCAGGGTCACCTCGTGGCCTCCTCCGACGGTTCTGCGGACAAGGAAGCCGCCGGTGGTGGTTGGCGGAACGAGGGTGGGGGTGCTTTCGGGGCGACGAGTGGAACGTTCGCGGGAGCCGTACAGGAAGAGAAGTTGCCTGAGGCGGTGTCGGCGGCTCTGACGGGAGCGTTGGCGCAGCTCAGGGAGGCTGTCACCGGGTTGCACTTCGGGCTGGACGTGCCGGGCGCCGATGAGGCGCGCAAGGCGCAGGCGGCCGTGCTGACGCAGCTCGACGACTACGTGATTCCGCGCGTGCACATGAGCACGGCCCCGGCCCTGGTCGTGGTCGCGGGTAGCACCGGCGCGGGCAAGTCCACCCTGGTCAACACGCTCTCGGCGCAGCAGGTCAGTGCCACCGGGGTCCGCCGCCCGACCACCGGCACCCCCGTGCTGGCCTGTCATCCGGACGACCGCGACTGGTTCGTCAAGGGTGACCTGCTCAGCGGCCTGACCCGGCTGGACAAGCCCGGCGTGGGCGTGGGCGCGGACAGCATCGTGATCGCCCCGACCGAACGCCTGCCGCAGGGCGTCGCCCTGCTCGACACCCCGGACATCGACTCGGTCGTCGAGGAGCACCACCAGATCGCGCACCGGATGCTGGACGCCGCCGACCTGTGGGTGTTCGTCACCACCGCCGCCCGATACGCCGACGCCCCCTCCTGGGGCCTGCTCCGGCTGGCCAAGGAGCGCAACGCCCGACTGGTGATCATCCTGTCCCGGGTCCCGGAGAAGTCCCGCGACGTGATCGTCAAGCACTTCGTCCGCATGCTCGACGAGTACGGCTTGGGCGAGGTCGAACGTTTCATCGTCAACGAGAGCGCCGTCACCAACGGCAGGCTCCCCGACGACCAGGTCACCGAACTGCGCATGTGGCTGGCCGAACTGTCGGTGGACGACCAGCGGCGCACCACGGCCGTGCAGACCACGCTCAACGGCGTGCTCAACAGCTTCCGCAACCGCGTCCCGGCCCTCGCCCGGCACCTGGAGACCCAGGTGGCGCTCCGCGCGGACCTGCGCTCGGACGTGGACTCCGCATACATGAGCGCGCTGGCCGAGATCGACGAGGCCACCAGGAACGGCTCGCTGCTGCGCGGCGAGGTGCTGGCCCGCTGGCAGGACTTCGCCGGATCCGGCGACCTCATGCGGACTTTACAACTCCGCCGCGCGGCCAAGTCCGGCCAGCAGGGCCCGGAACGCCTCCGCGCGCTGAAGGGCGCGCTGCACACCGGCCTCGAATCCGTGATCACCTCGGCCGCCCAGCGCGCCGCCGAGGAGGTCGTCACCCGCTGGCGGCAGCGTGCCGGGGCGGGCGACAAGCTGGCCGCCACCCCCGGTCTCGGCCGCCCGAGTGAGGAGTCGGTGCGCCGGACCGCCCGGATGGTCACCTCGTGGCAGGACCACGTGACCGAGCTGATCAGAACCGAGGGCGTGACCAAACGTTCGGTGGCCAAACTGGTCTCCTTCGACGTGCAGTCGCTGGCGTTGATCTTCACGGTGGGCCTGCTCGGCTACGGCACCACCGACGTGTCGGTCGGGTCAGGCAACAGCGCCCTGCCGCAGCGGCTGCTGCGCGGGCTACTCGGCGCCGAGTCGCTGCGCAGCATCAGCGCCAAGGCGCGCAGCGACCTGCGGGCCAGGATCGGCCTGCTCTTCGACGACGAGACGTTGCGCTACGTGGACGCGCTGGACAGCGCCGGGATCCCGGACGAAGCCGCGGCAACCCGGCTGTACCAGGCCACCTACAACCTTGAGGTAGCCAGATGACAATCAGCGCCGAACCCCGGCACGGACTCGGCACCAGGCTCGCCGCCCTCGCCAGGGTGGTCGAGCTGGGCCAGGGACGGGTCGATCCGGAGCTGCTCGAAGAGGCCACCCAGCTCCTCCTGCGAGCCGGGAACCGGCTCAAGCTCTCCCCCGACCACACCGTGGTCGCGCTCGCCGGGGGCACCGGCAGCGGCAAGTCATCCCTGTTCAACTCGGTCTCCGGCCTGGAGCTCTCGCCGACCGGCGTGCGCCGCCCGACCACGGCACGCACGCACGCCTGCGTGTGGGGCCTGGACGGGGCCGCGCCGCTGCTGGACTGGCTGCAGATCCAGTGGCGGCACCGGTTCGCCCGGGCCAGCGCGCTGGACAAGGGCGAGAGCCAGCTGCACGGCCTGATCCTGCTCGACCTGCCCGACCACGACTCCATCCGGGCGCTCACCGACAACGAGGCGGATCGGCTGATCACCGCCGCCGACCTGATCGTCTGGGTGCTGGACCCGCAGAAGTACGCCGACGCCGCCACCCACCGGCGCTACGTGGCCGAGCTGGCCGGGCACGACGCCGTGACCGTCTTCGTGCTCAACCAGGCCGACAAGCTGACCCCGGAGGAGCAGGCCATCTGCGTGGCCGACCTGGAGGAACTGCTGGGGCGGGAGGGCGTGGCCAACCCGAAGGTGGTGGCCACTTCGGCGACGACCGGCAAGGGCATCGACGGCCTGAAGGCCGTGCTGGCCGAGTCGGTGAGCGCGCGCCGGGCCGGCTACCTCCGCCTGGAGGCCGACCTGGACAAGCTCATGCTCCGGGTGGCCAAGGACATGCCCGACCTGCTGCACGTCGAGCCGACCGTGGACGGCGCCCGCCGGGCCGGTCTCACCGACGCACTGTGCGACGCGGTCGGCGCCGCGGCCGTCGGCGAGGCCATCGAGAACGTCTACGGCGTCCGCTCGATCGACTGGGTCGGCTGGCCCTACGCCCGCTGGGGCGGCCTGTTCCGCCCCGACCCGCTCAAGAGCCTGCGCCTCGGCGACGTCAAGGACGACATCCGCACCCTCGTCGGCGGCTCGGTCCGAGCCCAGCCCGCCGAGGTGGACAACGCCGTCCAGGCGCTCTCCGACGGGCTCAGCCAGGGCATGCCGGTGATCTGGCAGGACGGCGTCCGCGACGCGGCCAGGTCCCGCTCCGGCCAGCTGCCCAAGGTGCTGACCGACGAGCTGGGCGAGATCGCGCCGCCGCTCGACCGGGTGCCGCCCTGGTGGTGGCTGGGCAAGATCTGGCAGTACCTGCTGGTCCTGCTGTTCGGCGCGGGTCTCGGCGTGACCGGCATGATCGTGGCCTACGGCGCGTTCGACGCCGGCGTGCCCCCGTCCGAATTGCTCGGCGACCTCGGCGTGCTGCCCTGGGTGCTGCTCATGATGATCAGCGTGCTCGGTGTCGGGCTGCTCTCCGCCGTGGCCAGCCGGAACTTCGTGGTGCTGGCCGCCGGGACCGAGCGGGACCGGCTGGAGCGGGACATGCGGCGGCGGGTCTCCACCGTGGCCCAGGAGCTGGTGGTGGAGCCGGTGGAGCGTGAGCTGCAGCGCTACAACGATTTTCACGAGGCATTGAATACCGCGAAGTACTAGCGAGCGTTTCGAGGGCTGTGGATAACCCGCGTTGTCCACAGCCCTCTGTTTTCCACAGGATGCTCGTTTTCCACAGAGTGCCGTTCGGCCGCTCGGGGCGGGGGCGGCCGGCGGGAAGGTGAGTGCGAGTCCGGCGAGGGTCCGGACCGTGGAGGCACTCATGAGCGAGATCTATGTCACCCTGTCGGGGAATGTCACCGACGATCCCAAGCAGTTCCACTTCGGTGACGGGTCCCGGGCGACCTCGATGCGGGTCGCGGTGAACCGGCGGTTCCTGGACCGCCAGACGCAGACCTGGCAGGACGGGGAGACCAGCTACTACACCGTGCGCTGCTACCGCGCGCTGGCCGACCACGTGGCCCAGTCGGTGCGGCGCGGCCATCCGGTGGTGGTGTCGGGCAAGTTGCGGGTGAAGCAGTTCGAGCGCGACGGGGAACAGCGCTTCTGGGTCGAGGTGGAGGCGGTCTCGGTCGGACACGACCTCAAGTGGGGTATCACCAGCTTCGAACGCCCGGTGCGCGGTTCGTCCGGTCCTGTCGCCGCCGCACGCGATCTCCGGGCGATGGAGGACGCCACCCGCGATTGGGAACTGGCCACCGTTGGGGCCCCGGGCACGCTGCGGCTACTGGAGGGCGGCGCGGGCGCGGATGACGACGAGCACGCCGACCCGTTCGGCCGTCCGGGTGACGGGCGGCTGGGCGGTTCTCATTCGGACGTCCTTGCGGGAGACGGGCGGCTGAGTGGTGCCCGTTCGGACGTCCTTGCGGGAGACGGCCGGATGGGCGACGCCTTCGCCGACGTCCTTTCGGACGACACCCGGGTGGGTGCCGACTATGTTGTCGATGGTTCGGGGGGCGAGGGGGACGAGACTCCGTGGCCTGGTGAGGCCACGCCGCTGGCGGCTTGACGAGGGAGGGGGCATCGGCCGTGCGCGGCCGGTGCCCTCGATCAGGGTCCGGAGATCGGCCGATGGCGACGATCCGCGTCGCTGCAAGAGCACCAGATCAGGTCCAGGTAACGCCCCGCACCATGGCTGCTCCTTTCCCACACGGCCCGCTCCACGAACGAGCGGTTCCCCACCAACGGACGGTTCTGTGGCGAATCACCACAGAAGCGCCCCCAGGCCATCAGAACGAATGGCCACGCAGCCCAAGGTAGCGGTTCCCGTCGCACGTCGCACACTCCGCAACTATTGTGTTACACATCGTGAGACGCTGGAGTCAGCGTATGGATGCGTTGGGGGACGGGATGACGGCGCCCAGTCAGACCTCGGCCAAACCGCTCGGCGGCATGCCGGCACGCGGCGGCCGGTGGCCTCTGCTGGCGCAGCGGCGTCCGCTGGTGCTGTACCTGGTGGCGATCGTGGCGCTTGATCTGGCCGCGATCGGTTACTTCGCGGCGACCACCGGATTCTCGGTCGCCGACCTGGCCACCTTCCTGGCCCTGACGGCCTGCGGGGCGGTCTGCATCGAGGCGACCCGGCGGCTCGGCATGCCCGCCGGAGTCCACCGCGACCTGCTCTCCGCCTGGTGGCTGCCGGCCGCGCTGCTGCTGCCGCCGGTCTACGCGCTGCTCGCGCCGATCCCGCTGCAGATCCTGCTGCAACTGCGGGTCCGGGCGACCGTCGCCTACCGGCGGGTGTTCAGCGCGGCCGCGATCGGCCTCGCGGCGGGGGCGGCCTCGGTGGCCTTCCACGCCCGGGTCGCCGATCCGGGGGAGCTGGCGCTGGGGACCGGCTGGCCGATCGTGACCGCGGTCGCCTGCGCGGCCCTGTTCACCGTGCTCAACACGGCGCTGATCGCCATCGCCGCGCACACCGCCGACCCGGACAGCCGCTGGCGGGACGTGCTCTGGGACCGGGAGAGCCTGCTGCTGGACGCGGTCGAGCTCTGCCTGGGCGTCTCGGTGGCCATCCTGTGCGGGCTCAACCTGACCCTGCTGCTGCTGGCACTGCCGCCGGTCATGCTGCTGCAGCGCAGCCTGCTGCACGCCCAGCTCCAGGCGGCGGCCCGGACCGACCCGAAGACGGGCCTGCTCAACGCCGCCGCCTGGCAGCGCGAGGCGGACACCGAGATCGTCAGGGCCCGCCGCACCGGCGAGATGCTGGCCCTGCTGATCGTCGACATCGACCACTTCAAACGGGTCAACGACACCTACGGCCACCTGGTCGGCGACCAGGTCCTGATCGGGGTGGCGGCCACCCTGCGCAGCCAGCTCCGCGACTATGACGTGGTCGGCCGGTTCGGCGGCGAGGAGTTCGTGGTCCTGCTGCCCCGCGCCGACGTGGCCGAGGCCCGCCGGGTCGCCGAGCGGCTCAGGACCAGGGTCGGCCGGATGGCCGTGCCCGCCGACGACGCGATGATCACCGTGACCATCTCGGCCGGAGTCGCGATCATGAACATGCACGGGGACGACCTGATCGAACTGCTGGCCGCCGCCGACCTGGCCCTCTACCGGGCCAAGGAACTCGGCCGGGACCGTATCTGCCTACCGGCCACCCAGAATCCGCCGACGGACGGCAAGCCCGCCACGGCCCACTAAGCTAAACCCATGGCCGAGTACATCTACACGATGCGACGTGTGCGCAAAGCTGTCGGCGACAAGGTGATCCTTGACGACGTCACGCTTTCCTTCCTGCCCGGAGCGAAGATCGGCGTGCTCGGTCCCAACGGCACCGGCAAGTCCACTCTGCTCAAGATGATGGCGGGCATCGAGAACACCTCCAACGGCGAAGCCCTGCTGATGCCCGGCTTCAGCGTCGGCATGCTCCAGCAGGAGCCGCCGCTGAACGAGGAGAAGACCGTCCTCGGCAATGTGGAGGAGGGCGTCGCCGAGACCAAGGCGCTGCTCGACCGCTACAACGAGATCGTCGAGCAGATGGCCACCGACTACACCGACGCGCTGCTCACCGAGATGGGCAAGCTCCAGGACGAGATCGACCACCGCAACGCGTGGGAGCTGGACAGCCAGCTGGAGCAGGCGATGGACGCCCTCCGCTGCCCGCCGCCCGACTCCCCGGTCACCACCCTGTCCGGTGGCGAGCGCCGCCGGGTCGCGCTGTGCAAGCTGCTGCTGGAGCAGCCCGACCTGCTCCTGCTCGACGAGCCCACCAACCACCTCGACGCCGAAAGCGTCCAGTGGCTGGAGTCCCACCTGGAGAAGTACCCGGGGACCGTGCTGGCCGTCACCCACGACCGGTACTTTCTCGACAACGTGGCCGGCTGGATCCTGGAACTGGACCGCGGCCGGTGCTTTCCGTACGAGGGGAACTACTCCACCTACCTGGAGGCCAAGGCCGCCCGGTTGAAGGTGGAGGGGCAGAAGGACGCCAAGCGGAAGAAGCGCCTGGAGGATGAGCTCCAGTGGGTGCGCTCCAACGCCAAGGCCCGCCAGACCAAGAGCAAGGCCCGTCTCCAGCGGTATGAGGAGATGGCCGCCGAGGCGGACAAGTTCCGCAAGCTCGACTTCGACGAGATCCAGATCCCGCCGGGCCCGCGCCTGGGCACCACGGTCATCCGGGCCGAGAACCTCACCAAGGGCTTCGACGACCGGCTGCTGATGGACAACCTCAGCTTCGACCTGCCCCGCAACGGCATCGTCGGCGTGATCGGGCCGAACGGCGTCGGCAAGACCACACTGTTCCGCCAGATCACCGGCAGCGAGGCGCCGGACAAGGGCTCGATCGTCATCGGCGACACCGTCAAGATCTCCTACGCCGACCAGACCCGCGCCGCGATCGAGGGCGGCAAGAACGTCTGGGAGGTCGTCTCCGACGGGCTGGACTACATCAAGGTCGGCAACGTCGAGATGCCGTCCCGGGCGTATATCGCGGCCTTCGGGTTCAAGGGCCCCGACCAGCAGAAGAAGGCGGGCGTGCTGTCCGGCGGCGAGCGGAACCGGCTCAACCTGGCGCTCACCCTCAAGCAGGGCGGCAACGTGCTGCTGCTCGACGAGCCGACCAACGACCTGGACACTGAGACGCTCTCCTCGCTGGAGAACGCGCTGCTCGACTTCCCGGGCTGCGCCGTCATCACCTCGCACGACCGGTGGTTCCTGGACCGCATCGCCACCCACATCCTGGCCTGGGAAGAGGGCTCGAACTGGTTCTGGTTCGAGGGCAACTACGCGGACTACGAGAAGAATAAGGTCGAACGGCTCGGCGCCGACGCGGCTCGCCCGCATCGGGTCACCTACCGCAAGCTGACGCGCGAGTAGCGTGCGGCATGTGTTCTCCCGGCAGATCCGGTTCGCCGACATCGATCAGCTGGGGCACGTCAACAACGTGCGGTACTTCGACTACCTGGAGGACGCGCGGCTGGCCATGCTCTACCTGGATCCGATCCGGGCGGGCGGCCGGCCGCACCGCGGGCTGGTCGTGGCGCGGCACGAGATCGACTACCGGCGGACGCTGACGTTCCGTCCCGAACCCGTACGGGTGGAGACCTGGGTGACTCAGGTCAGCCCGGTGCGTTTCACCCTGGCGTACGAGATCCGGGATGAGGACGTGGTCTTCGTGACGGCCCGGTCGGTCATGGTGGCCTATGACCCGGCGGCGGGCAGGCCGCGGCGGCTGACCGAGGACGAGCGGGCCTACCTGGAGAAGTTCACCGGGTGAGCAGCCAGGCGGCGGTGTCCGGCGGCAGCGTGTCGCCGTCGAGGGGGCCGCTGGAGATGAGCACCTGGTGGTGGGGCGGCAGTGTGGCCGGGTGCTCGCCGCAGTTGACCGCGCAGATCAGGTCACCCCGGGTGAAGTAGAGCGTGTCGGGTTGGCCGGGGAGCCAGCCGATTGTGTCGGGGAGCGTGCCGCGCAGGGCCATTCTGGTGGCCAGGGCGCGCCGGTAGAAGGACAGGGCCGAGGCCGGGTCGGTGGCTTGGTGTTCGGCGGTCAGGTCGGTCCAGTCCGCCGGTTGGGGTAGCCAGCTGCCGCCGGGGCCGAAGTCGAACGGCGGAGCCGTACCGGACCAGGGGAGGGGGACGCGGCAGCCGTCGCGGCCGGGGATCTCGCCGTTGGAGCGGAAGAAGATCGGGTCCTGGCGGGCTTCCGGGGGGATTTCCGTCACCTCGGGGAGTCCTAGTTCCTCCCCTTGGTAGAGGTATGCCGAACCGGGGAGCGCCAGCATGGCCAGCAGGGCGGCGCGGGCGCGGGCGGGGCCGGCGGCGGGGTTGAGTGAGCCTTCGCCGTAGCGGGTGACGTGGCGGACGACGTCGTGGTTGGAGAGGACCCAGGTGGGGGCGGAGACGGCGGCCAGCGTGTCGTCGATCACCTTGCGGAAGGCGGTGGCCGACCAGGGGGCCTCCAGCCAGGCGAAGTTGAAGCTCTGGTGCAGCTCGTCGGGACGTACATATCTGGCTAAGTCCTCCGCGGAGTCGGTCCAGACCTCGCCGACGGCGGCCCGGTCGCCCGGATAGGAGTCCAGGACCTTGCGCCATTCGCGGTAGACCTCGTGCACTTCGGGGCGGCTCCAGATGGGGGAGGCGGCGCCGAAGCCGGGGTCGGTGTCGGGGAGGCCGTCGGCCTTGTACAGGCCCATCGCGACGTCGATGCGGAAGCCGTCCACGCCGCGGTCCAGCCAGAAGCGCAGGATGTCGAGGAACTCCTCGTGCACCTCGCGGTTGTGCCAGTTGAAGTCCGGCTGTTCGGGGGCGAACAGGTGCAGATACCACTCCCCGTCGGGAAGTTTGGTCCAGGCGGGGCCGCCGAACACCGACAGCCAGTTGTTCGGCCTGTCCCGGAACATGTAGCGCTCCCGGCCGGTGCCCGCCAGCGCCTCCTGGAACCACGGGTGGGCGCTCGAACTGTGGTTGGGCACGATATCGACCATGATCCGGATTCCGGCCGCGTGCGCGGCGCTCACCAGCGCGTCGAACTCGGCCAGGTCGCCGAAGAGCGGGTCCACGTCGCGGTAGTCGGCCACGTCGTAGCCGCCGTCGGCCATGGGCGAGCGGTAGAAGGGGGTCAGCCAAATGGCGTCCACGCCCAGTTCCGTCAGGTACGGCAGGCGGGAGCGCACCCCCGCCAGGTCGCCGACGCCGTCGCCCGAGACGTCGGCGAAGCTGCGGACGTAGATCTCATAGACGACGGCCTCATGCCACCAGGGGGTTTGGTCCATGGTTCACTCGCTGCCCCGCGATGCGGAGACTTATGCGTTGATCAGGCTGTGGGCGGCGTAGACGAGGTACTTCCAGAGCTTCTCGTGCTGCTCCTGCGGCAGCTCCAGGGACTCCACCGCGTCGCCCATGTGCTTGAGCCACGCGTCCCGCTCCGGCTCGCCGATCACGAACGGCGCGTGCCGCATGCGCAGCCGGGGATGGCCGCGCTCCTGACTGTAGGTAGTCGGGCCGCCCCAGTACTGGATCAGGAACAGCCGCAGCCGGTCCTCGGCACCGGTGAGGTCCTCTTCGGGATAGAGCGGGCGGAGCAGCGGATCCTCCGCCACACCCTGGTAGAACCGGTGGATTAGGCGCTTGAACGCCTCCTCGCCCCCGATGAGGTCGTAGAAACTCTCCTCGCTGGTCACGGTTTCAGCCTAAGACAGCTACCGACCAGTAAAGGCGCGGGGCCCCGGGGGAGGATTCTCATCCCGGTGATTTTCCTGCCGGGTAGTGATTCTTCCGTCAGAGGAGATCAGGCCGCGAAGACCAGGCCGTGCTCGTCGAAGGCGCGCTTGATTCGGCGGCGGAGTTCGCGGGCGGCCGTGGCGCGCTCGCCGGGCACGGTCTTCACGCTGACTCGGAAGATCACGGCGGAGTCGGAGATCTGCTCCATGCCGAAGACCTGCGGCTCTTCGACGATCACCTTGTCGTGGAAGTTCTCGTCCTCCCACACCTCGGTGGCGATCTCCTTCAGCAGTTCCTGCACCCGGATCACGTCCGCGTCGTAGGCCACCGGCACGTCGACGACCGCCCGCGACCAGCCCTGGGACTCGTTGCCGACCCGGGTGATGGTGCCGTTCCTGACGTACCAGACCTTGCCGTCGGCGTCGCGGAGCCGGGTGATGCGCAGGGTGACCGCTTCCACGGTGCCGATCGCGACCCCGGTGTCGATCACGTCGCCGACCCCGTACTGGTCTTCGACCAGCATGAACATGCCCGCGATGAAGTCCTTGACCAGTTCCTGGGCGCCGAAGCCGACCGCGACGCCCAGGACGCCGACGCTGGTGAGGACGGGGGCGATCGGGAGGCCGATCATGGTGGCGATGGTGAGGAAGGCCGTGCCGAGGATCACGGCCGAGGCGATGCTGCGGAGCACCGATCCCAAAGTGTCGCCGCGCTGCCTGCGCCGTTCGCTGAGGATGGCGGAGGTGGCGTCTTCGGGGGTGGTGGCCCGGCGGAGCCGGTCCGGCAGCACGCCCTCGGCGGCTCGCAGGGTGGCCCGGGTGATGAGCCGGTGTGCGATCTTCCTGATCACCAGGGCCGCTACCAGGATCAACACGATGATCAGGATGACGTCCGCCACGCCGGCGACCAGCTGAATCCAGGTGGGGTAAGCGGCCCGCGGGGGGAGCAAGGTGTTCAGGAGAGGGCAGATCAACCCGTCGCCTTTCGAACACGCCTCCACCAGGTTCTGGTGTGCCTGGTCGAAATTGATGAACGAGGTCGGGCTCGGGGTGGGGCTGGGGGACAGGCTTGGCACCACGCTGGGGCTGAGACTGGGTGTCGGGCTCGGGCTCGGGGAGAGCAGGAACACGAGGTGGATCCCCCTCGGATCAGTTCGTTCGGCGCTGGTCAGGTCAACGCAGGTCAACCTAAACCATATTGCCGAGCAAACCGGCCAACGTCACATTACGCCGGGGAGACGTAAGCGCCGGAACCCGGGCCGCGGAGGGCGGGGGCCGACACTTCTGTGACGACTGGCAGGGCAGGGACGTGCACCCGGAAGCACATCCCGAACCGTTCTCCGGGAGGGGGATCCCCCCGATGGTCGACCGGCCCGGTCACCCGTGCCGGTCGACAGCCAGCCGGGTACGGCCCCGCGCCGGAGCCGTACCCGAGACTGCGTGGACCCGAGGGCCCACGAGATTCAAGTACCAGTGCCGATCAGATCCGCTGGTGTCAGGGCCGGCGGGACGCCGCAACGTTCCAGGGAACGTTCCGCACCGGGCGTCCCGCCGGCCCCGTGGAGCCGCGGTGACCGCGATGTGCCGAGGTGACTGCGCTTCACCTGGTCCATCGCGATTGTTGCGATCATTCTGTTATTCGCCTACCGCGGCGAGCACACGTGCGACCTTTGTCGCGGCACCGGCCGGATCGTCCGCCCGGTGCATTCGCTCCCCCCAGGACCACCAATAGTCCGCCGCCTTGCAGACGACGTTCTCGGTGAGACTGGTCGCATTCGGGTTGATCACGCGGACGAAGGCACGGCCCGTCGGGCTGTGCACCACCCGCGCGTGAAGTCCCCGGGTGCCGAGCTCTGAAGCAAGACGCTCCAGATGCCCGAAATCGTCCTCCCCCACCGTTAGTCCTCCTTTTCGGGTTTCTTGCGGTGATTTGCGGCTCTGCCTTTCGGTGCTGGTTGGCCCAAGATGACTTACTGGGCCGCACCGGTCAACGAAGCGGAAAGGCAGCTCTGGATGCGGTTAACACCAAGTGGGTTGAAAGAAACAGCCCAGGGGTGGACGATCCTTAATCAGCACGTTCGACAGTGACACCGGGCCGGGCAAACCTGGTCCATCATTTGTCTGGGCGCAGTGCAACCTGAAGGTTACGCTGAGTCAGCAGATGAGGACCGGTCGGGACATGTGGGCGGCGCGTACGGCTGGCCACGAGAGAGGGGCCGGTATGTCCGGCAGGCAACACAAGGAGACGGAGACCGCGAGGCGGGTCCGGGCCCGAGGCCTGGCCGCCGGGCGGAGTCTGGCGAGCGTCGCCGAAGAGATCTTCGAGACCTGCTCGCCGCTGTTCGGCACGACCCGGATCAAATCCCATCGGCTCTCGAACGGCATCGCGCTCGCCGACGTAATCGAGCAGGTGCGCGCCCTTTTCGAGCGGGACGGGAAAGCGATCCCGGGAATCGGGGAAACGCTGCTGTCCGCGTACGAGTCCGGACTCAAACGCCCCGGGCCCGAATACCTCCATTACCTGTGCTGCGTCTACCGGGTCGAACCGGTCGCCCTCGGCTACGACGGCCCCTGCATCTGCGGTCATGGTCACCGCATGCCGGGCGTCGTCCGCGGCGGCGACCTGCAGGACGGAAGATCCGACACATCCCCCGTCTCGCGCGAGCTGCTGATCCTCTCGGACGGCGGCGACCCCTCAACGGGCGGGGGCGAGGAGGACGAGAACGTGCTACGGAGGACGCTGTTGAAGCTCCTCGCCGGCACCTCGGTAAGCCTGGACGGTCAGGTCCTTGGTGCGGTTGAGAACATCAGGCGGCGGATGGACGACACCATGGTGTCGGCTACCGTCTCTCCCGCGATGCTCGATCAGTGGGAGGAATCCACGATCGGCTTCGGCCGCCAATATATGAACACTCCGCCGCTCCGGCTGCTCTGCGACGTGCTGCTGGAATTCGCGGCGGTGCGCAAGGCGATGGAACGGCGTCAGCCGGTCGACCTGCAGGAGCGGCTCTGCCGGATGGCGGCGCAGCTCTCCGGGCTGTGCGGCATGATCATGATCGATCTGGGCGACCACCGGCTGGCGCGGTCCTTCTTCCGCACCGGGCGGACGGCCGCCGACGAGACGGGCGACCGCGCGCTGCGCGCCTGGGTGGTGGCCCGCGAGGCGCTCGTGCCGCTGTACTACGGCGACCCGCGCGAGGCGCTCACGCTGGCCAAGAAGAGCCGGGACATGGCCGGTCAGACGCCCTGTGCGGCGAAGACCATGGCTCCGGTGGTGGAGGCCAGGGCGCTGGCCATGCTGGCCGGCAGCAACGGCCAGAAGAAGGACGTGGTCGACCAGGCCAAGCGCGCGCTGTCCCGGGCCCGCACCGCGTTCTCCCAGATGGTGCCCTCCGAGCAGGAGGACACCGCGTTCGGCTACACCGAGCGGCAGCTCTACTTCTACCAGGGTGACGTGCTGGTCCGGCTCGGTGAGACGCTGGAGGCCGACGTCGTGCTGGAGCAGGCTCTCGGGCAGTACGAGGGCGAGCCGCTGGACCAGACGCTCATCCGGCTCGACCTGGCCCAGTGCCGGCTCATCGAGGGCGACCCCGAAGAGGCCGTGGGCCTGGCCGTGAAGGCGCTGGAGATGATCGAGAAGATCCACCGCACCGAACTGGTGATCGCCCGGGTGACCGAGCTGATCAACGGCGTCACCAGCAAGCACGGCGAGGTCAAGGGACTGGACCGGCTCAGGACCGTCGCACTGGATCGGGCCCAGCTGGACCTGGGTGACCTGGTGGGGGGTTTATGAGCTACCCGTTACGGGTGCGGCGCTATCGCTGGTCCGATCTGGACGCGATCTGGGCGCTGCACCAGATCAGCCTTGCCCAAGTGGGGCTGGTGCCCGGCGACGGCGTCTACTACGAGGACGATTTCCCGCGGATCACTGAGGTCTATCTGGCCGACCGGGGCGAGTTCCTGGTCGGCGAGGTGCCGGGCGGCCGGATCGTCGCGATGGGCGGATTACGCCGTTTGGATGATGAAACGGCGGAAATGTGCCGATTGCGGGTGCATCCGGAGTTTCAGCGGCGCGGCTATGGCGCGCAAGTCCTGGAACTGCTCGAACAACGGGCCTGTGAACTGGGTTACAGCCTCCTGCGCGGGGACACCACCCTGCAGCAGGGGGCGGCGATCGAGCTCTACCGCAAGTACGGCTGGCGCGAACTCAGCCGCGAGGTTCGCGGCGACGCCGTCGTGCTGTACGGCGAAAAATCACTAATCCCGGTTAATTCTGGTCAATTCATCCGGTAATGGATGAAAGTTTCTCGGGATTTCACAGTAAATGGTCGAGAACGGCGAGCAGGTTCGGGGGCTCGACCGGCTCGGGGAGCGCGGCCAGGTCGGCCCGGGAATGCCAGGCGTGGCCGCGGTAGGTGCCGTGCTCCTCGGGGGTGAGCTCGGTTGAGGCGACATCGGGGGTGCCGTCGAACCGGGCCAGGAAGAACGGCTCGGTCTTGATGTAGTGCACGCCTAACCAGACATAGTCCCGTTCGACCGGAATCCACTGGTCAAGCACATTGCCGCCGGGCAGCCCGGTCTCCTCGGCGAGCTCGCGGCGGGCCGCCTCCAGCGGCGTCTCGCCCGGTTCGATGCCGCCGCCCGGCGGCTCCCAGAACACGACGTCGCTGACATGGTCGTGCCAGCGGAGCAGGAGCACACGGTCCTGACCGTCCACGCAGAGAACCCGCGCCGCGGGTCGGGAGTCAGCCACGTTCGCCAATCCTGCCATCCGCGCGGGCGACCTATCCCCGGAACTTCGCGGGCGGTGAAATCCGGCAAGAGCGATATCATGCTGAGCCGATGGATACGCGCGGCCAAGGAATCCAGATGAACGCCGAATATGTGCTGACCCTGTCCTGCCCCGACCGGCCCGGGGTGGTCGCGGCCGTCTCCGGGTTACTGGCCGGGCGCGGGTGCAACATCACCGAGAGCCAGCAGTTCGGCGATCCGGAGGCGGATCGGTTCTTCATGCGGGTGCAGTTCGTCGGCGAGGCGCCGATGGACGAGCTGCGGGCCGCGTTCGCGGCGCTCGCCACCGAATTCCGGATGGAGCTACAACTTTTCGACCGGGCGGTGAAGCCCCGGGTGCTGGTGCTGGTGAGCAAGTTCGACCACTGCCTGAACGATCTGCTCTACCGGGTGCGGTCGAGGCTGCTCGACATCGAGGTGGTGGCGGTGGCGTCCAATCATCCTGATCTGCGGCCGCTCACGCAGTCGTACGGGATCGACTACCACCATCTGCCGGTGACGCCGGAGACGAAGACCCGCCAGGAAGGCGACATTCTCACGCTGGTCGACCACTACCGGGCCGATCTGGTGGTGCTGGCCCGCTACATGCAGGTGCTCTCCGAGGATCTGTGCGGCAAGCTGTCCGGCCGGGTGATCAACATTCACCACTCGTTCCTGCCGTCGTTCAAGGGCGCCAAGCCCTACCACCAGGCCCACGCCCGGGGGGTCAAGCTCATCGGGGCCACCGCCCACTACGTCACGGCCGATCTGGACGAGGGCCCGATCATCGAGCAGGAGGTGGCCCGGGTGAACCACACCCACTCGGCCACCGATCTGGTCGCCATCGGCAAGGATCTCGAATGCCAGGCCCTGGCCCGCGCGGTCCGCTGGCACGCCGAGCACCGGGTCCTCCTGGACGGCCACAAGACCGTTATCTTCCCCCGGTAGTCAGCTGCCGAAGTGCGGGCGCGGGCTACCGCCCCGGCCGCCGGTGACGCTCCAGTTCGAGGCAGAAGCTGCCCGCTTCGAACTGGAACGACGACCTGTGCACCAACCCCGGGTTACTCCTCGCGCGCCAGACCCGTATGGGTGGCGAGGAAGGCCAGCTGGTCGGCGGCCAGCGCCACCGTCTTGCTGACCGAGCGGGCCCCGTGCCCGGCCTCGCTCTCGTTGCGGAGCAGGATCGGGCGGTCGGAGGAGGTCGCGTGCTGCAGGGCGGCGGCCATCTTCCAGGCGTGCAGCGGATGCACCCGCGTGTCGGAGGCGAACACGGTGAACAGCGTCGCCGGGTAGTCCACGCCGTGCCGGACATTGTGATACGGCGAGTAGGCCAGCAGCGCGGCGAACTCCTCCGGCACTTCGGCCGAGCCGTACTCCACGTTCCAGGTCGCGCCGAGACCGAACAGCTCGTAGCGGATCATGTCCAGCAGCGGCGCGGAGCACGCGACCGCCGCGTACAGCTCCGGGCGCTGGGTGAGGGCCGCGCCGACCAGCAGGCCGCCGTTGGAGCCGCCGGAGATGGCCAGCTGGCCGGAGGTGGTCACGCCGGTGGCGATCAGGTGCTCCGCCGCGGCGTGCATGTCGTCGAAGACGTTCTGCTTGTTGCCGAACATGCCGGCCCGGTGCCACTCCTCGCCCTGCTCGCCGCCGCCGCGCAGCTGCGCGATCGCGTAGACGCCGCCCGCCTCGACCCAGGTCAGCACGGAGGCCGAGTAGCCGGGCGTCATCGAGATGCCGAAGCCGCCGTAGCCGTTCAGGATGGTCGGGCGCGGCCCGGAGCCGTCGACAGGGGAGATGACCAGCATGTGCACTTCGGTGCCGTCGGCGGAGTGGTAGACGACGTGCTCGGTCCGGACCGGGGGGACCTCCACCGAGCCGGGGGAGGCCGCCCAGAGGGTCGTCTCGCCGGTTCTGGCGTCGAAGTGCTGGATCGTCGGCGGGGTGGTGTTGTCGGTGTAGCCGAACCAGGCCTCGTAGCCGCCCTCAGGGCGCTCCGAGATGCCGCCGATGGTGCCGAGGCCGGGGGTGGGGACTGAGCCGGTCCTGGCGCCGTCCGCGAGGCGGTGCACCGAGATCTCGGAGATGGCGTGCCGGGTCCAGCCCACCAGCACGATCGGCTCGGCCAGGTCGTCGAGGATCGCGAAGTCGCTCAGCACGGCCTCGGCGTCCTCCGGGATCAGGTCCCGCCAGTGCTCGTGGGCCGGGTTCTCCGGCGCGGTCACGCACACCCGGCCGCGGGGCGCGTCCCGGTCGGTGAACACGTAGAGCCTGCCGTCCCGGCCGAAGTGCAGGCCGGTCTGCGCGTCCACGTCCTCCTGGACGGTGACCAGCTCCGGCGCCCCGCCCGGAGAGGAGGCCAGGTCGGCGATCCAGAGGTCGTTGCGCGGAGCGGTGCCCCGGGAGGCGGAGATCGTCAGCCAGCGGCCGTCGCGGGAGACCGAGACGCCGTAGTAGTTGGTCTTCTCCAGGCCCTCACCGAAGATCATCGTGTCGTCGTCGGCGGGCGCGCCCAGGACATGCAGGTAGACGCGGCGGTGATACTGCTCCTCGCCCTCCGGCACGCTCTCCGGAGCCAGCCGCCGGACGTAGTAGTAAGACCCGCCACCGGGCAGCCAGGCGACCGGAGAGTACCGGCAGCGATCGATCGGGCCTTCCAGCACCTCGCCGGTCTCGATCTCCAGCACGTAGAGCTGGGACTCCTCGTCGCCGCCGACGGAGATCTGATAGGCCAGCAGCCGCCCTTCCTTGTCGGGCTGCCACGCGTCCAGCGTGGTCAGACCGGACGGATCCAGCGCCATCGCGTCGATCAGGGGCCGCTCGCCGGCCTCGTCGACCACGTAGAGGACCGCGTGCTCCTGCTCGGGCGTGCGCCGCATGAAGAAGTGTCTACTTCCGCGCCAGGTCGGCGCCCCGATCGAGCCCGACTTCAGCAGTTCCTCGACCCGCCCGCGGAACCGCTCCCGGCCCGCCAGCCCCGCCTGCCCGAACAGCTCGCCCTGCGCCTCCAGCCACTCCTTCACCTCGGGCGCGTCCGGATCCTCCAGCCACCGGTAAGGATCGGGCACGAGTTTGCCGTGCAGGTCATCGACGATCTCGGACCGGGGAGCCGGTGGGTAAGGCGGTCGCGTCATGTCACGCACTTTAGGGCAGCCCACCGACAGACTCGTACCCCCTAAAGCCGGGGAGTAAAAAGATGATCGCCGGGGCATAAAGAGCACCAGGCGTATCAGTCGCCCAGGTTATGGGGTGGCGGACAGGTCATCGCAAAGGCCACACTTTGGTTGAGGACGGTGCCGTGGTGACCATCCGCTGGACCGTCCGGCGGAGGTCTTCGTGAAGGAAACACCCGAGTCCCAACAGGTGGGGCCGCAACGTAGGCGCACAGTCGTCGCTCTGCGACTCGCCGCTCTCCGGCTGACTGCCGAGTCCGCCGAGACTGCCGTGGAGGCCGGCTGATGCGCCAAGTCCTGCTCCTCAACGCCACCTACGAGCCGCTGACCACGCTCTCCCTGCACCGGGCGATCATCCTGGTGCTGCGGGAGAAGGCCGACGTCGTCCATCGAGACGGCCGTGGCACGGTTCTCCGATCGGCCACCCGGACCCTGGACGTGCCGTCCGTGATCCGGCTGCGCCGGTATATCCGAATTCCGTACCGGTCCCGGATCCCGCTCACGCGGGCGGCGCTGATGCGCCGGGATGATTTCCGCTGCGCCTACTGCGGGCAGCGGGCCGAGACCATCGACCACGTGATCCCACGATCAAAAGGTGGCCCGCACACCTGGGAGAATTGCGTCGCCTCATGTATGCCTTGCAACCATCGCAAGGCAGACAAGCTGCTGGAAGAGATCGGGTGGTCGCTCCGCGTCAGCCCAGCCGTGCCACGCGGTGCGCACTGGCGGCTGATTGGGGCACAATTCGACGGTGATCCGCAGTGGGCTCCTTATCTCTCGGAGTCAGCGGCCTGAACCTCGCTGATCGGATGGGCACAATCGAATCATGACGTGGACGCTCACCTCAGACGTGTCGGCCTACGCCGAAGCAGCCGAGCCCTGGCTGCTCCGCGACCCCGTCCGCAACACGGTCCTGCTGACCGTGCTGCGGTGGATCCGGAGCGGCCAGTACTCGGACCCCTTGATGGGCTGGTTCGTCGAGCACGGGGAGGTGCGGGGGGCGTTATGTCACACGCCGCCGTACCCACTGCTGATCGGCGCGTCCCCGTTCGCCGAGCTGCCCGCCCTGGTCGGGCAGCTGGTGAACCGCGGCCGTGAACTGCCCGGCGTCACCGGGCCGGTGGAGACCGTCTCCACCTTCTCCTCCGCCTGGTGGCAGCCCGAGAAGGAACGCCGGTCAGAACGCCTCTACCGGCTGGCCTCGCTGGTCGCCCCAGGCGGCCCCGGCGGCCACTCCGCCCTGTACGGCCCCGGCCACGCCCGGGTGGCCACCCCGGACGACCTGCCGGTCGCCGTGCACTGGTTCCGCGCCTTCCAGAACGAGGCCCACGTGGACGCCTCGGCCGACCCAGGCCCGGTCGTCTCGGCCCGCCTGAACCGCAACGAACTGGTCTGGTGGGAGCTGGCCGGCCGCCCGGTCTCGCTGGCGGGCGTGTCCACCCCCATCTCCGGCATGTCCAGGATCGGGCCGGTGTACACACCCCCGGAGTTCCGCCGCCACGGCTACGGCTCCGCGGTCACCTACGCCGCCACCCGTAAGGCCATCGACGAGGGCGCCACCGAGGTCCTGCTCTTCGCCGACCTCTCCAACCCGGTCTCGAACTCGATCTATCAAGCGATCGGCTATGTCCCGGTAGCCGACTACGCGACGATCTCGTTCGGCTGACCGTTTATGATGCGGCTATGCCTCGCTATGACTTTCGGTGCCGATCCTGTGGTTCCACGTTCGAGCTGAACCGGCCGATGGCCGAGGCCAACGCGCCGGCGACCTGCCCGGACGGGCACGACGACACGGTGAAGCTGCTGTCCACCGTGGCGGTGATGGGCGGCGCCGCGTCAGCGAGCGCACCGCGCGCTTCCGGTGGCGGCGGTGGCTGCTGCGGGGGCGGCTGCTGCGGCTGACCGCTGCGCCGGGCGCGGGAGAAGCGCCCGGCCCAGGGATCCTCAGGCGACCTTGCGTCGCTGGAAGGGTAAATACCGCTCGGGCAGGTGCGGGCGGGACGGGATGTCGGTCGGCTCGACCGACACGATCCGGTCGAACCGGAAGGCCCGGATGCCGCGCCGGAGCCGGCACCAGCCGACCAGATACCAGTAGTCGCGGTGGACCAGGCAGGTCACGGGCTCCACGTCGCGGACGCTGAGGGCGGACCCGGCGTCCAGATACTGGATGCGGACCACCTGGCGGGTGGTGATGGCGCCGGCGACCGCGCGGGCGCGCCGGGCCACGTCGGGGGGCATCGGAGTGGTCAGGGTGGACAGGGTCGTCGCGATCACGTCGTCGTCGAGGTCCAGGTGTTCGAATGCGTGCCGGAGCCCGCGACGGGCGGTCACGGACTGCGGGCCCGCGCCCAGGTGGGCGAGCGAGAGCGCGAGCGCGGCGAGTTCGGCGGTCGTCAACGACCCGGTGTGCCTAATGACGTTGGCCATACCTCAGATTTTACCGAGCGGCACTGACATTTTTCGAACGCGTGCTTGAGGACTAGCGCGACAGCTGGGACAGATCCCGGGACGCGCCCGTCGACGCCGACGTGGTCAGCGCCGCGTACGCCTGCAGCGCCGCGGTGACCGGCCGGTCGCGGTGGCGCGGCCGGTAGCGGCCGAGCTCGGCGAGCAGGCTCTTCCGGCGGGCCGCCAGATCGGCCTCGCTGACCTTGAGCTCGATCGAGCGGCCCGGGATGTCGATCTCGATGAGGTCGCCGTCCTGGACCAGCGCGATGGTGCCGCCCTCCGCCGCCTCGGGCGAGGCGTGCCCGATCGACAGCCCCGAGGTGCCGCCGGAGAAGCGGCCGTCGGTGACCAGCGCGCAGGCCTTGCCCAGGCCCCTGCCCTTGAGGAAGGAGGTCGGGTAGAGCATCTCCTGCATGCCGGGGCCGCCCTTCGGCCCCTCATACCGGATCACCACGACGTCGCCCGCCTTGACGCGATTGCCGAGGATGCCCTCCACCGCGTCCTCCTGCGACTCGAAGACCACGGCGGGGCCGGTGAAGCGCCAGATCGACTCGTCCACGCCTGCGGTCTTCACGATGCAGCCCTCGACGGCGATGTTGCCGTACAGCACGGCCAGGCCGCCGTCGCGGGTGTAGGCGTGCTCGGCGTCGCGGATGCAGCCCTCGGCCCGGTCCAGGTCCAGGGAGTCCCAGCGCGCACTCTGCGAGTACGGCTTCACCGTCCGCATGTTCCCGGGCGCGGCGTGCCACAGCTCGGCCGACTCCGGCAGCGCGGTCGGCGACTTCACGTCCCACTGGGCCAGCAGGTCGCTCATGGTGCCGCCGTTGACGGTCAGCGCGTCCCGGTGGATCAGGCCGGCCCGGTCCAGTTCGCCCAGGATGGCGGGGATGCCGCCGGCCCGGTGCACGTCCTCGACGTGGTACTTCGCGGTCGCCGGGGCGACCTTGCACAGGCACGGCACCCGCAGCGAGATCTCGTTGATCTCCTTGAGGCCGAAGTCGACCTCGGCCTCGCGGGCCGCGGCCAGGATGTGCAGGATCGTGTTGGTCGAGCCGCCCATGGCCACGTCCAGCGCCATCGCGTTCTCGAAGGCGTCCTTGGTGGCGATGCTGCGCGGCAGCACGCTCTCGTCGTCGTCCTCGTAGTAGCGCCGGGTGATCTCCACCAGCTGCCGGCCGGCGTCCTGGAACAGCTTCTTGCGGGCCAGGTGGGTGGCCAGGATGGTGCCGTTGCCGGGCAGCGCCAGGCCGATCGCCTCGGCCAGGCAGTTCATCGAGTTGGCGGTGAACATGCCGCTGCACGAGCCGCAGGTCGGGCAGGCGTTCTCCTCCATCTCCAGCAGCTCGGCGTCGGAGACGCTGTCGTCGGCGGCGGCGATCATCGGGTCGATCAGGTCCAGCTTGCGGCCGGCCGTCTTGCCGGCCTCCATCGGGCCGCCGGAGACGAAGATGGTGGGGATGTTCAGCCGGAACGCGGCCAGCAGCATGCCGGGGGTGATCTTGTCGCAGTTGGAGACGCAGATCAGCGCGTCCGCGCAGTGCGCGTTCACCATGTACTCGACCGAGTCGGCGATCAGTTCCCGGGACGGCAGCGAGTAGAGCATGCCGCCGTGGCCCATCGCGATGCCGTCGTCCACGGCGATCGTGTTGAACTCGCGCGGGATCGCGCCCGCCTCGCGGATGGCGCCGGCCACCACGTCGCCGACTTCGCGCAGGTGCACGTGGCCGGGGACGAACTGGGTGAAGCTGTTGGCGACCGCGATGATCGGCTTGCCGAGATCGCTGCCGGCTACCCCGGTCGCCCGGAGCAGGGCTCTGGCCCCGGCCATGTTCCTGCCGTGAGTGACCGTACGAGACCTGAGGGCGGGCATGGCCGGACTCCCATCGGAAGACGACGTTTGAGTCTCCCCATGCTACGACCACCGCCCAGTCGTTGAGACTTCCGTCCCACCAAGCGGTACGGCCCACGCCGGGTGACGCGGGCCGTACCGATCGGAAAGGGGTCAGCCGTCGCCGTAGCGCGCCGGCAGGACGCTGGCCGCGGCCTGGTAGATCGAGTCGATCTCGTCCGTGGTCAGGGACTTCTCCCGTTTGGTGATCCACTTGCGGACCAGGCCGCCGGAGAAGACGTCCACGTCCCGGATGTTGAGGATCCGCCACGGGATGGCCGGGCCGTAGATCGCCAGGGACGGCACGACCGTGACCTCGCGGCCGAGTGCCTGGGTGATCAGGTCGCTGGCCTGATTCGCCTCCCAGCGCGCCTCGTCCAGCCGGGGTTTCTGGTTGAAGGGGCCGTGGAACAGCTTGCGGTGCGACTGCACGCGCACGGGCAGCCGTCTGTCCCACTTCTCGGAGTCGACCGCGTACACCCCCGTCGGCCCGACGACCAGATGGTCGATCTGGGCGTCGCTGTTGGGGATGGCGCGGGCGTGCAGAGTCTTGTAGCCGCCACGTTCCAACTTCTTGAGCTGGCCCTCGGTCCGCCGCTCGGCCACCGAAGGACGCCGCCAGGCGGGGACCGACGACTGGGTCCTGGCCCGATAGACGGTGTCCGCGATGGCCGCGAGAATCGCGGCGGTGAGGCCGACGCGCCAGCTCATCAGCAGCACGCCGAAGACGACTCCGGCCGCTACAGCGATCAGGGCACGGCGCCTCAGATGCTGGTATTTGGGCTGGTTGAGCATGCTCTGCAGGGATGCGCGCTCTACGGGCGCATACGTCGACGCGGGCTCTTCGGGTCGCGTCGAGGCTCGTTCACGATCGCTCACCCAGATCGGTGACGTATCGTGACCCTCATCGGGCGCTAGACCGGTATCCACGTCACTCACGGTAGTTGAGCCGCCAACAGGTTGCCTAGTGTTGCCTGGTTCATACTTTTGTGGCCCGCTTCTGCCGATTCGCATGGGCCATTTGTGGGAACCATCTCTAGATATCTCCGCGCCCGCCGCTTACCGTTCAGTAGCGTGACCAGCATTCATGACCTTACCGCGTTGGCGTTGGCGGCGGCCGTACGAAACCGTGAACTGTCCCCGGTGGAGATCACTGAGCATTATCTGGACCGTATCGACCGGCATGGCGAGGCGGTCGGGGCCTATGTCACCGTGGTCGGTGAGAGGGCACTTGACCAGGCACGACAGCTGGAGAAGCAGGATCCGGCGAAGCGTCCGCTGTTCGGCGTGCCGATTCCGATCAAGGATCTCAATCTGGTGAAGGATGTGCCGATCCACTTCGGTTCTGCCACGTACGACGGGTTCGTTGCGCCGGTCGACGACAGCGTGGTGGAACGCCTGCGGGACGCCGGCACGATCATGCTGGGTAAGACCAGTACGCCAGAGTTTGGTTTGCCGTGTTACACCGAGACCTCGATCGGCCCGCCGGCCCGCACCCCATGGGATGTGACCAGGTCGGCGGGTGGTTCCAGCGGGGGTGCCGCGGCGGCCGTGGCTGCCGGGCTCGCGCCCGCCGCGCACGGCAGTGACGGAGCGGGGTCGATCCGCATCCCGGCCTCCATGTGCGGTCTGTACGGCATCAAGCCCAGCCGGGGCCGCATCTCGTTCGCCCCGATCGTCCCGGATCTGGCGGGCCTGTCGACGAACGGCCCGATCGCCCGGGACGTCGCGGACGCCGCCGCGCTGCTGGACGTGATGGCCCACAACAACCCGGGCGATCTCTACTACGCGCCCCCGCCCGTGCTGGGCTCGTTCACCGCCTACGTCGGCCGCGACCCCGGCCGCCTCCGCATCGCCCGCTACATCGACCCGGTCGTCCAGGACGCCGAGGTGCACCCGGAGGTCCGCGCCGCCTACGAGAGCGCGTCCGCCGTCCTGGCGGGCCTCGGGCACGACGTGGTCGACATCCCGTCGCCGTTCGGCCCGGACATGGTGCCCGAGTTCGAGCGCATGTGGTTCGCCTTCGCCTGCATGCACCCGGTCGCAGAGCAACTGGAATCCCAGCTGCGCCCGCTGACCGCCTGGCTGCGTGAGCGCGGCTTCGCCACGCCCGCCCCCGACTTCCTGAAGGCCCAGTCGGCGCTCCAGCTCGCCACCCGCTTCGCGCTGCTGGTCACCGACGAGTACGACGCCGTCCTCACCCCCACCGTCACCCAGCCCCCGCCCCCGGTCGGCTGGTTCGAGGACGTCGACGACCCCAAGGAGACTTTCGAGCGAATGAAGGCTTTCGCTCCTTTTGCCGCCACGAGCAATGTCAGCGGCCAACCGGCCGTGAATTTGCCGCTCTATTGGACTCCCGAGGGCCTGCCCATTGGCGTCATGCTTTCCGGCCGGTACGGCGACGAGGGCACTCTGATCTCGCTGTCGTCCCAGGTGGAAGCCGCTGTGGGCGGATTCTGGGGGGACCGCAGGCCGCAGATCTGGGACTAGGAAATATGTGAAATCGGGCGTAACGTCGATATATGGACAGTGCGCTCGAGATTCTTGCGTTTCTTGTCATAACGTCCGGCTCGATATTCGTGGTGGTCGGGCTGCTGGTGCTCGTCTTCTCCGGGCGGAAGCACCGCAAGAAAGACGGCGTCGTCTGGATCGGCGGCCCGTACGAAACCGAGCACGGGGCCGGCCAGACCACCCGGGTGCTGACCGGAGTGGTGCCGCGCGGCGAGCCACCGGACGTGGACTGGCCCGCGATGGCCGCGACCACCGAACCCGGCCGCCACATCGGCGGCGCGTCGGCGGGGTGGTGATCGCAATGCCCGCGCTGAACACACTGCAAGCAGTCGACATCCGCACGGTGGTGCGAAAGGCGAACGAGAGGACCGGTCTCCACTTCGCCGTGTACACCGGACCCGCCCAGGGACCGCGGCGGCACTTCGCCGAAAGCCTGCACGCCGCCCTCGGCGACGAGATGGCGCCCTACTCGGTGCTGATCATGGTGGACACCGCCGGGCGCGGCCTGGAGATCGTCACCGGCGAGGAAGCGCGGCGGCGGCTGTCCGACGGCGACTGCCGCCTGGTGGCCATGTCCATGGCGACCCGGTTCAGCGTCGGCGACCTGATGGGCGGCCTGGCCGGCGGGATCGCCGCCCTGGGCGAACGAGCCCGCTAGGCCCGTAGTAGCGAGATCACGTGCTCGGACACGTCGGCCAGCAGCCGGGCCGGGCGCAGGTCCGTGCCCGCGACGGCCGAGAACAGGCTGGGCAGCCCCGCCAGCGGGAAGCCGTCCCTGCGCATGACCTGGTGGCCGACGCCGTTCTTGTCCAGCGCGGTCCTGCTGCGCTGCCAGGCGTCCAGGACCTCCTCGGGGGAGGGCACGCCGAAGCCGTGGCCGACCGGGGCCGCGTGGCGGAGCCGTACCAGCGGGGTTTCCGCGAAGGTGAGGGCGACCCGGCAGCGCGTGGCGAGGTTCTCGCGGTCGGGGACCCAGTCGATGGCCGGGCACGGGTTGCGGCATTTGGCCACACAGGTGGCGAGCGCCCCGGCGACCTGGCTGTGCTGCCGGTCGAAGTAGGCGCGCCAGCCTTCGCCCGGCTCGCCCGCCACCCGCAGGGTGCGCTCGGTGGCCGACTGCTCGGAGCGGGTGTGGTCGCAGTCGCGGTCGCCGATCGCCCCGAACCTGCTGCCGGGAGCCCGCAGTCCTTCGGGCCAGCGGGCCGGATCGCCGGAATGGCCGAGCGCCGTCTCATACGCCAGCAGCGGCAGGTATTCGGCGGAGATGTGCAGCGCGGCCATCATCGCGCTCAGCTCCCGCTGGTCCCAGCGGACCCGGATCACCTCAAGCAGCAGCGAATACGCCGGGCGGAGCGAGTCGAGCGCGCCGCGCGGCTGCTCCTTGGGCGTCTGCGGCATGTGGCAGGCCCGCGCCCGGCGCCGGAGGTCGGCGGGGATCGTCGGCACGTCCAGCTCGCTGGCGAAGTCCTCCGCGTCCAGGGTCAGCAGCCGCTGCCCGAACTCGCACACCGCCGAAACCTGGGCGGCTTTGACCGGATTCGCCAGGACGGCGGGGGCCAACGCCCCCACGTCCCCGAATGAATACCGGCGGGCGAGCGCGATCAGCAGATCCTGGGCCGACTCCATCGGATCACTTTCTCATGAGCCCGGCCTGACCTCCCCTTTGGGCGGCGGGTCCGGCCGGGCTCAGAAAGATGGGTCAGGCGTCCTTGGCCTGGGCCCGCAGCGCCCGGCCGACGCCGTCCGCGCCCTCCAGCAGCAGCCGGCGCAGCGCGTGCGGCGGCTGCGAGGCCGAGACCAGCTCATCGGTGCGGTCGATGGTGTCCTGCTTGATCAGCAGCATCGGGTAGCAGCCCATCGCGAAGGTCTGCGCCATGTCGGAGGTCCACGACTTCCAGATCTGGCCGACCTCCTCGAAGTAGGCCGCGCCGTAGGGCTCCAGCAGGTCCACATGGTGCGGGTCCATGAAGCCGCCGACGGTCGAGCGCAGCAGCGCGCCGCTCAGCGAACCGCCGGTGATGGCCGCCCACGCCTCCGCCTTGGCGGCCGCGGTCGGGATCGCCGCGCGGGCGGCCGAGGCCGCGCGCTCGCCGGTCGCGGTCGCGTCCCTGACCAGTTCCGCGTCGATGTCGGCCGCGCCCAGGACGCCGCCGGAGACCAGCGCGTGGGTCAGCGTCCAGCGCAGGTCGGTGTCGACGGTCAGGCCTTCGGGCACCGCGGTCCCCGACAGGATGCCGGTCAGGATCGCCAGGTCCTCGGCCGAGGTGGCGGCGGCGGCGAAGGCGTTGACGTAGGCCAGCTGGTGGTCGGAGCCGGGCTCGGCGCCGTGCAGCAGGTCGCGCAGGGTGCTGGCCAGCCGGCTCATGCCGGTGGCCCGCCACTCGGGCGCCGCGTACTGCTGGACCGCCAGGCGGGCCTGGCGCAGCACGGTCTGCAGCACGGTGATGTCGCCGACCGCGTTGATGCCCGAGGTCACCAGGCGCACGTAGTCGCGGGTGGCCATCTCGCCGTCGCGGGTCATGTCCCACGCCGCCGACCAGCACAGCGCCCGCGGCAGCGACTCGGTGAAGGCCACGATGCCGCCGCTCACCAGGGTGTTCAGCGAGCCCTCGTCGAGCCGGATCTTGGCGTAGGTCAGGTCGTCGTCGTTGACCAGGACCAGGTCTGGGCGGGCCTCGCCGATCAGCTCGGGCACGGGGGTGCGGGCGCCGACCACGTCCAGCTCGATCCGCTTGACCCGGACCAGCCGGCCTTCGTCCATCGAGTACAGGCCGATCGCGACGCGGTGCGAGCGCAGCGTCGGGTAGGCGGCCGGGGCCTCCTGGAGCACGTCGAAGCTGGTGAACCTGCCGGTCGCGTCCAGCTCGAAGGACGGGCGGAGCGTGTTCACCCAGGCGGTCTCCAGCCACTCCTTCGACCAGGACGACAGGTCTCGGCCTGAGGTGCGCTCCAGCGCGCCGAGCAGGTCCTTCAGCTCGGTGTTGCCCCAGGCGTGCTCGTTGAAGTAGTCGCGCACGCCGGCCAGGAAGTTGTCCAGGCCCACGTAGGCGACCAGCTGCTTGAGCACGCTGGCGCCCTTGGCGTAGGTGATGCCGTCGAAGTTGACCTCGACCGCCTGCATGTCCGGAATATCGGCCGAGATCGGGTGGGTGGACGGCAGCTGGTCCTGCCGGTACGCCCACGCCTTCTCCACGTTGGCGAACGTGGTCCAGGCGCCCTGCCCCCAGCGGGTGGCCTCGGCCTGGCAGAGCACCGACATGTAGGTGGCGAACGACTCGTTCAGCCACAGGTCGTCCCACCAGCGCATGGTGACCAGGTCGCCGAACCACATGTGCGCCATCTCGTGCAGCAGCGTCTCGGCGCGGCGCTCGATGATCGCGTCGGTGACCCTGGACCGGAAGACGTAGTCCTCCAGGAACGTCACGGCGCCCGCGTTCTCCATCGCGCCCGCGTTGAACTCCGGCACGAAGAGCTGGTCATACTTCCCGAACGGGTAGCGCAGCCCGAACACCCGGTGGAAGAAGTCGAAGCCCTGCTTGGTGACCTCGAACAGGTTGTCCGCGTCCAGGTGCTCGGCCAGCGACTGCCGGACGAACAGGCCCAGCGGGATGCCGTCGTGCTCGTCCCGGACCACCGCGTAAGGCCCCGCCACCAGTGCGGTGATATACGTGGACATGACCGGAGTCGCGGGGAAATGCCACCGTTTGGCGGCTTGGAGCGTGCCATGGCGCCCCTCGTGTGCCGGCAGTTCGTCCGAGGCGTCCGGAGCCGCGTTGGAGATGACCTCCCAGTCGCCCGGCGCGATCACGGTCAGCTCGAAGGTGGCCTTGAGGTCCGGCTGGTCGAAGCACGCGTACATCCGGTGCGCGTCCGCGGTCTCGAACTGGCTGTGCAGATAGACCTTCTGGTCCACCGGGTCGACGAACCGGTGCAGCCCCTCGCCGGTGCGCATGTAGGACGCGTCGGCGTCGACCCGCAGCTCGTTGTGCTCGGCCAGACCGGGCAGCGGGAACCGGCCGCGCTCCGCGTCGTAACCGCTCACGTCCAGCTCGGCGCCGTTGAGCACGACCGAGCGCAGATGCGCGCCGTGCAGGTCGATGAAGGTGTCCGCCCCCGGCTGGGCACAGGTGAAGTGGGCGGTCGTGACGCTCTCGAACCGCTCCTCGCCCTCAGTCAGGTCGAGTTCCACCGCATACGACTGGACGGTCAGCAGCCGGGCGCGCTCCCGGGCTTCGTCACGGGTCAGATTGCCTGCCACATCCGCTCCTCATCCACACGACCCCGCAGCTCCGTCGCCCAGGGGATGCCTGAATCCTGCCACGACGCTCTGACAAAGCCGCAATCAAGATTTGCCCTACCTGTAATAGGGAGAACTCTGACTTCGGTTGTCGATCGATGAAACCCTAATCCAGTTGAGAGCCTTAACAAATGTCAGACGCGCAGTTGGTGCATTTCTGGTTCGACCCGATCTGTCCGGGGGGCCGGAAGCCTAGGGGATCGGGTACCAGAAGTTCGACATACGAACTGATGTTCGGGGGAGAGGTGTCTACCTGAGTAGTACAGGGCTAACTCTCGGAATTGAATCGTTCTCGTCTGGATATTGCCGGAGCTACACCGATCTTGGAAGACTTCGTTTTTCCGCGCGGCGGGGCCTTAACCTGAGCGAAGACACAGTCAACTGAAGAAGTGAAGATCGTGTGCCGGCCTCTGCGCGGGACCGCACGCGACCGGCCGGGAGCTCCAATCGGACAGCCGTCCAATTGGTGATGGGCTATGCCAATCTCTTACCGGTTTGTGTGCTCGCCATCGGACAGTCCCCGCGCAAGGATGAGGTACATGCGTCACCTATACGTGAACGGCTCCTGGACACCCTCCACCTCGGGTGAGGTGGTCGATGTGATCAATCCCGCTACCGAGGAGGTCATCGACCACGTTCCGGCCGGCACGCCGAGTGACGTGGAGTCCGCGGTCAACGCCGCGCACGCCGCTTTCACCTCGTGGTCGAACACCCCGCCCGCCGACCGGGCCAAGCTCCTCGCCGACGCCGCAGAGCTGCTCAAGGAGCGGGCCGAGCGGATCGCCACCACCATCGCCACCGACATGGGCGCCCCCTTCCCGTTCGCGCTCAAGGTGCAGACGCTGATGCCCGCCGGGGTGATGAAGTCCTTCGCCGGGATGGCCGAGACGCTGACCGCCGAGAGCCGGGTGGGCAACTCGCTCATCGTGCGCGAACCGGTTGGGGTGGTCGGCGCCATCACCCCCTGGAACTACCCGCTCCACCAGGCCGTCTGCAAGGTCGCCGCCGCGCTCGCCGCCGGGTGCACGGTGGTGCTCAAGCCCAGCGAGGTCGCCCCGCTCGCCGCGTACGCGCTGGCCGGCGTGCTGCACGACGCCGGCCTGCCGCCCGGCGTGTTCAACCTGATCAGCGGGTACGGCCCGGTGGTCGGCGAATCCCTGGTCACCCACCCGCTGGTCGACATGGTCTCCTTCACTGGCTCCACCAGGGCCGGGCGGCGGGTGGCCTCGCTGGCCGCCGAGACCGTCAAGCGGGTCGCGCTCGAGCTCGGCGGCAAGTCCGCCAACATCATCCTGCCGGACGCCGACCTGGAGAAGGCGGTCGCCTCCGGGGTGTCGCACGCGTTCGTGAACTCCGGCCAGACCTGCTCGGCGCTGACCCGGATGCTGGTGCACTGGGACCAGTACGACGACGCGGTGGCCCTCGCGGTCGCCGCCGCCCGCACCTTCACCGTGGGCGACCCGTTCGCGGAGGACACCCGGCTCGGCCCGCTGGTCTCCGCCGCGCAGCGGGACCGGGTGATCCGCTACATCAACATCGGCCAGGAGGAGGGCGCCCGGCTGGTCGCCGGGGGCACCGACTATCCGCTGGAGCGGGGGTACTACGTCGAGCCGACCGTCTTCGCCGGGGTCGCGCCCGGGATGGCGATCGAGCAGGAGGAGATCTTCGGGCCGGTGCTGTCGATCGTGCCGTTCGGCTCGGTGGACGAGGCCGTGGAGATCGCCAACGGCACGCCGTACGGGCTGGCCGGGGGAGTCTGGGCCGGCAGTGAGGAGCGCGCGGTGAGTGTGGCGCGGCGGCTGCGGACCGGCCAGGTGGCGGTCAACGGCGGGCGCTTCAACCCGCTCGCGCCCTTCGGCGGCTACAAGCACTCCGGCGTCGGACGCGAGCTGGGCGAGTCGGGCCTGGAAGAGTTCCTTGAGGTCAAGGCCCTGCAGCTGTAGCTCAGGGGGCCTGCTGCATGATCTTGCGGGCGGCGTCCTTGGGCAGCCGGTCCACGTAGAGCCGCCCGTCCAGGTGGTCGAACTCGTGCTGGAAGCAGCGGGCCAGCATGCCGCGCGCGGTGATCGACACCGGCCGGCCGAGCTGGTCCTGACCGCGCACGGTGACGCCCGCCGCGCGGGGCGTGGGCGCGTACAGCGGCTTGCCGGTCTCCCGTCCGGGCACCGACAGGCAGCCCTCCTCCTCGACCACCTCGGCCGGGTCGTCGACGATGAGCTCGGGGTTCACCACGTGGCCCTTGCGGTTGCTGATCTCGTAGACGAACAGCCGCCGCGGCACGCCGATCTGCGGCCCGGCCAGGCCCACCCCGTCCGCCAGATACATGGTGGCGAACATCTCGTCGATGAGCCTGCGCAGGTCCCGGTCGAATTCGGTGACCGGCTCCGCCGGGGTGCGCAGGACCGGGTCGCCAAGATAACGGATCTCGCGCATCGCGCTCTCCAGGAACGAGTAAGGGTTCAGCGGGTGGGTTGGCCATTACTCTAGTGGACCTGCGAAACTAGCGGGGTGCGCGTTTACATAGGTTCCGACCATGCCGGCTTCGAGCTGAAGAATCACCTGGTGGCCTGGCTCAAGGAGCAGCACCATGAGGTGGTCGACTGCGGTCCCGCGGGCTTCGACCCCGAGGACGACTACCCGCCGTTCGTGCTCCGCGCCGCCATGGGTGTGGCCGAGGACCCGGGCAGCCTGGGCGTGGTGATCGGGGGTTCCGGCAACGGCGAGCAGATCGCCGCCAACAAGGTGCCCGGCATCCGGGCCGCCCTGGCCTGGAACGAGGACACGGCGAAGCTGTCCCGCGAGCACAACGACGCCAACGTGATCAGCGTCGGCGCGCGTATGCACCCGGCCGAGCAGGCCACCCGGTTCGTGGAGCTGTTTCTGACCACGGAGTTCTCCGGGGCGGAACGGCACGCCCGCCGGATCGCCATGCTCACCGACTACGAGGCGAGCGGCGAACTACCCCCCCTGCCCTAACTGGCGGGCCCGGGATCGCGGAGCGGTCTGCGTGCGTCCCGCCTGGGCATCTCGTCGCGCAGGGGCCGCCGGTCGGCGGCCTCCTGCTGCTCTTGCGTCGGGCGCGACACGTCCCGGGCGCGCATCGCGGTGATCGCCGTGATCTGCAAGCTCTGCAAGGCCATGCCCGCCACTGTACGGCTCCGCTCCGACGATTCCGCTAGAACACCAGCCCGGCCCACGGCTTGGGATCCCAGGCCATCGCGGTGGACAGCTCCAGCAGCGCGCCCGGCCGATGCTCGGTGACCAGTCCCGCGTCGGCGTACGTGGTGAGCGGGCGCCCGCCGAAGTAGGCCGCGCCGAGAACCTGGATCGGCAGGGTCAGGTCGGGCTCGTCCTCGGTGCGCTCGCAGGTGCCCTTGGCGGTGGCGAGCCGCCAGCGGCCCTCGTTCCACGGGCAGACGTCGTCCTCGGCGATCTCGATCACGACCTCGGCGGGGGCCGCGTACGCGCGCGCCACGAGCGCGGCGGGCAGGTCCACCACCCGGGCCCACAGCTCGTCCAGGGTGCCCGCGTTCAGGTGCCGGGGTTCGGCCAGCAGGTGCGTGATCGGGTCGTCCACCGGGCGGTTCCACGCGTACACCCGCGAGCACAGGTCGCGGTCCAGCACGCTCCGCCAGAGCGCCGCGTAGGCGGCCGGGTCGACGGCGAACAGTTCGATCAGCCGGACCTCGCCGTCGAACACGTCGTGGTCGGTGAAGGAGCGCTTGATCTTGAAGAGCGCGTAGCCGCGGACGCCCCCGTCGTCCTCGGCGAGCATGCAGCGCAGCCGGCCGTCGTCGCCGCGGTCGAACTCCTCGTCGGCCAGCAGCGAGTCCCAGCGGGCGGGGGAGCGGGTGTAGATGCCGGGGCGGCTGCCGGAGATCGCGTCGAAGACCTGCTCGAACTCGGCGCGGGCCTGGGCGGGCAGGGCGGTCCGCAGGCGCAGGGACGGATCGGTGGGGGCGTTCTTGACGAACGCGGAGCCGTGCCGGGGGATGCGGTAGAAGACGCTATCGGCGGCCCGGCCATAGCCGAATCGGCCATAGATGCCCGCCTCTGAGGCGTACAGGACGGCGATGGACTCGCCGTGCTCCTTGATGTCGTTGAGCTGCTTGCGCATCAGCCCGTTGAGGATGCCGCGGCGGCGGTGTGAGGGCAGCACGCCGACCGCGGTCACGCCCGCGACCGGGAGGCGCGCGCCGCCGGGGAGCGTCATGTCGAAGTCGAAGATGGCGGTCACCCCGACCGGCAGGTCCCCGTCGAAGGCCGCCAGGGTGCGGTTGAAGGGGGTGAGCGCCTTGAACCGCTCGACCTGTACGGGATGGAATGTGGAGGCGAACGCCTCTTCGAGCACGGCGACGAACGCGGGCCATTCGGCCTCGGAGATGGGGCGTATCGGGAGATTCACCGCTCCACGGTAGGCCGGGGCAAAGAGGGACGGCCACCCAATATCCGTGCTAAATGATCAAGGTCTTGGTCAAGAGGCTGCCTTGCGGAGGTGTCGACCGATACAGTCGAGTGCATCATGAGTTCCCGTCCGGTGCCGCTCATTCCTCCCCGGCTCCGCGCGATATTGGTGCGGGTACCGTTTTTGGTGCCGCTTGTCCGGTTTGTGAGGAAGAGTTCGTCGAAAGATCGTCATCTACTGGTCGCCTTCGTCTTCGTGACCCTGCTCATCGGGGTGCTCGGAGTGCGGGTCTCCGTGCTCTGGTTCTCGCCGTCGCTGCTGATCCTGATCACGCTGCTCGGCGGGCTCCAGCTCAAGCTGCGCAGTCTCGCGGTGCTGCTGTGCTCTGTGGCGGTCGCGCTCACCTACCTGGCCTCCTCCACCGATGACCGGTATGTCGGGCCGGGGCTGCTGATCGCGGTCGGGGTCACCGCCGTGCTGGCCTGGCTGATGGCGCGCACCCGGGGCTCCCTCGGCGTGCAGGGCCTGCGCGGCGACGCGATGCTGCTGGAGCTGCGGGACCGGCTGAAACGCCAGAGCGAGCTGCCCGCGCTGCCCAAGGACTGGGGCGCCAAAGTCGTGCTCAAACAGGCCGGGGGATCCTCCTTCGGCGGCGACTTCGTGGTGTCCATGCGGGAGGGCACCCGGGTCGAGATCGCGGTGGTGGACGTGTCCGGCAAGGGGGTGGACGCGGGCACCCGGGCGCTGATGCTCTCCGGCACCTTCGGCGGGCTGCTCGGGTCGGTACGCGACTTCCTGCCGGCCTGCAACGCCTACCTGCACCGGCAGCGGGAGGGTGAGGGTTTCGTCACCGCGGTGCACCTCAGCCTGGACCTGGCCACCGGTGGTTACGTGATCACTTCGGCCGGTCATCCGCCTGTGGTCAAGTTCGACGCGGGGACCGGCACCTGGCGGGTGGCCGCCGCCAAGGGCGTGGTTCTCGGGGTCGTGCCCGACCTGCAGTGCGAGCCGGACAGCGGGGTGCTGCGCAAGGGCGACGCGCTCATGCTCTACACCGACGGCCTGATCGAACAGCCGGGCCGCGACATCGACGCGGGCCTGGATCGGCTGCTCGGTGAGGCGGAACGCCTGCTTCCGTCCGGATTCGCGAGCGGGGCCCGCCAGCTGGTGACGACGATGTCCTCGGCCCACAACGACGACTGCGCGCTGGTGCTGATCTGGCGTCCCTGACGAACTCCATGGGTTGGGGCATGTCCGTAGTCACTGGTTAAGAGCCGCGCAAAAAGCGATCCTGGGGATACCCCTGCCACCGGCGGCGCGGGGGTGCCGCCGGCGGAGAAACGCGACCGGGGCCGCTTCCGGGAGTGCGCCCGGGGCGAACCGGCACCGATTCCCGGTCCCGGGCGAGCGGCGCGGCTCACCCGGGACCCGGTCTCCCGAAGCCCGCCGGTTTACAGCCAGCCGGAATTCGCCGCGATCCGGACCGCGTCCACCCGATTGCGCGCCCCCGTCTTGCACATGATCCGGGACAGGTGATTGCGCACGGTCCCCACCGACAGGAACAGCTGATCGGCGATCTCCTTGGACGGCGCGCCCTGCGCGGCGATCCGCAGCACATCCAGTTCGCGCGGCGTGAGCGGATTGTCCGCGGTCTGTAACGCCGCGACCGCCAGGTCGGAGTCGACCGCCCTGCGCCCCGCCGCGATCCGCCTGATGCCCTCGGCCAGCTGCTCGGTTCCCACCTGGATGCTCATGTAGCCGAGCGCCCGCGCGGCGAACGCGCGCCGGACCTGGCCGGGGTTGGGCTGGCTGGACAGGATCATCACGCGGCAGCGAGGCGCCTTCTCGTGCAGCCGGGCCGCGGCGGTGAGGCCGTCCAGCCCCGGCAGGTCGGCGTCGATGACGGCGGCGTCCGGCTTCACCTCCAAGGCGGTGGCCACGATGTCCTCCCCGGCCGCGATCTCGGCGACCACCTCGAAGTCGCTCTCCGCGGCCAGCGACACGACGAGCCCGTGCCGGACCAGCGGCAGGTGCTCGGCCACCAGGATCCTGATCAAAGGTGCCCCTTCCTTACCTCAGGGTGATCGGCCAGACGCACAGTGTCAACGAAGTCTCTCGATTCGGCAAACTCTGTGCAAGTTGATCGTGGAAGGCGTCCCCCACCGGGACGACGCGGGCCGCACAATGGTGGGCTACCCTCGAACGGAAACGACACCCTTCTCCGCTACGGGGGTACGCGCCGATGAGCTGGGTCTATGTGGCCGGGTTCTTGCTCCTCTTCGTCGGGTTGATGGTGTCCATCGCCCTGCACGAGATCGGCCACCTGATCCCCGCGAAGATCTTCGGCGTCCGGGTGACCCAGTACATGGTCGGTTTCGGCGGCACCCTCTGGTCCCGCCGCCGCGGCGAGACCGAGTACGGGGTGAAGTACATCCCGCTCGGCGGCTACATCCGGATGATCGGCATGCTCCCGCCCCGGGCCAGCGACGACCCCAACAAGCTGCGCAGCATCTCCACCGGCCCATGGCAGGGCCTGATCGAGAACGCCCGCGCGGTCGCCTCGGAGGAGATCCGCCCGAGCGACCAGGACCGGGTCTTCTACCGCAAGCCGTGGTGGCAGAAGGTCATCATCATGGCCGGCGGCCCGCTGATGAACTTCGTGCTGGCCTTCCTGCTGTTCGCGCTGGTGATGATGGGCTTCGGCGTGGTGGTCCAGAAGCCGGTGCTGTCCAAGGTCAGCCAGTGCGTGGTGCCGGCCTCCCAGGCCACGGCGGGAGAGCGCCCCTGCAAGCCGACCGACCCGATCAGCCCCGCCGCCCAGGCCGGCCTGCTGCCCAGGGACCGGATCGTGGCCATCGAGGGGACCAGGGTGAGCACCTGGGAGGCCGCCCAGAAGCTGATCCGCCAGCACGGCGCGGGCCCGGCCGCCCTGGTGGTCGACCGGGGCGGCAAGGAGCTGACGGTCACCGCCCAGCTGATCGCCCAGGACCGGCCCGACCTCGACGACCCCGACAAGCTGGTGAAGGTGGGCTTCCTCGGGGTGGAGCCGACCCAGGTGATGGAGCGCCAGGGCCCGGGTTACGTGCTCGCCCAGATGTGGGAGATGACCAGCAGGACCGCGGTGGCCATGGTGGACATCCCCGGCAAGATGGTCGGCGTCTGGCAGGCCGCCTTCTCCGGTGAGGAGCGCGACCCCAACGGGCCGATCGGCGTGGTCGGCGCGGGGCGCATCGGCGGCGAGATCGCGGCCTCCTCCGCGCCGCTGGAGAGCAAGATCATCATTTACATCAACCTGCTGGCCGGGCTCAACCTGGCGGTCGGCATGTTCAACCTGATCCCGCTTCTCCCGCTGGACGGCGGCCACATCGCGGGCGGGCTGTGGGAGGGCGTCAAACGCGGCTGGGCCCGGCTCACCCGGCGTCCCATCCCGGGTTATGTCGACGTGGCCAAGGCGCTGCCGCTCACCTACGCGATGGCGGTCGTGCTGCTGTTCATGGGCGGGCTGCTGATCTTCGCCGACATCGTCAACCCGATCCGGCTGAGTGGGTGATCACGCGGGTGTGCGGCCGCGGGGGCTGGACACGCACACCCGCGTGATCGGTGGGTGGGGCAGTTGGCTCTTGGGTGCTAGAACATCGAGATGTGCACGTGGTCGAAGTGGTTGGCGGTGATGCCGCCGCGGTTGCCCATCAGCCGCCAGCCGGAGCCGTGGTTGATGCGCTGCTTCCAGATCACGTACTTGACGCCCAGCTTGGTGCGGTTCTTCAGGGCCCAGTCGGCGATCTTGTTGCCGAGTGCGACGTTGACGGCGCTCGGCAGCGAGCCGCCTGAGCTCATCATGAAGTCGCAGGCCCGGCCGAGCGGGTGCTCGCCCATGTTGTCGACGCGGAAGCAGCCGACGGTGTAGTGCAGCTTGAAGGCGTCCTTGATCTCCTCGCGCATCAGCCGGGTGCGCGGGGTGATGTTGTCGGTGCCGGTGGGCAGCTGTGGCGCCCAGCCGCCGTTGGCCAGCTTGCCGGGGCCGATCGGGATGAGCGCGTCCAGCTTGTCCTGGATCTCGCTGATCAGCCGTTCGGCGTCCTTGCGCTGCTGTTCGATGTCGTCGGTCTGCTTCTTGATTTCCGTGATCAGCTCGTGCGCGGCGGCCGCGGCGTCGCGGCGTTCGGTCTCCTTCTTGGCGAAGGACGTCATCGCGGCGGCCTTCTCGGCCTGCAGCTGTGCCGCCAGGGGGGAGAGTTGCATGCCGGGCATCAGCATGCGGGTGTCGACGGTGGCCTGGTAGTTGAGCCCGGCGAGCTGGCCGACTTCGCGCTGGGCCAGCACGTAGTCCGCTTCGGCCTTGGCCAGACGCGCCTTGGCCGCCTTCTCGGCGGTCCGCGCCTTCGCGAGATCCTCACGCGCGGCGTGGTACTTGCCGATCAGCCCGTCGACTTTTCTCTCCAGGCTGCTGAGCTGCTTCTTCAGCTCACCCTCGGTGGGTTTGGGGGCCGCGGTGGCGGCGGATCCCAAGGTCAAGACGGCCGCGAGAACGCCGACCGACACGAGGGCATGGCGGCGGAACGTGGGGGGCAGCGCCCACTCCTCTCCTTCTGCCGACCGGGTTAGCTGACGGGTTCGGGCCGGAGACAGCCCTGGCGCTTGCGCGCGTTCACCCCAGGTACCTTGGGTCCCCGGTTCCCGAGTAAGGCACTCGGGATTAGGCGTTCCGGACGAGACGTGTGATCTCAGGTGAGACCCGGGTGAATCGGCCGGTTGCAGTGGATAGTAATGGCAAAGCCAGGGCCTCGCCACCGAAAGTCGCGACCAATTAGAGATCAATCCGTAATCAGTCCGCCTGGCTTTCCTGATCTCGCAGCATGTCGGCGGCCTCCTCCGGGCGGATGTCGTTGACGAAGGCGCCCATCCCGGACTCCGAACCCGCCAGGTACTTGAGCTTGCCGGGGGCCCGCCGGATGCTGAACAGCTGCAGGTGCAGGTAGGCCAGGTCACGGCGGTGCGACACGGGAGCCTGGTGCCAGGCCGACACGTACGGCATCGTCACCCCGAACAGTCCGTCCAGCCGCCGGAGCACCTCGGTGTACACCGGCCCGAAGGCCGCGCGTTCCGCCGGGTCGAGCGCGGGCAGGTCGGGCACCTGGCGGTGCGGATACAGGTGCACCTCGAACGGGTAACGTGCGGCGGCCGGCACGAACGCGGTCCAGTGCTCGTTGGCGGCCACCACCCGGGGACCGGCCCGCTCGGCGGCCAGCACGTCGGCGAACAGGTTCCCCCGGTACCGCTCGGCGCTGTCCAGGATCTGCCGGGTCCTGGGCGTCACGTACGGGTAGCCGTAGATCTGCCCGTGCGGGTGCGGCAGCGTGATCCCGATCTCCGCCCCGCGATTCTCGAAGCAGAACACCTGCTCGACGCCGGGCAGCGCGGACAGCTCCGCCGTACGGTCCACCCAGGCTTCCATCACCAGCTCCACCTGGCTCGGGGCGAGGGCGGCGAACGACGCCTGGTGGTCGGGGGTGAAGCAGACCACCTCGCAGCGGCCGAGGCCGGGCCGTACCGCGCTGAGGCCGCCGACCGGCTCGAACTCCCCGGCACCCAGGCTGAACGAAGGGAACCGGTTCTCGAAGACGGCCACGTCATACCAGGACGGGATCTCCGAACCGGGGTGGGCCGGGCAGAGCGGGCATTCCTCGGCGGTGGGCAGGTGGGTGCGGGTCTGGCGGTGGCGGGCGATGGCCACCCATTCGTCCATCAGCGGGTCGTAGCGCAGCTCCGAGGGAAGCGGGCGCGGCGGAAGCTCGCGCTCGTCTGGAGCGCTCCGGTCGGCGGCGTCGGAACGGTCGAAATAGAGCAGTTCCCGGCCGTCCGCCAGGTGGGTGACGGTCTTCTTCACAGCGCGGACGCCTCGTCCTGGGCGTCCCCGGCGACGATCAGCTCGCCCACCTGTTCGGCCAGTTCGGCGCGGGCGGGCTCGGGCAGCCCGGCGTCGGTCACCACGACGTGGGCCTGGTCGAGGCGGGCGATGCTGCTGATGCCGATCGTGCCCCATTTGGTGTGGTCGGCCAGGACGACCAGCTGCTGGGCGGCGGCCACCAGTTCGCGGTCGGTCTCGGCCTCCAGCAGGTTCGGGGTGGTGAAGCCGGCCCGCAGGCTCATCCCGTGCACGCCCAGGACCAGCACGTCCACGTTGAGCGAGCGGATGGCGGCCACCGCGACCGGACCGACCAGGGCGTCGGACGGAGTCCGTACCCCGCCGACCAGGACCACCGTCTGGTCGGGGCGGCCGCTGCGGTGGAAGACGTCGGCGACCTGGAGCGAATTGGTGATCACCGTCAGTTCCGGCACGTCGATCAGGTGGTGGGCGAAGGTCCAGGTGGTGGTGCCGGCGGAGAGGGCGACCGAGCTGCCGGGGCGGATCAGATGGGCCGCGTGCCGGGCGATCGACTCCTTCTCGGCCTGCTGCCGGACGGACTTGGCGGCGAAACCGGGCTCCTCGGTGGAACCGGGACCGGCGACCGTGGCGCCGCCGTGCACCTTCTCCAGCAGGCCGCGTTCGGCCAGGACCTCCAGGTCGCGCCGGATCGTCATGTCGGAGACCCCGAGATCGCGGACCAGGTCGGCGACCCGCACGCCGCCGGTCCTGCGGACCCGCTCCAGGATCGCCTGCTGCCGTTGTTGCGCCAGCATCACCACTCCCATCAACAGATTTCAACAAATTATGGCACATCGAATGTTGAATCCTGATGACGATGATGGGTCTTGTGGGGGTACGTCCCCGGGAGGACAGTTGATCGAGACGACGAGCGAGAGGACGTGCTCATGGGCAAGCGTCAGCGCAAGGCGAAGGCTCGCAAGAAGAAGAAGGCCAACCACGGCAAGCGGCCGAACGGGAACTAGCCCCCCGGGTCAGGCGCGGCGGCCCCAGGCGGCGAGTAAACGCGTCTGCGGGTCGGCCTCGGCGGGCACGTCGGCGTGTTCCCCTATCACACCGGACTGCCGGTAGGCCTCCTCCGCGCCCGCGAACCAGTTCGCGCAGGCGTCGACCAGTTCGGGATCGAGCCGGTCGACGACGCCTATCGCCTGGGACAGGTCCCAGGTGTGGATCAGCGCGTCCGCGAACAGCTCGGTGATGTACTCCTCACCCGGCACGTCCGCGAACGACAGGTGCACGACCCGGGTCAGCGCGCCGTCGGCCGCCGTCGCCTGCACGGCCTCGTGCGCGGCCGAGTCGAACGCCTTGATCGGGTCGTCGCCCAGCAGGTCGCCGTCGAAGACGTCGCCGACCTCCCCGACGGTACGGCCCGCGAGCAGCTCCGGCGCCCACCGGCTCTCGTTCACGAGGTGATTGACCAGGGAGTGCACGTTCCAGTCCACGCATGGCGTGACGATCTGCCACTGGTCGGCCCGAATGAGGTGCACGCGCTGACCGAAGGCATCGAGGGCCCGGCGGTAGGCGTCTCTGATATCGATGGTCATGCTTCTGACGTTAACCCGTCGGAGCGTTCCCGTCATTCCGCTCATGTACGGCAGGCCCCAGCCCCGCGACTCTCGCGCCCCACCAGACCCACCCGATCGTGACCACGACCCCCGCGGCCATTTCCTCCGCGTTTGTCTACCGAAAAATACCCAATGACATCTGATAAACGGTCATATGACAGTAAAGGAAATATGCGGCCCGCCATTTTTCCGCCAGCGAGAATGTGATGCGCCTATTCATGTGCCTATGGTGAAGAGTCCCTCGATTTCGACTGGGAGGTAACTGGTGACCACCACATCGCCCGGACGGATGCCGTCGTCGACGCGCTCCAACTGGCTCGGCTTCGCCGGGATCATCGGCATCACGGTAGGCATCTTCAACATCATCGGTGGGCTAGTCTCGCTCTTCCGCAGCAGCTTCTACCTCGCCAACAGCGGCCATATCCTGCTGTGGAACTTCACCGCCTGGGGCGTCATCTGGCTCATCATCGGAATCGTCCAGGTCGTCGCCGGATTCGGAATCCTCGGCGGAAAGATGTGGGCCAGAACCCTGGGCATCGTGATGGCCGCGCTCGCCATGCTCGGCCAGTTCGCGTTCGCCGCCGCGTTCCCGCTGTGGTCGATCATCGCCATCGCGCTGAGCCTGTTCGTCATCTACGCGCTGGTGGTCCCGCCGAGGGGCTCAGTCGCCTAGAGGTCGCCTAGCGACGGCTACGGCAGCATCAGCTCAACCCAGACGATCTTGCCGACCGGGGTCGGGCGGGTGCCCCAGCGATAGGTCAGCCGCTTGATCAGCTGGAGGCCCCGCCCGGTGTCGTCCTCCGAGGTGGGGGTGCGCACCGCGGGCGGGGTCGGCGAACCGTCGGAGACCTCGCAGACCAGGGTCCGCCTGTGCACCCGCAGCAGCCGCAGCTCGATCGGCGGCCAGCCGTGCTTGAGCGCGTTGGTGACCAGCTCACTGATGATCAACTCGGTGGTGTCCACCATCGCGCCCAGGCCCCACTCGCCGAGCGTGGCCCGGACGAACCGGCGGGCGTGCCCGACGAACCGGGGGTCGGCGGGCAGCGCGCAGAACGCCGTCTCGTCGGGGGCCAGCTCGTGCACCCTGGCCAGCAGCAGCGCGATGTCGTCCCGCTCGTGACCGGGGCGCTGGCTGCTGATCGTGACGTCGCACATCTCCTCAAGGTCGCCGCGCTGGATCGACAGCAGCCTGCGCAGCGCGGTGATGCCCTCGTCGATGTCCCTGGCCCTGCTCTCCACCAGGCCGTCGGTGTAGAGCGCGAGCACGCTGCCGGCCGGGAGGATCATCTCCCGCATCTCCAGCGGCTCGTTGCCGATGCCGAGCGGCAGGCAGGCCGGCAGTTCGATGATCTCGGTCGCGCCGTCCTCGTGGATCAGCACCGGCGGCACGTGCCCGGCTCTGGCGATCGCGCAGGAGCGGGTGACCGGGTCGTACACCGCGTACACGCAGGTCGCGATCTGGGTCGGGTCCAGGTCCTGGCTCATCCGGCTCAGCCGGAACAGTAACTCGTCCGGCGGCAGATCCAGGCTGGCCAGGGTGCGCGCGGCGACGCGCAGCTGCCCCATGGTGGCCGCCGCCCTGGTGCCGTGGCCCATCACGTCGCCGACCACCAGCGCGGCCCGGCAGCCCGGCAGCGGGATCACGTCGTACCAGTCGCCGCCCACCCCCATCAGGTCGCTGGCCGGCAGGTAGCGGGTGGCGATCTCCATGCCCAGCGGCTGGTGCAGGTCGGACGGGAGCAGACTGCTCTGCAGGGTGAGCGCGGTCCTGCGTTCGCGGGTGTAGAGGCGGGCGTTGTCGACGCAGACCGCGGTCCTGGCCGCGAGCTCCTCGGCGACCGCGACGTCCTGCTCCTCGAACGGCTGCCCGCCCGGCCTGCGGGTGAACACCGCGCAGCCGAGCACCCGGCCTCTGGCGCGCAGCGGCACCGCCAGGAACGAGCCGCCGGACAGCAGTTTGGTCACCACTTCGCGGTCCAGGCTGGCGCCGATCAGCCGCGCGGTCTCCTCGTCCAGCTCCGGATACATGATCGTCTTGCTGGTGGTCATGCACTGCGCGTGTGGCAGCCTGGCCGGGAAGACGGTCACCTCGCCGACCGGGAAGGCCTCCAGCCACTCCTGCGCGCCCTCCTCGGCCACGCCGATGGCGACCCGCCGGACCAGCGCGGATCCATCGGCCGGGCGGGACGGGAACTCCCCGTCGATGACCAGCCGGTCCTGCACCATGATGGCGGCGGTGTCCGCGAAGCGCGGCACGGTCACGTCCATCAGCTCACGGCCGGTCTCCCCGAGATCGAGCGTGCTGCCGATCCGGCGGCTGGCCTCGTTGAGGAACGCCAGCCGCTCATGCGCGGAACTGGCACTCCGGCGCCGCCATTCGGCCCGGTCCCCTGGCACGGGGTCCTTGATCACGCTGTTCCGGTTCATCTCTCCAGAATGGTAATTAGGAGCTCCGACGCATTTCAGGCTTTTTGCCAGAATGTACGGCTCCCGCTGACGACGGGAGCCGTATCTTGTCAGACTCCCGGCAGCGTGGCCAGTGCCCGGTCGATTCGCTCCTGCGGGAGGGCGAAGTCCTCCATCTCCCCGGCCAGATAACGGTCATAAGCCGCCAAATCGAAGTGGCCGTGGCCGCACAGCGCGGTCAGGATCACCTTCGCCTCGCCGCTCTCCCGGCAGCGCACCGCCTCCGCGATCGTCTCGGCCAGCGCGTGCGTCGGCTCGGGCGCGGGAACGATCCCCTCGGTACGGGCGAAACGCAACCCGGCCTCGAAGCACTCCTTCTGGCCGAGGGCGGTCGCTTCGAACATGCCGAGCTCGTACATGTGGGACAGCAGCGGCGCCATGCCGTGATACCGCAGCCCGCCCGCATGGATCGGATCGGGCACGAAATCGTGGCCGAGCGTGTGCATCTTCAGCAATGGGGTGAAGCCCGCGGTGTCCCCGAAGTCGTACGCATAGGTGCCCCGGGTGAACGTCGGGCAAGCCTGCGGCTCCACGGCGCGGATGGTCGGATTCATCCGCCCGGCGAGTTTCTCCCGGAAGAACGGGAACGTCAGTCCCGCGAAATTGGAGCCCCCGCCGGTGCAGCCGACGATCACGTCCGGGGTCTCGCCGAACGCGGCCAACTGCTCGACGGCCTCCTCGCCGATCACCGTCTGGTGGGTGAGGACGTGGTTGAGGACCGAACCCAGGGCATACCGGGTGTCGTCGTGCTGTCCCGCGATCTCGACGGCCTCGCTGATGGCGATGCCCAGGCTGCCGGGGGAGTCGGGCGACTCGGCCAGGATCTTCCGGCCCGCGCTGGTCACGGGGGATGGGCTGGCGTGCACCTTCGCGCCGTAGACGCCCATCAACGAGCGCCGGTAGGGCTTCTGGTCGTAGGACGCGCGGACCATCCAGATCTCGCATTCCACCCCGTACTGGGCAGCCGCGAAGGCCAGCGCCGAGCCCCACTGGCCCGCGCCGGTCTCGGTGGTCAGGCGGCGCACACCCTGCTGGGCGTTGTAGCACGCCTGTGGGACGGCGGTGTTCGGCTTGTGCGAGCCGGAGGGTGAGCCGCCCTCGTATTTGTAGTAGATCCGCGCCGGGGTGCCCAGGCTCTTCTCCAGTCGCCGGGCCCGGATCAGCGGGGTGGGCCGCCAGAGCCGGTAGACGTCCAGCACGCTCTCCGGGATCTGGATGAATCGGTCCTGGCTGACTTCTTGGGCAATCAACTCCATTGGGAAGAGTGGTGCCAGATCGTCGGGGCCAAGGGGTTGGAGCGTGCCCGGATGGAGTGGCGGCGGTGGTGGCTCCGGGAGATCGGCGACGATGTTGTACCAGTTACGGGGTATGCGGGACTCGTCGAGAAGAATCCTGGTGGGTTCGGCCATAACACGCCCTCCACAACGACGGGGAGTGATCAGACCCCTCCCAGTCTCCGCCTCTCCCCGCCATTTGCAAAGCGATCAACGTCGTGACCTCGTATGACATGAAATGTCAGCCTTGGCGTTCTTCTTTCACTCTTTCCCGGACCAATGGGGCGACTTCTTCGGCGAAGCGGTGGAGTTGGGTTGTCTGGTCGCCTTCGCCCCAGAAGATGAAGGAGTCCATTCCGTACGCGAGGGCCAGATCGGTGAGTTCGTCCGCCCATTGGCCGGCGGGGCCGCGGAGGAATCCTTCGGAGGGGCCGTCGGTGATGGTGCCGTTGACGTTGTAGAGGCGGCGGATTTCGGAGGGTTCGCGGCCGGCTTTGGTGGCGGCGGTGTCGATGCGGTCGTTCAGTTCGGGGAGGCGGGCCGGGGGCGCCCAGCCGGAGGAGGGGAGCCAGCCGTTGGCGGAGCGGCCGGTGAGGGCCAGGGCGCGGGGGCCCGCCGCGCCGAGCCAGATGCCGATCGGGTGGGCGGGGGGCGGGCCGGATTTGGCGCCGGTCAGGTGGTAGTGCTCGCCGGCGAAGCGGAGGTTGGACTCGCCGCTCCAGATCTTCCTGATCACCTGGATTGCTTCGGTGAGGGCGTCGATGGCCTCTTTGGGGGTTCGGGCGGCGGCGCCGTACGCGGCGATGGCCTCCCAGAAGGCGCCCGCGCCCAGGCCGAGTTCGAAACGGCCGCCGCTGAGCAGGTCGAGGCTGGCGGCGGATTTGGCCAGGACGGCGGGTGGGCGGAGGGGGAGACTGGCCACATCGGGAAATACGGTGATTCGTTCCGTGGTGGCGGCGATCATGCTGAGCAGGGTCCAGGTGTCCACGTAGCGCCGCTGGTACGGATGGTCCTGGACGCCGATCAGGTCCAGCCCGAGGCGTTCGGCCGTCCGCGCGGTCCGCAGCAGCGGGTCGTCCGCATTGGGAACCAGGAAATATCCGAACTGCACGTCGCGGCCGTAGTCACTCATGTTCGCGTGAACCCTCGGGCCGCGCGGATTGTTCCGGCCGGTTCAGTGGCCGCTCTCGGCCGCCAGCGACTGGTACTCGATGATGTCGTCCGGCGTGATCAGGCCGTCCTGGATCGCGCGGGCCAGCAAGGTCGTCTTGGTGGGGGCGGCCCGGCCGGTGCTGGCGTACTTGATGCGGGCCCGTTCGATGTACTGCTTGACCGTCGCCTCGGTGATGCCCATCCGGGTGGCGACCGACTGCTTGTTCATGCCCTGGAACCAGAGCAGCAGCGCCTCCCGCTCCCGGGCGGACAGCATCGGCCTGGCCGTGCTCGCGTCGGCCACGACCAGCGCGCCCGCCATCGTCGGCGTGACGTAGGGCCGGTCCCGCGCGACCGCCACGATCGTCTCCAGGCAGTGCTCGGAACTCTCCCCCTTGGTGATGAACGTGGCCGCCCCCGCTTTGAGGACATTGAGGACGGTCTCCTCATCCTCGTGCACCGAATACACCACCACCCGGCGGCCCTGCGCGCACAGCTCAGGAATCCGGCCGATCATGAGAACCCCGTTGAGCTCCAGGTCGAGCAGGATCACGTCCGCGTCCGCCCCCGGCCCGTCGAGCACCGCCTCCAGCGTGTCCCCGCTGGCGATGATCTCGACACGTTTCAGCGGATCCGCGGCGACCCACGAGTGCATGCCCTCCAGGACCACCGGGAGGTCCTCCACCACGGCGAGCCTTACGGGGCGGTCCAGCCGCTCTCGATCCACAGCAGTCCTCCTTCGACCTGCGTTGCGACGTGTACGCCGTCGGGCGAGGGCAGAACGAACTCCTCGGCGTCCGACAGCACGCTGATGATCACCTGGGTGGCGGTGGCGACCAATGTTACGCGTGCTTGTTTACGTGCTCGTGCCAGCGCTTCCAAGGGGGCTTCGATCAGCGCCTGCCGTACCTCCAGAGCCAGGGGCGGTACGGTCCCCGCGGTGAGCAGATTGACCACGACGCCGCGCTTCTCGATGTCGAAGACGCACGCGCGCAGCGTGTGCAGCAGCGGGTTCGGCGTGTCGTCCGTCTCGGCGATCAGGCGGCGGAGCCGGGCCGCGCCGACCGCGCACGCGTGCTGGACGTCCGGGTCACTGGGGTCCGCGCCCTCGGCCAGCCGCGTCAGCACCGGGGCCGCCGCCTGCCTGGCCTGCGCGTACCGCCGGAGCCGGTCGGCGTGGACCTGCTCGGCGGCACGCTGCGCGGCCTCCGCCCTGGCCAGGGTGCGGGAGTTGTCGGCGGCCCAGCGGGCGGCCAGATCGAAACCGTGCGCCCCCGCGCTGGCTCCCGCCTGGAGCGCCATGCTGCCGAACAGAATCACCAGGAACTTGCCGATCCACACCCGGTCCAGGGAATCCGCGGCGGCCATTCCGACCAGCATCACGATCGCGTTGGCCAGGAAGAACAGCCCGAGATCGGTCGGCCAGCTCCGCCGCCGCCAGAACAGAATGAGCGCCAGCCAGCCCACCGACCCCCAACCCCAGTTGGCCGGCGCCATGATCGCCTCCGGCCGGCAGGCGACGATCACCGCCGCGTCCGCCAGCAGCGCCAGCGCCCCCGCCGCCCACGGCCCGAACGGCAGCTTCCTGGCCGGATCGAGCAGCACCATCGAAGCCGCCACGCCGATGACGGAGTAGACGATCCAGGCGCCCAGCGCCACCAGGGGCCACCGGTATTCGGACCACCCGATGAGCGTGGACGGCAGGTCGGAGCCGAGATGCCAGGCGGCGACGATGGTCACCGCGGCCCTGGTGCTGGCCAGCGAATACCGCTGCGCGACGAGAAGCTCCGGGTCCGGGTTGGGTTCACTCATGGCGACCAGCGCAGGTCGACCCGGGTGCCCTGGCGGTCCGAGGCGACGGTCGCGGTGCCGCCCACGGCTTCCAGGCGTTCGATGATCGAGATGCGGATGCCGTACCGGTGGTCGGGGACCGAGGAACGGTCGAAACCGGTTCCGTGGTCGACGACCTCGATCTGGACCTGGGCGTCGTCGGTGGTCAAACGCACCTCGGCGGTGTCGGTGCCGGCGTGGCGGTGGACGTTGGCGAGCGCTTCCGCGAGGGCCTCCGCGAAGGCGTCGGCGACGAACCAGGGGACCGCGCAGGGGGAGAGATGTTCCTTCACCTTGAGGCCGGCGCGGGCGGTCACCGTGCGGACCCGCTGGTCCAGGGCGACGAAGGCGGCGCGCGGCTCGGTGGTCTGGGCGATGCGCTCCAGCTCTGACAGCTGGGTCGCCGCCGTTTCGCGGAGCATCGGGGAGGTGACCCGGATGCCTCCCGCGCCGACGATCATGAGCGTGGCCAGGAAGCTGCCGTGCATCCGGCTGTTCTGCACACGTTCGTCGGTCCGGCGCTCCTGCTCGACGGTTGCTCTTTCCTCGAAGTCGCGGAGCTGGGAGAGCAGGACGTCCGAGGCGCGGACCGCCTCCCTGAGCAGGGTGGCCAGCACGGCCGTCGCGCCGATCTGGATGATGTTGATCCCGGCGGCGGTGTAGCCGCCGTCCGACACCCCCGCCGCCTGCGCGCCGACCAGATGCGCCACCGCGACCACCAGCCCGCCCAGTACGGCCGCGAGCGGAGTCCACGCCAGGCTCACCACGACAATCGTCATGGTGACCACCCCGGCGATCCAGCTGGCTCCCCCCGACAGCAGCTCGCTCGGCACCAGCCGATCCTGCAGCAGGCAGAGCACCGTGGTGAGCAGGAGCTCGCCGCTGACCAGCCAGATCGCCAGCCCCCACCGCCAGGCGATCCACGCGAACAACCCCGTCCACACGAAGGTGACCGCGACCGCGGGCAGCAGCCACTCCGGTGTCACCGGCGGCGCCATGCTCAACAGGCCCGCGATCCCCGCCACCAGGCCGGTGACACCGCGCATGCCGGAAGCACACCGCGCGGTCACCCGATTCAGGGCGACCCGCGCCGGGGCTCGGCCCGTGGAACCGACTAACCGAACACCCTGTGCCATCAGAGTCTCACTCGCCGACGTCAGGACAGTTAAGCGCCGTCCGAGTGTAAAGCCTTCCCCAGCCAAACATCAGACCGTATCGCGCTGTTTGGCCGCAATCGCCCTGGGCGAATGTCAGCTGAAAAGCCGTCAGCGCAGATCAGACGGCACCCCTTCTAATAGAGACGACTTCCAATAAAGACGACCGCAACCAGCTTCAGGCACGGTTCGCCGTGGGCGCGGACCCCGCTCCGCTGACCAGCGCACCGATCCCGCCCGCGATAGGAGGCCCGGCATGCACGTAACGGAAAGCGACATCCGCGCGACCATCGCCTCAGCCCGCGTCACCGACCCCAGAATCGCCGCCCAGTTCGACGACAAGGTCGACCGCGGCGACATCAGCGCCCTGACCAACATGATCAGCAGCCTGGTCCGCGTCTTCCTCGGCACCACGAAGAACGTCGACCACGACACGGCCTCCCGCGTCGCCCGCTCCTACCTCCGCTGACGGCTCCCGAGAATCCCCCGGTCAGTCCGCTGACAGGACTACCGGGGGCTCAGGCATGTGATGCCGGGCATGTGATGCCGGGCATGTGATGCCGGGCATGTGATGCCGGGCATGTGATGCCGGGCATGTGATGCCGGGCATGTGATGCCGGGCATCCACCCCGCCCTCGCGAGGGCGGCCTGCGTGGCGCACTCTGGGCTCCCTCCACAGTCGTGCCGTGAGAGGTGCAACGTCGCCGCCACCCTCCTCAGCTGACTCGGGGAATAGCGACGACGGCTCCGCCGCGAATCGGCCGACATATCCGCATATGAGCGGTTGCTGGCCGGGCGGGGGTTAGCGGTAGCCCGTTACGTCGGCGGGGAGGCCGGCGTCCTGAACTTCGACCACGTAGCGCCAGGCGTCGGGCTGGCTGCCGTCCAAGTCGGTGAATCCGTAGGTCTGGGCCAGTTGACCGCTGGAGAGAGAGTGGCCGTTCCAGCGGGAGACGGCGGGGTCGGAGGCGAGGGCGGCGACGGCTCGGCCGACGTAGAACGGGGTTTCTGAGATGGCGAAATGGGGTTGGGCCTTGAGGGCGTCCTGCCAGGTTTCTTCGGTCACGCCGAAGAGCTCCAGCATCAGCTCGGAGCGCAGCCAGCCGGGGGTCAGCGCGATGGCGGTCGCGCCGTGGGGGGCGAGTTCTTTGGACTGGGCGAAAGCCATGCGGAGGACCGACGTTTTCGCCAGGTCGTAGAAGAAGGAGATCCGGTAATTCTCGGAGTTGTACTTGGCGGTGCCGTCGGTTACTTCGATGACCAGGCCACCCGGGTTCTTGATGAGCAGCGCCAGGGCGTGATGGCTGGTGACGATGTGGGTGTCGATGGCCAGCCGCAGGATGTGCAGGCCCTTCTCCAGGGAGTGCTCCCAGAGAGGCTGGTCCCAGCTGAACAGCTGCTCGCCGCCCCAGATGTTGTTGACCAGAATGTCGAGGCGGCCGTGGTCGGCGTCGATGCGCTCGACCAGGGCCCGCACCTGATCGGAATCCAGATGGTCCACCTGCACGGGGATGCCCTGGCCGCCCGTGGCGGTGACGAGGTCGGCGGTGTCCTCAATGCTTTCCGGGCGGTCGATCTCGGAGCGCTGGCTTCTGATGCTGCGCCCAGTCACGTAGACCGTGGCGCCGGCCGCGCCCAGCTCCACGGCGATGCCCCGGCCGGCCCCGCGGGTGGCTCCGGCGACAAGGGCGATCTTTCCGGCGAGTGGCTTGCTCATCGGGCGAGCTCCTTGCTGTAGCGGTGGGTGGGAACACTGACGGGACCGGTGGCGGTCGAGGCGGCGTACTCAAACGGACCTTCGTCGATCCAGCCGTTGCGCTGATAGAACCGTCGCGCCCGGAGATTTCCGGCGACCACGGCCAGCCAGGCGTTCCCCGATGCCGTTTCGCCACATAGACCTGTTCGACCTCGTCGTCCAGCACCATGACGAACCCCGCCACCTCGCCGTTCACGGTCGCGACCGCGGTGTCGCCGACCCGCTGCGCCGCGCGCACACCGAACGACTCCTCGGTCCGCACGGCGACCAGTTCATCCGGAACATGCCCTAAATGCGCATCCCCCCACCCGTCGAACCAGATCTTCGCGACATCCCGCGCATCCTCCTGCTTCGCGGGACGTACGGTCACGTCCTCTTCGTCGCTCAACACGCCAGCCACACTAACCACGAGGTCCGACAGAATCGGCTCTGGTCACCGGCACCGGCGGGCGTGGACACTGATGCGATGGTCAAGACACTGTGCCCCAAGGACTACAGCGAGGCGGTCTACGTGGGCCATTTCTTCCGTACGGGCGTCCCCGTGGTCATGGACCTCACCGGGCTGCCGGACAGCGACGCCAAGCAGTTCGTGGATTTCGCGGCCGGTCTGGTGTTCGGCCGTGGCGGCGACATGGACCGGCTGTCACCCAAGGTGTTCCTGCTCATGCCCCGCGGTATGAGCAACCGCCCTTCGGCCCCATGACTTTCGCATTCCCTGAATTCCCCGAGCCGGCGGCGATCGACGCGGACATCTCCTGGACGGCGGTGTTCGAGAGCTACAACCAACGTCTCGATGACGTGTACTACATCGTGACCACGCGCGAAGGCGTTCGGGAGGTCGCTCGTTTCATCGTGATGGTGGGTCTGCATTGGGCGGGGGACGATTGGCGTGGCCCCGAATTCGTTCGGCGCCTGCGTCAGGACATCCACGAGGTGGCGGCCACCGGCCGTACCAACACGGACTATCGCGGGAAGACGATGAGCTGAGCCGTTTCGCGGAGTGGGGCAGCCGCTCGTTGATCAACTCGAAGTCTGTCCGGAACGGCATCGACGCCGCCGCCCGCTGCCACCAGACACGCGCCGTCACCGTCGGACAGATTTCCAGCTCTTGCCTCCAACCTCGCACCCCTCGCCGGAGTTCTTTAAGACATGGACCGTTACGAGGGGTTCCAGGAGTTCGTACACACCCGCCAGCAAGCACTGATGCGGACCGCGTACCTGCTGACCGGAAACGCCCACCTCGCCGAAGACCTGCTGCAGACGGTCCTGACCAAGGTCGCGACCCGCTGGCCCAAACTGGCCCGGGACGCCAACATCGAGGCGTACGCCCGAAAAGCCCTGGTGAACCAGCACCTGTCCTGGCGCAGGCGAAGACACGTCGAATTACCGACCGGCACCCTGCCAGAACACGGGCGATCCCATGACGAAACGACCGTACGCCGCCTGGCGCTGCGTCAGGCGCTCGCCAAGCTGACCCCGCGTCAGCGGACCGTCCTCGTCCTGCGCTTCTACGAAGACCGTACCGAACACGAGACCTCCCAGTTGATGGGCTGCTCGCTGGGCACGGTCAAGAGCCAGACCCACCACGCGCTGGCCCGCCTCCGGGCACTCGCCCCCGACCTGGCCGAACTACTCGCCGACGTACAGGCGGAGGTGCGCCGATGAACACGCTTCGCGATGAACTACGGGGAATCGCCGACGAGGCCCCCCTGGTCGACCTGGGCGCCCGCGCGCTCAGACGCGCCAAACACCGCCGCGCCACCACCGCGATACTGACCGTCGCGGCCATGGTCGCGATTATCAGCGGCGGAACCGCGACGCTGTTCACCGGCGGCCCGCTCCCCGACCCCATCGTGCTGGTCCCGATCCCCGAAACGGTCGTCCCGCTCCCGGAAAACAACGTCCAGCCACTGGCGGGCGCATATCGCCATCGATGCCTGCCGGATGACCCGACCAGATGCGAGGGCGTGGAATGGCGCGTCTTCACCACCTCCGGTTCGACCTACCGCCTCACCGACGCCGGAACCGCAAGCCCCGTCGCGATCACCCCGGACGGCCGCAGAATCGCCTACTGGAACGCCGAGCAGCAAACCTTCAACCTCCGTGACCTGGCCACCGGCCAAACCTGGCGAGCACCGATCACGGTCCGCAAAGCCGATATGGACGGCGAGAATTTCCTCCGCCCCTCACCCGACGGACTACACCTGATCTACACGAGATTCGGTGGCGGAAACCTTTCGCAATACAGCGTCCTGATCGATATGCAGTCCGGCAAGACCACCAAACTCAACGCCGCCTGGTTCCCCGTGAGCATCGGCACCGGCGGCACCCCCATCACCCTGGTCAGACCCTTCGACGACATCACCAGAATCTGGGTCCTGGGCCACGACCCGATCACCATCGACGACTTCACCTACGAATTCAGCGCCCTCCACGCCAACGGCCACACCCTCGCCTGGATCGACAAGGCCCTCGACCCCAACAGGTCACCCATGGTCCAAGCAACCGGCTCAATCGCCACCGTCGACGCCATCACCGGCATCACCTCCCCACCAGTGCCAATCCAGGGCATCCCCACAACCTCACGCCTCACCAGACTGGGCGCCTGGGCAAGCCCCACCGAGGTAACCGCCTTGACCACCTCAGATTCCCCAACCACCCCCCGCCAATCCACCCTGTACGCGATAGACATCCACACCGGCAAAACAAGAAAACTCCAAACCCTCAACAACACCGAAGCCTCCTCCACCCAACCGGGAGTCATCACCTGACGCCTGCGCGACATCTAACCCGTTTCATTCGGTTTCCTGACAGCGGTTACGCCAGCCATTACGGTGAAATCGCTGTCCCTACGGGGCGTGGAGGTGGGATGGAATCACAACCACCGGAGACCGGGCCCTTGTCGCCGGACTTCACCGGGATAGACCCGGTTCTGATGGGGAGCTCATCGGGGAAGGAGCACAGTCAGGGCGACCCGCAAAGTCATTTCCGCAGATAGACAGCGATGAGAGGCTCGTCCGGCAGACGTGGTCGGGAAGGCCTGGGTGCGTCCGGTCCTCGCTAGATCGGTCACTATGTGTGATGAACGCGGGCGGGTGACGCGCTGGTGATAGGAAGCAGCGCCGGTCACCGGCAGTAGCTGGAGTGCGAAGACAGGCCCTCAGAAGATCACAGGTGGGCGTCGGCTCGGTGTTTCGCCGTGCGTGAAGCAACGAAAACCCAGTAGGAGCGGAGGTTCCTACACACACCGTCCCCAGGGGTTTTCGTTGTCTGCAACGTACTGTCCGCCGGTTGCCCGTGTCGAGTCCGACGTAGCGCCCGAGGTGTGTGCGGGCGGGTTGGGCGAGGTCGTGGAGGTGTTGCGGGAGCGCTCGTCCCAAGTGGCGGCGCTGGGCGGCGTCCAGGCCGACGGCCTGCTGGCGTGCCTGGCCATGATCCCCGACCCGCGGCATCGGCGTGGTGTGCGCTACACGCTGGCCTCGATTGTGGCGTTGTGCCTGGCGGCGGTGTTGTGCGGGGAGAAGACCAGGACCGACATTGTGGCGTGGGTGGCTGCGGCGCCGTGCTGGCTGCTGGCAGCGGCCGGGGTGCCAATGCGCCGCGGAGCGCTGCGTGCCCCGCACGCCGATACCGTGGAACGGCTGCTCCTCAGCGTGGACGGCCAGGCCGCCGATGACGTGCTCGGCGGGTGGTTCGCCCTGCGCGCGGGCCTGGGAATCATCACCGGCCCCGGCCCCGGGCCGCGAGCGGAGACGGAGTCTGAGATGGAGCCGCCGCCGGTGTTGCTGGTAGATGGGCAGCCGGCCGCCGTGGCGGTGGACGGCAAGGCGCTGGCCGGCGCGGTCGACCCGGTCAGCGGTAGGGCGATGTTCCTGCTCGCCGCGGCCACGCACACCGCCACCAGCGTCCTGGTGGCGGTGTGCGTCCCCAAGAGCAATGAAATTCCCAGCTTCGCGCCGCTGCTGGCCGGGCTGGAGCTGACCGGGGTGGTGCTCACCATGGACGGTCTGCACACCCAGCGCGCGCACGCCAATCCCGCCCAGCTCGCCGTGCTGGTGCGCGGCCACTGGTCGATTGAGGCCATGCACTTTGTCCGTGATGTCACATTCCGTGAGGACGCCTCGACCATCGCCACCGGCTCCCGGCCTCGGCTCATGGCCACGCTACGTAACATCAGCATTGGACTCATCCGTCAATCCGGCACCCGGCGCATCGCCGCCACCATTCGCAAGCTCAAGCACGATCCATGCCAGCTCCTGGCCATGCTCGGCCTCGAACCTCACCCGAAATGGGCACCTGACCAGCCATAACGACTTTGCGGTTCACCCTGCGTCATGGCGCATGTCGCCGGTGTATTCGACCTTGACTATGAGCGCCCGTGATTTCCGTGGATCGCCGTCCCATCGGGCGCACAACGGGCACGGAAAGATCGTATGCGCGTGTCTCGGATCGAGGATCTACACAGGGGCTGCTCAAGAACCATCTCAACCCCACCTTTGGAAACCGGCATCTGATCGACATACGCGGAAGCGGACGAACATGGAACGCGGGTCGGCACCGGGCTGTGGCGAGCCTCGTTCGGGAGGTGGATGTGGACCTCTTCCCTGGTTTTCCGTAGCCCACTTCTTGGTTCTGTCGCCGGCTGGGGTGGTGGCCCAGACGTAGGCCGCCCATCCCTTCCGGTAGGGGAAGATCGAGCCTTCCTGGCGAGCCCGGGTTATCCGCCCGCCAATGCGTGGATCTGGTCTCGGCGCGGGTCCCTACCCAGGTGCCTGGTGAGTTGGCGATCCTGAGGACCTTCCGCGTGGTCTACAGCGATGATGACCGACCCAGCGAGGTAACGATCATGGCAAAGACCGCCATGCCAGGCTCCCATGCCGGGCGGAGCCCTAGACCATCTGGGGCGGCCGCGTACGGCGGAGGATCAAACGAAACTTTTAGGTGGAAACTTTCGACGATGAAAATCAGAAGTCCGTAAGATCATTGACAAATAGGTGGGACGAAGCTCACACTTCCGACATTCATCGCGTTAGGGATTGGGTCGGCACCAAACGCGCGGTGGAGGCCCTGTACGACCCGATAAGAGGAGCGACATGCCGTCCTCTCGCCCACGTCCCACCACACGATCGTTAACCACTGCCTTACTCGCAGTGCCCGTCTTGCTCATCGGCACGCCCGGGGTGGCCGTCGCCGCCGAGACCGGAGCCCCGCCCGTCCTCGACGTGGCCACGCTCTCCCCGGTGGACCCCGTCCCGAACTACAACGGCGTGGCGAACAACGCTTACGCCACGTCCAGCGCCACCGGCGTCGGCGGCTGGTTCACCGGCAACGACGTCACGCTGAACCTGTCGGCGACCGACGACGAGGCCGTCGCCCTGTTCCGGGTGACCATCGCGGGGAGCACGGTCAACGTGCCGGCCGTGCAGAACGGAACCCGGGGCACGGCCGCGTACGTGATCAGCGGTGACCGCAACAGCAATGTGAGCTATGTCGCCGTCGACGCGGCCGGCAACGCCTCGGCCGCCCGGACGATCACCGTACGGATCGACACCAAGGTGCCGGTGGCGGCCTGGCCGGGCATCGCCAACGGCAAGGTCGCGCACAGCGCGCTCGCCAGTGCCATCTCACCGACCCGTACCGACCCCACCCCCGGCTCGGGCGGCGCGGCGGTGCGGGACATGTGGATCGACGGCGTCTGGGCCTACCCGATGCCGCTGGACCTGTCCACCCTCTCCGTCGGCGAGCACACCTGGGCCGTCAACATCGGCGACTCCGCCGGCAACGGCGCCAAGTACACGCTGACCTTCGAGATCACCACCTCGATCGCGGACCTGCGCGCCTTGGTTCAGCGGTACGTGACCGCCGGGAAGGTCTCCGCGCCCAACGGTGATCGGCTGCTGGCGCTGCTCACCGAGGCCGCAGGCGGCGCCGCCGAGTCGGCGCTGGTCAAGTTCGGCGCGCTGGCAGCGAAGGTGACGCCCGCAGGCCACCTGCGGGACTCGCTGGTCCAGGACGCCGCCTACCTGGTGGAGGAGCTGCGCGGCGTCGACCACCCCGACGTGGTCACCGGAGTAGCGGTGAGCGCGGGCAAGGGCATGGACCGCTACCCGTTCCGGGCCCCGGGCGAGGCCGTACGGAACAACCGGCCCAAGTTCAAGATCCTGCTGTTCGGGAACCGGCCGGGCGCCTTCCGGCACGAGCACATCCCGCTGACGATGGCGGTGATCCAGGACCTCGGCCGGGCGAACTCCTTCGACGTCGACGTCTGGGACTACCTCAGCCCCGAGGTATCCGTTCCGGGCAACCCGTTCGAGAGCGCCGAGCGCCTGTCCCAGTACGACGCACTGGTCGGCGTCTCCAGCGTCGGCAACGACATGTTCAGCACCGCCCGCCCCTCGACGGACAACCCTGCCGTCACCGTCAACGAGCAGGCCGCGCTGCAGACCTACATCCGCAACGGCGGCGGCTTCGTCGCCATCCACGGCGCCACCGACTCCATGCACAACTGGGACTGGTACAAGAACCTGGTCGGCGGCGAGTTCGACAACCACGGCTCCAACGCCGGGGGCATCCAGAACACCTGCGGCGGCTGCGTCGTCGGCGAACTGGTCACCGAGGACGACACCCACCCGGCCACCCGGCACTTCGCCAAGAAGATGACGATCTCGGACGAGCTCTACAACTGGCGGGGATTCCTTCCCCGCGAGAAGGTGCACGTCCTGCAGACGCTGACCGAGTCCACCTACGCGGGCGGCATCGGCAGCAGCGCGGGCCGGATCGAGGGTCCTGACCACCCGATCTCGTGGTGCGCCAACTACGACGGCGGGCGTTCCTTCACCCAGGCGCTCCTGCACAACTGGCAGAACACCGCCGACCCGATCTTCCAGCTGAACATCTTGGAAGGCATCAAGTGGGCCGCCGGTGCGTCCTCCGGGAACTGCGTCACCCACACCGAGATGCGCGGGCTGGTCGCCGCCGGAGCGGCGGACGGGTCCGTCGGGGCCGGTCTGGCCACCGTGCTGAACGGCGCGATCGACGCCTCGTACAACGCGTACCTGGTCAAGGACTACATCGAGGCCATGGAGCAGGCCAAGGTCGTCCGCCGGGAGGTCAAGGCCAACCTGCCTGGGCCCGACAACACCCCGATCCGGGAGCGCGCCAAGGAACTCGCCGAGTGGATGAAGGTGCTCGCCGACGACGCCGTCATCCTGCGCTTCCTGTCCGAGCCGGTGCCGGCCATCCACCGGCCCGGTGACGACGCGGTCTTCGCGGCGCCCGCCGACGGCCAAAACGTCGCCTACCAGTGGCAGGTCAAGGCGCCGGGCTCGGCCGACTGGGCGGACGTGCCCGGCCAGACCTCGTTCGCGATCGCCGTCACGGCGGTGCCGGAACTGGTCGGCTCCGAGTATCGGGTCCGCGCGTCGGACCCGACCGGCGAGATCGTCTCGCGCTCGGCGGTCCTGCGGGTCAACTGACCCGTCCGTCTCACCGCCGGTGGCCCGAGTACTTCGGGCCACCGGCCTGGCGACCAATCAGGAGAGGATTGATGCGCCGCTCTCTCATCCCGGCCGTGGCCGCGCTCGTCCTGTGCGCCGCGTGCGGCGCCCCGGCCGGTTCTCCGCCGGGGGTCACCTGCGAATCAGGGCCGCGTACGCCCCTGACTGCGCCAGGCGACACCGAGTGGCGCCACCCCGACCGGTCCTTCTACGCCCCGGCCGACCAGGATGTGCCCACCGGCGGCAGCCTGGAGCACCTGCTCGTCCGGGACAACGCCCTGATCGTCCAGTACTCGCCGCAGCTGCCGCAGCCGTCGATCGACGCGCTCCGCGACTGGGCGGCGATGCAGACCGCGACGGTGGTCGTGCCGGGACCCGCTGATCCCGTCATCCGCGCTACGCTCGCCTCGACGGAGCTCACCTGCGACGGGGTGGACATGGCCCAGCTCACGGCGCTGGCCGGCTCCCGGACGCCCGGACAGGTGGCCGAACACGGCAACTCGTAGCAACGGAAGATCGATAACGCTAGGTGAAGATCACAAAGGCCAGGTGTCCCATGCGGGATGACCTGGCCTTTTGGTGTTGGAGCGGACGACGGGAATCGAACCCGCGTAGCCAGTTTGGAAGACTGGGGCTCTACCATTGAGCTACGTCCGCGTGAGCCGGGTTTTCGCCCGGTCGTCGAGGCGTAATCGTACCGGAGATCCGGTACGGGATACGCATCGACAGGCGCAAGAAACCCCCGCTGGGGCCTCTTGGGGTCGGGGTGGCCGGATTTGAACCGACGATCTTCTGGTCCCAAACCAGACGCCCTGCCAAGCTGGGCCACACCCCGTAAGGGCCTCCGAGGTTACTCGGAAAGCTCCTCTGTTGCCCTCGACATAGAGGGACACGCTGATCCTAGCTGATCGGTCTGCTCCGCGCCTCCCGGTTACGTGCTGCCCGCGAGTGCGAGCGAGAGGGCGGGACCCCAAAGGAAGGGAAGTCTGGTTCGGGAGAGTTCGGTTGGGGGGTCTCCCATGGGGGATGGCTGGGTGCCGCGGGGGAGCCCGGTCGCGCGCACGGTACAGGACGGTGGATTTGGCCACCGCGAGCCGGATGGCGTCGGATAGGCCGGGAACCCGGTTCGGACGGGTGACGTGAGTGGCGGTGACGCCGATGCCCAGCGCGCCCGCCTCGTTGCCGCCCCAGGTCCAGACCGTGCCGTCATTTCGCAAGGCCGCGGTTGTGGGGCCGCCTGCGGAAACCTGGGCGATGTCCGTCAAAAGCGAGCGGGACGGGGGAGCGCCGGTCGACCGTGGTGCCGTCGCCCAGTTGGCCGACTAGTTGGACCCCCAGGCCCAGACGGCGGGGCTCGCGATCGCGAAACTGGAATTTTCGCCGGCTGAGATGGAGTGGACGCCGGTGAGGCCGGGGACCTCGGCCGGGACGTACCGGGGAGTATCGCAGCCCATGCCCAGTTGGCCCTTCTGGTTGTGACCCCAGGCCAGGACGGTGCCGTCGGTACGGAGAGCCAGGGCGTGCGCCCCTTGAGCGGACGCGGAGATTTGGGTGATGTCCAATAAAGAAGGGATATTTCGGGGTGTCGCGCGATGGGCGGTGGTGCCGTCGCCGAGTTCCGCGTAGCTGTTGTGGCCCCAGGCCCAGACCGTGCCGTCGGATCCCAGCGCGAGAATGTGCTTGGCTTCGAGCGACACCTGGACGATCCCACTCAGGCCGAGGACCGGCGAGGGGACGCTGACGTAATTGTCCTGGTATCGCGTGTCACCGAAGCGCCGGTTGCCCCAGAGGAAGAGCGTGCCGTCGTGGCGTACCAGAGCGCTGAAGTCGGAACTCGCCACCACCTGGCGGACACCGGACACGTCGACCTGTACCGGTGTGTCCCGGTCGGTTGTCGTCCCGTCGCTGGCTTGGCCGAGATGGTTGAGACCCCAGCAGGAGAGGGCGGTGGCCTGCGAGGCGCGCTTGAGCCCGGCGGAAGTGGAGGTCAGACCCACGATCAGCCCCGCCGACCGTGAGCTCGTTCCATCCTGCGGAACGGTCTCGTTCGACCACGCTGACCAGCCGGAACGCCATCACAATGCCCACCTGTCGCCTCTCGTGAACTCCTTCCACTAAGGGGCGTTCGGCCACGTTCCGTCTTCATTGCAGAGATTGCTGAAAGTTTTCTACGATTCGCGGGGCGTGAACTGGCTCTTCGCGGCGGCGACCGCAGCCACGATCTCGTCCTCGGTGGCGATGCCCGCCGCCCGCACCGCGATCTCCCATACCAAGATGGAATGGGACGAGAACTCGATGACCTCCGGCGAGTTGGCCACCGCCGCAGGGTCGTCGGTCTCGATTCCGGACAGATACCGGCTGAGGCCCATGACCGCGCCATCCCACCCGGGCCCGACATACATCGCCCCGGCCACACTCCCGGCCATCGCGATCGGAACCGTGTGATCGAGTTCGAGCGCCGTGGCTTCGCCCGCCTCGGTCAGCCGCCCCTCGACCAGGCTGGTTTCGTGCCCGTACGTCACCCGGAGCAACTTCGGCGGCTCGCAGCGAAGAATGTCGCCGCCGGCGTTGCCCTCGACCTGGAAGCGCCCGCCGACCCGGAATTCCCCGCTCACCGGCATGAACCACCGCCGCAGCCGGTCAGGATCGGTGAACGCGTTCCACACGTCCTCGATCGCCGCGTCGTAAGTCCGCCGCAGCACCACGGACACGGTCTCGCCGTCACCGCGCACCTCGCGCTCGGTGGCGGCGATCTGCTTCTCGATATCGATCATTCGCTGTCCCTCGGCCAGGCGTCTCCCAGCGGGTGCTCCGGAAGAGCGCGAACGCGTGCACGAGCCCTGTATATCAGCGCATGCTTATATAAGCCAGGCCGGTCAGAATGAAACGTGCATCAATCGTCGGTACGGAAGAGCGCCCAGACCGCCTTGCCCCCGGCGTCCAGAACGTCCCAGCCCCACGCCTGGCTGTAAGTCTCGACGATGTACAGCCCGCGCCCGTTCTCGGAGATGAAATCCGGTTCCTTCGGGGTGGGAAGCTCGTCGCTGGGGTCGGCCACGGCCAGCAGCACGTGCGGCGCGAGCCGTACCAGCATCAGGGTTATCGGGCGGTCCGTCATTCGGTCGACCGGATACAGGGCGTAACGGACGGCGTTCGTTACCAGCTCCGAAACCACTAAAGTTGCGTCGTCGCTCAGTTCCGAAAGTCCCCAGTCGCTGAGTGTCGAACGGGTAACATCTCGTGCGGTCTTCACCGAGTCGGCCTGGGGCTGGAGCGGGCAGGTCGTGGCGTGCGTGTCGGGGGCGGCTCGCAGCAGCTGCTCAAACCCTACGTCGCGGGCGGATATGGGATTCTCCAACATCCTGTCCCGCACCTCCCGCTCTGCCAGTTTTGCGAACTAGTGCACCATTGGCCCAATATGCACTAAGCCATCATGGGTCAACCCGGTATGCCCCTGCAAGACCCAAATGCACGTGCAACTGCCACGTGCAGTTGCCCCGATCGTTGCTTCAATGTGAAATGGACACGGGGTTCAGACCTTGTCTTCGTGCCCGGAAGTGGTGACACTGTGTGGGCTGGAGGTGTGGTTTCACCCTCCCCAGCGCTTCAAACCAAGTTGAGAGGGAGGCGCCGTGACACAGACCCAGCCGGGACATGGCCCCACGGCCCTCCGCATCCTCCTGGGAACCCAGCTTCGCAAACTCCGCGAGGACAAGGGGATCTCACGGCACGACGCCGGACATCTGATCCGGGGCTCCGAATCCAAGATCAGCCGGATGGAACTCGGCCGGGTCAGCTTCCGCGAACGCGACGTGGCCGACCTGCTGACCATGTACGGCGTGGCCGAGGACGACGCCCGGGGCGCCATCCTGGAACTTGTGGAGCGGGCCAACGAGCCCGGCTGGTGGCACCGCTTCACCGACCTGCTGCCCTCGTGGTTCCAGGCGTACGTCGGGCTTGAGGAAGCGGCGGAACGCATTCGCACCTACGAGGTCCAGTTCGTGCCGGGCCTGCTGCAGACCAAGGAATACGCGCGCGCCGTGATCACCGCGGGGGCGGTCGGCGCGGCGCCGGAGGAGATCGCCCGCCGGGTCGACCTCCGTCTGGAGCGCCAGCGCGTCCTCGAAGGGCCTCGCCGGCCGATGTTCTGGGCCGTGATCGACGAGGCGGCGCTGAGCCGCCCGATCGGCGGCACCGAGGTGATGCGCGGCCAGCTGCAGCATCTGATCGAGCTTATGGACCAGCCGAATGTCACGCTCCAAGTGATGCCGTTCAACTTCGGCGGTCACGCGGCGGAGGGCGGCGCGTTCAGCATCTTGCGCTTCCCCGACGCGGAACTGCCCGACATCATCTACGTCGAACAGCTCGGCAGCGCCCTCTACCTGGACAAACGCGACGAGGTTGATCGATACAGCGAGGTCATGGAGCGTCTCTGCGCGGTCAGCACCACGCCGGGGGAGACCGTGGAGATTCTCAGAAAGATCTCACGCGCGCTCTGACCACGTCGCTTGCCGGTGCCGCTCTGCCCTAGACTGCAGTGTGGCGCTGGACACCCGCCACAGTGGAGCATGCCCATTCGCCTATATGCGTGGGCGCGGCACGCGTGACGTGCCTCAGTGACTGTGCATCACAGTGACTGTGCATTGAGTGCCCGCGATCACCAGATGCTTGATCAAGGAGACCACCCCGTGAAGACCGCTGTCGAGGAGCTCAGCCCGACCCGGGTGAAGCTCACCGTCGAGGTGCCGTTCGAAGAGCTGGAGCCGAGCCTGCAGGCGGCCTACAAGAAGGTCGCGCAGCAGGTGCGCGTCCCCGGATTCCGCCCCGGCAAGGTTCCGGCCCGGATCATCGAGCAGCGCTTCGGCCGCGCGGTGGTTCTTGAGGAGACCTTGAACGACGCGCTCCCCAAACTGTATGGCCAGGCCGTCGACGAGATCGACCTCTTTCCGGTGAGCCAGCCGGAGATCGAGGTCACCAGGATCGATGACGGCGCCCAGGTCGAGTTCACCGCCGAGGTGGACATCCGCCCCGCCTTCGACGTGCCGGACTACACCGGGGCCGAGATCGTCGTGGACCCGGCCGAGGTGTCGGACGCCGACATCGACACCCAGCTGGAGGGCCTGCGCCAGCGCTTCGCCACGCTGACCGGCGTGGACCGCCCGGCCGGCCGCGGCGACTACGTCGTGATGGACCTGCGGGCCGAGATCGACGGCAAGAACCTGGAAGAGCAGCAGGCCGCCGACGTGTCGTACGAGGTGGGCGCCGGTTCGGTGCTGCAGGGTCTCGACGACGCGCTGGAGGGCCTCGGCGCGGGCGAGGAGCGGACCTTCGCCACCACCCTGGTCGGCGGTGAGAACGCCGGCGAGGAGGCCGACGTGATCATCAACGTGAAGTCGGTCAAGGAGAAGGTGCTGCCCGAGCTCGACGACGAGTTCGCCCAGCTGGCCAGCGAGTTCGACACGCTGGACGAGCTGCGCGGCAGCGTCCGCGAGCAGACCCGCCGCAACAAGCTCATCGACCAGGTCGTGCAGGCCCGGGAGAAGGCGGTCGAGGCGCTGCTGGACAGCATCGACATCCCGCTGCCGGCGAGCGCCCTCAAGGCCGAGCTGGACGCGCGCAAGCACAACCTGGACCACCAGATCCAGGAGAGCGGCCTGAGCCGGGAGGCCTACTTCCGCCTCTACCAGACGACCGAGGAGGAGCGTCACGCCGAGTTCGAGGAGAGCTCCGCGCACGCCCTCAAGTCGGGCTTCGTGCTCGACAAGATCGTCAAGGCTGAGGACATCGGCGTCAGCGAGCAGGAGCTGACCAACTTCGTGGTCCGCCGCGCCCAGCAGCTCGGCGTCGCCCCGAACACGCTGGCCCAGCACCTGGCCGACAACGACCAGCTGACCCTGGCCATGATGGAGATCGTCCGGGAGAAGGCCAAATCGGTCGTCGGCGACGCCGCCAAGGTGACCGACACCGAAGGCAACGAGGTGGACCTCAAGGCCATCTACGCCGAACTCAACCCCGAGCAGGACGGTGCGCCCGAAACGGCTCCCGCTTCCTAGCGATTCCGCAGCGGCCCCCGGCGATGCCGGGGGCCGTTTTGCGTTCGCGTGTACGGCTTTCGCGGCGGAAAGCCGTACAAACCCGGCGGGTGCGGCCATGCGCCGTCAGCGAACAGCTGCGTGAGCGGGCATGAGCTGTCTGCGGCGCGCGTTAAGGTCACAATCAAAGCCCATCGATAACGACGCATCGGAAGGTGACGCTGTGACCAGCCCGCCGACCTTCTTCCAGCCCACCAGCTTCGGGCCCGAGTCGCACGCGCAGCCCAACGGCTCGTTCCGGCTTGAGGACCAGCTCTACCAGCGGCTCCTGCGCGAGCGCATCGTGGTGCTCGGCACCTCGGTCAACGACGAGGTCGCCAACCGCCTCTGCGCCGAGCTCCTGCTGCTCGCGGCGGATGACTCGGAGCGTGACATCTGGCTCTACATCAACTCCCCCGGCGGTTCCATCACCGCCGGCATGGCCATTTACGACATGATGGAGTACGTGCCGAACAACGTGTGCACGGTCGCGATGGGCCTGGCCGCCTCGATGGGCCAGTTCCTGCTCTGCGCCGGCGCTCGCGGCAAACGATACGCGCTGCCCAACGCCCGGATCATGATGCACCAGCCCTCGGGCGGCATCGGGGGCACGGCGGCGGACATCGCCATCCAGGCCGAGCAGATGCTCTACGTCAAGAAGACGCTGGCCGAGCAGATCGCCTTCCACACCGGGCAGCCGGTCGACCAGATCGAGCGGGACTCCGACCGGGACCGCTGGTTCACGGCCGAGGAGGCCAAGGACTACGGCTTCATCGACCACGTCGTCCGCAGCGCACGGCAGGTGCCCTCTGAGGGCGCCGTCTCATGACTGGAGTTCCGAAGTGAGTGAGCTGATCCGGCCGGGAGACATCAACGGCCGTTACATCATCCCGTCGTTCGTGGAGCGCACGACGTACGGGGTGAAGGAGATGAACCCCTACAACAAGCTGTTCGAGGATCGCATCATCTTCCTCGGCGTGCAGATCGACGATGCCTCGGCCAACGACGTGATGGCCCAGCTGCTGACGCTGGAGTCGCTCGACCCGGACCGGGACATCAGCATCTACATCAACTCGCCCGGTGGTTCGTTCACCGCCATGACGGCGATCTACGACACCATGCAGTTCGTCCGGCCCGAGATCCAGACCGTCTGCCTCGGCCAGGCCGCCTCCGCGGCGGCCGTGCTGCTGGCCGGCGGCACGGCGGGCAAGCGGTTCGCGCTGCCGAACGCCCGGGTCCTGATCCACCAGCCCTCCACCGAGGGCGGCGGCCAGGGATCGGACATCGAGATCCAGGCGCGCGAGATCCTGCGGATGCGCTCTCTTCTCGAAGAAATCGTGGCAAAGCACACGGGCAAATCCTCGGACGAGATCCGTCGCGACATCGAGCGCGACAAGATTCTCAGCGCGGACGAGGCGAAGGCGTACGGGCTGGTGGATGACATCATCCCGTCCCGCAAGCGTCGCGCCGCGGCCGTGGCTTCCTAAGAGGTCTGACCGCACCGGAACGGTGCCCAATTGGGCACGTTCCGGTGCGACTCGCCGCTAGGGGGCTCACTGAGGGCCCAGAAGACGGTAACGTCGAAACCTGAGCGGGATGACGTTTTCGCACCGGAGTGACTGGCGCGGAATGAACGGACCGCGGTAGCAGGGCGGTCCCACGCAAAGGAGTATCTGGGGTGGCACGCATCGGCGACGGGGGAGACCTGCTCAAGTGCTCGTTCTGTGGCAAGAGCCAGAAGCAGGTCAAAAAGCTCATCGCCGGACCTGGCGTCTACATCTGCGATGAGTGCATCGACCTCTGCAACGAGATCATCGAGGAGGAGCTCTCCGAGTCCTCCGAACTGAAGTGGGACAATCTCCCCAAGCCGCGGGAGATCTACGAGTTCCTCGACGCCTACGTCATCGGTCAGGACCAGGCGAAGAAGGCCCTCTCGGTGGCGGTCTACAACCACTACAAGCGAGTGCAGTCCGGTGAGCGCGGGCGTGACGACGGCCTGGAACTGGCCAAGTCCAACATCCTGCTGCTCGGCCCCACCGGCTCGGGCAAGACCCTGCTCGCCCAGACGCTGGCCAAGATGCTGAACGTGCCGTTCGCCATCGCCGACGCCACCGCGCTCACCGAAGCCGGATATGTCGGCGAGGACGTCGAGAACATCCTGCTGAAGCTGATCCAGGCCGCGGACTACGACGTCAAGAAGGCCGAGACCGGCATCATCTACATCGACGAGGTCGACAAGATCGCCCGCAAGAGCGAGAACCCGTCGATCACGCGTGACGTCTCGGGTGAGGGCGTCCAGCAGGCCCTGCTGAAGATCCTGGAGGGGACCACCGCGAGCGTGCCCCCGCAGGGCGGCCGCAAGCACCCGCACCAGGAGTTCATCCAGATCGACACCACCAACGTGCTGTTCATCTGCGGTGGCGCCTTCGCCGGCCTCGAAAAGATCATCGAGTCCCGGGTGGGCCGGAAGGGGATCGGCTTCAACGCCATCATCCGGTCCAAGGAGGAGGTCGACTCCTCCGACATCTTCGGCGACGTCATGCCGGAGGACCTGCTCAAGTTCGGCATGATCCCCGAGTTCGTCGGCCGGCTGCCCGTGATCACGAGCGTGCACAACCTGGACAGGGAAGCGCTCATCCAGATCCTGACCGAGCCGCGCAACGCGCTGGTGAAGCAGTATCGGCGGCTGTTCGAGCTGGACAACGTCGAGCTGGAGTTCACCGACGACGCCCTGGAGGCCATCGCCGACCAGGCGATCCTGCGCGGCACCGGCGCCCGCGGCCTGCGCGCGATCCTGGAAGAGGTGCTCCTCTCGGTTATGTACGAGGTGCCCTCCCGGCAGGACGTGGCCCGCGTGGTGATCACCAGGGAAGCCGTCCTGGAGCACGTGAACCCCACGCTCATCCCGCGTGACCAGCTGAAGCAGCAGCGCACCCCGCGGGAGAAGTCGGCCTGATCCGGCTTTGACGGGTATGGCCGCCGATATTGGCGGCGGCTGTACCCCTGGGTGCTCTTACAATTAGGCAGCGTGACGACGCCTGAGCTTCCTACCCAGTACGCACCTGCCGACGTCGAGACCCCCAGCTACGAGCGGTGGGTCGCGGCCGGATATTTCGGCGCGGATCCTGGCAGCGGGCGTGAGCCGTACAGCATCGTGCTGCCTCCGCCGAACGTGACCGGGTCGCTGCATGTCGGGCATGCCCTTGACCATTCGGTTCAGGATGCGCTGTCCCGCCGCGCCCGGATGCGCGGTTTCGAGACCCTCTGGCTGCCCGGCATGGACCATGCCGGGATCGCCACCCAGAACGTGGTGGAACGCGAACTCGCCAAGGAGGGCCTGTCCCGGCACGACCTCGGCCGTGAGGCGTTCGTCGAGCGCGTCTGGCAGTGGAAAGAGGAGTCCGGCGGGCGCATCCTCGGCCAGATGACCAAGCTCGGCGACGGCGTCGACTGGTCCCGCGAGCGTTTCACCATGGACGAGCGGCTCTCCCGCTCCGTCCAGACGATCTTCAAGCGGCTGTTCGACGACGGGCTCATCTACCGCGCCAACCGCATCATCAACTGGTGCCCCCGCTGCCTGACCGCGCTGTCCGACATCGAGGTCGAGCACAGCGAGGACGACGGCGAGCTCGTCTCGATCCGGTATGGGGAGGGCGACACCGAGATCGTCGTCGCCACCACCCGGGCCGAGACGATGCTGGGCGACACCGCGATCGCGGTCCACCCGTCGGACGAGCGCTACACGCACCTGGTCGGGCGCACGGTCGAGCTGCCGCTGACCGGGCGCATGATCCCGGTCGTCGCCGACGACCATGTCGACCCCGCGTTCGGGACCGGCGCGGTCAAGGTCACCCCCGCGCACGACCCGAACGACTTCGAGATCAGCCGCCGCCACGACCTGCCGGCCATGACGATCATGGACGAGCGCGGCGTGATCACCGCGCCCGGCCCGTTCCAGGGTCTCGACCGCTTCGAGGCGCGCCCCGCCGTGGTCGCCGCGCTCCGCGCCGACGGCCGGATCGTCGCCGAGAAGCGGCCGTATGTGCACGCGGTCGGGCACTGCTCGCGCTGCAAGACCGTGGTCGAGCCGCGGCTGTCGCTGCAGTGGTTCGTCAACGTCTCCCCGCTGGCCAAGGCCGCAGGCGACGCGGTCCGCGACGGCCGGACCCGCATCCACCCGCCGGAGCTGGCCAAGCGCTACTTCGACTGGGTGGACGACATGCACGACTGGTGCATTTCCCGCCAGCTCTGGTGGGGTCACCGCATCCCGGTCTGGTATGGGCCGAACGACGAGGTCGTCTGCGTCGGCCCCGACGACACACCCCCGGACGGCTACGTCCAGGACCCGGACGTTCTGGACACCTGGTTCTCCTCCGGCCTCTGGCCGTTCTCGACTCTGGGCTGGCCGGAGCAGACCGAGGAGCTCAAGCGCTTCTACCCGACGACCGTCCTGGTCACCGGCTACGACATCCTCTTCTTCTGGGTCGCCAGAATGATGATGTTCGGGCTGTACGCGATGGACGGCCAGCCGCCGTTTCGTACGGTGGCCCTGCACGGCATGGTCCGCGACCAGTTCGGCAAGAAGATGTCCAAGTCGTTCGGGAACGTCGTCGACCCGCTGGACTGGATCGAGCGTTTCGGCGCGGACGCGACCCGTTTCACGCTGCTGCGCGGCGCCAACCCCGGCTCCGACGTCGCGATCAGCGAGGACTGGGCGGCGGGCTCCCGGAACTTCTGCAACAAGATCTGGAACGCCACCCGGTTCGCCCTGATGAACGGCGCGGTCTCCACCGGCCTGCCGGACGAGCTCACCGCCGCCGACCGCTGGATCCTGTCCCGCCTCCAGTCCGTTGTCGACCTGGTGGACACGGCCTTCGAGGACTTCGAATTCGCCAAGATCTCCGACGCGCTGTACCACTTCGCGTGGGACGAGGTCTGTGACTGGTACCTGGAGCTCGCCAAGATCCAGATCAACGCCGGCGGCCCGGTCGCGGAGAACACCAAACGGGTGCTCGGCCACGTCCTGGACGCCCTGCTCCGCTTGCTGCACCCGCTGGTCCCCTTCGTCACCGAGGAGCTCTGGCGGGCGCTCACCGGCAAGGAGTCCCTGGTCGTCGCCCCCTGGCCGACCGCCGACCGGTCACTCTCCGACCGCCCGGCGGAAGCCGAGATCGACGCACTCCAGGACCTCATCACCGAAGTCCGCCGCTTCCGCTCCGACCAGGGCCTCAAGCCCGGCCAGCGCGTCGCGGCCAACCTCTCCCTGGCCGGTACGGCTCTGGCCGCGCACGAGACCGCCATCCGCGCCCTGCTCCGCCTGGACGCGGCGACGGAGTCGTTCAACGCGACCGCGAAGCTGTCCGTCGGCGGCGTCACTGTGGAGATCGACACGGCCGGCGCCATCGACGTGGCCGCCGAGCGCAAGCGCCTGGAGAAGGACCTCGCGGTGGCCCGCAAGGAGCAGGCTCAGGTGACGGGCAAGCTCGGCAACGAGCAGTTCATGGCCAAGGCGCCCGAGGACGTGGTGACCAAGGTCCGGGCCCGCGCGGCCCAGGCCGAGGAGGACATCGTCCGTCTGGAAGCCCAGCTCGCGTCTCTCCCGGCCTGAAGCCGGCCGGTCGGCCCCGGAGCGGACTTCGCTCCGGGGCCGACCGTTTTGGCTGGTGGGAGGGTGTCCGCACTGGGGGACTTGTCCTCTGCTGTCCGCGATGTTTAGAGGTTCGTGGACAGGGAATGGATCTCAGGTTACCGAAGTTGCTCGCAGCACCCCTGAGAGGGTGCTAATGTTCTTGTACGCGGTAAGCACGGCGCGCCGAGAACCCCAACAGGATCTCGGCGGCAGGCTCACCGCCCCCCTCTCCCTCAGCCGGGATTCCGGACGCTTCGCCGTGATCGGTGTCGCTTCGGGTTCGGTGCGGTGGGAGGGTGCTCTGGAGACAGAGCGTTTGACAGTTTCGCAAGTGGTTCAAGATGGCGCCAAATTTAAATGATTTGACGTAGATCGGATAGCTTGCAAAGATAGAGGCACCCCCGGAACTACAAGGTCTAGATCTTGTTGGGCCAGGTGTTCGTGTG
>NZ_BLAD01000042.1:0-40431 GCF_009687845.1 Acrocarpospora corrugata
GGCCACCGTGACGTTCCAGGTCGAGCTGACCTTTGAAGGTCTGGTTGATCGATTCGATGGTCTGGCGCAGAGGTTTGAACAGCTGCGCTCCGGCCCGCTCGGGTTAGCCCCGGCGGGCCGGTCGCAAGAGGGTCAAGTCGCGCTCGGTCAGAACGTGTTCGAAGATGCGACCGTAGTACTGCCGGTCGGCGATGATCGACTGGCCCGGATGGGCCGCCACCACCTCGGGGGCGGTGTCGAGCATGGCGATCAGGGTGTGGCGTTCGTCGGCCTTGGCGCCGGTCAGCGCGAACAGCACCGGCAGCCCGCCCAGGGTGCACAGCAGGTGCAGCCGCAGCCCCCAGAAGTACCGGGAATGCGAGGCGCAGTACCCGTACTCGGCCCACCCGGCCAGATCGTTGCGCCGGGCGGTCTCCCGGGAGCGGCCGCACTCCACCGGCGTTGAATCCACCACCCACACATCATCACTCCACAGGGAGGTATCGGCGGCCAGCATCCGGATCACGGCCACCACCAGCCCCGACGCCTTTCGTAGCCGCTTGCCGTACCCCGACTGTCCAGGCAGGTAAGGGAACATCCCGCTCAGTTCGGCATGGGCATAGCCCCAGCTCGCCCATGCCCAGCCCCATGACCTCCGCGACCTGGTCCAGCGCTTTGATCATCGTCGGCCGGACCCGCGCGGGACCGGGCCCTTGCGCCAGCGCTCCAAGTCCGAGATGCGCGACCCCGTCGGCACCTCCAACAGCTGGTCCAGCCCGTAGCGCTGGCCCACCGTCAACAATCCCTCCAGCACGCCCCACAACCGCCGGGTCGTCTCATCACGCACGTTGGTGATCAACCGTGCCAGCGTGGTCACCCCCGGCAGCAGCACATCGCGTTCCCGCAGCCATCTCACCGCATCGGTGAAGATGGCCTTGGGGCCGTCCCCTGATGTCCACGACCGGGCCGCCACCCACGTCCGCAGATCCGCCTCCACGGTCCCGAACTTCTTCAGGCCGTACACCCGCTGGATCTCCCACTGATGGTCGAACCGCGTCTTGGTCCGCTCGGTGTACCTCTTCACACACGAGGGGTCGGCCGATGTCCAGCTGCTGCGCCACGAAGTCGATGACCGCGGTCGGCACGTCTAGGGGATCTTCCAGGAACGTCCCCACCCACCGAACGGTGACGAGCTGGAGGCTGAAACCGAGCTTCATGTGCGCGCCGCGGCAGCGCTCGATCAGTTTCCGGTCCTCGTCATCGAGGAAGAACACCCGCTCCAGGTCTGCCCGCGACGGCACCTCCGCATACTGGCCAAACGTGGATGTCTCATCATGGTCAAGAACTCCACCACCGGCATAGGCCGCAAAGTAGGGCCAACCAGCATGTAACAAACTGACAGTAGCCGAACCGATTACCCAATCGCTTCACCGGCCGATGCCACCCGCATCAGAGCGCTGGGTGGCGATAGCGCAGTAGGTGCTGGCTCGCTAACGCCACTGGCCGATTGGTTGCTGCTCAAGCCCCGAGAAAGCCCAGAGTTCCCGCGAACCCAAGAGTCGAGACCGGGCCGTTGGGGTGGTCTGTGAGGTTATGCACCCTTGGGTTCGCCGGAACCCAAGGCCGTCCGCGGTCAGCCGGTTCCGGAGCGACACCGGGCGGCGTCCAGGAACCCGGCGACGGCGGTCGGCCCGGCCCGGCGAGCGGCCGGGGTGCCTGAGCTGATGTACGGAGCCTCGCGGTCACCGCGCCGGTGGCGGTGTCGAGGACCGAGACGGTGTCGGAGTCGGAGTTGGCGACGTAGGCGGTGCGGCCGCTGGGGGTGAAGGCGACTCCGTAGGGGAACAGGCCGACGGGAATGGTCGCGGTCACTGTTCGGCGGCGCACGTCGATGACCGAGACGGTGTTGGAGCAGGAGTTGGCGACGTAGGCGTGATGCCAGCCGGGCGTGAAGGCGACACCGCGGGGGTTGAGACCGACGTCGATGGTGGCCAGCACCACCGGCTGGGCCGAGCCGGTGGTGCTGATGGCGGTCCCGCTGAGGAGCGCGGTGGACGCGGTGGAGGAGGCGGCCTCCGTGGTGATCGGCCGGCTCAGCTTGGCGCCGAGTGCCGCTTCGCGGGTGCCGACGACGTCGAAGAACTCGGTGTCGACCGGTCCGGGGGCGACAGCCAGGACCTTCACGCCGGTGCCGCGTAGCTCGCTCCACAGGGCGAGGCTGAAGTTCAGGACGAAAGTTTTGGATGAAGCATAGATGGCGAAGTAGGGCGCGATGGCGAAGCCGGCCGTGGATCCGATGTTCACCACCGCTCCCGAGCCGCGGGCCAGCATGGCGGGCAGGAGCGCATGGGTGAGGTCAACGAGTGCGACGACGTTGACCATGTGCTGGTCAGGCTCGCGTTCGGGCGAGATTTCGGCGAACCGGCCCGCGGTGCCGAATCCGGCGCTGTTGACCAGTAGATCGATCGCGATCCCCCGTGTGGTCAGCTCGGCCACTATCCGCGGGGTGGCATCGGGTGCGGCCAGATCGGCAGGCAGCACCGTGACGGCTACCGGGTGGGTCTCCCGGATGTCGGCAGCGATCGCGTTGAGTCAATCCACCGAGCGTGCCACCAGGACCAGGTCGTGGCCGCAGGCGGCGAGCTGGCGGGCGAACTCGGCGCCGATCCCCGACGACGCGCCTGTAACGAGGGCAGTCACGTTTCCTCCGATTCGATAAACTGCAACTATTTGTAGCAGTTAACCGCAGAATTGCCAATCGATGTAGCATGTGGTGTGGGGACGACGGGACGACGGCTTCGGGCCGATGCCGAGCGCAGCATCCGAGCGATCGTGGTCGCGGCGGAGGAGGTGTTCAGTCGCAATCCCGCCGCCACCATGGAGCAGATCGCTGAGGAGGCCGGGGTGGCGAGAACCACCATCCACCGGCGGTTCGCCAGCCGGGAGGCCCTTCTGGAGGCCATGGAAGTCACCGCCTGGCAGGAGATTGGCGACGCGATCGACGCTGCCCGGCCGTACACCGCCCCGCCACAGGTGGCCCTGCACGAGGCCACCGCCAACGTGTTGCGCATCAAGTTCGGCTGGCGATTCACCCTCACCCGGCCGGTCCCGCTGAGCGAGCAGGCCCGCACGATCCAGGCCGAGGTCATGGCCAAATGCGCCGCCGCCTTCACCCGTGCTCGCGAGTCGGGCATGCTGCCGTCGACCACCGACCTGTCCTGGACTCAGCGGGCCTACCTGGCCCTGCTCAGCGAGGCCGCCCACGGTTCCACCGGCCAACCGGAATCCAACCCGGGGAAAGACCAAGAGACCAGCGACGACCCTGACCTACTGGCCGCCCGGGTGCTTGGCACCCTGCTTCACGGCGTCACGGGCCTTCGCGACTGAACCGCTCTCCGGCGCCACCGAGTTTCGCATCGGCCGGTGTCTCGCCGATCCGTTCTCTTCGGCCTGGGTGTCGGAGCGGCCACATTGGGTTGGCGACGGGTCCAAGGCTGTTCTCGCGTGTCAGCAGTGCCCGTCGTCAAGGTGTGTTGTGTCTCGCGCTCGTTCCTCGGTGACGGGTTGCGGCCCCCTTGGCCCAGTTGCGGACCACTGCTGGGAGAGTCACGTCATGCCAGGGCGCCGAACAGGGACTGTGCCAACTACGTGCGCAGACGCCGAGGCTCGCAGAACACATCAGGGCATTGGCGCAGGTCAAGAGCGCTTTCCGATCTTGGTGGAGCTTCCCCTGCGGATCAGAAGGTTGGGGGTTCGAGTCCTCCCGGCCGCGCCCAGCTCAAAGGCCACTTCCGATCACCGGAGGTGGCCCTTTTGATCTTCGTACAGTTCAAGACGGATCAGCCGCGCTGTTCGGCGCGGCTGACGGCGGGCTTGGGCCAGTCGGCTATCTCGCGACGTGGAATCGCAGGTGCGTCACGTACGGTGACTCGATCAACCTATTTCGTTCCAGCTCGATGTGATCGGTGCCCAGGCGGTCGAACAGCCGGGTGCCGGAGCCGAGCAGCACGGGCACCAGTTGAATCTGAATCTCGTCCACGAGTCCGGCCCTCACGAACTGTTGTGCGGTGTTTGCCCCACCCATGATGAGGACGTTCTTGCCGCGCGCCGCCGCTTGGGCCTGCCGGAGCGCGCTCTCGATGCCGTCAGTGACGAAGGTGAACGCTGCGCTTTTCATGACCAACTGTTCGCGGGCTTGATGGGTGAGCACGAAGCAGGGCACGGGGAACGGGGTGTCCCCCCACAGTTCCACGCCCACGTCAAACGTGCGTCTGCCTACCACAACGGCTCCGGTCGAGGCGAGAAGCTCCTGCGCGACCTGGGCGTCCACTCCATTCGGTGATGTGCCGCCGGCGGGTACAGCCCGATCCGAACTGCTGTTGAACAGCCACTCGTGGAGCCGCTCGCCGCCTTCGCCCATGGGGTGCTCGACGGTCACATCGGGTCCGGCGCTGAAGCCGTCCACTGACACACTCATGTTCAGCACGACGTTTTCCATAAGGTTCTCCTTTCGCTCGTTCCTTGCGGTATGTCGACCCTCCACGCAGCCCTGTAGTCGCGCCACGCGGGGGCCAGCGCGGTGAACAGCACGACGGCGGTGACTGCGAATCCCACGGGGTAGCCCATCGGCACGGTCAGGAGGCCGAACACGACTGCCCCGGCACCCATCCCGCCGTCGTAGGCGAGGTTCCACAGCGCGCTTACCCGACCGCAGTCGGACTCGGAGGCGCGCTCGAACATCAGTGCCAGCGTCACGTTCTGGGCCAGGCCGAATCCGAGCCCGAACAGCCCCATGCCTGCCATCACCGCGACCGGGCTGCCCACCCAGACGAGCACGGCCGTACCAACGGCGGCCGCGAGAACTGCGGGGACGAGTAAGTGGACAGCGCCATGACGGTCGCCGTACCAGCCCGCGCCCCAGCGTCCGAGCGGAGCAGCGCAGGACTGTACGAGCAGAGCCCCCGCCGCCACCTGATGCGATTCGGCCGGTACGGCCATGGGGAGGAAGGTCAGCAGAGCGCCGGCCGCCAGTGTCACGGTGGCGAAGATGACCGTCGGTCTGGCGAGCCCACGGATGCGAAGGGCACCGAGAACGCTGCCGTGCTCGATCCGAGCCGACCGGGCCGGCAGGCCAGGTACGGCGGCCAGCGTGAGCAACGACAGCGCCGCCCCGGTGATGAACACCGGCCCGTACCCGACGTTCCCGACCAGCCACAGACCCAACGGCAGGCACGCGATGGCCGGGATCCCGACGGCTGCGCCGTACAAACCCAGCCCCTCGCCGCGGCGATCGGTCGGCACGAGCTCGGCGACGAGGGCCGCGCCGGCCACGACGACAATGCCGAGGCCTGCGCCACGTACCAAGCAGACGCCCAGCACCAACGGCAGTGAGGAGGATGCCAAAAGTGCCAACGCAGGCGCCCCGAGCAGAAGCAGGCCCGCGGCCATCACGAGGCGGTAGCCGTACCTGTGCAGCAGGCCCGGCACTGCGAACTCCATCAGCACGGTCCCGAGCATCAGCGCGCCGGTGGACAGGCCCGCGCCCACGCCGCCCACCCCGGCCGTGGCCAGATACAGGGGGACGACCGGCATCAGCAGATAGAAGCTCCCGGGAGAACACACCGACATGATCAGCAACAGAACCATCGGACGGGTCAGAAGCGGTTCCCGATTCACGACATCCCCGCCCGCCGAAGCTTCCCTACCGGCGGCGACCTCCTGGTGATCCATAAGCCGACCGTAGGACGGGATGCGGTTCAGCAGTAAGGTCCAGTTTCATGCCGATTGACTGGACCGGTTCGGGGCCACAACTCCTGTTGCAGGTCGACCGAAACCGACCTGAACCGCTGCGCGACCAACTCGAACGCGCATTGCGGGAGGCCATCCGCGCCGGTCGGCTCGCTGCCGGAGAGCGACTCCCCTCATCCCGCGCCCTGTCGCGCGATCTCGGCATCTCTCGCGGCCTGGTGACCGAGTGCTACGCCCAACTGCAGGCAGAGGGCTATCTGGTCAGCCGTGGCGGCTCGGCCACCCGGGTTGCCGCCACCGCGCGTCCGTACCCGGCCGCGCTGCCGCCACCCACAGCCATCGAGCCCGCCAGAATCGACTTCCGACCCGGCGTACCCGACCTGTCGAGCTTCCCGCGCGAGTACTGGAGCGGCGCTCTTCGCCGTGCCTGCCGCGATGCGCCCAGCGAGCTGCTCGGCTGCCTCGACCCGCACGGCGATCCGACACTGCGCGACGTGCTCGCCGCCTATCTACGGCGAGTCCGCGGCGCCGGCACCGACCCCGGCCACATCGTCATCTGCGCGGGCTACGCACAAGGGCTCCAGCTCGTTCTGCGGTCCCTGGCTGGCCAGGGCGTACGCGTCGTGGCCTTCGAGGACCCCGGCGACCCCGAGCACCGCGCCATCGCCGCGATGCTGGGCCTCGACGTCATCGCCGTCCCGGTCGACGAGCGCGGCATCGACACCGACGCACTCGCTGCCACCGACGCACGCGCCGTCGTGCTCACACCCGCCCACCAATCGCCCACCGGCGTCGTGCTCGCCCCTGACAGGCGACAAGCCCTGATCAACTGGGCCACGACCCGGACCTCGACGATCGTCGAGGACGACTACGACGCCGAGTTCCGCTACGACCGCGAACCCGTCGGCGCGCTACAGGGCCTCGCCCCAGACCGGGTCGCGCTCCTCGGCTCCGTCAGCAAGTCACTCGCGCCGGCCCTGCGACTCGGCTGGATTCTCAGCCCTCCTCACCTGACTCCCGCTGTCGCCCGCTACAAGCAACTCGCCGACCGCGGCTCACCGGTCCTCGACCAACTCGCGCTCGCCGACCTGCTGAAGTCCGGCCGCTACGACCGCCACCTGCGCCACATGCGGCAGCGCTACGCCGCCCGCCGCGCCGCCCTCCTCGAAGCGATCCAACGACACGCACCCAGCATCGAACTGCGCGGGCTGGCCGCCGGGTTCCACACCGTCGCCCAGCTACCACCCGACGCCGACGAACGTGCCATCGTCGCGGCCGCCCGCCGCCGGTCCGTCGGACTGTACGGAATGAGCACCTACCGCATGGACCAGCACCCATGGCCCCCGCAGCTCGTCCTCGGATTCGGCAACCTGACCACAGCCGCCATCTCCGACGGCATCGAGACCGTTGCCGACTTGCTGGAGCCACGCCGAGTGAGCCGGCGACCCGCCTGAGACCTCGATGCGCGGACTGGCGTCGACCTGGCCAGTAGCGGACAGACACCTTGACCGCGGCGGCGGAGCCACGGACATTGACATCTCGCGGGCAGGGGGTTCACGTGGGATGTGACGGGGAAGCGCGGGCGAGAATCCCGTGCCTGAATCCTGAAATCGCCGGCTTATGGCTGGCTGCGGCGTATGGTGCGTGGCGGCTCCGCCCATACCAGGGGGAGCGCTCATGAGCTTGCCCGCCTACCGGCTCGACGGCTTCTTCTTCGAGCTCTGCGACTGCTACACGATCTGTCCGTGCTGGATCGGCGGGGCGCCTGACGACGGCCGATGCACAGGGGCGTTCTGCTGGTCGGTCGAGAACGGCACAATCGGCGACGTCGACGTGTCGGGCCGGTCTGTGGTCAGCGTCTCGTTCCACACCGGGCACCGCGACGACGGCGGGCAGGAGGTCACGCTCTTCGTCGGCGACGGCGCCGACGAGGCGCAGTTCGGCGCGCTCGTGACCACGTTCACCGGTGGCTACGGCGGGCCGCTCGGCGAGCTCGGGCGGCTGATGGGCGTGCTGCGCGAGGCGCGCCTCGCGCCGATCAGTCTGACCACCCAGGACGATCACCTGTCGGTCACCGTCGGGCGGATGGTCAGCGGCGCCGGGTCGGTCCTGCGCGGCGGCGACGGCGCGGTCACCGAGCTCCGCAGCGGGCGGCTGAGCGAGGTGCTCGGCCCGCGCGCGGAAGTGGGCAACACCTCGGCCTTCCGCATCGATCTGGGCGGGCAGTCCGCCTCGGTGCAGGTGAGCGGGCGGGCGGCGATGCGCGGCCCGTTCCGGTACGAGAGCGAGGGCGAACCGTGACCGGCCCGGTGACGAATTCGCGCACCGCGGTCACCATGGTCACCACGGTCGCGATCATCACGCTCGCGGTAGCCGGGACGGCCGGTCTGCTGGCGTGGCAGCTCTCTCCCGCGCGGTCGCTGCTCGCCCACGACCTCGCCGCAGGCTGGACCGGGGTCGGCTGGTTCACCGCCAGCTGGCTGCTGATGACGGTCGCGACGATGTCGCCCACCTCGCTGCCCCTGCTCCGGGCGTTCACCCGGATGCTCGGCGACCGGCGCGACGCCGGCCGGCTGGTCGCCACCGTGGTCGCCGCCTACCTGGCCACCTGGACGGCCGCCGGGCTGGCGCTCGCCGCGCTCGACGCACTCGTGCACGCGCTCGTCCACGGCACCTCCTTCGCGTGGGCCGTGCTGCCCCTCTCCCTGCTGCTCGCCGGCGGCTACCAGCTCTCCGGTACGGCCGCGCGGTGCCTGACCGCGTGCCGTACACCGTTCGGGATTCTCGCCCGGCGCTGGTCAGGGCGGCGTCCGGGTGCGGAGGCGGCCCTGATCGGCCTGGACCATGGGCTGTTCTGCCTGGGCTGCTGTGCGGGGCTGATGGTGGTGATGTTCGCGGTGGGGATGGCGAACCCGGTGTTGATGATCGCGCTTGGCGGCGTGGCGGCGCTGCACAAGCACGCGCCGTGGGGTGCCTTGCTGGCCCGGGTCACGGGCGTCGTGCTGATCGTCGCGGCGGTCGCGGCCGGCGCGGCGCACCTCGTCGGCGGCGTGGGACTGGGAGGTCACTGATGCCGAAGGACACCGACGGCCACTGGCTGCCGCCGCTGCCGGTGCCGCACCAGTCGGGCCAACTGCGCGACAAGCGTGGGCAGAACCCGGTTCTCGACGAGCGCGGCCTCTTCATCATCCACGCGGTGCTCATGCATACCGGAAAGGTGCTCTGGTTCTGCGGGCACGCGGAGACCCTCGACTACCCGCTCGAAGCGTACGTGTTCGATCCCCACCTTCCGGCCGGACCGGCGGTCCGCAAGCCGTTCCCCAACGGCGCGGATCTGTTCTGCTGCTTCTGCGTGCAGCTCCGCGACGGCAAGATCCTGGTCGTCGGCGGCTCGCAACTCGACCACGTCGAACCCGGGACGACGTACGACCCGCGCACCGACTACCGGGGTAGCAGCGGATCTTCCACGATCCTCATCTTCGACCCGAGCAAGGGGAAGATGGGAGGAGAGTGGGAGAAGCCGGGGCGCAAGCTGCTCCAGGGCCGTTGGTATCCGACGGCGGTGGTGCTCGGCGACGGCAGCGTGATCGTCGTCTCGGGCCGGCGCGAGCTGGCGGACTTCAGGAATCCGCCGAACGGGTGGCCGACGTCCAAGCTGGTCGAGTGGGTCACCAACCGCGGCATCGCCCAGGTCGTCGAACATCTCAAGCCGCCGGACTACCTGCCGCAGCCGGTGACCGGCGCCAACCGCATGATTCCCATCTACCCGGGCATTCACCTCGCCCCCGACGACCGGCTCTACACCACCCACACCAACTGGGGCCAGGAGATCGACGAGCCGCCGACTCTCTCGCTGACCATCCGGCCGACGGGCGCCGCCGTCACCGGGACCTGGACCGAGTACGTGCGCCCGACCGCCAGGGCCAGGCAGCCCCAGCGGGAGGAGGGCATGAGCGTGATGTTGCCGGTGGTGCTCGATCCGGCGACCAAGAAGCGCGACCCGAACTCGGTCGGCAAGTTCCTCGTGGTGGGTGGCGGATTCGCGGTCGACTCCACCGGCGTGTCGCTGGTGCGCCGTCCGGTCGCCACCCCGGCGCCGCCGTGGACGATCACTACGCCACAGGGGCTCGGGACGCTGGCCTACCACGAGCAGAAGATCGCCGTCCGGGAACCGGTCGAGATTCTCGACACCAGCCTCGCCGGGGCGCCGCGGTGGACTGCCGTGCCCGGGCTGCGCCGTCCGCCGCGGATCAACGGTCACTGCGTGCTGCTGCCGGACGCCACCGTGCTCATTCTCGGCGGCCACGACGCGTACAAATGGAATGCCAAGGTGAACAGCCCGGACGCCAACCTGAGACACGTGCCTCTCACCACCCCGACGCTGGAGGTGGAGATCTACACGCCCGGCGGAGGGTTCCACCTCGGGGCGCCGATGCGCCACCCGCGGATGTACCACTCCATCGCGATGCTGCTCGCCGACGGCTCCGTGATCGTCGCGGGTGGCGCCGATCCCAACGAGCACGAACCTTCGCTCGTCTATCCGCGCACCTTCAACGGGCGCACCTACTTGGGCACGTCGCGCCTGCTGGCCGCGGCACCCGCCGGTGCCACCGTTCTCGGCCTCGACATCAGCCCGTCGGTCTATGCTCGGGCTTTCCCCACGATGCCGCCCCAGACGGCAGTGGTCATCGATCCCGGCCCCAGCGAGATCAGGGCCGCCCTGGTCTCGCAGCACATGGCACCGCCACCGGCGCCGGTCAGTTCGGAGTTCTTCTTCCTCCGAATCGCCACCCCGCTTCCCCGCGCCATTCCCAACGGGACCCGCGTCGACTTCGAGCCGGCGCCCATCGGCCTCCCGGTCCCCCGGGTCAACGAGTGGGTGTCGGCCACGGGGGTGAGCGAGCCCTTCGCCTTCTCGACGCCGCTCAACCGCAAGGACTACGAGATCTACCTGCCGCCGTACTTCTACAAGTCCGGCACCCGGCCGGTGCTCCCGCCGCTGAAACCCGGCGCTGTCCAGGTCAAGTACGGGGAGACGTTCACGGTCCTGACGCCCGACGCGGCCCGGATCACCCGGGTGGCGATCATGCGTCCGGCCGCGGTGACCCATCACACCGACACCGAGCAGCGTTTCATCGAGCTGCCGTTCACCGCCAACGGCGCCACCTCCCTGTCGGTCACGATGGTGCCCACCACCGACAGCTCACTGGTGACACCCGGCTACTACATGTTGTGGATCCTCGCCGGGGCGCTGCCCTGCTTGGAGGCCCGCTTCATCCAGATCATCGGCTGGCCCGCATTGCGCTCACCGTCGGTGCCGGTCGAAGTGACACCGCCGGCCCCGCTGGCCCCGGGAGGCATCCATGGCTGAGCCCGGCACGCTGGAACGCCTGGCGCTGATGCTCGGCTCGGCCCTCGGCGGCCTCGGCGACGAGTTCGCCGAGGACCCGCTTGCTGTGCTCACCGATCTCGGCCTGTGGATCCCGCCCGGCCTGGTGTCGCCGGCGTTGCGCAGCGCCATCGGATCCTGCGCGGCGTCCGCGCAGGAGCTTCCCGGCCTGGTCGTCGAACTGGCCGAGGCCATCGAGGCCGACGCGGGCGCTGTGGAGCTGGCCGCGAAGGCGGGACCGCTGGTCGTCGAACTGGCCGGGGTGATCGGCGCCTTCGACCCGATCGCCCACGAGGTCGGCGCCCTCGACCTCGACGTGCCCGCCGGCGCCCTGCAGCAGTTCGTCGGCGAGCTGCCCAGACGGCTGCTGGATCGGGTCGTCTCCCGCCACCTGATCGACAACCAGCGGATCCTCTCCGGTGTGCTGACCGGGCTCGGCGTGCTGGGCACGACGGTGGTCAACGCCGGGTCCACCGATCCGGCGCTGCCGGAGACGACAGTGCGATTCGTCGATTTCGCCAGGATCGGCGAGTTCTTCTCCTCACCCGAGACGGCCTTCGGCTCGCTGTTCGGCTGGGGCACGCCGCAGTTCGACGGCCCTGCGCTCATCGATCTGCTCTACGAGCTGCTCACCTTCCTCGGCCTGCCGGTGGCCTGGGGCGTCGACCCCGGCCCGCCCGAGCGTCCTTTCATTGAGTTCTTCCTGGCGGCCCTGATCCCCACCGGCCCCTCGGTCACGCCCCCCGGCCTCGACATGATCGCCAAAACGGGCCTGGCCGACGGGATCGATCTGGTGGTGCCCGTCGGCGGCGGCTTCGCGATCGGCCTCAGCGCCGCCGGGGGAGTCGAAGCCTCGACCGGCATCCGGATCCAGCCGCCGGCCGACGTCTCGGTGATCCCGCCGCAGGGCACGGTACAGGGGACGCTCGCGGCCGGACTCGACAAGGTGCCGGGGCCCGACCGGGACAAGGTGGTCCTGCTGGGCGTGGCCGGTGGTACGGAGCTCAGCGCGAAGCGGATCAGGATCCGCCTGACCACCTCCTTCGCGTGGGACGTCGCCGCCGGACGGGCCGCGGGCGATTTCGGCCTTGAGGGGGCCGTGGAGGGTGGCCGGCTGGTCATCTCGCTCGCGGGCGCCGACGGGTTCGTCTCCGGCGTCATGTCGGGCTTCGCCCTGGCGGCCGACTTCGACCTCGGCTTCGGCTGGCGGGCCGGCTCGGGGGTGTTCTTCACCGGCAGCGGCGGGCTCGACGTACAGATCCCGACGCACGTCCAGCTCGGTCCGATCGAGATCGACAGCCTCACGGTCCGGGCCGGCATCGAACCCGCCGGGTTCCCGATCGGGCTGATGGCCACGATCAAGGCCGCCCTCGGACCGCTCCGGGCCGTCGTGGAGAACATCGGGGCCGAGGCCCTCCTCGGCCTGCCAGCAGACGGCGACGGCAACCTGGGCCCGTTCGACCTCGAATTCCGGTTCAAGCCGCCCACCGGCGTCGGCCTCTCGCTCGACGTCGGCGTCGTCAAGGGCGGCGGCTACCTGTCCGTCGACGCCGCGCGGGGCGAGTACGCGGGCGCCCTGGAGTTCGTCATCGCCGACTTCCTGGCGGTGTCGGCGGTCGGCCTGATCACCACCCGCAACCCGGACGGTTCCCCCGGGTTCTCCCTGCTGATCGTCATCACCGCCGAGTTCCCCGGCGGTGTCCAGCTCGGCTTCGGCTTCGTCCTGCTCGGCGTCGGCGGTCTCCTCGGCATCGACAGGACGATGAACCTGCGGGCGCTGATGGAGGGCGTCCGTACGGGCGCGGTGGAGCGGGTGATGTTCCCCCGCGACGTCGTGGCCAACGCGCCGCGCATCCTCAGCGACCTGCGCGCCTTCTTCCCGGCCAAGCGCGACACGTTCCTGGTCGGACCGATGGTCAAGATCGGCTGGGGCACTCCGGCGTTGATCACGGCCTCCGTCGGGGTGATCATCGAGATCCCGGGCAACATCGCCATTGTCGGCGTGCTGAAGGTCACCCTGCCCACTCCCGACGAGCCGCTGATCCGGCTTCAGGTCAACTTCGCCGGCGCGATCGAGTTCGACCGCAAGCGGCTGTACTTCTTCGCCTCGCTGTTCGACTCCCGGATCCTGTTCCTGACCATCACGGGGGAGATGGGCCTGCTGGTGGCCTGGGGCGATGAGCCCGACTTCGTGGTCAGCGTCGGCGGCTTCCACCCCTCCTTCGAGCCGCCCCCGTTGCCGTTCCCGGTCCCGCGGCGGATCATGGTCAGCATCCTGGACGAGGACTGGGGCCGGATCCGGATCACCAACTACTTCGCCGTCACCAGCAACACGGCGCAGTTCGGCGCGGCAGCGGAGCTGTACTTCAAGTTCAGCGCGATCAGCATCCAGGGGCACATCGGCTTCGACGCGCTGTTCCGGTTCTCGCCGTTCTACTTCATCGTCGAGATCTCCGCGTCGGTGTCGCTGAAGGTCTTCGGCGTCGGCGTGTTCGGCATCCACCTGCAGTTCGAGCTGGAAGGGACCTCGCCGTGGCGGGCCCGCGGCCAGGGCTCCATCTCGTTCTTCTTCTTCGACGTGTCCGCCGACTTCGACGAGACCTGGGGCGAGGCGAAGCACACCGAGCTGGATCCGGTGAACGTGCTGCCGCTGCTCAAGGCCGAGCTGGAGAAACCCGAGTCGTGGCGGGCGCTCTCACCGGGCACCCACCTGTTCGTGTCACTGCGCGACCTGCCCGACTCGGGGCCGGGGGCCCTGGTGCTGCACCCGGCAGGCGCCCTTGAGGTACGGCAACGCGCCGTGCCACTGGACATCGGCATCGCCAAGGTCGGCGGCAACCGGGCGGGCGACGCGACCCGCTTCACTCTCTCGGTCCAGGGCACCGCGTTGCGCAGGAGCGCCGACGTCACCGAACCGTTCGCCATGGCCCAGTTCCTGGAGCTGGACGACGCGGAGAGACTCTCCCGTCCGTCGTTCGAGCGCCAGCACGCGGGGATCGAGCTGGTACCGACCGGTGCGGGCGCCCAGTCCGCGCGGATGGTCCAGCGGGCCGTGCGTTTCGAGGAGGTCGTCATCGACGACCAGTTCCGCCGCAGGCAGCGCCGCTTCCGGCCCATCGCCGGCGGGCTGTTCGGCCATCTCGTCGCGGGCGCGAGCATCACCGCCGCACCGGTCTCCGCCGCCGCCGCCCGGCAGCTCGACCCGCACCAGGACGGCGTCGCGATCGCCGGCGCCGGATTCGTGGTCGCCTCCACGGTCGACAACCGCCCCACGACACTGGTTTTCGGCAGCGAGTCGGCCGCGCGGGAGTGGCTGAACGGCCGGATCGCCGACAACCCCAACCAGGCCGGCATGATCCACGTCATTCCCGCGTACGAGGCGGCCATCATATGACCGATATCGGCACCTACTCGTTCCTGCCGTGGCTGCGGCGGGGAGTCGCCAATCTGATGTCCGCCGCGCCCGGCGGCACGACCCGGGCGCGCATCGGCGTCGACCTGAAGCTCACCGGCCAGGCGGTGGGCGGCGGCACGAGGTCCGCGCCGATCCACCGCGACGTCGAGCTGTACGGCCCCGGCGACGTGGCCGGCCTGGACGCCCGCTCGATCGTCCGCACCGAGCCGCGCGCCGGAATCACCAACTTTGAGCCGAACTACCTGCCGTTCGTCGAGTTCTACGACGAGGACCTGCCGTGGCGCTACACCCCGGCGCCGCCGGACGGGTCCAAGCGCCTGGCGCCCTGGCTGGCCCTGGTCGTGCTGGCCGGCGGCGAGTTCGTCGACGGCGCCGCGGGCGGGAAGCCCACGCCGTTCGTGCTCGTCGAGGATCCCGGCGTGTTCCCCGCCGCCGGCGAGCTGTGGGCATGGGCGCACGTGCACGTCAACGGGGGCCTGGGCACGGCCGGCACCGTGGTGTCCGACAACATGGCCCAGGTGCTGCCGCGGTTCGACGCGGTCGTCGGGGCCAATCCGGACCACGGGCTGTCCCGGCTGCTCTGCCCGCGGCGTCTCAGCCCCGACACCGCCTACCATGCCTTCGTCATGCCCGTCTTCGAGAGCGGCCGGCTGGCCGGGCTCGGTCTCGACCCGGGTGCGACGCCGTCGGCCACGCATTCGGCCTGGGGCGGCTACCCCGGCCGGGACGAGCCGGCGCACTACTGCTACTACCATCGCTGGAGTTTCCGTACCGGCGTGGTCGGCGACTTCGAGTATCTGGTCCGCCTGCTCAAGCCCCGCCGGATGGACCCGCGCGTCGGCCGGCGCGACATGGACGCCCGCGCGCCGCTGCCGGGTCTGCCCGGCATCGATGTTCCCGGGCTCGGCGGCGTGCTGCGCCTCGGCGGGGCGTTGCGGATCCCCGAGATCAACCTCGACCAGGCGGCGCGGGAGGAGGCCGAGCGGTACGAGCACTGGGACGTCCCGTTCCCGCACCCCTTCCAGACGGCCCTGGCCGACTTCATCGAACTGAGCGACGACTACGCGAGCGGCGACGCGGCGGACCCCGACCCGGTGGTCACCCCACCCCTGTACGGCCGCTGGCACGCCCGGACCAGCCGCCTGCTGGAGGCGACGGAGCCGCAGCTGCACGCCAACTGGGTGCACGAGCTCAACCTCGACCCCCGCTTCCGGGCCGCCGCCGGGTTCGGCACGACGATCGTGCAGGAGAACCAGGAGACGTACCTGGCCGCCGCCTGGCAGCAGGTCGGCGCGGTGCTGGAGGCCAACAGGCGGATCCGCCTCGGGCAGCTCACCCGGGAGGTGGCGGGCAGCCTGCACCGCCGCCATCTCGTCGCGCAGGCGGCCGCCGACTCCGGCCGGGTGCTGGCGATCACCGCTCCGGTGCATCCCCGCATCGTCCACAGCGGGGTCACGGTGGCCCGCGGCCTCCTGGTGAGCCGGGTCGCCAGGGGCCCGCTGACCTCGGCGATGCGCCGGATCAGCCGCCCGGGTTCGACCGTGGTGCGGGCGCTGACCCGCCAGGGCGACCCGCCCCGCCGCCTGCTGGCCGCCATCGCCGACGAGCGGGCCACCGCGGCCCGGCCGAAGGCGGCGCCGCCGGGCGTGCCCACCTCCGAGACGCTCGTGCAGCGCCTCGACCAGCACCGCGACCAGGTCTCCGTCCAGCTCGCCCGCGATGACCGCAAGCCCGAACTGGTCGCCCTGCTGCCGCGCTCCGACCAGTTCACGCTCTGGGAACCCGGCAAGGAGTCCCCCCGTCTGGAGCAGACGCCGCACGACAGCCCGACCGGCGTCCGAATCAAGGACGGCGTCGAGGGCAACGCCGAAGTGATCCGCGCCTCGACGGAGGCCGGTGCAGAGCCGGTACGGCCCGGCGTCGACGTGGACGGCCTAGCCGAGGCCGCGCTGGACCTTCTCGACCCCGAGGTGACCGTGCCCCGCCGGGTGCTGTCCGGGGTGGACATCCCGCCCAGGCTCCAACCCGCCGCGTTCCGCGAGGTCATGGCTTACCCGGAGATCGACCTGCCGATGTACAGGCCGCTCGCGGAGAAGTCGTCGGAGCTGTTTCTGCCCAACCTCACCCTCATCCCGCCCGACAGCATCACCATGCTGGAGACCGACCAGCGCTTCATCGAGGCGTACCTGGTCGGTCTCAACCATGAGATGGCCCGCGAGCTGCTCTGGCGCGAGTACCCCACCGACCAGCGGGGCAGCTACTTCCGGCAGTTCTGGGACCCCGCGCACCAGCTCCCGGTCCCCGGCGAGACCGACGCCCAGCGCCGGGAGCGGGTGCGTGACATCCCGCCGCTCCACCAGTGGACGCTCGCCTCGCCGCTGGGCGCCCACGACCAGCACGACCAGGGCGAGGACCCCGGGGAGGACGAGGTGGTCCTGGTGATCAGGGGTGAGCTGCTCAAGCGCTACCCCACGGCGGTGATCTACGCCCAGCGGGCGAAGTGGCGGCGCACCGAGGAGGGCACCATCGATCCCAGCGCCGAACGGGAGCTCGACGACCTCACCCCGGCCGAGCAGCAGAATCCGCCGCCGGGCAAGCTGCGCATGCCGCTGTTCGGCGCCAAGGTCGACCCGGACATCGCCTTTCTCGGCTTCGACCTCACCGTCGAAGAGGCCCTCGGCCAGGACCCCTCGGTGCCCGACGCCGACCCCGGCTGGTTCTTCGTGCTGCGCGAGCGGCCGGGGGAACCCCGCTTCGGCCTCGACATCGCCCGTACGGGCAACCTCAACGTCTGGAACGACCTCGCTTGGGACGACATCGCGCCGGGGTCGCCGTTCATCCCGGTCGGCCCGGCCGCGCCGGTCCATCACCTGACCGAGCCGACCGGTGCTGACACGGAGAAACACGACCAGTGGGCCGAGGACCGCTTCCTGCACTGGGGCGCGGACCTCAACTCCTCCGAGGTGGCCTACATCCTCTACCAGGCGCCGGTCCTGGTGGCCGTACACGCGGGGGAGTTGCTCGGCGATGTCTGACGTCCGCTCGGCGCACCGGCGCGTGCGCGAACACGCCGCGGAGGCCGCCGGCCTGCGCGCCGACATCGCCGCGGCCGACGCCCGGCTGACCCGCCTGCGGCGCGCCCGCGACGCCGCCGCCCGGCGGGCAGACCCGAGGCTGATCCGGCCGCCGCGCCCGCTGGCCGATCTCGGCGACGATCTCGCCGCCGCCGAGCTCGCGCTGGCCCAGCTGCGGGAGAAGCTCCGGCAGGCGGAGCGCCGGCTGGCCGAGGAGCTCCGTGGCCTGGCCGGACTGTCCGATCCCCGCGACGACATCGCCCACCTTGACGGCGGGACGCCGCTGCTGCTGATGCCGCTGCGGATCGAGACCCGCTTCATCGGCGCCGAACTGTGGGTGCGGATCTATCCGGACCAGTGGGCGGTCGACGGGTTCGAAGAGCGGCTCAGCGACACCGAAGTGGTCAACGCCACCCGGTTCTGGGCCTCGTACTTCCGGGCCGGGGGCGACGAGGGCATGCGTCGCGCCGCGTGGCGGACCCTGGTGACCTCGGGCGGCAGCGGCCGCGCGGGCTGGATCGTGGGCCGGTTCGCCCCGCTGAACCTGTCAGAAGAGCCGGTACGGACCTCGCCCGACGAGGTGATCCTGGTCGTCGCCGGCGACCTGACCCTGACCTCGCAGGAGCGCGGCGCCGCCAGGGCGTACTGGGAGAAGGTGTGGCGCGCGAACGGCGACCCCGACGGCGTCTTCGCGGCCGAACTGCGCGGGGAGGTGGGCGACGCCCGGGCCAAGGTCCTGCTCGGCGCGCCGCCGCACGCGTTCGACGAGCGGCCCGGGGACGTGGACCCGGAGCAGGTGAACGTCACGATCGGCTTCTGCGAGCTGCCGTCGCTCACCGACGACGACACCAAGCCGTCCGCCTGGACGCAGGCGGCGCGGGCCGGCCTGCTGCCGGACCAGATCATGCTGATCGGCCGCGAGTCCGGGCGCACGGTTCTGGAGTTCGCCGGCAAGCCGATCCCGCCGACGCTGGCGGTCGGCCCCGATCCGGCGGCCGGGCCAGGCGACCAGTTCCGGATCGAGAACGGCGAGCTGGTGGTGCCCGACGACCTGCGCTGGATGGTCGACTTCGACGCGGCGGTCGAGGTGGGCATGGCGATGCGGGTGCCGTTGGGGCCGGGCCTGGACAGAGGGTTCGACCGGCTCTTCGCGGTCGGTATCCGGGCGGGCGCGACCCCCGGCGAAGACCAGGCGGACCTGGAGGAACTGCTCACGCATCATCATCGCGCCCGATCCGGGATGTCGATCCTGGCGCAGGGCACGCCGACCAACAACACCGAGGGAGTGCCGTCCGGGTTCAGCCGGCTCGACGACCCCGAGCTCAGCTTTCACCGCTACCTCGGGACCGGGTCGCCGCTGGTGGATGAGCCCCGCTGGGCGGTCAAACAGGACGGCCAGTGGCTGGCCGAGTGCCTCGGCGTCGCCCCGGAGGTGTTCGGCGCGGTCGCCGGGGCCACCGACGCCGACCAGGCCGAGGCGTTCGCGATGAACACCGCGCTGTGGCCGGCCACCTGGGGCTACTTCCTTGAGTCGATGATGCATCCCCTGCTCGGCGACGACGAAGTGCAGCGCACCAGGAACTTCTTCCTCGGCTACGTCAGCGGCCGGGGGCGGGTGCCGGCGCTGCGCCTGGGACGCCAGCCGTACGGCATCGTGCCCGCCACCGCGTACGCGCGGCTGAAGTTCGGCACCGGCGGCCCCGGTGACCCGGCGGACCCGGGTGACCTGCCGATGCTGAACGTGCTCGGGGAGCTGCTCGCCGTGGTCACCGCCGACCTGGCCAAGCTCACCGACGCGGTGCCGCACGCGTACGCCGCCTCCGGCGATCCGCACCAGACGCTACTGGACATCGTGGCGCTGCACCCGGCCTCGGTCGAGTTCCATCAGCGTTACGCCGAGTCGATCAATGACCTGTTCAACCGGTTCCGCTTCGACAACCTCGGCCAGGACTTTTTCAACACCTGGACCGCGCTCGGCCACCTCGTCACCGGCCGCCGGTTGCTGGCCAGTCTGGGGTACCGCGGCAACGCCACCCCGGACGTTCTCGGCAAGCTCCTCCACACCGCGCAACACCGGCTGAAGGGGCCGATCGTCGACGACCGCCCGTTGTCGGAGGAGGCGGCGGTCCGCCCCTACTGCGACGACGGGCGTAACTACCTGCAGTGGCTGGCCGACGCGGCCCGGTCGTCGCTGGAGGAGGTGCGTCAGGAGATCGGCTTCACCGGCGACCGCGAACCGAACGCCCTGCTCTACATTCTGCTCCGGCACGCCGTACTGCTGTCCTGGTGGGACGCGGCGGTCCGGCTCCGGCTGGAATTCGGGCTGATCACCCCAGCCGAGCTGCTGGCGGCCCGGCGGGAACCGCCGTTCGTGCACGTGGCCGCCGGCCAGACCACGGAGAGCCGCTGGAACGCCCTGTACGGCGCCGCGCCGGCCATCACCGGCGACCCCTTCCGCGCCCTGCACGAGATCATCCCCGAGCTGCTCGACAAACCGGCCGCCGACCACCTCCGCGAGCTCGTCGCCGCGATCAAGGCGCTGGCGGGCCTGCCGACCGCACGGCTGGAACGGCTCCTGGCCGAGCACCTCGACTGCGCCAGCCACCGGGTGGACGCCTGGCGGCTCGGCCTGGTGACCCGCCGCCTGCTCGACATGCGCGGCCTGGCCCCCGGTGACGGCCTCGGCGGCGCGAGCCCGCAGCCGCGGCGCGGCATCCACGTCGGCGCCTACGGGTGGCTGCACGACGTACGCCCGGAATCCCGGGAGCTCGAACCGGTGGAGCTGCCCGACGAGCTCAAGCCCGCGTTCGAGAACGGGCCCGCGCCGGTGCGGGACAGCGCCAACGGCGGCTTCGTCCACGCGCCGTCGCTGAACCACGCCGCGACGGCGGCGATCCTGCGCAGCGGCTTCCTGGGCAACGCCACCCCCGACCACCCTGACACGATGGCGCTCAATCTCAGCTCAGGGCGCATGCGGCTGGCCACGTCGGTGCTCCAGGGCCTGCGCGAGGGGCAGCCGCTGGGCGCCCTGCTCGGCTACCGGTTCGAACGCGGACTGCACGACCGGCACGGGCTGGCGGAGGTGGACGCGTTCATTCACCCGCTGCGGCTGGCGTTCCCGCTGGCCGGAGACAGGGACGGCCGGATGTGCGTCGACGGCCTGGAGCTGATCCGGCACGTACGCGAGGCGGGCGCGCCGTCCTACCCGTTCGGGCGCACCGACCTTCCGGCCGCCTCGGCGGCGCAGCGGCAGGCCATCGACCTGGAGGTGGAACGCCTGCTGGACGTGCACGACGCGATCGGCGACCTGATACTGGCCGAGAGCGTGCACCAGGCGGTGCTCGGCAACGCCGACCGGACGGCGTCCTCGCTCGACTCCGTCGGGCGTGGCGGGTTCCCGCCCGAGCCCGCGATTCTGGAGACCCCCGGGCGGACTCACACGCTGACCCACCGGGTGGCGGTCCATCTGCGGGCCGGGCTGGACCATCGCGCCTCCCCGGTGAGCGGGATCGCGATGACGCCAAGGGCGATGGCGGAGCCGGGGGTCAACGAGCTGGCAGCGGCGATGCTGCCGCCGCCCGCCGACGTGGTGGTCCGGGTCCGCTGGAACGACCAGAATATGCTCGTCAGCCAGGCGGACCTGGGTCTCCAGCCGATTGACCTGCTCTACCTGGTCCGGCTGGAGTCACAGGCCGCGCTCGGCGAGCTGGACGAGCGGATCCTCCGGCACGTGGCCGTCACGGCGGGGCTTCGGCCCGACGCGGCGCCGGTCGTGCACCTCACCGAGCGGGTGCCGGGGAAGACGACGTTCTTCGAGATCGCGCCGCTGGTCGGTCAGCTGCGCGCGATGGCGACCACCAGCCGACCCCTGCGGGCCACCGACATGCTCCGCGCCGGTGAGGCGCGGGCCACCGCGGACGCGCTCGTGCACGCCGACCGGGACCGCGTCGCGGCCGTGGCCACCGAGCTGGACGGTCATCTCAGCGAGCTGGCGACCCTCCGTACCAGGCTCGACGCGGTGGAGGGCCCGGAGGCTCTCGACCTCCTGGTCGGCCAGGCCGGTGCGGTACTGGTCGAATCCGGCAGATTCGGCCTGCCGAGCGGAGGGGCGGGCCGGCTGGCCGCGACCAGAGCCGTCCTCTTCGGCGATCTCCTGCAAGCCGTGGCGGCCCTGACCGGACGCTGGCGGGCCCGGCTGGACCGCGCCGACGCCGCGCTCGCCTATGACAGCGCGCTGCCGTCCACGGCCACCGACCCCGAGCGCGTCGCCGTGCTGCTCCGGGCCGACCGCGAGCTCCACGCCACGCCGACCAGGCCGGTGCCGACCGACGCCGAGGCGTTCCGCGCGGCGATCGAGACGGCGCGGTCGTCCTTCGCCGCCAGGCTCGCCGGATTCGAGGCGGTGGCAGAAGCGGCGACCGGTGTCGCCGACGCGCTGAGCCGGGTTGCCGTGCTGCTGCCGGTGGACGCCTTCGACGCCGAGCCGTTTCCTGTCGGCGGATTCACGGAACGGGCGATCGCGCTCTGCGGGGACGCGTCGCAGGCGCTCGGCTTCATGATCGCGGAGGTGCAGGCCAGGAGTGACGCCGCGGCCGGCCACCTCGCCGCGCATGACTCCGCCACGGCCGGCCGGCCGAAGGCCGAGGCGCTGACGGCGGCGGTGACCGCGCTGCTCGGCCCGGACGCGGTGTTCGTGCCGGAGTTCGACCTCCCCGAGGAACTGGCCGGTGAATGGGAGGCGGCGCTGCAGTGGAGCCGCTCGGGCGGGCTGCTGGCCGGGCTGGCGTCCCGGCCCTTCCCGGTCGACGACTGGCTGCACGGCGCCGCCCGCGTGCGCGGCCCCATGCGTGCCTGGGAGGAGACGACCCTGCTGGCGGGCGCGTTCGGCCGGCCCGAGCCGGAGCTGACGCCGGTTCAGTTCCCGCACGCCGCCGAACCCTGGCTGGCGCTCGAATGGCCCCCCGGCACCGACGTGGCCGGCGATCGCCTGCTCTACACCGCCCACTACCCGGCCGCGTTCGACCGGAAGGCGCCGCAAGCCGGGCTGCTGCTGGACGAATGGGTCGAGGTCGTGCCCGACGACATGGCGACCACCGGCATCGTGTTCCATCACGACAGCCCGGACTCCGAGCCGCCGCAGGCGATGCTGCTCGTCGTGCCGCCCGACGCGAGCTCGGGCTGGCGCTGGGACGACCTCGTCGACGCCCTGGACGACACCTTCGACCTGGCGCGCCAGCGGGCCCTGGAACCGGAGGCCATCGCCCAGACCGCGTACGCCTCCTTCCTGCCGGCCACCCTCACCGAGGCGACGGTACGCGGCCTGGGCATCTCCGCCAACCTCGCCGTCAACAACGGCCTGTACGGGATCATGCGAGCCGACCATGCCTAATCCGCTGTTGATCCATAACCTCCGTGCCGAGCTCTCCGAGCGTGGCCGGCCCTCGGTGACGATGTGGAACCGGGTCGAGGGCCGGCCACGGTCGCCCGACTTCGACCGGGCGCTCCGCGCCGAGATCCGCGACGGGCTGTGGATGCTGACCCGCCAGTGGCAGATGGGCGAGTTCCACGGCGACGACGCCGGATCGCCCGTCCTGGCCAAGGTGCAGGTGGCGCAGGCCCCGCTGGCCACGTTTCAGGCCCGCGACGCGATCCCGGCCGCCTACGACGGAAGCCGGCCGCTGGAGGCGGTGGCCGAGCGCCGGGCGCTGGACCACCTCACCGCCGGCGCCCTCGACCTGCGGATGATGCTCGGGCGCCGTTTCCTCAAGCTGATCCCGCCGGTCTACCGGCACTTCTTCATCGAGCGCTACTCCTTCGACGCGCCCGACCCCGGCGACGAGAACGACACCGAACGCGTCGCCCACCTGGAGGTGTACGCGCTGCTCCAGTCGCTGGCCGGCCGGGCGATGGACGGCTACCGCCTCTACCGGCACCTGACCGCCAGCCCCTCGAACACCCCGATCACGGGCATCCCGGTGGCGGACATCGACAAGCCGGCCATCATCGAGGCCGGTTCTGCGCTGGTCGCCTGGTTCGAGGCGATGATCGAGCGCCCGGACTGGCAGGCGGCCTGGGACCCGGCTCATCTGGAGCACCGGTTCGCCGTCACCGCGAACGTCGCGGACGGCGCTAAACGCCTGGTCGCCGAGGAGTACCCGGGCGGGCGGCTGGACTGGACCGCGTTCTCCGTCGACCCGGCGGGCGGGCGCGGATCCGGTCCTCTCGCCGAAGCGTCGACCACGATTCCGACGGCGACCCGCTTCAACGGGATGCCCGACAGGCGCTGGTGGGCGTTCGAGGACGGGCGCACCAACCTCGGTGACGTCGGCGTGGACACCACCGACCTGGCCCGGCTGCTGTTCCTGGAGTTCGCGCTCGCCTACGGCAACGACTGGTTCACCATCCCGTACGAGCTGCCGGTCGGCACCCTGGCCACGGTGGCCGGGCTCGCCGTGACCAACGTCTTCGGCGAGCGGCTGTGGATCGAGCCGGCCGGGCGGGGCGTCGACGACGACTGGCGGCGCTGGTCGATGTTCACCCTGGACGTCGCGGGAACCGGCGCCGAGCCCGCCGACACGTCGTTGTTCCTGCCGCCGGCGCTGCCGCAGTCGAACGGCGGGCCGCCGCTGGAGGACGTCGTCTTCATGCGCGACGAGGTGGCCAACCTCGTCTGGGCGGTCGAGCGGGTGGTGCCGCTCGCCTCAGGGACGGGCAAGCGGGGGTCGGAGGCCGCCGAGGAGACCCTGGCCCACCGGCGGAGGCTCGCGGGCCTGCCGCCGGACGGCCCGGTCACCGGCGACGCCGCGGCGCCGATCTCCTACCGGGCCATGACCACGGTGCCGGAGAACTGGATCCCGTTCGTCGTCATGCACGTGCCGGGCGACGTACGGGAGACGCAGCTCCAGCGGGGGGCGATGGTGCGGGTGATGGAGGGCGTGCCGCCCGGCGACCGGATCCGGCCGCGTACCACACTGCTGCGGGTCGGGCTCGACCAGACGCCGGCGGCGCCGTACCACGTCTTCGAGGAGGAGGTGCCGCGGGCCGGTACTCAGGTTTCGCTGGCCTACCAGCGCGCCCGGTGGCGGGACGGCCGGGTGCTGCTCTGGCTCGCCGCGACCCGCGTGAGCGGTTCCGGCGAGGCGTCCAGCGGGCTGGCCTTCGACCACCTCCTGCCCACCCCTCCCGCCTCCTAGGGTCCTGCTTGAGGCTTGGACCGATGGCAAGGGGGAATCTGTGGTTCGCCGTCATGTCACCACGCTGTTGGCAGTGCTCGTCGCGCTGTCCGCATGCTCGGGCCGGGATTGGTCGCCCGCCGACTCCGACGCGCCGGCCGGCCGGGTGATCGAGGTACCGGATGTGCTCAAGTTGGGCGAGTCGGCGGATATCACCGGGGAGAAGGGGCAGCCGCTCACGGGGGGTGCCGGGGGTCCTGGCCGAAAATCCAACAGATATAGGTCTGACCTGCCGTTACGTGGGGCGTTGAGTGCTGTCTCAACGGCCCTCGGCTCGGGCCGTGTTCACCAGCCCTAAAGTAGCTCTGCAGGCCCGCTCAGATGCGCCGGTCCGCTCGTGACTGCCGGATCTCCATTTCCGGGACCGGTCATAGTTCTTCCACGTAGCTGGCGGCGATGTCGTCGGGCGGGTTGGTGTACAGCCGTAGGTAGCGGTCGTTGGCGTGGCCGAGGCGGCGTTCCAGTTCGGCCCGGTTGTGGCCGGAGGCCTGCGACAGCTGGTAGGCGAAAGTGTGGCGCAGGTCGTGCGGGCGCAGGCCGCCGAGCTGCCGATCGGCGTCGCTGGTCTGCAGGTCGTGGATACGGCCGACCTCGCCGACGATGGTGTTGATCGAGCGGGCCGACAGCCGCCCGCCAGGCCGCCGGGCGGCGATCGAGGACGCCGACAGGAACAACGCCTGCGAGATGCCGTCGGCAGGCACTCACCGACCCGCACAACCACGACGGCGCCAACACCGGACTGGCCCACGGGATCGCCGGACCGCTGGCCGCCCTCGCGGCTTGCCAGCATGCCGGATGGGAAGCCGCCGCACAGGCCACCGCGATCGGCGCCGCCGCGCGATGGCTCCTGGACTGGCGAACCGCAGACGGGTGGGCACCCCAGATCACCGCCGCCGACCTGGACAGCACCAGCACCGCGCCCAGCACCCGGGGCCGCCGCGACGCGTGGTGCTACAAGTTAACTGAACTAAATCATGAGTTTTCGCAGTTCAGGGCATGTTGGCGGTGTCTCTGTTAGCGTCCCGCCTCATGGTCGGTGGGAATGATCAGCGGGATCTGGCGAGGGTGGTCGTACTCGATTTGGGACGGCTGGCCGAGACCGGGAATGCATGGGGCCGTTCCAGCTGCTGGATGCTGACGGTGTACTGGTGGAGCCGGTGGCTGTTTTCTTCGCCGGGCTCCAGGCGGAGGAAAAGTCGGTTTCGACGCTGAGAGCCTACGGCAACGACTTGTTGCTGTGGTGGCGGTGGCTGGCTGCTGTCGGGGTTGCGTGGAACCACGTGACCACGATAGAGGGCCGGGATTTCCTGCGGTGGATGCGGATCGCGGACAAGCCGACTCGAGTTCATTGGCGTTATCGGGATGGGGCTTCGCCACCAGCCTCAGATGAGAAGCCCGGAACGGTGAAGCGTGCGTCGGCGGGGGCGAACCCGGTGACGGGAAGGCAGGGCCTGGCCTCAAGTACGCGCCCGCGACCAGGGCGCGCGCCGAGTCGACCTTGCGCACCTTCTATGACGTCCACCTGGAGACTGGCCAGGGTCCCATCATCAACCCGTTCCCGCTGGACCGGTCGCGGCGTGCGGGCCGGGCCAACGCCCACCACAATCCGATGGACCAGTTCAAGCGTGGGCGGAAGGGTCGTTACCGGCCCAAAGTTTCGAAGCGGATCTGCGACGAGCAGTTCAACGAGATCTTCGCCGGGTTGAAATACCACCGGGACCGGGCTCTGCTGGCGTTCTGGGTGTCGACCGGTGCCCGTGCCGAGGAGTTGCTGGACTCCTTCCAGGGTGACGTGTATCCGGGTGACCAGTTGATCTCGGTGACCCGTAAGGGCAGCCGGGATATCCAGCAGATCCCGGCCTCGCCGGACGCGTTCGTCTGGCTGCGGCTCTACCAGGAAGAGATCTGGAAGCGGGGAGCTCCCCGGGGCCGCGACCAGCCGTTGTGGTTCACGCTCCGGCGGCCGTTTCGGCCGCTCACCTACGCGGCGGCCCGCGCCATGTTCCAGCGCGCCAACGAGTTGCTCGGCTCAAACTGGGGCATCCACGACCTGCGGCACACGGCCGCTTGGCGGATGGCCCAGGACCCAGAAATGTCCATCACCGATGTCCAGTGGATCCTCGCGCACGCCTCGCTGGAGACCACCCAGCTCTACACCGCTCCCGACCAGCACGAAGTCATCGTCAACACCCGGGCCTACCACCAGCGGCGGGCCAGCAAGCCCGCCCAGACGCCTGCGCCGCCGGCTCCGGGCTACAACCCCGAGTCTCTGCGCACCCTGTTCGGGGACCCCTCACGACCATCCGGACTCAACCTCCTGAGCAGGAGACCCGATCTCAGGCCGGCGGTCATTGGCAAGGTGCCGCCTCCGCCGCCGGCGAGGCGCTCAGGCAACTCTGGGCCAAGTTCCCGCCCCGTTCGATACCTGAGGCATGGCCGGCCACCTGCGCCAGTACGGAGCAGATCGTGGAGCGCCTGGACCGCCCTCCGTTGCGAAGCGCCAACAAGCACACACACTATTCGCGGCGGACTGGGGCGCTCAGGTTGTTGGCGTGGTTGGAGACGATGCCCGGGACTACCTGGCGGCGACGGTGGCTGGCTTCCGGTGCCCAGGAGTCGGGCCCGGTGAAGCCTTCAGCAGATCATCGACCTTCACGTACAGTGCGGTTGCGAGGGTGTCTAACTTGGTCGTCACAAACTGAGCGTGGGCATCCTCGCCCTATCTCCGCAGCTACGCCTTGGACTCATTCATCTAGCCGCTCGTTTTAGAACGCCCGTCCCGGTTGGGGCGGGCGTTCCGCTTTTCTCCCCCGGAGAAGTTGGAACCCTGAGCAGGGGATCCCGCCGTGGCGCGCGAACCGATGCCGCCCCCGTGTGCGACAGAGGAGACATCAGCGCATACGGAGGAGAACACAGCAATGACCCAGCGCGTCATGAACACCGCCCTGGCGGCGACCATCGGCATCGGCCTGGCCGTCGCCGGAGTGGCCACCATCGCGGAGGCGTCCCAGCATGACAAGCCGGTGCGGGCCGCCATCCGGGACGCGAAAGGCGCCCGCCTCGGCACACTCACCGTGAAGAGCAGGGATCACGGCAGATCCCTGGTCACGGTCCACGTCCGGAACCTCGCGCCCGGATACCACGGTTTCCACGTCCACACCGTCGGCAAGTGCGAGCCGAAGGCGATCGACCCGGCGACCAAGCTCGCATCGCCATTCTTCACCGCGGGCGCGCATCTCGACCTCGCCCCCGGCGGGCACAACCACGCCGACCACTCCGGCGACCTGCCGCCCCTGCTGGTCGGCAAGGACGGCAAGGGCACGGCCTCGTTCAGCACCGACCGCTTCCGAGTGGCCCAGCTCACCGACGCCGACGGCAGCGCGATCATCGTGCACGGCCTGCGGGACAACCTGGCCTACATCCCCGAGCGGTACGCGCCGAACGGCCCGGACGAGGTCACCCTCAAGACCGGCGACGCGGGACCGCGAATCGGCTGCGGGGTCATTCAGAAGATCAATGCCGCTAAAGGTGCGAAGGGCCCCAAGTAGGACTCAAGCCAATTGCAATCCCCATACCGCACGCTCAATGGCAGAGGAAGGGGGCTTCCGATGAGAATCGTGAGTGGAAGTTTCTATGCGGCGCTGTTCGGCGCCTGGGCGATCATCGCTCTCGTCGCTGTCGTGTTTCAGTATGTGCTGAACTGATCGTCAGTGTGGGTACGGCTTGCGCGGTGGGGACGCGGGCCGTACCGGGTCAGCTCAGTCTGACCCGCAACCAGTCGACCAGCGGGGTCAGGGTCCGCCAGGTGTCGCGGACCCGGTCCAGCGCCTCGGGGGTGTGCACCCAGAGTTCCGGCTCGTACTGGCGAGCCGCGTAAAGGGACTTGTGGCGGAGCAGATCCAGCCGGGGATGGTCTTCCGGTGCGCCACGGGGGCGGGTTTTCAGCCGCTCTCCGGAGATCCGGAACTCGGAACGCAAGCCGTCGACGATCTTTTCCAGTTCCGACCCGATGGCGTCATCGTCCAGGGCGGTCCGGAAACGGTTCGTCATTTCGCCGGGCGACCACCAGCCGGCGGCGACGTAGAGGCCATCCGCGCCGATATGCAGGTAATACCCCACACCATCGAGAATCTGGATATATCCGCCCTGATGGTCCTTATACGGCGTTTTATCCTTGGAAAAACGGACGTCGCGATAAGGGCGGAACAGGTGCGGCGTGCCGAACTCGTCCGCCAGGTCGTCCAGCAGGGCCGCCACCGGGGCTTTGACCATGCTGTCGTACACGTGCTTGTTGGCGTTCCAGTAGGACTTGGAGTTGTCCGCCTCCAAGCCCTCGTAGAACATGAACGCCTCGTCCGGAATCCCGCTGAACGCCATAGGCCACACCGTATCCGCTACGCGGTCCGCTCCTTACGCGCGTGGAAGTACTCCTGGCCCGGGGTCAGCCGGCCGAACAGCTCGGTGACGGTGACGTAGGTGAAGCCCTTCGCGTCCAGCATGTCGAGCAGCATCGGCACCGCCCGCACGGTGGACGCGTGGATGTCGTGCATCAGGATGACATCGCCCTCCTTGGCCTTCTGGCAGCGTTTGGCCACCAGATCGGAGTTCCGGTCCCGCCAATCCAGAGTGTCCAGCCCCCACATGATCTGCGCCATGCCGTACCGGCGGGTCATCGCCGCCACCGACCGGTTGGTCGCCCCGTACGGCGGGCGCATCGTCCGCATCCGCACCCCGGTGACCTGCCCCACCGCGTGCTGGGTCCGGACCAGCTGGCTCTTGAGCCCATCGGAGGACAGCGAGGGCAACGACGGGTGGTCCCAGGAGTGGTTGCCCAGTTCGTGACCCTCGGTCACCATCCGGCGCAGCAGCCCGGCGGTCTTCTCGGTCACCATCTTGCCGACGATGTAGAAGGTCGCCTTGGCGCCGTGCTGGGCCAGCGCGTCCAGCACCTGGCCGGTCTCGTCGCCGGGGCCGTCGTCGAAGGTGAGGGCGACGCACTTGAGCCGGCGGCAGTCGATCTCCCTGGCGTGCGGCGCCACGGGATAGCGCGGCCGGGGCCAGCCCGGCTGGATCGCGGACAGCCGCTGCGCCAGCGTCGCCGGATCGACGGCCGGGGGCGGTAGGGCCGGGATCGACCGCGGCGCGGGCGCGCCCGGGGCGGCCGTGCCGGTAATCGCCGTGCTACAGCCCGTGACCGCCATGAGCAACACGAGTCCCAGACGCATTCATCCCCCCGAGGCAGGCGGGGACTAGGGATAGTCCTCGGCCGCGTCCCCCCGTAAGACCTTGGCCAAGTCCTCCCACCAGGGCGGCACGTCGGCCTGCAACTCGGCATACCGTCGGGCCACTCGGATGGCGCATCCAACCGGATCCGTACCCAGGTGGCGGCGTTTCACCGCGCCTTCCTGCCAGCGGAAGAAGCCGTCACGGTAGCTCACGACAAGGCCGATCCAAACGGAGAGCGTAGCGTCATCGCCGATCTCGTACGCGTCGTCCACTCCGACGTTGGCCAGTTCGGCACGGAGTTTCTCCACGGTGGCACGAGACTCACTCACCGGCCACCCCCAGCTGACGTATCGATGCGCACAGTGGATGCGCGCAGTGAGGGATGTACCCAGCATCGGGCAACCCCTCGCATGTTCATGGGGTAATCATGGGACTCCATCCCGTGACTCCGCAGGGTTATCACGCTTCTGGAGGCGCGCCCGCGAGGTCCGCGAACTTTCGATCTCTTTGTAAGGTATTGGGGTTCGCTTCACAATTACGGGGGGTTAGCGTGACAGCAGTGGCGCTCGCGACGGCGTGTGCGGTCATCTTCGGCACCGCCGACTTCTTCGGCGGGCTGGCCACGCGCAGGTCCCGGGTGCTCGCCGTCGTGGTCTGCTCCCAGCTGGGCGGGATGGTGCTGGTGCTGGCGCTGCTGCCGTTCCTGCCGGGGGTCGCCAGCACCGGCGCGCTGCTGTGGGGCATGGCCGCCGGGGTGGCCGGCGGGCTGGGCATCGTGCTGTTCTACCGCGGCCTGGCGGCGGGCAAGATGTCGGTGGTGGCGCCGATCACGGCCACCACGGCGATGGCCGTACCGGTGCTGTTCGGGCTGATCGTGGGCGAACGTCCGTCGGCGCCGGCGATGAGCGGCGTGGCGCTCGGGCTGCTCGCGGTGCTGCTGGTGAGCCGGGAGCCCGGCGGCACCGGGCGGATCACCCTGGGCCCGGTGCTGAACGCGCTCGCCTCCGGGGCCGGCTTCGGCGGGTTCTTCATCCTGCTCAAGCTGGCGCCCGCGGACGCGGGGCTGTGGCCGCTGGTGGGGGCGCGGATCGCGTCGATCGGGCTGGTCGCGCTGCTGGCGCTGGCGACGCGGCGGAGCATGCGCCCGGCCCCCGGGACGTGGCGGGTGACCATCGCGGCCGGGGTGCTGGACATGGCGGCCAACGTGCTGTTCCTGCTGGCCGCCCAGCGCGGAATGCTGATCCTGGTGACCGTGCTGGTGTCGCTTTACCCGGCCAGCACGCTACTGCTGGCCCGATATGTGCTGGGGGAACGGCTGAGCTCCCTGCAGATCGCCGGGGTGGTCAGCGCATTAGGGGCGATCGCGTTGATCGCGGCCTCCTAGGGGTTCAGGCCGCGACGCGTTCCCCCTCCCGGACGACGCCCTCCTCGCGGGCGTAGCCCTCCAGCATGCCGCGCAGCTGCCGCCGGCCCCGGTGCAGACGGGACATCACCGTCCCGATCGGCGTGCCCATCCGGTCCGCGATCTCCTTGTAGGCGAAGCCCTCCACGTCGGCCAGGTAGACCGCGACCCGGAAGTCCTCCGGCAGCGAGCGGAGCGCGTTCATCACCACGTTGTCCGGCAGCGACTCCAGCGCCTCGGTCTCGGCCGACTTCAGCCCGGTCGACATGTGCGACTCGGCCGCGGCCAGCTGCCAGTCCTCGATCTCCTCGGCGGCCGACAGCTTCGGCGAGCGCTGCTTCTTCCGGTAGTCGTTGATGAAGTTGTTGGTGAGAATGCGGTGCAGCCACGCCTTCAGGTTGGTGCCCTCCCGAAACTGGTGGTAGGAGGTGAACGCCTTCGTCACCGTCTCCTGGACCAGATCCTCCGCGTCGGCGGGGTTGCGGGTGAGACGCATGGCCGAGGCGTACAACTGGCTGGTCACGGGCACCACGTCGCGCTCGAACCAGGCCTGACGCTGCTCGTCACTCATCGAGATCATGTCATCCCCCCTGGAACTTTCTCCCCCGTTACCCCTCCGGAACGGACCCATGCGGATACGGCGAACCGTCGTGGACATCGTTATAGTGCCAGGTGACCCGTAAGCGGGGTGTTAGCCGGCGAAAGGGGTTCGGACGGGAGCACCAGGAGCCCGGGAGTTTGATCACTCACCCGCCGGACAAGTCTCATTATCATAACACTATCGCCTCGATTTGGAAGGAAGTGTGGCGTACGGCACTCGTTACAGTTAGCGGCATGAAGCACTTGGACCGGCACGATCCGGCGACGCGCGCGTGGGCCGCCGAGGCCATCCGGGCCGTGGAGGCCGACTCCAACCGCAGCTGCGACACCCACCTGCACGTCTTCCCCCTCCCCCCGCACTGGGGCGTGGACCTCTACCTGAAAGACGAATCGGTGCACCCAACCGGTTCACTCAAACATCGCCTCGCCCGCTCCCTCTTCCTGTACGGCCTGGCCAACGGCTGGATCGGCCCCGCCACCACGGTCATCGAAGCCTCCAGCGGCTCCACCGCCGTCAGCGAGGCCTACTTCGCCCGCCTGCTCGGACTCCCGTTCATCGCGGTCATCCCGGCCACCACCTCACCGGAGAAACGCGACATCATCGAGTTCTACGGCGGCAAGTGCCACCTGGTGGACGACCCCGGGAAGATCTACGAGGAGTCGGCCCGGCTGGCGGCCGAGACCGGCGGCCACTACATGGACCAGTTCACCTACGCCGAGCGGGCCACCGACTGGCGCGGCAACAACAACATCGCCGAATCGATCTTCGACCAGCTGGCGCTGGAACGGCACCCCACCCCCGCCTGGATCGTGGTCGGCGCCGGCACCGGCGGCACCTCGGCCACCATCGGCCGCTACATCCGCTACCGCCGCCACCAGACCCGCCTGTGCGTGGCCGACCCCGAGGGCTCGGCCTTCTACCCGTCCTGGGTCTCCGGCCAGGACGGCACCGCCGCCGGCTCCCGGATCGAGGGCATCGGCCGCCCCCGGGTGGAGCCGTCGTTCCTGCCGACGGTGATCGACCGGATGACCCAGGTGCCGGACGCGGTGTCCATCGCGGCCATGCGCTGGACCCGCGAGGTCACCCATCGGGACGTGGGCGGCTCCACCGGGACCAACATGGCGGCCGTGGTGCAGATCATCAGGGAGATGCGGGCGGCCGGGGAGCACGGCAGCGTGGTGACGTTGATCTGCGACGGCGGCGAACGTTACCGGGGGACCTACGGCAGCGACGACTGGCTGGCCGGCAGGCGGATCGACATAGCACCGCACCTGGCCGAGTTCAGGGCGTTTCTGGCGTCCTGAGGGCCGCCCGCACGTCCTCGTCGGCGGGGTCCAGCTCGGCCGCCCTGACCAGGTCGGCCTGGGCCAGGTCGTGTTTGCCCACCGATCGCAGCGCGAGCGCCCGGTTGAACCGCAGCGCCGCGTCGTCGGCGAGTTCGATCGCCCGGCTGAGATCGGCGATCGCCCCCTCCGGATCGCCCAGCTCGAAGGCCAGCTCACCCCGGCTGGCCCAGACCGCCGCCAGCTCAGGATCGTGGAACACCGCGGCGTCGTAGGCCTTGCGCGCCTCCGCGTACCGCGCCACCGCCGCCTCCGCCTGGCCGAGCGCGCACAGCAGGTACGCGTTGCGCGGATTCAGCGCGAGCCCCAGCCGCGCGTCCGACCTGGCCCGGTCGTACTCGCCGATCGCGACCAGCAGCCCGGCCCGGTTGGCGTACGCGTCCACGAAGTCGGGATCCAGCTCGATCGCGTAGTCCAGATCGGCCAGCGCGCCCGCGTGGTCGCCTTCGGCGAACCGGATCTCGGCCCGGTTGTAGTACGCCTCGGGGAACGGCGGCCCGACCCGCATCGCGGTCTCGTAGTCGGCGACCGCGTCCGCGGCCCGGCCCAGCCGGTAACGCAGGTTGCCCCGATCGATGTAGTAGTCGGGGTAGCCCGGGTCGGCGTCGATCACCGCGTCCAGGTCGGCCAGGGCGGCGGCCGGGTCGCCGAGCCGCATGGTCAGCTGGGCCCGGTTGGCACGCAGGACCAGCCGGTGGATCGGGTGCTCGCCCGGCTCCAGGTCCCCCTCGGCCAGCGCGATCGCCTCCTCGACCAGCCGCAGCGCCACCCGGGGGCGGCCCAGCCTGGTCTCGATCAGCGCCTTGCCGTTCAGGTCGAAGCCCAGGTGGAAGGCGCGGACCCGGGGGTCAGGCAGCAGCCCGGTGATCGTGATGGCCTCGTTGATCCAGGCCCTGGCCTCCTCGATGTCCCGTTTCTCCGGGTCGTGGTGGCGGGTCAGCAGCATCGCGGTGGCGTACGCGGCCGTGGCCCGGTTGACCGGGTCGGTGCTCTCCCTGCGGGCCAGGTCGAACAGCGCCCGCGCCGCGTCCTCGCGGTCGGTGGCCGCCAGCGCGCCCGCGGTGCGGTGGATCAGGGCCCACCAGTCCTCGGTGTCCGCCTGGGCGCGTTCCAGTGCCCGGGCGCCGGCTTCGGCGGCGGCGTGGTGGAAGCCTTCCGCGACGTAGCGCCGTACCAGGTCGGGGGTGGCGACCGGCCAGGCGTGCGTGGACGCCCCGGGTGCGCCGGGGACCGTCTCCACGTTCCGGGGCAGGGCGGCGGCCAGCGGTGGCTCGGCCACCGGCGTGCACAGCACCACGGTCAGCACGGCCGGGTCGATCCGGCGGAGCAGCACGCCGAGCAGTTCCGCGTCGGTGTGGTCGGCCTCGTGCGCGTTCTCCACGACCAGCGCGACCCGGCCGGCCTCGGCCAGGTGGTCGCGGACGAACTCGGCGATCCCGTTCGCCAGCCGGAGCGTGCGCCGGGGCGCGGGCACCAGGACGCGCTCCGCCTCCGGCACCTGGTCGGCCAGGGCGCGCCGCCGGGCCGGGACGGAGTCCCTGAGTCCGGGCGCGGCGGCCCTGATCTCGATGTCGTGCATCGCCACCAGTTCCGGCCGCGCCGCGGGGACCAGGGCCGCCAGCAGCGCCGCCGCCACCGTGTAGGGGCCGCCGGAACGATGCGCGTCGATGGGCGCGACGAGGAGACGCGGCAGGTCTCTTTCCCCGTTCCAGCGAGCCCCGCGCACCCACAGATGGCGCATCGGCCGGCTCCCCTCACCGGTGAGGACCGGAACCCCTCGGCTCCGGTCCCACTGATCGATCAAGGAAGGTGCTTGGCGCTGGCATTGCCGGACAGCTTGACCGGACCGGGTTTGTGAACGATGACCTTCTTCATCAGCGAGGCCTTCCAGATGGCTTTCGGGACCCGCCAATGTCAACACAACAGCCAACGAATTAACAATACTTTGGCCGGTAATAGACATTTCCCGATAATTGCACTTAATTAGCTATTCAGTCACCCAGAAGCTTCAGTCAGCCAGATGTACGGCAGCAAGTCACTCGCCCAGAAGCGCGTCCACGAAGACCTCGGGATCGAATGGGGCCAGGTCGTCCGGCCCTTCCCCGAGACCCACCAGCTTGACCGGAACACCCAGTTCGCGCTGAACCGAGATGACGATTCCGCCCTTCGCGGTGCCGTCCAATTTGGTGAGCGCGATACCGGTGATGTTCACCACCTCCGCGAACACCTGCGCCTGGCGCATGCCGTTCTGTCCCGTGGTCGCGTCCAGCACCAGCAGCACCTCGTCGACCTGGGCGCGTTTCTCGATGACCCGCTTTACCTTGCCGAGCTCGTCCATCAGGCCGGTCTTGGTGTGCAGCCGCCCGGCGGTGTCCACGATCACCACGTCCACCTTGTCGGCGATGCCGCGGGCCACCGCGTCGAATGCCACCGAGGCCGGATCGCCAGCCTCCGGGCCGCGGACCACGGTCGCGCCCACCCGGTCGCCCCAGGTCTGCAACTGGTCGGCGGCGGCGGCCCGGAACGTGTCTGCCGCGCCGAGCACCACGGTCTTGCCGTCGCCGATCAGGGAACGGGCCAGCTTGCCGGTGGTGGTGGTCTTGCCGGTGCCGTTCACGCCGACCACCAGCAGCACGGCCGGGCGATCCCCCGGCGCGGAGGTGTGCAGGGTGCGGTCCAGCTCCGGGTTGATCTGGGCGAGCAGCTGCTCGCGGAGCAGCCCGCGCGCCTCGGCCGGGGTACGGCTGCCCAGCACCTTCACCCTGGTCCGCAGCTCCTCGACCATGGCCCGGGTGGGCCCGACGCCCACGTCCGCGGTGATCAGGGTCTCCTCGATCTCGTCCCAGGCCTCGTCGTCCAGCCGGTCCCGGGACAGCAGCTCCAGCAGGCCCCTGCCGAGCGTGCTCTGCGAGCGGGCCAGCCGGGCGCGCAGCCGGACCATCCGGCCCGCCGACGGCGGCGGGACCTCCAGCTCCGGCGGCCTGACCAGTTCCTCGGCCGGCGGCGGCAGCGTCGCGGTGGTGGTTCCGCCGCCCTCTTCCTCCTCGGCGCCCCCACCGACCAGCGGCGTGTCCACCGGCGGAAGGTTCCGGGCCTTCGGCCGATACATGAAGAACAGACCACCGGCCGCCAGCAGGGCGGCCAGAATCACGACAATGGTGATGACGAGGTAACCATCCACACCGGTCAGTTTTCCAGATAACGACCGGGGACGTGGTCAGGCGTGCTCGCGCAACCGCTGGCTGACCACCTGGGTCACGCCGTCGCCGCGCATCGACACCCCGTACAGCGCGTCGGCGATCTCCATGGTGCGCTTCTGGTGGGTGATCACGATCAGCTGGGAGCTCTGCCTGAGCTCCTCGAACAGGGTCAGCAGCCGCTGCGTGTTGGTGTCGTCCAGGGCGGCCTCCACCTCGTCCATCACGTAGAACGGGGACGGGCGGGCCTTGAAGATGGAGATCAGGAAGGCCACCGCGGTCAGCGAGCGCTCGCCGCCGGACAGCAGCGACAGCCGCTTCACCTTCTTGCCTGGCGGGCGCGCCTCCACCTCGACGCCGGTGGTCAGCATGTCGTTCGGGTCGGTCAGCAGCAGCCGGCCCTCGCCGCCGGGGAAGACCCGCTCGAAGATCTGCGAGAACTCGCGCTGCACGTCGTCGTAGGCGGCCGTGAACACCTGCTCGACCCGGTCGTCCACCTCCTTGACCACCAGCAGCAGGTCACGGCGGGTCTTCTTGAGGTCCTCCAGCTGCGAGGTCAGGAAGGTGTGCCGCTCCTCCAGGGCCGCGAACTCCTCCAGCGCGAGCGGGTTGACCTTGCCCAGCTGGGTCATCTGCTTGTCGGCGAAGCGGGCGCGCTTCTCCTGTTCGGCCCGGACGTAGGGGATCGGCGGTTCGCCCGGGACCATCGCGGTCGGGCCGTACTCGGCGATCAGGGTGTCGGTCTCCACGCCGTACTCGTCCATGGCCCGCTCCAGCAGCTGCTCCAGCCGCAGGCGCTGCTCGGTTCTGGCCATCTCGCTGCCGTGCACCCGGTTGACCAGCTTGTCCAGCTCGACCCCGAGCTCCCTGACCCGGACCCGGACCGTCTTCAGCTCGGCATCCACCGCCTCGCGGACCGTCTCGGCCGCGTCCCGCTCGGTGGCCGCCCTGGTCAGCGAGGTCTCCAGGGCCCGCAGCGCCGTCTGGGCGCCCTTGACCACGGCCGAGGCCACCTTCGCCTGCACCCGGCGGCGCTCCCGCTGGGCCGCCGCCCTGGCCCGGTCCTCCCGCTCCCGCTGGGCCGCGCGCAGCAGGCTTTCCGCCCGGCCCGCGATCCCCCGGGCCCGCTCCTCGGCGGTCCGCACCGTCAGCCTGGCCTCCATCTCGGCCTGCCGGGTGACCCCGCAGGCCAGGGCCAGCTCGTCGCGCGCCTCGGTGGTCGGCTCGGCCTCCAACTCGCCCGCGTACTCCTCCTCGGCCAGCCGCTCCTCCAGCTCCACGATCCCGGCCCGCGCCACCTCCCGGGCCTCCTCCGCCCCCTGTACGGCAAGCGCCAGCCGCGCGCCCTCGTCCCGGGCGGCCTTCACCGCGGCCTCCAGCCGGGCCAGCTGCTTGGCCGCGTCCGCCAGCCGCTGGTCGGCGGCCCGCTGCCGCCCCCGGACCCGGTCAAGCCCCGCCTGCGCCACGTCCAGCCCGCTCCGCGCCGAGTTGACGCCGTTCTGGGCGACCGAAACCCCGGTCTGGGCCTCGTTGACCCGGCTCTGCGCGACCTCCACGGCCTCCCGGGCGCCGGCCTCGGCGTCGACGGCCTCTTCCAGGACGGACGCCTGCTCGGCCGCGGTGTCACCGGCCGCCCGCAGGTCGGCGATGGCCTGCTCCAGGGCGGCCCTGACCTGCCAGGTCGAGTTGTCGGCCGAGCCGGTGCCGGTGAGCGCGCCGAACGCCGCGCCAGGGCCGATCACGGCGGCCAGGTCCGGGCGGTCGGCCAGCAGGCGCTCGGCGGTGGGGACGTCCTTGGCCAGCAGGACCGCGCGGGGCGGTCCGGTCAGTTCGCCGGTCACCCATTCCAGTTCGCCGTCGCCGGAGAGGCTGAGCTCCAGGGCGTCCCTGCGGGCGGTCAGGGCGCTGACGGCGCGTTGCGCGTCCTGGTCGGCGGCCCGTGCCGTACCGACCTGGGCGGAGGCCGCCACCAGTGCGGCGCGCGGCGCCGCGACGGCGGCTTTGGCCTCCTCGACCAGGCCCTTCGCCTGTTCCACGATCTCGCGGGCGGCCTCGACCTGGGCCCTGGCCAGCTCCACGCCCTCCTGGGCGGCGGCCAGTTCGGCCATCAGCTCAGGGTCGGTGGCGGGCTCGCTCTGCTCCTGGTCGTCGTGCTCGGCCTGGGCCCGCTCGGCCCTGGTGTTGGCGTCGTCGAGGGCCTTGGCGAGCCGGCCGATCTCCTCCTCGGCGGCCCGCGCCCGGCTCCTGGCCGAATCCACCTGCCCGCGCAGCCGGGCCAGCGCCTCCCGGCGGTCGGCGGCGGCCCTGGCCATGGCGGCCAGCTTGCGCTCCTCGGCCGCCAGCGCCTCCTCGGCCTCGCTCCGGGTCTCCACCGCCACCGCGAGCCGCTCCTGCGCCTCCGCCAGCGCCTCCTGCAGCTCCCGCTCCTGCTCCCTGACCTCGGCGGCCTCCCGCTCCAGTTCCTCCGGCTCCCGGCCCCGCCGCTCGATCGCCGCCGCGTCCGCCGCGTTGCGCTCCCGCTCGGCCGCCAGGCTCTCCACTCCGCGCAGCCGCTCCCGCAGCGCCGACAGCCGGTAGAAGGTCTCCTGCGCGGCCGTCAGCCTCGGCTGCGCCTCGTTGGCCGCGCCCTCCAGCGCGGCCTCCCGCTCCTGGCCCTCCGCGTGCTCCCGCTCGACCTGCGCCCGCCTGCTCTGTACGGCGGCCTCGTCCTGGGCCTCCCGCTGGAGCGTGTCCCGCAACGTCACCACATCGTCGGCGAGCAGCCGCATCCGGGCGTCCCGCAGGTCGGCCTGGATCACCGCCGCCTTACGGGCGATCTCCGCCTGCCGCCCCAGCGGCTTCAACTGCCGGCGCAGCTCGGTGGCGAGGTCCTGGACCCGGGTCAGGTTGGCCTGCATGGCGTCCAGCTTGCGGAGCGCCTTCTCCTTGCGTTTGCGGTGTTTGAGCACGCCGGCGGCCTCTTCGATGAACGCTCTGCGCTCCTCGGGGCCCGCGTGCAGGACCTGGTCCAGCTGGCCCTGGCCGACGATGACGTGCATCTCCCGGCCGATGCCGGAGTCGGAGAGCAGCTCCTGAATGTCCAGCAGGCGGCAGGTGTCGCCGTTGATCGCATACTCGCTCTGGCCCGACCGGAACATCAGCCGGCTGATCGTCACCTCGGTGTAGTCGATCGGCAGCGCGCCGTCGGTGTTGTCGATGGTCAGCGTGACCTCGGCCCGCCCGAGCGGAGGACGGGAGGACGTCCCCGCGAAGATCACGTCCTCCATCTTGCCGCCACGCAGCGACTTCGCGCTGTGCTCACCCATGACCCAGGCCAGCGCGTCCACGACATTGGACTTGCCGGAGCCGTTGGGCCCGACCACACAGGTGATCCCGGGCTCGAACCGAAGCGCGGTGGCGGAGGCGAACGACTTGAACCCACGCAGGGTGAGGGTCTTCAGATACACTTCGCGACCCCCTCCCGGCCACCCCGTTCCCGGAGGGAAGACTACCGTTCTCCCTGCGCCCATGGCCGCGCCTTCAACAGGGCCGTCCCACTTCCCCCACCGGACCACGCCAAACGCTGTTTCTGCGCGGGGACGTGGTTCTCCCTTTGGATCGCTGCGGGCCTCCGCCCGCCCCCGTCGGCCGCCCTGGTGGCCACGTCGGCTTCGCCGGGCAGGCGTAGTTCTCCCACCCATCTGCCCTTTGTTTGGTTGCGTGCTTCCACCCGCCCCGTCGGTAGCCCTGGCGACGATGTCAGCTCCGCCGGGTAGACGTGGATCTCCCACCCGCCCACCCCTTGTTTGATTGCGGGCCTCCGCCCGCCCCCGACCCTCGCCACAG
>NZ_BLAD01000042.1:41086-210009 GCF_009687845.1 Acrocarpospora corrugata
CCACGCCTGCCCGGCGAAGCCGACGTGGCCGCCAGGGCGACCGACGGGGGCGGGCGGAGGCCCGCAACGATCCAAAGGGTGGGTGGGAGAACCACCCTTACTCGCGTAACAATCGGGAAACGTGGCTATAACCTGCAAAGAATAGTTCCGGAAATGACAAGGGACGCCCTTTCGAGGCGCCCCTGACAATTGTTCATTCGTGTTGTGACCCGGCCTCTCAGGTGAGAGCCGGCTCGCGATCCTGCAGCCTTACCAGAGCCTCATCACGAGTTTGCGCGGCTAGCGCATCGTTTTGTGCCTGGAGTCGGGTGAGTTCTGCCTCCAAGTCACGGATGCGCTGCTGGAGGCGACGCATTTCCGAGACCATACGAGGGTCAGGACCGCCGACGTGGCCGAGTAGAGCCTTCGCCATGGTTAAGGGTCCTCCACGCTGAGTGACCAGACTGGTTCGCGCACTTCGAGCCGCGGGAGGGGTGCGCGTGGTTCTTCTCAAGAGTCGCACCGGCTGCGGAGGCGGTCAAGTTGAACGCTTCACAATGAGCCGCCGATGGACACTGTCGACATGTAAATATACCTCATTTGGGTGGTTTAAGGGAAGGGGCTATCGCTCCACAAAGCCGACAACCGTCCCTTTCGGATCACTCCACCGCTCTATCACACCCGTGACCTGGCCGGGCGTGTCACCCCCGCTTAACAGGTCAAGTAAGACGCCGCAAGATTCCCGTGGTCCTTCGGCCACAACCTCAACCCGACCATCCGCTAGGTTGAGTGCCCACCCCGCCAGACCGAGTTCCAGTGCCTTCGCACGCACCCACCAGCGAAACCCGACACCCTGCACCCGGCCCCGCACCCAAGCCGTCAGTCGCACATCCACGACAAACCCCCTGACCTTGGCAAATATCCTAGCGGGGGCCTACCAGCGACCATTCTTGGGCCTGGGCTGACATTTGGGGCAGCTGTAACTGGACCTGTTCATAAAGGCGTCCCGGCGGACCGGAGTGCCGCACCGCGGGCAGGGTTCGTCCCGGCGCCCGTACACAGCGAGTGACCGGTCGAAGTACCCGCTCTCCCCGTTGACGTTGACGTAGAGGCGGTCGAAGGACGTGCCGCCCTCGCCGAGCGCCTCGGCCATCACCGAACGCGCGGCGGCCAGCAGTTCGGCCACCTTCGCGCTGGTCAGGGTCTCGGTCGGCCGGGCCCAGTGCAGCTTCGCCCGCCACAGCGCCTCATCCGCATAAATATTTCCAACGCCACTGATAAGCGATTGATCTAGAAGCGCCCGCTTCACCCCGGTCTGCCTACGCCGAATCTTGATCGCGAACTCGGCGTCATCGAACGAATCCTCGAACGGATCCGGCGCGATATGCGAAATCGGTTCCGGAACGTTACGCGACGGCCGTACCGCCAGCGGAGCCACCAGCAGATGCCCGAACGTGCGCTGGTCCACGAACCGGAGTTCGGGACCGCCGTCGGTGAAGCCGAGGCGGACCCGCAGGTGCTTCTCCGCGGGCTTCTCCGGCTCGATCATGAGGAGTTGCCCGCTCATCCCCAGATGGGCCATGAGCGCGTCCTCAGCCACCGAAAGCGGGAGCCACAGGTATTTGCCCCGCCGCTCCGCCGACAGCACCGTACGGCCCACCAGCAGATCCGCCAGCGCACCGGTGTTCCGCCGGACCGCGCGCGGATGCAGCACCTCGGCGGAGGCGATCTCCCGCCCGGCCACCCAGCTCTCCAGCCCGCGCCGGACGACCTCTACTTCCGGCAATTCCGGCATCTACGCTCCTGTGCTCAGGTCCGGCCGACAGCCGCTTCGCGCGCGTCGCGGTGGGCCCGGATCGCCGTCCAGGCGGCTTCCGCGGCCTGCTGCTCGGCTTCCTTCTTGCTGCGCCCGGCGCCGGTGCCGTACTCCTGCCCGCCGACCCGGACCGTCGCCACGAACGATTTGGCGTGGTCGGGGCCGCTCTCGTCGACGTGATACTCGGGCACCCCGAGCATCTCCGACGCGGTCAGCTCCTGCAGCGAGGTCTTCCAGTCCAGACCGGCTCCGAGCGAGGCGGAGCGCTTGATCAGCGGGTCGAAGAGCAGGTGCACCACCCGGAACGCCTCCTCCAGGCCCTTGTCCACGTAGACGGTGCCGATCAGGGCTTCCAGGGTGTCGGCCAGGATCGAGGACTTGTCCCGCCCGCCGGTGCCCTCCTCGCCCCGGCCGAGGCGCAGGAACCGGCCCAGGTCGAGGGTGCGGGCCACGTCCGCGAGCGCCCGCATGTTGACCACGGCGGCGCGCAGCTTCGCCAGCTGGCCCTCAGGCAGGTCGGGGTGGCCGCGGAACAGCGTGTCGGTGACGACCAGGCCGAGCACCGAGTCCCCCAGGAACTCCAGCCGCTCGTTGGTGGGCAGACCACCGTTCTCGTACGCGTAGGAGCGGTGGGTCAGCGCCCGCTCCAGGATGTCGGTGCTCAACCGGACGAGCAGCACCCGCTCCAGCTCGTCGCGGACGGCTTCCACGGCGACAGGCTTGCCGTTCATGATCTTCCTCCTCGTGCATGGCTACGCCGAAGCACGGTGGCAGGTGGATCATCTTGACGAAGCCCGAAGGCGTGGTGGGCGTCGGGTGTATACCCGGCGTCCACCACGGCCGCGGGCGGCCGCCACCGCACACGCTTCTATCGAAGCGCTTGTGAAGCAAGGTAACGCCGACCGGGTCTGTTTGACGACCCGATCGGCGCCGGAAATCCCAGAACCGTCGCGCGCCGCCCGCTCAGGAGGACGGCTCGATGACCTGGCGGCGGTTGTACGTGCCGCACTCGTGACACACGATGTGCGGGCGCTTCGGAGAGCGGCACTGCGGGCAGCTCACGAGCGCGACCGCGGTCGTCTTCCACTGGGACCTGCGGGCGCGGGTGTTGCTCCGCGACATTTTCCGCTTCGGAACGGCCACGTCAGGCCTCCTGATCGTCTTTGTTGTTTTCGAGTTTCAGACCCTGCAGCGACGCCCACCGGCCGTCCACCCGGTCGTGTGAGTGGTCGGCGCCGGCGTCCGCCAGCTTGACCCCGCACTCCGGGCAGAGCCCCGGGCAGTCCTCGCGGCAGACCGGGCTCAACGGCAGCGCGAGCACCACCGCGTCACGGAAGGACGGCTCCAGATCGAGCAGTTCGCCATGGAGGAGTGAATCGTCCTCGCTGGCGTCCTCCGCCGAGTAGAAGAAGAGCTCCTGGAACCCGACCTCGATCTCCGAGGTCAGCGGATCCAGACAGCGCGAACACTCCCCGCTGAGGGGAACCTTCGCCGTGCCCGTCACGAGCACGCCTTCCATGACCGCCTCAAGCCGGAGTTCCAGCTCGACATCGGCGTCCTTGGGGACACCGATCATGCCAACCGAGAGATCTACCGGTGCCGGAAGGCTCGGACTCGTCTTACGCATCAACCCCGGTCGCCGGCCCAGATCATGAGTTGAGATCACCCAGGGAGCTCGGGGGTTGAGGCTGTGCAGAGTCATCCTGCTTTCCGGAAGGCATGGCGAATCATCGCCGTCAGACAAGGCCAGTTAGCAACGATACCAGCTGTGAAATGGCCGCGCCTCCGGCACGGCGGGCTTGGCCGCTGGGGAGCCTGTGTCTTCCCTCGTCACTCCGGCCGCTCCGCGACCTGCGTTCCTCAGTCCAGACACCGGCGCGGCCAAGCCGGACCTTCAGACGCGCATGCGTTCGACCAGGAGGCGCAGGACCAGGTCCGGGACGAGGCCGGAGACGTCGCCGCCGTAGCGGGCGATCTCCTTGAGGCGGCTGGAGGAGAGGAAGGAGTACTCCGGGTTGGTGGACATGAAGAGGGTTTCCACGCCGGACATGCGGTAGTTCAGCTGGGCCATCTGGAGTTCGTAGTCGAAGTCGCTGACCGCGCGCAGGCCCTTCACGATGGTGGGGATGCTCTGCTGTTTGGCGAAATCGACCAGGAGTCCGTGGAACTTCTCCACCCGCACGTTGCCGTACTCCTTGGTGACGGCCTGGAGCATGTCGATGCGTTCCTCTACGGTGAAGAGGCTCTTCTTCTCGATATTGATCAAAACGGCGACGACGACCTCGTCATAGAGCCGGGACGTCCGGCCGATGATGTCGAGATGACCATTGGTGACAGGGTCGAATGACCCCGGACAAACAACTCGGCGCACCACACACCCCTTAGATCAGCCTCATTCGGCGTGACCGTACCAAACGGTCGCTTCACCGTAACGACGGGCCCGGCCCTCCTCGAAACCGGGGGGCCATCGAAGATCCTTCCCTCTTGTCTCCCGCTCGACCGCGACCAACGCGCCGGACGCCAGCCAGCCGTTGTCCCGCAGCGCCAGCAGCACCTCCAGCACCGTCTCGTCACGCACCGCGTACGGCGGGTCCGCGAACACGAAGTCGTACGGCTCCGCGCACGGCTGCGCCACCACCCGCTCCACCCGGTCGGCCCGCAGCACGGCCCCGGGCAGCCCGAGCGCGTCGATGTTCTCGCGGATCGTCCTGGCCGCCTTCGCGTCCGACTCCACCAGCAGCGCGTGCGACGCGCCGCGACTCAGCGATTCGAGCCCGACGGCGCCCGACCCCGCGTACAGGTCGAGGGCACGTTCCGGCACCCCGAGCACCGACCCCACGGTGGCGAAAAGCCCTTCCCTGGCGCGGTCGCTGGTCGGCCGGGTGCTCCTCCCGGGGGGCACGGCCAGCCTGCGTCCACCCGCGCTTCCTGCGATGACCCTGGTCATCCGGACATTATCCCTGGTCAAGAGTGAGTAAGAGGTATCGCTAAATAGGGAAGGGTGATGGCCTCCACCCCTGACTGCCTGCAAGATGGGTCTTGCGGCCTTCACGGTGACCCAGGGGAAGGCCGGCCGGTGTGATCGTGAGCCCTTCCGCACGCCGGCGCCCTCGGCACCTGACCCGAGGGTGGGCCCAGCCGGGGACGGCATTCGGGGGGAGGCCGTCCCAAGGCTGGGCCCTGGGTCATTTTCATGCCCAGGGCCCCACCCGGCCCCCCGCTCAACGCGATTGGTCCCAGACCTACGCCGTTTCGAGACCGACGCCGGGCCTTTCAGGCCTTTTCCAGGTATTCGGAGCGCTCGTTGCTGACCAGTGCGTCGAGTTCGGCCTTGAGCTGGGGGTGCGATTCCAGCAGCGGATCCGCGGCCAGCAGGGTCAGCGCCTCCTCGCGGGCCGACTCGATCACGTCCTCGTCGCGGAGCAGCTGGAGCATGCGGAGCGAGGACTTGCGCCCTGACTGGGCCGCGCCGAGCACGTCGCCCTCGCGGCGCTGTTCGAGGTCCACCCGGGACAGCTCGAAACCGTCCAGCGTGCGGGCCACCGCGTCCAGGCGCAGCCGCGCGGGCGTGTCGGGGACCGACTCGCTGACCAGCAGGCAGAGCCCCGGCAGGCCGCCCCGGCCGACCCGGCCGCGGAGCTGGTGGAGCTGGGAGACGCCGAACCGGTCCGCGTCCATGATGACCATGACGGAGGCGTTGGGCACGTCCACGCCGACCTCGATGACGGTGGTGGCCACCAGCACGTCGATCTCGCCCCGGGCGAACGCGCGCATGATCGCGTCCTTCTCCTCGGGGAGCAGCTTGCCGTGCAGGACCTCCACCCGCAGGCCGTGCAGCGGGCCCTCGGCGAGCAGGCTCGCCACGTCCAGCACCGCCAGCGGCGGCCGGCGCTCCTCGCCTTCGCCCTCGTCCTTGTCCTGCTTGGCCAGGTCGCCCTCGTCGCCCTCCTGGTCGCCGATGCGCGGGCAGACGATGTACGCCTGCCGCCCCAGCCCGACCTCCTCGCGGATGCGCTCCCAGCTGCGTTCCAGGTAGTGCGGCTTCTCGGCGGCCGGCACCACGTGCGTGGTGATCGGCGCGCGGCCGGAGGGCAGCTGGCTGAGGGTGGACACCTCCAGGTCCCCGAAGACGGTCATCGCGACCGTGCGCGGGATCGGCGTGGCCGTCATCACCAGCACGTGCGGCCGCCCGCCCTGGGACTTCTCGCGGAGCGCGTCCCGCTGCTCGACGCCGAACCGGTGCTGCTCGTCCACGACCACCAGGCCGAGGTCGGCGAACTGGACCCTGTCCTGGAGCAGCGCGTGGGTGCCGACCACGATCCCGGCCGCCCCGGAGGCCGCGTCCAGCAGGTTGGAGCGGCGGGCCGCCGCGCCCATCGAGCCGGTCAGCAGCGCCACCCCGGTCCCGCCGAACATGCCTCCGCCGGCCAGGTCGCCCAGCATGGCGACGATCGAGCGGTGGTGCTGCTGGGCCAGCACCTCGGTCGGGGCGAGCAGGGCGGCCTGCCCGCCGGAGTCGACCACCTGGAGCATGGCCCGGAGCGCGACCACGGTCTTGCCCGCGCCGACCTCGCCCTGGAGCAGCCGGTGCATGGGATGTTCGCCGGCCAGGTCGGCGGAGATCTCCGCGCCGACCTCGCGCTGCCCGTCGGTGAGCCGGAACGGCAGCCGCGCGTCGAAGTCGGCGAGCAGGCCGCCCTCCTTGCCGGGCCGGGCGGTGGCGGGCCACTGCGCGGCCGCGATCCTGCGGCGCACCAGCACGGCCTGGAGCAGGAACGCCTCGTCGAACTTGAGCCGCTTCCTGGCGCGGGCGATGTCGCCGTGGTCGCGCGGCCGGTGGATGGCCTTCAGCGCGTCCGTCAGCCCCGGCAGGCCCAGCCGCCTGCGCAGCTCGGCCGGCAGCGGATCGTCGAGCTGGAGCACGTCCAGCACGGTCCGGACCGCGCGCTGGATCTTCCAGGTGGCCAGGTTCTGCGCGGAGGAGTAGATCGGGACGGGCGCGGTGCTGAACTCCTCGGCCGTCTCCTCGTCCTCGGTCACGTAGTCCGGATGGGTGAGGGACCGCCGCTTGACCCCGTTCGGGGTGGAGAAAACGTTGACTTTTCCGGAAAAAGTGGCCTCGGTCCCGGGAAGGAGCCGCTGCTCCGCCACGTACGCGCCCTTGCCGAAGAAGGCCAGCCGCAGCCGGTCCTTCCCGTCGGTCACCTCCACGTCGAGCCAGCTGCCCTGCCGGTTCTTCATCGGCCGCCGCTGCACCGCGGACACCCGACCGACCACGGTCACGTGGTCGTCGTGCTCCAGCGAGGCGATCGGGGTGAGCTCGCCGCGCTCCGCGTATCGCCGCGGATAGTGGCGCAGCAGCTCGCCCACCGTGCTGATCCCCAGCGCGCTCGCCAGCGGAGCGGCCGTCTTGTCCCCCACCGCGCGCTTCAACGGCTCATCGAACCTGGTCACGTCAACCAGTTCTACCGTGCCCGGGCGACAACAATCATTCGACACCGATGAGCAGCGGGTATCCGCCCTGGCCGCCCTCGTGGTGGACGACCTCGACATCGGGCCGGGCCCGCTCCACGTGGTGCTGGACGGCGCGGGCCAGCCCGGGGGGCGCGCCGGCCCCGGAGACCAGGGTCACCAGCTCGCTGCTGGCCGACAGCAGGCGGTCGGCGACGTCGGCCGCGACCGCCGCGAGAGCCGTACCGATCAGGGCGACGTCGCCGTCGACCACGCCGAGCACGTCGCCGGGGCGGCAGAGCCCGGCGCTGGTCATGGCCTCCCGGTTGGCGATCCACACGTGCCCGTGCCGGGTATGCCCGGCCGCGTCCGTCATGGCCACCACGTCGTCGTCGAACCGCCGGAGCCGGTCGTGCACGGCCAGCGCGGCCAGTCCCTGCACAGAGGCCTTGGTGGGCAGCACGCTCACCCGCACGCCCTCGTCCCTGGCGATCTCGGCCGCCGCGACGGCCACCGCCCGCACGCCCGTGTCGTTGGGCAGCACCGCCACCTCGGCCCCGGCCTCCCTGATCGCCGCGAGCACCGCCGCCAGCGGCGGGCTCGACCCCGGCTCGCGGATCACGACCACGGCTCCGGCCCGCCGGAACAGCGCCGCCAGCCCCTCCCCCGCCGCCACCGCGACCACTCCGCGCCCGGGGCTCGGCTCGTGCGTGCGCCCGCCGAGATAGGCAACTTTGATCCGGTACGGCCGGCCGACCTCCAGGGCCGCCTCGATGGCCGCCCCGGCGTCGTCCACGTGCACATGCACGTTCCACAGCCCGTCCCCGCCGACGATCACCAGCGATTCGCCGAGCTCGTCCAGCTCCTCCCGGAGCCGGGCCACGGCGTCCTGACCGGCGTCCAGTAAGTACATGACCTCGTAACCCGGCCCGGCCTCGCTCATCAGGGTGATCTTCGTGGTGGGCGCGGGCACCTCGTGATGCTCCGCGTACGCCTCCGCGACCACCTCGGCCAGCGTCTCCAGAATGATCACCAGCCCGGCCGCGCCCGCGTCCACGACGCCGTTGCGGGCCAGCACCTCCAGCTGCCCGGTGGTCCGGCCCAGCGCCAGCCGCGCCTCCCTGGCGGCGGCGCCCACCACCTCGCCGAGCTCGCCGGTGGCGTCCCGCACGGCGTCGGCCACGGCGGCCAGCACGCTCAGCAGCGTGCCCTCGACCGGCCGCATCACCGCGGCCCTGGCCAGTTCGGCGGCCCTGACCAGGCCGTCCCGCAGATCCCGCCCCCGGCCCTCGGCCTCCGCGAGCACCTGCGCGAGCCCCCGGAACGCCTGGCTGACGATCACCCCGGAGTTGCCCCGCGCGCCGAGCAGCGCGCCATGGGCGAGCGCCTGCCAGGCCCGGCCGTCCTCGGCCTCGGGCAGCGCGTCCAGCGCCTCGGCCGCCGACAGCAGCGTGAGATGCAGGTTCGTGCCGGTGTCGCCGTCGGGCACCGGGAAGACGTTCAACGCGTCGATCTCCGCCCGGGACCGCCCCAGCGCGTCCGCCGACCGCCGCACCCAGGACCGGACCGCGGCCGGATCGAGCACCTGCAACATGACCGGCCCCCTGTGTCCCGACCGCCACCACCGGCCACCCGGGTTACTCCGCCGATGCGCTACCGTTGGCCGGTACGAGATTATCCGGTCCGCTGAGCCGCCGTTTGGCGTCGTGTCGGCTGGCATCGGCTATTCTTGTGTGGCTAGCCGGTTGTCCCGGCATGCTCGGATGAGCCGCTTTTCGGCAGGCCGGGCCGTATCGACTGATCCAGGACTCTGAAGGAGCGATGACCGTGGCTTCCGTCTGCGACATCTGCGCTAAGAAGCCGATTTTCGGCAACAACGTCTCCCACTCGCACCGCCGTACCCGGCGCAACTGGAAGCCGAACATCCAGACCGTCCGCGCGACGGTCAACGGGACGCCGAAGCGGCTCAACGTGTGCACCTCCTGCATCAAGGCAGGCAAGGTCACCCGCTAGCCCCCACGTTCTTCCCGAGCCCGCCACCCACCGGGTGGCGGGCTTCGTGCTGCCCGCTCAGCGCCAGCGCCAGGCGTGGTCCACCGGGCCGATTCCGGCGCCCAGCGGGAAGCCGTGCGCGATCGCGCCGGTGACGTAGGTCTTGGCCCGCTCGACCGCGGTGGGGACGTCGTCGCCGAAGGCCAGCCGGCTGGCGATGGCGGAGGCCAGGGTGCAGCCGGTGCCGTGGGTGTGGCGGTTGTCCAGCCGTTCGGCGCGGTAGCGGTGCTCGGTGCTGCCGTCGGTGAGGAGGTCGACCGGGTCGCCCGGCAGGTGGCCGCCCTTGATCAGGGCCCAGCGCGGGCCCAGTTCGAGCACGGCGTCGGCGGCGCGGCGGAGGTCGTCCTCGCCCTCGACCTTGACGCCGGTGAGCTGTTCGACCTCCCAGAGGTTGGGGGTGACGACGGTGGCGGTCGGCAGCAGGCGGGATTTCACCGTGCCGACGGCCTCGGGGGCGAGCAGCGAGTCGCCGTGTTTGGACACCCCGACGGGGTCGACCACCACGGGGGCGGACAGTTCGGCGAGGAATTCCGCGACCGTCTCCACCAGGATCGGGGAGGCCAGCATGCCGGTCTTCACGGCCTGCACGCCGATGTCCCGGAGAACCGAATTCAGCTGGGCCCTTACCGCCTCGGCGGGGAGTTCCCAATAGCCCTGCACGCCGATCGAGTTCTGCGCGGTCACGGCGGCGATCACGCTCATCCCGTGGGTTCCGAGCGCCAGCATCGTCTTCAGGTCGGCCTGGATGCCCGCCCCGCCGCCGGAGTCCGAGCCGGCGATCGTCAGCACACGCGGAGGAGTCATGTCCTCCATCCAACCAGGTGCTCCCGTCACCTGAAGAAGTCGAACTCGCCGTCCTTCACGCCGCCGACGAAGGCTTCCCATTCGGCCCGGCTGTAGATGATCACTTCGCCGTCACGGTGCCGGCTGTGCCGGACGGCCACCCGGTCACTGCCGTCGTCCAGCGGGCCCACCTCAACGCACTGCCCGCCGCCGTTCGAGCTCCTTGAACTGATGTGCCATGCGACACCCCCGAGTTCGTCCGCCGCACTCATCCCGCGTCCCTCCGTGTCCCCTACCCAAAGCGCCTCGCGGCGTTCCGTATGAGCTTCGCTGATTCGGCCGGAACAAGAGTTTTTGTTTGAATCGAATCATATGCCCGCATGAAATTGTCAGCATTGTCGGCTTCAGCGTAGACAGCGCCGCCGCGGGTTTCGGCATAGGCCACATCGGGATATGGGTCTGGCATATCAAAGATCAGAAAACCACCCTCGGGACTCGCGTGCGCGCCTGCGTTGAACGGGACGATTCGGACGGCCACATCGGGGCGTTCTGTCGCCGCGGCGAGGTGTCTCAGCTGGGCGGACATCACTTTGGGACCGCCGATAATCCGATGCATGAGAGCTTCGTCGAGGATCATTTCGATGCGCGGATGGGGTTCGAATTCGAGCATCTTTTGCCTGTCCATCCGGAACTCCAGCCATTGCTGAATCCGTTCGGGATGAGCGCCGGCGTCACTTGCCGTAATGACGGCGGAGGCGTACTCACGGGTCTGAAAGAGGCCGGGAATGACCATCGGCTCATAGATGCGGATTCGCTCGGCGCGGGACTCCAGCCAGGCGCGGTCGAGCATGCCGCCGAGAGCCTCCGGGGTGTAACCGTCCCACCAGCCGGTCTGCCAGACTTCGCGGCTGAGGCGTTCCATTCCCTCGCGTTTGGTCTCGTCGTTGATGCCGTACAGGTTGAGCAGGGCAATCACGTCGGGAGTGCGGGCGGGGACCAGGCCGCCTTCGATGCGGCTGATGGTGGCCGGGTCGCGCTGGATGTACTCGCCGGCGTCCCGCAGGGTGAGTTTGGCGGCTTCGCGGAGCTCCCGGAGTTGTTTGCCGAGCCACTGGGTTCGTAGCGTCGGGCCTCTTCTGCCGGCCATTGCGAAACCGCCCTTCTCAAATTAAGCGGCAAATCTGGGTGCGGCCAGATTTGTGTTGTGCAAGTTTGCGTGACACTTGATCCGATGTCAGGTTATCAATGGATCAACGTGACGCTCAGCATTCTCCGGAAAGCGGACAGGAATCGGAACCATTTCGGCTTGATTCCTTTCTCGGAATCCAGAATTCGGCGGGCCGAAAGGGGAACTCCCGGCTCATAAAGCCCGCACGGCCGCCAGCCGGGCCGCCAGGGCGTCCACTTCGGCGTCCTCGGGAAAGCGGACGCGGGGCCACCAGGGCGGGACGGGCTGGCCAGGGACGCCGCCGAGGATTCCGCCGACGATGGCGGCGACGGTGTCGGTGTCACCGCCCAGGGTCACCGCGTGGATCTGGGCGGCCACCAGATCGGTGGAGTGCCGGATGGAGTGCACGACCGCGGCGACGGTGGTGGCGGCCTCGGTCGGGATGCCCGCGAGCGGCGGGGTCCAGGTGCCGGCGGCGGCCCGGCGGACCGCCTCGAACTCGGCGAGGCCGAGGTGGTCGGCCTCGGCGACGGCGGCGGGCAGGATCCCGGTGGCGTCGTCGAGGGCTTGGCTGGCCATGGCGGAGACGATCGAGGCCGCGCCGATGGCGACGGGGTGCGGGTGCGTGCCCCCGGAGAGTTCGGTCACCAGGGCCCGGCGGCGCGCGGGGTCGCCGGGCGGTACCACCCAGCCGGCGGGCGCGATCCGCATCGCCGCACCATTGGTGGCCCGGCCTTGAGGCGATATTTCCGGTAATGGCTCCCCGGCGGCGAAGTTTCTGAGGGCGCGCCGGGTGGTCGAACCCATACCGCGGATCTGATCGGCCTCGGCGGCGAGGCGGCGCAGGAACTCCCCGGCGGTCGGCGTCGCCTCCCCGGCCAGCAGGCGGGCGACGATCATCAGCTGGCTGGTGTCGTCGGAGGTCGTGCCGGCGGGCCAGCCCCGGCTGGACGGCAGGTCGAACAGCCGGTCCCGGTCGACGCGCTCGGGCGGGGCGGTCTCCCACGGCACCCCGAGCGCGTCTCCGGCTACCGCACCGCGAATCGCCGCCGCCACCTGTCGCGTGATGGTCACGGTCAGAGCGTGGGGGGCGCCGCGATGGCGCAGTCGCCACCGGTCAGAACGCACTCACTGGGCGGGGTGGGGCTGCCGCTGGCGATCACGTCCACGATCAGCTCCTCCCCGGCCACCAGCGGCACGAGGGACGAGAGGATGAGCTGCCCGTTCCTGACCTCGAACTGCGCGCCCTCGACGGTGAGGATCTCGCCGCTGACGGGGATGCGCACCCGGAGGTCGGCGATGTCGTCGCTCCCGCTCTGCACGATGATGCGGGCGCTGTAACCGTCGAAGTCCTCCTGGGTCACTTCGAAGGCGACCGTGACCGAGGGGACCGCCAGCCGCAGCGCGTTCTGGTCGGGCTCGTCGTTGCTCACCGGACCGTCGCCCTCTTCGAGGGCGGTTCCCGCGCCGGTCGGCACGTCGTCCTCGGTGGGCGTGGGCGTGGCCGTCTTCTTGGCCTTCGGCGACGCGGTACGGCTCGGCGTGGGTTTCGCCTGCACGACCGGCACACTCGCCTTCGGCGTGGGCTTCGCCTTGTCGGCCGGCGGCGAATCAGCGGGCGAGTCGGCGGGCGAGTCCTCCGGCGTGGCGAAATCGGTCGCCGACGGCTGCGGCACGGCCGGGGCGGCCCCGCACCGCGCGGGCTCACACGTGGCCGCGGGCGCCTCGAAGACCAGGTCGGTACGGTCCCCGACCAGCCTTACTCCCGCGAACGTGACCCCCACCGCCACCAGCACCGACAGCCCGGACAGCAGCGCGGTCCGCCCGAACCGGCTCCGCGCCCCTGGCTCGGCGAACACCTCCGGCCCGCTGTCCCGCTTCCCGGACAGCTCCACGGCGACCCCGGAATCCGGCCACCGATAGCTGACCTCGGCCTGCGGCGCCAGTTGCGGATCGGCCCGCGTCGCCTCGCCGTCGCCGACCGGCGGCGTGCCCGGCCCGAATCCCGCCGCCTCGGGAAGCCCCGGCTCGTACGGGTTCGGCCGCGCCTTGCGCCGGAACGGCGTCACCACGCTCCGCTCGGTCGGCGCGGCCTCGACCGGCGGCGTGCGCTTGGGCGGGAGGTCCCACCGGTAGGCCGGGTGGATGGCGGGACGGTCCTCGTCGGCGGGCGGCTGAGCGGTGTCCTCCGGCCAGCGGTAGGTGAGCTCGGGCCCGTCTCCGGTCAGGTGCCCGAGCCACCGCTCGAACCCCTCGGGTGATTCTGGGGAAATGTGCTGGTCAGCTGTGGCGTCCGCGGCCGTGCGGGGATGGTCGGCATTGGGGTTGTCCCCATCACCGCTATCTCGTCCAGTCCTGTGACGACCCATGACGGTCCTTCCTGTTGGCGACCGTCATACTTCATAACAGATCTAAAACGCCTTTGTCACAAATTTCACATCATCCCCTGAAGTGATCCCAGCCCCCGGGAGCCTCCGCACGGCCTTTGACCTGCACATTCTGGCCGGGAACGACTTCTCCGACGATTCGCCACTCGGGCGGGAGCCGTACCTCGGGCGGGAAGACGGCCGCGAGCGCGTGGTCCTCGCCGCCGGTGAGAATCCAGTCGAGCGGATCAACGCCCAGGTAGGCGGCCGCCGCGCCGAGCAGCGCGGGAACGTGGAACGAGTCAGGCTCCAGCACTATCCCGGTCCCGCTGGCCTTGGCGATGTGGCCGAGATCCTGCACCAGGCCGTCGCTGACGTCCATCATGGCGGTCGCCCCGAGTGCCGCCGCCCTGGGTCCTTCGGCGTAGGGCGGCTCCGGGCGTCGGTGCGCGCGGAGCAGCTCCTCGAAGGAGTCCACCGCGACCCCGCCGGACAGCAGCGCGAGCCCGGCCGCCGCGTACCCGAGCCGACCGGCGACGGCGACCTGGTCCCCCGGCCGGGCGCCAGAACGGGTGATCGGTGCGATTCCGCCGAGATCTCCCAAAGCCGTAACTCCCAGCACGATCATGGGTGAGCTGGCGATGTCACCCCCCGCGACGCTCGTTCCCACCAGGCCGCATTCGTCACGGAACCCGTCGGTGAGCTCGTCCAGCCACGCGATCGGCGTGTCCGCGGGCATGCCCAACCCCACGAACAGCCCCGTGGGAGTCGCGCCCATGGCAACGATGTCGGAAAGATTCTGCGCTGCCGCTTTACGACCGATTTCGTAGCCGCTGGACCAATCACGGCGGAAGTGTCTACCCTCAAGGAGCAGATCCGTCGTCACGACCACGCGTCGATCGGGCGCTGCCAGGACCGCGGCGTCATCACCTGGGCCGAGCAGCACCGACGCACTGTGGGACAGACGCCCCGCAATGCGGCCAACAACACCGAATTCGCCTAGTTCTCCGACTGTGATGTCACACCTCCTGGTGTTCGGGGTACGTTGACCTTTCGGTGGTGATCAATCCCGGGAGGACCTGATGGTGCAGGCCTACATCCTTATCCAGACCGAGGTCGGCAAGGCCGCAGCCGTGGCGGCCGCGATCGCCAAGATTCCCGGTGTCACGCAGGCCGAGGACGTCACCGGTCCGTACGACGTGATCGTCCGGGCCGAAGCCCGCAACGTCGACGAACTCGGCAAGCTCGTGGTGGCCCAGATCCAGGCCGTGGACGGGATCACGCGAACGCTGACCTGCCCGATTGTCCATATTTGAGATTCTTGGTGAAGTCACTGGCCGCCCTGCTCCTGGTGCTCGTGGCCGCGTGCTCCAGCGCCGTACGGGTGACACCGCCGAGCCCGCAGGGTCCGGCGGCGGCCGCGTGTGAGCGGCTGGCCAACCAGCTGCCCCGGGAACTGGACGGGGAGCCCCGGGTGGCGTCGGAACCGCCGTCGCCCTACGTGGCGGTCTGGGGGGCCGGGCAGATCACGCTGCGCTGCGGCGTGCGGCGTCCGGCGGCGATGGCCCCGACCGACACGGTGAACGACGTCAACGGGGTCGCCTGGTACGCGGACCCGTACAAGCCCACCCTGTTCACGGCGGTGAACCGGGAGGCGTACATCGAGGTGACGATCTCGGTCATCCATCAGCCGGGCAACGTCCTGGTGCAGCTCGCGGACCCGATCAAGGCCGCGGTCCCCTAACGCAGCCCGGTCGGCCGGTGCAGGGCCAGCTGGATCAGCCGGTCCACCAGCTGCCCGTAGGACAGCCCGGTGGCCGCCCACAGCTGCGGCGCGACCGACAGTGAGGTGAAGCCGGGCATCGTGTTGATCTCGTTCAGGATCAGCTCGCCGGACGGCGTGTAGAAGAAGTCCACCCGGGACAGCCCCTCGCACCCCAGCGCCTCGAACGCGCGGATCGCCATCGCCCGCAGCTCCGCGGTGGTCCCGGCCGGCAGGTCGGCGGGCACCTCCAGCGCCATCTGGCCGGGGTAGTACTTGGCCTCGAAGTCGAAGAACTCCTGCCCGCCCTGGACCAGCACCTCGCCCGGCAGGCTGGCCTCGGGCGCGGCGTCGCCGAGCGACTCCAGCACCGCGCACTCCAGCTCCCGGCCGGGGACGGCGGCCTCGACCAGCACCTTCGGGTCGTGCTCGCGGGCGAACTCGACGGCCGCCTCCAGCTCCTCGGGCGTGCTCGCCTTGGAGATGCCCTGGGAGGAGCCGGCCCGCGCGGGCTTGACGAAGACCGGCCAGCCCAGCTCGTCGATCTCCTTCAGCACCCGGGCCCGGTCGGTGCGCCAGGCCCGGTCCCGCACCACGACGTAGGGCCCGACCGGCAGCCCCGCCGACTTCAGGATCAGCTTCATGTACGCCTTGTCCATGCCGACCGCGCTGGCCAGCACCCCCGACCCGACGTACGGCACCCCCGCCATCTCCAGCAACCCCTGCAGCGTGCCGTCCTCCCCGAACGGCCCGTGCAGCACCGGGAACACCACGTCCACGCCGCCGAGCGAGCGCGGGATCTCCCCTGGTTCCAGCGCCACCACGGTCCCGGTCGCCGACGGCAGCGCCAGCGCCGCGCCGGAGGTGTCCACCTCGGGCAGTTCGGTGCCCTCGATCGCGTAGCTCTGGCCTGGCGCGGCCAGCACCCAGCGCCCGTCCTGGGCGATCCCGATCGGCACGACCTCGTACGCGTCCCGGTCGATCACCTCCAGCACGCTCCCGGCCCCCATCAGGGAAACCGCGTGCTCAGAGTTGCGTCCGCCGAATACCACCGCTACGCGAATCTTGCTCATGACGCCCGAATCTACCCTGTGTGGTGGCCAAAACGCCTTGTCAGCCACGCGTGGGCGACACGGACCGATCGGGCTTAAACCCCATACCTCTCAGGCTTGGGGGTTCGTGACATCAGCAACATGGCCGCTTCCGCCGGGGTCATGCCGTCGTGCACCACGCCGACCACGACCTCGGTGATCGGCATCTCCACGTCGTGCTTGGTGGCCAGATCCAGCACCGACTCGCAGGACTTCACGCCCTCCGCGGTCTGCCTGGTGACGGCCACCACCTCGGCCATCGTCATGCCCCGGCCCAGGTTCTCGCCGAAGGTCCGGTTGCGGGACAGCGGCGAGGTGCAGGTCGCGATCAGGTCGCCCATCCCGGCCATCCCGGCGAAGGTGTGCGGGTCCGCGCCGAGCACCTGGCCGAGCCGGGAGATCTCGGCCAGGCCGCGGGTCATCAGGGTGGCCCGCAGGTTGTCCCCGAGCCCCATCCCGGCCGCCACCCCGACCGCGAGCGCGATCACGTTCTTGACCGCGCCGCCGAGCTCGACCCCGACCACGTCCTGGTTGGTGTAGGTCCGGAACCACGGCAGGTGGCAGGCCTCCTGGAACCGCTCCGCCACCAGCGGGTCCGAGCAGGCCACCACGGCGGCGGCCGGCTGCCGCTGGGCCAGCTCACCCACCAGATTGGGCCCCGACAGCACGGCCACCTGCCCGGGCGGAACCTCGGCCACCTCGATGATGACCTCGCTCATCCGCTTCGTGGTACCCAGTTCGACGCCCTTCATCAGGCTGACCAGGACCGCTCCAGGCGGCAGGAACGGCTTCCAGGCGGCCAGGTTCGCGCGCAGCGTCTGGGCCGGCACGGCCAGCACCACGAAGTCCGCCCCGGCCATCGCCTCGGCCGGATCCACGGTGGCCCGCAGGGTCTCGGGCAGCCGGAGTCCTGGCAGGTAGTCGGGGTTCTCATGGTCTCGGTCGATCGCGTGCACGATCTCCGCCCGCCGCCCCCACAGCGTCGTCGGGGTGCCCGCCTCGGCGAGGATCATCCCGAATGTCGTCCCCCACGAGCCGGTTCCGAGCACGGCAGCCTTGGTCATTCCCTCACCGTACGCCGAAGTCAGTCGTTAGCGCGGACGCCCGGGGCCTTCTCGCCCCTGAGCTCCGCCAGCTGGGTCGTGATCGCCGCCATGATGTCGGCGGTGGCCTCGCGCAGCGCGTCCGGGCCGAGGTCGTGGTAGCGCGAAAGGTCGACCGGCGGCCCGGTCAGCACCCGGAAGGTCTTGCGGGGGAACAGCCGGATCTTCTTCTCGCCGTACGGCAGCAGCTCCTGGGCCCCCCAGTGCGCGATCGGGATGACCTGGGCCCCCGTGGTCAGCGCCAGCCGGGCGACTCCGGTCTTGCCGGCCATCGGCCACAGATCCGGGTCACGGGTGATCGTGCCCTCCGGGTAGAAGAGCACGCAGCCGCCGTCGCGCAGCCGCTGCTCGGCGATCTCCAGCGAGCTGTTGGCCGCCGCGCTGCCGCGCTCGACCGGGATCGCCAGCATGGCGCGCACCACGTGGCCGAGCACCGGCACCCGGAACAGGCCCGCCTTGGCCAGGATCACCGGCCAGCGGCCGTTCACCTGCAGGTAGTGCGAGATCAGCACGGGGTCGGTCCAGGACAGATGGTTGGTCGCCACGATGATGCCGCCCCGCCGGGGGATCAGATCCCCCCGCCGCCAGTCACGCTTGACCAGCAGCAGCGAGAGCGGCTTGACGATCACGATGGCGACGCCCTCCCAGAAACGGGTAGGTCGTCCGGCACGGCGGCTCATCGTCTTTCCTCACCTGTCCCCAAACGCACCGATCTGTGCCGGTCAGTCTCCCGGTTACGTCAAGCGAATGTCGAGGCGCGATGCTTAAGGTTATGCAGGAAGCACGCTGGTCGATCGTGATCCCGGTGAAGACCCTGATCAGGGCCAAGACCCGGCTCGCGGGCGCGGCCGGAACCCACCGCGAGGACCTGGCCGTGGCCGTCGCCGCCGACACGACCTCGGCCGCCCTGGCCTGCCCCCTGGTCGCCCGCGTGATCGTCGTCACCGCCGACCCGATCCCCGCCGCCCGCCTGGCCGCCCTCGGCGCCGTCGTGGTCCAGGACCCGGACAAGGGCCTGAACACCGCGCTCCGCGCCGGCTTCGCCCATTCGGTACTGCTCGCGCCCCACGACCCGGTCGCCGCCCTCCAGGCCGACCTGCCCGCCCTCCGCCCCGCCGAACTCGCCCAAGTCCTGGCCGCGGCGGCGCAGTTCGACGAGTCCTTCGTCCCCGACGCCACCACCGTCGGCACGACCCTCTACGCCACCCTGCCGGGGGTCCCGTTCCACCCCCGCTTCGGCGGCGAGTCCCGCAACCGGCACCTGTCCGGCGGCGCGAAGGAGCTGGCCCTCGACGACATCCCCACGGTCAGGCGCGACGTGGACACGGTCGAGGACCTGCGCACGGCGGCGGCGCTGGGCCTGGGCCCGCACACCGCCGCCGTCGCCGCCAAGTTCCTAGTGGACTGACTCCTCCTCGCGGGCCTTCTCCGGCAGCAGGAACGAGACCACGAAGGTGAGCGCCAGCATCCCGACGACCGCCCACAGCGTGACCTCCATCGCGTTCTCGAAACTCGGCCCGGTCGGCACGTCCCCCAGCAGGTCGAAGAAGACCGTGCCGAGCAGCGCCACCCCGAACGCGTTGCCGAGCTGCTGGATCGCGGTGAGCGTGCCGGAGGCCGACCCGGTCTCCTCCGGCTCGACCCCGGCCAGGACCAGGTCGAAGAAGGGCGCCATCAGCAGGCCCATGCCGAGCCCGGTCAGCACCAGCGTGGGCGTGAGCTGCCACGGGGTGACGCCGAGCCCGGCGATCTGCAGGGTGACCCAGACGCCGATCACCCCGAGGATCATGATCGTGGTGCCGGCCTGGAAGCAGCGGCGGCCGAACTTGAGCAGCGGCTGGGCCAGCCCGAACCCGAAGATCATGCCGACCGACCAGGGCACCCCGGCCAGCCCGGCCTTGAGCGGCGAGTACCCGAGCCCGATCTGGGTGTACAGGTTGAAGACCAGCATGAAGCCCGACATGCTCGCGAAGAACACCAGGCCGGTGGCCAGGCCGCCGTTGAAGGCCCGCTTCCTGAACAGGCTGGGCACGATCAGCGGGTCGCCGCCGGACCGGCTGCGCCGCGACTGGTAGCGGCCGAACAGGCCGAACACCGCGAGGGACGCGGCGATCATCACGAACGCCCAGGCGGGCCAGCCGTACTCACGGCCCTGGACCAGCGGGAACACGATCAGCAGGCCGGCGACCGAGGCCAGCGCGACGCCCAGCAGGTCCAGCCGGAGCGGATGCGGCGACCGCGACTCGGGCAGGAAGCGCAGCCCGGCCGCGAACGCGAGCAGCCCGACCGGCAGGTTGATCAGGAAGATCATGCGCCAGCCGGTGCCGAACAGGTCGGCGTCGATCAGCCAGCCGGCCAGGATCGGCCCGCCCACCGAGGCCAGCCCCATGACCGGCCCGAACATGCCGAACGCGGTGCCCATCTCCTTGGGCGGGAACATCTCCTTGATCATGCCGAGCCCCTGCGGGATCATCACGGCCGCGAACAGGCCCTGCGGCACGCGCGACCCGATCAGCATCTCCGGCGACTGGGCCAGCCCGCACAGCAGCGACCCGAGCGTGAAGCCGGCCGCCCCGATCAGGAACATCCGGCGCCGCCCGTAGATGTCGCCGAGCCGCCCGCCGGTGAGCAGGCCCACCGCCATGGCCAGCATGTAGGCCGCGCCGAGCCACTGCAGCACGCTCTCCGAGCCGCCCAGGTCGGCCAGGATGTGCGGACCCGCGATGTTGGTGACCATGGCGTCGATCAGGTCCATGATCTCCGCGCCCAGGATGACGAAGAGCGCGGGCCAGCGCCACCGGTAGCCGACGACCTCGTCGGTGACTGTCGTGGTCATGGGGGGCCTCCAAGAACAGTGTTCAGATTCCAATGAACACTGTTCTAGCATGAACAGTGTTCAGCAGACAAGAGTCCTGTTCGCCTTCACGATCGTCGTTCATTACAGTGCGGGGAAAGGAGTGATGAGATGAGCGAGACCGACCTGCCGGCCCCGCCATGGGACCGCAACCGCAGACGCCCGGCCCCGGCGAAGGTGCCCCTCACCAGGGAACGGATCGTCGACGCCGCCTTCACCGTGCTCGACAGGGAAGGCTACGACCGCTTCAGCATGCGGCAGGTCGCACTCGAACTCGGGGTCGCCGTCTCGGCGCTCTACGTGCACGTCGCCAACAAGGACGAGCTGTTCGAGCTCATGTACAACCGCACGTTCGACGGCGCGGAGCTGCCCGACCCAGACCCGGAGAACTGGCAGGAGCAGATCAAGGAGTTCGCCCGCCGGGGCCGCGCCCGCCTGCGCAGCCACCGCGACCTGGCCCGCATCTCGATGGGCCACGTCCCGTTCAGCCCCGAGTTGCTCCCGCACGTGGAACGGCTGATGGCCATCTTCCGCTCCAGCGGCATGCCCGACCTGGTCGCCGCCATGGCCGGGGACCTGCTCTCCACCTACATCGAGGGCTTCTGCCTGGAGGAGAGCATGTGGCTGGAGCGCTACCGCGACATGGACGAGGCGACCTGGGAGACCAAGCGCAACGAGATCATGGGCTACTTCGCCGAACTGCCGCCCGACCGTTTCCCCAACATGGTGGCGATGGCGCCGTACATGGTCGACGAGTCCAACGACTACCGCTTCGAGCTCGGCGTGGACATCCTGGTCCGCGGCCTGGCGTCTTACATTGGCCGAGCCTCCGGCTCGGCGGGCTCGGCCGCTCCTTAGCCGGTGTCTTCCCTCGTCACTCCGGCCGCTCCGCGACCTGCGTTCCTCAGTCCAGACACAGGCGCGGCCAAGCCGAGGGGCTTCGGAAGGTCGAGGTTCGCGGGGAATGGGGTCATGGGATGGGGAATGTGCTCAAGGTGATGAAGGTGATCCGGTCGCCGGTGAGCACGATGTTGACGCGCTGACCGGAGCGGAGCAGCCGGAGCGGGCCCGCGTCGAAGGCGGCGGTGCCGAAGGGCAGTTCGGTGCCGTCGTCGAGGTAGACCGAGCCGGAGCGGGTCGGCTCGTCGAAGGTCTTCACGGTGGCCTGCACGGCACCAGCGTAACCGCGGGGCACGGAAACGGCGCCCCACCGAATCGGAGGCGCCGTCCGCAAGCTCGTGCTACTTCTTTTTGGCGTGCTTCTTGCCGCCGGCGTTGACCAGCTCCTTGAAGTCCGCGCCTGGGCGGAATTTGGGCGCCCAGCTCTCGGCTACCTTGATCGGCGCGCCGGTCGAAGGGTTCCGAGCCGTACGGGCCGGCTTGTGCACCATTTCAAAAGCGCCAAAGCCCGTGATGGAGACCTTGTCCCCGCCCGCGACCGCGTGCTGGATGGCCTCAAGAACGGCGTTGACCGCCTCGGTGGCCGTCTTCTTGTCCCCGACGCGGTCAGCGATCGCGTCGACGAGTTCCTTCTTGTTCATGTGGTTCCTCCCCCTTACGCGCTTGAAAGTAAGGGAGGAACGCGCGCGACTCAATCACCTTACGTGATTTGGTCTTCACTCGGCGTGTCGAATTTGCCGTCCAGATAGGCGATGAAGCCGTCCAGGCGGGCAGTTGCGTGGGAAATGTCGCGTTTAGCCACATCACAGATGGCCAGCAGCCGCTTGGCCAGCCGCGCCCGCTCGTTCAGGGGCACGGCCAGCGTCCTGACGCGGCGCTGCGTGTCCCGCAGCCGCCGCGCCAGCTCGTCTTCTGGTCCGCCCGATCGGGTCAGACGGTCGTCGGCAGCCATCGCTGCCGACCATTCTCGTACGTGGCGATGTCGTCGGCATGACGCAGGGTCAGCCCGATGTCGTCCAGGCCCTCCAGCAGCCGCCAGCGGGTGTAGTCGTCGATCTCGAACGACCAGGCGCCCTCGCCCAGCCGGACCTCGCGCGCCACCAGGTCGACGGTGATCTCGACCGCCGGGTCGGCCTCCACGGCGGCCTGGAGTTCCTCGACCACCTTGGCCGCCAGGATGACCGGCAGCAGGCCCATCTTGGTGGAGTTGTTGCGGAAGATGTCGCCGAACCTGGCGGCGATCACGGCGCGGAAGCCGTACTGCTGGAGCGCCCAGACGGCGTGCTCGCGGGACGAGCCGGTGCCGAAGTCGGGCCCGGCCAGCAGGATCGAGGCGCCCGCGTAGCTCGGGTCGTTCAGCACGAAGGCGGGGTCCTCGCGCCAGGCGGCGAACAGGCCCCGCTCGAAGCCGGTACGGCTGACCTGCTTCAGCCAGACGGCCGGGATGATCTGGTCGGTGTCGACGTTGCTGCGGCGCAGCGGTACGGCGGTGCCGGTGTGCGTGGTGAAAGCGTCCATGATCGTTGGTTCTCCTAGGCCAGGTCTGCGGGGGCGGTCAGTCTGCCGGTGACGGCGGTCGCCGCGGCGACCTGCGGGGACACCAGGTGGGTCCGGCCGCCCTTGCCCTGCCGGCCCTCGAAGTTGCGGTTGGAGGTGGACGCGCTGCGCTCGCCCGGGGCGAGGGTGTCCGGGTTCATGCCCAGGCACATGGAACAGCCGGCCTCCCGCCATTCGGCCCCGGCCGCCTTGAAGACCTCGTGCAGGCCCTCCTTCTCCGCCTCCAGCTTGACCAGCATGGAACCGGGCACGATCAGCGTCCTGGTCTTGACCGTACGGCCCCGGAGGATGTCGGCGGCGGCGCGCAGGTCCTCAAGCCGCCCGTTGGTGCACGAGCCGACGAAGACCGTGTCCACCTCGACCTCGCGCAGCGGCGTGCCCGCGGTGAGCCCCATGTAGGTCAGCGCCCGCTCGGCCGCCGACCGCTCCACCGGGTCGGCGAACTCCTCAGGCGTGGGGACGACACCCGCCAGCGGAGCCCCCTGCCCCGGGTTGGTCCCCCAGGTCACGAACGGCGTCAGCGTCGCCGCGTCGATCTCCACGACCTGGTCGAAGACCGCGTCGTCGTCGGTACGCAGGGTCCGCCAGTAGGCCACCGCCTCGTCCCAGGCGCCCTCGCCCGGAGCGTGCGGACGGCCCTTGAGGTAGGCGAACGTGGTCTCGTCCGGGGCGATCAGCCCGGCCCTGGCGCCCGCCTCGATGGACATGTTGCAGACCGTCATCCGGCCTTCCATCGACAGGTTCCTGATGGCCTCGCCGCGGTACTCCACGATGTAGCCCTGGCCCCCGCCGGTGCCGATCTGGGCGATGATCGCCAGGATCAGGTCCTTGGCGGTCACCCCGTACGGCAGCGCGCCGCTGACCTCGATGGCCATCGTCTTCGGCCGGTAGGCGGGCAGCGTCTGGGTGGCCAGCACGTGCTCGACCTCGGAGGTGCCGATGCCGAAGGCGATGCCGCCGAACGCGCCGTGGGTGGAGGTGTGCGAGTCGCCGCAGACGATGGTCATGCCGGGCTGGGTCAGGCCGAACTGCGGGCCGATGATGTGCACCACGCCCTGCCCCGCGTCACCCATCGGGTGCAGCCGCAGGCCGAACTCGGCGGCGTTCTTGCGGAGCGTCTCGACCTGGGCCCGGGACACCGGGTCGGAGATCGGGCCGAGCACGGTCGGGACGTTGTGGTCCTCGGTCGCGATGGTCAGGTCGGGGCGCCGCACCTTCCGGTCCGCGAGTCGCAGGCCGTCGAACGCCTGTGGGCTGGTCACCTCGTGGATGAGGTGCAGGTCGATGAAGAGCAGGTCGGGCTCGCCCTCGGCGCGCCGCACGACATGCTGTTCCCAGACTTTCTCGGCCAGTGTGCGACCCATGGTTTCAACGCCTCCTTGCGTCTTTTCCCCCGAGTGATCATCTCTTATGATGAGACTGAAATATCGGGATATGGAACTTTACCGGCTGCCACTTGGCCTCGCGTTTGCATCTCGGATAGCGAGACGGCAGTATCGGGGTATGGACAACTCTAGCGGAGTCGGGGTACTCGACAAGGCCGTTCTCGTGCTCAACGCCCTGGAGGCGGGCCCGGCTTCGCTGGCTCAGCTGGTGCAGGCCACCGGCCTGGCCAGGCCGACCGCGCACCGGCTGGCCGTGGCCCTGGAGCACCACAGAATCGTGTCCCGCGACACCCAGGGCCGCTTCATCCTCGGCCCCCGCCTCTCCGAGTTGTCCACCGCGGCCGGCGAGGACCGGCTGCTGGCCGTCGCCGGGCCCGTCCTCATCCACCTGCGCGACCAGACCGGGGAGAGCGCCCAGCTCTACCGCCGCCAGGGCGACGAGCGGGTCTGCGTGGCCGCCGCGGAACGCGCCAGCGGCCTGCGCGACACCGTCCCGGTCGGCTCCGCCCTGCCGATGGCGGCCGGCTCCGCCGCCCAGATCCTGCTCGCCTGGGAGGAGCCCGATCGTCTGCACCGCGGCCTGCGCGGCGCCAAGTTCACCGCCGCGACGCTGGCCAGCGTGCGCCGCCGGGGCTGGGCGCACAGCGTCGGCGAGCGCGAGCAGGGCGTGGCCAGCGTCTCGGCTCCCATCCGCGGCGCGGGCGGCAAGGTCATCGCGGCCGTGTCCGTCTCCGGCCCGATAGAGCGGCTCAGCCGCACACCTGGCCGCCTGCACGCGATCCCGGTGGTCACCGCGGCCGAACGCATCACCGAAGCGATGCGCCGCAGCAACTGATTCGCGGCGATTCCGGGGCGCTGACCGGCCGGGCAGGACCGGACAGGCTAACCGATTAGAGTGCATGCCCTGTTAGCCCTAGGCTGGCGGGGTGACAGATCGCATCGAGGCGGCCGCGGCGGAACTGCGTCCCCTGCTCCAGGAGTTCATCCTCTGGGCGCCGTCCCACGCGCCAGGCAGCGACCCCGACCTGGTGGGCCCGGTGGCGCTGTGGCACCGGCTCACCGCGCGCGACGACGTCGGGCTGTGGAAGCGCGGCGATCTGCAGACCGTGCTGCTGGAACGGATCCCGCAGGTGGTCGAGGACCCGGACGAGGCGGCCGACGGGATGGTGCCCGCGGTCCGGGCCTACCTGACGTTCCTGGCCGAGACCGGCCGCCTCACCAAGGGCTCCGACCCGCTCGACGTCCTGCTCGCCGAACTGGCCGAGCTGGAGGACGAGTTCGTGGACAAGATGGAGGACACCCTCTCCGAGCGGGACTGGGACGAGGTGGAGGACGACGAGGTCGACGAGGACGAGAGCCTCGGCGACTTCGAGCCGTTCGCCGACGAGATCGCCGAACTGCCCACCATCCGGCTCCGCCCCGACGTCGAGCTGGCGGCCGCCGCCCGCGCCGTCCCGCTGATCGGGCAGGCCCGCGACCTGGCCGTCTGGGTCGGCGTCAAGCGCAAGGTCGGCGACGAGACCCTGCTCAGCGAGGACGAGATCAGCGAGGCGCTGGCCGCCCTGTCGCTGACCGAGCCGCAGCAGCTGTGGAACCTCTGGAACCTCGCCATCGACCTGGAGTTCCTCACCCCCGACGGGGAGGACACGGTCAGCGTCGACTCCGACACCGCCGCCTGGCCGTTCGAGGACGACGAGGACGTGCTGGACGCCTGGATGCTGGGCCTGCACTCGATCGACTACGGCGACCCCGAACTCGACGACGACGACCTCACCCTGGCCCTGTCCGGCCTGACCCGCGAACTCCTGGTCCGCGTCCTGGTCGGCGGCCTGCGCAAACCCCTCGCCGAGCTCCGCGACGAGCTGGCCGAGGCGGTCGCCGAATACGACGACCTCGGCGCCGACGCCTGGTCGGCCGCCGACGACCCGCTCGCCTCCGTGCTCGGCTGGCTGCAGGGGTACGGGCTGGTCGAGGTCACCGATGACGACGAGGTCGCGCTCACCGCGCTCGGCGTCGAGGGTGTGGTGCACCTGGTGGACGACGAGGACATCGAGGTCGACGCCAGGACCGCCATCGACGCGATGACCGCGCACGACCTGCTCTCCGCCAGCGCCGACATGTCCGAGGAGGAGGCGGACGCCGAGTTCGCCGCCTGGATGCGCCTGCGCGACGCGGCCACGGCCGCCCAGGAACTGCTCGACGCCGCCGTCGAGGACGAGTCCGACGCGCTAATCCGGGTCCAGGCCGCCAGCATGGTCGGCTCACTCGGCGAGGTCGCCATTCCGGCCTGGCTGGACGCGCTGAAGGAGCCGTCCCTGCGGCCGTACGCGGCGACGCACCTGACCCAGCTGGACGTGGAGGACGCCCCGGAGCCCACTCAGGCCGACACGCACTGGCTCATCCTGGACATGTGGACGATCTCCGCCGGTCTGGGCCGGCCGGAGTTCGTCAGCAGCCTGGAGGACATCGGCCCGGCGACCGACCTGATCGGCCTGCTCGAGGTGATCTGGAAGGTCCGCCACCCGCACGTCGAGGAGCTGCTTGAGGCGATCGGCGACGCCCACCCGGACAAGCAGGTCAACAAGGCCGCCAAGCGCGCCCTGTTCAAGGCGCGCTCCGGCGAGAAGTAACCGTCAGCGGAGCGGGAAGATCGCGCAGGTCGTGGTGCCGTGCGCGTAGAGCTTGCCGTCCGCTGAGCCGACGACCTTCGCCTCGGCCGTGGCCACGGTCCGGCCGACGTGCAGGGTTCTGGCCTCGCAGCGGAGCGGGCCGGTGTGCGCGAAGGCCGGCCGGATCATGTTCACGTTGAGCTGGATCGTGGTGTATGCCTGGCCGGGCGGCAGCGCGGTCATGACCGAGCAGCCGAGGGCGGAGTCGAGCAGCGTGGCCAGGTAGCCGCCGTGGATGCTGCCGAGCGGGTTGTACTGGTGCTCGCCGGTCTGGCCCTCGAAGACGGCTACGCCGGGCTCCACGCTGAGCAGGGTGAAGTCCAGGGTGCCCGCGATCGGCGGCGGCGGGACCTTGCCGTCCAGCATCGCCTGGAGGAACTCCAGGCCGCTGAGCTCCGCGAAGTCGGCCGGGAGCTGGCTGGGGGGCGTCCACGAGTGCGTGCGCGTGTTCGTCGTCGTCGTCATGAGTCTAATTTTCGAACCCAGCCGCGTTGAACGCAAATCGGACCAGTCTGGGCAAACGAAAAAGACCCCCCACCAGGTGAGGGGTCCTGCTTGGTAGTCCCGAGCGGATTCGAACCGCCGCTACCGCCTTGAGAGGGCGGCGTCCTGGGCCACTAGACGACGGGACCAAGCTTTCGTAACGCATGTCCTGACAGGAAACTTTGCAAGCTTTCAAGTCAGCACGCAAATCTCTCTAGAGAGATTTGTGTAGTCCCGAGCGGATTCGAACCGCCGCTACCGCCTTGAGAGGGCGGCGTCCTGGGCCACTAGACGACGGGACCATGCACCGTGTGTCACGGAGATGCAGCTGGGGTACCAGGACTCGAACCTAGACTAACTGAACCAGAATCAGTCGTGCTGCCAATTACACCATACCCCATCAACACCGCTCACCCCTTACGGAGTTCGTGTGCGACTCCGAAAGAATAGCCCAGCCAGGGACCCACTACCAAAACGATTGCCAGGCCCACGGAGATCGTGTCGTCTTCGCGGCTTGTGCGAACCTGTACGGACCCAACCACCGTGAGGAGTCGCCACCGATGACCCCGTTCCACTCCCCCAGCTCGCTGCCCTACCGGCTCCCCCCGTTCCGGGAGATCCGGGAGGAGCACTACGCCCCCGCGTTCGAGCAGGGAATGGCCGAGCATCTCGCGGAAGTCGAGGCGATCGCGGCCAGTCCCGAGCCGCCGACCTTCGAAAACACCGTGGAAGCGCTGGAACTCTCCGGGCAGCTGCTCGACCGGGTGTCGACCGTCTTCTTCAACCAGGCGTCCTCGGACACCACCCCCGGCATCCAGGCCATCCAGCAGACGGTCACCCCCCAGCTCGCCAAGCACAGCGACGCGATCCACCTCAACGCCCGTCTGTACGCCCGGCTGAAGGCCATCCAGACCGGCGACCCGGCCGAACAATGGCTGCTGGATCGTTACCGCACCGACTTCGTCCGCGCGGGCGCGGAACTGGACGACGCCCAGCAGGCCCGGCTGCGCGCCATCAACGAGGAGCTGTCCTCGCTGGCGACCACCTTCCAGCAGACCCTGCTCAGCGACACCAACGAGCGGGCCGTCGTGGTCGAGGACGTGGCCGAACTGGACGGGCTCGCCCCCGACACGGTCCAGGGCCTCAGGGAGACGGCCACCGAGCGCGGCCTGGACGGCAAGTACCTGATCACCCTGGTCCTGCCGACCGGGCAGCCCACGCTCGACTCACTGACCGATCGGGCGCTGCGCGAGCGGGTGCACCGGGCCTCCACCGGCCGGGGCGCGGCCAACGCCGAGCTGATCACCCGGATCGCCACGCTCCGGCGGGAGCGGGCCGGCCTGCTCGGCTACCGCGACCACGCGGCGTACGTGCTGGCCGACCAGACCGCCGGCGCCACCGGCGCGGTCACCGAGATGCTGGACAAGCTGGTCACCCCCGCCGTCGCCAACGCCCGCCGCGAGCAGGAGGCGCTGGAGGCGGACGCCGGCTTTCCGATCGAGGCGTGGGACTGGTCGTTCTACGCCGAACGGGTGCGCAAGGCGCGCTACTCCATCGACAGCGCCCAGATGCGGCCGTACTTCGAGCTCGACCGCGTCCTGCACGACGGCGTCTTCTACGCCGCCACCCGCCTGTACGGCCTGCGTTTCGAGGCCCGCCCCGAGCTGGCCGGCTACCACCCGGACGTACGGGTCTGGGAGGTCTTCAACGAGGACGGCTCCCCGCTGGGCCTGTTCCTGGGCGACTTCCACGCCCGCGCCTCCAAGCGCGGCGGCGCCTGGATGAACAGCCTGGTCAAGCAGTCCGCCCTGGAGGGCGCCCGCCCGGTCGTGGTCAACAACCTGAACATCGTCAAGGGCGAGCCGACCCTGATGACCTTCGAAGAGGTCAACACGATGTTCCACGAGTTCGGCCACGCCCTGCACGGCCTGTTCTCCGACGTCCGCCACCCCCGTTTCTCGGGCACGGCGGTCCCCCGCGACTTCGTCGAGTACCCCTCCCAGGTCAACGAGATGTGGGCGACCCACCCGGAGATCCTGGCCAACTACGCCAAGCACCACGAGACCGGCGAGCCGATGCCCCGGGAGCTGGTCGACCGCATGATGGAGGCGCAGAAGTTCAACCAGGGCTTCGCCACGGTCGAGTACCTGGCCGCCACCCTGCTGGACTGGGCCTGGCACACCGACTACGCGGAAGGCGACGCGGAGACCTTCGAGGCGGCGGCCCTGGGCCGCGCGGGCGTCGACCTGCCGGCCGTGCCGCCACGCTACCGAAGCAACTATTTCGCCCACATCTGGGCGAGCGGCTACAGCGCGGGCTACTACTCCTACATCTGGAGCGAGGTCCTCGACGCCGATACCGTCGAATGGTTCACCGAGAACGGCGGCCTGCTCCGCGAGAACGGCGACCGCTTCCGCCGCGAACTCCTGTCCAAGGGCGGCAGCGTGGACCCGATGGACGCCTTCCGCTCCTTCCGCGGCCGTGACCCGCGCATCGAGCCCCTGCTGGAGCGCCGCGGCCTCCAGTAGGCAGGCTGACCCGACGGCCGCCGTGGCGGCCGTCGGGGTTCTCAGAGCTTCGCCAGCGCCGTCCTGAGCCGGTCGAGGGTGCGCTCGCGGCCGAGCACCTCGATGGACTCGAACAGCGGGAGACCGACCGTGCGGCCGGTGACGGCCACCCGGATGGGGGCCTGGGCCTTGCCGAGCTTGAGGCCGTGCCCGGCGCCCACCTCTTCCAGGGCGGTCTTCAGGGATTCGGGGTCCCAGTTCACGGTTTCGACACGCGCGGCGTACCCGGACAGCATCTCGGCCGCGCCGGGCTTCATCGCCTTGTCCCAGGACGCCTGGTCGTGCACCGGCTCGGCCAGGAACAGGAAGTCGACGTTGGCGGTGATCTCGGAGAGCACCGCCACCCGGGTCTGGGCCAGTTCGGCGACCCTGGCGAAGGTGTCCCGGTCCCAGTCGGCGTCGAGCCAGGGCGCGCAGCGCCGGATGAAGACCTCCAGCGGCAGGGCGCGGATGTACTCCCCGTTGAAGGCGCGCAGCTTCTTCTCGTCGAAGAAGGCCGGCGAGAGGTTGACGTCCGCCAGCGAGAACAGCGGGACCATCTCGGCCCAGGGCATGATCTCCCGGTCGTCGCCGGGGCCCCAGCCGAGCAGCATCAGGTAGTTGACCATCGCCTCGGGCAGGTAGCCCTCGTCCCGGTAGGACTCCAGGGCCACCTTGTCCCGGCGCTTGGACAGCTTCTGGCGCTTCTCGTTGACGATCACGGGCACGTGCGCCCAGACCGGCGGTGGGTGGCCCAGCGCGGCCCACAGCAGCTGCTGCTTGGGCGTGTTGGACAGGTGCTCCTCGGCCCTGACCACGTGGGTGATCCGCATCTCCACGTCGTCGACCACGTTGGCCAGCACGAACAGCGGCGAGCCGTCGCCCCTGGCGATGACGAAGTCCTCCATCGCGTCGTTGGGGAACTCCACCGTGCCGCGAACCTGGTCCTCCACCACGGTGACCCCGTCGTCGGGGGTGCGGAAGCGCAGCGCGCCCTCGGTCCTGCCCAGATCGCGGCAGTGCCCGTCGTAGCCCTGGTGCTCTGAGCCGGTGCGCGCCTTCACCTCCTCGCGGGTGCAGGTGCAGTGGTAGGCCCGGCCGTCCTTGCGCAGCAGCGCGGCGGCCTCCCGGTGCTGCTGCTCGTACGCCGACTGGAAGTACGGCCCCTCGAAGCACGGCGACCCGCCGTCGACGCCGATCCAGGCCAGCGCCGAGATGATGCCCTCGGTCCACTCCGGGCGGTTGCGGGCGGCGTCGGTGTCCTCGATCCGCAGCACGAACCGGCCCCCGGACTGCTGCGCCAGCGCCCAGTTGAACAGCGCGGAGCGGGCCCCGCCGACGTGGAACATGCCGGTCGGCGAGGGCGCGAAGCGGACTCGTACCTCAGTCACGTGCGACCACCCTGTTGGTGAGAGTTCCGATGCCTTCGATGCCCACGCTGACCTGGTCGCCGGGGAACATCGGCCCGACTCCGGCGGGGGTGCCGGTGAGCAGCACGTCGCCGGGGAGCAGCGTCATCACGGCGGTCACGTGGGCGATGAGCGTGGGGATGTCGAACAGCAGCTGCGAGGTGCGCCCGCTCTGCCGCAGCTCCCCGTTGACCGAGGTGGTCAGCGCCAGGTCGGTCGCGTCCAGGTCGGTCTCGATCCACGGCCCGAGCGGGCAGAAGGTGTCGAAGCCCTTGCCCCGGGTGAACTGCACGTCCCGTTTCTGCAGGTCGCGCGCGGTGACGTCGTTGGCGCAGGTGTAGCCGAAGATGACGTCCTTGGCCCGCTCGACCGGGACCTCGCGGCAGAGCCGCCCGATGACGACGGCCAGCTCGCCCTCGTAGTCGACCCGCTCGGACAGGCCCTCCGGGTAGACGATGGCCTCGCCGTGGCCGATCACCGAGGTGGATGGCTTGAGGAACATGATCGGCTCGGTGGGCACGTCGTTGCCCATCTCCTTGGCGTGGTCGGCGTAGTTGCGCCCGATCGCGACCACCTTGCTGGGCAGCATCGGCGCGACCATTCTGACCTCGGCCACCGGGAAGCGCTCCCCGGTCAGCTGGACCCCGCCGAACGGGTGCCCGTCGATCTTGGCGAGCACCTGCTCGTTCTCTTCCAGCACGCCGAACGCGACGCCGCCGCCCGTGGAAAACCTTGCGATACGCACGCCCACCAGGCTAGTGCCAGCGATCAGGTGGCTCTCACCGGGTGATGTCTGGGAAATTTGTGTGGTTACTTGACCCAATCACCACGATTCGGCCAGCATGAGCGCGCCCCCTGCGTGATGGAAGGAACAGGCGTGCCCAGCGGTACCAGAGTTGTCGGCGTGTTGGCCCTGTTCCTGGCGGGGAGCCTGGCGGTCGCGCTGCCCGCGAACGCGGCCAGGACGGCGGAGTGCCAGGGTGACTGGCTGCCCGCGACGCCCACGTCCGAGGACGTGATGGCGGGCAAGCTGTCCTTCCTCGATCTGCCGGCGGTCCAGGTGGGCGAGAAGGTGAACTGGAAGCTGGATCCGTACAAGAACAGGTCCTGGCAGATGGTGTTCCACTCGCTGCGCTGGATGGGGCGGCTGGTGGCCGACTACGAGTCCACCAGCAACGCGAAGTACCTGGCCAGGGCCACCGAGGTGGCCAAGGACTGGGTGGCCAGGAACCCGCCGGGCGGCGGCGCCGCCTACGCGTGGGCCGAGCATCCGGTGGCGCTGCGGGCGCCCGCGCTGGTCTGCCTGAGCAGGCACGTGCCGGACAAGTGGCTGAAGGACAGCCTGGCCCAGCACGCCAGGATCCTGGCCAACGACCGGAACTACGAGTGGGGTCACAACCACGGGCTGGACCAGGACATCGGCCTGCTCGGCATCGCCTGCCGTTACAACCAGAAGGGCTGGCGCGACCAGGCGATCCGCCGGATGGTGAAGACCACCACCCTCGACGTGGACTCCCAGGGCGCGCTGCGCGAGCAGGCCCCCCGCTACGCGATCTACTTCCACGACCGGCTCAGGGTCGCCATGGACAAGATCAAGGACTGCGGCCTGAAGGTACCCGCGGAACTGGACCGGCGCTGGGACCTGCTGCCCGAGCACATCAGCGCCGCCACCCAGCCGGACGGCTTCCTGGTCCCGCTCGGCGACGGCCCGGCCGACGTGCAGCCCGCCACCTTCGACCGCCCCGACTCGCTGGTGCAGGTCTACCGCGCGGGTTACGTCTTCGGCCGCACCGCCTGGGACAACAAGGAGTCCGCCTACTACTCGATCCGGTACGGCCCCGGCCTCAAGTTCCACGGCCACGAGGACCACCTCGGCGTCACCTACTACGCCCAGGGCCGCAACATCCTCACCGAGGCGGGCTTCCACTCCTACGAGAACACCCCGTACCGCCGCTGGACGATCACCCCCGAGGCGCACAACGTGCCGATCGTGGCCGGGAAACGTTTCCGCGGCGGGGTGGCCTCCGCGCTGACCAGGAAGTCGATCGGCGAGGACCGGCAGTCGTACACGCTGACCGACACCGCCTACGGCGCCCGCCGGACCCGCGCCGTGCTGGTCAACCACGACAAGAAGGACGTCATGGCCGTGTACGACACGGTCAGCTCCGGCAAGGTCCGCAACCTGTGGCACCTGTCGCCCAGGCTGGCGGTGGCCTCCAACGCGGGCGGCAAGGTCGTGGTGAGCGACGGCGACTGGCGCGCGTCGATCGTGCAGTTCGCGCTGCCGGGGTGCAAGCAGGTCAGCGGGCAGAAGATCGTGCGCGGCCAGACCTCGCCCTACCAGGGCTGGATCTCCGGGGCGTACATGAAGAAGGACGCCGCCCCCGTGGTGGTCTCCCCGTCGGCGAAGGGCCTGCTCACCGTGGTGGTGCCGGGCACCGACCAGCCGGAGGTGTCCTGCTCGGGCCGGACCGTCATCGTGCGTACTCCCAACGGCCCGGCCACATTCAAGATGTCCGGTAAGGACCTCGTCTAAAGCGTTCAGGGCGTGTAGCCGGCGCGGAGCAGGCCGAAGGTGACGGCCTGCTCCAGGGCCTGCCAGGACGCCTCGATGATGTTCTCGTCCACCCCGACGGTCGCCCACTCGGCGGTGTCGTCGGTGGAGGTGACCAGCACCCGGGTGACCGCGTCGGTGCCGTGCGTGCCCTCCAGGATGCGGACCTTGAAGTCGACCAGCTCGACCGCGCTCAGCTCCGGGTAGAGACCCTCCAGCGCGCCCCGGACCGCCCGGTCCAGCGCGTTGACCGGGCCGTTGCCCTCGCCGGTGGCGACGATGCGCTCGCCCTTGGCGTGCAGCTTCACGGTCGCCTCGGAGACCACCTCGCCGGTCGGGCGGCGCTCCACGATGACCCGCCACGACTCGACCGCGAAGTGCCGGCGGCGCTCGCCGTGCACGCTGTCGCGGAGCAGCAGCTCGAAGGAGGCGTCGGCGGCCTCGAACGTGTAGCCCCGGGACTCCAGCTCCTTGACCCGGTCGACCAGCTCGCGGGCCTGGTCACCGGTCAGCTGGTAGCCCAGCTCGCGGCCCTTCAGCTCGACCGAGGCGCGCCCGGCCATGTCCGAGACCAGCATCCGCATGTCGTTGCCGACCTCGGCCGGGTCGATGTGCTGGTAGAGGTTGGGGTCCACCTTGATGGCGGAGGCGTGCAGGCCGGCCTTGTGCGCGAACGCCGACATGCCGACATACGGCTGGTGCGAGTTCGGGGTGACGTTGGTGACCTCGGTGATGGCGTGCGCGATCCTGGTCATGTCCCGCAGCGACTGCGGCGGCACCAGCTCGTAGCCGCGCTTGAGCTGCAGGTTGGCGACCACGGTGAACAGGTTGGCGTTGCCGGAGCGCTCGCCGTAGCCGTTGGCGCAGCCCTGCACGTGGGTGGCGCCGGCCCGGACGGCGGCCAGCGTGTTGGCGACCGCGCAGCCGGTGTCGTCGTGGCAGTGGATGCCGATCCTGGCCGAAGACTGCACGGCCGCGTGCACCACGTCGGCCAGCTCGTCGGGGAGCATGCCGCCGTTGGTGTCGCACAGGGCGATCACCGAGGCGCCCGCCTCGGTGGCGGTGCGGATGACCTCCAGCGCGTACGCCGGGTTGGACTTGTAGCCGTCGAAGAAGTGCTCTGCGTCCAGGAACACCCGCTGGCCCTCCGCCCGCAGGTGCGAGACCGTGTCGCGGATCATCGCGAGGTTCTCCGCCAGCGTGGTCCGCAGGGCCAATTCGACGTGCCGGTCGTGACTCTTGGCGACAAGCGTCACGACCGGCGCGCCGGATTCGCGCAGAGCGGCGACCAAGGGGTCGTCGGCCGCCTTCACCCCGGCCCGGCGGGTCGCGCCGAACGCGGTGAGCTGCGCGTGCTTCAGGTCGAGCTCGGTCTGAGCCCGCCGGAAGAATTCTGTGTCCTTGGGGTTGGCCCCCGGCCAGCCGCCCTCGATGAAGCCGACGCCGAGGCCGTCCAGGTGGCGCGCGATGACCAGCTTGTCGGCGACCGAGAGGTTCAGGCCTTCCTGCTGCGCGCCGTCGCGCAGGGTCGTGTCGTACACATGGAAAGCGTCGTCAGCCATTGGGGTTTCCGTCTCCTTGTTGGAGGTCCTGCCCGCGCGTGCTCATTCGGGTGCCAAACAAAAAGACCCCTCACGGGCGTGAGAGGTCTGCGCGCTGGCGGTGTCCTGTGTCAGCCAGCGCGCCTGCCGATAATGAGCAGACCGTAAGACATGGTGCTCATGAGTCTGCCACACGACTCCACCATTCGGCGCATTGATCTCAGGATTCGAGATGTCGCCATGATCTAGGGTGGTCGCATGAAGGCGTCATACCAGGATCCGTCGGTCCCCGACTATGTGGCGGCGCACGCCACCCAGCCCGACCAGGTGCTGCGCGAGCTGGCGGTGGAGACGACCGCGCTGACCGGCGGCCACGCCGGCATGCAGATCGCCCCCGAGCAGGGCACGCTGCTCACCATGCTGGTCCAGCTGACCGGGGCGAAGCTGGCCGTCGAGGTCGGCACCTTCACCGGCTACTCCTCGATCTGCATCGCGCGCGGGCTGGTGCCCGGCGGGAAGCTGATCGCCTGTGACGTGAGCGAGGAGTGGACGGGGGTGGCCCGGCGGTACTGGGAGAAGGCCGGGCTCACCGACCGGATCGAACTGCGGCTCGCCCCCGCGCAGCAGACGCTGGAGGCGCTGCCGGAGGACGAGCCGATCGACTTCGCCTTCATCGACGCCGACAAACCCGGCTATCCGGGGTACTACCACGAGCTGATCGACCGGCTCGCGCCCGGCGGGCTGATCTGCGCGGACAACACCCTCCAGGGCGGGCGGATCGCCGACGCGGAGGCGGGCGGGAACGTGCCCGCCATGCGCGCCTTCAACGACCTGGTCAGCGCCGACCCGCAGGTCGACTCGGTCCTGCTCCCGATCGCGGACGGACTTACGCTGATCCGCAAGCGCTAGCAGATCTTGTGTACCCAGCCGTGGTTGTCCGGGCGGGTGCCGTACTGGATGCCCATCAGCTCTTCGCGGATCTTGAGGGTGACCGGGCCGGGGGTGCCGTCGCCGACCGTCCACTCGCGGTCCGCGCCCTTGACCGAGCCGACCGGGGTGACCACGGCGGCGGTGCCGCAGGCGAAGACCTCGGTGAGCACGCCGGAGGCGCAGCCGTCCTGCCACTCCTCGATCGAGATGCGGCCCTCCTCTACGGTGAGGCCGAGTTCGGCGGCGAAGGTGAGGATCGAGTCGCGGGTGATGCCGGGCAGCAACGTGCCGGTCAGCGCGGGGGTCAGCAGACGGTCGCCGAAGACGAAGAACAGGTTCATCCCGCCCATCTCCTCGACATACCTGTGCTCGAACGCGTCCAGCCAGACGACCTGGTCGCAGTCCTGCTCGACGGCCTGCCGCTGGGCCACGAACGCGGCCGCGTAGTTGCCGCCGCACTTGGCGAAGCCGGTCCCGCCGGGCGCCGCCCGGGTGTACTCGGTGGACAGCCACACCTTGACCGGCTTCACCCCGCCCGCGAAGTACGACGCCGCCGGGGACGCGATCGCCATGTACCGGTAGCTCTTGGACGGGTAGTTGACGCCAAGCCCGACCTGGGTGGCGATGATGAACGGCCGCAGGTAGAGGCTGTGCCCCTCGGTGGTCGGCACCCAGTCCCGGTCCGCCTGAACCAGCAGTTCGAGCGACTCGACGAAGGTCTCCTCGGGCAGCTCCGGCATCGCCATCCGGGCAGCCGACAGGTTGAACCTGGCCGCGTTGGCGAACGGCCGGAACGCGACGATCGCCCCGTTCGCCTGCCGGTACGCCTTGAGCCCCTCGAACAGCTCCTGCGCGTAGTGGAAGACCGACGTCGCCGGGTCAAGCACCAGCGGCCCGTACGGCTCGACGCGGGCGTCGTGCCAGCCCTGTCCCTCGGTGAAGTCGATCGACACCATGTGGTCGGTGAAGATCTGCCCGAAGCCCGGGTTCGCCAGAATCCGCTCGCGCTCCTCGCGCCCGCGGGCGTTCGGATTGCGCTGCTGGTCGAAACTGAGCTGGCTGGTCATGGCAAGTTCCTTCTCTCTACTCTGCTAAGGGAAACCTAGGGCATTTTGCGGGTAACAAAAAAGCGCATGGTGGCCCTTACCGGGGCCACCATGCGCCTTCTGTGCGCTCTGCGGATGTGGCCGGCGTCAGCCGGCTACTCGGGCGGCGATGTCGTCGCCGATCTCACGGGTCTTGCGGGCCACCCACGCGCCCTGCCGTTCGACCAGGTCGTCGGCGACGGCCTGCTCGACCCTGGCCGCGGCCTCGGCGAAGCCGAGATGGTCCAGCAGCATCGCGACGGACAGGATGGTCGCCGACGGGTCGGCCTTGTGCTGGCCGGCGATGTCCGGGGCGGAGCCGTGCACCGGCTCGAACATGCTGGGCGCGGTCCGGTCCGGGTTGATGTTGCCGCTGGCGGCCAGGCCGATGCCGCCCGCGATGGCGGCGCCGATGTCGGTGATGATGTCGCCGAACAGGTTGTCGGTGACGATCACGTCGAACCGCTGCGGCTGCGACACGAAGAACATGGAGGCCGCGTCGACGTGGCAGTAGTCGGTGGCGACCTGCGGGAACTCCTCGGCGACCCGGTTGACCGTGCGCTGCCACAGGTCGCCGGAGAAGGTGAGCACGTTAGTCTTGTGGACCAGGGTGAGCTGCTTCCGCTCCCGGGACGCGGCCTTGGCGAAGGCATACCGCACGACCCGCTCCACGCCGTGGGCGGTGTTCACCGAGTCCTGAGTGGCGATCTCCTGCGGGGTGCCCTTGCGCAGCACGCCACCGGCGCCCGCATACGGCCCCTCGGTGCCCTCGCGGACGACGACCATGTCGATGTCGCCGGGCAGCACCTTGCCGAGCGGGGTCTCCACGCCGGGGAACAGCTTGACCGGCCGCAGGTTGACGTAGTGGTCGAGCTGGAACCTGAGCTTCAGCAGCAGGTCGCGCTCCAGCACGCCGGGCGGCACGCTCGGGTCGCCGACCGCGCCCAGCAGAATCGCGTCGTAGCCGCGCAGTTCCGCGAGGACCGGGTCGGGAAGGGTCTCACCGGTGGCGTGGTAGCGCTTGGCGCCGAGATCGTACTGAGTCGTCTCGACCTTGACGCCGGCCGCGTCCAGCACCTTGAGGCCCTCGGTGACGACCTCGATCCCGATCCCGTCGCCGGGGATCACCGCCAGCCGGATGTTGCTCGAATCCATGCCGGTACCCTACCCGTCCATCTCGAAGATCGAGAACCCATCTCATCATGCGAGCGCGACGGTCTGCTCGAACACCTGGTCCCTGGCCGCCGCCAGGCCCACCGCGAGCGCGCCGAGCAGCACGGCGTCCGGCCCGATGGACGAGATCTGGATCCGCGGCGCGCGGAGCGCCACCAGCGACTCCAGCCGTTCGGCCACCGGACCGGCCAGCAGGTCGCCGGCCTGCGCGCCGATGCCGCCGCCGAGCACCACCAGCTCGGGGTCGAGGACGGCGGCCACCCCGGCCAGCGCGTGCGCGATGTGGTCGACCTCGGCGGCCAGCACCCGGCCGGCGGTCGCGTCCCCGGCCCTGGCCGCGTCGAACACGTCCTTGGCGGTGGCGGCGTCCAGGCCGAGCCGCCGGGCCAGCGCCAGCACGCCGTCGGCGGAGGCCACCGACTCGAACATGCCCCGGCCCGGGTTGACCCTCGGGTCGCCCTCCCCCACCGGCAGGTACGAGATCTCCCCCGCCGCGCCCCGGGAGCCGCGGTAGAGCCTGCCGTCGATGACGACGCCCATCCCGATCCCGGTGCCGATGGACACGAACACGAAATGCGAGACGCCCTGGCCCAGGCCGTACGCGCCCTCGCCGACGGCGGCCAGATCGACGTCGTTCTCCAGCACGTACGGCGCCGCCACCACCTCCGCGAGCCGCTCGACCGCGCCTGGCAGCTCCCAGCCGGGCAGGTTGGGCGCCAGCAGCAGCGCGCCGGTCTCCTTGTCGTGGATGCCCGGCGTGCCGAACACCGACAGGGTGATGTCCTCGGCCGTCAGCCCCGCGCCGGCGAGCAACTCGGCCGCCAGGCCGGTCAGCTGCGCGATCAGCTCCGCCGGGTGGTCCGCCCTGGACGGCTCGTCGCGCCGGGCCACGATGTCGCCCACCAGGTCGGCGAGCGCGACCCGGACGTAGTTGCGCCCGATGTCCACCGCGAGCACCCACCCGGCCTGTGGCCGGATCTCGTACAGCAGCGCCGCCCGGCCCGCGTTGCCGGTCCGCAGACCGACCGCGCGGACCAGTTTGGCGCGCTCCAAATCCGCGAGAGCCACGGATATCGTCGGTTTCGACAGACCGGTGGCCTGGGCGAGTTCCGGCCGGGAGACCTGGCCCATCCGGAAGATCTCGCCGAAGACGGCCCGCTCGTTCATGACCCGGAGCAGGCTCGTCGTGTTCGCGGTCACGCCGCCGATGCTCACCACATCCCAAGATTGGCATATCCCCCGTTGCGGCGAGGGCGCAGTTGATCACGGCGGAGCGGCGGTTCTAACGCTGCGGGGAGCCGCCGTTGTCCCGGCGGTCGAGAGCGATCTGGATCGCGTCTGCGGCCTCGTCCCGGGCCTCGTCCGGACGGTTCCAGGGATACATGTCATACATGGCAGACCTCCTACCTTGGGGAGGTCTGCCAGATTACCCCAGTCATCTCATTGGACGACCTAGCATCTCAGGATCTGAGACGCTGGGTCAGTCCTCCAGGTCCACCGTGCGGCCGCTGTCGGCGCCGATCTCGGTGCCGATCTGGTCCACCACGTCCGCCGGGATGGCCGAGTCGACGGTCAGCGCGATCAGCGCCTTGCCGCCCTTCTCGCCCCGGGCCACCTGCATCGAGGCGATGTTGACCCGGTGCTCGCCGAGCAGCCGGCCGACGATCCCGACGATGCCGGGCCGGTCGGTGTAGGTGAAGAAGGCCAGGTGGTCGGTGGGCTCGATCTCCATGGTGAAGCCGTTGACCTCGACCAGCTTCATGATCTGCCGGGGGCCCGACAGCGTCCCGGACACCGAGACGGTCCGCCCGTCGGCGAGCACGCCGCGCACGGTGATCAGGTTCCGCCAGTCCGGCGACTCCGAGCTGGTGACCAGCTCCACGATGGTGCCGCGGTCCTTGGCCAGCAGCGGCGCGTTCACATAGGTGACCGCGTCGGTGACCACGTCGGTGAAGACGCCCTTGAGCGCGGCCAGTTCCAGCACCCGCACGTCCTGCCCGGCGATCTCGCCGCGCACCTCGACGTCCAGGCGGGTGGCGACCTCGCCGGCCAGCGCGGTGAAGATCCGGCCGAGCCGCTCGGTCAGCGGCAGGCCCGGCTTGACGTCCTCGGCCACCGCGCCGCCCTGCACGTTCACCGCGTCCGGCACGAACTCCCCGGCCAGCGCCAGCTTGACGCTGCGGGCCACCTGGGTGCCCGCCTTCTCCTGGGCCTCGTGGGTGGAGGCGCCCAGGTGCGGGGTGACGACGACCTGGTCGAGCTCGAACAGCGGGCTGTCGGTGACCGGCTCCTTCGGGAACACGTCGATCCCGGCCCCGGCCACCCGGCCCTCCTTGATCGCCGAGTAGAGCGCGTTCTCGTCGATGATGCCGCCGCGGGCCACGTTGATCAGCCGCACGTTCGGCTTGACCTGGTGCAGCTCCCGGTCACCGATGAGGCCGATGGTCTCCTTGGACTTGGGCAGGTGCACGGTGATGAAGTCGGCCTGCTGCAGCACCTCCTCCAGCGAGACCAGCCGCACCCCCATCGCCGCGGCCCTGGCCGGCTGCAGATAGGGGTCGTACGCGATGATCTCCACGCCGAACGGCTGCAGCCGCTGCGCGACCAGCTGGCCGATCTTGCCGAGGCCGAGGATGCCGACGACCTTCTCGTCCAGCTCCACGCCGGTGTACTTGGAACGTTTCCATTCGCCGTTCTTGAGCGCGCCGTGCGCCTGGGCGACGTTCCTGGCCGAGGCCAGGATCAGCGCGATGGTGTGCTCGGCGGCGCTGGTGATGTTCGAGGTCGGCGCGTTCACCACCATGACCCCCGCCTTGGTGGCGGCTTCGACGTCGACGTTGTCGAGGCCGACGCCGGCGCGGGCGACGACGCGCAGCTTGGGAGCGTGCGCGATGGCCTCGGCGTCCACCTGGGTGGCGCTGCGGACGATCAGAGCGTCCACGTCGGCGAGCGCGGGCAGGAACTGGGACCGGTCGGCTCCGTCGGTGTGGCGGACCTCGAAGTCCGCCCCGAGCACGGCCAGACCGGCGTCGGACAGCTCCTCTGCGACCAGGACGACTGGCTTGTTCACTGATTTGTCCTTCGAGAATTACGGGCGCGATCAGCGCGAGCTTGCCGGGACTTAGGACGGCCCCGAGTCTAGCTGTGTCTACTTGCCGCGCCTTCGGCGCGGCGGCCCGGCCGCCTTCAGCCGGTGTCTTCCCTCGTCTCTCCGGTCGCTGCGCTCCCTGCGTTCCTCAGTCCAGACACCGGCGCGGCCGGGCAGATCCCACATATGACCCAGGGCGGAGGGATGGGGGTGTTGTGACGGAGGGGGATCGTGAGACTTCTTCGCGTATCGGGGCAGAACGAGCGGCCTACCCAGATTGGACCGTGCCCATACACACTGGCTCCAGCTTGGTATTGATCGCACCTATTCTTGGCGATTAGCCTGCTAAACCGTGGTTCGGTACCTATGGTTTCGTATATGAGCATCGGGAACCCCGCTCTCGGCGAAGTGCTCGCCCAGCACGGCAGCCCGCACCGTCTGCTGGCGGCGCTGGCCGAATGGGGAATCCTGGTGGCGGTCAGACCTGATCGTTCGGTCGTGCTCGGCACGACGCAGGGCGGGGAACGTGTGCTGCTGGGCTACACCGGCCCGGCCACCTACGCGCGGCATCGAGGCAGTCATGCGCTGTCCGCCTGTGACGCGGACACGATTCTCGACATCCAGCGGGTGACCGGGGTCCGGGAGATCGTCATCGACGCGGCGGGGCCGGCCGCGGCGGCGGTTCCCATCGAGGATCTCCAGCGGTATCTGCAGAGCACCCGGAGCGGTCCCGCCCCGGTGCTGGCGGCCTCCGCGCCCAACGCGTACGCGACCGGGAGCATGGCGATGATCACCAAGCCGCCGGTCCGGACCATGCCCGCGCCCGCCCCCACGCCGGTCTCGTCGTCCTCCTGGGTTCCGCAGCCACGTCAGCATCTGTCCGGGGCGATGACCGTCGTCGATCCCGGATACCAGCGCACCAACCATCCGATCCTGCCCGCGCTGCGGGTGGCCATCGCCGAACTGCTCCGCGACTTCGCGGTGATCCACCATGTGTGGATCTCCGAGGCCCGGACCGTGTCCGGCTCGTCGGGGATAATGCTGCACGTCAAGGTGCACACCCCGGCCGCCGAGGACATCGTCCGCGATCTGCACCGCGGGGTGCGGTCCCGGCTGCCGCAGCTGGCCGCGAGCGAGGCGCCGGTGCTGATGGCCCGGGTGGCGGACGCGCACACCGAACGCCGGATGATCGAACTGGGCGCGCACGTGGTCTGCGCGGACGTCCGGGAGTAGCCCCGAATCAGGGGCTTTGAGCCGAAAAATCGTGACCTGCGTGGGTCTATAACACCTTGCTGGGCAATCGGGATCACCGCCTAGTCGGTCGGGCGCTTGGTGGGCTTCAATGACGCCATGATTCCCGCGACCTCCGGCCGGGTCCCCACCGGCGTGCGCATCGGCTACGCCGTCGGCTCGTTCTGCACGGCCAACTTCGCCGCCATCCCGGGGCTGCTGCTGCTGATCTACATGACCAACGTGCTCGCGGTCGATCCGCTGCTGGCCGGGATCGTGGTGTTCCTGCCCAAGGCGTGGGATCTGATCGCGAACACGCTGATCGGGCAGTGGTCGGACCGGACGGTCTCCCGCTGGGGGCCGCGGCGGCCGTGGATGCTGGCCGGGACCGCCGTGCTGCCGATCGCGTTCGCGGTCATGTTCATCGGGCCGCCGCTGAAGGGCGTGCCGGCCGCGATCTTCGTCGGGCTGGTGTTCCTGGTCGCGGCGACGGGGTACGCGCTGTACGAGGTGCCGTACAAGGCGATGCCGGCCGAGATGACGCACGACTACCACGAGCGCACGTCGCTGCTCCAGTGGCGGATGGTGTTCATCGCGATCGCCATCGCGATGAGCGGGGTGCTGGCGCCGATGCTGGCGGGGGACACCATCGAGGGTTATCGGACGATGGGCTTCGTGTTCGCGGCGATCCTGCTGGTCGCCATGATCGGCTCGTTCTTCGGGACGGCGAACGCGCCGTACACCGGGCAGCAGGAGTCGGAGGGCTCGCTGCGGGTGCAACTGGCGGCGGCCAAGGACTCCAAGCCGTTCCTGTGGCTGCTCGGGCTGTGCAGCGCACAGACCCTGGCCGCCGGGGTGATGCTGGCGGGCGCGCCGTACTTCGCGGCGTACACGCTGGGCAACCCGGAGTCGACGACCACGCTGTTCGCGGCGCTGGTCGGGCCGATGCTGATCACCATGCCGCTGTGGGTGTGGCTGGCCAGGGTGCTGGACAAGCGCGGCGCGATGATCCTGTCCGGCCTGCTGTTCATGGCGGGCGCGACCCTGGCCACGGCCAGCCCCCTGTTCGGCCCGCTCTACGCGCACTTCTGCATCGTGGTGGTCGGCGTCGGGTACGCCGGGCTCCAGCTCCTCCAGTTCTCCATGCTGGCCGACGTGATCGCCTACGACGGCCAGGTCAGCGGCAAGCGCAGGGGCGGCGTCTTCACCGGCCTGTGGACGGCGGTGGAGAGCGCGGTCGCCGCCTTCGGCGCCACCATCTACGGCGTGACCCTGTCCGTCGGCGGCTTCCTGGAGTCCGACCCCGCCAACCCGGTCACCCAGCCGGGCTCGGCCGTCACCGCCGTCCTGATCGGCATCACGGTCATCCCCGCGCTGATCATCCTCTCCGGCGTCCTGATGACCCTCAAGTACGATCTGAGCGCCGACAAGCTGGCCCCGGCGGTCACGTGAGCCGCCGCCCGAGCCGGATCCCGGTCCGCGCGAACACCCCCGTGATCAGGGCCGCCACCAGCGGCAGCACCAGCACCATGCCCGCCAGCAACGCCCAGGGCACGGCCACGATCGGCGTGGAGACGAACTCCAGGGCCGTGGAGGTGTCCGCGCCGTAGGTGCTGCCGCCCTGGGGTATGCCGGTGACGGCCCAGGCGGCCAGCACGCCCGGCGGCAGACCGGCGAGCACCCCGGTCAGCGTGCCCAGGCCGGCGATGAACGCGCCCTGGCTGGCGACGATGAGGCGGCGGGTCCACGGCGAGGCGCCGACGGCGGCCATCGTGTCCAGGTCCGGGCGGGCGTCGGCGGCGGCCAGCGCGGTCGCGACGACGGCCGCGACCAGCACCAGCAGCCCGGCCACCAGGGCGAGCACGGCCAGCGTCAGATCTTCCTCCCGCACCTGCGAGCCGCGCTCCACCGTCAGCTGGGCTTGGCCGCTCAGGGCGGACACCCGGGCGCCGAGCCGCCGCTCCTGCTCGGCGCTCAGCCGCAGCATGGCCGGATCGATCAGCAGCGCGGTGGTGCGGGCGGTCAGCCGGGAGGCATCGGCAAGCCCGGCCGGGACGAGCGCGCCGAACGGCGGCGGGCGGTCGGCGTGGGCCGCGACGGCGGGCACGGTGACCCGGGTGAGTTCTTCCCCCATCCCGGGCACGGAAAGCCGTGCCCGCCCGCCGCGCACGCCGTTGGCGTCGAAGCTCACGGCCTTCCCTGCCGCGAGCGCGGCGGCGGCGGCCGGATCGTCCCTGCCGAGCACGTACCTGAGCAGGTCGGGGCCGCCGAAGACCACGTCGCCCAGCCTGCCGAAGGAGTGGCTGCACCCGTCGCAGGAACGGACCAGGCTGGCCCGGCGCTCCAGCGGAGGCAGCACGTCCCCGGCGGCTCGCACCGTCCTGACCTCGATGAGCGGCACGCCGGGCAGCTCTGCCTCCATCGCCGAGCGCACCCCCGCCCACTGGTCCTCGTCGAGATCCTCGGCGAACGCCATGGCGGTGCCCGGCACGTTCACAGAGATCGAGTTGACCCGCCGATCGGCGCCCTGACTGGACAGCAGCACCGCGATGGTGGTCAGCCCGGTCATCGCCGCCAGCACGGCGGCCACCGCGGGCGAGGTGCGGCCGCGGTTGCGGGCGGCGTCCCTGGCGGCGAGCCGGAGCGGCAGCGGCAGCCAGGCGCGGGTCCGGCCGGCCACCCGGACCAGCAGCGGGGTCAGCGCGACCAGCCCGAGCACCAGCACCAGCACGCCGAAGACGAGTGCCAGCATCGCGACCGACGGGCTCCCCATCAGACGCGTGACGATCCCGCAGCAGGCGACTCCGGCCACCACCAGGACCAGGCCGAACACGGGCAGGCCCGCGCGGTCCCTGACCCGGTCCCTGCGCCCGGCCAGCACGGCGGCCACCTCGGCCCGACCTGCCTGGACGGCCGGAGTCAGCGCGGCCAGCAGCCCGCTGGCCAGGGCCAGCGCCGCCACCCCGGCCAGCGGCCAGCCCGGCACGTCGAACGGCCCGTAGACCGGGACCGGCTGGTTGGCGCGGTACACCGTCACCGCGGCGACGCCGATGCCCACCGGCACCCCGGCAAGGGGCGGCCAGGCCGCCGAGCAGCAGCCCGTCGGCCAGCGTCAGGGCGCGCAGGTGCCCGGCCTCCGCGCCCTGCGCGGCCAGCAGGCCGAGCTCACGCCTGCGGCGGCGCAGCCCCACCGCGAACGCGGGCCCGGCCAGCAGCACCACCTCCAGCACGATCAGCAGGATGCCGAGCAGGCCGCTGGTCGTCCCCGCGTCGAACTCGGTGGGCCGCGGGTACACGCTGGGCACGTCCGGCGGGTCGGCGGCGACGGCGCGGGAACGCACCACCAGCCCTTCCCGGTTCAGCCGCTGGACCTGATCCCAGCCGACCGGCGCGGGCGTGTCGACGAGCCACTGGACCTCGTGCACCCGCACGGGCGCGGCAGGGCCGGGCGCGGCCCCGTCCGCGGGTTCCGGCACCAGCGCGGGCGGCGAGCCAGGGCCGGCGGTTCCGGGCAGCGTGATCATCGCGTCCATCGGCGTCATGTTCCTGATCGACTCGGCCACGCCGACCACGCGGACCCGCCGGGCGGCCAGCGAATCCGGATCGTCGAGCCGATCGGCGCCAGTTCGGCCAGCGCGACGGAGACGGCCGTCTCGCCCGCGTCGGCGGGCATCCGCCCGGACACCCGGACGTAGATTCCCTCGGTGAGCGAGTCGCGGGAGTCGATCTCGTAGGCGTAGATCCACTTTCTCGCGCCGGCGATGTCCACGAGCTGCTCGCCCGAGGTGATCCGGGTGACCCGGCCACCGGCCGCCGCCGCGATCTGGGCGTCGGGCTCACCAGGGCCACCGGCACCGCGATCATCAGGAAGATCAGCGAGCTGCGGCCCCGGTCCCGCCACAGGTCGCGGCGGGACAGGCGCAGCATCGCGCGCAAGGCGCTCATCGGGCGCTCACCAGCGGCTCGGCGGTGTCGGCGATCCTGCCGTCGCGCAGGAACACGACCCGGTCGGCCCAGGCCGCGTACCGGGACTCGTGGGTGACCAGCAGCACGGCGGCGCCGGCCTCGCAGCGCTCGCGCAGCAGCTGCAGGACCGCGTCGCCGGTCGGGGTGTCGAGCGCGCCTGTGGGCTCGTCGGCCAGCAGCAGGGAACGCCCGCCGACGAGCGCGCGGGCGATGGCCACCCGCTGCCGCTGGCCGCCGGACAGCTCCTCGGGGAACCGGTCCCCGGCGTCCGCCAGCCCGACCTCGCCCAGCACCGTCCCGGCCTCGGCCCGCGCCTGTCTGGTACGGACTCCGTCCAGCTCACGCGGGAGCATCACGTTCTCGATCGCGGTCAGCGAGGGAATCAGGTTGAGATCCTGGACACGTAACCCGCGTGCCTGCGGCGCAGAGCGGCGAGCTCCCGCGCGGACAGCCCGTCCAGCCGGACGCCGCCGAGCTCGGCCGTGCCGGAGGTGGCGCGTTCGAGCCCGCCGGCCAGGTTGAGCAGGGTCGACTTGCCGGACCCCGACGGACCCATGACCGCGACCAGCTCCCCGGCCGCGACCTCCAGGCTCACCCCGCGCAGGGCGGAGACCGCCTGCTCCCCCGTGCCGTGGACTTTGGTGACCTCGGTCAGGCGGGACACCGGTGCTGTGCTCATCGAGACTCCTGGGGGGACGCGCCGAGAACGGCTTCGCAGTGGTCGAGCCAGCGCTGCTCGGCCTCGGCCTGAAAGATCATCGAGTCGTAGACCAGGCGCTGCGGCAGTTCCGCGCCGCGTTTGGCCCTGGTCAGGGACTGCAGGGTGCGCATGGTGGCCGAGCGCTGGGCCTGCACCACGCCGCGCACGTCCACGCCGGGGGCGGTCACCGCCATCGCGAGTTTGATCACCAGTTCGTCGCGCGGCCGGTCGGACTGGGCGATGGGGGTGCTGAACCAGCGCTCCAGTTCCGACCGGCCGGGTTCGGTGATGGCGTAGACCACCCGGCCCTGCTCGTCCTGCTCGCCGGGGGCCACCAGGCCGTCGCGCTCCATCCGGGCCAGCGTCGTGTAGACCTGGCCGATGTTGAGCGGCCAGGTCGCCCCCGTGGAAGCCTCGAATTCGGCGCGCAGCTGGTAGCCGTATCGCGCCCCCTGGCTGAGCAGGGCGAGCAGGCCGTGGCGGATCGACATAGATACTGAGTATGCATACTCAGTATGCCCGAAGCAAATCGATGTGACGAGGATCACACTTGCGCGGATGGAACGTAGCCATCAGGGCTGACGGCTCTACCGATCTTCCGATCCCACGACAAAAGGGTCGATTACTCGGTATTCCGGGTTGAAGGGGGACCATAATGCTGATTTCCATCCAGCGTCTAACCCCTCCACCTGGAAGGAAGCATGAACAAACCCCTGCGAGCGCTCCTCTGCCTGACCGCGATCGTCGCCGTCGGCTGTGGCACGACCCCCCTCCCCGCCGCCTCTCCCGTCGCCGCCGCGGCCGGACTGTCGGCCGAGTCCGGATCCTCTGGATCTTCGGCGGGAACCTCCTCTGGGTCGGCGACCGCGGCATCGATAGTCGCGCGCTGTCGGGTCGCGGCGGCGAAGCCGGTCCTGACCTCGGCTGGACGCCTCCGCGCGAGCGTGTCCCGAGCCGGATGCACCAAGGAGGCCCGCCTCCGCATCCGGATCAAGAAGTCCGTCCTCGGTCCTGACCGGGTCGTCAAGAGCGGCTCGCGGATCGTCCGCAACGCGCGCCTGACCACGACCAGCACCGCGAACTGCGCCCCCGGCGTGTTCTACACCACGGCCACCGACTCGGCCGGCCACGTCGCGGTCTCCAGGAAGGTCCGGGTCAGGTGCCCCGCGGCGCCCAAGCCCACCCCCACGCCGACCCCCACCGAGAACCCGGGCGCGGGCGGCGGCGGGACCGGCGTCGGCACCGCGATCGAGAACGAGGTCGTCCGGCTGACCAACGCCGAACGCGCCAAGGCCGGCTGCAAGCCGCTCGTGCACGAGGCGCGCCTGCACAAGGCCGCCCTCGGTCACTCGGCCGACATGTCCGCCAAGAACTACTTCGACCACGACTCCCAGGACGGGCGCGGGTTCGACGACCGGATCAAGGCCACCGGCTACTCCTTCTCCTCCATCGGCGAGAACATCGCCCAGGGTCAGCGCACGGCCGAGTCCGTGATGAAGGACTGGATGGGCAGCCCCGGCCACCGGCAGAACATCCTCAACTGCGACTACACCCAGATCGGCGTCGGGTACGTCGCCGCCGGCGGTCCGTACTGGACTCAGGACTTCGGCAGGCCGTAAACGCCTCTACCGGCCCGCGTGGCAGCGCGGGCCGGTAGAGTCATGTTCTCGGCAATCTGGACACCAGAGATCTGGAAAGCGGATACTCCAGACATGAGCTCGCAGCCACCCGTACGCGCCTCGGATGGGGACCGCGATCGCGCGCTCAACGAGCTTCGCGACCGGGCCGCCGAAGGCCGCTTGTCGATGGAGACCTTCGTCGGGCGGGTGGATCAGGCCCTGCGCGCCCGCAGCCGCGACGAGCTGGACGAACTCATCGCGGACCTGCCGCACCGCGGCCGCTGGCGACGCCGGATCACCGAGGCCGTCGCGTCCGCCTCCGACTTCACCTCCCGGCTGCAGAGCGCCTGGCGCCGCCCGCGCCTCCCGCGCCTGGCGCTCCCGCCCGACAGCAGAATCCGCTACGTGGTCGGCCGGGGCTCCTCCTGCGACCTCGTCCTGTCCGACCTGACCGTCTCCCGCGTCCACGCCGAACTCCGCCGCGAAGAGGACTACTGGCTCCTGGTCGACCTCGGCTCACTCAACGGCACCCGCCTCAACGGCTGGCGCCTGGTCGGCCCGGCCCGGGTCCGCACCGGCGACGAGATCGCCTTCGGCGACTGCGCCTTCCTGGTCTCCGCCCCCGCCTAAAGAAAACGGCGCCACCCCACAAGGAGTGACGCCGCAATCAATCTTTCCGACTCCCCCTTTGGCCCCGGCTTGGCCGCGCCTGTGTCTGGACTGAGGAACGCAGGTCGCGGAGCGGCCGGAGTGACGAGGGAAGACACAGGCTAAGGAGCGGCCAAGCCCGCCGATCCGAAGGATCGGCCAATGTCACTGCTCGTTCTGGAGCCAGCTCATCATCGGGCGGAGCTTGGCGCCGGTCTTCTCGATCGGGTGCTCGGCCAGCTCCTCGCGGTACTTGTTGAACTGGACCTGGCCGCCGTCGAACTCGGCCACCAGCTCGCGCGCGAACTCGCCGGACTGGATCTCGTCGAGGATCTTGCGCATCTCCTTCTTGGTGTCCGCGTTGATCAGGCGGGTGCCGCGGCTGTAGCCGCCGTACTCGGCGGTGTCGGAGACCGACCAGTACATCTTGTGGATGCCGCCCTCGTACATCAGGTCGACGATCAGCTTCATCTCGTGCAGGCACTCGAAGTAGGCGACCTCGGGCTGGTAGCCCGCCTCGATCAGGGTCTCGAAGCCCGCCTTGATCAGCTCGGACACGCCGCCGCAGAGCACGGCCTGCTCGCCGAACAGGTCGGTCTCGGTCTCCTCGGTGAAGGTGGTCTTGAGCGCGCCGGCCCGGGTGCCGCCGATGCCCTTGGCGTAGGACAGGGCCAGCTGCCAGGCGGCGCCGCTGGCGTCCTTCTCGACGGCGACCAGGCAGGGCACGCCGCGGCCGGCCGAGTACTGGCGGCGGACCAGGTGGCCCGGGCCCTTCGGGGCGACCATGGCGACGTCGACGCCCTCGGGGGCCTCGATCAGGCCGTACCGGATGTTGAGGCCGTGGCCGAAGAAGAGGGCGTCGCCCTGGACCAGGTTGGGGGCGACGTGCTCGGCGTACAGGTGGCGCTGGATGTGGTCCGGCGCCAGGATCATCGTGAGGTCGGCCTCTTCGACGGCCTCGCCGGGGGTGAGCACGCGGAGGCCGTCGTTCTCGGCCTTCTCCCGGCTCTTGGAGCCCTCGGGCAGGCCGACGCGGACGTCCACGCCCGAGTCGCGCAGGCTGAGCGCGTGGGCGTGGCCCTGGCTGCCGTACCCGAGGACGGCGACGTGCCGGCCCTGGATGATCGACAGGTCCGCGTCGTTGTCGTAGAAGATCTCAGTCACTTGGATAAACCTTTCAGGGTTCTCTTAGGCGGTCCGGTCGAGCGCCCGGAGCGAGCGGTCGGTGATGGAGCGGGCACCGCGGCCGATGGCCACCATGCCCGACTGCACGAGTTCCTTGATGCCGAACGGCTCCAGCACGCGGACGAACGCCTCCAGCTTGTCCGCCGTGCCGGTGACCTCGATGGTGACCGCGTCCGGCGCGACGTCGACGCAGCGCGCGCGGAACAGGTTGACCAGTTCCAGGACGTGGCTGCGGGAGTCCGCGTCCGCCCTGACCTTGATCAGCATGAGCTCGCGCTGCACGGACTGGGTGGTGTCCAGTTCGACGATCTTGAGCACGTTCACCAGCTTGTTGAGCTGTTTGGTGACCTGCTCAAGCGGGAGTTCCTCCACGTTGACCACGATGGTCATCCGGGAGATGTCGCTGTGCTCGGTGGGCCCGACGGCCAGCGAGTCGATGTTGAACCCGCGGCGGCTGAACAGCGCGGACACCCGGGCCAGCACGCCGGGCTTGTTCTCCACCAGAACGGAGAGGGTGTGGCGGCTCATCAGTCCTCGTGCTCCCACTTCGGCGCCATGTCACGGGCATACTTGATCTCGTCGTTGCTGGTTCCTGCGGCGACCATCGGCCACACCATGGCGTCCTCGTGGACGACGAAGTCGACCACCACCGGGGCGTCGTTGATCTCCATCGCCTTCTGGATGGTGGCGTCCACGTCCTCGGGCCGCTCGCACCGCAGACCGACGCAACCATACGCCTCCGCGAGCTTCACGAAGTCCGGGATCCGGCGCGTCGACTGCAGGTTCGTGTTGGAGTACCGCTGGTCGTAGAAGAGCGTCTGCCACTGGCGGACCATGCCGAGGTTACCGTTGTTGATCACCGCGACCTTGATCGGCACACCTTCCAGGGCGCAGGTGGCCAGCTCCTGGTTGGTCATCTGGAAGCAGCCGTCCCCGTCGATGGCCCAGACCACGCTGTCCGGGGCGCCCATCTTGACGCCCATCGCGGCCGGCACCGCGAAGCCCATGGTGCCCAGGCCGCCGGAGTTGATGAACGTGCCCGGGTTCTCGTAGCCGATGAACTGGGCGGCCCACATCTGGTGCTGGCCGACCCCGGCCACGTAGTACGCGTCCGGCCCGACGATGGAGCTGAGCCGCTCCAGCACGTACTGCGGGGCCAGCGAGCCGTCCTCGAACGTCTCGTAGCCCAGCGCGTACGTCTGCTTGAGCGCGTTCAGCGCCTGCCACCACTGGGCGTAGTCGCCCTTGCGGCCCTCCGCCTTGACCGCCGCGATCAGGTCGGTGAGGACCTCCCGGCAGTCGCCGACGATCGGCACGTCCGCGTGCCGGTTCTTGGAGATCTCGGCCGGGTCGATGTCCGCGTGCACGATCTTCGCGTGCGGCGCGAAGGTGTCCAGCCGGCCGGTGACCCGGTCGTCGAAGCGGGCGCCGAGCGCGATGATCAGGTCGCTGCGCTGGAGCGAGCCGACCGCGGCGACCGTGCCGTGCATGCCGGGCATGCCCAGGTGCTGCGGGTGGCTGTCGGGGAAGCTGCCGCGGGCGGTCAGGGTGGTGATGACCGGGATGCCGGTCAGCTCGGCCAGTTCGCGCAGCTGGGTGGCGGCGCGGGCCTTGTGCACGCCGCCGCCGACGTACAGCACCGGGCGGTGGGCTTCGGCGATCAGCCGGGCCGCCTCGCGGATCTGCTTGGAGTGCGGGCGGGTGACCGGGCGGTAGCCCGGCAGCAGCATGGTGACCGGCCAGACGAAGGTGGTCATGGCCTGGAGTGCGTCCTTGGAGATGTCCACCAGCACCGGGCCGGGGCGGCCGGTCGAGGCGATGTGGAAGGCCTCCACGATCGTCCTGGGGATGTCGGCCGCGTCGGTGACCAGGAAGTTGTGCTTGGTGATCGGCATGGTGATGCCGGAGATGTCCGCCTCCTGAAAGGCGTCCGTCCCGATCGAGGCCGACGCGACCTGGCCGGTGATGGCGACGATCGGCACCGAGTCCATGTACGCGTCCGCGATCGGGGTGACCAGGTTGGTCGCGCCCGGACCGCTGGTCGCCATGCAGACGCCCACCCGGCCGGTGGCCTGCGCGTAGCCTTCGGCGGCGTGGCCGGCGCCCTGCTCGTGCCGGACGAGCACATGCCGGACCTTGGTCGAGTCGTAGAGGGGATCGTAGGCGGGCAGGATGGCGCCGCCTGGAATCCCGAACACCGTGTCGACCCCGACGTTCTCCAGTGCCCGCACCAGGGCCTGGGCACCTGTCATCTGTTCGGTCATCGGCTCGTTCCTCATGTGGCTGAGCGTGTGTGGTGTGATGGCTGGGCATAAAAAATGCCCCGTCCGCTGGGCGGAGCTGGGGCGGCGCGCAGGACTTCGGACCTCGTCAGGCTGCGCGCCTGCGAAGTACTACGAGAATCCCACCGGAATGCATGGCTCCACCTTGGCCGATCCATGGCCGCTGCGTCAAATCATGTGGGACAACAATCTCACCATACGAAACAACGCATCGGCCAAGCGCGCCGTGCCGAAGGCGCGGCCAATGTCACGCGGTGTTCTGGAGGCTGGTGAGGTTGGTCCGCATCAGCGAGTCCACACCTTGGGCGCCCATGGGCCGGGCCACCAGATAACCCTGGCCCCGGCTGCAGCCCATCTCCCGGAGGAGTTCCAGCTGCTCGGGGCGCTCGATGCCCTCGGCGACCACGGTCAAACCGAGGTCGTGGCCGAGTCGCACGATGGTCCGGGTCAGCAGGGTGAGCGTCTCGTCCAGGCCGAGGCCGGAGACGAACGACGGGTCAATCTTGATCATGTCCACCGGGAGCTGCCTGAGGAACGCCAGCGAGGCGTAGCCGGTGCCGAAGTCGTCGATGGCCAGCCGCACCCCGAGCTCGCGCAGCTCCGACAGCTTGTCGACGGTGTCCCCGGCGTCCTCGACCAGCATCTCCTCGATCACCTCAAGGGTGAGCGCGCTCGGCGGCAGGCCGCTGTCGGCCAGCGCCGCCGAGATGGTCTGCACGAAACCGGGCGCGGTGATCTGCCGCTTGGACAGGTTGAGCGCCAGGCCGATGTCCCACGAGGAGGCCCGCCAGGCGGCCACCTCGCGGCACGCCTCGGTCAGGATCCACTCGCTCAGCGGCACGATCAGGCCGGTGTCCTCGGCCGCGTCCAGGAACTGCTCCGGCGGGACGAACGTGCCGCCGCGGCACCAGCGCACCAGCGCCTCCACCGCGGTCACCCGGTTCCCTGCCAGGTCCACGATCGGCTGGTACTCGATCACGAACTGCTGCTCGAGCAGCGCCCGCTGCAGGTCGGCGGCGATCTCCAGGCGGCGTACGGCATCCGCGTGCATGTGCGCCGCGAACACCTCCACCCGCCGCCCGCCGAGCCCCTTGGCCCGCGCCATCGCCACGTCGGCGTTGCGCAGCAGATCCCCCGGCGAGGTCTCGTCCTCGGCGAACGCGACGCCCACGCTGGCGGTCAGCGCGATGTCCCGGTCGGCCACCCGGAACGGCTCAGACGACACCGCGCGGACCAGCCGCTCGGCCAGGTCCACCGCGAGCTGCGCGTCGCCGCCGGACTCCAGCAGCACCGCGAACTCGTCACCGCCCCAGCGCGCGAGCGTGTCGTCCGCTCGAACCGCGGCGCGCAACCGCCGGGCGGCCTGCCCGAGCAGGTAGTCCCCGCTGGCGTGGCCGACTGAATCGTTCACGCCGGTGAAGCCGTCCAGGTCCAGGAAGATCACGGCCGGGCGGCTGGCCCGGGGCAGCACCTCGCGGGTGCGCTCCTCGAAGTAGGCCCGGTTGGGCAGGCCGGTCACGCCGTCGTGGAAGGTCAGGTGGGTGACCTGGTTGCGCAGCGCGACCTGGTCGCTGACGTCCCTGGTGGTGACCAGGACCAGGTCCTCGCGCCGGACGTGCCGGGTGGCCACCGACTCGGTGGGCCGCCAGGTGCCGTCGGCGGCGCGGACCCGGCATTCGATCCGGCAGGTGCCGTACCGCTGCGGGCTCTCGTCCTCGATCATGCGGCGGAGCTGGGCCTGGATGCCGGGCACGTCCTCCGGGTGCAGGTAGTCGAAGATCGACTTGCCGGTGAGCTCGACCGGGTCGTAGCCGTAGGTCTCCTCGACGCCCGCGCTGATCTCCTGCACGGTGCCCTCGTGGTCGCACATCAGCACCACGTCGCCGGTGTCGGCGGCCAGCTGGTGCAGCTGGCGTTCGCTGATCGCCATCTGGTTGCGCAGGCCGTCCGCGGCCAGCATCAGCCCGGTCAGCCGGACCAGCAGCACGGCCAGCACCGAGACCACCACGATGGTGAGCGCGGGCCCGCCGGCGAACGCGTCGGCCCCGACCACCACGGTCGCCGCGGCCACCAGCGCGTACGGCGTGGCCGCCACCACCGGCAGCGGCGTCGCGGCGGCCCGCAGCCGGGCGGGCACCCGGCCCCGGGAGCCCTCCTCGATCCACGGCGCGACCGCCAGCAGCAGGAACGCGGCCGGGGCGACCAGACCGGCCACCATGGTCGGCGACTGCTCGCCGTTCAGCCGGGTGACGGCGGTGGCCAGCTCGGCCAGCGTGATCGCGGACAGCACCAGCAGCCCGGCCAGCCCGACCGCCCGGTTGGCCGCCCGGGAGATCGCCACCTTGGGCGCGACCGCGCAGGCGGCCAGCAGGCAGAGCACCGGCAGCGCCAGCGTGGAGTAGAACGCGCCGGTGTCCTCGGCCTGCGCGGCCATCGGCCCGAGCAGCACCGCCCAGGTGATCGCGAAGATCGAGGCCGCGCCCAGGTAGGCCTCGGTGGCCTGCCGGAACACGCCCCGGCGCTGCGGCGGCGGCACCGCGGTCAGCCAGCAGCCGATCATCAGCAGCAGCGAGCCGACCAGCATCAGCAGGTCGGCGAAGGTGAGCACGAACGCGGTGCCGGCCGCCACCGGGCGGACCCCGATGCCGAACAGCCAGGTGAGCGCGCCCCCGGCGAGCCAGCGCCAGGCGACCGCCTCGCGCCGGTGCGCGGAGGCGTTCCTGGTCGAGGCCACCACCAGCGAGACGGCGGCGAGCAGCCCGGTCACCAGGCCGGCCACGGCCGTCACCGCGGTGTCGGAGCCACCCGCGATGAGGGCACCGGCGATCACCGCCGCGCCGAGCCCGGCCGCGGCGATCAGCGAGACCCTCGGGTCCCTCCTGCCGTTCACGCTCGTCGCCCTTTACATCCGGTCACATCGTCAGTTTGCGCGGCGGCAGCTCTTGACTTCAGGCCAATGGCCCAGTCGTCACCGATCTGATAACAGGGATCCGCGCGTTAGGTAACGCTACGGACCAGAGGTCACGGGCCAGGCACGGTCCGGATCCATCTTCACTAGACGGCGCGTTCAGTAACCGAAGTCAGTACACCCCGCTGATCACGTTGACCAGCGGCTCACCGGCGCGGAAGCGGAGCAGTTGGGCGCGGACCAGCTCGATCGCCCGCCGGGTGGAGGCGGGCGTGCTGCCGGCCACGTGCGGGGTGAGGAACAGGCCGGGCGCGGACCAGAGCGGGTGCCCCGGCGGCAGCGGTTCCGGGTCGGTGACGTCCACGGCGGCCCGCAGCCGCCCCGAGTTCAGCTCTGCGACCAGGGCCGTCGTGTCCACGACCGAGCCGCGCGCGGCGTTCACCAGGACCGCGCCGTCCTTCATCCTGGCCAGGAAGTCGGCGTCCACGAAGCCGGCGGTGGCCTGGGTGGCGGGCACCAGCAGCACCACCACGTCGGCCTCCGGCAGCAGGGCCGGCAGGTCGGCCTCGGCGTGCACGCCGTCCCTGACGGTTCTGGCCACCCGGACCACGTTCACCTCGAACCCGGCCAGGCGGCGTTCGAGCGCCTCGCCGATCGAGCCGTACCCGACGATCAGCACGGTGGAGTCGGCGAGCACGCCGGTGTGGTGGTAGCGCCACTGGCCGGCCAGTTGGTCGGCGGTGAACCCGGGGAACTCGCGGAGCACCGAGATCATCGCGCCGACCGCCCATTCCGCGGTCCCGGCGTCGTGCACGCCGCGCGCGTTGCACAGCACCACGCCCTCAGGCACATGCGGCCGGTACGGCTCGACGCCCGCCGTCACCGTCTGAATCAGCCGCAGCCGTTTCATCCGTGACAGCAGTTCGGGGATCTCGGGCACGGGCATGAGTGTCGGCACCCAGACGTCGACGTCCTCGACGCCCGGCGGCTCGGTGGTGCCGTCATACACGGCGAATTCGATATCGGGCAGGTCGGACGGTATTGCCGCGGCCGCCTGGGGGGCGATCCAGATCTTCACAGCTGACAACCTTAGGGAACCTTTCGCCGAAGAAGCCAGTATGGGGAGGAACAGGAGGGTGGCAATCATGAAACTGAGCTGGATTGGCGCGGCGCTGCTGGTGGCGGGGTGTTCGGCCGCGCCCGCGGTGGACACCGCGAGCGACCCCGGCGGCGCGGGGCCGCCGACGCCGACGCTGGCGAGCGTGACCCCGGTACCGCCGGCCGGGCCGCCGCACACGCTGGTGCAGGGGCTTGAGGTGCCGTGGGCGATCGCGTTCCTGCCGGGCGGGGACGCGCTGGTGACGGAGCGGAACTCCGGACGGCTGCTGCGGGTGAGCGCGCAGGGCCAGACGAGCGTGGTGGCCACGATCGAAGGGGTGGCCGCCGGCGGCGAGGGCGGCCTGCTGGGCGTCGCGGTGTCCCCGACATTCGCGGAAGATCACTATGTCTTCCTGTACTTCACCGCGGGTGACGACAACCGGATCGTGCGCGCCCCCTACGACCAGCAGCTCGGCGACCCGGTCGCCATCGTCACCGGCATCCCCAAGGGCGGCAACCACAACGGCGGCCGCCTGGAGTTCGGCCCCGACGGCTTCCTGTACGCCGCCACCGGCGAGGTCGGCGACCGCGGCCTCTCCCAGGACAAGGCGTCACTCGGCGGCAAGATCCTGCGCATGACCATGCAGGGCACCCCCGCCCCCGGCAACCCGTACGGCACCCTGGTCTGGAGCATGGGGCACCGGAACGTGCAGGGCATGGCCTGGGACAACGCGGACAACATGTACGCCACCGAGTTCGGCCAGAACACCTACGACGAGATCAACCTCATCAAGCCGGGCGTGAACTACGGCTGGCCGGAGGTCGAGGGGGTCTCCGACGACAACCGCTACGCCAACCCGATCGTGACATGGTCCACCGACGAGGCGTCGCCGTCCGGGCTCGCGTACGCGGACGGCTCGCTCTGGGCGGCGGCGCTGCGCGGCCAGCGGCTGTGGCAGGTCCCGGTGACCGACCAGGGCACGGCCGGGAAGCCGGTGGCCCGCTACGTGGACGAGTTCGGCCGGATGCGCGCCGTGGCCACCGCGCCGGACGGGCTGCTGTGGGCCTCGACCAGCAACCTGGACGGGCGCGGCTCGTCCCGCGAGGGCGACGACCGCATCCTGGTCATCCCGACCGACTGATCACTCCGCCGCCGGGGGGCAGACCACCGCCCCCTGTGGCCGGTAGGTGGTGGTGATCGTCTCGGTCTTGGCGTCGCCGCCGTCGACGGGCGTGCTGGTCCGGGTGGTCCTGATGGTGAAGCCGTCCACGCCGGTGATCGGCGCGCAGTTCTCGGCCGGGCCGATGGTGGTGGTCGCGGGGACGACCTTGGTCCGGCCGGACTGCTTGACCTCGACGTCGTGGTGGGCGGTGCTCCAGAGCGCGACCGTGACCGCGGTGCCGGTGGCGGTGGCGCGGATCAGCACGCCGTACGGGGAGTCGTTGCGCCAGCGCAGGTCGGGGCCGGGGTAGGAGATGGCGACCTCCAGGCCGGGCGGGTACTGGGGGACGAAGGTCTCGTGCGGGGTGGCCTCCACGGTTTCCAGACCGGCGTACAGGACGGCCTGGTACATGGCGGTGGCGAACTGGGAGATGCCGGCCACGTCCTGGCCGCGCTTGCCGCGCACGTCGACCGCCTCGACCGAGCCGCTGTAGCCGGCGACGCCCTCGCGGCGGCCGGTGGCGGCGTTCAGCGAGAACGTCTCGCCCGGTTTGACCACCCGGCCGTCGAGCAGGCGGGCCACGGTCTGGATGTTGCTCACCCGGGGCTGGCAGCACGGGTACGCGGCGGAGCGGGCGCTGATCTGCTCGGTGACGCCGAGGGTGGCCGCCTCGTCGTCGCTCAGCGCGGGCCGCGCGACGGTCAGCGGGACGCTCACCCGGTGGCTGCCGCCCGCGCCGATCGCCTTGATCACCGCAGTGCCCAGTTCGATGACGTCCACGGCCCGGCCGGGCTTGGCCTTCACCAGGACGGGACGCTCGCCGGCGGTGCTGAAGGTGGCGTCCCTGGGGGCGAGCTCGGGCGGGACCAGCGGGAGCCCGCGGACGGCCGCCGCGGCGTCGAACCGCGCGTCCAGGCCGCCGGACCCGTCCGCGTAGAAGATCAGATGAGCGGCCACGGCCTCCGGCGTCAGCCTGACCTCCGCATCCTTGGTCACCAGCGTCAGCGGCTTGGCCACCGCCCGCTTGGCCCAGGCGACCGCCTCGTTCACCCCCGACTTGGTCACGGTCGGCCGGACCTGCCGGGGTTCCACCTCGACCATCAGATCCGAGGTGAGGTACGCCTTGTGCACGTCGGCGGCGATCTCCTCGATGTCGAGGGCGACCCCCGCCTCGGGTTCGATCGCGACCGGGCGGGTGCCGTCGAACCGCACCCCGCCCTCGACCATCTTCTTCTCCAGCTCCCGCCCCACGCTGGTGGAGATCACGTTGAGCAGCTTGGCGCGGTCGACGGCGATCACCGGCTCGATCTCGCGGTGGCCGGTCAGCCCCTGCCACACCTCGAAGGGGCTGGGGAAGCCCGCCGGGGCCGACTGGATCGTCGCGGGCACGTCCAGGGACAGGCCGCTGTCGTCGGGGTTGAGGCTGACCCGATGCTGGCCCTGCTTGATCACGATCGCGGTGGCGATGTGGCCGGCCATCCTGGCCCGTAATCGGCTCTCCGCCTCGGGCGGGCTGAGCCCGCCCAGGTCCACGCCGAGGATGGTGGTCCCCGGCAGGATGCCGCCGGTCATGAAACCGGCCGGGACCAGGTAGACCAGCAGGACCATGATGAGCAGGGTGATCGCCAGCAGGCGGCCCCAGCGCAGGTGCGGGTCCTCGGGTTCCGGCACCAGCTCGGGGGAGAGCGCCGCGCCGGGCTTGGTCCCCGCCATCGGCCACGGCTCGACCGTCAGCGGCGGCGGGAGCTGGCTTTCCTGGGTGGTGGTCGGCGCGGTGAGCGGGCGGCTACCGAAGATGTCCGAGGAGACGCCGGGCGGCAGGAAGGTCGGGCCGGTCGGGGCGGCGCGCATCTGCTGCCGTCGCCGACGGGGAACGGGCGGAGCTGCCGACGCGACCGGGTCCGTCGGCGGGTCGATGGACGCTCCGGCGTTCCGCACGCCTCGCTCTCCTCCGGCTCAGGGGAATCACCCTTCAGTTAACCCTAAAGCACTCACTTCTGAATATGTCACTAATTCAAGTCCTTCAAGTTGTCATCCCTCTCGTCAAGTCCCACCAATGACGAGCGGGCGTTCGGCTCGCCCGCCGGGAGCGGGCGAGCCTGACCTTCGGCTATTCGGTCACGCCGAGCTTGTCCAGGATCAGCTGGCGAGCCCGGCCGGCGTCGGCCTTGCCGCGGCTGGCCTTCATGACCCCGCCGACCAGCGCGCCCACCGCCGCGATCTTGCCGCCGCGGATCTTGTCGGCCGCGTCGGCGTTGGCCGCGATGACCTGGTCGATGATCGCCGACAGCTCACCGTCGTCGTTCACGATCTGCAGGCCGCGGGCCGCCACCACGTCGTCCGGGGAGCCCTCCCCGGCCAGCACGCCCTCCAGCACCTGGCGGGCCAGCTTGTCGTTGAGCGCGCCGGAGGCGACCAGCTCGGTCACCCGGGCGATCTGGGCGGGGGTGATCGGCAGGGCGGCCAGCGTGGTGCCCGCCTCGTTGGCGCGGCGGGCCAGCTCGCCCATCCACCACTTGCGGGCGTCCGCCGCCGGAGCGCCGGCCGCCACCGTGGCCTCGACCAGGACGAACGCGTCCGCGTTGTGCATGGCGGCCATGTCCAGGTCGGACACGCCCCAGTCGGCCTGGAGCCGGCGGCGCCGGACCGAGGGGAGCTCGGGCAGTTCGGCCTTGAGCCGGGCCACCCACTCCGGGTCGGGCTCGATCGGCACCAGGTCGGGCTCGGGGAAGTAGCGGTAGTCCTGCGCCTCCTCCTTGGAGCGCCCGGACGTGGTCAGGCCGGTGTCCTCGTGGAAGTGGCGGGTCTCCTGGACGATCCGGCCGCCGTCCGCCAGGATCGCGGCCTGCCGCTCGATCTCGCTCCGGACCGAACGCTCCACGCTGCGCAGCGAGTTGACGTTCTTGGTCTCGGTCCTGGTCCCCCACTCGGTGGCGCCGCGCGGCATCAGCGAGACGTTGACGTCGCAGCGCATCGAGCCCTCCTCCATCCGCACGTCGGAGACGCCCAGTGAGCGCATCACCTCGCGGAGCTCGGTCGCGTACGCGCGCGCGACCTCGGGGGCGAGCCGGTCGGTGCCGGGGATCGGCTTGGTGACGATCTCGACCAGCGGGATGCCGGCCCGGTTGTAGTCCACGATCGAGTAGTCCGCGCCCTGGATCCGGCCGGTCGCGCCGCCCACGTGGGTGGACTTGCCGGTGTCCTCCTCCAGGTGCACCCGCTCGATCTCGATGCGGACGGTGCGGCCGTCCACCTCGACGTCGAGGTAGCCGTCGAAGCAGAGCGGCTCGTCGTACTGGCTGATCTGGTAGTTCTTCGGCATGTCCGGGTAGAAGTAGTTCTTCCGGGCGAACCTGCACCAGCCGGCGATCGAGCAGTTCAGCGCCAGGCCGATCCGGATCGTCGACTCGATCGCCATCTCGTTGGCCGTCGGCAGCGAACCCGGCAGGGCCAGGCAGACCGGGCAGACGTGGGTGTTCGGCGGGGCGCCGAACGCGGTCGGGCAGCCGCAGAACATCTTCGAGACGGTGCCCAGCTCAACGTGCGTCTCCAGGCCGAGCACCGGCTCGAACTGCGCCAGCGCCTCGTCGTACGGCATCAGCGTGTCGGTCACAGGGCCGGAGCCTCCTTCAGCAGCGGGCCGCCCCAGCGGTCCTCGAACGCCTTCTCGACAGCGGCGCCGACCCGGTAGCAGCGGTCGTCGCCCAGCACCGGGGCCATGATCTGCAGGCCCACCGGCAGCCCGTCCTCGTCGGCGCGGCCGCACGGCACCGAGATGGCCGCGTTGCCCGCCAGGTTGGACGGAATGGTGCACAGGTCGGCCAGGTACATGGCCATCGGGTCGTCGGCCCGCTCCCCGATCGGGAACGCCGTGGTCGGCGTGGTCGGCGAGATCAGCACGTCCACCTGGTGGAAGGCGGCCTCGAAGTCGCGGGCGATGAGGGTGCGGACCTTCTGGGCCGAGCCGTAGTAGGCGTCGTAGTAGCCGCTGGACAGCGCGTAGGTGCCGAGCATGATGCGCCGCTTGACCTCGGGGCCGAAGCCGGCCGCCCGGGTCAGCGCCATGACCTCCTCGGCGCTGCGGGTGCCGTCGTCGCCGACCCGCAGCCCGTAGCGCATCGCGTCGAAGCGGGCCAGGTTGGAGGAGCACTCCGACGGCGCGATCAGGTAGTACGCGGGCAGCGCGTAGGTGAACGAGGGGCAGGACACCTCGACGACCTTGGCGCCGAGCGACTCCAGCAGGTCCACGGCCTCCTGGAAGCGGGCCAGCACGCCGGGCTGGTAGCCGTCGCCGCCGAACTCCTTGACCACGCCGATGCGCAGCCCGTCCACGGACGCCTGCCTGGCGGCCTCGACCACCGGGGGCACCGGCGCGTCGATCGAGGTCGAGTCCATCGGGTCGTGCCCGGAGAACGCCTCATGCAGCAGCGCCGCGTCCAGCACGTTGCGGGCGAACGGGCCGGGCGTGTCCAGCGAGGACGCGAAGGCGATCAGCCCATACCGCGACGAACCACCGTAGGTGGGCTTCATGCCCACGATGCCGGTCACCGCGGCCGGCTGCCGGATCGAGCCGCCGGTGTCGGTGCCCGTGCTCAGCGGCGCCTCGTAGGCGGCCACCGACGCGGACGCGCCGCCGGACGAACCGCCGGGGATCCTGGTCAGGTCCCACGGGTTGCGGGTCGGACCGTAGGCGGAGTTCTCGGTGGAGGAGCCCATCGCGAACTCGTCCAGGTTGGTCTTGCCGAGGATGACCAGCCCGGCCGCGCGCAGCCGCTGGGTCACGGTCGCGTCATACGGCGGGCGCCAGCCCTCAAGGATCTTGGAACCGGCCGTGGTCGGCATGTCGGCGGTGGTGAACACGTCCTTGTGCGCGATCGGCACCCCGGCCAGCGGGCCGAGCCGCTCCCCGGCCGCCAGCCGCTCGTCCACCGCGCGCGCCTGGGCCAGCACCCCGTCGGGGTCGACGTGCAGGAACGCGTGGACCTTGGGCTCGACGGCCGCGATCCGGTCCAGGTGCGCCTGGGCGACCTCGACGGACGAGGTCTCCCCCGTGGCGATCAGCCGGCCGAGTTCCGCCGCCGTCTTGTGGATCAGGCTCACGCTTCCTCCCCGAGGATCCTGGGCACCCGGAACCGGTCGTCCTGGACGGCGGGCGCGCCGGACAGCGCCTGCTGCGGGGTGAGGCTGGGCCGCACCTCGTCGGGGCGGAACACGTTGGTCAGCGGGAGCGCGTGCGAGGACGGCGGGATGTCGGCGCTGGCGACCTCGGCGACGCGGGCCACCGCGCCGACGATCTGGTCGAGCTGGGCGGCGAAGTGGTCGAGTTCCTCATCGGCCAGCGCCAGCCGGGACAGCCGGGCGAGGTGAGCGACCTCATCGCGGGTTATGGCGGACATGAGTCTCGAACCCGTTTCTGAATGGAAGTCTGGACACAGCCATCCTAGGGGCTGTGCTTATGGCCGATCCTCCGGATCGGCGGGCTTGGCCGCTGGGGAGCCTGTGTCTTCCCTCGTCACTCCGGCCGCTCCGCGACCTGCGTTCCTCAGTCCAGACACAGGCGCGGCCTAGCCAGTTGGTTACGGGAGAATTAGACGGTGCCGTCCATGGCCATATGTGAGTCGTGAGACAGGCTGGGCAGCCGGAGGCGGGCCTTGAGCCAGACGGTGGCCTCGGTGGCGGGCATTGGTTCGGCCAGCCACCAGCCCTGGCCCGCGTCGCAGCCCATGGCGCGGAGCTGGGTGGCGATCTCGGCGGATTCGACGCCTTCGGCGACCGCGCGCAGGCCGAGCGAGCGCACCAGGTCGATGATCGAGCGAACAATCCGCTCATCGTCCGGCGATTCGCCGATTTTTCGTACGAAAGAGGCGTCTATTTTGACTTCGTCGACCTGGAGGCGCTGGAGCCGTACCAGCGTGGAGTAGCCCGTGCCGAAATCGTCCAGGGCCAGCGGGACGCCGAGGGCGGCCAGGGTGCGGATGGTGTCGGCGGAGTAGGCCTGGTCGGTCATCAGGATGCGCTCGGTGACCTCCAGGTGGATGGCGTTCGGCGGCAGCGACAATCGGGCCAGACCGGCGGAGAGCTGGTCGGGCAGGCCGGAGTCGAGCAGGTCGCGGGCCGAGACGTTGACCGAGACCGGCACCTCCAGGCCGTCGTGCCACCAGCGGGCCGCCTGGTTCATGGCCTTGTCGATGACGTGCTGGGTGAGTTCCCGCATCAGGTACGACTGCTCGGCCAGCGGGATGAACTCGACCGGGGAGATCGGCCCGCGCACCGGATGCCACCAGCGGAGCAGCGCCTCGACGCCCTCCACCCGGCCGTCCGCCAGCGAGACCTTCGGCTGGTAGTGCAGGTCCAGCTCGTCCCGGTCGATGGCCCTGCGCAGGTCGCCGAGGAGGCTGAGCCGCTCAGGTGAGTTCCGGTCCCGCTCGGCCACGTAGAACTCCACCCCGGTCCTGCCCTCCTTGGCCATGTACATCGCCACGTCGGAGCGCTGGAGCAGGAGCTCGAAGTCGGGGGCGTGATCCGGGAAGAGCGCGATGCCGATGGAGGCGTCCAGGTCGAAGGTCATGCCCTCCAGGCGGACCGGCTCGGTCAGCGCCACCCGCAGCCGGGAGGCGACCTCCTTGGCGGCGTGGCCGTCCCGGATCGAGGGCAACAGCACGGCGAACTCGTCGCCGCCGAGCCGGGCCACCACGTCGCCGGGGCGCACGCTGTGGGTGAGGCGGTGCGCCACGATCTGGAGCAGCAGGTCGCCGACCGGGTGGCCGAGGGTGTCGTTGACCTCCTTGAACCGGTCCAGGTCGAGCAGGAACAGGCCGACCCGTTCGTCCTCCCTGGCCTCGGCCAGGGCCTCCTCGGTGCGCAGGATCAGCAGCTTGCGGTTGGGCAGCCCGGTCAGGCCGTCGTGCATGGCCTGGTGGTCGCGGCGCATGGACAGGGTGGCGGTGAAGTACACGGCCGCCAGCGGGGCCACAAACAGCGGCACCAGGCCGGTGGAATGCTCCATCACGACCACGACCAGGGGGGCCAGGCCGAGCAGGGCGCCGTAGACGAGGGCCTGCGGGCCGATCGAAGCCTTGATCACCCGGATGATCGATTTGCGTTCGTGCAGCGCGACCGCGCTGCAGACCAGCAGGCCCCGGACGGTGAAGTAGGCGAGCCCGGCCAGCGCGATGGCCGGCATGTCGGTGCCCTCGGGGGTCCAGGTGTCGAGCGGGCGGGGGTGGATGCCGAACGCCCCGAAGACGACGGCGGAGGCCGTACAGGCCAGGGTGATCTGGGCGATGTTGAACGCGATGCGGTGCCAGGAGCGGCGATGGACCAGGCCGCTGACGACCACCGCGACCGCCTGCATCAGCACGGCCGCGGACAGGCCGTGGTGCATCAGGACGGCGAAGGTGAACATGGTCGAGGTGGGGGTGCCGCCGACGAGGGTGGAGGAGCTGACCATGACCGGGCGCAGTTCGCCCAGGACGACCAGCACGACCAGGATCCAGAACAGCGCGGTCGCGGCGAGCCCGGCGAGTTCGGGCACGCCCAGCCGGATCTGCGCGACGGCCAGCGCCGTCAGCCCGATCGTGATCACCCCGGTGAAGTAGGTCCACAGGGGTGAGCCGAGGCGCGGTCCGGTGTCCCGCGTGTCGGTGGGGTCCGCCATCTCTGGGCATGGCGCGAGATGGCGCGCAATCGCTGTCATCGGTAAGAAACCCCCCAAGAGGTCACTATGGGAGGGTACGGCCTCTGGGCCACTTCGCGAAACCGGTTGGGCACGTTCCGTTACTGGATATTTCGCGGCTTCTCGTTATCTGGGCGCTTCGGGGTGAAAGTTTCAGACGGCCTGATACCGGTTACGAGCGCGTTGCCAGGGCGTTTCAAGTTGGACCTTCCGCCATATTGCCCTGGGGCTTCTAGTACCTACGATCAGGTGATTAGATCCCTGCAGATTAGTGGGAGCGCTCCCACTTCTCAGGGATGGAGACCTCATGTTTCGTAAAGGGCCCCTGACGGTGGCCGTTATCGCGGCGGCCACCGCACTCGGCATGGGCGCCGCGGTGCTCACGAGCTCCGCGGCCAACGCCGCGGATTCCGTGTTCTACGTGGATCCCCAGACGAGCGCGGCCCGCTGGGTCGCCGCCAACCCGAACGACAGCAAGACCGCCGTGATCCGCGACCGGGTCGCCGCGGTCCCGCAGGGGCGCTGGTTCACCACCACCAACACCGCCACCATCCGGAGCGAGATCAGCGCCTACGTCGGCGCGGCCGCGACCGCCGGGAAGATCCCCATCATGGTGGTCTACAACATCCCGAACCGGGACTGCAGCGGCGCCTCCACCGGTGGCGCGCCCAACCACACCGCCTACCGCGCCTGGATCGACGAGATCGCGGCCGGCCTGGCCGGACGGCCCGCGTCGATCATCCTCGAACCCGACGTGCTGCCGATCATGACCAACTGCCAGAACGCCACCCAGCAGGCCGAGACGCGGGCCTCCATGGCGTACGCGGGCAAGAAGCTCAAGGCCGGCTCGTCCGCCGCGAAGGTCTACTTCGACATCGGCCACTCCGCCTGGCTCGGCGCGGGCGAAGCCGCCAACCGGCTGATCGCCGCCGACATCGCCAACAGCGCGGACGGCATCTCGATCAACGTCTCCAACTACCGCTCCAACAGCACCGAGATCGCGTACGCGAAGGCGATCATCCAGGCCACCGGGATCAGCCGGCTCAAGGCCGTCATCGACACCAGCAGGAACGGCAACGGGCCGCTCGGCAGCGAGTGGTGTGACCCGGCGGGCCGGGCCACCGGCACGTGGAGCACCAACGTCACGGGCGACGCCGCGATCGACGCCTTCCTGTGGATCAAGCTTCCGGGCGAGGCCGACGGCTGCATCGCCGGGGCCGGGCAGTTCGTCCCGCAGCGCGCCTACGACCTGGCCATCGCCGCCCCGCCGCCCACCAACACGCCGTCTCCGACGCCGTCGCGCTCCCCTTCACCTTCCCCCTCCCCGTCACCGCCGCGCTCGCCTTCCCCCTCCCCGTCACCGCCGCGCTCGCCCTCCCCGTCTCCGTCGCCGTCCCCCAGCGCCGGTAAGGCCTGCACCGCGACCTACGCGGTCACCAGCCAGTGGAACAACGGCTTCGGCGCGACCGTCACCATCCGCAACAGCGGCACCGTGGCCACCACCGGCTGGACCGTCCGCTGGACCTTCGCCAACGGCCAGACCATCACCCAGCTCTGGAACGCCGCCCACACCGTGAGCGGCGCCAACATCACCGCCACCAACATCAGCTGGAACGGCAACCTGGCCGTCAACGCCAGCACCTCATTCGGCTTCAACGCCACCCACACCGGCACCAACGCCCTCCCCGCCGTAACCTGCACCGCCGTCTAACTCTCTCCCCCGGCCGGTACGCCTAAGCGCGACCGCCCCCTAGAGGCCACCCGGCCCCGCCACCAAACCGGCGCCGGGTGGCCTCCGCCGTTCCGCCCCACAACCGAATGGCTGCCGATGGCTCGGCGGGACATGCTTCGACTCGAGGGCTGGCCGAGGAGATCGTCCGACATTCCCGCCTCATGACCGAATGGCGGCTGGGTGGCCTCCGGCATTTCTGCCCCACCACCGAACGCGACCGCGTGACCTCCGGCATCCCATCCCGCGACCGAATGGCCTCCCGCGTTTCCATCCGACGGCCAAATCGCTGGAAACGTCCTCGCATTTCCGACCGCGCTCAGGGCTACTTCCCCAGCGGTCACCATGACGAGCTGCGGGCCCCACTTGGCGCCGATGCGGCGAGGAGTGTCACCGGTGTGAACGGCGCCGGATATCGGCGAGAAACCTGAAGAAGCGCCCGTTTCGGTGGGCGCTCCTACTCTTCGGTCAGTCCGGTGGGTGAGTCGGCAGCCGGTTCCGCGGGTGGACTGACAGCCTCCGGGCCGTCGGCTTCTTCAGCGGGTTCCGCGGGTGGGCTGACGGCCTCCGGGCCGTCGGCTTCCTCAGCCGGTTCCGCAGGTGGGCTGACGGCCTCCGGGCCTTCGGTGAGGAGGGTTTGGAAGGCCGCTTCTTCGAGGATGGGGACGCCGAGTTTGGTGGCTTTGTCGTGTTTGGAGCCGGCGTTTTCGCCGGCGATCAAGAAGGAGGTTTTCTTGGAGACGGAGGCGGTTACCTTGCCGCCCCGGGTGGTGATGGCGGCGGCGGCTTCGTCGCGGGTGTAGGCGGCGAGGGTGCCGGTGACGACGAAGGTCAGGCCTTCCAGGGTTTGCGGGCCCCGGTCGGCGGGGGGTTCGTCTTCCATGCGGACGCCGGCGGCTTTCCAGCGGGTGACGATGTCGCGGTGCCAGTCGACGGCGAACCAGTCGATGATGGCGGCGGCGACCCCGGCGCCGATGCCGTCGACGGCGGCGAGTTCCTCTTCGGTGGCGTTGGCGATGGCGTCGAGGGAGCGGAACTCGTCGGCCAGGGCTTGGGCGGTGGGCGGGCCGACGTGGCGGATGGAGAGGGCGACGAGCACACGCCAGAGCGGCTGTATTTTGGCCTTCGCCAGCTGTTCCAGCATCTTTTCCGCGTTCTTGCTGGGAGCTCCGGCCTTGGTGGCGAAGAAGGAGACCTCCTTCTGCTCGCCGGTTTCGCGGTCGGTCTTGGGCTGGCCGGTGTCCTGGTCGCGGACTATCGACCTGATCGGGAGCAGCCGGTCCATGGTGAGGTCGAAAAGATCGGCCTCGGTGCGGACCGGCGGATTCACGTCGTGCGGGGGCAGCGGCTGGGTGAGGGCGGTGGCCGCGACGTAACCCAGGCCCTCGATGTCGAAGGCCTTGCGGCCGGCCGCGAAGAAGATGCGTTCACGTAGCTGGGCGAGGCAGAACCGGGTGTTGGGGCAGCGCAGGTCGGCGTCGCCCTCCCGCTCGTAGGCGAGCTCGGTCCCGCACTCGGGGCAGTGCGTGGGCATCACGAAAGCCCGCTCGGTGCCATCCCGCAGGTCGATCACCGGCCCGACGATCTCCGGGATCACGTCGCCGGCCTTGCGGAGCACGATCGTGTCCCCGATCAGCACGCCCTTCCTGACCACTTCGGACGCGTTGTGCAGGGTCGCCCGCTCGACCGTGGACCCGGCCACGACCACCGGCTCCATCACCGCATACGGCGTGACCCGCCCGGTCCTGCCGACCCCGACGTGGATGTCACGCAGCTTGGTGTTGACCTCCTCCGGCGGATACTTGAACGCGATCGCCCACCGGGGAAACTTGCTCGTCGACCCGAGCTGCCGCTGCACGTCAATGCGGTCGACCTTGACCACCACACCGTCGATCTCGTACGCCGGATCGTGCCGGTGCTCGTTGTAGTAGTCGACGAACGCCTGCACCTCGATCAGCCCGTGCACCACCCGATAGAGGTCGCTGACCGGCAACCCGAACGACCGCAACCGGTCATACATCTCCGACTGCGTCTTGGGCGGCGCCGCGCCCTGCCACTTCCCGACCCCGTGCACGATCATCTGCAGCGGCCGTCGCGCGGTGATCCGAGGATCTTTCTGCCGCAGCGACCCGGCCGCCGCGTTCCGCGGATTGGCGAACGCCGGCCGCCCCGCGTCCATGATCTGCTCATTGAGCTTCTCGAACCCCGCGACCGGCAGGAACACCTCACCTCTGACCTCGACCAGGTCGGGAAAGTCGTCCCCGGTGAGCCGGTCAGGCACCCCGCGGACCGTGCGCACATTGGGCGTCACGTCCTCCCCGGTGCTCCCGTCCCCGCGCGTGGCGGCCCGCACCAGCCGCCCCTTCTCATAGACCAGCGCGATGGCCAGCCCGTCGATCTTCAACTCGCAGAGATAGGGCCCCGGCTCGGCCTCGACCAGCCCTTCGGCGCGCACCTGCCAGGCGACCAGATCCGCCGCGTTGAACGCGTTGTCCAGGCTCTCCATCCGCTGCAGGTGACTCACCGCGGCGAAATCCGTGGAGATCGGCGCCCCGATCTTCTGGGTGGGCGAATCCGGCGTGCGCAGTTCGGGGAATTCATCCTCGATCGCCCGCAGTTCGCGCATCCACGCGTCATACTGCGCGTCACTGACGGTCGGCGAGTCGAGCACGTGGTAGCGCCAGTTGGCCTGCTCGACCAGTTCGGTCAGCTCCGCATGCCGCCCCCGGCGCTCGGACAGCTCGTCGGAAACACCGTCAGGCGAGGTCATCCGGGACTCCCCTCATCGTCCAATCCCAGGAGAACGGTAGCGCCGACCACCGACATTCTCCTGGTCGAAGACCGGACCTTGACGGAAGAGGGCCGCGCCCCGAGGACATCGGGCACGGCCCCCCGCCCTCAGCCGCCCTGCGCCCAGACCCCTTCGTACGCCGAGCACTTGCTGGTGATTTTCACCGACGTGCCCCGGCACACCCGAGCCTCGACCGACAGGACATACCCGGTGTTCATCGTGAACTTCCGATAACCCGCCGAGCAGTTCTTGTAGCTCTTGTAGACGGTCTTGCCCTGGTCCGTGAGGTACTTGAACCGGATCCACGAGCAAGCCCCCGAACTGGACCCGTCGTACAGCTTCCCGGTGATCCGGAGGCCCCCCGGCCGGGTGGCGATCTTCCCGCTGGTCGCCTTGGCCTTGCCGTCCGAGGAAGACACCGGCCCCCAGTGCCACGTGTCGGCGGCGTTCGCCGGGGAAACCAGGACTCCGAGCAAGGTCGCGGCCGCGAGCCCGGCGATGACGAGTGCACGCATGTATCTCTCCTTAGATGCAGACCAAGAGATACGCGGCGGCGCTTGCAGTTGACTTGCTACCGGCTACTCCGCCTCGGGATCCTCGCGCAGCACCCGGGCCGCCTCGCGGCACCGGATCAGGGCCGCCTTCGCGTAGCCGGGTGAGGCTCCGGCCAGGCCGCAGCGGGGCGTGAGCACGACCTGCCTGGCCAGGTCCTCCGGCCGGAAGCCGAGGCGGCGCCACAGCTCGACCGCGGGTTTGGCGGCCACGTTGGGCGCGGGCAGGCGGCTGTCCACGCCCGGGACGACGCCCAGCAGGAAGGCGGTGCCGGCTTCGATCGCCTCGCCGATGTGGTCCTCGTCCGCCCGGCGCAGCAGGGACGCGTCCAGGGAGATGCCGCGGGCGCCGGCCGTACCGAGCACGGAGAAAGGGACCTGGGGCGCGCAGCAGTGCACGATCGGGAAATCGGCCACCGACAGCACCCGCCCGAGGCGCTCGGCGGCGACCTGCGCCTCCACGGCGGCGATCCGCCCGAATCCGGACGCGGTCGGCACCATCCCGGCCAGCACGCCCGGCAGGCCCGGCTCGTCGATCTGAACGATCAGCTCGGCTCCCGGCACCCGCTTGCGCACGTCCGCCACATGGGCGGCGAGCCCGTCCGCGAGCGAGTCGACCAGATCCCGGACCGCGCCCTTGTCCGCGAGGGTCTTGTCGCCATACCGCAGCTCGATGGCCCCGGCCAGGGTCCACGGCCCGCAGATCTGGATCTTGAACGCCCCCGCGTACCCCTGTGACTCCTCCTCCAGCAGGTCCAGGTCGCGCAGCAGATGATCGCGGGCGCGCTTGAAGTCCCGCCCCGGACGGTCGCTGAACCGCCACCCCGACGGCTGCACCTCGACGGGCAGCTCCACCAGCAGCGACGCCGTCCGCCCGATCAGGTCCGCGCCGACCCCCCGCCCAGGCAGCTCCGGCAGGTACGGCACCGGCAGCTCGTCGAACACGGTCTTCAACGGCGGTCGGCCGTCCTCGCCGGGATGCGACCCGACCCCGGTCGCGGAGCCCTCGTCCCAGGGATAGTCAGTCACAGGTCCTAGCTTAGAGACCATGAAGCTCACCAAGTTCGGTCACGCCTGCTGGCGGGTGGAGAAGAACGGCTCCACCCTCGTCATCGACCCCGGTTCGTTCAGCGGCTCCGGCCTGCTCGACGGCGCCCGAGCGGTCCTGATCACGCACGAGCATTTCGACCATTTGGACCTGAAGGTGCTCCAGGCCGCCTCGCCGGACGTGGAGATCTGGACCTGCCAGGCGGTCGCCGACCAGCTCGTCGACGTCCCCGCCAAGATCCACGTGGTCCGGGACGGCGACACCTTCGACACCGCCGGATTCTCCGTACGGACCATTGGGGAGTGGCACGCCCTCGTCCACCCCGACGTGGCGATCATCCAGAATGTCGGTTTCTTCATCGACGAGGAGGTTTTCTATCCGGGCGACGCCCTGACCCCGCCCGGCGTGGACGTGCCCACGCTGCTGGTCCCGTCCAACGCGCCCTGGATGCGAGGGTGGGAAATGATCGAATACCTACGCGCGGTCCGCCCGGCACGCGCCTATTCGACCCACGACGGCCTGGTCAACGAGTACGGCCAGCTCCTGATCGACAACTGGCTCACCAAGGAAGCCGACCACCAGAACGCCGACATCCGGCGCATCCCCGTCGGCGACTCCGTCGAGATCTAGGCCGCGGAATCTAGGCCGCGGACTCGATGGTGGCCGAGCCGATGACCATGTCACCGGTGTAGAGCACCGCCGCCTGACCCGGGGCCACGCCGGTGGCCGGGGTGGCCAGGTGGATGTTCAGCTGGTCGCCGGAGAGCTGCGCCCGGCAGGGATAGACCTCGCCGTGGGCGCGAAGCTGGACATGGCAGGCGAACGGGGTGGCCGGCGGGTCGGCCGGGCCGTTCCAGACCGGCCTCGCGCACGTGATCGAGGTGACCTCCAGGGAGGTTCGGGGGCCGACCGTGACCGTGTTCGAGACCGGCTCGATGGACAGCACATACCGCGGCCTGCCGTCGGCGGCCGGGCGGTTGAGGTGGAGGCCCTTGCGCTGGCCGATCGTATAGCCGTACGCCCCCGGGTGGGTGCCGACGACCTCCCCGGAGAGTGCGTCCACGATCGGGCCGTCGGCGGAACCGAGGCGGTCGGCCAGGAAGGCGCGCGTGTCACCGTCGGCGATGAAGCAGATGTCGTGGCTGTCCGGCTTGTCGGCGACGGTGAGGCCACGGCGGGCCGCCTCCTCGCGGACCTGGGCCTTGGTCGAGTCCCCCAGCGGGAAGACGGCGTGGCTGAGCTGCTCGCGAGTGAGCACGCCCAGCACATACGACTGGTCCTTGCCGGCGTCGGGCGAGCGGTGCAGGACCCCGTCGTCCAGCCGGGCGTGGTGGCCGGTGGCGACGGCGTCGAACCCGAGGGCCAGCGCCCGATCCAGCACCGCCTCGAACTTGATCTTCTCGTTGCAGCGCAGGCAGGGGTTGGGAGTGCGGCCGGCCGCGTACTCGCTGACGAAGTCCTCGACCACGTCGCGGTGGAAACGCTCGGCCATGTCCCAGATGTAGAACGGGATGCCGATCACGTCGGCGGCCCGCCGCGCGTCCCGGGAGTCCTCGACCGTGCAGCAGCCACGGGCTCCGGTCCGGTACGACTGGGGATTGGCGGACAGGGCGAGATGGACGCCGGTCACATCGTGACCCGCTTCGGCGATCCTGGCCGCCGCGACCGCTGAGTCGACACCGCCCGACATGGCGGCGAGCACACGCAAGGTTCCCATAACAATTCGAGGTTACCGCCACTGACGGGGTTACTCGGCGGGGTTTTCCGGAGGGCCGACGACGCTCACGCATTCGCACGGTCGCCCACCACCGCGGTCGTGTGATCGCACGCTCACCACCCGTGCCGGAGTCGCCCGTATCGGGGTCACCGCCCGTGCCGGGGTGGCCGGTGGGGTGGCCCGTTCGGGGTCTCGTTGGCGGTGGGGTGATTCGGCTGGGATGATTGCTGCCCATGCGACTGTTCGGGCGCAAGAGCGAGCCGGTGGACCATGGCGAGTTGATCGCTGCCTTCTGGAGCTGGTGGGACGAGGCTCGGCCTCGGGTGGATGCGCTGGTGGATGCGGGTGATGCCGGTGAGCTGGCCGAACTCGTCGGGCCCGCGGTGACCGCGCTGGACGCGTCGTTGATCTGGGAGGTCGCGCCGGGGCTGGCGGCGAAGCATGCGCTCGTGGTCAGTGCGGCCGGGAATCCGGAGTTGCGGGCGTTCGCCCATCGGTGGGCGCTGGCCGGGCCCGCCGCCGACGAGCGCTGGGAGTTCCATCCGTCCCGACAGGCCAATCCGCAGGCCCTCGATCTGACCATCGACGTCGGCGGCCATCAGTTCAGCATGGACCGGTTCGTCCTCGGGCTGCGGGTTCCGCCAGGTACGCCCCGGGTCAACGTCTCCGCGTACCACCCGATTTTTCAGGACATCGACGACGAGACGCGGATGGAAACCACCCTCCTCGCCCTCGACTGGCTCCTCGGCGAAGACGAGGTCGCCCGCTGGGTCGGCGACATCGTCGCCGCCGAATACGAGCCCATCGACTCCATCGCCGCCATCCACCTCCCCGGCGTCGTCGCCGACGTAGCCCAAAGCTTCCCGGCCGACCGCTGGGCCCTCCTCGAAGGCCAGACCGGCACCGGCAAACCCCTCACGGCCACCGCCCGCTACCCCCTCCGCCCGGTCGACTACCCCCTCTTCGACCAGCACATCTCCCTTACCGTCCCCTACCGCGACGCCGACCCCAACGGCCTCCCCACCCCCGAGGCCCTCGCCGCCCTAACCACCTTCACCGAACAACTAACCACCCACCTGACCGCCGAAGCCGTCCTCACCGCCCACCTCACCACCGAAGGCACCCGCACCTTCCACATCTACGCCAACCCCACCAGCCCCACCGCCACCACCCTCAAAACCTTCGCCACCACCTGGCCCACCGGCCGCCCCCGCCTCACCACCGACAACGACCCCTCCTGGTCAGCCGTGGCCCACTTCCTGACCTAAGTACTGCACCGCGTCAGTTCGTTGAGATTGCCGGATTTGGCGCGGCTTGCCGCACCCGCCCATCCTTCGTTTCACCTCGGGCTCCGCCCGCCCGCGCCATTGCCGTGACGGCACATCGGGAGTGGCAGGGTCTGGCGCGGCTCAGCCCACCCGCCGGTCCGAGCGATCGGCTGCGCGCACAGTACGCTTGGTTGGTTGTGCGTTTTTGAACGGAGGGGTCGTGGGGACCGCTTACCTGGATCATGCTGCTACCACGCCGATGTTGCCGGAGGCGATTGGGGCGATGGTGGCCGAGTTGGACCAGGTGGGGAATGCTTCGTCGTTGCATGCGGCGGGGCGGCGGACTCGGCGGGTGGTTGAGGAGTCGCGGGAGACGATCGCTTGTGCGCTGGGGGCGCGGCCCAGTGAGGTGGTGTTCACCTCGGGGGGGACTGAGGCGGACAATCTTGCGATTAAGGGAGTGTTCTGGGCGCGGAAGCGGGCTCGGGTGCTGGTGAGTGCGGTGGAGCATCATGCTGCGCTGGATCCGGCGTACTGGCTCGCGGATAACCAGGGGGCGGTTGTCGAGCTTTTGCCGGTGGATGAGCGGGGGCTGGTGCATCCGGATACGTTGCGGGCGGCTATCGACGCCGATCCGGGGGATGTCGCGCTGGTCAGTGTGATGTGGGCCAACAACGAGGTGGGCACGGTTCAGCGAGTGCCGGAGTTGGCGGAGATCGCGCATGCGCATGGGATTCCGATTCATACGGATGCGGTTCAGGCGATCGGGCAGCTTCCGGTGAACTTCGCGGAGTCCGGGGTGGACGCGATGACCATTTCGGGGCACAAGGTCGGCGGGCCGATGGGGGTCGGGGCGTTGCTGCTGGCGCGTGGGGTCGATCCGGTGCCTGTTCTGCATGGTGGTGGGCAGGAGCGGGACGTTCGGTCGGGCACGCTGGACGCGCCTGCCATCGCGGGGTTCGCGGCTGCCGTGGAAGCCTCGGTGGCGCGGCGGGCCGAGCATGCCGCACGTCTGGCCGCTCTGCGTGATGATCTCGTGGAGCGGGTTCGCCAGGCCGTTCCGGACGTCATCCTGAACGGTGACCCGGTCGACCGGCTGCCGGGTAACGCGCATTTCAGCTTCCCGGGGTGCGAGGGCGATGCCCTGCTCATGCTGCTGGACGCCAAGGGCATCGAGTGCTCGACCGGCTCTGCCTGCTCGGCGGGGGTCGCGCAGCCGTCGCATGTGCTGCTGGCCATGGGTCAGGACACGACGCGGGCCCGGGGGTCCCTGCGGTTCACGCTGGGGCACACCTCCACTCAGTCGGATGTCGACCGACTGGCCGACGTGATCGCCGTGGTGGTGGAACGCGCGCGTCGCGCCGGCCTCACCTGAGGTTCAGACCTCCGCATCACGCCAGCCTTACCTGCGGTTGAAACCCCGCAACACGCCGGCCCTTACTGCGGTTGAAACCCCCGCAACACGCCGGCCCTTACCCGCAGTGAGATTCGCATCACGCCAGCCCTTACCTGCGGTTGAACCCGCAACACGCCAGCCTTACCCGCTCGGGTGAGACCCCGCATCGCGCAGGCCCTTACCTGCGGTTGAGATCTCCGCGTCGCGTCGGTCTTGTCCAAGGTTGAGACTTAACCGTCCGGACGGTACAGTAGAGGGTATGAAGAGGGATGAGTTGCTTGACGCTGCGGAAGGCCTGCTGGCCGACCATGGCTCGCAGGCGCTTACCCTCGCTGCGGTCGCTGAGCGTGCCGGGGTCAGCAAAGGTGGGCTGCTGTACCACTTCAAGACCAAGGACGCCCTGGTGGCGGGCATGATCGAGCGGCTTATCGCGGACTTCGACGCGCTCATCGCCGCACAGGAGGAGACCCGCTACACCCGGGCGTATGTGCGAGCCACCTTCGTCGCCGTCCAGAGCGGACGCCTGCGTCGCTGGGCCGTCGCCACCGGAGCGGCGGGCGATCCCGCCCTGCTGGTCCCCCTCCGGGAGGCCATGGCCCGCTGGCACAGCCACGACCTGGCCGCCGAACCGGACCCGGTGATGTCACGGATTGTCCGGCTGGCATGCGAAGGCGTCTGGGAGGCCGCCACGCAGTGCCCCGCCATCTTCGACCCTGGCCGCAGCCCCGCCCAGGGCGACTACCCCGGACTACGTGACCGCCTCCTCTCCCTCCTGCCTTAACCGACGTTCACGTTCCCGACCTGACGCGGCGCCAAGATCCCTGATTAGGTCGGTCGCCTACGTTCCCGACCTGACGCGGCGCGAAGGTCCCTGACTTAGGTCGGTCGTCCACGTTCCTGACGTGACGCGGTCGCGCACCTATCTGACGGAACGCGGCCACGCACATTTCCGACGTGACGCGGTCACATAACCCCCGGTAGAACGCAGACGCACATGTTCATGACATGACCCGATCACGCACCTTCTCAGCGGAACAAACCCCACATGCGTTTCTGACGCGGTCGCGCTACGCAACCGCACATGTTCACAAATGACACGGGCGCACAGCTTCCCGACAGAACGCGGCCACACCGTTTCTGACGTAACGCGGTCGCACAACCCCCGGGTAGAACGCGGTCGCACATGTTCATGGCATAGCGCGATCACGCGCGCTCCTAGCGGAGCGTGGTCGCGCACGTTAGTGGCATGGCGTCGTGGTGCACGTTCATGACGCGGTCGCGTTGGGTTCGTGGTCAAGGGTCTGCCGTAATCCCTCTCTCATCATTATCTCGTCGCCATTTCTTGGCTGGCGGTCTCGAAAAGGAGTTTGTAATGACGCGCGCCCTGAGGACTGCTCGTTTGGGGGCAATCCTCACTTTTGTCCTGGCTGGAGTGATGTGCGGGACGTACACCGTGCGGATTCCGGCGTTGACCGACAAGCTCGGTATGTCCGAGGCGGAGGTCGGGCTCGTTCTGCTGGCCTGGGGGCTGGGGGCCCTGGTGACCATGCAGGCGATGCGCGGGGTCATGGGTCGGGTCGGCAGCCGCGGGGTGCTGCGGGTGGCCGCGCCGCTGTGCGCGGGGACGCTGGCGCTGGTGGCGTTCGCCTGGTCGGTGCCGGTGCTCGTGGTGGCGTCGGTCGTGTTCGGGATGGCGTTCGGGGCTGTGGATGTGGCCATGAGCGCGCAGGGGTCCGCGGTGGAGCGGCGGGCCGGGCGGCCACTGTTGAGCGGGATGCACGCGGGCTGGTGCGTGGGCGCCATCGCCGCAGGTCTGCTGGGTACGGCGGCCATCGCGGCGGGGTTGTCGCTGACCGCGCACGTGCTGGTGATCGCGCTGATCTCGCTCCCGGCCTCGATGGTGCTGAGCCGGTTCTACTTGAATGACCGCATCCGTACCGCGGAGGCGGGGACCAGGCGGCGGCTGCCCGCCGCCGTCTACCTGCTGGGCGCGATCATGTTCGGGGCGTTCATGGTGGAAGGCGTCGTCGCCGACTGGAACGGCCTCTACCTGCGCGACGTTCTGCACGCGCCGGAAGCGCTGGCCGCGCTCGGTTACCCCATCTTCGAGGGCGGCATGCTGCTCGGCCGTCTCTCCGGCGACCGGCTGCGGCTGCGCTTCGGCGCCCCCGGCCTGATCGCCTGCTCCGGTCTCGCCACGGCGGCCACCTACGGCGTGGTCATCCTGGTCGCGTCCCCGGTGGCGGCGGTGGCCGGCATGCTCTTCGTCGGCGTCGCGGTGGCGATGATCTCCCCCATGGCCCTGTCCCTGGCCGGCACCGCCAGTGACACCCCCGGTGCCGCCATCGCCCAGACGGGCGCGATGGGCTACGCCGGTCTGCTGCTGGGCCCGGTCCTGGTCGGCTTCCTGTCGGGGGCGACGTCCCTCCGGATCGCCATGGTCACCGCCGTCGTGCTCGGCGTGCTCATCGCGGTGGCCGCCCGCTTCCTGCCCCGATCCCGTACGGCCGAGATCACGGCAGTCCCGGAGCGCCTCCCGATCGCCGCCTGACGCCAGGCGGACGGTGCCGGTGGATAAGCGGGGGCTGGTGCATCCGGCGATGCCAGGCGGTGGATGAGCCGGGGCTGGTGCATCCGGCATCGCCGCCTGGCGTCAGGCGGACGCGCGCTCCAGCTGGTGCGGCATCTTCCAGCCCTCAGCCAGCCGGGACGGGTAGACGTTCTCGCCACCGCCGAAGAACTCGCAGAACTTCATGATCAGCGGATCCCACTTGAGCGGGTCGATGTAGTGGGTCCCCGGGATGATGAGCTTCTCCTCGATGTGCGCACGCAGCACCCTGACCTGGTACGCCGTCGCCTGCATGTCAGGCCCGCCGAACCGGTGGCTCGCCAGCAGCTCGCATTCCAGCTGGATCGGGCACTCCTTCACCCGGGGTGCCTTGACCAGTTCACCCGCCTGCTCGGTCAGCCCGGCCACCCCGAACTTGTCCCGCTCGAACCGGCAGTTCTGCGCCAGCCGGTACTCCGGAATGGGCGACTTCGCGGTGGTCAGCGCGAGCCGGTCGACGGCGTCCACCAGGTCGGCGGAGGCCAGGTTGAGCACGCACTCCCCCTCGCGGAGAATGTTCGGCCCGGTCTGCGCGTTGTCGCCGAGCCCCAGCATGCACGAGTCTCCCAGCCACCAGGCCGACGACATGGGCGAGATATTCGGCGTCCCGTCCTCATTCCGGGTCCCGACCAGCACCACCGGCGTACCGAAATACTTCACCTTCAGGTCAACGACCTCGTGCATTTTTCTGTCCCTTCGCCCGTCGCTTCGTTATGACTATCCCGCAGTCCGGGCCCTGGTGCTGGTGGAAATCGGACCTGGCATTTAGCGCCGGGGAAAGCACATATTCGCGCCCGAGTAAAGGGCCACTCTGAGTGGTACACGAAAAGACAATGGCGCCGCCCCGATCAGGGGGTGGCGCCATTGTCTGGAATTACTTGCGCTTCGCGATTTCCTCGGTCAGCTGGGGGACGACCTGGTTGAGGTCGCCGACGATGCCGAAGTCGGCGATCTCGAAGATCGGCGCTTCGGGGTCCTTGTTGATGACCACGATGGTCTTCGAGGTCTGCATGCCCGCCCGGTGCTGGATGGCCCCGGAGATACCCGCCGCGATGTACAGCTGCGGCGAGACCGTCTTGCCGGTCTGGCCGACCTGGAAGGCGTGCGGATACCAGCCCGCGTCGGTGGCCGCGCGGGACGCGCCCACGGCGGCGCCGAGCGAGTCGGCCAGCTTCTCGATGATGGCGAAGTTCTCGCCGGAGCCGACGCCCCGGCCGCCGGAGACGACGATGGCGGCCTCGGTCAGTTCGGGGCGGGCGCCCTTCTCCTGCTTGACCCGCTCGACGACCTTCGCGGCGCGGGCCGCGTCCGACAGCGCCACGTCCACCTTCTCCTCGGCGGCCGCGCCGGTCGAGGGAACCGGAGCGGTCGAGTTCGGGCGGACCGCCACGATCGGGGTGCCCTTGCTGACCCGGCTGTGCACGTTGACGCCACCGCCGAAGATCGACTGGTCGGCGACGAAGCCCTCGCCCAGGCCGACCGCGTCGGTGATGACGCCGGAGTCGGTCTTGACGGCGAGCCGGCCGGCGATCTCCTTGCCCTCGGCGGTCGAGGCGATCAGCACCGCCGCCGGGGCGCGGGAGGCGACCAGCGACGCGAGCAGTTCGGCCTTCGGCGCGACCACGTAGTCGACGATGTCGGCGGAGTCGGCCACGTAGACCTTTTCCGCGCCGAACTCGGCCAGCCTGCCCTTGGCGACCTCGGAGTAGCCGGGACCGGCCCAGACCGCGGCCGGTTCGCCCAGCGAGCGGGCCAGGGTCAGCAGCTCCAGGGTGACCTTCTTGACGTCCCCGTCGACGTGCTCGACGAGCACCAGGATCTCTGTCACGCCACCCTCCTCAGATGAACTTCTTCGACGCGAGGTAGTCGGCGGTCTTGACGCCGCCGTCACCCTCGTCCTTCACCACGGTGCCGGCCGCGCGCGGCGGCGCGACCGCGAAGTCGGCGACCTCGCTCCACGCGTTGGCGACGCCGACCTGGGCCGCGTCGATCTCCGCGTCGGCGATGCCGAAGGTCTGCACCTGCTTCTTCTTGGCCGCCATGATGCCCTTGAAGGACGGGTACCTCGGCTCGTTGATCTTCTCGACCACGGAGACGATGGCGGGCAGCGACGCCTCGACCTTGTCGAAGCCGTAGTCGGTGACCCGCTGGACGGTGATGCCCGCGCCGGAGATCTCGACCTTGTTGGCGAGAGTGAGCTGGGGCGTGCCGAGCCGCTCGGCCAGCATCGCGGCGAGCATGCCGGTCCTGGCGTCGGTGGACTCGGAGCCGAGGATGACCAGGTCAAACCCGATCTTCTTCAGCGTCTGCGCCAGCGCGTAGGACGTGGACAGGGCGTCCGAGCCGTGCAGGGCCGGGTCGACCAGGTGCACGGCCTTGTCGGCGCCCATGGCCAGGGCCTTGCGGATGGTGTCGGTGGCCTTGTCGGGGCCCATGGTGAGCACGGTCACCTCGCCACCGTGGGCCTCCTTCAGACGCAGCGCCTCCTCGACCGCGTACTCGCACAGCTCGTTGATGACGCCATCGGCGGCGTCCCGGTCGAGCGTCTTGTCATCGGACCGCAGCTTGCGCTCGGTCGCCGTGTCGGGGACCTGTTTCACGCAGACGACGATGTTCATGGCCGGTGGCCGACCTCCCGTATTCGGTGTGGCTCTGATCGCATGTTACCCGTGAGTAGCTTAGCCGCAAACCTTATACCCGCACCCTACCGAATTATGTTCCGGAGGCGACCGGCGGGGGGCTCAGCCGGCCAGCGCCAGCAGGCCGAGGGCGAACAGCAACGCGCCGACCGCAAGTAGCAGCGTGAACGTGCTGAACAGCGTGCTCAATCCCGCCCACAGCACGACGGAACCGGCGATGCACACCAGATCCACGACCACCCGGGGCCGGGCCTTCGCCACCAGGCCGAAGCCCGCGTCCACCAGGACTCCTGTCCCGTACGCGACGAGCAGCAGCAACGACAGTTCGGGCACGTGCTCCCGCCCGGTCGCGGCCAGCAACCCCACCACCAGGCCGGTGCCCACCACCCAGCGGCGGCGGACGACCTCCCGGCGGCGCAGCCGCGCGTCGTCGGGCCCCGGCTTGCGCTCGGGGGTGAGGCCGGGCCGCCACTCGCGCGTCTCGGCCTCCCGGTGACCCGCCGACTCGACCGGCATCGGCTCGGCCGCCGGCTCGGGCGCGCCGGTGAGCACCCGCTGCCGGGCCGTCCCGGCGAGGCGGTTCAGCAACTGGGCGGCGGACGGGCGGGCGGACGGTTCCGCGCGCAGGCATTCGCGCAGCAGCGGCACCAGCCAGGTGGGCACATCGTCCAGGTCCGGGTCCCCGTGCACGACCCGGTAGGCCACGCCCGCCACCGGTCCGAGCCCGTACGGGTGCCGCCCGGAAGCCGCGAACGCCAGCGTGGCCGCCCAGGCGAAGACGTCGGCCGCAGGACCGGCCTCCCGGCCCTCCAGGACCTCGGGCGCCAGGTAGCCTGGCGTGCCGACGACCGCGCCCGAGGTGGTCACCGCGGCCGTGTCCAGCGCGTACGCGATGCCGAAGTCGATCACGTATGGTTCGCCGTCGGCGACGATCACGTTGGCCGGTTTCAGGTCACGGTGCACGACCCCGGCCCGGTGCACGGCGACCAGAGCCTCGGCCAGGCCGTGCGCGAACCGGACCAGATCGTCGCCGTGCAGCGGCCCGTCGGCGACGACGGCGGAGAGCGCGCGGCCCTGCACATACCGGGTCACCAGGTACGGCTGGTCGCCGTCCAGCGAGGCGTCCAGGACCTCGGCGACGTGGTGGCCGTGGACCCGGCGCATGGTCTCCACCTCGCGGGCCAGCCGGGCCAGCGCGGAGGCGTCGGCGGCCACGTGCGGGTGCAGCACCTTCACCGCGACCGTCCGGCCCTCGCCGTCCAGCGCCAGGTGGACCGCGCCGAAACCGCCTGAGCCAAGGGGGGAGAGCAACTTGTAGGGCCCCAGAAACTCCTCGCCCATGCACCCTCCCTCGCGACTCCACGATCTATCGTGCCCAATCAGGGCACGACCGCACCTATGGGTCAGTTCCAGAATGTGATGAAGCCAAGTCCGAGCTGGTTCATCAGGTCCTCGATCAGGCCGCCGACCAGGTTGACGACCGTGTCCTCGCCCTTCTGCCTCAGGTCGGCGACGATCGCCTCGATGGCCTCGGACGGGGGCCGCCAGGGCGCCCAGGACGGAGCCGACGAGATCGCGGTCATCACCACGAAGAAGGCGAGCGTGCCGACCGCGATGGCGGCCACCATGCCCGCGCCGGGGCTGCGGATCAGCCCGCTGAGCGATTTGGCGACGGCCTTACGGGGGCCGCCGCCGCCCGGCAGGATGAACAGGCCGGCCACGAAGGCTCCGGCCGCGTATCCGGCGGCGGGGTCGGTGGGCAGGTTCGCGCCGTACACGAGCGCGCCCCAGACGCACATCCCGAACATGATCGAGAGCGGCACCTGGACCAGCGTGCCCAGGGCCGCCCTGATCAGCGCCCACGGGGTGCCGAGCACGGCCAGCATCGGCGTCTGCCGCCGGTCGGGGTGGTCGCCGAACAGGTAGTTGACGACCCGCAGGCAGAGCGCGGCGGCGATGGCGAACAGGCTGATGATCACCGGCAGCAGGCAGGCCGCCGCGACCAGCACGACCAGCAGCAGCCCCGCCAGGAACGGGTGCGCGGTCCGATACCTCGGCCCGGCCTCCGGCTGGTACGGCCTGGCCTGCGCGGGCGGCGGCGGCTGGTACCGAGGCGGCGCGCTCGGCTGCGCGTTGGCCGGCGCCGGATACCCGGCCACCCGCTGGTCGGCGTAGGGCGCCGGCTGGTACGGCGGCGGCACATACGGAGGCGGCGGCGCGGCCTTGCGCGCCTTCGGCACCTTGGGCGGCTTCTGCGGCCGCTGCGGCCGATCCGGTTTGACGTAGTTCACCGGAGTCAGCAGGTCGGCGTGGTTCTTGTCGACCGGCAGCCCCCGGGTGTGACCGGGCGCGTCGTCCAGAACCCGGGTGCCGTCATTAAGGATCTTGGTGCCATCGGTCAGCACCCGCGTCCCGTCGCTGCGGACCTTCGTGCCGTCGGCCAGCACCCGCGTGCCGTCGCTGAGGACCTTGGTGCCGTCGTTCAGCACCCGGGTGCCGTCCACGTGGATGCGGGTGCCGTCCGCGAGGACCTGCGTCCCGTCCTCCAGGACCCGCGTGCCGTCCTCCCCGGTCAGCACGTGGGTGGCGGCGGACTCCTTGAACACGGTGACCGACGGGTCCAGCGCCCGCGCCAGCCGCAGCAGCGCGCCCGCCGTCGGCCGGGTGGTCGCGTCGGTGGACAGGGCCAGCCGCAGCCAGCCGCGCAGCCAGGCGGGGGCCAGCTCGACCTTGGCCTTGCCCTCCAGGATGTTGTAACAGACCACCTCGAAGGTGCCGGACCCGAACGGCGGCTGCGCGGTGGCCGCGAAGAACACGGTCGCCGCCAGCGCGTGCACGTCGGCGGCCTGGGTGATCGCGCTGTCCCTGATGATCTCCGGGGCCAGGTAGCCGGGGGTGCCGACGAACATGCCGGTCTGGGTCAGCCGGGTGGCGTTGACCAGGTGCGCGATGCCGAAGTCGATGACCAGCGGCTCCACCCCGCCGGATCCCTCGACCATCATCACGTTCGCCGGTTTGAGGTCGCGGTGGATGACGTCGGCGGCGTGCACGGCGACCAGCGCCTCGCACAGGCCGCGCGCCAGCCGGACCAGTTCCCGGCCGCTGAGCGGCCCGCCGTCCAGGACGCGCTGCTCCAGCGTTCGTCCGGGCGCGAACCTGGTCACGATGTACGGCGTGGCCCCCACCAGATCCGCGTCGAGCACTTCGGCGACCCGCGGGCTGCGCACCCGCCGCATGGTCTCCACCTCGCGGGTGAGCCGGTCGCGCGCCTTCAGGTCGGACGCGACGTGCGGGTGCAGCACCTTGACGGCGACCTCGCGGTTGTCCCGGTCGAGTCCGAGGTGCACGACCCCCATGCCGCCTTCACCGAGCCGGCGAAGCAATCGGTACGGACCGATTCGCTCCGGAGCCTCAGTTGTGGCCATTTATGACCCCCCAGGTCCCTTTTGCCGTAGAACGGTCAAGCGGTCAACCAGATCCAGAATGTCGAAGCCCCAGAACAGGCCGGCGGTGTCGTCCCCCCTAACCGACAACAACGCGATTCCAGCCAACATCACCGCGAGCACCCCCGTGCCCCACGCCACGCCGACGGCCGCCGTCCTGGCCGGGAAGAGCGAGGCGAGCGTCCGCCGTACCTGGCGGGTGGGGGCTTCCACGGCGGGTCCCGCGCAGATCGCCCACAGGGCGACGGCGATGCCCCAGGCGATGGTGGCGCTCTCGTCCATGCTGGTGACCAGGACGGTCAGCAGCAGGGTGACGGGGACGCCGAGGATCAGGCCGTACAGGACGAGCCCGGCCGTGGCCGCGATCGACTTGAACAGCGGGCCGGGCAGGCTGATCACCCGGAACACGTCGGCCGCCGCGGCGCCGATCGGGCGGCGCGAGTTGAGCTGCGGCTGGGCGATGTCGGCGGCCCGGAACAGCACCACGGCGGGCAGCGCGATCAGCGCCACCAGCACCGGCGCGATCACGGCCGCCGCGGTCATCGCGACCAGCATGAGCACACTCGCCACCCCGTACGCCTTGGAGCGCTGCAGCATCGTGGCCCCCGGGCGCATGCCCGGGTTGTGCGGCGGCTGCGGCGGCGGCACCCTGACCGTCTGCTGGAACGGCGGCGGATGCGGCTGGTTGACGTGCGGGGTCTGCTCGTAGAAGTCGGGCGGCTGCTCGAAGAAGACCTGCTGCGGAGCCGGCCGGAGCTCCTCGGGACGCACCCGCCGGGTGGGGATGTCGCCATCCCGGCCGGGCTGCTGCTGCGGCGGAGGCGGCGGCTGATGCGGCTGATGCGGCTGATGCCAGGCGCTCGCGCCGGACGGCGGCCCCATCCGGGTAGGGATGTCCCCTTCGACGATCTTGGGGATGGTCGGCGGCTCGTACTTCGGCGGAGACGGAGGAGACGGAGGGGACGGCGGCTGCGACTGCTGCGTCTGCGGCTTGGCGCCCAGCCCGGCCCGGCGCAGATCCTCGCCGGTCACCCGCACCGTCGGGAACGGATCGCCACCCTGACCGGCGGGCGGCGGCGACGCCACCTGGCCGGTCTCCGGGGCGTCCCCGAGCAGCGACACGAACTCCGACCGCGACACGGCCGGAGTGATGTGCGGGTTCGGCCTGACCGGCGCGACCGGCTGGTTGACCTGCTCGTGCGAGGCCGGGCGCGGCACCGGCGGCGGCCCGTCCAGCCCGAGGATCTTGATCGGCTTGCCGGTGGTCTGGTCCACGTTCGGAACCGTGGTCACCTCGTCCGGCACCCGCTGCCGGTACGGATGCGGCAGCAGCCGGGAGACCTGGTCCCGCAGCTCACTCGCGGTCGGCCGGCGGGCCGGATCGCGCTGCAGCGCGGCCCGCAGCACCGGCTGGATCACCTGCGGCGCGCCCTCCACGTTCGCCTTGCCCGCGGTGATGTTGAAGAAGATCATCTCCAGCGTGCCCTTGCCGAACGGCGGCAGGCCGGTGGCGGCGTAGAGCAGCGTGCCCGCCCAGGCGTGCACGTCGACCTCGGGCCCGGCCTCCTGACCCTCGATGATCTCGGGGGCGAGGTAGCCGGGCGTGCCGATGAACATGCCGGTCTGGGTCAGCCGGGTGGCGTCGACGGCCTGCGCGATGCCGAAGTCGATCAGCACCGGCTCGCCGTCCAGCATCAGCACGTTGCCCGGTTTCAGGTCGCGGTGGATGACCCCGGCGGCGTGCACGGCGGCGAGCGCCTCGGCCACCCCCGCGGCCACCTTGAGCAGCGCCTCCACCGGCAACGCGCCGTCCTGCTTGACGATCTCGTCCAGCGGGCGCCCCGGCACGTATCTGGTCACGATGTACGGCCGCTGGCCGGTCACATCCGCGTCCACGACCTCGGCGATGTGCCGGTTGCGGACCCGGCGCATGGTCTCGACCTCGCGTGAGAGGCGACGGCGCGCGGTGTCGTCTCCGGCGACCTCCGGGCGCAGCACCTTGACGGCCACCTGCCTGCCATGAGCATCCAAGGCCAGGTGGACCACGCCCATACCACCCTCACCGAGCCGCCGCAGCAACCGGTAGGGGCCCAGTCGGTCGTCCTGATTCATGCCTTAAGCACCATACCGACTAAAACACCGTCCATGAGTGAGCCATCGGGCCACATTCCTGCTAAGCACAACGTTAGGAGTGGCTCAACGGTTTCCCACCCTACGGTCACAATGTGAGCACCAGTGTCTCGCCACCCGTCGCCGCGACCAGGTCCGCGCCGGAAATGGCCAGCTTAGAGCGGCGAAGACCACTCCCGATCACTAAAAATGAACGGCTGGTCACGTTTTCATCAACGAGCACCGGCCAGCTCTCCGGCAGGCCCAGCGGGGTGATACCGCCGTATTCCATGCCGGTGAGGCTGACCGCCTCCGGCTGCGGGGCGAAGGAGACCTTCCGGACGTCCAGCCGTTTCCTGATCACGCCGTTCACGTCGGCGCGGTCGGTGGCCAGGACCATGACGGCCGCGTAGCGGGTCTCGCCGCCGCGTCTGCCGGCCACGATCACGCAGTTGGCGGAGTCTTCCAGGGCCACGCCGTACCGGTCGCAGAAGGCGGCGGTGTCGGACAGGCCCGGGTCGATCTCGGCCACCCGCAGGCCGGGGACGAGCGCCTTGGCCACCGGATCGGCGAGCAGGTCGAGGTGGTCGGCGGCGGGCATCCAGTCGAGCTGCGTCACTCGGACTCCTCCTTCAGCACCCGCTGGTGCAGGCTGGCCACCACGTGGCGGGCGGATTCGAAGGCTCCAGCCTGCCAGGCGACCAGATGGGTGAGCCAGTCGCCGGCGAAGTAGACCCGCCCGGCGGGCTGCTTGAGCAGACCGGCCGAGGGCATGTAGGCCCAGGCGCCGTTGATGTGCGGGCGGTTGGACCAGGTCATCGAGATGCTGGAGAGCAGGTCCTTCCGGTATTTCGGGCCGTGCACGCGTTCGCCCTGGGCGAGCGCCTTCTCCAGGCGTTCCGGGTGTTTCAGACCGGCGTAGGCGTCGGCGTCTGCGGCGAAGTTGTAGTAGCCGACCACCAGGCCGCGGGGGCGGTGGAACCCCTCGGACGGGTACCAGATCCGGCCGATGTCCAGGTCGGTCTCGGTGATGCCGCCGTAGATGCGGTCCTCCTGCTCCCACCAGCGGCGGCCGTACTCCAGGCCGAGCTTGCCCGCAGAGAACGCGGTGGCGGAGCGGAGCGCGGCCACGACGGGCGCTTCCAGGTTGCCGGGGACCAGGGCCATCAGGTGCGGCGGGAGGGTGGCGATGCAGTAGTCCGCCCTGAGCACGCCGCCGGAGTGGGCGACCTCGACGCCGTCCGGCAGGTTGGCGACCTTGGTGACCTTGGACGAGAGCCGGATCCGGTCCCGGCCGACCACGTCGGCCAGCGCGGTCACGATCCGGTCCATGCCGCCGACCGGCTGGAACATGGGCATGGCCTGGTCGGCGGCGAGGTCGAAGGTGAGCGCGGGGCCCAGCTGGTAGCCGAGGAGTTCGCTCAGCGTGGGCGGCGGCGGCAGCGGCGCGCCGGCCTCCATGCCCGGATAGGTGGCGAAGCCGCGCCGCTCGGAGTCCTCGTAGGTGGTCTTCTCGCCGAGATCCCCGTACTGGCGGAGGAAGTCCAGCAGGAGTTGCCGGTCGGACTCCTGGACGTTCTCGTCGAGCGCGCCCTGGCTGGTGACCTTGGCGAGGAGTTCGGCGAGGTGGCCCTGCATGTCGGCGCGCGCCGTCCGGTAGCGGACGGGGGCCTTCATGCCGGAGGTGTAGACATACGCGGAGGCGTTGCTGTTGACGAACAGTTCGATGGGCACGCCGAGTTCGCGGCAGTAGTCGAGGGTGACCATCCACGAGGCGATCCGGGCAGGGCCCGCGTTGAAGTAGACCCCCTCCCCGAAGGCCACCGCCTGCTTGGCGCCGCTCAGCTCGGTGACCTGGTCGCCGCCGCGCAAGGTCAGATTGCGCCCGCCGATCCGATCCGCGGCCTCCAGGATCGTGCAGTCATATCCGGCTTTGCCTAATTCGTAGGCACAGGCCAGCCCCGCCACCCCCGCGCCCAGCACGATCACCTTGGCGGCGGCCTTGCCGCGTAACGTGAAGTCCGACTGACGCGGCGCCTCGAAGTCCGAACGCTGCTCCCCCGGGGCCAGCCCGAGCACGTTCATGGCCGCGAACATGGTGCCCGCCCCGCCGGCGGCGCCCAGGCCGATCAGCAGCGCCCGGCGGGAGATCGTCATCCGTACACCCCACTCCCGCAGGCCACCTGGCCCGCGATCATCGCGTAGATCCCGAACAGCGCCATGATCTCGTGGTAGTCGTCGGTACGGAACTCGGTGTGCCTCGGCCCGAGCAGCCGCGTGCCCGGCACGATCGCGCAGCCCGCCGCGATCGCCGTGGAGTTCCACTCCACCCCCAGCCGGTACGGCGGCTCCACCACATAAGGCGAAAAATCCGGCAGCCGGTTCAACGCCCGCCCGGCCGCCTCCCGGATCCGCGCCTGCGCCACCGCCGGCGGCAGCAACTCGGCGGCGAACCGGTCCACCCCCTTCTTCACGGCGACCGTCTCCACCTCGCCCAGCAGCTCGGCGGCCTCGGCACAGACCGCCTCATCCCCCGTGACCAGCATGACCGGCACCCCCAGCGCCCCCGCGAACCCAGCGACCAGCCGCGTCTCCCCGCAGATCTCGCCGTTGAGGTAGACGTTGTGGATCTCCTTACCCATCCAGGTGTGGTTGAGCACCCCATCCGGCACACCGGCCCGCGCGTGATACCCCGCGAAGCAGGCGGCGGCGAACCCCGCGGTCAGCCCCTGGGCCATCCGATGCGGCTTCCCCGGCCCCCGAATCAGCGTGGCCCTCGGATCGATCAGGTCGATCCGGAGATTCTTGGTGGAGCCGTGCGCGTCATTGACCAGCACGCTCCCCGCGCCCGCGTCGAACGCCCCCGCGACGACCGCGTTGGCGTCCCCGGTCATCAGCTCGCAGCCGCGCTCGTAGCCCCGGCCCCCCGCGTGCATCTCCTCCGGATCGGTCAGCCCGGTGACACCCTCCATGTCGACCGACACATAGACCTTCATACGCCCCGCTTTCAGACGGCCTTGAGATCCCGTAGCCGGTCCAGTTCGCGGCGCAGCGCCACCACCTCCCGCCGCAACATCTGGACCTCCCACAGGGTGTCCCTGATGTCCCGCAAGTGATCGGCCTTCGTGACATAACGCGCATCGATCCGGACCCGCACCGCCCGCCGAAGCCGCCTGGGAACCACCCTCAAGACGAACCGCATGAACGGCCACGATAGTGGCTTCCCGTGACGATTCCGCCGGGCTCTGATCACAATCGAGTGGCTTCCCAGCGTATGTCGCGAACTGGGTGACCTGCACAACGTGCGAACGGCCCGCCGCAGGTGCGGCGGGCCGTTCGCATGATCGTCAGCGGAGGGTGCCGTTGGTCATACCGGCGGGTTCCTCGGGGACGGCGATGAGACCGAGCTCGGCCGGGGAGGCCATCAGGGGGTGGTGCGGGACCACCCGGACGGAGTAGCCGAAGGCGCCGGTGCGGTCCAGCGGGATGGTGCCGGTGAAGGGAGCGCGGCCGTCGTCGCCGGGGTCGCCGGGGGTGAGGGAGACATAGGTGGGTTCGATGAGTTCGTCGTGCGGGCCGACCCGGCCGTAGCCGGCCTGGACCTGGACGTCCTCGGGGGTGAGGTCGCCCAGGGCGATGGTGGCGGTGATCTCCATCAGGACGCCCAGCTCCGGGGTGTCGCCGATGCCGGAGGTCTCCACGTGCTCGACGCGGACGCCGGGCCAGGCCTGGGAGACGCGGAGTTTCCAGGCCGCGAACGACTTGGCGCCGTGGAAGTGGTCGGCGGAGAGGGTTCTGGCCGCGTGGGCGGCGGGCGCGTACAGATCCACGACGTAGTCGCGGAGCATGCGGCCGGCCAGGACCTTGGGGCCGAGGGAGCTGAGGGTGTGCTTGACCATCTCCAGCCAGCGGCGCGGCAGGCCGTCGGCGGCGCGGTCGTAGAAGCGGTCGGCGACCTCGCGTTCGATCAGGTCGTAGAGGGCGGTGGCCTCGAGTTCGTCCCGGCGGTCGGGGTCGGTGACGCCGTCGGCGGTGGGGATGGCCCAGCCGTTGGTGCCGTCGTACCACTCGTCCCACCAGCCGTCCTTGATGGACAGGTTGAGGCCGCCGTTGAGCGCGGCCTTCATGCCGGAGGTGCCGCAGGCTTCGAGCGGGCGGAGCGGGTTGTTCATCCAGACGTCGCAGCCCTGGACCAGGAGCTGGCCGAGGGCCATGTCGTAGTCGGGGAGGAAGACGATGCGGTGCCGCACGTCCTCCATGTCGGTGAAATTCACGATCTGCTGGATGAGCTTCTTGCCGCCCTCGTCGGCGGGGTGGGCCTTGCCGGCGATCAGGATCTGTACCGGCTTGTCGGGGTCGAGCAGCAGCTCGCGCAGGCGGTCGGGGTCGCTGAGCATGAGGGTGAGCCGCTTGTAGGAGGGCACCCGCCGGGCGAAGCCGATCGTCAGCACGCCCGGGTCGAGGGCCTCGTCGGTCCAGCCGAGTTCGGCGGCGGAGGCGCCGCGCTGCCGCCAGGAGTGGCGCAGGCGCTTGCGCGCGTCCGCCACCAGGCGGCCCCTCAGCTGGCCGCGGATGGTCCAGATGTCGGCCTCGGAGAGCTTCTGCACGCTGTCCCAGCCCTGCGCCCGGTCCACCAGCGTGGGCAGCTCCTTGCCGGCCAGTTCCATCACCTCGCGGCCCACCCAGGTGGGGGCGTGCACGCCGTTGGTGATCGAGCCGATCGGGATCTCGGACAGGTCGAAGCCGGGCCACAGGCCCTGGAACATCCCCCGGCTGACCTCGCCGTGCAGCACCGAGACGCCGTTGACCCGCTGGGCCAGGCGCATGCCCATTACGGCCATGTTGAAGACGGCCTTCTCGCCGTCCCCGTCCGAGCCCTCCGGCTCGGCGCCGAGCTCCAGGATGCGGTCCACGTTCACGGTCGGCCAGGCGTTGTCGCCGCCGAACTGGCGGCCGATCATCTCGGCCGGGAAGCGGTCGATACCGGCCGGGACGGGCGTGTGGGTGGTGAACACCGTGCCCGCGCGGACGGCCTCCAGGGCCTCGTCGAAGGAGAGCCTGGCCTCGGTGAGCTCGCGGATGCGCTCCAGGCCGAGGAAGCCCGCGTGGCCCTCGTTGGTGTGGAAGACCTCAGGCTCGGCGTGGCCGGTGATCCGGCAGTACGCGCGCAGCGCCCGGACGCCGCCGATGCCGAGCAGCAGTTCCTGCATCAGGCGGTGGTCGCCGCCGCCGCCGTAGAGGCGGTCGGTGACGTCGCGGGCGGCGGCGTCGTTGTCGGCCACGTCGGAGTCGAGCAGCAGCAGCGGGATGCGGCCGACCTGCGCGATCCAGATCTGGGCGTGCAGGGTGCGCCCGCCGGGCAGGCCGATCCGGATCCTGGACGGCGTGCCGTCCTCCTCCTTCAGCAGCGTGAGCGGCAGGCCGCCGGGGTCCAGCGACGGGTAGTGCTCCTGCTGCCAGCCCTCCGGCGACAGCGACTGGGAGAAGTAGCCGTGCCGGTAGAGCAGGCCGACGCCGAGGATCGGCACGCCCAGGTCGCTGGCGGCCTTCAAGTGGTCGCCGGCCAGGATGCCGAGGCCGCCGGAGTACTGGGGCAGCGCGGCGGCGATGCCGTACTCAGGGGAGAAATAGCCGATCGCGGCCGGACCGCCGGGGATGGTCTGGAACCAGCGCGGCGCGGTCATGTACTCGCGGAGATCGTCGGCGGCGTCGGCGAGCCGGCGCAGGAAGCGGCGGTCGCGGGCGAGTTCGCGCAGCCGGTCGGCGGCCACGGCGCCGAGCAGCGCCACCGGGTCGTGACCGACGCGCTCCCACACCTCGGGGTCGACCTCGGCGAACAGGTCCATCGTCTCCGGGTGCCACGACCAGCGGAGATTCTGGACCAGCTCACCGAGCGGGGCGAGTTCGGCCGGAAGGACGGTACGGACGGTGAACCTGCGAATAGCTCTCACGTGGCCAGACCCTAGGGGATGTGAGGGGGTGGAGGAGCACATACAGCTCTCACCAAAGGTGGTCCCGCTCAAACATCACAGGTCCGCTGCCCGCCACGGTGAAACCGTTGACACGACATGTAGTTGATCAGTAACCCTGCGGAAGAGGATGGAGTTGACTGTCGCGATGCTCTTTCATATCGATGGGTAAACATGGAGCATTAGGGCAACTCCTGTATGAGCTACCGGCCCGCCCGGCGGGTCGTGGTTCGTGCTGCCCGACTCCGAGCCAAGATCGATCCTTGCCCGTGAACTCCGGCGGTACCGGGTGTGCCGTCGCTACGTTGAGAAACGATGATCGGAAGAATCCCAATCCAGGACATCCACCCTGTCGTCGACTGCGGGAAGCGTCCCGCGAAGGCGGCCGCGGGTGAAACCTTCGAGATCAGCGCCATCGTGTTCCGTGAGGGACACGACGCGGTCGCCGCCGGGGTGGTGCTCATCGACCCGGACGGCGTGCCGGGGCGGCTGCAACCCATGCGCGAACTGGCGCCGGGCACGGATCGATGGGGGGTGAGCGTCACCCTGCCGTCGGAAGGGCTGTGGTCCTTCCGGGTCGAGGCGTGGAGCGACCCGGTCGCGACCTGGCTGCACGACGCCGGGATCAAGATCCCCCGAGGGCTGGACAGCGACCTGATGTGCGAGGAGGGCGCCCGGCTGTTCGAGCGTGCCGCCAAGGCGGTGCGGACCGGGGACTGCCCTTCCGGCACCGGCCGGCTGGGCCGCAAGGGCAAGGATCGTGCGCCGGCCCAGGTCTGCGGGCATCGGGCGGCGCTGCAGGCGCTGGCCGCGCGGCTGCGGGACGACGAGGTGGATCCGCGGGCCAGGTTCACGGCGGCGCAGCGGCCGGAGTCGCTGGCGCTGATCGCCGCGCACCCGCTCCGGGACCTGGTCACCAGGTCCACGCCGACGAAGATCCGGGTGGACCGGCGGCGGGCCCTGTTCGGCTCCTGGTATGAGTTCTTCCCCCGCTCGGAGGGGGCGGTGGTCGAGGACGGGGTGCCCACGTCCGGCACGTTCGCGACCGCCGCGCTACGGCTGCCCGCGGTCGCCCAGATGGGCTTCGACGTGGTCTATCTGCCGCCCATCCACCCGATCGGGATGGCGTTCCGCAAGGGCCGCAACAACACGCTGACCCCCGAGCCGTTCGACCCGGGGTCGCCGTGGGCGATCGGCGCGGAAGAAGGCGGACATGACGCCATAAATCCGGATCTGGGGACGACCGAGGATTTCGATGCGTTCGTGGAGCGGGCCAGGGAACTGGGCATGGAGGTCGCGCTCGACCTGGCGTTGCAGTGCTCGCCGGACCATCCGTGGGTGAAGGAGCATCCGGAGTGGTTCAACATCCGGGCCGACGGGTCCATCGCGTACGCGGAGAATCCGCCGAAGAAGTACCAGGACATCTATCCGCTCAACTTCGACAAGGATCCGGTCGGGATCTACGCCGAGGTCAAGCGGGTGGTGCGGCACTGGATGGCGCACGGCGTACGGATCTTCCGGGTGGACAACCCGCACACCAAGCCGGTGGCGTTCTGGGAGCGGCTGCTGGCCGACATCCGGGCCGACGACCCCGACGTGCTGTTCCTGTCGGAGGCGTTCACCCGCCCGGCGATGATGCGCGCCCTGGCCAAGGTCGGGTTCCACCAGTCCTACACGTACTTCACCTGGAAGAACTCGCGGACCGAGCTGGAGGAGTATCTCTCGGAGCTCGCCCAGGAAACGGGACATTTTTTGCGCCCGAATCTATTCGTCAACACTCCCGACATCTTGCATGAGTACCTTCAAAACGGTGGCATACCAGCCTTCAAGATCCGCGCGGTGCTGGCCGCGCTGACCGCGCCGAGCTGGGGGGTGTACGCGGGATATGAACTGGGCGAGAACGTCCCGGTACGTCCGGGCAGCGAAGAGTACCTGGACAGCGAGAAGTACCAGTACCGTCCAAGGGACTGGTCAGCGGCCGAACGCGAGGGCCGCAGCCTGGCCCCGCTCATCACGCAGCTCAATTTGTTCAGAAGAGCACACCCGGCACTCCAGGAATTGCGTAATCTACGGTTTCACAACGTTGATCAGCCCGATGTGATCTGCTTCTCCAAGCGGCTCCCCGGCGCCTACGACACGGCCACACGACGGCACGGCCTAGGCGACGTCGTTCTGGCTGTCGTCAACCTGGATCCGCACAACACCCATGAGGGCACCGTCCATTTGGACTTGCCGGCCCTCGGTCTCGACTGGCAAGCCGAGTTCGTCGTGGACGACGAGCTGTCGGGCGAGTCGTACCGCTGGCGGCAGGCCAACTACGTGCGCTTGGACCCTCACGTCAATCCCGCACACGTCTTCACGCTGCGTCACGGGTCAGCGCACCGCCCGTGAGGTCAGCCCTGCACATCCGGGGAGTACAACGGTGAGCCTTATACCGAGTCAGAATCAGCCCATTCCGAACACCTTCACGCACGAGAAACCCCGCGATCAGTACTGGTACAAGCGGGCGGTGTTCTACGAGGTGCTGATCCGAGGCTTCGCCGACTCCAACGGTGACGGCACGGGCGACATTCGCGGTCTGATCGACAAGCTCGACTACGTCCAGTGGCTGGGGGTGGACTGCCTCTGGCTGCTCCCGCTGTACGAGTCCCCCCTACGAGACGGCGGATACGACATCGCCGACTTTATGAAGATTTTGCCGGACTTCGGCGATCTGGGGGACTTCGTCCGGTTGATCGAGGAGGCTCACAAGCGCGGCATCCGGGTCATCGCCGACCTGGTCATGAACCACACCAGCGACCAGCACCCGTGGTTCCAGGCCTCCCGGCGTGACCCGGACGGTCCGTACGGCGACTTCTACGTCTGGAACGACAACGACGAGCTGTACAAGGACGCCCGGATCATCTTCATCGACACCGAGACGTCCAACTGGACCCACGACCCGGTCCGCGGCCAGTACTACTGGCACCGCTTCTTCAGCCACCAGCCGGACCTCAACTACGAGAACCCGGACGTGCAGGAGGCGATGCTGGAGGTGCTGCGGTTCTGGCTGGACCTCGGCATCGACGGGTTCCGGATGGACGCCATCCCGTACCTGTTCGAGCAGGAGGGCACCAACTGCGAGAACCTGCCCAGGACGCACGAATACCTCAAGCGGGTCCGGAAGGAGGTGGACCGCCTCTACCCGGACCGGGTGCTCCTGGCGGAGGCCAACCAGTGGCCGGCCGACGTGGTCGAGTACTTCGGCGACCCGGTCACCGGGGGCGACGAATGCCACATGGCCTTCCATTTCCCGCTGATGCCCCGCATCTTCATGGCGGTACGGCGGGAGTCGCGCTACCCGATCTCCGAGATCATGGCGCAGACCCCGAAGATCCCGGAGAACTGCCAGTGGGGCATCTTCCTGCGTAACCACGACGAGCTCACCCTCGAAATGGTCACCGACGAAGAGCGCGACTACATGTACTCCGAGTACGCCAAAGACCCCCGGATGCGCGCCAACGTGGGCATCCGCCGCCGCCTGGCGCCCCTGCTGGAGAACGACAGGAACCAGATCGAGCTCTTCACGGCGCTCCTTTTGTCCCTGCCGGGTTCGCCGGTGCTCTACTACGGGGACGAGATCGGGATGGGGGACAACATCTGGCTGGGCGACCGCGACGGAGTCCGTACGCCCATGCAGTGGACCCCCGACCGGAACGCGGGCTTCTCCACCTGCGACCCTGGCCGCCTCTACCTGCCGCCGGTGATGGACCCCATCTACGGCTACCAGGCGATCAACGTCGAGGCGCAGCAGAAGAGCTCGGGCTCGCTGCTGCACTGGACCAAGCGGATGATCGACATCCGCAAGCGGCACCCGGTGTTCGGGCTCGGCGAGTTCATCGAGCTCAACTCCTCCAACCCGAGCGTGCTGGCCTTCGTCCGGGAACTGGGCGACGACCGGGTGCTCTGCGTCAACAACCTGTCCCGCTTCCCGCAGCCGGTCGAACTGGACCTGCGGCGATTCGAGGGCGCCGAGCCGGTGGAGACCATGGGTGGCGTGCCATTCCCCCCAATTGGTGAACTTCCGTATCTTTTGACGCTCCCTGGGCATGGTTTCTACTGGTTCACCATCCCACCGGTGTCACGGGAGGAATAGGAACGTGCTGACCGAGCTCCTTACCGGCTGGATCGCCAATCAACGCTGGTTCGCCGGTAAGGGCCGCCCGATCGACGACCTGTCGATCGAGTCGAGCACGCAACTCGCCGCCGACGACCCTATCCTCGCCCACCTGGTCGTCTCGGTACGGCAGGGCGACCGGGCCACCCGCTACCAGCTGCTGCTGGGGCTGCGCGACGAACTCCCCGACCGGCTCAGGCACGTGCTGATCGGCCGCACCGAGTGGGGCGGCCGGGAGCGCTACGCCTACGACGCCGCCCACGACTCGGGCCTGACCGGACGGCTGCTGGCCGGCATGGACGTGGAACTCCAGATCGGCCCGCTCTCCTTCCACCGGATCCAGGACGTCGAGATCGACACCACGCCGCGCAGCCTGGTGATGACCGCCGAGCAGTCCAACACCTCGATCGTCTTCGGCGACCGGTACATCCTCAAGCAGTTCCGCGCGCTGATCCCCGGCGTCAACCCCGAGCTGGAGATCGTCACGGCGCTGGCGGCGGCCGGGTCCTCGCATGTGGCCAAGCCGTACGGGTGGATCGAGAGCACGCTGGACGGGCAGCCGACCACGCTGGCGATCATGCAGGAGTTCCTGTCGAACTCCAGCGAGGGCTGGGCGATGGCGCTGACCAGCGTCCGCGACCTGTACGCGCAGCCCAGGGACCTGTCCGCGGCCGACTCCGGCGGCGACTTCGCGGCCGAGGCGCACCGGCTGGGGGCGGCCACCGCGCAGGTGCACCGGGACCTGGCCCGGGTGTTCCCGACGGCGGTGATCGAGCCGCCCGAGGTCAAGCGGATGACCGAGACGTTCCGCCGCCGGCTCGACCGGGCCATCGCGGAGGTGCCGCAGCTGTATCCGCACGCGGATGTCGCGCACGCGGCCTACGACCAGCTGGCCGACATCGACCGGCCGGTGGCCGTGCAGCGGGTGCACGGCGACTACCACCTGGGCCAGGTCATGCGGACGGCCGCCGACTGGGTGGTCCTCGATTTCGAAGGGGAGCCGGGGCAGCCGCTGGCCGAGCGGCGGGCGCTGGACTCGCCGCTGCGGGACGTGGCCGGCATGCTGCGCTCGATCGAGTACGCGGCCCGGCACCTGCTGGCCGACCACCCGGACGCGGCTTCGCTGGCCTCCCGGGCCCAGGAGTGGGCGGCCCGCAACCGGTCCGCGTTCCTGACCGGCTACACCGAGGCGGGCGGCAGCATCACCGGCGCGGACGCCGTGCTGCTGCACGCCCTCAAGCTCTCCAAAGCCGTGTACGAGGTCGTGTACGAGGCGCGGAACCGGCCGACCTGGCTGCCGATCCCGCTGGCCGCCTTCCAGGAATGATCAGCGAATCGTCCACTGGCCGGGCAGCATCAGCGGCCCGCCGGCGGCCGGCAGGCCGAGTTCTGCGGCCAGCGCCGACATCGGGCCCCACGCCTCCAGCCTGATCCTGGTCAGCGCGGCGGCCTTGTCCTCGCTGGACTCCGCCGGGCGCAGCCGCTCCAGCGGGTTCAGCCGGGGATAGGAGCGCACCGGCGCGTCGACCGGCAGGCCCGCCTTCTTGCGGGCCAGGGCCAGCGCGTCCTCCAGGCCGCCGAGCTCGTCCACCAGGCCGTTCTCCCGCGCGTCCGCGCCGGTCCACACCCGGCCGCGGGCCAGCTCGTGCGCCCGGTCGCGGTCCAGGCCGCGGCCCTCCGCCACCTTGCCGACGAAGTCGTCGTAGATCCGGTCCAGCCAGGCGTTGACCCGCGCCCACTGGGCCTCGGAGAAGCCCCGGGTGAGGGAGAACATCCCGGCGTTGGCGCCCTCGGTCACCGTCTCGGAGACCACGCCGATCCGGCTGAGCAGTTCGCCCAGCACCGGCTTGCCGCCGAAGACGCCGATCGAGCCGGTCAGCGTGCCCGGCTGCGCCATGATCACGTCGGCGGCCATGGCCACGAAGTAGCCGCCGGAGGCGGCCACGTCGCCCATCGAGACGATCACCGATTTGCCGGCCTTGCGGGCCAGCACGACCTCGCGCCAGATCGTGTCTGAGGCCACGTACGACCCGCCGGGGCTGTCCACCCGGAACACGATCGAGCGGACCTTGTCGTCGCGGCGGGCCGAGCGCAGCGCGGCGGCGATGGTGTCGGAGCCCATCGCGCTGCCGCCGCCGAGCGGGGACCGGCCGCTGCGGCCCATCCGGATCGGCCCCGAGCCCTGGACGAGGGCGATCACGTCCGCGTTCGGGTGCGGCATCTTGCGGGGCAGGGCGTTCTTGGCGTAACGCGCCACGTAGAGAAGGTGCGAGCCCTCCGGCACGGTCTCCGCGTAGACCTCGTCACGATATTTCAGGTCATCGACCAGACCGGCGTCCACCGCTTCCGCGCCGATGAAAGGCCCCTGGTCGATCAGTTCGCGCACCCGGGCCGGCGCCAGACCGCGCGAGTCCGCGATGCCGGCCACGATCTGCTCGGTCACCGACTCCGCGATCCTGGCCGCCGACTCGCGGTGCGCCTCGGTCATATGGTCCTGGGTGAACATGTTGGCGGCGGTCTTGTACTCGTGCCGCTGCCCCATCTGGTACTCCACGCTGAGCTTGGCCAGCGCGTCCTTCACGAACCGCTGCTCCAGCGCGATCCCGGTCAGCCCCACGTCGCCGGACGGCTGCAGATAGACCCGCTCGAAGGCGCTGGCCAGGTAGTAGGCGACGGTTCCCGCGCCGAACTCCCCGTACGTCTCCGCGTAGGCCACCGTCAGTTTCCCGGCGGCGCGCAGCTTCACCACCGCGCCGCGCAGCTCCTGCACCACGCCCAGGCCCAGCGGGCCGCCGCCGATCCGCACGATCAGCGCCTTGACCCGGGGATCCTTGCGCGCCCTGCGCAGCCCGGCCAGCACGTCGGCCAGCCGCGCCTTGCGCATGGTCAGCAGCGCGCCCAGCGGATCGGCGGGCGGCGCGTCGGCCAGGCCCTCGGTCAGGTCGAGCTCAAGGACCAGTGGTCCCGTGCGGCGCTGCCGCATCCGCCCGACGGTCTCCACGATCGTCCTCGTCGCGTCCATACCCGCCACCCTAAGCGACGCGGGAACGGCCCTCGCGTCCTCAGACGCGAGGGCCGTCGATCCTCTGGGGGGTGTGGGGTGATTCAGCCCTGAGGATCCGGAATTGGCTAGCTGAGGCCGTTGGCGATGGCGCTGATCAGCTCGCCGTTGGCGGTGTCCCCGCTGGTCTCCCAGAAGAACGCGCCCGCCAGGCCCTGGTTCTTGGCGTAGCTCATCTTCCCGGCGATCGTGGCGGGGGTGTCGTAGGACCACCACTGGCCGTTGCAGAACCCGTACGCGGTGCCGCCGACGGTGCCGGTGGCCGGGCACCTGGTCTTGAGCACCTTGTAGTCCTCGATGCCCGCCTCGTAGGTGCCGGGCGCGGCGCCCGTGGCCGTGCCGCCAGGAGCGCTCTGGGTCACGCCGGTCCAGCCCCGGCCGTAGAAGCCGATGCCGAGCAGCAGCTTGTTGGACGGGATGCCCTTGGACTTGAGCTTCTGGATGGCCGCGTCCGAGTAGAAGCCCGGCTGCGGGATGCCGGTGAAGGAGGTCAGCGGCGAGTGCGGCGCGGTCGGCCCGGCCGGGGCGAAAGCGCCGAAGTAGTCGTAGGTCATCGGCATGTAGAAGTCGACGTGCTGGGCCGCGCCGGCGTAGTCGGCGGCGTCGATCTTGCCGCCGTTGGTGCCGTCGGCGGTGATCGCGGCCGTCACCAGGTTGTTCGGGCCGAACCGGGTGCGGAGCGCCTGCATCAGGTTCTTGAAGGAGGCGAAGCCGGTGGCGTCACAGGTGAGGCCGCAGGCGTTCGGGTACTCCCAGTCGATGTCGATGCCGTCGAACACGTCCGCCCAGCGCGGGTCCTCGATCACGTTGTAGCAGGAGTTCGCGAACGCGGTCGGGTTGGCGGCGGCCTGGGTGAAGCCGCCGGAGTAGGTCCAGCCACCGAAGGAGAAGATCACCTTCAGGCCGGGGTGCATCGCCTTGAGCCGCCGCAGCTGGCCGAAGTTACCGCGCAGCGCGCCGGTGTCCCAGGTGTCGGCGACGCCGTTCACCGAGTCGCCCGCCGCGTAGAACTTGTCGTAGTCGGAGTAGGTGTCGGAGAGCGAGCACTGGCCGTTGGTGACGTTGCCGAAGGCGTACAGGATGTGGGTGAGCTTGTTCGCGGAGCCGCTCGTCTCCAGGTTCTTCACGTGGTAGTTGCGTCCGTAGACGCCCCAGTTGGTGAAGTAGCCGATGACCTTGCGGCCGGGCTGCACGGTCGGCGTCGGAGTCGGCGTCGGGCTGGGCGAGGGCGACGGGGAAGGTGAGGCCGTCGGTGTGGGGCTGGGTGACGGCGACGGGTTCGTGCCGCCGGCGCAGGCCGCGCCGTTGAGGGTGCAGTTCTGTACGGCCGACAGCCCGCCGGGCGCGCCGATCAGGCCGAACGCGGCCTGCCCGCCCGCCGGGACCGCGCCGTTCCAGCCCTTGTTCACGAACGTGTAGTGGTTGCCGGTCTTCGTCATGTCGGCGTCCCAGGCCGAGCTGATGGCGGTGCCGGCCGGCAGGTCGAACTCGACGCGCCAGCTCGCCAGCGCGGAGTCACCCGCCCGGACCGTCACCTTGCCCTCGAAGCCGGAGCCCCAGTTCGAGGTGACCGCGAAGGTGGCGGTGGCCGGAGTGGCAGCGGAAGCCGTCCCGATCCCCAGCGGCACCAGCAGCGCCGCCGCAGCGATCAAGGACCCGAATGTCATTCGACGCAAGGGTTGCTCCAGATCAGATAGGGCCAATTCCCGTACTAATAGGAAAGTTTCCTAAGAGTTAGCCGGAGCGTACGGTTCATGATGACGGGGGGTCAATGACCTGCGGTTCGCGTTAATCTTCGCTTAAGCCGCCCATAAGACACCACCACGGTGCAAGGTATATGCGTGCTTCCCGACGGCGACCGATCACGGCTCTCGTTCCTGGCCGCCAGGGAGGCCGCGCGCCGCGTCCGACGCGCGGAACGCGGCCGCCAAGCCATCGGCACGGTACGGCCACGCGGAGTCGGCGTGTTCCGCGCGAGGGCGCCACTGGCCGTGGTCCTGTACGCGGCCGACCGGGAAGGCCGCCTGGTCTGGCAGGACCCCCACACGTTCGCCCTGCTGGAACCACCCCAGGACGACATGCGCGGCCATCGCCCCCGGGGCTGGCTCCGCGCGGTCGACCGCCAGTGGGAGTTCGCGATGTTCCTGGGCCCGGCCACGCTGGTCATGCTCAGCGGGCTGGTCGTCGGGCTGGCCTGGTCTCCCGTGCTCGGCATCCTGCTCGCGCTGGCCGCCATGCTGTACGCGGGCGCGCTGATGACCCTCACCGTCTGCCTGCTGACGCTGGGCTGGCTCCGCCACATCCTGACGCGGCGGACCGGCGACGAGGCGAAAGACTCCGTGAGTTTCGTCCACTGGACAATGCCGCTGTGCCACTGCGCGGACGCGGGACGGGCCCCGGCCCTGCTCGCGGCGGTCGCGGATCGGCTGCACCGGCTCATGACCATCCGGGTCGACCGGTCCACCGAGAACCTCGGCGCGGTCGCGGCCCGGGTCGAGATCGTGGAACCGCTGGTCTGCGTGCTCAGCGGGGCCACCGGCGCCGGCACCGAGGCGGCGATCATCGCCGCGTCCACCGGCCCCCCGGAGGCCGGGATCACGTTCCTGACCAGGAGTTCGCGCAGCCGGATCCGCCGCCCGAAGCTCATCGAGACGGGCGGCGGCCTCGCCCTCTACCTCGTCGCGACGGCGCTCCTGCTGGTGGTCCAGGCGCTGGGGGTGTACGAAGGCGAGCGCGAGGCGTGCGAACCCGTGGGCGACTGCGCCGGGCGACCGGCCACGTTCGGCAGGGCGGTGCTCTGGTTCACCTACCGGCTCGCGTTCCAGAGCCCCCCGGGCATCGTCCCCGCCACCACCCAGACCTGGGTCGGCGGCTGGGCCGACGGCCTGCTCGGGCTCACCGGGCTGCTGCTGGCGGGGGTCACCCTGCGCCGGGCCGCCGCGGCCCGCAAGGAGCGGCTCACCGACTTCCGGAAGGACATCGACACCGTGCTGAGCACGTCCACGGTCCTGTTGCTGGTGGTCACGCCCGCGGAGCGCAACGCCGTCATGGCGGCGGTCGCCGGGCTCACCGGAGTGCCGGCCAGCCGGCGCCATCTGGGCTATCACACCGCTTTCGACCTCGGGGTGGTGAAGGGAGCCAGGGTCATGCTGGCGCAGAGCCGGCCGGGGTCGATCGAGCCTGGCGCGGCCACCCTGACCGCGCAGTCACTCATCGACCAGCTGAAACCGGACTATCTCCTGCTGGTCGGGGTCTGCTACGGGCTGCGTGAGCGGGATCATCGGCTGGGGGACGTGCTGGTGTGCACGCAGCTGCGGGTGATGGACCACAAGAAGGTCGTCGACTACCGGTGGGGCGAGCCCGCCGAGATCATGCGCGGAGATCGGGTCACGCCGTCGGTGACCCTGCTCGACCGCTGCCACCACGCCCGGCTGGAGGAGGGCGTCCCGGGGGTGCACTTCGGCCCGATGCTGTCCATGAACACCCTGCTGGACTCCGCGGAGCTGCGGACCCGGATGGCCGCCGCCGAGCCCGACGCGTACGGCGGCGAGATGGAGGGGTCGGGGGTGTACGCCGCCGCCGGCAAGGGCAAGGTCGACTGGATCGTGGTGAAGGCGATCAGCAACTGGGGCATGGCCAAGAACGACGACGCCGAGGAGCTGGCGGCCCGCAACGCGGCCGAGTTCGTCGCCGACCTCCTCGCCAACGGCGGCCTGGACCGCCCACCGCCCCGCCCATAACAATCCCTAAGGGTCATGTTGACCCAAACACCTCTCCCAGGTTAAGGTGAAGGTGACCTAAACCAAAGGGAGTCAAGGCGATAATCCGCCCATCGGCCGACATTTCCAGTTAAATCGCGATATCGGCATGTCTTTTGCGCTGCGATTCATCGGAACAACTCTGCATCATCACAATTCACCACAACATCTCGAAACACTCCCAACACCCCCCTTATTCTGATTTCTCGCTGGAACGATCCACGGGAGGCCCTCAATGTCAGGTGATTTCCCTCGCCTGGGCGGCTCCGGACATTCGCCCGGCCGGTTACCCGGCCCGACCGGCTCCGGCCCGAAACCGCCGGTCGGCGGCGGCGTGTCCCGGCTGGCCATCGGCGGACTGATCGTTCTCGCCATTCCGGCCGCCATCGCGATCTGGTTCTACACCGGAAAAGCGAACAACCCCTCCCTCCAGGAGACCACCCTCACCGGCGCCCGGGTCACCCAGGGCGCGGTCTGCCTGGACGTGGCCGGCGACTTCTCCGGCTCGATGCGGAACAGCGTCGACGCCAGGGACGAGGCGCTGACGCTGCTGAAGGACTTCATGACCAGGGAACTCCAGCCCGGCGACGTGCTCACGGCCGTCCGCTTCGCCCACACGGCGACGATCTCGTTGCCTCCCACCAAAGCCTCCGCGCTCGCCAACACCAGCGAGGGCGAAAATTACCCCGAAGACGGCGAATACACCTATTTCGCACCCGCACTCAAAGAACTGGACCGCGCCCACCAACGCGCCGGCACCACCTGCGCGAAACGTGTTCTGGTCGCCATCACCGACGGCGAAATCAGCGACACCATGTCCGACCTGGTCCCGCTGACCCGGCATTTCGACCGGATCTATCTCGGCATCCCCGACCAGGCCCCGAATTTCCGCCCGACATTCGCCTACGACCCAGAACTGCGTTCCATCGCGACCGCCGGATACGTCGACGCGGAACAGCTCAGCCTGGTGTACGGCAAAGCCCTGGCCGAAGCCACCGGCCAGCACCTCACCCACCCCTAATCTCCCGCCCAGGACCGGAAAATGACCGAAGAAGTGATCGAACAACCCAGCCTCGAAACCCAGGACCCACCGGAAACGCTGGACTCGGTGCACGAGGCCCTGGCCCGGCTCACCGCCGAGATCAAGCGCGACCACGACCGCGCCACCCACCGCGAAGAGATCATCGACCGGCTGCACGCCGACAACCGCGACCTGCGCCACGGCCTGCTCCAGGAGGCCCTCACCCCGGTACGCGCCGGGCTCTACCGCCTCTACGACATGGCCAACCGCGAAGCCGCCCGGCTCCGTACCGCACCCGGAGACGGCCAGCACGTCGGCGCGCTGCTCGCGGCGGTCGCCGACGAGGTGGCCGAGATCCTGGCCAGAACCGGCGCGGAACTCCTGGAGACCGCCCCAGGAGACCCGTACGACCAGGCCCGCCACCGCCCGGCGGGCACCGAGGATGGCCCCGACGGCCAGGTGGTGACCGTCCTCGCGGACGGCTTCCGGCTGGGCGAGCGGGTCCTGCGCAAGGCCGAGGTGACGGTGGGCCGCCCCGCCGCGCCGCCGGAGACCCAGCAGAGGGAGGACGCATGACAACGAGCACCGTAATCGTGCCCGCAAGAAAGAGGGTGCCCTAGTGACCGTTCACGGAATCGACCTGGGCACCACCTACTCGTGCATCGCCAGCATCGGCCAGGTCGGCCGCGCCGAGGTGTACCGCAACCAGGAGGGCTCCGACACCACCCCGTCGGCGGTCTTCTTCGAGACGCCGGACAACGTGATCGTCGGGCAGGCGGCCAAGGACAACGCCGTGCTCTTCCCGGACAACGTGGTCACCCTGATCAAGCGGGAGATGGGCCACGGCACCCCCCGCTCGCTGCACGGCCGCGAGTACACGCCGGAGGAGATCTCCGCGCTGATCCTGCGCAAACTGGCCGAGGACGCCGAGCAGGACAGCGGCGTCAAGGTCTCCGACGTGGTGATCACCGTGCCCGCCTACTTCGGCGCGGCCGAGCGCGACGCCACCCGCAAGGCCGGCCAGATCGCCGGGCTCAACGTGATCGACATCATCTCCGAGCCGACCGCCGCGGCCATCACCTACGGCGTGCTCAACCCGGCCCAGGACTGCCACATCCTGGTCTACGACCTGGGCGGCGGCACCTTCGACACCACCGTCATCGCGCTCCGCGGCGGCAGCATCGAGGTGATCTGCACCGACGGCGACCACGAACTCGGCGGCACCGACTGGGACTCCGCCGTGATGGAGCACCTGGTCCAGCGGTTCGTGGCCGAGCACCCCGACGTCAGCGACCCGCTGGACAACCGGCAGACCGAGCAGGACCTGCGCCGGATCGCCGAGGACGCCAAGAAGATGCTGTCCGCCCGGGTCAAGCACGGGATCAGGGTGATGCACGAGGGCCGGGTCACCACGGCCGAGCTGACCCGCGAGGAGCTGGAGTCGGTCACCCGCCACCTGCTCGACAAGACGGTGTCGATCACCGACAGGACCATCGAGACGGCCCGCGCCAAGGGCGTCGCGCACCTGGACCACCTGGTGCTGGTGGGCGGCTCGTCGAAGATGCCGGCCGTGGCCGAGGCGCTGGCCAAGAAGTTCGGGCTAACCCCGAAACTCCAGGACCCTGACCTGGCCGTCGCCAAGGGCGCCGCGCTGTACGCGTTCGAGGAGACCTACCGGCGGCTGCTCAGCGCGGGCCAGCGCACCGTGGCGGAACAGATGGCGCTCGGCGCCGGCCTGACCCACGACCAGCAGGAGGAGATCGCCGCCCGCACCATCAGGACGGTCGCCTCCCGCGCCTTCGGCATCGTCACCACCGACGGGCGCACCCGGATCGACTCGGTCGCCCACCTGGTGCACGCCAACGACACCCTGCCGGCCGCGATCACGCGGGGCTTCTCCACCCTGGACGACAACCAAACGCGGGTCGCGATCCAGGTGATGGAGCAGGCCGGAGCCAAGGAGTCGGCGGAGGTCGCGGACAACAACAAGATCGGCGAGGGCGACCTGCGCATCCCGCCGGGCAAGCCGGCCGGGTTCCCGATCGAGGTCACCTTCGCGCTGGACACCTCCGGCCTGCTGCACGTCACCGCCCGCGAGAACGAGACCGGCCAGCAGCTCGACCTGGACATCCAGATCGGCGGCATGTCCGAGGAGGAGGTCGTCTCGTCCCGCGCCTCGCTCGCCAGGATCCAGGTGAGCTGACCCGATGGCCTTCGACGAGGCGGCCTACCTCCGCGACGTGCTCGACCCGGCCAGGGCCGCCGGCGGCACCCCGCCGGCGGACCTGCGCCGCCGCTACCAGCTCAGGGAGCCGCTGGCCGCCGCCGAGGTGACCGAGACGGTCCGGCAGGTACGGCAGTGCTGGCGGCGCTCCCGGCAGCTGCTCAAGTTCCGCAAGCTCATCGACGTGCTGGAGCTGGAGCACACCGAGAAGTACGCGGCCATCTTCCAGGCGGCCGCGGACGGCGACCTGGCCGGGCTGCGCGCCGAGATCGCCGAGGCCGGGCAGCGCGACCAGCGCCGCCTGGACGACCTGCGCCGCCGCCTGGACGACGCGGCCGGGCGGCTCCGCCTGCTGCCGCCCGACCTGGTGGCGGGCATCGCCAAGTCGGTCGGCGTCGAAGGCCCCCGGGCCACCGAGATCGCCGCCGGCCTCGGCGTCGAGGTGCGCGAACCCGACGCGCTGCCGCAGACGCCGCCGTACCCGGCCTACGCCAGGGTGCGGGACGCGCTCGACACGCTCGGCGCAGCCCACCTGGCGATGTTCGTCTTCAACGGCAAAAAGGTCCGGGTGCTGGGGGCCATCCCCGGCGTGCTCGACCAGGTCACCGCGCGCGAGCAGGAGGAGCAGCGCAAATCCCGGGGCCCGAGGACGGCCAGCGCGGACACGGTCTGCTCGGCGGTCCGGGCCACCGCCGACCCTGCCTCCCTGCTGCTGTACGACGTGGTCGCCCGGCTGCGCGAACGCGTCCGCGAGCACCCGAACGACGAGACGCTGCTCCGGCACGCCACCGAGGACCTGGCCCTGGACCCCGGCGAGGCGAAACGCCTCATCTTCGCCATCCGCCACGAGACCGGCACCTTCGGCGGCCCGACGGCGCGGCTGCGCGAACTGGTCGACGCCGGCGAGATCCAGACCGCCGCCGACTTCGCCGCCGCGCTCCCCGCCGAAGCCCTGACCGGCGAGGCCGCCGAGCTGGCCACCGAGATCCGGGTCCGGCTGGACGGCGCGGTCAAGCTGCTCGACCGCGCCCGCGCCGAACGCGACCCTGACCAGGCCTGGGCCCTGCTGGCGGACGCCCTGCGCCGGGTGCCCGACCTGCCCGGCGCCGAGGATCTGCAGGACGGGCTGCCCCCGCATCCGCCCACCGAGGTCCGCGCCCGGCTGCGCGGCGAGACCGTCGTGGTCACCTGGACCCCGTCCAGGTCCCGGAGCGGCGAGATCAGCTACGACGTGCACCGGGACGGCGTCCCTTTCGCCGAGGCCGACCGCCCCGGCGTCGAGGACGCCGGCCCGCCCGTCAACGTGCCGGTCGTCTACGCGGTGTCGGCCCGGCGCAAGCACGCGGCCACCGCGCCCGTCCCCGCCGCGCCCGTGCTGCACCGGCCTGAGCCGCGCGACCTGCGGCTGACCGGCGGGGACGGCGTGGTCGTCGGTGCCTGGTCGCGCCCGCCGGAGGCGACCAGGGTGGTCGTCACCCGGGACGGTTCCCCGGTGCCGGTGTCCGGCGCGGGCTTCCGCGACCACGCGGTACGCAACGGCGCCGGGCACGAGTACGTGGTGTCCGCCGTCTACCGGACCCCCGGCGGCGACGTCACCACGCCCGGCCTGCGCCGGACCGTCACCCCGCAGGCCAGGCCGGAACCGATCGCCGACTTCACGGTGGAACCGTACGGCGACCGGCTGCTGATCCGGTGTGCGCCGCCGGCCGCCGGGGTGGCGGAGTTCTTCGCGCTGGCCGACGCGCCGCCCTGGCCGTACGGGGCGACCGTGCCGGCCGACGAGGTGCGCGCGGCTGGACGGCCGCTGGCTGCGGTGCCTGCCGACGGCGGGTATGTGATCGCGCGGGACCGGCTGTCCGGTGTGCTGCTGGCGGTGACGGTGGCCGGGGACGGCGCGACCGTCGGGGCGCACCGGGAGCACGTGCACCTGGCCGCGCTGCGGCGGGTCACCGCGCGGCGGCGGGGCGGGGCGATCCTGGTCGGGCTCGACTGGTCGCCGGACCTGACCGAGGTGGAGGTGCGCTGGGACGGCAGGACCGTGGTGGTGAACGCGGCGGCGTACCGGTCGCAGGGCGGCATCCGGCTGGACGCGCCGGAGGACCGGGCGGTCACGGTGGAGGTCGCGCCGACCGTGGTGACGCATGGGCGGCGGGTGCGCGGGCCGGGCGTCACCGTCGCGCTGGCCGCCGTCACGGTGGCCCGCTACCAGCTGCGCAAGGCCGGTTCGTTCCGGAACCGGCACCTGGTGGTGGAGCTCACCGCCGACCGGCCGGTCCGGGTCGACCGGCTGGTGCTGGTGGTCAAGGCGGGGCAGGTGCAGCCGTACTCGGCCGAGGACGGGGTGGTGCTGCGGGAGTGGGCGCAGGTGGACGCGCCCGCCCAGTTGACGGCGCCGCTGCCCCGGCAGCGGGGGCCGTACTGGCTGCGCTGTTTCGCCGAAGGCGCGGTCGCGCTGCTGGATCCCCCCGTCCGCACCCTGAAGTCCGGATAAATCATGATCAGATGCCCTTACTGCTTTACCAAGATCGCCCGGAAGCGGATCGCCTTCCGCTGCATGGGCAAATCCGGGCAGATGCCCGGCTGTGACACCGAACTGGACGCGCTGCTGAACCAGTCGCTGCCGCCGGTGTTCGCGGTGCGCCGCCCCGGCCGCCGCGCCGCCTGCCCGAAGTGCGCGCGGGAGAGCGGCTGGCGGGTCTGCCCGAGCTGTCACAACCGCCTGTCGGCCGAATACTGCGCCAACCCGGGCAAGATCGTCGCACTGGTCGGCGCGAAGGGCTCCGGCAAGAGCACCTACATCGCGGTGCTGATCCACGAGCTGATGAACCGGGTCGGCGCCGAACTGGACGCGTCCCTGGTGGCCTGCGACGACCGCACGATCGAACGCTACAAGACCGACTTCGCCCGCCCGCTGTACGGCGAGCGGAAGCTCCTCGAAGTCACCCAGTCGGCCGCCATGCAGGTCCGCCATCCGCTCGTCTACCTGCTCACCCGCACCATCCCGGGACGGCTGCGACGGCGGACAGAATCGCTGACGCTCGTCCTGTTCGACACCGCCGGCGAGGACCTGCGCTCGCGCGACGTGAGCGAACTCCACCTGCGCTACCTCGGCTCGGCGGACGCCGTGATCTTCCTGCTCGACCCGCTCGAACTCCCCGGCGCGCGGGCCTCGCTGGACCCCGCCGCCCGGGACCAGGGCGGCAAGCTGGACGACGACCTGATGAGCGGCGCGATGGACGTGATCCCCCGGATCACCGAGCTGATCCGGGACAGGGACGGCAAACGACTGCCCATCCCGGCCGCCGTCGCGCTCAGCAAGATCGACGCGCTTCAGCCGACGATGGAGCAGAACTCCGCGCTGCACCGCGCCCGCGATCCGCTCGGCACGCTCGATCTGGACGATCGGGACGCCGTGCACGAGCAGATCCGCGGCCTGCTGCACCAGTGGCAGGCGGGCGAGGTCGACCGCTATCTAGAGCAGAACTACGCCCGGTATGGCCTGTTCGGGCTGTCCGCGCTGGGGGCGATGCCCGAGCACCAGGAAGTGTCCGGCAGCGGGATCCGGCCGTATCGGATCGAGGATCCGCTGCTGTGGCTGCTCTACCAGTTCAAGATGCTCGACGGCACCCGGAGGTAGCGCGATGGCCTGGCAGCTGCACTACACCTCGGCCGAGGCGGGCCCGACCGGCCGGGCCGGGTTCCAGTTCACCGCCTGGTCGGCGGGGATGCCGGACGGGGTGAGCGCGCTCGTCTCGCCGTACCTGACCTACCGGCCGCCGCCGAGCCTCCCGGCGTCGCCCGGCCCCGCGCAGATCGAGGCGATGCCGGCCGCGTTCGCGTTCGGCCCGGCCGGGGACCGGTTCGCGCTCACCCAGTGCCGTTATCTGGGTCAGGACTACTCGGGCCGGTTCGGCAACTTCCTCGGGCACTCGATCGTCGCGGGCGAGGACGAGCTGGTCGGCCTGCGCCCGATCGAACTGTGGGGTGCGCCCATCTGGGCCCGCGATCCCGCCAGGCCCGGCGCGGAACTGCCCGAACTGACCGACCTCGCCCCCGGCCCGGTGCTGGACCCCGAATCGCTCGGCGCCTGGCTGCGGGCCAACGCGACAACCTCCTACCAGCGGCTCGCCGTCATCCTCGAACTGGCCAGGAAAGCACTGATCGACGGGCACGGCCGTCTGGTGCTGGTCAGCGCGGACACCGAGGAGATCGTCCGGTGGATCGCGGTCGTCTCCTACTCGCTCCCGTGGGAGCTGGTCAAACGGCTGTCCTTCGTCACCTACAGCGGCGACCCGTCGGCCACCGCGCAGACGATCGTCGGCACCGCCCCCGACGTCTGGCTCCCGTCCGACCTGGACGCCACCGTGATCCGCCTCGACCAGCCGCCGCAACCGTCTCAGTCGGGGAGGTTCGCCGCCACCGTCACCCAGCTCTGGCGCGAGCAGAACCTGGACGGGATCGACGAGCTGGCCGCGTTCGGCCAGGCCGACCCGGAGACGGCGGCGGCGCTGATCGCGCTCACCCTGTCCGGCGCCAAGCTGACCCCGGCCGAGCAGGAGGCGGTGGCCGGGCTGACCGAGGGCGAGCTGCCCGGCTGGGTGTGGACCGGGCTCGGCCGCCAGGCGCACCTGCTCGGCCACGCGCTGGCCGCCGCGACGGCGGCCAACGGCCCGCCCGAGGCGTCAGAACCGGCCACCGCGCGATGCGTCCTGCTGGCACTGCGCGACCCGTCGCTGCCGCCGCCCGGACGCCGGCTGGCCCACCGGTATGTGGCCGAACTGTCGGCCGCCGCCCGCACCGCGCTCACCACGGCGGACGGTTTCGGCCATCTGGTCACGCTGCTCCGCGTCGCCGACCAGGCCGGCTGCTCGCTCCCGGTGGCCGAGGTGGAGCACGCCGCCGCCCGGCAGGTCCGGGACGGCGCGGACCTGGTCAGGGAGCTCACCCGGGCCCCGTTCGGCTGGCGCGACCCGCTGCTGTCCGGCCTGGTGGCCGGGCTGGAGAAGAGCGAGCCCCGCCGCCGCGATCGGCTGCTCACCGTCGACCTGTGCGACCTGCTCGCCGACCGCGACCTGCGGTCCGCGCCGCGCACCGGCATCGCGGTGGTCCGGGTCGGCTTCACCGCCGGCCGGGTGGGCAGGGTCGAGGCCACCCGCCACCTGGTACGGCACTACCAGGCGGCGGCCCTGCTGTCCGACCGGGAACAGGCGCTCACCGAGATCTGGCGGGCCGACCCCACCGCCGACGACTGCCTCCAGCTGATCGACGACCTCGGCCCGGCCCTGCAGAACTCCCCCACCCTGTGCGAGCTGCCAGGCCGCGCCTTCGTCAAGTACGGCCTCAAGGCCCGCGAGACCCGCCGCGTCGCGGAACGGGTGCTCGACGCCCGGGTGCCCGGGCTCACCGCCGAGGACGCCGACGCCGTGCTGATCGCGATCGGCATCGCCGACCACCGCACGGTTCCGCCCGTCGCGGTGGCCGCGGAACGCCTCACCCAGCTGACCGCGCACGCCTCGCCCGCGCTGGCCACCCAGATCCTGACGCACGCCGCCCGGTCCGCCGCCGGCTTCGACCCCGCCTTCCGGACCGCGCTGCTCCGCAAGCTGAGCGACCGCACCCTGGACTGGCTGCTCGGAGCCTGGCTGGACGGCAAGCTCAACCGGGACGGGCAGGCGGCCCTGCTGGAGATCGCGATCCGCCTCTACCTGGTCCACGACGAGATCGAGGAGCTGCGCTCCTGGGCGCACGACCTGGTCCACGGCTGGAACAGGTTCACCACGCTGGAGGGCCGGTTCAAGAAGGACCGGGAGCTCGCCCACGGGCTGCGCGCGTTCACCCGCCCCACCCGGCGATCACGACGCGGAGGCCACTGATGCACATCCTCATCGGAATGCTCATCGGCCTCATCTTCTGGGCCGCGCTGTTCGCACTGATGTGCATGGTGGGCCTGGTGCTGTTCCCGATCGCGCTGGTCGGGGCCACGGCGGTCGCGGTCACCGCCTACTGCCAGCAGGCCGGGGCCACGCTGCTGCCCGACACTTCGTACGGTCCCTCGCCGGTGGCCCGGCCCGACGGCGCGGACGGGCGGGAGCCCGCCTACCGGCACTACCTGGTCGCCCAGGTGTGGGCGGACTGCCGGTCGATCCTCGCCGGGTCGTCCCCGCTGATCCGCGGCAAGCTGGCCGCCGGGACCGGCTGGGCCACCCGCACGTTCGTCGGCACCGGGGAGCGGGCCTGGCTGCTGCTGCCGCTCTGGCTGGGCGTCACCCTCGGGATCGTGTCCTCGGTCGCGCCGGTCGCCGTGCTGGTTGTGCTGATCGCGGCGGCGTACCTGGTCACGGTGGCGGTCGGGCTGTCGGCGTGGATCGTCTGCGTGGGCGTGTTGCGCGTGTTCGACCAGGTGCTCATGCTCGCGCGGCGGATCCTGCAGGCGTGCCCGTACGCGGGTTGCTACAAGCGGTTCACGTTGCCGGTGTACGCGTGCTCGACCTGTGGCGCGAAGCACGCGAAGCTGCGGCCTGACCTGGCCGGTGCGTTCTGGCACGTGTGCCAGTGCGGCACCCGGCTGCCCACCACGATCCTGCTCGGCCGATACCGGCTCCAGGCGCACTGCCCGGCCTGCGCACGCCGGCTGCCTGGCCGGATCGGCAGGGTCAGGATCGAGCCGGTGCCGCTGGTCGGCGGCCCGGACGCGGGCAAGACCACGTTCATGGCGCTGGCCGTGGACGCGCTGCACGACGCGGCCAACGCGGCCGGCGGCAGCGTGCTGTTCGCCGACACCGGCGACGAGAACACCTTCCGCCGGCTACGCCGCGAACTCGCGGTCGGCAAGGTCAGCAAAACCCTCACCGAGCTGCCCAAAGGCGTCACTCTGGACGTCACGCTGCCGAAGGGCGGCAACCGCATCCTCTACCTGTTCGACCCGTCGGGCGAGCACCACACCGAGGCCAGCAAGGTCGAGGCGCTCGGCTACCTGGCCCAGGGCGAGGCGCTGATCCTGGTCATCGACCCGTTCGCGCTCCCGGCCGTCCAGGACCACCTGCTGGAGTCGGAGTCCAACCAGCTCAGGGCCAAGGGCGTGATCATGTCCAGGGAGGACCCGGCCGACACGTTCAGCCGGCTGCGCAACGAGCTGGCCGCCCGCGCCGACGGCGGCGGGCTGCGCCGGGTCTCGGTCGTCCTCACCAAGGCCGACCTGCTGCGCACCACCACCTCGGGGCGCGGCGTGGCGGACGACCTGCCCGGCTGGCTCGGCCTCATGGGCCTGGGCAGCCTGGTCCGCGAGCTGAAGAACCAGCGGGTGGAGGCGCGGTACTTCCTGTCCGGCCTGCCGCCGGACTCGGCCGGGATCACCCGCCTGTTCGGCTGGCTGACCGGCCTGCGCCTCACCGAGACGGCGGGCTCCGGCGCGACCAGCGAGTTTCAGACCGGCGAACTCCGCCGGCCGTGGCAGGCTCAGGCCCGCCCGGAGGGCCGCCCGCCGCTGAGCTACCTGATCACCCGCCGCGGCCTCGCCGCGGTCACCGTGCTGCTCTCGGTCTCGATGATCATCCTGCTGAGCCTGACGATCATCTCCGCCGGAATGCCGCAGGAGCCGCAGTACGCCCCGGTAGAGCCCGTCCAGATGGCGCTGGTGAGCGTCCCGGCGCCGAAGGAGTACGCCGGACGCTGGAGCGGCAAGCTGCGGAGCGACGGGGAGACCGTCACGCTGACGCTGCGCGCGAACAAGAGCACGGGCACCGTGCGCTTCACGAACCTGAAGTGCACGGCGTCGGTGTCCGTGCAGCGGGACAACCTGGCGCCGGACCGGCTTCAACTGTTCGCCGAGGCGGCCGCGAACGCGAACGCCGGCTGCCCGAACGCCCTGTGGTTCACCCTGGCGAAGATCTCCAAGCGCAAGATCGACGCCCGGATTTTCGACAATCCGAGCAGCGCCGTCCCGCTCGCCGCCGCCGTCCTCACCTTGCGGGATTGAGACCCGCGTCGAGGACGTCGATGACGTAGCTGACGACCCGGCCCTGCGGCACGATGACGCCGCCGGTGGTGATGGTGAAGCCGGGCTTGGGCTGGGCCACCAGCAGGACCCGGCTGCCGGTCCTGACGCCGGTGAGGCCCTCCACCCAGCCGGGCGGGACCGAGTTCTCCGCGAGCAGGAACCCGTTGGGGCCGCCCCGGGAGTAGGAGGCGTCGGTGGGGGTGGCGTCACCCCAGGGCGTGGTGACGTACTGGACGACGACGGTCGAACCCGCCTGAACTTTGGGCCCCGAACCCTTCCGCAGGGTACGGACGGTGAGGGCCTGCGGCGGGCTCTTGGGGAAGCTGCCCGGGGACGGCGGGAAGCCGCCGACCATCGGCAGGGTGGGGCCGCCGTCGACCTTCCTGGTGCCGCCACCGACGTTGGCCGTGGGCGCGTACGAGCCGATGATGTCGAACACGATGACCAGGGTCTCCGACGGCGAGATGCCGGACGGAGCCATGCCGCCGGGGCCGAAGCCCTGCGCGGCGGGGCTGACCAGGACGACCCTGCTGCCCGCCTTCCGGCCGGTCAGGGCGGCGGTCCAGGTCTCCGAGACGTGCTGGCCGTCCATGGTGACGGTGGTGGGCTGCTTGAGGTCGTGGGTGCTCAGGTAGGTGTTGCCGTTGCGCCACAGCCGGATGTCGGCGTGCGTGATGACGGCCTGGTCCTTCCGAACGACCGGTCCCCGGCCCTCGGTGAGGACCTGGATGGTCGGTTTGACCGGTGGCGACCCGGACAGCACCACCGTGGGTCTGGCGCCGAACTCACCGCTGACCTTGGGGGTGCCCGGGGTTTCGGGAGATTGCCCGCAGGCGGGCGCGAGCAGGAACAGGAACGTGAAAGGCAGCAACCGGCGCACTTTTCAATCCTCTGAGGTGTGCGCCGGTCGGTGCTTTTCCCACGGGCGGGCTTGCCGGAAGCGTTGCCCGCCGATATTGGTTCCATGAGGAACGACGCGGCCGCGAAACCGCGCGAAGGAATGTCAACGCGTCAGGGATGACGCGGGTCAGATGTCGCTATGTCTGTTCGCGCGGTGACTTACCTGCGCGATCTGGGCGATGTGGCTACTTGGCCGGGGTCAGGGCGGCGGGGACGGCGTCCACGATGGGCGCCGGCTGCTGCTGTTCCTGCTTCTCCTGGACGTCCGCGGGGCAGCGCGCCTCGCGGCCGGGCGAGGAGGCGCACGGGAGCACGACCGGCGTGACCGGGCCGATCGGGCCGACCGGGGTGGTGTTCAGGACGGCCGCGTGGCCCACGGTGAGGTCGGCGGCGTTGGTGCCCAGCACGCTGGCGTGGATGGCGTTGATGTAGCCGCTCGCCGCGATCGGGTTGTACTGGTAGGTGCTCCGGCCGGGAGCCAGCGTGCCGGTGCCGTTGGGGTTGGTGGTGACCTGCTCGTTGGTGGTGACGATGGCCAGCGGCGGGCCGAACGGGGTGGGGATCTCCACGCCGAAGTTGGCGGGCCACTTGGCCGGGATGTCGATGAACTTCTTGCCGAAGCTGGCGATGAAGCCGTGCGCGAAGTTGCCGGCGAACTCGACGGGCTTGCCAGGGACCGAACGGGCCGACACCGCGATGCCCTCCACGTGCACACGCAGCGGCGAGGAGTCACGCAGTTCGGTCCAGGACGGGGAGACGCCGGGACGGAATGGGTTGATCTTGTTGAACAGGCCGCCGATGGCGCCGGCCGCGCCGGTCACGAAGCTGAATCCGGGGATGCCCGGCAGGCCGACGTCGATCATCGCGCCGCCCGCCTCGGCGTACGCGGCGCACGGCGCCGGCACGTCGTCGCCGCTGATCTCGGTGGACGGGAGGGCGTTGCCGATGGCCTTGGCGTAGAAGGCGGACGCCTGGCCGAAGGAGAGGCCCGGGGTGAGCCGGGTCGGGTCGGGGATCTTCAGGTCGATCAGGGCCTTGCCGCCCGCGGTCTTCCTGGCCTGGCCGAACTCGGGGTAGTGCGCCTGGAACAGGGTGGTGTTGACGATGCCGCCCAGGCCCTTCAGCCGGGCGATCCAGGCGTCCGACTGCACGCACTCGGGCAGGGCCATGACCGTGCCCCAGTTGGAGACGTCCTTCGGGTCGCCGCGCATCACTTCGGGCACGCCCGTGTCGGCGTACGCCTGCGTGACCGGCACCGCACTCATGATCATCCCAGCGGTGACGACCGCGGCCAGGGCGCCGGCGCGCCGGAAGTAGATGTGACCTCGCATGAGGTAGCACTCCTCTTATGTGGAAATATCTGGAAGCTCTGGAATGCACATCTCGCCGCTATTGCGGCGAGACACTTTCCATTCCAGACATCACCACGAAAGAGTGCAGTCGAACTCTAATGTACGCTAACAAACGCCAAGGCCATTCATTTCGCCTATTTAATTAAATGTCGGAAATTTCCGATTTGTGCCGAAGCCAGACGGCGCCCAGCGGGGGCACCCGGAGGCGGGCCGAGCAGGGCTGGCCGTGGTGCGGGAGGTCGGTCGCGGTGACCTCGCCGAGGTTGCCTACGCCGCCGCCGGCGTACTCGTACGCGTCGGTGTTGAGGACCTCCTCCCAGTGGCCCGGCCGCGGCAGGCCGAGGTGGTAGTCCTCGTGCGGGCTGCCGGAAAAGTTGGCCACGCAGGCGAGAACCGAGCCGTCAGAGCCGTACCTGAGGAAGGAGAATACGTTCCCCGGCGCGTCGTCGGCGTCGATCCAGCTGAATCCGTCAGGGGTGAAATCCTGCGAATACAGGGCAGGCGTCGCCGTGTACACCCGGTTCAGGTCCCGGATCAGGCGCTGCACGCCCTGGTGGAAGTCGAAATCCAAGACCCACCAGTCGAGTCCCCGCGATTCCGACCATTCCGAGCCCTGGCCGAACTCGCCGCCCATGAAGAGCAGTTGTTTGCCGGGATGCGCCCACATGAACGCGTAGAGCGCGCGCAGGCCGGCGAACCGCTGCCATTCGTCGCCGGGCATCTTGGCCAGCAGCGAGCCCTTCAGGTGCACCACCTCGTCGTGCGAGAGGGGCAGCACGAAGTTCTCGGTGAAGGCGTACATGAGCGAGAACGACAGCTGGTGGTGATGGTACTGGCGGAACACCGGCTCGTGCGCCATGTAGGCGAGCGTGTCGTGCATCCAGCCCATGTTCCACTTGAACCCGAAGCCGAGCCCGCCCAGGTGCACCGGCCGGGACACCCCGGGCCAGGCGGTGGACTCCTCCGCGATCGTCACGATCCCGGGGGCCTCCCGGTAGGCGAGCGTGTTCATCTCCTTGAGGAACTCGATCGCGTCCAGGTTCTCCCTGCCGCCGTAGATGTTCGGCTTCCACTCGCCTTCGCGGCGCGAGTAGTCCAGGTAGAGCATCGACGCCACCGCGTCCACCCGGAGCCCGTCCACGTGGAACTCGCGCAGCCAGTAGACCGCGTTGGCGACCAGGAAGTTGCGCACCTCCAGGCGGCCGAAGTCGAAGACGTAGGTGCCCCAGTCGGGGTGCTCGCCGCGCTCCGGGTCGGCGTGCTCGTAGAGCGGGGTGCCGTCGAAGCGGGCCAGCGCCCAGTCGTCCATCGGGAAGTGCGCGGGCACCCAGTCGACGATCACGCCGATCCCCGCCTGGTGCAGCGTGTCGACCAGGAACCGGAAGTCGTCCGGGCTGCCGAACCGCGAGGTCGGGGCGTAGTAGGAGGTCACCTGGTAACCCCAGGAGCCGCCGAACGGGTGCTCGGCGACCGGCATGAACTCGACGTGGGTGAAACCCAGATCCTTGACGTACGCGGTGAGTTGCTCGGCCAGTTCCCGGTAGGACAGGCCCGGCCGCCACGATCCGAGATGGACCTCGTAGGTGCTCATCGGCTCGGCCAGCGCGTCCCGCGCCGACCGGTCGGCCAGCCACTCCTCGTCGTTCCAGACGTAGTCGGTGGCGTCGACCACCGAGGCGGTCAGCGGCGGGATCTCGGTCCGCCGGGCCATCGGGTCGGCCTTGCTCCGCCACACCCCGTCCACGCCGAGAATCTCGAACTTGTACTGCGCGCCCGCCGCCACCCCCGGGATGAACAGCTCCCACACCCCCGACCGGCCCAGCGACCGCATCGGATGGCCGCCGCCGTTCCAGTGGTTGAAGTCGCCGATGACCCGCAGGCCGAGCGCGTTCGGCGCCCACACCGCGAAAGCCGTACCCGTCTCGCCGTCGTGGTCGAGCACCCGCGCGCCCAGTACCTCCCAGAGCCGCTCGTGCCGCCCCTCGCCGATCAGGTGCAGGTCGACTTCACCGAGCGTGGGCCAGTGCCGGTACGGATCCCCCGCCTCGTACGGCTCCCCGCCCGGATAGGTCACCCGCACCCGGTACGCCGGAATCTTGTCCAGCCCCGGCAACGCCACCTCGAACACCCCGAGCGCGACATGCCGCAGCTCGGACGCGGAACCGTCGACCAGCGCCTCGACCTTCTCCGCGAACGGCCGCAGAACCCGGATGACGACCCCGTCGGCGGTCAGATGACCACCCAGAATCGAATGCGGATCATGATGCGCACCCCCGGCCAGCCGATCCAAATCCTTGCGTGTCTGGTCGTTTACCACTGTCACTCCTCGACTAACCGGCCGCCGCTCCTACCCTGCCCCAGAACCCCGCGCACACCCACCCCCCGCGCCCGAAAGATTCATTTCACTGCGCGGACCGGAGCACGTGAACCCCGATGAAGTGATCGAAATTTGATCATCAAGGAGGACATGTCCGTGACCAGATATCGCTTCTGGGTCGTCGGGGTGCTCCTCGCCGGCGGGTACGCCTTGATCTTCGCAGCGACGACCGCCTACCTCAATCTCGTCGGCGACGACCTGCCCATGTGGCTGATCGCGCAGACCTGGTACGCGCCGTTCGACGATCCCGCGATCTTCGCGGTGCCACGGCTCGTGACGGCGGCGCTCACGGTATGGGGGTTATGGCAGATCTCCCGGGGGCCGACCAAGGACACGCTCCCCTTGCGGTCGCCTCGAAGGACCGGTGGCGTCGACGGTCTGCGCCGCACGCTCTACGAACTCCCTCTTGGCTGCTCCTGATCCTGATCGCCCAGTGGCGGGACGGCCGGTGGACCTGGCGAGCATTGTGGCCCGGTTGGGCCGGTTTCGTGGCAGCGCATCTGATCTGGTGGTACCTGCTGGACCTGCCTTCTTTCGTCACGATTTCCGGAATCGCCTGGGAGTTGATTCTCCAGTTCGGCGGCGTGGCCGGGATCCTCTTCGCGCTCTGGCAGGTGCGGTCGGCGCACGAACTAGCCGACAGGCCGGTAACGGGAGCGGAGCCGTACCAGGGGGGACCTGGTGGCGTCGATGTAGTCGACGGACAGGACGGCGGCGAGGAAGAGGGTGTGGTCGCCGGCCGGGACGACTCTGGTGGTCTCGGCTTCGAGGGCGGCCACGCCGCCGTCGACGATGAGCGCCTCGGAGAGGGAGCCGCGGTGGTGCGGGGTGCCCGCGAGCAGTAGCCGCGCGCCCGGCCGGCCGGGGGTGGCGAAGCGGGAGGCGATGGTCTGCTGGCCGTCGGCGAGCAGGCTGGCCGCCCAGCGGTCGCGGCGGAGCAGGAGTTCGGTCAGGTAGCTGGACGAGGTGAGGCTGACCAGGATCAGCGGCGGCTCTGCGGACACCGACAGCAGGGTGCTGACCGTGTTGCCCACGTCGTCCCTGTCGTCCTTGACGGTGACCACGGCCACCCCGCCGGCCAGTTGCGCCATCGCCTCGGTGAACTCGCTCACCCGAGGAACCCTAGCCCTCGGGTGAGGGCCAGGGTTCCGGTGGTGGGTTAGAGCAGGCCGTTGGCAGTCAGCCAGTCCTTGGCGACGACCGGCGGGTCGTCCTTGTCGACGGCGATCTTCTTCATCATGTCGAGCAGGCCCTGGGTGGTGAGCTTGGACGAGATGGCGTCCAGGGTGGACTTCACGGTGTCGTCCACGCCGGCCTTGAAGACCAGCGGGGTGACGTTCTCGGCCGCGAAGGCGCTCTTGTTGTCCTCAAGGGAGACCAGGTCGTTGAGGATGATCTTGGGGTCGGTGGTGAAGACGTTGCCGACCTGGATGGTGCCGCTCTTGATGGCGTCGGCGGTGGTGGCGCCGGTGGGCTCCCACTGCTTGAACTCCAGGCCGTAGACGGTCTTGAAGTTCTCCTCCTGGCGCTCCTTGAACTCCGGCGGGCCGCCGACGATGAAGTCCTTGGAGACCTTGGCCAGGTCCTCGATGGTGGTCAGGCTGTTCTTGGTGGCGGTCTCCTTGCTGACCGTCAGCGAGTTGTTGTCCTGGGCCGCCGCGGGGGCCAGAACCTGCAGCTCGGGCGGGAGTGCGGTGCCCAGCGCGGCCACCACGTCGGTGGTGCTCTTGGCGGTGGCGTTCTTGTCGACGAAGGCCAGCAGCGAGCCGATGTACTCCGGCAGGATGGTCAGGCCGCCGGTCTTGATCTGGTCGTAGACGATCTCGCGGCTGCCGATGTTGGGCTTCTCGGTGACGGTGACGCCCTTGGCCTGGAGGGCCTGGGCGTAGATGGAGGCCAGCAGCACGCTCTCGGGGAAGTCGAACGAGCCGATGGTGACGCTGGCGGCGGCCGGCGCCGAACCCCCCGTACTGGCCGCCGTGGTCGGAGTGGCTTGAGTGAGCGGATCGGATCCGCCGCCGCACGCGGACAAGGCGAACACCGCGGCGACCGCGGTGGCGATGAGACGTTTCACGGGATATTCCCTTCGAAATCGGGAGGTTAAGTAGAGATTAGCGGACCTGGCGCACCCCCGGCGAGACGATCACCCGGTGCAGCAGCGCGAAGCCGAACTGCACGGCCAGCGCCAGCAGCACGACGAGCACCGCTCCCCCGAAAACACTGGGGTAGTCCTTGGTGGCCAGACCGTCGATGATGTAGCGGCCGAGCCCGCCGAGACCCACGTACGCGGCGACGGTGGCCGTGGCCACCACCTGGATCGCGGCCAGCCGCAGCCCCAGCAGGATCAGCGGCAGCGCGACCGGCACCAGCGCCCGGAACAGCACCTGCGGCCCGCGCAGGCCCATCCCGTATGCGGCGTCCCGCAGATCGGCGTCCACGCCCCGGATGCCCTCGTAGGTGTTGACCAGGATCGGCGGGATCGCCAGCGCCACCAGCGGGATCAGCACCGGCCAGATGGTGCCCACCCCGATCAGCAGCACGACCAGCACCAGCAGGCCCAGCGTCGGCAGCGCGCGGGCCGCGTTGGCGGACAGCACCACGATCACGCCGCCCCGCCCGGTGTGCCCGATCAGCAGCCCCAGCGGCAGCGCGATCAGGGCCGCGATCGCGAAGGCCAGCACCGAGAACTCGACGTGCTGGAGCAGCCGGACGGGGATGCCGTCAGAACCCGACCAGTTGTCCGGGTTACCGAAGAAGTCGATCAGCCAGTTCACGCCGACCTCCGGGCCCGCGACCACGGCGTCAGCAGCCGTTGCAGCGCGATCAGCACCAGGTCGGCGCCGACGGCCAGCAGCACGATCAGGGCGATGCCCACGATGATCGGCGTGTAGAACTGCCGCTGCCAGCCGTCGGTGAAGAGCGCGCCCAGGCCGCCCTGGCCGATCAGCGCGCCCACGCTGACCAGGCTGATGCTGGCCACCGTGGCCACCCGGACCCCGGCCAGCACCACCGGCGTGGCGATCGGCAGCTCCACCTGCAGCAGCCGCCGCAGCGGCCGGAAGCCCATCGCGACCGCCGACTGCCGGACGTGGTCGGGCACCGAGGTCATCCCGTCCACCACGGCCGGGATCAGCACGGCCAGCGAGAACAGGGTGAGCGGGATGATCACCGTGGTCTGGGTGAGCCCGGTGACCGAGAGCAGGATGGAGAACAGGGCCAGCGACGGCATCGCGTAGACGATGTTCATCACGGCGGTGGCGGGCTGGTAGAGCAGCCGCCAGCGGGCGCAGGCCAGGCCGATCGGCAGCGCCAGCAGCAGCCCGAACAGGACCGGCGCGAACGCCATCACGACGTGGTTCTCCAGCAGCGTCCTGATCGCCAGCGGGCTGCCGTTGTCCCAGTTCCTGGCGATCCAGTCCCAGCGGACCAGCGGCTCATCCACGCGCGACCCCCGACACGGCGGCGTCCAGCGCGTCCCGGCCGAGCACGCCGAGCACGCCGCCGTCGCCGTCCACCGCGACCGCCAGGCCGTTGGCCGACAGCAGCGACGCGTCCAGCGCGGCCCGCAGCGAGTCCGTCGCCGGGTTGAAGCTCCCGTACGGCCGCAGCCCGCCGTCCAGCTTCCACCCCACCGGCTTGCCCTCCGCGAGCACCAGTTCCGGCGGCGGCGGGCTCAGCGGCACGTCCGCGGCCGGGATGAACGACAGCCGGCGGATGCCCCGGTCCCGGCCGAGGAACCCGCGGACGAAGTCGTCGGCGGGCTCGCTCAGCAGCGTGGCCGGGTCGCTGATCTGGGCCAGGTGCCCGCCCACCCGGAACACCGCGACGGTGTCCCCCAGCTTGACGGCCTCGTCGATGTCGTGGGTGACGAACACGATCGTCTTGTGCAGTTCGGACTGGAGCCGGAGCAGCTCCTCCTGGAGGCTGGCCCGGACCACCGGGTCGACCGCGCTGAACGGCTCGTCCATCAGCAGCACCGGCGGATCGGCGGCCAGCGCCCTGGCCACCCCCACCCGCTGCTGCTGCCCGCCGGACAGCTGGAACGGATACCGCCTGGCCAGCTTCGGGTCCAGCCCGACCCGCTCCAGCAGCTCCATGGCCCGCGCGCGGGCCTTCTTCCGGTCCCAGCCCAGCAGGTACGGCACGGTGGCGATGTTGTCCACGATCCGCCGGTGCGGGAACAGGCCGGCCTGCTGGATGACGTAGCCGATGCCGCGCCGGAGGGTGGCCGGCTCGATCGCCTTGACGTCCTGGCCGTCCAGCAGGATGCGGCCGGCGGTGGCGTCGATCATCCGGTTGATCATGCGCAGCGAGGTCGTCTTGCCACAGCCGGAGGGCCCGACGAAGACGGTGATCGTCCCGCTGGCCGCCTCCAGGCTGAGGTTGTCCACCGCCACGGTCCCGTCCGCGTAGCGTTTGGTGACGCCATCAAATGTGATCACTCGTGACCTCGTCCCGGCAGTTGATCTCAGTGAGCCAGCCTACGAGGAGGCTGTCAGTTCTGTCGCCCAGGGCATCCGAATTGGAACTTTCGAAATGATCTATCGATAACCCGCCTCAAATATCCAATCAAAAAGACCGCTATATAGTGCGCCGAAGGTCCCCCGCTTGGCATGATTGCTCCTACGATCCCTCCACAGGAACCCCAGAGGTACCGGCCGTGACACAACCGCTCACCGGTCATCGCTCGCGGAGCGATCTGATCGCCGAGCTCTACGAGCGTCACGCCGCCGGGCTGTTCGCGTACTGTCACGATCAGCTCGGTGAGACCGCCTCCGCCGCCGACGCCCTGGTGTCCGTGCTCACCAGCGTTCCCGGCAGCGAGCCGCAGCGTGCCGCTCTGTACGCGCTCGCCCGCCGCGAGATCTACCGTCGCGACGTCAGCTACGCCCTGCCCGCCGTCGACTCGGTGGCCGACCCGGCGACCGCGCTGATCGAGCGCGTGTTCCGGGACATCCGGCCACACCAGCGCGAAGTGCTCCTGCTGTCCGCCGTCTGCGGGCTGAGCGTCAACGAACTCTCCTGGGTGCTCGACGTGGCCGTCGACACCGCCACCGAACTGACCAGCAGCGCGCGTAACCGGTTCGCCCAGACGCTGGCGACCGCGGTGCACGCCGCCGGTGAGGCCCCGTTCGTCCCTGCGGACGTGGCCGAGATCTACGACGCCATCGGCGTCGCCCCGATCGAGGACGTGCTCGCGCGGCTGCCGTGGCGGCAGCCCGCCCACGGTGTACGCCAGCGCGTGCTGTCCGCGCTCCCTTTTGAGGAGCCGACGGCGGCCAAACCCCCGGGGTTGATCACCAAGAAGTTATGGCCGACCACACCGGTGTGGCCGCTGCCGCTGAAGGACCCGGACCAGGTCAGCAACGCGTGCGTGGTGCAGTCCGAAGGACTGGCCGCACCGGCGGAGACCAAGACGGCGGAGACCAAGCCGCCGGGGCGGCGTCGGCATGAGGCGCTGACCGAGCCGATGCCGCGGATTCGCGGGTCGATCATGCGGGTGCTTTCGGACACCAAGCCGAGGCGCAGGCGTGCGCTCGGCGCTCCCGTCGCGCCGGCCCGGCCGGTCGACCAGGTGGAGGCGCTGGTCGAGGAGGGCCTGGCGACCTTCGGCAAGATGGAGTCGTTCGACGCCTTCACGCCGGCCGAGACCGAGGAACCGGCGACGCCGGAGCCCGAGGTCACCCCGGAGGCCACCGACAAGGCCGTCGAAGCCGACGAGGCTGTCGAAATCGCAGAGGTCGGCGAAGCCACCAAGGCCGAGACGATCGAGAAGGTCGAAACCCTCGCCGCCCTCGGCACCCCCGAGGTCGAGCGGGACGAACTCGTGCTCACCGAGCCGGTCAGGCTCGAGGCCACCCTTCCGGTGCGGGACGACGACGACTTCCCCGCCGGCACGACGACGGTCGACCAGACGCCGAGCGCGCTCGCGCGGGCCGTCCAGACCGGGGACATCACGCCGCCCGAGCGGCGCAGGCGGGTGCGCAAGCGCAAGCAGCGGCCGGTCAAGACGGGAGACAGGCACTACGACTGGCTCTGGGAGCTGGTCGGGTTCATCATCTGCCTGGCGATCGCGCTGCTGGTCTTCTTCTCGGTGCCGACGCTGGTGACGCCCTAACCCCTGCTAACCCCTGCTCAGGATCAGGCCGCTGGTCGGGACTCCGGTCCCGGCCGTGACCAGCACGTTCTCGACGTCGCTGACCTGGTTCACCGAGGTGCCCCGGATCTGGCGCACGCCTTCGGCGATGCCGTTCATGCCGTGGATGTAGGCCTCGCCGAGCTGCCCGCCGTGCGGGTTGACGGGCAGGTGGCCGTCGATCTCGATGCCGCCGTCGCGGATGAAATCCTTGGCCTCGCCGCGCGCGCAGAACCCCAGTTCTTCCAGCTGAGTCAGGACGAATGGGGTGAAGTGATCATAAAGAATGGCGGCCTGGATATCCGCCGCGCTAAGGCCCGAGATTTGCCACAATTTCCGGCCGACGACGCCCATCTCGGCCAGGCCGGTCATGTCATCGCGGTAGTAGCTGGTCATCATCATCTGCCCCGCGCCCGCGCCCTGCGCCGCCGCCGTGATCATCGCCGGGGTCCGCCTGAGGTCGCGGGCCCGCTCCGCCGAGGTCACGACCAGGGCCACCGCGCCGTCGCTCTCCTGGCAGCAGTCCAGCAGGTGTAGCGGCTCCACGATCCACTTCGACGCCTGGTGATCGTCCAGCGTGATCGGCCGCTGGTAGAACCAGGCCGCCGGATTGCTCGCGGCATGCCGCCGCATCGCCACGGCCACCCGCCCGAAGTCCTCGGATTTAGCGCCATATTCGTGCATATAGCGCTGCGCGAACATGGCCACCCACGCCGCCGGCGTCATCAGCCCGTACGGCACATGCCAGCTCATCTCCAGCCCCTGCGACGAGGGCTCCCCGCTGAGCCGCGCGTCCGGCTGCCCGAACCTGCGCCCGGAACGTTCGTTGAACGCCCGGTAGCACACGACCACCTCCGCCGCGCCCGTGGCCACCGCCATCGCGGCGTGCGCGACCGTGCCACAGGCCGCGCCGCCGCCGTAGTGCACCCGGGAGAAATAGGTCAGGTCGCCGATGCCGACCTCGCGGGCGAGGGCGATCTCCTGGTTGCTGTCCTGGGTGTAGGTGACCAGCCCGTCCACGTCCGCGGGGGCGAGCCCGGCGTCGTCGAGGGCGGCGAAGACCGCTTCCGCGGCCAGTTGCAGTTCGGACCTGCCGGAGTTCTTGGAGAACTCGGTGGCGCCGATGCCGGCGAGAGCCGTACCGGTCAATGGAGGACCTCTCGTTCAGAGGGAGAAGCGAACACTACCGGTGGCATGGGCGCCGAGCGAGACTGCGCCACGCACGTCGACCAGGCAGGTGTCGCCGTCGCGTTCGGCCACCGTGCCGCTGAAGGTGAGAGTGTCGCCCGCGTACGCCGGGACGCCGAGTTTGACGTTGATTCCCCTGATCAGAGCTTCCGGCCCGGCCCAGTCGGTGACGAAACGCTCGACCAGCCCCATCGTGGTCAGGATGTTGAGGAAGATCTCCCTGGAGCCCTGGGCGCGGGCCAGCTCGACGTCGTGGTGGACCGGGGTGAAGTCGCGGGTGGCCAGCGCGGTCGAGATGATGAAGGTCGGGGTGAGCGGGATCACCAGCCCGGGGAGGGCGGTGCCGACGGTCATCTCCAGGGTGCGCATCAGGACTCCCGGTGCTGGACGGGCGTCCACATGGGGAGGGTCAGCTCGTCGTCCATGACGTGGTAGGCGACTCGCACGGGCATGCCGATCTCCACCTCCGCTGCTGCGCAGTCGACCACGTTCCCCACGATACGTACCCCTTCCGGCAGTTCCACCACAGCGACCACGAAGGGCGTTTCGCGGCCAGGAACCGGCGGGTTGTGGTGCACCACGTAGCTGTAGACCACGCCGGTCCCGGCCGCCACCGCGTACGTGCGCTCGGTGGAGCGGCACGACGGGCAGAGGGGTCCCGGCGGATGCCGCAGTTCACCGCAATCGCCGCACTTCTGGATCCGGAGCTCTCCGCTTCTGGCACCCTCCCAGAAGAAGGCCGTGTCCCTGTTCTGGGCCGGGCGCAGGGGGTACGGCTTCCGCTCCTCGGAGGGGGATCTTTTCTCCCGGGGGCGGAACTTCAGCAACCTGAAGATCATTTCTGCGACCGGTTCGTCCTGTGCGTACCAGGTGACGTTCCAAGTCACGAAATATCCGTCGCCGAGGGCGGTTTTCTTGGGTCCGGCCAGGTCGGTCAGCCGGGTGGCGGAGGTGAGCTCGTCGCCGGGGACGACGTGGCGGTGGTAGGTGTGCTCGCAGTTGGTGGCGACAACGCCGGTGTATCCGGCCTCGGTGAGGGCGTCCAGCAGGTCGTCGAGCGGGACCCTGATCCGGCGGGCGGACGCGCGGTCCAGGCCGTACATGCTCCAGACCTGGATCATGGCGGGCGGGGCGATCGCGTCCTGGCCCCGGTAGCGCGGGTTGGCGTCGCCGATCGCCTCGGTCCAGTGGCGGATCATCGTCTGGTCGACCGGGCTGGCCGCGGGGAGCCGGGGGCCCTCGCCTTCGGCGGCGACCTTGGCGGCGAGCGCGTGCAGGTCGGTCATCGGGGTGGCCTCGGCAGGCCGAGACCGAGCATGGCGATCAGTTCGCGCTGCACCTCGTTGACGCCACCGCCGAAGGTGAGCACGATCCCGCCCTTGACGCCGCGGTCCACCCGGTCGATCAGGTCGCGGGTCTCCTCGTCGGCGGGGTCGCCGAACCTGGCCAGGGCCTCGCCGACGATCCGGCCGACGTCCTGCATGCGCTCGGAGCCGTAGATCTTGGTGGCGGAGGCGTCGGGGGCGCCCAGCCAGCCGAGGTCCATATTGGCGGCGACCTGCCAGTTGAGCAGCTCGTTAGTCCGGAAATATGCGTATATATGGGCCAGAGCCCGGCGGACGGCCGGCTGTTCGATCGTCCCGGTGTTCCGGGCCCAGCGCTCGAACCTGAGGTACGTGTGCGCGATGTTGCCGGCCGGACCCAGCGTCACCCGCTCGTGGTTGAGCTGGTTGACGATCAGGTCCCAGCCCTTGTTCTCCTCGCCGACCACCATGCCGACCGGCACCCGGACGTCGGAATAGTAAGTCGCGTTGGTGTGGTGGCGGCCGTCCATCGTGACGATCGGCGTCCAGGAGAACCCGGGGTCGTCGGTGGCGGCGATCATCATGGTGATGCCCCGGTGCTTCTTGGCGTCCGGATCGGTACGGACGGCCAGCCAGATGTACTGCGCGTAGTGCGCGCCCGAGGTGAAGACCTTCTGCCCGTTGACGAGGTAGTGGTCGCCGTCCAGGACCGCCGTGGTGCGCAGCGACGCCAGGTCGGTGCCCGCGCCCGGTTCGCTGTAGCCGATGGCGAAATGGCAGTCCCCGGCAAGGATCCGGGGCAGGAAGAACTCCTTCTGCCCGGGCGTACCGTACTGCATCAGGGTCGGGCCGACCGTCTGCAGGGTGATGATCGGGTACGGGACCTCGGCGCGGGCGATCTCGTTGGCGAAGATCTGCTGTTCCAGCGGGCCGTAGCCGCGGCCGCCGTACTCGGCCGGCCAGCCCATGCCGAGCATGCCGTCCCGGCCGAGCCGCCGGCAGTGCTCCATGTACGCCTTGCCGAAGGGGTCCTCGGCGATGTTGCGGCGGTCCTCGGCGGTCAGGCAGGCGCTGAAGTAGTCGCGCAGTTCGTCGCGGAGGGCCTGCTGCTGGGCGGTGAGTTCGATGAACATCAGACCAGGGCTCCGATCAGGTTCAGTTGGGCCTCCGCGCCGCCGATCAGGTGGGCGGCGTGTTTGCCCCAGGCGAAGTAGCGGTGCAGCGGGTAGGACACGTCGAGGCCGATGCCGCCGTGCAGGTGCTGGCAGGTGTAGAGGGCGCGGAGCGCCGAGTCCGCCGTGTGCAGGGCGGCGATCGCGAGATCCTCCTCGGCGGGCAGGCCCTGGGCGAGCCGCCACGCGCCGGACCAGACGGCGACGTCGAGGACTCGGCCGGCGATGTAGACGTCGGCGATCTGGACCGTGACCGCCTGGAATTCGGCGAGGGCGCGGTCGAACTGGCGGCGGGTCCTGATGTACTCGGTGGTCAGTTTGAGCGCGCCGGACAGGACGCCCGAGGCGGTGGCGGTGATCGCGGCGAGCGCGTTGAGCCGGAGCGCGTCGTGCGCCCGGGTGTCCCCGACGGGTTCGCCGGGGGTGTCGTTGAGGGTGATCACCGAGCCGGGCTCGCCGGTGGAGAGCGGGGTGCCGGTGATCTCCACGTCGGCCGGGTCGACCAGGTAGAGCCGAACGCCGTCGCCCGTATCCGCTGAAACCAGGATTTTTGCGGATTCGCGGGCGTAGGAGATGAGGCTCTTGCGGCCGGTCAGCCGGTCGCCGGTCGCCGTGGTGCGCGGGCGGTCGTGGAGGTCGGCGCCCGGTTCCCTGAGCGCGTAGGTCAGCACGATCTCGCCCTCGGCGAGCGGGGCGAGGGCCTCCCGCTGGGCGTCGGTGCCGTGCTGGGCGATGGTCAGACCGGCCACCAGGCTGGCCGCCAGCGGGACCGGCGCGACCCGCGCGCCCGCCTCGCGCAGGATCACCGCCAGTTCGACCGGGCCGAATCCGGCGCCGCCCGCCGAATCCGGCAGGCAGATGCCCAGCAGCCCGGCTTTGGCCAGGGCCCGCCAGAGCTCCGCGTCGTACGGGCTGCCGCCCTTCTCGTGGGCCTCCAGCCGGGCGGGGGTGACCTCCCGGGTGAGGAGGTCGGCCGCGAGGGTGCGGATCTCGGTCTGCGTCTCGTCCAGATTGAAGTCCACTAGCGCTCCCGGTTGTGCTGGCTCACAGGCGTCCCGGATTCAGGCCAACCGAGAGGCAAAGTAGAACAGATTCTAATCCGTGTCCAGAGCAAGCGCTGGGTTGCACGGTTGACATGCGGATGAAACGTGAAAGACATGCATGTGCACGGTGGGTTGTGACTGATGAGTAACCATCCGGGTGAAATGGAAATCAGATAACGTGTTCTCATGCGCTCATCGCGTGTCGCCACGGGGGGTCCGGCGGGAGACCTCGGCGTTGATCCCGTGCCCAGCCAGGCTCCCTCGCCCGCTCTCGGCGTCCGCACCCGCAGTCAGCATCAGCGGCGTAAGCGGATCGTCCAGGCGGCCGGGGCGCTCGCTTCGCGTGGCGGGGTCGAGGCGATGCAGATGCGTACCGTCGCGGAGCGCGCGGGTGTCGCGCTCGGCACGCTCTATCGCTACTTCCCGTCCAAGATGGATCTCGTCGTGGCGGTGGTCGGCGAGGAGATCGATCTGCTCGAATCGAGCATCGAGCGGCGTCCGCCGCAGGCGGCGACCCCTGCGGGGCGGGCCGTCGACGTGCTGATGCGGGCTACCCGGGGGTTGATGCGTGAGCCCGAGCTGGCGGACGCGCTGATCCGGTCGTTGATCATCGCTGAGGTGGACACGCCGTTCGGGGATCGCATGACCGGGCTGCTGCTGCGGGTCGCGGCCGACGGGCTGACGCCGGAGGACGCCACCGAGGAGCAGTTCGCGCTGGCGGGGTCGCTGTCCAGTGTGTGGGTGCACGAGTTGCTGGAGATGCTGCGCAGCCGGCGTACCTATGACCAGATCCAGCGGCGGATCGAGATCGCGGCCGGGCGGCTGCTGGCGGACTTCCGGACTACCGGTCCAAAGTAGAACGCGTTACATTCCTTCCAGAGCGATGTTCTGGAGGTCTGTATGGGCACGCCGGTGATCGTCGACGCGGTCCGGACGCCGATCGGCAAACGCAACGGGTGGCTGGCGGGGGTGAAACCGCAGGCTCTGCTCGCGGCGGCGCTCAGTGGGCTGGTTCGGCGGTCCGGGGTCGATCCGCTTTCTGTCGGGCAGGTGTTCGCCGGGTGTGTGACCCAGGCCGGGGAGCAAGGGGGGCATGTCGGGCGGCATGCGTGGCTTTACGCGGGCTTGCCGTACCAGGCCGGGGTGACCACCGTCGACGCGCAGTGCGGGTCGTCGCAGCAGGCGGTGCACCTGGTCGCGGCCCTGATCCAGGCCGGGGTGATCGACGTCGGGATCGCCTGCGGGGTCGAGAGCATGAGCCGCCAGCCGCTCGGCAGCAACGTCATCCCCGCTCAGCCCCGCCCCGACGACTGGCGAATCGACCTCCCCGACCAGTTCACCGCCGCCGAACGCATCGCCAGGCGCCGGGGCCTCACGCGGGACCGGCTGGACGCCTTCGGCGCCCGATCCCAGCAGCTGGCCGCCAAAGCCTGGGCCGACGGGCGGTTCGAGCGCGAGATCCTGCCCGTCGACACCGAGCACGGCCCGATCACCAAGGACCAGGGCCTGCGCGAGACGACGGTCGACGGCCTGGCCCGGCTCAAGCCCGTGCTGGGCGAGGAGTCCATGCACACGGCCGGCACCTCGTCCCAGATCTCCGACGGCGCCGCCGCCGTCCTCCTGATGAGCGAGGAAGCCGCCGCCCGCCAGTCCTTACGCCCCCGCGCCCGCATCCTCGCCCAAGCCCTGGTCGGCTCCGAGCCCTACTACCACCTCGACGGCCCCGTGGACGCCACCGCCAAGGTCCTCGCCCAGACCGGCATGTCCATCTCCGACCTGGACCTGTTCGAAGTCAACGAGGCTTTCGCCTCAGTCGTCCTGTCCTGGAGCACGGTCCACCGCCCCGACCTGGCCCGCGTCAACCCCAACGGCGGCGCCATCGCCCTCGGCCACCCGGTCGGCGCCACCGGCGCCCGGCTGATCACCACCGCCCTGCACGAACTGGAACGCTCAGACACCAGCACCGCCCTGATCACCATGTGCGCCGGCGGCGCCCTCTCCACGGCCACCATCCTGGAACGCCTCTGAGACCACGCCAATCAGGCCGTTAAGCTTGCCCTCCCAAGGAGAACAGAACAATTCGGGGGAAATGTGGACCTGGAGGACCTCAGCCAGGAAGGCCACCGCCGGCTCTCAACGAGCGCCGATCGATCCGAGGGCCACGCGGACCTGGATGACCCCTCCCACGAAGGCCGCGACCAACTCTCAATGAGAGCCGAACGATCCGGGGGAAATGTGGGGGAAGACCGCGTCAGTTCGCGGCGGCGGGCGTACCGCGATCAGCGGCCGATGGACGTCGGCGGGGGTGTGTGGAGTGTCCCGGTGCCGATTCCGGGGAATCCGCTGGGTTACACGCTGGTCTACGCGATCGAGTCGCCCGGCGGGCCGGTGCTGGTCGACGCGGGGTGGAACCATCCGGATGCCTGGCTCGCTCTGACCGACGGGCTGGCGGCGGTCGGCATGGATGTCGCGGATGTGCGTGGTGTGGTGGTCACGCACTATCACCCGGATCATTCTGGGCTGGCCGGTCAGGTGCGCGAGCGTTCCGGCGCGTGGATCGCGATGCACGAAGCGGACATCGCGTTGGTCAAGCTGTTCCGTGACGTGGTGACGGACGGAACCCACAAGGACTTCCAGAGCGACATGCTGCGCCGGGCGGGAGCCGACAGCCACGAAGTGGCCGAAGCCGTCGCCATGCGCCCAGAACCTCCCGCTCTCCCCGATCTCGCCCTGACCGACAGAGACCTGATCGACCTCCCCGGCCGGCGGCTGCGCACGATCTGGACCCCCGGCCACTCCCCCGGACACATCTGCCTGCACCTGGAAGACGCCGACCGCCTCTTCACCGGCGACCACGTCCTCCCCGACATCACTCCCCATATCGGGATTTATCCGTATGACCGGAGCGACGTCGATCCGCTCGGTGACTTCATGACGTCGCTGGAACGGGTACGGGAATTCGGCCCGATCGAAGCGCTCCCCGCCCACGAAGCCCGATTCGCGGATGTTTCCTCCCGAGCCGCGGAGATCTGTTCCCATCACGAAGAGAAGCTTGAGCACCTGCGCGCCCTGATGGCAGCCGACCCCCAGCCGCGCACCATCTGGGAGCTCGCCGCCCGGATGACCTGGAACCGGCCATGGGATCAGCTCCCCGCGATGCTGCGCGGCATGGCCGCCGGAGAGGCCGCGGCACACCTCCGAACCCTCGAAGTTCGCGATGTGATCGAACGCACAGCAGATGCGCCGGTCCGGTTCGTCATACACTCGTAGACATCGGATGTCTAAGGGTGGGGTGCGTAGCGTGGCGGTTACCGACGCGGCGATCGACAGAATCAAAGACATGATCATCACAGGCGAGCTGACTCCAGGAGACCGGCTCCCCAAGGAGGCCGACCTCGCCGAACGGCTGGGCCTGTCCCGCAACTCCCTCCGCGAGGCCGTCCGCGCCCTCGCCCTGATCAACGTCCTGGACGTACGGCAAGGCGACGGCACCTACGTCACCAGCCTGGAGCCCCGCCTCCTCCTGGACGCCCTCTCCTTCGTCGTCGACTTCCACCGCGACGACACCGTCCTCCAGTTCTTCCAGGTCCGCCGTATCCTCGAACCCGCGGCCACCGCGATGGCCGCCACCACGATGTCCGACGCCGACATCGCGGAACTCCGCAAAATCCTGGACGCGCTCCCCGCCAACCCCAGCATCGAACAGCTGGTCGCCAACGACCTCGAATTCCACCAGCGCATCGCCGAAGGCTCCGGCAACGCCGTCCTCTGCTCCCTGATCGAAAGCCTCTCCGGCCCCACCACCCGAGCCCGCGTCTGGCGCGGCCTCACCCAGGAAAACGCCCCCAGCAAAACCCTCGACCAGCACTACGCCATCTACGAGGCCATCGCCGCCCGCCAACCCGAAATAGCCAAATCCTGGGCCACCGTCCACATCGCCGGCGTCGAAGAATGGCTCCGCCAAGCCCTCTAACCCGCTAGAAGCCCGCACACGCGTGCGGGCTTCCCTGATCGGGCGACGATGCGAGCACCTCAGTTCCGCTGTCAGAACTTGCCGTGCACCGTGTTGCTGCGAGCGGACCTGAGGGTGTTTCCCGACGGGTTGAGCAGACGGGCGCCGACGTAGATGTCATCGACTTCGCCGTCGAACACGCCCGAGTCCTCGTTCAGTGTCGTGCCGCGCTTGAAGTAGTAGTACGTGTGGAGTTCCATGCCCTGGTCCGTGACGTCGTACCCCCTGAAGAAGTCGGGACCCCAGCGGACATTGTCGCTGGCCGGGTCTTCGCCCCAGATCCTGAGGACGATCGGGTGGCCGGCGTTCTTCAACTGCTGAGCCTGGGCCGCGGTCATGACGATCACGACATCGATGTTGACCTTGAAGTAGTCGCCGGGCTGTTTGGTGATGGCGATGACCGCCGAGTCGGCCGCGGCTGTCGCCGGGGTGGCGGCGAACCCGAGCCCGAGCAACGCCGCGACGGCACCGAACGCGACACCGCGCCCGATCCGCGAAATAATCTTGTTCATTTGAGTTCCCCTAAGAAGGATGAGCTGTTTCATCCCTTAGGCGTTCCAGGCCGTCCCAACACAGGGACATTCCGTTCCATTTCGGGAGCGTCAAGGAACTACCGGTTCACTTGACCGCGGGCTTCGTGGATGCAGCGCACGACTCCATGCGCTTCACCGCAGTCCAGGTCACTTCGTGTGCGAGGAGGGGCGGGTGGCTCCCCGGTAGATGGACATGTAGTGCTTGGAGTTGAGGACCTTCACCTTGCGGACTACGTCGCCGGTTTTGGGGGCGTGGATCATTGTGCCGCCGCCCACGTACATGCCGACGTGAGCGGGGTGGGCGGCGGTGCCGCCGAAGAACATGAGGTCGCCTGGGCGCAGGTCTTTGACGGCCACTCGACGGCCCTCGCGGATTTGGGTGCCGGTGTAGTGCGAAAGGTCGACTCCGGCCTTCGCCCAGGCGGCCATCACGAGTCCAGAGCAGTCGAAGCCGACTCGAACGGCTCCTCGACCGATTCCCCGGCTCGGCCCGTTGTCGTTCCCGCCGCCCCAGGTGTACGGCGTCCCAAGCCATCCCTTGACCGCAGCCACCGCTACCTCCCAAGGCTGCCTGGCCTTCGTTGTCGAACTCGCCGAAGGCTTCTCGGCACCCCCCGGCTTTCGGTCGGCCTCAGGTTTCTCGCGGAGCTCTGGCGCCCGCGTGTTCTCGGGATTCTTGTTGATTTCTGGTTTCTCGCCGGAATCGGGCGGTGGGACGGGGTGCTGGGGAGGGCATGCGCGCTGACGACCGAATGGAATTGTTTCGGCGGGAGCATTTCGGGGATCGGCGTCGTAAAAGAATCGGGCGGTGAGCATATTCCACCAATAGGCCTGCCGTTCCGCCCAGTCCTCCCAATGTTCGTCCCAACTGGACCACCAGTCGTCGGACTGATCGGATTTCACGCTGAAGACGTCAGGGGCTACCCATGATCGATCGGGATAGGGCTGGTCGGCGGCGCAGTGGCGGGTGGGGACCTCGTCCCCGGTGGGGATGGCGAGGGCGACGCCGACTGCTGTGGAGACGGCGAGGAGGGTGGGTAGCACGGACTGCTCCTGGGCTTGGATGGGAAACCGAGCCCAAGAGTGCAACCGAGCGGCCATGCGCCAAGTGGCCGAGCGGGATTCTGTGGATGAGTGCTTGGGGGAAGATATCGGGCACTCATTGATGAAATTGCGAAAGCCCTGTTCGGGCGGTGTTGAAGAAGATCCGTATTAGGAGTTGCCGAATGGGTTATCCACAGGAACGTAGCCGGCAGTCCTTTCGCGCGGCTCGAAACGGCTGCGGCGGACCGTGAACCCAGTCGCCGTCAGCTGGTTAGGCCGTATACGGATTCGGCGGTGGATTTGAAGATCTGGGTGTGGTCGGTGGGGGTGAGGGAGCGGGCCAGCGCGGTCACCTGGGAGTAGGTGGCGGCGAGTTCGCAGACCGGCCAGTCGGAGCCGAACATCACCCGGGAGGAACCGAAGGAGTCCAGGACGTGTTCGGCGTAGGGGGCCAGATCGGCGGGGGTCCAGTCGGACCAGGAAGCCTCGGTGACCAAGCCGGAGAGTTTGCAGCTGACGTGCGGCAGTTTGGCCAGTGCCGCCAGCGCATCGGACCACGGGTTCAGCTCGCCGGAAGCGACGGGGGGTTTCGCGGCGTGGTCCAGGACGAAGCGGAGGTCGGGGAGGCCGGCGACCACCTCGCGGGCGACCGGCAGCTGCGGAACCAGGACGAGCAGGTCGTAGACGAGGCCGGCGGCGGCCACGGCGAGCAGGCCACGGCGGACGTCGGGGCGGGCGAACCAGTCGGGGTCGGGTTCGTCCTGGACCTGGTGGCGGATTCCGACGAGGAGGTCGCCGCCGGGCAGGGTGCGAAGGCGGGCGAGCTGGTCGGACACGTCGGGCGCGGTGAGGTCGACCCAGCCGACGACGCCGCGGATGAGGCCGTCAGAGGCGGCGGCGAGAGAGAGGAACTCTTCGGTCTCGGTGAGGTCGCTGACGGTCTGCACGAGGACGGTTCCAGTGATCCCGGCGGCGGACGTCTCCCGGCGCAGGTCCTCGACCCCGTACGCCCGCCGCAACGGCGCCAGCGCCTCCCCCGCCATCCACCCGTAGACCCGACGAGCCGGATCCCACAGATGATGATGCGCGTCAATCACGCTCGACCCCCGCCAGCTCGTCCCAGAGCTCGTCCGGAACCGGCGAAGCCACCAAGGCCATGTTCTGCCGTACCTCATCCGCCGACCGCATGCCGATCACGACCGACGACACGGCCGGATGCCGCAACGGGAAGGCGAGCGCGGCCTGCGGCAACCTCACCCCGTACTTCTCGCAGATCCGGGCCAGCAGACGCGCCCGCTCCAGGAGCGCGGGAGCGGCCGGCACGTAGTTGTAGGTCCCCTGAGGGTCATGCGTGGCCAGTATCCCGCTGTTGAACACCCCGCCGGCCATCACCGAAACCCCACGCTCCACGCAGAGCGGCAGCAGTTCGGCCGCCGCCGACTGGTCGAGCAGCGTGTAGCGCCCCGCCAGCAGGATCGTGTCGACCTCGGTTTCCCTGACGAAGTCGGCGAGCATCGGCCACTGGTTCATCCCGACGCCGATGGACTTGATCAAGCCCTCCGCGCGGAGTTCGGCCAGCGCGGGGATGGCCTCCCCGACGGCTTCCTTCCAGTGGTGGTCGGGATCGTGGAGCAGCGCGACGTCGACGTGGTCGAGCCCGAGCCGCTCCAGCGACTCGGTCAGCGACCGCCGTATCCCGTCCCGGGAGAAGTCCCAGACCCGGGTGTGGGTGGCCGGCACGTCGAAGCCCTGGTCGTCCTTGCCGACCGGGTCGCATGGTTCGAGCAGCCGCCCCACCTTCGTGGACACCGTGAACTCGGCACGCGGCCGGTGCCGGAGCGCCTCGCCGAGACGGCGCTCGGACAGGCCGAGGCCATAGTGGGGGGCGGTGTCGTACCAGCGGATACCGCAATCCCAGGCCGCGTCGAGGGCGGCGGCGGCCGTCTCGTCGGTCAGCGCGGTGAACAGGTTCCCGATCGGCGCGCACCCGAAGCCGTACTGCGTCACGTCAACCCCCATCACATTTCCCAAACCTGGTGGAGCCCGCCGTTGCCGGGGTCGAAGTCGCCGTCCAGGAACCGGTTCATCCGGGCCTGCCACGCCTGGTTGGCCGGGCTGTCGCGGAGCTTGGCCTGGAGTATGGCGTAATCTTCCACCTCCACGTAGTGGAAAAGCTCCCGCCCGTCCCGCCAGATCCGCCAGCAGTGCACCCCGAGAGCGCGCATCTCGGCCTCAAGCTCGGCCGGGATGACGGCGTGCTCGCGGTCGTACTCCTCCTCGCAGCCGGCTTTGAGCCGGGTGTGCAACGCGATCCGCTGCATCTTTCAGCCCTTGGGGCGGAGCCGGAGGCCCTGCATGCCGCCGTCCACGGCCAGCGAGGTCCCGGTGGTCGCGGCGGCGAGCGGGCTGGCCAGGTAGGCGATCGCGTGCGCGATCTCTTCGGCGTTGACCAGGCGGCCCATCGGCTGGCGCGCGTTGAGTGCGGCCCGCTCGGCCTCGGGGTCGGCGGCGGCGTCGAGCAGCCGGCCCACCCAGGGCGTGTCCGCGGTGCCGGGGTTGACGCAGTTGACCCGGATGCCCTCGCCGACGTGGTCGGCGGCCATCGCCAGCGTGAGCGACAGCACCGCGCCCTTGGTCGCACTGTAGAGCGCCCGCTGCGGCAGCCCGGCGGTGGCCGCGATCGAGCAGGTGTTCACGATCGCGGCGTGATCGGACTCCCGCAGGTACGGCAGCGCCGCCCGCGCCACCCGCACCATCCCGACCACGTTGACGTCGAGCACCCGCAGCCACTCATCGTCGGGATTGTCGGCGATGGTGCCCGCCGCCCCGATCCCGGCGTTGTTGACAACGATGTCCAGGCCACCGAAATGCTCGGCAACGGCGGCGACGGCCGCCCGCACCGAGACGTCGTCGGTGACGTCGGCCTTGACCCCGAAGAAGGGTTCGCCCGGCGGGTTGACGTCCAGGCACGCGACCCGCGCGCCACGCTCGGCCAGCAGCGTCGCGGCGGCCAGGCCGATGCCCGAGCCCCCGCCGGTGACCAGCGCCACCAAGCCGTCGAATTCACTCATGAGGCCCTCCAGACCGGCCCGTCCGGGTACGAGTAAGCCGCGATCGACTCCGGATGCATCGTCGCGCTGAAGCCGGGCTTGGTCGGCACCCGGTAGGCCCCGTTCTCCACCACGACCGGATCGACGAAGTGCTCGTGCAGGTGGTCGACGTACTCGATGACCCGGTCCTGCATCGATCCACTCACCGCGACGAAGTCGAAGAACGACAGGTGCTGGACGAGCTCGCACAGGCCGACGCCGCCGGCGTGCGGGCAGACCGGGATGCCGAACTTGGCGGCCAGCAGCAGGATCGCGATGTTCTCGTTCACCCCGGCCACCCGGGCCGCGTCCAGCTGCAGGTAGGAGATGGCGCGCGCCTGCAGCAGCTGCTTGAAGACCACCCGGTTCTGCACGTGCTCGCCGGTCGCGACCGGGATCGGGGCGATCGCCCGCGCGATGGTGGCGTGCCCGAGCACGTCGTCGGGGCTGGTCGGCTCCTCCACCCACCACGGCTGGTACGGCGCGAGCGCGTCGATCCACCGCACCGCGGTCGTGGTGTCCCACCGCTGGTTGGCGTCGATGGCGATCGGGAACCCGTCGCCGCACACCTCCCGGGCGATCCGCATCCGCCGGATGTCGTCGTCCAGATCGGCGCCCACCTTGAGCTTGATCTGCCCGAACCCGTCCTGGATCGCCTGCAGGCAGAGCCGCCGCAGCTTCTCGTCGTCGTATCCGAGCCAGCCCGGCGACGTGGTGTACGCCGGATACCCGCTCTCCAGCGCCTGCGCGATCCGCTCCTCGCGCCCCGGCACGGCCCGGCGCAGGATCTCCAGCGCCTCCTCCGGGGTGAGCTCGTCGGTGAGGTAGCGGAAGTCGACGAGATCGATGATCTCCTCGGGCGACATCTCGGACAGCAGCAGCCAGACCGGCTTGCCCTCCCGCTTGGCCCGCAGGTCCCAGAGCGCGTTGACGACCGCGGAGATCGCCATGTGCATGACGCCCTTCTCCGGGCCGAGCCAGCGCAGCTGGGAGTCGTAGGTCATCTCCTTGTAGATCGCGCCGAGGTCGCTGACGTCCCGATCCAGGATGTACGGCTCAAGCGCCCGGATCGCGGCGGTCTGGATGTCGTTGCCACGCCCGATGGTGAACGCGAACCCGTGCCCCTCCAGCTCGCCGTCGCCGATGATCACATACGACGCCGAGTAGTCGGGGTCGGGGTTCATCGCGTCGGAGCCGTCCAACTCCAGCGAGGTGGGAAAGCGGATGTCGAAGGTCTGGAAGCTCGTGATCGCCCGCGTGGACGGGAGAAGAGGCGCCGGCTGGATCACGCCTGACCCACCGTCTGCCGCTGCCGACCAAGTCCGTCGATCTCCAACTCCATGACATCGCCCTCGCGTAGGTAGGGAAGCCCGCCGAGCGCCACGCCCGCCGGGGTTCCGGTGTTGATCAGATCACCGGGTTCGAGCACCATGAACCGGCTCAGGTACCGGACGATCTCGGCCACCTCGAAGATCATGTTCTTGGTGTCGCCGTTCTGCCGGGGCTGGCCGTTCACCCAGAGCCGCAGGCCGAGATGCTGCGGGTCGGCCACCTCGTCGGCGGTCACCAGCCACGGCCCGAGCGGGTTGAAGGTCTCGCAGGACTTGCCCTTGTCCCACTGGCCGCCGCGCTCCAGCTGGAACTCGCGCTCGGAGACGTCGTTGGAGATCGCGTAGCCGGCGATGCAGTCCAGCGCGTCCTGGTGCGAGTCCAGGTAGCGGGCGGTCCGGCCGATTACCACGGCCAGTTCGACCTCCCAGTCGGTCTTCAGGCTGCCACGCGGAATCAGTACCTCATCAAAAGGTCCGACGACTGTGTTGCTGGCCTTCATGAAGACGACCGGTTCCGCGGGCGGCTCCGCGCCGGACTCCTCGGCGTGGTCCCGGTAGTTCAGCCCGATACACACGACCTTTCCCGGCCGGGCGATCGGTGCGCCAATCCGCAGTCCGGCCCCGTCCAACTCCGGAAGGCCACCTTCGGCCACCGCCGTCCGAATTCGGGCGATCCCGTCGGAGGCGAAGAAACTGCCGTCAAAGTCCTCGCCAGCAAGAAGATCTCCCAGGTCGAGCAGGCGGCCATCGTCCGCCAGCACGGCAGGCCTCTCCCCACCTCTGTCGCCAACTCGAAGTAGCCTCACAACGCCCCCTATACATCCGATGTTTTCATCAGAAAGAGTGCCGGGCGACGGTCCTATGTGTCAATACGGACCCAAGATAAGACATCGGATGACCTTTTGGGCGGTATGCTGCCGCCTTGACGTTGCCACCTGCTCGTAATAGAACACGTTTCAGTAAACGAAACCAAGCGCTTGATCAGTCTGGTCCTCTTCGACAAACTCGGGTGATTCGCATGCACATCGACCTCGTCAATCAGGACCAGTACGCCCGTAGCGGCGTCCCGCACGACCAGCTCAGCTGGTTGCGGGAGAACGCCCCCGTCTACTGGCACGACGGCGACGCCGAGCGCGGCTGGCCCGGCTTCTGGGCGCTCACCAAGCACGCCGACGTGGTGCACGTCTCCCGCAACAGTGACCTGTTCTCCTCGGCCCGGCGGCTCGCCCTCTTCAACGAGGTCCCCGACGCGCAGGTCGAACTCCAGCGGATGATGATGCTCAACCAGGACCCGCCGGAGCACACCCGCCGCCGCTCCCTGGTCAACCGCGGCTTCACCCCGCGCGCCATCGCCAAGCTGGAAGAGCACATCCGCGAGATCTGCCACAAGCTCCTGGACGAGGCCCAGGCCAAAGGCGAGGTCGACTTCGTCCGCGATATCTCCGCGCCGCTCCCCCTCTACGTGATCTGCGAGCTGCTCGGCGCCCCCGTCGAGGACCGCGACAAGATCTTCGAGTGGTCCAACCGGATGATCGGCTCGGAGGACCCCGACTACGCCAACAGCCCCGAGGAGGGCGGCGCGGCCGCGATCGAGCTCTACTCCTACGCCAACGAGCTGGCCGCCTCCCGCCGCGAGGACCCCAGGGACGACATCGTCACCAAGCTGCTCCAGCCCGACGACGGCGGCGAGGTCCTGGCCGAGGACGAGTTCGACCTGTTCGTCCTGCTGCTGGTGGTGGCCGGCAACGAGACCACCCGGAACGCGGCCTCCGGCGGCATGCTCACCTTCTTCGAGCACCCCGCCGAGTGGGCCAAGCTGGTGGCCAACCGCGCGCTGGCCCGCCCGGCCTCCGACGAGATCGTGCGCTGGGTCTCCCCCGTCAACCTCTTCCGCCGTACGGCGACCACCGAGACCTCGATCCGGGGCCAGCGCATCGCCGAGAACGACAAGGTCGTCGTCTTCTACTCGGCCGCCAACCGCGACCCCGACGTCTTCGCCAACCCCGGCATCTTCGACATCGCCCGGGACCCCAACCCGCAGATCGGCTTCGGCGGCGGCGGCGCCCACTTCTGCCTCGGCAACCACCTGGCCAAGATGGAACTCCGCGTCCTGTTCGAGGTCCTCGCCGAACGCGCCCCCGGCATCCAGCAGTCCGGCCCGGCCGCCCGCCTCCGCAGCAACTTCATCAACGGCATCAAGGCCCTTCCGGTCACCCTCTGAGGGCTACGGCCAGGAACTGTCCTGGTCGGGGTCGCCGCCGTCGGTGAGGAGGCGGAGGTCGGATTCGACCATGAGGGAGATCAGTTCCTCGAACGGCATGGTGGCCTCCCAGCCGAGCTGGGTTCTGGCCTTCTTGGGGTCGGCGCAGAGCAGGTCCACCTCGGCCGGGCGGTGCAGGCTCTGGTCGGCGATGACGTAGTCCTGCCAGTTGAGGCCGGCCGCGCCGAAGGCGGCTTCGACGAGTTCGCGGACCGACTGGGTGCGGCCGGTGCCGATGACGTAGTCCTCGGGCTTGTCGGCGCTGAGCATCAGGTGCATGGCGCGCACGTAGTCGCCGGCGAACCCCCAGTCGCGGCGGGCCTCCAGGTTGCCGAGGCGGAGTTCGGCAGCCAGGCCGAGTTTGATCCTGGCGACGCCGAGGGAGACCTTCCTGGTCACGAACTCCGCGCCGCGGCGGGGGGACTCGTGGTTGAACAGGATCCCGGAGACGGCGAACATGCCGTAGGACTCGCGGTAGTTCTGGGTGAGGAAGTGGCCGTACGCCTTGGCCACCCCGTACGGCGAGCGCGGGTGGAAGGGGGTGCGCTCGGTCTGCGGGGTCTCCCGTACCTGGCCGAACATCTCCGAGGAGGACGCCTGGTAGAACCGGATGGTGGAGGAGGCGCCGCTGATCACCCGGATCGCCTCCAGCATGCGGAGCACGCCCATGCCGGTCACCTCGGCGGTGAGCTCGGCCTGCTCCCAGGACATCGGGACGAAGGAGATCGCGCCCAGGTTGTAGACCTCGTCGGGGCGGACCCGTTCGACCGCGGAGATCAGCGAGCCCTGGTCGAGCAGGTCGCCGCGGGCCAGCCGGACGTCGCCGAGCAGGCGGCGCAGGCGGGAGACGCGGGGGTTGGCCTGGCCGCGGACGAGGCCCCAGACCTCGTAGCCCTCGGACAGCAGGTGTTCGGCGAGATAGGAGCCGTCCTGACCGGTGATGCCCGTAATCAGCGCACGCTTGGCCAACACGTCCTCCCTCTGCTGATGTGGTCCGCCTGTGGACAGAATGTACCGCTCTGCCGCTATCTGAGCGCAGCCCGGGGTAGAACATGTTTCACCGAACCATGTTCGGCTAGGCTGCTATCCAGTCGCGACAGCGCAAATGTGACAGCAGAGACAAGGTCTCCTTACCTGGCACCCTCCACCGCAAATGGGAGGGATTGCAAGCTAAGGTCATCTTTGTGGCGCCCCGGACCGGGGCCGGAAAGGGGTGCTCCCTTGGCGGAGAGGCTGCGCGTCGCGCTGCTGTCATATCGCAGCAAGCCCACCTGCGGCGGCCAGGGGGTCTACCTCCGGCACATCAGCCGGGAACTGGTCGCCCTCGGGCACCACGTGGAGGTCTTCTCCGGCCAGCCGTACCCGGAGCTGGACGAGGGCGTCATCCTCAACAAGATCCCGAGCCTGGACCTCTACAACGACGACGACCCCTTCCGCACCCCGCCGCTGAAGGAGTTCCGGGACTGGATCGACGTCCTGGAGGTCGCCACCATGTGGACCGCCGGCTTCCCCGAGCCGCTGACCTTCAGCCTCCGGGCGCACCGCGAACTCAAGAAGCGGGTCGGCGACTTCGACGTCGTCCAGGACAACCAGACGCTCGGCTACGGCGTGCTCGGCATCCAGAAACTCTTCCCGGTGGTCGGCACCATCCACCACCCGATCAGCGTGGACCGCAGGATCGAGCTCAAGGCCGCCAAGCGCTGGAAGAAACTGTCCATGCGCAGGTGGTACGGCTTCGTCCGGATGCAGGCCCACGTGGCTCCCCGGCTGAGCCCGATCCTGACCGTGAGCGAGTCGTCGGTGGCCGACATCCACCGGGACTTCAACGTGCCGCAGGCGAACCTGCGCCTGATCCCGCTCGGGGTGGACACCCGCTTCTTCCACCCGCGCCCGCAGCTGCCCAGGCGGCGCGGCTCGATCGTGGCCGTGGCCAGCGCGGACTCGCCGATGAAGGGCGTCGCCACGCTGCTGCGCGCGGTCGCCAAACTCGCCACCGAGCGGGACGTGAACCTCACCGTGGTGAGCCGTCCGACGCCGGGCGGGCCGACAGAGAAGCTGGTCACCGAGCTGTCGCTGCAGGATCGGGTCACCTTCGTGCACGGCATCTCCGACGAGGAGCTGGCCGAGCTGATCGCGACCTCGGAGATCTCGGTGGTGCCGTCGCTGTACGAGGGGTTCTCGCTGCCGGCCGTGGAGCACATGGCGTGCGGCACGCCGCTGGTGGCCTCCCGTACGGGGGCGCTGCCCGAGGTGGTGGGGGACGCCGCCGTGCAGGTCGCGCCGGGTGACCCCGAGGAACTGGCCGGGGCGCTGCGGCGGCTGCACGACTCGGCCGAGGAGCGGGCGGCCGTCGGCAAGCGTGGCTATGACCGGGTGATGGAGCGGTACGCCTGGCCGGTGGTGGCCCAGCGCACCGTGGAGGCCTACCGCGAGGCCATCGCCGCTCGTTGACACTTGAATATCTGGAGGGTGCACGTGCTGACCGTCGACTTCGACAAGCTGCCGGTGGGGCCGGGTAATCGTGTCCTGGACCTGGGCGCGGGCGGCGGAAGGCACGCCTTCGAAGTGCTGCGCCGGGGAGCCGACGTGGTCGCGTTCGACCTGGACGCGGGCGAGATGGAGAAGGTGGCCGCGATGTTCGCGGCCATGGACAAGGAGGGCGAGGTCCCGGGGGGCACCGTCGCCGAGACCGTGGTGGGGGATGCGCTGGCCATGCCGTTCCCTGACGGGCACTTCGACCGGGTGATCGCGTCGGAGGTGCTGGAGCACATTCCGGATGACCTGGCCGCGATGCGGGAGATCGTCCGGGTGCTGAAGCCGGGCGGGCGCCTGGCGGTGACCGTGCCGAGTTTCCTGCCGGAGCGGGTGTGCTGGGCGCTGTCGGAGGACTACCACACCGCCCCCGGCGGACATATCCGGATTTATACCCTGGCGGAGTTACGGGCGAAGCTGAAGTCGTCCGGGCTGGAGGTCGGCGGGCATCATCACGCGCACGGGCTGCACACGCCGTACTGGTGGATCAAGTGCGCGGTCGGGGTGAACGACGACCGGCACCCGCTGGCGAAGGCGTACCACGAACTGCTGGTCTGGGACATCATGAAGCGGCCCGCCGCGACCCGGATCGCGGAGGCCGTGCTGAACCCGCTGATCGGCAAGAGCGTGGTGGTCTACGGCCGGAAGCCCGCATGATCCCGGCCGTACCCGGCGTGATCAGCGCCGAGCAGGTGCGGCGCACGGCGGAGAGCATCGCGGCCATCCAGGACGCCGACGGCGGCATCCCGTGGCCGGAGGGCCACGTGGACGCCTGGAACCACGTCGAATGCCTGATGGCGCTCACCGCGGCGGGCCTGCGCGCGCAGGCCAGGCAGGGCTTCTCCTGGCTGGTACGGCACCAGCGCGCCGACGGCTCCTGGCCGATGAAACTCCGCGACGGCGTCCCCCTGGAGGGCGGCGGCGAGTCCAACCACGCCGCGTACGCGGCCGTCGGCGTCTGGCACGACCTGCTGGTCACCGGCGACAAGGCGTTCGCCCGCGCGATGTGGCCGGTGGTCGCCCGCGCCCTGGACTTCGTGGTCGGCCTGCAGACCCGGCGCGGCGAGATCGTCTGGGAACGCGACGCGCACGGCGACCCGGCCCCCTACGCCCTGCTCACCGGCTGCTCCTCGGTCTACCAGGGCCTGCGCTGCGGCGTCGCGCTGGCCGAACGCCTGGGCGACCCCCGCCCGGAGTGGGAGCTCGCCGCCGACCACCTCGGCCACGTCCTGCGCGAGCACCCGGAGGCGTTCGCCGACAAGAGCCGCTTCTCGATGGACTGGTACTACCCGGTGCTCGGCGGCGCGGTCCGCGGCTCCCGGGCCACCCGCAGGATCGAGGAGGAGTGGGACGTCTTCGTGGTGCCGGGACTGGGCATCCGCTGCGTCTCCGACCAGCCCTGGGTGACCGGCGCCGAGTCCTGCGAGCTGGTGCTGGCCCTGGACGCCGCCGGCGACCGGGAGCGGGCCCTGAAGCTCTTCACCGACATGCAGCACCTACGCCACGACGACGGCTCCTACTGGACCGGCTGGCAGTTCGTGAACGAGAAGCACTTCCCGCACGAACGCTCCGCCTACACGGCGGCGGCCGTCATCCTGGCCGCGGACGCGCTCTCCGGCAGCACCGGCGGCGCGTCCATCTTCCGTGACGCGGGCGAACACGCCGCCGACCGCGCCCCCACGGGCTGCGGCTGCGAACGGGTGCCCAGCCTCTAGCTCAGCGGATCCGTTCTAGTGTGCGCAGCGATCCTTCGACGCCCACCTCGGCGAACTCTCCGGAGGCGAGTGCGCGCTGGTAGACGTGGAAGGGGGCCTGGCCGCCGTCCTTGGGGTTCGGATAGATGTCGTGAAATATCAACGCACCGCCGACGATGACGTGCGGGGCCCAGCCCTCGTAGTCGTGGGTCACCGGGTCCTCGGAATGGCCGCCGTCGATGAAGAGCAGGGCCAGCGGGGTGTTCCAGTACCGGGCGACGGTCACGGACGCGCCCACGATGGCCACCACCTCGTCCTCAAGCCCGGCGGAGGCGATGGCGGCCCGGAAGAAGGGCAGCGAGTCCATCTTGCCGAAGCGGGGATCCACCAGGGTGGGGTCGTGATGGGCCCAGCCGGGCTGGATCTCCTCCGAGCCCCGGTGGTGGTCCACCGTGAAGAGCACTGAGCCGCCCAGCCGGGCCGCCGCGCCCAGGTAGATGGCGGACTTGCCGCAGTAGGTGCCGATCTCGCAGAGCGGGCCGAGTGCGGCGTACTTACAGGCGATGTCGAACAGGGCCCGGCCTTCGGCGGCGGGCATGAAGCCTTTGGCGCGTTCGGCCGCGAAGCGGAGTTCGGGGGGCATTGCGGTCATCGAGGAAGGCTACCCGACCTCTTGTCCGGCGTTCTGGAACGTGTTCTACTTTGCTGCGTGAATCAGCGTGCTCGGATCGCGATGGACGAGGAGGAGGTGGCGGCGCTGCTGCGGGACTCCCGCAAACTCCAGCTCGCCACGATCAACCCGGACGGGACTCCGCACCTCGTCACCATGTTCTACGGCCTGTCCGGCGGACGGCTGACCTTCTGGACCTACCACAAGGCCCAGAAGACCAAGAACATCGCCCGCGACTCCCGGGTCACCTGCCTGGTCGAGACCGGCGACGACTATTTCGAACTCAGAGGCGCCCTCGTGTACGGCAAGGCGGAACTGATCGACAACCCCCAGGACATCCTGGCCGTCGGCATGGACGTCACCCGCCGCATGACGGGTCTCGCGGACGTGGAGCAGCTCAGGGAATACGTCGAGCACACCGGCCGCAAACGGCTGGCATTCGTCGTCGAACCAACCCGCGTAGTCTCCTGGGATCACCGCAAACTGGCTTGAGGGAGACGTGATGAAAGTAATCGTGGACTACGACGTGTGCGAGGCGAACGCGGTCTGCGCCGGCCTCGCCCCGGAGGTCTTCGACGTGGACGACGACGACAATCTGCACGTCCTGCTGCCCAACCCGCCCGCCGAGGTGCAGGACCGGGTCCGGCACGCGGTGCGCTCCTGCCCGAAGGCAGCCCTCTCCCTCGAAGAGGATTAACCCACCCCAGGAGGTTCCATGCGCGGCGCAATGCTGCACGCGATCGGTGACGACAAGCTCGACATCCGCGACGATCTCACGCTGGCGCCGGTCGGCCCCACCGATGTGCGGATCCGGATCCGGGCCACCGGGGTCTGCCACTCCGACCTGTCGGCGATGTCCGGGGTCCTGCCGATGCCGGTGCCGCTCATCCCGGGCCACGAGGGCGCGGGCGAGGTGCTGGAGGTCGGCGACCACGTCACCACCGTGCAGCCCGGCGACCACGTCATCATCAGCTGGACGCCCGCCTGCGGCAGCTGCGCGAGCTGTGTGCGGAACCAGCCGTTCCTGTGCCTGACGTACGTGATCCGCGGCTACTCGCACGCCGGCTTCCGGTTCGACGGCGACAAGTCCGCGTTCGGGATGGCCGGCTGCGGCACCTGGGCTGAGGAGGTCGTGCTGCCCTGGCAGGCCGCGATCAAGGTCGACCCCGACGTCCCGTTCGAGGCGGCCGCGCTGATCGGCTGCGGCATCACCACCGGCGTCGGCGCGGTGCTCAACACCGCGAAGGTCAGGCCCGGCTCGACGGTGGCCGTGGTCGGCTGCGGCGGCGTCGGCCTGTCGGTGATCCAGGGCGCCCGCGTCTCCGGCGCGACCACGATCCTGGCCATCGACCCGCTGGCGTCCAAGCACGAGCTGGCCAGGAAGGTCGGCGCCACCCACGCCTGCACCCCCGACCAGCTGATGGAGACGCTGGGCGCCGTCACCGGCGGCCAGGGCTTCGACTACGGCTTCGAGGTGGTCGGCAAGTCCCAGGCCATCATGACGGCCTGGCAGGCCACCAGGCGCGGCGGCGACGTCATCGTGGTCGGCGCGGGCGCGATGGACGACACCGTCCCGTTCAACGCCTTCAGCCTGCTCTTCGAGGGCAAGAACCTGCTCAGCTCGCTGTACGGCGGCGCCGACGTGCGGCGCGACTTCCCGTACTTCGCGAATCTCTACAAGGAGGGCAAGCTCGACCTGGACAGCATGATCAGCTCCAGGATCCGGCTGGCCGACCTCAACGACGCGGTCGCCAACCTCAAGGGCGGCGAGGTCCTGCGTCAGATCGTCGTCATCGACTGAGTCGACTGAATCGGCTTGCTGGTGAGATACGGCCTGCGCCCCTGACCTGAGACGCAGGCCGTACCCGTCTATGGGATCACAAAAGTGGTCACTCCGACGAGAAGGCGGCGTCGAAAGACGCCGTCGGCGGGGTGATCCGGTTGAGCCGGGTGATGTAGCCGAGCGCCTCGGGGGCGCCGTCCAGCCGGTCCATGCCCGCGTCCTCCCACTCGATCGAGATCGGTCCTTCGTAGCCGATCGCGTTGAGCGCGCGGAAGCAGTCCTCCCACGGCACGTCGCCGTGCCCGGTCGAGACGAAGTCCCAGCCGCGGCGCAGGTCCGCCCAGGGCAGGTGCGAGCCGAGCCGCCCGCGGCGGCCGTCCCGCGAGCGGACCTTGGCGTCCTTGCAGTCGACGTGGTAGATCCGGTCGGCGAAGTCCAGGATGAAGTTCGCCGGGTCCAGCTCCTGCCAGACCATGTGCGAGGGGTCCCAGTTGAGGCCGAACGACGCGCGGTGACCGATGGCCTCCAGCGTCTTCACGGTCGTGTAGTAGTCGTAGGCGATCTCGCTCGGGTGCACCTCGTGCGCGAACCGCACGCCCTCGGCCTCGAAGACGTCCAGGATCGGGTTCCACCGGTCGGCGAAGTCCTGGTAGCCCGCCTCGATCATCGCCGCCGAGGCCGGCGGGAACATCGCGAGGGTGTGCCAGATCGACGAGCCGGTGAACCCGACCACGGTGTTGACGCCCAGCTTGGCCGCCGCGCGGGCGGTGTTCTTGATCTCCTCGGCGGCGTTGCGGCGCACCGTCTCGGCGTCGTCCGACCACAGGCGGCCGGGCAGGATGCCCTTGTGCCGCTCGTCGATCGGGCTGTCGCAGACGGCCTGGCCGACGAGGTGGTTGGAGATCGTCCAGACCTTGAGGTTGTGCTTGTCCAGGGTCTCCAGCTTGCGGGTGACGTAGTCGGGCTCGGCGAGCGCCCGGTCCACCTCGAAGTGGTCGCCCCAGCAGGCGATCTCCAGGCCGTCATACCCCCACTCGGCGGCCAGCCGGCACACCTCTTCGAAGGGCAGGTCGGCCCACTGGCCGGTGAACAGAGTGATCGGTCGCGTCATCCCACTTCTCCTCTTCCGTGAAAGGTTGAGCCTGCCGCCCGGTCGGGTCGGGTGGCACCCGCCCGGTTCCGCGCTTCGGCGCGGCGTGGAACCGGGCGCCCTGACCAGGACGCGTTCCGGGCGGCAGGCTGGCGGACCCCCGAGCTCATATGGCGGTCCATCTACTCTCTTCTGCGGCGCTGCGCTCGACCGCCGCGAGCACGCGCTGCACTTGCAGGCCATCCTCGAACGACGGGGCGGGGTCGTACCCGCCCGCGATCGCCTCCAGGAAGTCCTTGATCTCGTTGGTGAAGGTGTTCTCGTAGCCGAGGCCGTGGCCGGGCGGCCAGTAGGCCCCCGCGTAGGGATGCCCGCCCTCGGTCACCAGGACACGCCGGAAGCCGCTCTCCTCGGCCGTGAGCGCGTGGTCGTGGAACCACAGCTCGTTCATCGCCTCGAAGTCGAACGCGATACTGCCGAGCGAACCGTTGACCTCGATCCGCAGCGCGTTCTTGCGGCCGGTGGCGAACCGGGTGGCCTCGAACGAGGCCAGCGCCCCGCCCGCGAAGCGGCCGGTGAACAGCGCGGCGTCGTCGACCGTGACCTGACCGGTGGCCGCCGCGCTGCCCGCCGCGGAGAGCCCGGCCGAGTCGTCGGCCAGCGGGCGCTCGGTGATGAACGTCTCCGTGATGGCCGAGACGCCGGTCAGCAGGTCGCCCAGGATGAACTGGGCGGTGTCCACGATGTGCGCGCCGATGTCACCCAGCGCGCCGGACCCGGCCTTGTCCTTCTGCAGCCGCCAGACCAGCGGGAACTCCGGATCGACGATCCAGTCCTGCAGGTACTGGGCCCGGACGTGCCGGATCTGGCCGAGCCGGCCTTCGGCCACCAGCTGGCGGGCCAGCGCGATGGCCGGCACCCGGCGGTAGTTGAACGCGACCATGCTGCGCACACCCCTGGCCGCCGCGGCGCGGGCCGCGGCGGCCATCGCCTCGGCCTCCTCGACCGTGTTGGCCAGGGGCTTCTCACAGAGCACGTGCTTACCGGCCTCCAGCGCGGCGATGGCGATCTCGGCGTGCGAGTCGCCCGGCGTGCAGATGTCGACCAGCTGCACGTCGTCGCGCTTGACCAGCTCCTTCCAATCCGTCTCGACGGCGGCCCAGCCGAGTGACTCGGCCGCGCCGGCTGTCCGGTCGGCCGACCGGCCGGACAGCACCGCCATCGACGGCGAGAGGGGCAGGTCGAAGAATGCTCCGACACTGCGCCAGGCCTGGGAGTGCACGCGTCCCATGAACGCGTACCCCACCATGCCGACCCCGATTGGCTGCTTCACGACTCGAAGCCCAGCGGCAGGTACTGGTCCACGTTCTCCTTGGTGATGGTCTCGGAGGCCAGTGTGATGGACTGCGGGACCTGGTTCTCCAGCAGGTCGCTCATACCCTTGCCCTGCGCGATGAGGCGAGCCAGCTTGATCGCCGAGGAGGCCATCGTGGGGCTGTAGGTGACCGTCGCCTCAAGGACGCTGGCGCCGGCCTGGATGTCCCGCATGGCGTTGGCGGAACCGGCGCCGCCGACCATGAAGAACTCGCTGCGGTTGGCTTCCTTGATGGCGGCCAGCACGCCGATGCCCTGGTCGTCGTCGTGGTTCCAGATGGCGTCGATCTTGGCGTGCGCCTGCAGCAGGTTGCTCGCCACCTCGGTGCCGGACTCCACCGTGAACTGCGCGTCCTGCTTGGCGGTCACGCTGAAGCCGTAGGACTTGAGCGCGTCCTCGAAGCCCTTGCTGCGGTCCTGGGTCAGCGGCAGGGTGGCGATGCCCTGGATCTCCAGGATGACCGGGTTGGTGGTGCCGGCGGTCTTGAGCTTGTTGCCGATGTAGTGGCCGGCCGCGACGCCCATGCCGTAGTTGTCGCCACCGATCCAGGTACGGTACGACAGCTTGTCCGGGAAGATGCGGTCCAGGTTGACGACCGGGATGCCGGCGTCGGTGGCCTGGCGGGCCACCTGGTTGAGCTGCTGGCCGTCGTTCGGCAGCATGACGATGACGTTGACCTTCTGCTGGATCAGCGACTCGACCGCGGAGATCTGCACGTTGATGTCGTTGGTCGGCTCGACCGGCTTGAACTCGACGTCGCTGTACTGCTTGGCCGCGGCCTCGGCGTTCTTGGCGATGGCGGCGATCCAGCCGTGGTCGGCGGCGGGGGCAGAGAAGCCGATGACGACCTTGGTGCCGGGGGCGTCGTTGCCGCCGGTGGCGGCGGGGACCGGCGCGGCGGGAGCGGTGGCGCTCGGGGCCGCGGCCGGCTCGTTGCTGGTGCACGCCGCCGCCAGAGCGCCGACGCCGATGACCGCTCCGCCGACGAGGAATCCGCGGCGACCCGGGTTCTGGGCCATGGTGTTCTCCCTTTGTGTTTTTGTCAGGCAGTAAGGAATCAGGGCCAGGGGTGGATCCCAGGGCCCGTTGAAGGCGATGGAGGATGCGATAGCTAGGTAGCTGTTTGCAGACTGCGTCGCTGCAGGAGCACGGCGACGACGATGATCAGGCCCTTGGCGATGAGCTGGTCACTGGTGTTGAGCCCGTTCAGGATGAACAGGTTGGTGATCACGGTGAAGATCAGCAGGCCGAGGATGGAGCCGATGATCGTGCCGCGCCCGCCGGTGAGGAGCGTGCCGCCGATGATGACGGCGGCGATGGCGTCCAGCTCGTACAGGTCGCCGTGGGTCGAGGAGCCGGTGGTGGTGCGGGCCATGATGATCACCGCGGCGATGCCGCAGCACAGGCCGGACAGGCCGTACAGCAGCATGGTGTGGCGGCGGACGTTGATGCCGGCCAGCCGGGCCGCCTCCGGGTTGCCGCCGACCGCGTACGTCCGGCGGCCGAAGGTGGTGCGGTTGAGGATCAGCCAGCCGAGGGCCACGATCACGGCGAAGATGTAGACCAGCAGCGGCAGGCCGAGCACCCGGGTGGTGGACAGCTCGACCAGCGCGCCGTTGTCCTGGCTGACCAGCTGGGTCCGCCGCTCGGACATGCGCTGGGCCAGGCCGCGCGCGGCCACCAGCATGGCCAGGGTGGCGATGAAGGGCACCATCCGGCCGTACGAGATCAGGAAGCCGTTCAGGAGGCCGGCCCCGGTGCCGACGACGATGGCGCAGATCGCCATCACCACAGGCCCGTACGCCTGGGTGGCCAGGGTGGTCGCCCAGACCGAGGCCAGCGCCATGATCGCGCCCACCGACAGGTCGATGCCGCCGCCGATGATGACGAAGGTCATGCCGACCGTGATGACGCCGATGGTGGCGGCCAGGGCCAGCAGGCTGACCATGTTGGACGTGGTGGCGAAGGTCTCGGGGGCGGTGATCAGGCCGACGATGGCGAGCAGCGCCAGCGCGACCACCAGGCCGAGATGGCGGGCTCCCGTGATTCTGCCCAGGGCCAGCCGTCCGGCCCCCGGTCCTGAGGGCGCGACGGCGGCCGCCTCCACCCGCGCCTGTTCATCGGCCTCCGGCGCGGAGACTTTCTGCGGATTCACCTCGGTCATCAGACGAACTCCTGAGGTCGGATGTAAGCGATATCAGCCATGGGACGGGGTGGCGTCCATGACGAGGTCGAGGACGTGGTGCTCGTCGAGCTCGGTGGCGGGGGCCTCGTGCACGATCCGGCCCTCCCTGACGACCAGCACGCGGTCGGCCAGGCCGAGCACCTCTGGCACTTCGCTGGAGACCAGCAGGACCCCGACGCCTTCGTCGGCCAGCCTTCTGACCAGCGCGTAGAGCTCGGCGCGGGCGCCCACGTCGACGCCTCTGGTGGGCTCGTCCAGCAGCAGCAGCTTGCGGCCCTCGACCAGCCAGCGGCCGAGCACCGCCTTCTGCTGGTTGCCGCCTGAGAGCGTTTTGATCGGGCGGTTCGGGTCGGGCGGCCGGATGTCCAGCGCCTTGACCAGGCGTTCGGCCTCGGCGTTCTCCAGCTTCCTGTTGAGCCAGCCGAACCGCGAGTAGCGGCCCAGGCTGGCCAGGGTGATGTTGCGCGCCACGCTCTGGTCCAGGAGCAGGCCCTGAGCTTTGCGCTCTTCCGGGGCCAGGCCCATGCCGATGCGGACCGAGTGGGAGGTGTCGCCGAGTTTGACGGGCCGGCCGTTGAGGGTGACCTTGCCGGTGGCCCGGCGGGCGCCGTACACGGCTTCCATGATTTCCGAGCGGCCGGAGCCGACCAGACCGGCCAGGCCGACGATCTCCCCCGCCCGTACGGTGAACGAGACGCCGGACACCACGCCGGGGACGGTCAGGTCCTCCACCTTGAGCACCTCGTCGCCGAAGCCGCCGGTCGGGCGGGGCGGGAAGACGTACTCGACGTTGCGGCCGGTCATCAGGGAGACGACGGTGGCGGTCGGCGTGGTACGGGCGGGCAGGCCGACCGCCACGGTTCTGCCGTCCTTCAGCACGGTGACCCGGTCGCCGATCTCCCGGATCTCCTCCAGCCGGTGCGAGATGTAGACCACCGCGACACCCTGGCTGGTCAGTTCCCGGATGATCCGGAACAGGTTGGTCACCTCGTCGTGCGCCAGCGCCGCCGACGGTTCGTCCATGACGATCAGGCGTGCCTCGTGGGAGAGGGCGCGCGCCATGCTGACGACCTGCTTGCCGGCGGGCGACAGGCGGCCCACTTCGGTGCTGGGACGGATCTCGCCATGGCCGAGCCTGGCGAGAAGTTTGCGGGTGGCGGCGAACATCTCGCCGCGCCTGGTGAAGCCGAACGTGGCCTGCTCGTGGCCGAGGAAGATGTTCTCCGCCACGCTGAGGCCGTCGACCAGGTCGAGCTCCTGGTAGATGGTGGCGATGCCCTGCCGCATGGCGGCGGTGGGGTTGGCCAGCTTGACCGCCTCGCCGCCGAGGAGCACCTCGCCGGTGTCCGGCTGGTGGGCGCCGGCCAGCACCTTGATCAGGGTCGACTTGCCCGCCCCGTTCTGGCCGAGGAGGCAGTGCACCTCGCCGGCGCGGACGTCGAGGTCGACGCCGTCCAGGGCGCGCACTCCGGGGAACTGCTTGACGATCCCGCGCATCTGTAGCAGCGAGGAGCTATCCGACTGTTCCCGGCTTATGTCTTCCATATTTCCGGATGCTAGAGAGGACTTATGCTGACGGTCAAGCAAAAGTCGATGGCATGATGTCATAATGAGATCTGGAATCATCGACTAGGCGAAAGGAGGCGAGGTTGACACAGGGGATGCTGAGCGAGCCGACCGGTTCTGTCACCGGCGCGGGAGCACTGCTCTCGATCCTTCGGGACGGCCAGGCCCGGACCCGGGCCGAGCTCGTGCAGCTGACAGGGCTGGCCAGATCCACGGTCTCGCAGCGCCTGGACGCGCTGCTGACGCACCAGTGGATCGTGCCCGCGACCGACTCGATCTCCTCCGGGGGGCGGCCCGCGACCGCCTTCGCCTTCAATCAGGGGGCTCGGGTGGTGGCCGCGGCGGATCTTGGTGCCACCCATGCCCGGGTCGCGGTCACCGATCTCGCTTCCACAGTACTCGTCGAGAAGACCGCTGACCTCCCGATAGACCGCGGCCCTGAGGCGACGCTGGGCTGGCTGGTGGACACCCTGAAGGAGCTGCTGGCCGAGACCGGCGGGCAGCTGTGCGGGGTCGGCGTCGGCTTACCCGGCCCGGTAGAGCACTCGTCGGGCCGGCCGGTCAATCCGCCGATAATGCCCGGCTGGGATGGCTTCCCGGTCCCGGAGTGGCTGGGCTCGCGCCTCGGCGCGCCCGTTCTGGTAGACAACGATGTCAACATCATGGCCCTGGGCGAACACTGGGCGGCCCGGCCCGAGGTCGAGCATCTGGTCTTCGTGAAAATCGGCACCGGCATCGGCTGCGGGATCATCTCGGAGCGCCGGCTGCACCGGGGCGCGCAGGGAGCCGCGGGTGACATCGGTCACATCCGGGTCACCTCCGCCGCCGAAGTGATCTGCCGCTGCGGCAACACCGGCTGCCTGGAAGCGGTGGCGGGCGGCGCGTCCGTCGCCTCGCAGCTGCGCAACGCCGGGATCCCCGCCGAGAACAGCCGGGACGTGGTGGGCCTGGTGCGCGCCGGGAACACCCAGGCCGTGCAGTACATCCGGCAGGCCGGGCGGGAGATCGGCGACGTGCTGGCCTCCATCGTGAACTTCTTCAACCCGTCAGTGATAGTGATCGGCGGCGACATCGCGGAGGCGGGCGAGCACGTGCTGGCCGGGGTCCGCGAGGTCATCTACAGCCGGTCGCTGCCGCTGGCCACCCAGCACCTCAGCATCCGGGCGACCGAGCTGGGCGACCGGGCGGGCGTGATCGGAGCGGCGGTGATGGTCATCGAGGCCGTGCTGGCGCCGGAGGCGGTAGACCTCACGGTCAGCGTCTGAGAGCGCTCTCTAGCCCTGGATAACAGGCACTTGACGCAACGGCAACATCCTAGCAACAATGTCGGCGAACGCCTCCATTCTGGGCACCGTGGCACGTTGGCCAGAGTAAGAGAGCGCTCCCTCATTGGTCGCGTTCGGCGCACGCGTCCCGTTCCGAAAGGATCGTCGTGCGCCCATTGCCCCGCCTGTTATCCCGGATACTCCTGAGCGCCCTGCTCGTGTTGACCGGGATCACCGTGGCGAGCCCCCCGGCCTTCGCCGCACCCGACTTCACCGTCCTGGTCTTCTCCAAGACCGCCGGCTTCCGGCACAGCTCCATCGGCCCCGGCATCACCGCGATCCAGCAGCTGGGCACGGCCAACAACTTCGCGGTCGAGGCCACCGAGGACGCCGCCCAGTTCACTGAGGCCAACCTGGCCAGGTTCAAGGCCGTCATCTGGCTGTCCACCACCGGCGACGTGCTCAACGCGGCCCAGCAGACCGCCTTCGAGCGCTACATCGAAGCCGGCGGCGGCTACGTCGGCGTGCACGCCGCCTCCGACACCGAATACGACTGGCCCTGGTACGGCGGCCTGGTCGGCGCCTACTTCGCCTCCCACCCCGCCCCCCAGCAGGCGACCGTGAAGGTCGCCGACCGGGTGCACCCGTCCACCGCGCACCTGCCGCACCGCTGGAGCCGGTTCGACGAGTGGTACAACTACCAGGCCAACCCGCGCGGCAAGGTGCACGTGCTGGCCACCCTGGACGAGACCAGCTACACCGGCGGCGGCAACGGCATCGACCACCCGATCGCCTGGTGCCAGAACTACGACGGCGGGCGCTCCTGGTACACCGGCGGCGGCCACACCGACGAGTCCTACACCGAGACCAACTTCCGGCAGCACCTGCTCGGCGGCATCAGGACCGCCGCGGGCTTCGTCACCGGCGAGTGCGGCGGCACCGTCAACTCCAACTTCCAGCAGGTCGCGCTGGCCAAGGGCGTCGACGAGGTCGGCGAGCCGATGAGCCTGACCGTGCTCCCCGACGGCGGCGTCTTCCACACCGCGCGCAACGGCACGGTCCGCTACACCGACAACGCGGGCAACACCAAGGTGGCCGGCGCCCTCGCCGTCTACAGCCACGACGAGGAGGGCCTGCAGGGCATCGCGGCCGACCCCGGCTACGCCACCAACCGGTGGATCTACCTGTTCTACGCGCCGCCGCTGACCACGCCGGGCGGTGACGCGCCCAGCACCGGGACCGCCGCCTCCTTCGCGCCGTTCAACGGGGTCAACCGCCTGTCCCGGTTCACCGTACGGGCCGACAACACGATCGACCCCGCCTCCGAGCGGACCGTGCTCGACGTGCCCACCAGCCGCGGCATGTGCTGCCACGTCGGCGGCGACATCGACTTCGACTCGGCGGGCAACCTCTACCTGTCCACCGGCGACGACACCAACCCGTTCGACTCGGCCGGCTACGCCCCGATCGACGAGCGCGCCGACCGCAACCCGGCCTACGACGCGCAGCGCACCTCCGCCAACAGCAACGACCTGCGCGGCAAGGTGCTGCGGATCAAGCCGACCGCGACCGGCACCCCCGCCTACACCATCCCGCCGGGCAACATGTTCGCGCCCGGGACGGCGCGGACCCGCCCCGAGGTCTACGCGATGGGCTTCCGCAACCCGTTCCGGATGAGCGTCGACAAGGGCACCGGCATCGTCTACCTGGGCGACTACGGCCCCGACTCCGGCACCACCGACCCGAACCGCGGCCCGGCCGGGCAGGTCGAGTTCGCCCGGATCACCCAGCCGGGGTTCTACGGCTGGCCGTACTGTTCGAGCTTCAACGACGCCTACAACGAGTACACCTTCCCGTCCGGCCCGTCCGGCGCGAAGTACAACTGCGCGGGCGGCCCGGCCAACAACTCGCCCAACAACTCCGGCATCCCGACGCTGCCGCCGTCGCAGCGCGGCTGGATCCCCTACACCGGCTCCACCCCGCCCGAGCTGGGCGGCGGCGGCCTGTCCCCGATGGGCGGCCCGGTCTACCGGTACGACCCCGCGTCGACCTCGCCGATCGCCTTCCCGCGCTACTTCGACGGCACCTTCTTCGCCGGCGAGTTCGGCCGCCGGTGGATCAAGAACGTGACCATCGACAGCGCCGGCGCCCCGCTCACGATCACCCCGTTCCCGTGGACGGGCACCCAGATCATGGACATGGAGTTCGGCAAGAACGGCGCGCTCTACGTCCTGGACTACGGCACCGGCTGGTTCAACGGCGACGCCAACTCCGGCCTCTACCGGATCGAGTACGCCCGCAACGGCCAGGCCCCCGCGCCGGTCGTGACCGCCAACCGGACCTCCGGGCTCGCGCCGCTCGCGGTGACGTTCTCCTCGGCCGGCACGGTGGACCCCGACGGCGACCCGATGACGTTCGCGTGGGACTTCGACGGCAACGGCTCCACCGATTCGACGGCGGCCAGCCCGTCGTTCACGTACAACACCAACGGCACCTACAGCGCCACGCTGACCGCGCGGGACACCACCGGCAAGACCGGCACCGCCAGCGTGGTCATCACGGTCGGCAACACCGCGCCGACGGTGACCATCCAGGCGCCGCTGGACGGGCGGGTGTTCTCCTTCGGGGACACCATCCCGTTCCAGGTGACCGTGACCGACCCGCAGGACGGCACGATCAACTGCGCCCGGGTGAAGGTCAGCTACATCCTCGGCCACGACTCGCACGGGCACCCGATCACCAGCGCCAACGGCTGCACCGGCACCCTGCAGACCACCGCCGACGGCGAGCACGACACGGCCGCCAACATCTTCGGCGTGATCGACGCCGAATACACCGACAACGGCGGCGGCGGCCAGGCCGCGCTCACCACCCACACCCAGGCCATCATCCAGCCCAAGATCCGCCAGGCCGAGCACTTCGGCGCCATGAGCGGCGTCCAGATCAGCGCGCCGGCCAGCGCGAACGGCGGCCGGGCGGTCGGGTTCATCGAGAACAACGACTGGATCTCGTTCAAGCCGTACAACCTGACCGGGGTGACCTCGTTCACCGCCCGGGTCGGCGCGCCGACCGCGGGCAACACCCTGGAACTGCGGGTCGGCTCACCGACCGGCCAGCTGGTCGGCTCGGCCACGGTCCCGGCCACCGGCGGGTACGCGGTCTTCCAGAACGTGACCGGCACGATCACCCCGCCGGCGGGCACCCAGGAACTGTTCCTGGTCTTCAAGGGCACCGGCAGCGGCCTGTACGACATCGACGAGTTCACCCTCAACACCGGCCCCGTCGTGTCGCCCTCGCCGTCACCGTCGCCTTCACCCTCCCCGTCGCCGTCGCCGTCGCCCTCTCCCCCGGTCGGCGCCAACCTGGCGCTCAACAAGCCGGTGACGGTCACCAGCACCGAGGCCGCCTACGTCGGCGCCAACGCGGTGGACGGTGTCGCCACCACCCGCTGGGCCAGCGCCTTCGCCGACCCCCAGTCGATCACCGTCGACCTGGGCCAGACCTACAACATCAACCGGGTCCGGCTGAACTGGGAAGCCGCCTACGGCTCCGCCTACCAGATCCAGACCTCCACCGACGGCGCCGCCTTCACCACCCTCAAGACGGTCACCGGCGAGAACGGCGGCATCGACGACCACACCGGCCTGACCGGAACGGCGAGATACGTCCGCATCCTCGGCACCACCCGCGCCACCGCGTGGGGCTACTCCCTCTGGGAGTTCGAGGTGTACGGCTCCGGCGGCCAGCCCGCCCCGACCAACGTGGCCCTGAACAAGCCGGCCGTGGCCTCCAGCGTGGAGAACGCCACCTTCCCCGCCTCGAACGCGGTGGACGCCTCGGCCACCACCCGCTGGGCCAGCGCCTTCGCCGACCCCCAGTGGATCCAGGTCGACCTGGGCCAGACCTACACCGTCAGCAGGGTGCGCCTGTCCTGGGAGGCGGCCTACGGGTCGGCCTACCAGATCCAGACCTCCCCCAACGGCACAACCTGGACGACCATCAAGTCGGTCACCGGTGAGAACGGCGGCATCGACGACCACACCGGCCTGTCGGCCTCGACCAGATATGTCCGCATCAACGGCACCACCAGAGCCACGGCCTGGGGTTACTCGCTCTTCGCCTTCGAGGTCTACGGCACCTAACCGATGACAGAGGAGCCCCGGCCACCACGGCCGGGGCTCCTCTGCTCCGGGCAGCGAGGAGGGAGTTCACGTGTGGGGTACCGGCCAGTGCTTGGGCGGCGCGGCCACGGGACGCCGGTACGGTACTGCGATCACCCAGCCGAGGGACTTCAGCAAGGCCACCGCTTGGCGGATGGTGTGGTCGCAGACGCCGTGCCGGGCTTTCAGATCGTCGCGTACCGGGATCGGGTGGTGGACCGGGATCACCCCGGCGTAGATCTGCCCAGCCAGGTCGGCGGCGATCCGCTGATAGAGCGGGCGGAGATGCCCGGCACTCGCGGGGCCGGTGAAGCTGGCGCGGCCGGGCACCGTATGAATCAGGCCCTGGTCGGTCAGTTCCCGTAGTGCCCTGCCGGCGGTGGCGTCGGAGATCGCGAACTCCCGCCGGAGCGCGGCCGTACTGGCGAACCGCTCACCGGCGGGGAACTCCCCCGTGGCGATCCGTCCGGCCATGACGTCGGCGACCTGCTTGAACACACAGGTGCTGACGTCCCGTTCGATGACGGCGGGGCCGGTGAGAGCGCCGCCAGGGGTGAGTGCGGTGATGGTGTCCGTGTCGGCGTGCGGTTTCGTCAGCAGCACATCCGCGCTGGGGATGGGGCGCTGGCCGCCCGGCCCGGCGACTAACCAGGTGAGCGCGTCCGGATCGTCGTCACGCGGCGGCACGGGTGTGGCATCGGGCACGCCGACGACGTAGCCCAGGCCCGGCACCCGTCGGATGAACCTCCGATCGGCCAGCTCACGCTGGATACGACGGGCGGCCGAACCGGGAATGTCATAGGTGTCCCGCAATTTTCGGGTACTGGCGATCCGGGCCCCTGCGGCGAGCTCACCGTCGGCGATCTGCCCGGCCAGATCCTCGACGATCTCTCGGCAGCGCATTCTCAGGACGGCCCAGCTCGGCCGCCCATCCACTGGGAGGCGGTCTGGGTATCACCAGCTGTCATGATCGCTCCGACCCGTGCACGATGGACAGAAACGATCGGCCGGAACGGCGAGGCAGCGACGGGACCGCGGAGCGCGCCGCATCGAACAGGGCGAAGAGCTCGTCGAAGGTCACCGGTCCCCATCCGCGATGGCGCGAAAGCGCTCTCACGTGCTCACAGGAAGAGTCGCCTAACACTGGGACGGCAAGAAGCTGATGCGTCACCTTCTCAGTCGACTCGACAGCGAACTGGGATTCGTCGAACTGAACGTTCACACCCTTTGGGCGCTGGTACATGTGAGACCGGACCTGTTACGTGAAAGAAAGATCAGAGATGAGCTGAAGATGCGCATCGGTCGGTTGCTGGATGAGAGTCCGGTGAGCGCGCGAACCCGGCGCGAGCTGGAGGCGCTCAGGTACGGCGTCGCGATCGCGACACCGTGATGACCACGGCGACGGGATGGGCATGAGCGACCAGGCGCGAAAGATCACCGCTTTCCTCTACGAGATCGGGCTGCTCAAGAGGTTCAAGCGGACCGGCTGGTCCACGGTCGGGGTTCCCTTGCCCGAGTCTGTCGCCGATCACTCCTACCGTGTTTCCGTCATGGCATCTGTGCTCGCCGCCATGGAGGGCGCCGACTGCCAGCGGGCCGGCTTCCTCGCGCTGTGGCATGACTCCCAGGAGACCCGCACCACCGACATCCCGCATCTCACCAAGCGGTATGTGACCGCCGTCGGCAACGCGGCCGTCACCGCCGATCAGGTCGCTCCCCTTCCCCCGGCCGTGGCCGAGATGATCAAATCGGCCGTCGCCGAGTTCGAGGGCGGCGAGACCCTTGAAGCCCGGTGCGCTCGCGATGCCGACAAGCTCGAATGCCTCTTCCAAGCACGTGAATACCAAGACCAAGGGCACGCGAACGTACAGGACTGGATCGCAAGCTCACTCGCCGGGCTGACCACGGCCTCCGCCAAGCAGATCGCTGAGGAGGCTCTGGCTCAGAACACACTTGACTGGCTGCTCGCCGCCAAGCGCCAACCCCGTTGATCCGGGGTTCCACGTCGGGTTTCACGGACTCGAAGACCTGATGAGACCAAGGCTCGGGGCACCACGGCCAGGTATCCCTCCCGAGGAGAAAGCGCTTTACCCTCGCACGGGCTTCGCGACGTTGTCGCGCTTTCGAATGGACGGGCTCACAACCCACCGAGGTGCCTGAGCATCTCCCCGACTTCTTGAGTCTCGGGATGGTCAGGGCCGAAAAGGAGCAGGAGATCGTCGCGTGCGGCGCGCAAGCGCCACCGCCCAGGTCCGGGAACAATACGCTGGCGGCATGGGTATCGACACGGCTTCGACCATCCCACCCGCCGCTTCCTCCGAGGCCCTGCGCAAGGCGATGGTCGACACGCTGCGGAGCTGGGGTGGGGTGCGCACGGCGGCGGTGGAGGCCGCGATGCGGGCGGTTCCCCGGCACCTGTTCGTGCCCGAGGCATCTCTGGAACGGGCGTACGGGCCGGAGTCGGTGGTCACATTCCGGGATGAGGACGGGGTCGCGATCAGCTCGGCGTCCGGTCCCGGGGTGGTCGCGGCGATGCTGGAGCAGCTGGATGTGCGGCCCGGCGACCGGGTGCTGGAGATCGGTGCGGGCACCGGGTACAACGCGGCCTGCCTGGCTGAACTCGCCGGCCCGTCCGGGTCAGTGACCACGATCGACATCGGCCCGGAGATCGTGGAAGAAGCCCGGCGCGGCCTGGCGGCGGCGGGCTACGACCGGGTCCTGGTCCGCCACGGCGACGGCGCGGACGGCCACGCTGCAAACGCACCGTATGACCGGATTATCGTGACGGCAGGCGCGTGGGATGCGCCGCCCTCCTGGCGGGAGCAGCTGGCGCCAGGCGGCCGACTGGTCGTGCCGTTGCGGATCCGGGGCGTGACCCGGGCGGTGGCGCTGGAGCTCGACGGCCAGGTCTGGCGGAGCGTGTCGATCGAGGAATGCGGGTTCATGCCGATGCGGGGGCCCGGCGCCGTCGAGGAACTCAACCTCGAACTCCCCCCGAACAGGGGGGTGCGGATCCGCGTTGATGACGGTCGGCCGGTCGACGTGGACGCGCTCGCCTCAGCCCTCGATGCCTCGCCGGTCCTGGCCTGGTCGGGGGTGGTGGTGCCGTGGAAGCCGCTGGTGCACCTGGATTTCTGGCTTGCCGGGGCCTCCGCTGAGGTCTGCCGGATCATCGTGCTGTCCCGTGTGAGGGAGGCGGGTCTGGTCAACCCGATCTACTCCTGGGGGAGCATGGGCTGCTACACCTCCGACACGTTCGCCTACCTGATCCGCCGTCCCGCCCCCAGCGAAGACGGCCAGGAGATGGTCGAACTCGGGGCGTGCGCCTACGGGCCCGACGGTCAACGACTCGCCGCCGAGGTCACCGGCCGGGTCCGTGCCTGGGGCTGTTCCCGTGACATGCTGGCCGGTCTGCGCATCGAAGTTCACCCAGCGGGAAGCCCCAACCTTCCGGCCATGATCACAGCGGACAGGCGGCACAGCAGGGTCTTCGTCATCATTGGCCCCGCCTGACGCTGGAGCGGCGCTCTCCACGTTTCGTCAAGGGCCCGGACATGCAACGCCGTGCATGGCTGGGCCGCTCGCCCTGCTATCTGCCGCCGTGTCAGCCGGGTTGGACAGTCGACGGACACACCACAGCGGTCCGCACCGCCGCGACCTGGCTCCTCGCCCAGCAGGCACCCTGCACCACCAGTTGGCCTCCCTACATCACCGGCACCGAACTCGACGACCGGTAACCCACACCGAATCCCACGTTGTGGTGGCCCACCCCACTGGTACCGGGAACGAAACGACAGTAGAGCGTTGACGTAATGACTACGTCAAAATATCATTGATTCATGCTGTTCTCCACACCTGTCCTCACGCATGATGACGAGCGCGTTGTGGCCGGAATCGAGGCCATGCGGCACGAGCTGCGTCACCAGTTGAGGAGCACGCCGACCAGGTGGACGGAGGGCCTGCGAAAGTTCCTCACCGCCGACGCGGTCGCGGCCTCGAACTCCATCGAAGGTTTCCAGGTGTCCACCGTGGACGCGGAGGACCTGATGACCGGGGAGCGGGACGTGGAGGTCTCGGAGGTCAATCGCGAGGAGACCCTCGCCTACCAGCGGATGATGACCTATATCCAGACGCTCCAAGACGCGACGGATTTCCGGTACGACAAGGGGCTGCTCAACGGACTGCACTGGATGCTGCAGGGACACCACCACAGTGGCCGCAGGCCTGCCGGGCAGTGGCGTAAGGGCCCTGTCTACGTCACGGATCCACGGGATCGCAGCATCGCCGCGTACACGGGCCCGGATGCGGCGGAAGTGCCGGGCCTGATGGCGGAACTGGTCGACTGGCTGAACACCGACGACGGATCCCACCCGCTGATCCGGGCCGCGATGGCCCATCTGCACCTGGTCTCCGTCCGTCCTTGGGCGGATGGGAACGGACGGATGTCCCGTTCTCTGCAGACGCTGATGATCGCGCGTGAGGGCATGCTGGCTCCGGAGTTCTCCTCCATCGAAGCCTGGCTCGGACGTCCGGGGAACACCTGGGAGTACTACCGCGAACTCGGCCTGCGCGGCTCGCACTACCTACCCGACCAGAACGTGTCCGGCTGGATCCGGTTCAATCTGATCGCGTACCACCAGCAGGCCCAGACGGTTCAGGGACGGTTCGACCGGTCCCGGGCTATCTGGGGAATCCTGTCCGAGTTCGCCGAGAGCACCGCCGCCGACCAGCGGATCGTCTCCGCGCTCCACGACGTCGCGATGTTTGGCCGGGTTCGGCGTTCCCGGTATGAGAACGCCGAAGGGCTCAGTCTTCAGCAGGCTCAGCGAGATCTGCGTGAGCTGGTGGCGGCCGGGGTGCTCACCCCGGTCGGGCGCACCCGTGCCCGCGCCTATCTCGCCGGGCCGCGATTTCCCGAGCGTGCCCTGGAGGTCGCTCGGACGCCGATGACGCTGACTCAGCCGTACTAGAGCATTGCCTTCATCGAGGCGCTGGCCTGCTGGCCGAGGGTGGTCGGCTGGAGGTAGGGCTGTTCGGTCATGATGGTGGGCCAGTTGTCGCGGATGGACTCCATGGTGAGGTCGTCCGTGCGCCAGCCGGGGCCTTCCGCCACGAACACCCGGGCGACGCGGCCGCCGCCGACGCTGAAGACCTCGCCGGTGCTCTCGCAGGATTCGTGGGCGAGGAAGGCGACCAGCGGGCTGATCGCCTCGACGGTGAACTTGGCTTCGAACTCGGCCGGCAGCAGGGCCTCGGTCATCCGGGTCCAGGCGATGGGGGCGATGGCGTTGGCCTTGATGTTGGCGCGGGCGCCTTCGATGCCGATGGTCTTGGTGAGGCCGACCAGGCCCATTTTGGCGGTCGAGTAGTTGGCCTGGCCGAAGTTGCCGAACAGTCCCGCGGGTGAGGAGGTGTTGACGATCCGGCCGTACGCCTGCTCCTTCATGTGCGGGAACGCGGCCCGGCTGACCAGGTAGGAGCCGCGGACGTGGACGGCGAGGACGGAGTCGAACTCCTCGACCGACATCTTGCCGAAGGACTTGTCGCGCAGGATGCCGGCGTTGTTGACGACCACGTCGACCCGCCCGAAGGCGTCGATCGCGGCCTGGACGATCGCGTCCGCGCCTTCGGGGGTGGCCACGTTGTCGGCGTTGGCGACGGCCGAGCCGCCGTTCTTGGTGATGAGTTCGACCACCTCGGCCGCGGGGCCGGCCGAGGCGCCCGAGCCGTCCAGGGCGCCGCCCAGGTCGTTGACGACGACCGCTGCCCCGCGCTCGGCCAGGAGCAGCGCGTGCGCCCGCCCGAGTCCGTGCCCGGCACCGGTGACGACCGCGACCTTCCCGTCGAACCTGAGATCGGACATGGGCCCACCCTTCAGAAGAGAACAACATTCTAGTCAGGGTGCACTTTATCAAGGGCTGTGGGCCCTACAAATGGGTCGTTGCGGATAGTGATCGGACGAGTAAATTCCTGCTATAGTTTCGGCTTCGCCCGGGCGTGGGGTCACCGGCGACACCCCTCCCAAGCATGGCCTCCGCCCTGACTTCCCCCTTTGCCTGGAGGCTCTGCATGCCCCGTCTGCGCGTGGTCCAATGGGCCACCGGAGCAGTAGGCGGCTACGCCCTGCGAAGCGTCATCACCCGCCCGGAGTTCGAACTCGCGGGCGTTCTCGTTTACGACCCCGACAAGGTCGGCCTGGACGCGGGCGCCCTGGTGGGCCTGGACCCGGTCGGCGTCGAATGCACCGATGACGTGGACCGCGTCCTGTCCCTGGACGCCGACTGCGTCCTGCACATGCCCCTCCCCGCCTCCTACTTCGGCGGCGACCACGCCACCGACGTCGAGACGATCTGCGCGCTCCTCGCGTCCGGCAAGAACGTGATCACCACGACCGGCTTCGTCTATCCCGCGGCGTACGGCCCCGGCGTGGTCGAACGCCTCGAAGCCGCCTGCGCGGAAGGCGGTGCCACCCTGCACGGCACCGGCATCAACCCCGGCTTCATCAGCGACCTCCTCCCGCTGACCCTGACCGGCCTCTCCAGCCGCCTCGACCACATCTACGTCCGCGAATCCTCCGACTACCGCGGCCACCCGTCCCGCCAGATCGTCACCGACTTGATCGGCTTCACCCGCTCCGCCAAGGACTACGCCGCCGCCGTCCGCCCGTTCCGCGCCTTCCAGCGCGCCCTGTTCGCGGAAAGCGTCCAGCTCGTCACGACCGCCTTGAATGTACGGCTGGACGAGATCGAGGAGAGCGACGAGTTCGAACTGGCCACCGAGGAGTTCGAGATCGCCGCAGGCACCGTCCTCCCCGACACCGTCTGCGCCTCCCGCTGGACCTTCTCCGGCCTCATCCGCGGCCGCCCCTTCATGACCGTCGAATGCGTCTACAAAGCCGACGCCACCAAGGTCCGCCGCTGGGCCGACCCCGGCTTCGCCATCCACATCGAGGGCCGCCCGACGATCGCCCTCACCATCGACGAGGTCAGCCACGGCTTGGCGGGCGCGGCCGCACACGCGGTCAACTCGATCGCCTCGGTCTGCGCGGCGTCCCCTGGCATCCGGACAATCCTCGACCTCCCTCTCACAATCGGCAGAGGTACGGCCCGCCTGGCCTGACCAACCTTGGGCACGGGTGATTGCGGTGGAACTCCCACCC